>NZ_JBDHNH010000006.1:0-499237 GCF_039766235.1 Streptomyces changchenzhani | reverse complement strand
GGAGACGTTGAAGCATGCACGCCAGTGTGTGTGGAGTCAATCTTGAAATACCACTCTGGTCGTGCTGGATGTCTAACCTCGGTCCGTGATCCGGATCAGGGACAGTGTCTGATGGGTAGTTTAACTGGGGCGGTTGCCTCCTAAAGAGTAACGGAGGCGCCCAAAGGTTCCCTCAGCCTGGTTGGCAATCAGGTGTTGAGTGTAAGTGCACAAGGGAGCTTGACTGTGAGACCGACGGGTCGAGCAGGGACGAAAGTCGGGACTAGTGATCCGGCAGTGGCTTGTGGAAGCGCTGTCGCTCAACGGATAAAAGGTACCCCGGGGATAACAGGCTGATCTTCCCCAAGAGTCCATATCGACGGGATGGTTTGGCACCTCGATGTCGGCTCGTCGCATCCTGGGGCTGGAGTCGGTCCCAAGGGTTGGGCTGTTCGCCCATTAAAGCGGTACGCGAGCTGGGTTTAGAACGTCGTGAGACAGTTCGGTCCCTATCCTCTGCGCGCGTAGGAATATTGAGAAGGGCTGTCCCTAGTACGAGAGGACCGGGACGGACGAACCTCTGGTGTGCCAGTTGTCCTGCCAAGGGCACGGCTGGTTGGCTACGTTCGGAAAGGATAACCGCTGAAAGCATCTAAGCGGGAAGCCTGCTTCGAGATGAGTATTCCCACCACCTTGAGTGGTTAAGGCTCCCAGTAGACGACTGGGTTGATAGGCCAGATGTGGAAGCCCGGTAACGGGTGGAGCTGACTGGTACTAATAGGCCGAGGGCTTGTCCTCAGTTGCTCGCGTCCACTGTGTTGTTCCCGGGTTGCGAACAGTCGCACCGGTTGAACAGATCCACTTACTTAATTGAAGAGTGTGCTTGTTCGCTAGAACCCGATAGGGTTTCGGTGGTCATAGCGTTAGGGAAACGCCCGGTTACATTTCGAACCCGGAAGCTAAGCCTTTCAGCGCCGATGGTACTGCAGGGGGGACCCTGTGGGAGAGTAGGACACCGCCGAACAATCTTTCAGGACCCTTGGTCCAGCGTCCACGCTGGACCAAGGGTCCTTTTTGTTTTTCCCAAAGCGCGTCCGACGGCCGGCTGCGCGAGAATGACTGCGTTACCCCAAGACAGGAGCCATACCGATGTCCACCAACACCCCCGACGATCGTCCGGAGCGCGACTCGCGCCGCCGGGACGGCGAAGACAGGGGCGGTTTCCGCGGCGGTCGTGACGACCGTGGGCCGCGCCGGGACGATGATCGCGGTGGCTCCCGTCGGGACGACCGTCCCACTGGCGGCGCGCGCGACGACCGCGGCGCCCCCCGCCGCGACGACAACCGTGGCACGCGTCCCAGCAGCGCTGGCGGTGGCGGCGGTTTCCAGCGTCGTGATGATCGCCCGTCCAGTGGTCCGCGTCGTGACGACCGCCCCAGTGGTGGCAGCGGTGGGTTCCAGCGTCGTGATGACCGTCCGTCGAGTGGTCCGCGTCGTGATGACGACCGTGGCGCGCCCCGTCGTGATGATCGTGGTGGCCGTCCCAGTGGTGGTGGCGGCTACGAGCGTCGTGACGACCGCCCGAGCAGCGGCCCTCGCCGTGACGACCGTCCCGCTGGCGGTGGGTTCCAGCGTCGTGACGACCGTCCGTCGAGTGGTCCGCGTCGTGATGACAGGCCGTCCGGTGGCAGTGGCGGTGGGTTCCAGCGTCGTGACGACCGTCCGTCGAGTGGTCCGCGTCGTGATGACAGGCCGTCCGGTGGCAGTGGCGGTGGGTTCCAGCGTCGTGACGACCGTCCCTCCAGTGGTCCCCGTCGTGATGACGACCGTGGTGCACCCCGTCGTGATGATCGTGGTGGCCGTCCCAGTGGTGGTGGCGGCTACGAGCGTCGTGACGACCGCCCGAGCAGCGGTGGCGGCGGTTTCCAGCGTCGTGACGACCGTCCGTCGAGTGGTCCGCGTCGCGATGACCGGCCCAGCGGTGGCAGCGGTGGCGGTTTCCAGCGCCGCGACGACCGTCCGACCGGTGGTGGGTTCCAGCGTCGTGACGATCGCCCCTCCAGTGGTCCGCGTCGTGATGACCGGCCGTCCGGTGGCAGCGGTGGCGGCTTCGAGCGTCGTGATGACCGTCCGTCGAGTGGTCCGCGTCGTGATGACCGGCCGTCCGGTGGCAGTGGCGGTGGGTTCCAGCGTCGTGACGACCGTCCCTCCAGTGGTCCCCGTCGTGATGACGACCGTGGTGCACCCCGTCGTGATGATCGTGGTGGCCGTCCCAGTGGTGGTGGCGGCTACGAGCGTCGTGACGACCGTCCGTCGAGTGGTCCGCGTCGCGATGACCGCCCCAGCGGTGGCAGCGGTGGGTTCCAGCGTCGTGACGACCGCCCGAGCGGTCCTCCGCGCCGTGACGACCGCCCCACCGGTGGCAGCGGTGGCGGGTTCCAGCGCCGTGATGACCGTCCGTCCAGTGCACCTCGTCGCGATGACAACCGCGGTGGCGGCTTCGAGCGTCGTGACGACCGGCGTGACGACCGTGGTCCGCGTGGGGACGACCGGGAGCGTGGTGGCTTCCAGCGTGACGATCGCGACCGCGAGCCCATCAAGCGGCTTCCCATCCCCGAGGACGTCACGGGGCGCGAGATCGACAAGGACGTTCGCCAGGAGCTCATGAGCCTGCCGAAGACGCTTGCCGAGGATGTCGCGAAGAACCTCGTCATGGTTGCCAACCTCATCGACGAGGAGCCCGAGGAGGCCTACGAGTACTCGCGTATTGCCCTGCGCCTCGCCTCGCGTGTGGCGGCGGTGCGTGAGGCCGCGGGCTTCGCGGCCTATGCGACGCAGCGGTACACGGAGGCCCTCGCGGAGTTCCGTGCGGCCCGTCGTATGACCGGCAGCGTAGAGCTGTGGCCCGTCATGGCGGACTGCGAGCGCGGTCTCGGCCGGCCCGAGCGGGCGATGGCGATGGCCGGTGAGCCCGAGGTGAAGAAGCTCGACAAGGCAGGTCAGGTCGAGATGCGGATGGTCGCTGCCGGTGCACGCCGGGACATGGGGCAGATCGATGCGGCCATCGTGACGCTGCAGGGGCCCGAGCTGGGGTCGACTTCCGTACAGCCGTGGACCGCGCGCCTGCGGTACGCCTACGCCGACGCGCTGCTGACCGCAGGGCGTGACGCCGAGGCGCGCGAGTGGTTCGCCAAGTCGGCCGAGGCCGACAAGGATGGCTCGACGGACGCTTCGGACCGGCTCGCCGCGCTTGACGGCGTGGAGTTCGTGGACGCGCTCGGTGACGACGAGGATGCGGACGACGCCGACGCCGACGCCGATGTCGATGTCGATGCGAGCGCCGATGTCGACGCGGGCGTGGACGCGGCCGTTCCGGCGGAGTCTGAGGACACCGAGGTGGATGACAGCGCTGAGGTGGAAGACGACGTCGAGGTCGAGGTCGAGGTCGAGGTCGAGGTCGAGCCCAAGGCTGCGCCCGGGATCGCGGGCACGTTGTTCGTGGAGCCTGTTGAGGGCGACAAGGACTGATCGCACGCACCAGCGGCATGCATGAATGAAGGGCGGCACCCCCGCGGGGGTGCCGCCCTTTTGCGTTCTGCCTCAGTCAGCTCAGATCGAGGCTGCGCAGTACCAGGCCGGACGCCGGCTTGGGGCCGAACGACGTGGACTTGCGGGGCATCATGACGCCCTGGCGGGCGAGGTCCCGGACGACTTCCTCACGTACCGGATGCATGAGGACAGCTGTCCCCCCATGGCGTTCCGCCTGTTCGACGGCCGCCTCCGTGGCGTGGATGTAGGCGATGTCCTCGGGGGCGTCCGGGATCGACCACAGGTGGTCCAGCAGTGTGGTGTGCAGGACTGTCGCGTCGAGGGTGCGCCAGGCGGCGGGACGGTCCGTGGGGACCGTACGGGCGAGCAGGGCCTCGTCGGGGCGGTCGACGAGGTGGAACGCGCCGTCCCCCGCGAGGAGGAACGCGTTGCTTGCCGCGGCGGCCTCGGCCAGGGCGTCCATGGCCTGCGGAAGCGGGCCGGGGATTTCGCGGACGCGGAACGTGTCGGCCACCGCCGCCAGCGCTTCGGCCACGGGCAGGCGGTGCAGCAGGCGGTGGATGGCGCGGACCTGGAGCGGGTAGCTCGCCGTATCGACGAGGAGGACCAGGCTGTAGTCCCAGGGGCCCGGGGCGGCCTGCTCCGACCTGAGGCGCAGGCAGGTCGCCCAGCGGTGGTGTCCGTCGGCGATCAGGGCCTGGCGGTTGGACAGGTCGGTGGAGACCGCTCCCAGTTCGGCGGGGTCCGTGACGGACCACAGACGGTGGCTGAAACCGTCCTCCGTGGTGGTGGACAGCAGCGGGGCGCGCTGGATGGTGCGGTCGATGACGGCCATCGCGCCGCTGTCGTCGCCGTCGCTGCGGTAGGTCAGCAGGAGCGGTTCGAGGTTGGCGGCGGTGGCGCGCATCAGACCGGCCCGGTCCGCGACCACGTGCGGCATGACGTCCTCGTGGGGGAGGACCACGCCCTCGGCGGGGGCGGACAGGGCGAGAGCGCCGATCAGGCCGCGCTGGAGGAGATCGCCCTTGCTCTGCTCGTACACGTACAGAGCGGGTTCGGGATCGGGGGCCAGCACGCCTTCGCCCAGCCAGCGGCTGAGGGTGTCGGCGGCCTGCTGGTTGCGATCCGCCGGGGTGGCCGCCTGCGGGAGGATCAGCCGGACGATGTTGTGAGGATCGGCCGATTCCAGATGGTGGAGGCCGTCCGGCCGTACGACGACGTCGTACGGCGGCGAGGTCACCGCGGCCAGGCTGCCGACCTGCTTGGGGACATATCGCAGTCCACGGAAGGGGACCAGGCGCAGGCCGTGGTCCTCCTCTGGCCCACCATGGGTACTCATTGATGCATCGTAAGTGGGGTACCCCGATGCGCGATGATCGGGGGAGAGGCATCGACTGAGGAGCGCGACCAGAATGAGCCAGCAGATCAGGACCCGTCCCGATGCGAGTGCGCGAGTGCTGGGGGAGGCGTACGACACGGCTCTGCTGGATCTGGACGGAGTGGTGTACGCGGGCGGTGAGGCGATCGTCCACGCCGTCGATGCGCTCGGGGCGGCCAGGGACGGCGGAATGCATCTCGCCTATGTGACCAACAACGCACTGCGGACGCCCGACGCCGTGGCGCAGCACCTGACGGAGCTCGGGGTGCTGGCCGAGGCCGCCGATGTGATCACGTCGGCGCAGGCCGTGGCCCGGCTGATCGCCGATCAAGTACCCGCCGGGGCAAGGGTGTTGGTCATCGGGGGCGAGGGGCTGCGGGTAGCGCTGCGCGAACGCGGCCTGGAACCGGTGGAGTCGGCCGACGACGACCCGGTCGCCGTCGCGCAGGGATACGGCGGGCCCGATCTGCCGTGGAGCCGGTTCGCTGAGGCCTCGTACGCCATCGCGCGGGGCGTGCCGTGGTTCGCGTCCAACACCGACCTGACGATTCCCAGTGCGCGGGGGATCGCACCGGGCAACGGTGCGGCGGTGGAGGTCGTAAGGATCGCCACGGGCGCCGAGCCGCAGGTGGCGGGCAAGCCGCTGCCGCCGATGCACCGGGAGACGGTGCTGCGGACCGGCGCCGAGCGGCCGCTCGTCGTCGGGGACCGGCTGGACACGGACATCGAGGGCGCGAACGCGGGGGGCGTCGACTCGTTGCTCGTACTGACCGGGGTGACGGACGCGGCGCTGCTGCTGGGCGCCGAGCCGAAGTGCCGGCCGACGTATGTGGACGCGGATCTGCGGGGCCTGCTGACCGGGCAGCCCGAAGTGGCCGAGGCCGACGGTGGGTTCACCTGTGGTGGGTGGACCGCCTCCGTGCAGGGTGACGTGCTGTTCGTCGACGGTGACGGTGACGCGCTGGACGGGCTGCGGGCGCTGTGCGCTGCCGCCTGGACGCACGCGGGCGACGGGGCATGCGCGCTGGATCCCGCGAAGGCCCTGGACCGGCTGGGTCTCTAGGGGGAGTCCGGCGTGATCGGGGAGCGCCCGCGATGCGAGGGTAGGCTAACCTAACCGGGTGTTGGTCGACAGTCCCCCCAAACAGAGCGCGGTGCAGGTCCAGGACCGTGCGCCCCGCAAACGTCGTGCTCTGCGGGCCGGCGGGTTGCTCCTCTCGCTCGGCGTACTGGCGCTCGTCGTGGTCGCGAGTATCGCCATCGGCGCCAAGCCGGTCCCGCTGGACGACGTATGGCACGCGTTGTTCGATGCCTCGGGCACCGGCAATGATGTGATCGTCCGGGACGTGCGGGTGCCCCGTACCGTCCTGGGCGTGCTCGTCGGTGCGGCGCTTGGGCTCTCCGGCGCGGTCATGCAGGCGCTCACCCGCAACCCGCTCGCCGAGCCGGGGCTGCTCGGGGTGAACGCGGGTGCGTCGGCCGCCGTCGTCTCCGCCATCAGCTTCCTCGGGATCACCTCGCTGACCGGCTATGTGTGGTTCGCGTTCCTCGGCGCCGGGGTCGTCTCGGTCCTGGTGTACGCCCTGGGGGGCAGCCGGGGGGCGACGCCGGTACGGCTCGCCCTCGCGGGCACCGCAGCCACGGCCGCGCTCTACGGCTACGTCAACGCCGTACAGCTGCTGGACTCCGCGGCCCTCGACCGGCTCCGCTTCTGGACGGTCGGCTCGCTGGCCTCCGCGAACGCGGAGGTCATCGGCAAGGTCTGGCCGTTCATCGCCGCCGGTGTGCTGCTCGCGCTGCTCATCGCCCGGCCGCTGAACGCCATGGAGATGGGCGACGACGCCGCCCGCTCCCTGGGTGCGCATCTGACCCGTACCCGCGTACTCGCCATGCTCTCCGTCACCCTGCTCTGCGGCGCGGCTACCGCCGCCTGCGGGCCGATCATCTTCGTCGGGCTGATGGTGCCGCACCTCGTCCGCGCCATCACGGGACCCGACATCCGCTGGATCCTGCCGTACGCGGCGGTACTCGCGCCCGTCCTGCTGCTGGGCTCGGACGTCGTCGGCCGGGTCGTCACCCGCCCCGCCGAGCTGCAGGTCGGCATCGTGACCGCGCTCGTCGGCGGGCCGGTCTTCATCCACCTCGTACGCCGCCGGAAGATGGCCCAGTTGTGAGCGTTCTTGCCCGGGTGAGGCCCCCCGGATCCCGCGCGATACGTACCCCCGGCGGGCTCTCCGTCCGACTCGACCCCAGGGCGCTCCTCGCGATGCTGCTGCTCGCCGTGGTGGCGCTCGCGGTGGGCATCGTCCTCATCGGCAGTGGCGACTTCCCGATGTCGCCCGCCGACGTCGTACGCACCCTGCTCGGCAACGGCACCGCCGCGCAGGAATTCATCGTGACCGACCTGCGGATGCCACGGGTCGTCGTCGCGCTGCTGGTCGGTGTGGCGCTCGGAGTGTCGGGCGCGGTCTTCCAGTCCCTCTCCCGCAACCCGCTGGGCAGTCCCGATGTGATCGGCTTCGGCCAGGGTGCGACGGTCGGCGCGCTCACCGTCATCGTCGTGTTCAAGGGCGGGGCCGTGGCAGTGGCGGGCGGCGCGCTCATCGGCTGCCTGCTGACCGGCGTCGCGGTCTACTTCCTCGCGTGGAAGCGGGGCGTGCACGGTTACCGGCTGGTGCTCGTCGGTATCGGCGCCGCCGCCATGCTCACGGCGGTCAACCACTATCTCCTCACCAAGGCCGCCCTGGTCGACGCGACGCGGGCCACGGTCTGGATGACCGGCTCGCTCGACGGCCGGGATTGGGAGCAGGCCTGGCCGCTGCTCGCCGGGTGCCTGGTCCTGCTGCCGCTGGTCTTCGGGCACGGGCGTGCGCTGCGCATGCTGGAGATGGGCGACGACTCGGCGTACGCGCTCGGGGTGAGCGTGGAACGCAGCCGGCTGGTGCTGATGCTCGCCGCCGTCATGCTCATCGCCGTGGCGACGGCCGCCGCGGGCCCCATCGCCTTCGTGGCGCTCAGCGCGCCCCAGCTCGCCCGCAGGGTGACGGGCTCACCGGGGCCCAACGTCGGGGCCGCGGCCTGTATGGGTGCCGCTCTGCTGGTGGTCGCCGACTGGGTGGCCCAGCAGGCCTTCGGGGACAGTCAGCTGCCGGTGGGCGTGGTGACCGGGGTGCTCGGTGGCTGCTATCTGCTGTGGCTGCTGGTCACCGAACGCAAGGCGGGGCGCATATGACCTCGCACCCGCACCCGACCGATTTGAATCTTCCGAGCGCCTCGGCCCATTCGGCCGGTTCGGCTGTGCAGAACTCCAGGAGCATGCCAGTGCAGCGCCTCACCGCGGAATTGGTGACCCTCGGCTACGACCAGCGGGTCATCGCGGAAGACCTCTCCGTCGAGATACCCGACAACTCCTTCACTGTCATCGTCGGGCCGAACGCCTGCGGCAAGTCGACGCTGCTGCGCGCCCTGTCGCGGATGCTCAAGCCGTCCCGGGGCCGGGTGCTGCTCGACGGCAATGTCATCGGTTCCATGCCGGCGAAAAAGGTGGCCAAGACACTGGGACTGCTGCCGCAGTCCTCGATCGCGCCGGACGGGATCACGGTCGCCGACCTGGTGGCGCGCGGGCGCTACCCGCACCAGGGGCTGCTGCGGCAGTGGTCGCCCGAGGACGAGCGGATCGTCGGGGAGGCGATGGACTCGACGGGCGTCGCCGATCTGGCCGAGCGTTACGTCGACGAGCTGTCCGGCGGTCAGCGGCAGCGCGTCTGGATCGCGATGGCCCTCGCCCAGCAGACACCGCTGTTGCTGCTCGACGAGCCCACGACCTTCCTCGACATTCAGCACCAGATCGACGTACTGGATCTGTGCGCGGAGCTGCACGAGACGCAGGGGCGCACACTCGTCGCCGTACTGCACGATCTGAATCACGCGGCGCGCTACGCCACGCACCTGATCGCCATGCGGGAGGGCGAGATCGTCGCGCAGGGGCCGCCCGCCGAGGTGGTCACCGCGGAGCTGGTCGAGCGGGTCTTCGGACTGCGCTGCCTGGTGATCGACGACCCGGAGACCGGGACGCCGCTGGTGGTGCCGGCGTCGCGCCGGACTCGTACTCGTACCGGAAAGGCGGCGGCCGGGGCCGCTGCAGCAGCTTCCTGACGGCCTCGGTCCCTACAGGAGCTTCCTGAGGCGCAACAGGTCACGGAAGCCCGCCTCCAGCCTGACTCGGCCGGTGGCCCAGGCCCTCGCGAAGTTCAGCTCGCCGCCGACCAGCGCGAGCAGATCGTCGCCCGTCATGGCGAGCCTGATCTCGGCGCGCTCGCGCGGGCTGCCGTTCAGGGTCTCGACGACGTCGATCCGGCCGGCCGTCAGGCGGCCGGTGAAGGAGACATCGAGATCGGCGATGTGGCAGCTCAACGAGCGGTCGAGCGCCACGGCGCCACGCACGCCGTCGTCGGCCCGAGCCAGGTTGTCCGAGAGCTTGTCGAGCGCGCTGCGGCACTCCTGCGTCGTCGCCATTGAGATCGACGGTACCCCAGCGCTTCGGGGTAGCGTCGTGCCATGAACGACGCGATGGCGGGTCAGGGGGCCGACTCCGGGAGTCAGGGGTTCGCAGGGGGGCGGGACGCCCCCGGGACCGGGCCCCAGGGGCCCGCGGGCCCGGCGGCCGCCGACGGGACTGCCGCAGGTCCGGAGCACGCACCGGCCGGTCCAGCGCCCATCGAGGTGGTGCGCACCCCTACCGGGCACGCCGAGGTGGACGCGTACCTGGAGCGTCTTGCCGATGCGGACCACCTCCCGTCGGACGGACACATCGAGGTGTACGAGGATGTACACGGGGGGCTGCGTGAGGCGCTGACCGCGCTCGACGCACGCCCGGGACCACCGGCGCCCCCTTCCCCGTACGAAAACAGGAGCTGAACCGAACGTGGCAGGAGTCGCGCGACGCCGCCTCGACGCCGAGCTGGTCCGCCGGAATCTCGCACGCTCACGGGAGCACGCGACCCAGCTGATCGCCGCAGGGCGGGTGAAGGTGGCCGGCACCACCGCGACCAAGGCCGCCACACAGGTCGAGACGAGTGCCGCCGTCCTGGTGCTCAACGATGACAACGACCCCGACTACGTCTCGCGCGGCGGGCACAAGCTGGCGGGTGCGCTGGAGGCGTTCACTCCGCTGGGGCTGACTGTCGAGGGGCGGCGGGCGCTGGACGCCGGGGCGTCGACCGGCGGATTCACCGATGTGCTCCTGCGGGCCGGGGCCGCTGAGGTCGTCGCGGTCGACGTCGGCTACGGCCAGCTCGCCTGGTCTTTGCAGTCCGATGAACGTGTGACCGTCAAGGACCGTACCAACGTGCGGGAAATGACTCTTGAGATGATCGACGGGAGGGCGGCGGACATCATTGTCGGCGACTTGTCCTTCATCCCTTTGGGGCTGGTGCTTCCGGCGCTCGTGCGATGCGCGGCCCCGGACGCGGACCTGGTCCTGATGGTCAAGCCGCAGTTCGAGGTGGGCAAGGAACGCCTGGGCAGCGGCGGAGTTGTGCGCAGCACCGAGCTGCGCGCGGAGACGGTACGGGCCGTGGCGCGGCGGGCATGGGCGCTCGGACTCGGTGTACGGGGTGTGACCGCGAGCCCGTTGCCGGGGCCCTCGGGAAATGTCGAGTACTTTCTTTGGCTCCGGGCCGGGGCTCCCGAACTGGACCCGGAAGACGTTGACCGTGCAGTGGCGGAGGGGCCGCGTTGACAACGACAACAGCTGGAACAGAAGCATCGGATGCGGCGCGGACCGTCTTCCTGCTGGCGCACACCGGTCGCCCAGCGGCGATCCGCAGCGCCGAACTGGTCGTAACGGGACTGCTGCGCAGCGGAATCGGGGTTCGCGTGCTCGCCGCGGAGGCGGCCGATCTGCCGCTGCCGTCGTCCGTCGAGCTGGTGGCGGAGGCTTCGCCCGGTGTGCTCGACGGCTGTGAACTACTGATCGTCCTGGGCGGGGACGGGACGCTGCTGCGCGGCGCCGAGTTCGCCCGCGCCTCCGGGGTGCCGATGCTCGGTGTCAACCTCGGGCGGGTCGGCTTCCTCGCGGAGGCCGAGCGCGACGACCTCGACAAGGTGGTCGACCGGGTCGTCACGCGCGCGTACGAAGTCGAGGAGCGGATGACTCTCGACGTCATCGTGCACAACAACGGCAGCGTCGTGCACACCGACTGGGCACTCAACGAGGCCGCCGTGCAGAAGGTCTCGCCCGAGCGGATGCTGGAGGTTGTCCTGGAGATCGACGGCCGTCCGGTGACCGGCTTCGGCTGTGACGGCATCGTCTGTGCCACTCCGACCGGCTCCACGGCGTACGCCTTCTCGGCCGGCGGGCCCGTGGTCTGGCCGGAGGTGGAGGCACTGCTGATGGTGCCGATCAGCGCCCATGCGCTGTTCGCCAAGCCCCTGGTGACCTCGCCGGACTCGGTGCTGGCCGTCGAGGTGCAGCCCCATACGCCGCACGGGGTGCTGTGGTGCGACGGGCGCAGGACCGTCGAACTGCCCGCCGGGGCACGGGTGGAGGTCAGGCGGGGCGCCGTGCCCGTACGGCTGGCGCGACTGCACCACGCGTCCTTCACCGACCGGCTCGTCGCCAAGTTCGCCCTGCCCGTGGCGGGTTGGCGCGGCGCGCCCAACTGAGTCCGTGCGGAGCGCGCACCGGGTCACGCAGTCATGCCGTCATGCCGTCGCGTTGACCGTGGTTGTCGCGCGGCGGCGCATCGCGGACCCGACCGGCAGGCCGGTGGCAAGGAGAGTCGGCAGCACTGTGCCGCCGGCGTGTTCGCCGCGCCGATGGCGGCGAAGCCCGCGTACAGACCCGTCCCGAAGTAGTCCAGCCAGACCTCTCCCGTGCTGCCCGCGGAGCCGGTGCGGTGCTCGGGGAGAAGCGCAGGGAGGCCGGCAGAGCGGCGGCCGTGGAGGTCAGCACGGCGACCGCGAGGCAGACCGGCCGCGCGACCCAGCTGCAGTGGAAGTCCACCTGGCGCGGTATCAGCCCGTGGCTTCGCATCCCGTCTAGCCAGCGCCTGGCCAGTGCCGCGCCCAGCGCGAAACCGGTGATGGCCGCGGGCAGCGAAGCGGCAGGGCCTGAACGGCCACGGCACGGCGGACCTGGCGGGGCCGGGCGCCGATCGACCGGACCATCGCGAGCTCGCGATGCTGCTGGACCACGGCCGTGCCCATCGTCGACACGACGACGAAAATCGACATGTAGATGGATCCGATCAGCAGGGCAGTCGCCATCTCGCTCACGCCGGCCGATACGCCGTCGCCGCCCGTCTCGGTGAGCATGGTCGTCGACGCGCTCACCACGGGCGCCGCGAAAAGCGCCGTCACCGCCGTGCCGACGTAGGCGGGGCGGCGGCCACGCAGGGCCGATCGCGCCAATCCCGTACTCAGGAGATTCAGAGTGCCCGGTGGCGGGCGCGGGCACCATGGGGTGATCACCCGGGCCCGGGGTGGGTTTTCCGCACCCTGCGGAGAGCTTCCGGGACCAGGCACGAGGCCGTCCCGAAGCCCTCCCGAGGACTTTCGGGAGGGTGTGGGAGCGGGGGCCGTCGCACACCGGGCACCAGACCTCGTAAGGTCGTGTCCGTGTTGGAGGAGATGCGGATACGGTCGCTGGGCGTTATCGACGATGCTGTCGTCGAGCTGTCACCGGGGTTCACGGCGGTGACCGGCGAGACCGGCGCGGGCAAGACCATGATCGTCACCAGCCTTGGGCTGCTGCTCGGCGGGCGCGCCGACCCGGCGCTGGTACGGGTCGGCGCCAAGGCCGCGGTCGTCGAGGGGCGGATCACCATGCCCGCCGACGCGCCCGCCGCGCTGCGGGCCCGGGAGGCCGGCGCCGAACTCGACGACGGGGCGCTGCTGGTCAGCAGGACCGTATCGGCTGAGGGGCGCTCGCGCGCCCACCTCGGCGGGCGTTCCGTGCCGGTGGGGCTGCTCGCCGAACTGGCCGACGACCTCGTCGCCGTGCACGGACAGACCGACCAGCAGGGTCTGCTGCGGCCCGCCCGGCAGCGGCAGGCGCTCGACCGGTACGCGGGTGACGCCGTCGTGGCGCCGCACGTCAAGTACACGGCGGCCCACCGTCGTCTCCGGTCCGTCTCGGCGGAGCTGGAGGAGCTGACCACACTTGCGCGTGAGCGCGCCCAGGAAGCCGATCTGCTCCGTTTCGGGCTTGAGGAGATCAACAACGTCGAGCCGCTGGCCGGCGAGGATGTCGAACTCGCCGCCGAGGCCGAACGGCTGGGCCATGCCGAGGCGCTGGCCTCGGCCGCGACCGTCGCGCACGCCGCGCTGGCCGGCAACCCCGAGGACGCCGAGGACATCGACGCGACCATGCTGGTCGCCGGGGCGCACCGGGCCCTGGACGCCGTACGTTCCCACGACCCGGCGCTCGCCGTCCTCGCCGAACGCATCGGCGAGATCGGCATCCTGCTGGGCGATGTGGCGGGCGAGCTGGCCGGATACGCGGACAACCTCGACGCCGACCCGCTGCGGCTGTCCGCGGTGGAGGAGCGCCGGGCGGCCCTCACCCAGCTCACCCGCAAGTACGGCGAGGATGTCGCCGCCGTCCTGCAGTGGTCCCAGGAGGGCGCCGCACGCCTCACCGACCTGGAGGGCGACGACGACCGGATCGGTGACCTGGCGGCGGAACGCGATGTGCTGCGGGGCGAACTGGCCGGGCTGGCCCAGGCCCTGACCGACGCCCGTACGGAGGCCGCCAAGCGGTTCGCCGACGCCGTCACGGAGGAACTGGCCTCGCTCGCCATGCCGCACGCGCGCGTGTCGATCGACGTCAAGCAGACCGAGGACCCGGAGAACGGGATCGAGGTGGGCGGTCGGCTCGTCGCGTACGGCCCCGCAGGCGTGGACGAGGTCGAGCTGCTGCTCGCCCCGCATCCGGGGACCCTGCCGCGGCCGATCGCCAAGGGCGCGTCGGGCGGTGAGCTTTCGCGGGTGATGCTCGCGGTGGAGGTTGTCTTCGCCGGATCGGACCCCGTGCCGACGTACCTCTTCGACGAGGTCGACGCGGGTGTCGGCGGCAAGGCGGCGGTCGAGGTCGGGCGGCGGCTGGCGAAGCTCGCCAAGTCGGCGCAGGTTGTCGTGGTGACGCACCTGCCGCAGGTCGCGGCCTTCGCCGACCGGCAGTTGCTGGTCGAGAAGACGAGCGACGGATCCGTGACCCGCAGTGGTGTGACCGTGCTGGAGGGCGAGGACCGGGTTCGGGAGCTGTCGCGGATGCTGGCGGGCCAGGAGGACTCGGAGACGGCTCGGGCGCATGCGGAGGAGTTGCTTGCCGCGGCTCGTGCGGACGCGTAGGCCTCTTGCCGGCCGGGCGTGTTGAGTGGGGTGCGTGGTGCGTGGGCGCGTGCGGCGAGTGGAGTGTGTGGTGGGGTGTGTGGTGGGCGCGGGGGCGTGACGCTCCGGGGGCGGCGTTCGGGACTGCATGATTTAGGCGCGCTGCGGGGTTGCCGAAAGACCTCCCGGGGTGAGGCCCACAAATCACGCTTTACGTCCCGAACACCACCCCCTCCGCGTCCCGCCCCCTCACGTCGGTGGGTCTCCGCAGGTCTATTTGGGGGGAGGCCCCGGAGTGAATACGGTCTCTTGGGGGTGGGTGCATGGCAGTGAGGATGTATGGCGTGGGTGGGGCCTTCTTTGCGGGGTTTGGTGCGACGCGCGGTGTCTATCGTGGGCTGCGGCGGTGGCAGCCCGGGGGAGTCGCTCTGGGGGAGCGGACGAATTTCGCCGGGCGTGTTGTCGATCTGTGCGCCGGTCCCGCTGTTGTTGCCGGGTGTGTGGTGGGGGCGGTCTTGGCGGACGTTCCCGGGCGTGCGCGGGGCGCTGTCGTGGTCGCCGTGGTGGGTGCCGGGGTCTGTGGGGCGTACGACGACTTCGTCGGGGCCGGGGACCGGCGGCGTGGATTCCGGGCGCATCTGGGGGCGTTGCGGCGCGGCGAGGTGACCAGTGGCGCCGTGAAGCTGTTCGGCGTCGGGGCCGCCGGGCTGATCGCAGGGGCGCTGGTCAGGGAGCGGCTGGTCGACAAGGTCCTTGCGGGGGTGGTGATCGCGGGCACCGCGCATCTCGTGAATCTTGTTGACGTACGACCTGGGCGCGCCGCCGGTGCGGTGTTCGCGCTGGGGGTTCCGGGGCTGCTCGGGCGGGGTACGGGAAGGGCGCTCGCGGCTGCGCCGATGGGCGCCGCGGCGGCGGTTGCCGTCGACGACGTCGAGCAACGCACCATGCTCGGTGACACGGGCGCCCATGCGCTCGGCGCGGCGCTCGGCGTCGCCGTCGCCGCCGGCCGGGGCAGGACCGGGCTTGTCGTCCACGCGGCAGCTCTGATCGCGGCTGCGGCCCACGGGGACCGCTGACGCCCTACGATCACCCATGTGAGTGATCCCCGTGCCGCCGTTGCGGCTCCGGGTACGGATTCGGTCCTTCCGCGGTGCCGGAACGCGCGTGCGGACTGGCATTCTTGGCGCAGTACGTCACACCCCCCTTTCCACTGTCCGACGCCCACTCAGGAGCTCCGACCACCGTGAGCAGCACCCCGCCGATTCCGCCGTACGGCCAGTCGCCGTTGTGCGCTGTCCAAGTGCTGGGCGGTGGCAGCGCGGGCAGCAGCACGCACGTCAGGTCGCTGGCCGCCGGGCTCGTCGCACGGGGCGTACGGGTCACCGTGTGCGCCCCCGCCGAGCTTGAGCGCACCTATGACTTCGTCGGCGCCGGAGCCAACTTCGTATCCGTGGCCGGGCGCAGCGACCCCGCGGCCGTCGGCACGCTGCGCGCGGCCTGCGTCGGGGCGGACGTCGTGCACGCGCACGGGCTCCACGCCGCCGTGCGGGCCGCGCTGGCGTTGAGGGGGCGGCGCGTTCCCCTGGTCGTCACCTGGCACAGCCGGGCGCACGCCGAGGGCGCGCGCGGGCATTTCGTACGCCTGCTGGAGCGCAGGGCCGCCAAGGCCGCCGCCATCGTGCTCGGGACGTCGTCCGATCTCGTCGACCGGGCCCGCAACCGGGGGGCGCGCGATGCGCGGCTCGCGCCGGTCACCGTGCCCGCGCCACGCCCGCCGGTGAACGCCCACGAGAGCAAGGCGCGTGCCGAACTGGGCGCCGTCGACCGACCGTTGATCATGGCCGTCGGGAGCCTCGTGCGGCACCGGGGATACGGAGCCCTGCTGGACGCGGCCCGTGCGTGGCGCGATCTCGATCCGGTACCGCTGCTGGTCATCGCCGGAGAGGGCCGTGAGCGGGGCGGGCTTCAGCGTCGGATCGAGGCCGAGGCGCTGCCCGTCAGGCTCATCGGGCACCGTGAGGACATTGCCGAGCTGCTGGCCGTCGCCGACATCGCGGTGTTGTCCAGCCGGTGGGAGGCGCGTTCCGTCCTCGCGCAGGAGGCTCTGCGGGCGGGTGTGCCGCTGGTCGCCACGGCGGTCGGCGGGGTGCCCGAGCTGGTGGGTGACGCGGCCGAACTCGTCGCTTACGGGGACACGGAGGCCCTCGCGGGGGCTGTTGTGCGGTTGCTGGCGGATCCCGCGCGGTGCCAGTGGCTCGGGGACGCGGGGCGGGCGCAGGCGGCTACCTGGCCGACCGAGGACGAGACCGTCACGCAGGTGTTGAGCGTGTACGACGAGTTGACGGGCTGATCGGGTGGGGTGCTGATCGGTTGACGAGCTGGTCGGCTGAGGTGCGGTGATGAATGCGCGGCCGTGGAGTGTGCACCCGTACCCGCACCGACGTCAGATCCATCAGCCGCTGCAAACCCTCCGACGTCGGTCTGGGCCGGCCGGCGTGATGGTGCCTGCGCGGCTTGGTTCCCGGCCCACCCGCTTCCGGCCGGGCTGACGCTAAGCCGTGTGCCTGCGGGCCCGTAGCGCCAGGCTCAGGGCCAGGACGGTCTGGGGGTCGTCCAGGTCGGTGCCCAGCAGCTCCGAGATGCGTGCCAGCCGGTTGTAGAGCGTCTGGCGGTTCAGGTGCAGCTCACGTGCCGTTTCCGCCTTGCGCCCCGCGTGTGCGAGATACGTCTGCAGCGTGGGCAGCAACGGCGGGCGTGACGTCCGGTCGTGGTCGCGGAGCGGGCCGATCGCCCGGTCCACGAAGGCCGCCAGGTCCGGGTGCTCGCGCAGGCGCCACAGGAGCAGGTCGATGTCCAGGCGCCGTGCGTCGTACCAGGGCCGCTCGGAGAGACCTTCCGCCGCCGTCGCCGTCTCCGCGGCGTGCCGCAGACCCGCGGACGCCGCCGCCCAGTTGCCCGCGACGCCGACGACCACGACCGGCGGAATGCCGCCCGAGCGCCCGAGGCCGGCCCGCTCCACCCCGGCCCGCAGCGCCGCCGCGACCCGGTCGGCCACCGCGGTGCGTTCGGATTCGGTGCGCAGGCCGAGCAGCAGCGGCACCCGGCCCTCCACGGGACGTACGCCAAGGAGCACCGGCACACCCACCGCCGACAGCTCCTCCAGGACGGCCCGCGCCAGCACCGCCCAGTTGCCCGTCGGCGACAGCTCGGCCGCGAGCCGCATCACCACCGGCAGCAGCGGCCCGTCGCCCGGCTTGAAGCCGAGCACCCTGGCCTGCGCGGGGGCGTCCTCGGCGCTGATGCGCCCCTGCGCCAGGTCCGTCAGGAAGTCGCCGCGCCCGCGGGCCGCGAGCTCCTCCTCCTGGCGCGCCTGCATCAGGACGACCGCGAGAATCCCGGCGGCCCGTTCCGCCGCGATCCGGTGCACGGGCAGGAGAGGGGCGGACACCGCGAGCAGGGCGATCCTGGCCCGTACGGCGCCCGCGCCGTGCCCGCCGCCCGGCACGTCCACCAGCACGCCGTTCGCGGGCGGCCCCTCCTCGCGCGCCTCCCGCTGGCCGCGCAGCCCCTCCCAGACCTGCAACGGGTCGGCGCCCGCGTCACCGGCCCCGGGCCCGGCCGCGTACAGCAGCTGACCGTCCGCCGTCTCCAGGAACACCGGGTTGGCGGTGAAGTCCGCGAGGATACCGAGGACCTGCGGGATACCACCGCCGCCGAGCAGCGCCTGCGTACACCGCAGGTGGACCTCCTCGGCACGCCTCAGCAGTGTGTAGTGCCCGTTGACGATCTCGGTGTGGATCTCTTCGGTCACGGACACGAAGGCCACTTCGCGGTGCAGCTGTACGAGCGGCAGCCCAGCCGCCCGCGCGGTGTCCACGATCGTCGACGGCAGCCGGTTGAAGCGCGGCCCCAGCTCCACCACCAGTGCCGCGATCTGGCGCTCCGCGAGCCTGCGGACGAAGGCGCGCTGCTCGGCGGGGCGGGTCCCGAGGCCGAGGCCGGTCGTGAGCAGCAGTTCGCCGCCCTTGAGGAGCGAGGCGATGTTCGGGACCTCACCGGCGTGCACCCAGCGCACTGTGCGGTTCAGCCGGTCGGCGCCCGCGACGACCTCGGGCAGCCCGCCGTGGAGTCCTGGCAGCTCAAGTGCCCGTTGCACGGTGATGCCGCCCTGAGTGTCCATTCGGCGGACGCTACTCGGGTGCGTGTCCAAGGACCATCACCCCGCGGTCAAGGGGCGGATCCTGCCGCCCCTTGACCCGACAACTCGTCGTCCCCGCGAGGGGTTTGAGCGACCGCCTGCCTCGTGTGGTGTATGTCACGCGGGCGGGTCGCTCCCGGAACCCCGAGGGCTCAGCCGCCGTACGCTCCGCTCGCGGTCAGCCGCAGGGCCGTGTCGATCAGCGGCACATGGCTGAACGCCTGCGGGAAGTTGCCCACCTGGCGCTGCAGCTTGGAGTCCCACTCCTCGGCGAGCAGCCCCAGGTCGTTGCGCAGGTCCAGCAGCTTCTCGAAGAGAATCCGGGCCTCGTCGACCCGGCCGATCATCGCCAGGTCGTCGGCGAGCCAGAACGAACACGCGAGGAAGGCGCCCTCGTCGCCCTCCAGGCCGTCCACCCCCGCGTCGTCACCGGAGGTCGGGTAGCGCAGTACGAAACCGTCCTCCGTGGACAGCTCCCGCTGGATCGCCTCAATGGTGCCGATGACCCGCTTGTCGTCGGGCGGCAGGAAACCCATCTGCGGAATGAGCAGCAGGGAGGCGTCCAGCTCCTTCGAGCCGTAGGACTGGGTGAAGGTGTTGCGCTCCGGGTCGTACCCCTTCTCGCACACATCGCGATGGATGTCGTCGCGCAGATCGCGCCACTTCTCGATCGGGCCGTCCGCGTCGCCCGACTCGATCAGCTTGATCGTGCGGTCGACGGCGACCCAGGCCATCACCTTGGAGTGCACGAAGTGGCGGCGCGGGCCGCGCACCTCCCAGATGCCCTCGTCGGGCTGGTCCCAGTGGTCCTCCAGATAGCGGATCAGCTTGAGCTGGAGCAGCGCGGCGTAGTCGTTGCGCGCCAGGCCCGTCATATGGGCCAGGTGCAGCGCTTCGGTCACCTCGCCGTACACATCCAGCTGCAACTGGCCCGCCGCGCCGTTGCCCACCCGGACCGGACCCGAATTCTCGTACCCCGGCAGCCAGTCCAGCTCGGCCTCGCCCAGCTCCCGCTCGCCCGCGATCCCGTACATGATCTGCAGATTTTCCGGGTCGCCCGCGACCGCGCGCAGCAGCCACTCGCGCCAGGCCCGCGCCTCCTCGCGGTAGCCGGTGCGCAGCAGCGACGACAGGGTGATCGCGGCGTCGCGCAGCCAGGTGTAGCGGTAGTCCCAGTTGCGGGAGCCGCCGATGTCCTCCGGCAGTGAGGTCGTCGGCGCGGCGACGATGCCGCCCGTCGGGGCGTAGGTGAGCGCCTTCAGGGTGATCAGTGAGCGGACCACGGCCTCGCGATAGGGCCCGTGGTACGTACAGTGCTCCACCCAGTCGCGCCAGAATTCGGCCGTGGCCTCCAGCGCGGCCTCGGGCTCGGGCAGCGACGGCGCCTCCTTGTGGGAGGGCTGCCAGCTGATGGTGAAGGCGATCCGGTCACCGGGTGCGACGGTGAAGTCGGAGTACGTCGTGAGGTTCTTGCCGTAGGTCTCGGTGTCCGAATCCAGCCACACCGAGTCGGGTCCTGCGACGGCGACGGTGCGCTCGTCGACCTTGCGGACCCAGGGCACCACACGCCCGTAACTGAAACGCATCCGCAGCGCGGAGCGCATGGGCACCCGGCCGCTGACGCCCTCCACAATCCTGATCAGCTGGGGCGCGCCGTCGCGTGGCGGCATGAAATCGGTCACTCTGACCGTGCCGCGCGGGGTGTCCCACTCCGATTCGAGGATCAGTGAGTCCCCGCGATAGCTGCGGCGGGTCGCCGCAGGTGGTCCGGCGTCGGCCGCGTGCGCCGGGCCGACCCGCCAGAATCCGTGTTCCTCGGTGCCGAGAAGTCCGGCAAATACGGCATGGGAGTCGAAGCGGGGGAGACACAGCCAGTCGACCGAGCCGTCCCTGCAGACCAGCGCCGCTGTCTGCATGTCTCCGATAAGTGCGTAGTCCTCGATGCGCCCGGCCACGTGCAATCTCCAGTCGAACGGCCGCTGCTGCCCCCGTGGGGCACGTGCGGTCAGGGGATCTTCGACGAGCTCGTTCGGTCCCGGGAGCGGGCGGTGATGGTGCCTTCGCCGGCCGGCTCGCAGCGATGTGTCCGAGCAGGATACGACGCACCTCGGTGATCTGCGCGACCGTCTCGGCAACGCGGGTCCGCCGAACGGGTGAGCGGCAGGTGAGAGGCGGGTCGAACGGGGTCCGGCGTGTGGCCGGACGCGTCCTCGCCTCGTCGCTGATACCCTGGTACCCCGTGGACCGGTGGGCAGAGAACCCCCGACCGCAGCGACGGCGCCTCCCGAAATCCCGGGCCGGCTGCCGGTACGCACCCTCACCTCGCGACCACGGGAGCCCCCTCTTGGCGATGCCGCCCAAATCCATGACGACCAAGCACATCTTCGTCACCGGGGGTGTCGCTTCCTCCCTCGGCAAGGGCCTTACGGCTTCCAGTCTGGGCGCGCTGCTCAAGGCGCGGGGCCTTCGGGTCACCATGCAGAAGCTCGACCCCTACCTGAACGTCGACCCCGGCACGATGAACCCCTTCCAGCACGGTGAGGTGTTCGTCACCAACGACGGCGCCGAGACCGACCTGGACATCGGCCACTACGAGCGGTTCCTCGACGTCGACCTCGACGGCTCGGCCAACGTCACCACCGGCCAGGTCTACTCCACGGTCATCGCCAAGGAGCGCCGCGGCGAGTACCTGGGCGACACCGTCCAGGTCATCCCGCACATCACCAACGAGATCAAGCACCGCATCCGGCGCATGGCGACCGACGACGTCGACGTCGTCATCACCGAGGTCGGCGGCACGGTCGGCGACATTGAGTCGCTGCCGTTCCTGGAGACGGTCCGTCAGGTCCGCCACGAGGTCGGCCGCGACAACGTCTTTGTGGTGCACATCTCACTGCTGCCCTACATCGGCCCGGCCGGTGAGCTGAAGACCAAGCCGACCCAGCACTCGGTGGCGGCCCTGCGCGCCATCGGTATCCAGCCGGACGCCATCGTGCTGCGCGCCGACCGTGACGTACCTCTGTCCATCAAGCGCAAGATCTCGCTGATGTGCGACGTCGACGAGTCCGCGGTCGTGGCCTGCAAGGACGCCAAGTCGATCTACGACATTCCCAAGGTGCTGCACACCGAGGGACTGGACGCCTACGTCGTGCGCAAGCTCGACCTGCCGTTCCGTGACGTGGACTGGCGGACCTGGGACGACCTGCTCGACCGCGTCCACAACCCGGACCACGAGATCACCGTGGCGCTCGTCGGCAAGTACATCGACCTGCCCGACGCGTACCTCTCGGTCACCGAGGCGATCCGCGCGGGCGGCTTCGCCAACAAGGCCCGCGTCAAGGTCAAGTGGGTCGCTTCCGACGACTGCAAGACCCCGGCGGGGGCCGCGAAGGAACTCGCCGACGTCGACGCGATCTGCGTGCCCGGCGGATTCGGCGACCGCGGGGTCGACGGCAAGGTCGGCACGATCACCTACGCCCGGGAGAACAAGATCCCGCTGCTCGGCCTGTGCCTGGGTCTGCAGTGCATCGTCATCGAGGCCGCGCGCAACCTCGCGGACATCCCCGACGCCAACTCCACCGAGTTCGACGCCGCCACCGGCCACCCGGTGATCTCCACCATGGAGGAGCAGCTGGCGTACGTCGAGGGCGCGGGGGACCTGGGCGGCACCATGCGCCTGGGCCTGTACCCGGCGAAGCTCGCCGAGGGCTCAATCGTCCGTGAGGCGTACGAGGACCTGCCGTACGTCGAGGAGCGCCACCGCCACCGCTACGAGGTGAACAACGCCTACCGCGCGGAGCTGGAGAAGAAGGCCGGCCTGGTCTTCTCCGGCACCTCCCCGGACAACAAGCTCGTCGAGTACGTCGAGTACCCGCGGGAGATCCACCCCTTCCTGGTCGGCACCCAGGCGCACCCGGAGCTCCGCTCGCGTCCGACGCGCCCGCACCCGCTCTTCGCGGGCCTGGTCAAGGCCGCCGTGGAGCGCAGGACGGGCAAGGCGGGCGAGTAGTCAGCAGGCGATACGGTTCCGGGGTACGGGTCTTTTTGGGAGACCCGTACCCCGGTTTTCGTTTGCTTGGAGGATGTACATGGCCATCGAGGACACTCCCGAGGAGTGGCGGGTCACCGCGACCACCACCCCCTTCACGGGGAACAAGACCAGTGTCCGTACGGACGATGTGGTCATGCCCGGCGGCGCTGTGGTGCGCCGCGACTACCAGGTCCACCCCGGCTCCGTCGCGATTCTCGCCCTCGACGACTCCGGGCGTGTCCTGGTCATCCGTCAGTACCGCCACCCCGTACGCCACAAGCTCTGGGAGATCCCCGCGGGACTGCTCGACGTCCCCGGCGAGAACCCGCTGCACGCGGCGCAGCGCGAGCTCTACGAGGAGGCGCACGTCAAGGCCGAGGACTGGCGGGTGCTGACCGACATCTTCACCACGCCGGGCGGCTGCGACGAGGCGGTACGGATCTTCCTCGCCCGCGATCTCTCCGAGGCCGACGGCGAGCGCTTCGAGGTCGAGGAGGAAGAGGCCGACATGGAGCAGGCCCGCGTTCCGCTCGCGGAGCTCGTACGGGGCGTGTTCGCCGGGGAGTTGCACAACAACTGCCTGGTCGTGGGCGTCCTCGCGCTCACCGCCGTGCTCGGCGGCGAGGGCCTCGACACGCTGCGCCCGGCCGACGCCCCCTGGCCCGCACGACCCTTTGACGCGTAACAGTCTGGTGAAAAAACGCTGATCCGATTGGGGGATCCCCCCGCCGCGCTCAACCCGGTTCGTCACGATGCGTGAACTACGCTCGGAGTTCCCGGCCGCAGTCGCGGCGGGCTTGTGCGCAGGCGGACGGGAGCGTGGCCCGTGACGGATCAGGCGGTGGACACCAGCGGCACGGCGGCGGTTTCCGCGGCAGGATGGGCGACGGGTGAATTCTTCGGCAGACAGCGCGAGCTGAAGGCGCTGCGCGCCGACATCGAGCGTGCCGGTCTCGACACGATCTCCGGCCGCAAGGCACCCCGGGCCCGTGTGCTGCTGATCGCCGGGCGTCCCGGTTCGGGGCGCACCGCCCTCGCCGGATCGCTCGCCGCGAGCCTCGCGGACACCTATCCGGACGGTGCGTTGCGGGCCCGGCTGACCACGCCGGGCGGCGAGCGTGTCCCCACCGAGCGGACCGCCCGTGCGCTGCTCGACGACCTCGGGATCGCGGCGCCGCCGGGGGCCGGCGAGGACGAGCTGTCCGAGATGGTCCGCGAGGCACTCTCCGTACGGCGCACCCTGCTGCTCCTGGACGACGCCGTCGACGCCGAGCAGGTCGATCCGCTGCTGCCCGACAACTCCGACTGCCTGGTCGTCGCCACTTCGCAGGGGCCGCTGACCGGGATCCCCGACGTCCGGCCGTGCAGCATCGGCGGCCTGGAAAGCGGCGCGGCCGTCGAGCTGCTGGCCCGTTTCGCGGGCGCGGTGCGGGTCACCGTCGATCCGACGGCCGCCGCCGCGCTCGCCGAGGAGTGCGGAGGGCAGCCCGCCGCACTGGTACTGGTCGGCGGCTGGCTCGCCGTCCGGCCCAAGTCCTCGGTCGCCGATGTGACGAAGCAGCTGCACGACATGCCCTTCGACAGGGCTCAGCCCACCGGGAGCAGGCCGCTGGCCCGCTCCTTCCGGTTCGTGTACGAGTCCCTGCCGCAGACGGCCGCGCGGATACTGCGCCTGCTCGCCCTCGCGCCCGCCGGCCTCGCCGACGCACACACCGCGTCCGCCCTGGCTGGCTGCTCGGTCTCGGCGGCCCAGTCGACGCTGGACGACTTCGTGGGGCTCGGTCTGCTCAGGCGCGACGGCGTGCTCTACGAGGTGCCGGGCTGTCTGGCGCCCCTGCTGCGCGCGCTGATGGAGGACCGGGACCGGCCCGCCGAGGTGCAGCTGGCGCGGGCCAGGATGCTGGAGCGGACCGTGCGCCAGCTCCAGTCCTGCCGGGCCACCACCGAGCCCGACGGCTCGCCGGCCCGCAAGAAGATGGCCGGGCTGCCGCGCGCGTTGCGCTTCCCCAACGCCTTCGCCGCTTCCGAGTGGCTGCGGATCCGCCAGGACGCGCTGCTCGCCTCGGCCCGGATCGCGGTTGAGGACGGCGAGCTCGACACCCTGGCGCGCCGGCTCGTCGCCGCCCTGGTGCGGGCGCTGGCGGCGCACCGGGGCACCGAGGCCGCGGCCCCCGAGCTGTACGGGCTGCACCGGCTCGTACTCGCCGTGGCCGAGCGGTGCTCGCTGCACCGGGAGCAGGCCGCCGCGCTGCTCAACCTCGCCGACCTGGACGCGCAGACCGGACGTACGCGGGACGCGCTGGTGCGCTACCGGGCGGCATTGGACGCGGGACGGGCGGCCGCCGATCCGTATGCGACGGCCCGCGCGATGGAATCCGTAGGCGGGGCGTACCAGGACCTGGGGGACTGGCCCCGGGGTGCGGACTGGTACGGCCGGGCGCTCGCGCAGCGGCTCGCACGCGGGGAGCACGAGGACGCCGCGCGGCTGTACGGGCGACTGGGCACCGTGCACACCTATGCGGGGCGGTACGGCGAGGCGCTGCGCGACTGGCGGGCCGCCGCCTCCGGGCACCGCAGGCTCGGTGATCTCGCGGGCTACGCAAGGGCGTTGAGCGAGGTGGCCCGGGTGCAGGAGTACGCGGGGCGTCCCGAGGAATCGATGCGTACCTGTCAGGAAGCCGTCGAGTGGGCGCGGCAGGCCGGTGAGGTGCGGCTTCGGGCCGCGCTGCAGCTGCGGCTGGCGGACACGCTCGACCGGCTCGGCGACCCGGCAGCTGCCCGGCTGCACAGGAGCGCTGCGGAAACCTTGCTCGAAGAAGGGGGTTCTACCTGCGAAATCCGTAGCAGTTCGGCGAGAGATTGATGCTTTGTAAGGCTAGACAGCAAGAAATCCTTCATTAGACTGGCTCCGCCGTGTGTTGCTGCGGTGTACCCCGGACGTGCCCTACGTATCTGGGTATGTGTGGCATTGACCGAATAAATCCCCTGAGCCAAGGACCGTGATCCATCGTGCTGGTCGGCATCCCCCGCGAGGTCAAGAACAACGAGTTCCGGGTGGCCATCACCCCCGCCGGAGTGCACGAGCTCGTGCGCCACGGTCATCAGGTGGTCATTGAGCAGAACGCCGGTGCCGGCTCCTCGATCACGGACGCCGAGTACGTCGCCGCCGGTGCGCGGATCCTGGCCACCGCCGACGAGGTCTGGGCTGCCGCCGAGCTGCTCCTGAAGGTCAAGGAGCCGATCGCCGAGGAGTACCACCGTCTCCGCAAGGACCAGACGCTCTTCACCTACCTGCATCTCGCCGCGGGCCGTGCCGTCACGGACGCCCTGCTGGAGTCCGGCACCACCGCCATCGCGTACGAGACCGTGGAGACCGCGAACCGCGCGCTGCCGCTGCTCGCCCCGATGTCCGAGGTCGCGGGCCGGCTGGCCCCGCAGGTCGGCGCGTACCACCTGATGCGCTCGGTCGGCGGCCGCGGTGTGCTGCCCGGCGGCGTCCCCGGTACGGCCGCGGGCAAGGCCGTCGTTATCGGCGGCGGTGTCTCCGGCTGGAGTGCCACGCAGATCGCCGTCGGCATGGGCTTCCACGTGACCCTGCTCGACCGTGACGTCAACAAGCTGCGCGAGGCCGACAAGATCTTCGGCACCAAGGTGCAGACCATCGTCTCGAACGCGTTCGAACTGGAGAAGGCCGTCGTCGAGGCGGACCTCGTCATCGGCGCCGTGCTCATCCCCGGCGCGAAGGCCCCGAAGCTCGTCACGAACGAGCTTGTCGCCAAGATGAAGCCCGGAAGTGTCCTTGTCGACATTGCGATTGATCAGGGTGGCTGCTTCGAGGACTCGCACCCGACCACGCACGCCGAGCCGACCTTCATGGTCCACAACTCGGTCTTCTACTGCGTCGCGAACATGCCGGGTGCAGTTCCCAACACTTCGACGTACGCGCTGACCAACGCCACGCTGCCGTACATCGTGGAGCTCGCGAACCGCGGCTGGGTCGAGGCGCTGCGTCGCGACCCGGCGCTCGCCAAGGGCCTCAACACCCATGACAGCCAGGTCATTTACCGTGAGGTGGCCGAGGCCCACGGCCTGCCGCACGTCGAACTGAGCACGCTCCTCGGCTGACCGGTCAACCCGGTTCGTCAACCTCGCGCATCCGGCCGGACCTTGCCGTGCAAGGGCCGGCCGGAGGTGTATTCGACGACTTCTGTGGACACGGTCAACTAGCCTTGAACGTAACGCTTGACCCGTTTCGCGCACCCGCGAAACGCGCGGGTCGAGCCCCTGTTTCGCGCCCCCGCACCCTTGACAGAGGGGTGTTCGGTTGCCGACACAGCGGGCCGGGTCCGGCGGATTGTGTTGCTGCGGACCGGTGACACGCCATAGAGTCGCCAACCGTCGGCATGGTGCAACGCTGACCTATCGATAAGTTTCCTGGTCACGTCCAAGGAGGTAAGACGACTTGTGAATGAGTCGACATTTACTCCCGGGGGTGGTCAGCCAGGAATGCCTGCACGGGGCCAGGGCCCATCGGGGCTCGAGGCTGTCGGCTCCGTCGCTGTCCGCACCTTCGCCAACCATCAGCACATGACGACAGCCCACCAGAGCATGGACGGCCTACACGTGAACGCCATGGCCGGCGACCAGAGTGGCGACAAATCCACCACACGCTTCGCCGATTTCGACGAGGTGCCCGAAGGGCACTTCTACGATCCCGATGCCGAATACGAACCCGACCCCGAGTACGCGGCCACCCTCGCCCCCGACGCTGCCCGTCAGCGCCGCGAGCGCATCGGCCCGACCGGACGGCCGCTGCCGTACTTCCCGATCCCCGGTCCGCTGACCTCTCACGGTCCCGCGCAGATCATCGCCATGTGCAACCAGAAGGGCGGCGTCGGCAAGACGACGTCGACCATCAATCTGGGTGCGGCTCTCGCGGAGTACGGACGACGGGTGCTGCTGGTCGACTTCGACCCGCAGGGCGCCCTGTCGGTCGGTCTCGGCGTGAACCCGATGGAGCTCGACCTCACGGTCTACAACCTGCTCATGGAGCGGGGAATGTCGGCCGACGACGTGCTCCTGAAGACCGCGGTGCCCAACATGGACCTGCTGCCGAGCAATATCGACCTCTCGGCCGCCGAGGTTCAGCTGGTGAGCGAGGTGGCTCGCGAGTCCACGCTCCAGCGGGCGCTCAAGCCGCTGATGGCCGACTACGACTACATCGTGATCGACTGTCAGCCCTCACTCGGCCTGCTCACCGTCAACGCGCTGACGGCCGCTCACCGGGTGATCGTGCCGCTGGAGTGCGAGTTCTTCGCACTGCGCGGTGTGGCGCTGCTCACGGAGACGATCGAGAAGGTCCAGGAGCGGCTCAACCCCGACCTGGAGCTGGACGGCATCCTCGCCACGATGTACGACTCCCGTACGGTCCACAGCCGTGAGGTGCTCGCCCGAGTGGTCGAGGCCTTCGACGAATACGTGTACCACACGGTGATCGGACGGACCGTCCGCTTCCCGGAGACCACGGTCGCCGGTGAGCCGATCACGACGTACGCCTCCAATTCGGTCGGTGCGGCCGCTTACCGTCAGCTTGCCAGGGAGGTGCTCGCCCGGTGTCACGCCGAGTGAGTCTGCCGGGCGCCGACGAACTGTTCCGCACGACCGGGGGCATGGCGCTGCAGGGTTCGTCCGCGAGGCGGCCGTCCAACGGTGAGCCGCGGGTGCCGGCGCCGGCGGGGGAGAGCGACTCCGCGGCCGAGCAGTCCGACGCGCCGTCGTCCTCGCCCTCCCGGGCCGGTGGCGGCGCGGAGCACGCGGCGGCCGACGCGGAGTCGGCCGGGCATCGCAGCCGGGCCGCGGACGCCGATCAGGCCGCCGCTCAGGCCCGGCGTCAGCAGGAGAGCCAGCAGCAGGCGCAGCAGCAGCGGTCCGCCGGGCAGCCGTCCGGCGGTCAGCCGCGGCGACGCGGCGGGCGCGGGGCGAACCGGCGGCCGACCGGGCGCGAACGCCACGACGAGAAGATCACGGTCTATGTCTCGGCCGAGGAACTGATGGACCTCGAACACGCGCGGCTGGTACTGCGCGGCGAGCACGGGCTCGCCGTGGACCGCGGGCGGATCGTCCGTGAGGCGGTCGCTGTGGTCCTCGCGGACCTGGAGTCGCGCGGCGACGCGAGCATTCTCGTACGGCGCCTGCGCGGGCGCTGACCGGCCCGGAGGTAGCCTGCGCGCTACCTCTGTCCGTCTCTTCCCGCACTCTGGACCGCGATGTCGCCCACTGACCCCGCCGAGCCCGTCGGCGTCCCCCGCCGCCGTCTGGGGGGCGGTCCTGGCGTGGTCGGTCCGCTCTGTCCGCCGGGGGCGCCGCTCGACGGCGTGACCCCGGGGGCGGATCCGCCCGAGCGGGACGGGCCCGTCGTCCCCGTCGAGCCGGAGCCAGCAGCGCCGACCGCCGGTCCGTCGGCATCCGGAGCGTCCACCGCCGGTCCGCCGGTAGCTGCCGAGCCGGTGGTGCCCGGTCCGGCCGTGCCCGCCGAGCCCGGCGACGGGCGGTTCACCGTTCGGCTGGTGAACTTCGAGGGCCCCTTCGATCTGCTGCTCCAGCTCATCTCGAAGCACAAGCTCGATGTCACCGAGGTCGCGCTGTCGAAGGTCACCGACGAATTCATGGTGCACATCCGTGCCATGGGCCCGGACTGGGACCTCGACCAGACCACCGAGTTCCTTGTCGTCGCCGCCACCCTGCTCGATCTGAAGGCCGCGCGGCTGCTGCCCACCGCCGAGGTGGAGGACGAGGGGGATCTCGCGCTCCTCGAAGCGCGGGACCTGCTGTTCGCGCGACTGCTCCAGTACCGCGCGTACAAGCAGATCGCCGACATCTTCAGTGAGCGTCTGGAGGCCGAGGGCCGCCGCTACCCGCGCACGGTCGGCCTCGAACCGCACCACGCCGCGCTGC
This sequence comes from Streptomyces changchenzhani, assembly GCF_039766235.1. NCBI lineage: Bacteria > Bacillati > Actinomycetota > Actinomycetes > Kitasatosporales > Streptomycetaceae > Streptomyces > Streptomyces changchenzhani. The sequence goes on along the minus strand of NZ_JBDHNH010000006.1, from coordinate 469,816 downwards.
TGCCCGACGTCGTCATCAGCATCGGCCCCGACGGCTTCGCCAGGCTCGCAGTGAAGGCGATGCAGCCCAGGGCCGAGCCGCAGGTGTACGTCGACCACATCCACGCCCCGCTGGTCTCCGTGCGGGAACAGGCGGACATGGTCGTCGCGCGGCTGCGGGAACTCGGCGAAGCGAGCTTCGCGACGCTCACCGAGGACGCCCCCGACACCCTCACCATCGTCGCCCGCTTCCTGGCTCTCCTGGAGCTCTACCGGGAGAAGGCCGTCGTCCTGGATCAGGAGGAGGCGCTGGGGGAGCTCATGGTGCGGTGGACGGGCGGGGAGGCTGCGCAGCCCGTGGTGACGGACGAGTTCGACCAACTGGTGGAGGAGAAGGCGTGAGCGAGCCCGGTACGGTCGCGGATCTCGACCTCGGGCCGGCCCTGGAGGCGGTCCTCATGGTCGTCGACGAGCCCGCGACCGAGGAACATCTCGCCAAGGTGCTGGAACGGCCCCGCCGAGCCGTCGCCGACGCGCTGCGCGAGCTGGCCGACGAGTACGCCGAACAGAGGCGCGGCTTCGAGCTGCGGCTGGTCGCCGGCGGGTGGCGGTTCTACACCCGGCCGCAGTACGCGGCGGCGGTCGAGGCCTTCGTGCTCGACGGACAGCACGCCCGGCTCACCCAGGCCGCCCTGGAGACGCTGGCGGTCGTCGCGTACCGCGGTCCGGTCAGTCGATCAAGGGTCTCCGCTGTACGCGGGGTGAACTGCGACGGCGTGATGCGGACCCTCCTCCAGCGGGGTCTGATCGAGGAGGCGGGCGCGGAACCCGAAACAGGTGCGATCCTGTACAGGACGACGAACTACTTTCTGGAGCGGATGGGCCTGCGTGGCCTGGACGAGCTCCCGGAGCTCGCGCCCTTCCTCCCCGAGGCGGATGCGATCGAGGCCGAGACACAAGAGGGTGTGCCGTCGTTCGATCCGGACGCCCCGGACACCGACGCAGACGACAAGACGGATTTTTGATGCAAAGCAGCGGCAGGAACAGCGGAAGCAGCGGCAACGACCGGAGCAAGCGGGGTGCGGGCGGCGGTCGCGACGACAAGCAGGGCCGTATCGACCGCCCCCGCCCGGAGGAGCGCCGCTACGACGTCGGCGGTGCCGGTTCCTCCGACAGTGACAGCCGCAGGGGCGGCGGCAGCGCCGGTGGCGGTGGCCGCGGCGCGGCCCCGCGCAGCGGAGGTGGCGGCCGTGGTGGCGCCCCGTCCGGTGGCGACAGGGGCCGTGGCGCCCCGCAGTCCGGTGGCCGTGGTGGCGCTCCTTCCGGCGGTGGCCGCGGTGGTGCCTCATCCGGTGGCGAGCGGGGTCGCGGCGGCGCTCCGTCCGGCGGCGAGCGTGGTCGCGGCGGTGCTCCCTCCGGTGGCGAGCGAGGCCGTGGCGCCCCGCAGTCCGGTGGTCGTGGTGGCGCCCCGTCCGGTGGCGACAGGGGCCGTGGCGGCCCGCAGTCCGGTGGCCGTGGTGGCGCTCCCTCCGGCGGCAGCCGCAGCGGACCCCAGGCCGGCAGCGGTCGCGGTGCCTCCGCGCGCGGCGGTGCCAAGGGCGGTCCCAAGACCCCGCAGAGCGGCAACCGGATCGGTGGCGGCCCCATTCGCGGCTCCCGCACCACCCCGGCCCGCCCGCGTGAGCTCGACGCCAAGATCGAGGAGCGCAACCGCGAGCGGCACGACAAGCCGCTGGTCCAGACGCCTCGTACGCACCCCGGAGCCGAGCAGGAGGGTGAGCGCCTGCAGAAGGTCCTCGCCCGCGCCGGCATGGGATCGCGCCGCGCCTGCGAGGAGCTGATCGAGCGCCGCCGTGTCGAGGTGAACGGCGAGGTTGTCACCGAGCAGGGCAAGCGCGTCGACGTGCACAAGGACGAGGTCAAGGTCGACGGCCTGACGGTCTCCACCCAGTCGCACCTCTTCTTCGCGCTGAACAAGCCCGCGGGCGTCGTCGCGACAATGGGCGACCCGGACGGCCGCCAGAACCTCGGCGACTACGTCAACAACCGTGAGACGCGTCTCTTCCACGTGGGCCGGCTCGACACCGAGACCGAGGGCATCATCCTGCTCACCAACCACGGCGAGCTGTCCCACCGGTTGACCCACCCGAAGTACGGCGTGAAGAAGACGTACCTCGCCGCGATCCAGGGACCGCTCCCGCGCGACCTGGGCAAGCGCCTCAAGGACGGCATCGAGCTGGAGGACGGGTACGCCCGCGCCGACCACTTCCGTGTCGTCGAGAACGTCGGCAAGAACTACCTGGTCGAGGTGACCCTCCACGAGGGCCGCAAGCACATCGTGCGCCGCATGCTCTCCGAGGCCGGTTTCCCGGTCGAGAAGCTCGTGCGGACGTCCTTCGGGCCGATCCCGCTCGGTGACCAGAAGTCCGGCTGGCTGCGCCGCCTCACCAACACCGAGGTCGGCATGCTGATGAAGGAAGTCGGCCTCTAGAAGGCTGCTGAAAATCTTTTGCGTTCTGGCCCCGGGCCGGCAGGTCCGGGGCCAGCCTTGTAGGCATGCAGGGGGAATGGGCCGGGGAGCCGGTCGGGCCGGATGTGTGGGAGACCTGCCGGGAGTTGATCCCGGCAGGGAGCGTGTACGCGTTCCTGGCCGAGTACCGGGAGGCGTTGTTCCCTGCGGAGTTCTTCGCGGACATGTACCCGTCGGCCAACGGGCGGCCGTCGCTGCCGCCGCAGGTGCTGGCCTCGACGGTGGTGCTGCAGTCCCTGACCGGGCTGTCGGACTTCGAGTCGGTCCAGGAACTCCGCTGTGATCTGCGGTGGAAGGCGGCTTGCGGGCTGGGCCTGCACGACATGGCCTTCGATCCGTCGTTGCTGACCTACTTCCGGCGTCGGCTTGCCCGCTCCGGCGACCCGACGCGGATCTTTACCAAGGTCAAAGAGGTCGTGGCCGCGACCGGGGTGCTGAAGGGCAGGACGCGGCGGGCGCTGGACTCCACCGTCCTGGACGACGCTGTGGCCACCCAGGACACCGTCACCCAGATCGTCTCGGCGATCCGCCGGGTGATCCGCGAGGTCCCCGGCGCCGTCACGGTCGCCGGACAGTGGTGCACCGCCCACGACTACACCGACCCGGGCAAACCGAAGATCGCCTGGAACGACGGGGCGGCCCGGGCCGCGCTGGTGGACGCCTTGGTCACCGACGCCCTCAACCTCCTGGGCCGTCTGCCCGAACGCGAGCTGGGCGAGAGAGCGGCGAACGCGATGGGCCTGCTCGCCCTGGTCGCCGGGCAGGACGTGGAGCCCGCCGAGGACTCCGACGGATCCGACGGACGCTGGCGCATCACCCGGGGCACCGTGCCCGACCGCACCGTGTCCACTGTCGACCCCGACGCCCGGCACATCCACAAGAACCGCACCCGCCACCAGGAGGGCTTCCGGGGACACGTCTCCTTCGAGCCCGAGGCCGGACTGTTCACCGCCGTCGCCCTGACCAGCGGCCACGGCCCCGGCAACCACGAAGCCGCCGTCGCGCTCGACCTGCTGGCCGACGAGGACACTGCCGACGGCCAGACACTGACCGTGCTCGGGGACGCCGCCTACGGCACCGGCGCCCTGCGCGAACAACTCACCGAGGCCGGCCACACAGCGGTGATCAAACCGCCACCGCTGCGGCAGACCGTCCCCGGCGGCTTCACCATCGACGACTTCCACGTCGACACCGAGGCCGGCACGGTGACCTGCCCGGCCGGCAACACCGCGAACCTGGGCCGCGTCAAAGCCGACGGCAACCGGACGGCCCAGTTCAAGCGCCAGTGCGCCGGCTGCCCGCTGCGGGAACGCTGCACGACCTCCAAGACCGGACGCGCCCTCAACGTCCACGCCCAGCACGCACTCCTCGCCGCCGCCCGGCACCAGGCCGCCACCGACACCACCTGGCAGGAGGAGTACCGCCGCTGGCGGCCCCCGGTCGAACGCGCCATCGCCTGGCTCGTCGCCCACGGCCACCGCCGCGTCCGCCACCGAGGCGTCATCGCCAACAACATCGCCCTCCACCACCGCGCCGCCGCACTCAACCTCCGCCGACTGATCAAACTCGGACTCACCCGAGTCAACGGCACTTGGACCCTCATCCCGGCCACCCCATAACAAAGAGGGCCACCCGGCCCACGGCCGGACAGCCCCCTCAACAAGATTTTCAGCAGCCTTCTAGGCCACACCCTTCCGCCGAGCCGCGAGGCTCTGAGGCCCCCGGCCGGTTCCTGTACGTACAGGAACCGGCCGGGGGCCTTTTCCGTTGCGGTTGCCGCTTGTGCCGCACGCCGCACTCCCTTTATAGTCACCGTGACCATTAAGGGGGCGGGCGTGAGTCTCGCAGACATACTCGAACCACTCCAGCAGCCGTTGGTGACCGTCCTGGACACCCCGGTGAGCTGGACCGAGGTCCTCGGCTTCGGCAGCGGGGCGCTCTGCGTCTGGCTCGTGGCCCGCCAGCACCTCGCCAACTGGCCGATCGGCATTGCCAACAACCTTCTCTTCATCCTGCTGTTCACCCAGGCGGGCCTGTACGCCGACGCCGGCCTGCAGGTCGTCTTCATCACCCTCGCCGCCTACGGCTGGTGGACCTGGACCCACGGGGGTGGACCAGGCTCCACGGCCCTCCCGGTACGGCGCACGAGCCGCACCGAGTGGACTTGGCTGCTGGCGGCGGGGGCGGTGGGGACACTCGCTCTGGCGCTCGTCCTCGACCGCGCGACCGACTCGACCGTCCCCTTCTGGGACGCCCTGACGACCGCGCTGTCCCTGACCGCGACGTACGGGCAGTGCAGGAAGCGCGTCGAGTCGTGGTGGCTGTGGATCGCCGCCGACGTGGTGTACGTCCCGCTCTACGCCTACAAGGGGCTCTACCTCACCTCCCTGCTGTACGTCGGCTTCATGGCGCTCTGCGTCATGGGTCTGCGCAACTGGCGCCGCGATCTGGCCGCGCGCCGGTCCCGGGTCGCGGAGGCGGTGGCATGACGACGCACATGACGACGCCCAAGACGACGCACGCGACGACGTACAAGCACGCGCTGGTGCTCGGGAAGTTCTATCCGCCGCACGCCGGCCACCACCATCTCGTCCGCACCGCGCAGAGCCGCTGCGAGCGGCTCACCGTCCTGGTGTGCGCCTCGTCCGCCGAATCCGTTCCGCTCGCGGACCGGGTGGCGTGGATGCGCGCCGTGCACCCGGACGCCGATGTCGTCGGCGCCGTCGACGACATCCCGGTCGACACCACCGACCCCGACGTGTGGGACGCGCACATGGCGGTCTTCCTGGCCGCCGTGCCCGCCCCCGTCGACGCCGTCTTCACCTCCGAGGCGTACGGCGACGAGCTCGCCCGGCGCTTCGGCGCGGACTCCGTGTGCGTCGACCCGCAGCGCACCGCCTTCCCTGTGTCGGCGACCGCCGTACGGGCGGACCCCGTCGGCCGCTGGGACTGCCTTGAGCCGCCCGTACGGGCGGCCCTCGCCCGCCGTGTGGTCGTGCTGGGCGCCGAGTCCACCGGGACCACGACCATGGCGCGGGCGCTCACCGAGCACTACCGGGCGCGCGGCGGAGTCTGGGCGCGGACCCAATACGTACCGGAGTACGGGCGGGAGTTCAGCGAGCGGAAGCTGGCCGCGCTGCGCGCCGAGCGGCCGGACGCGGACTGGGCGGACGTCACCTTCGCCACGGGGGAGTTCCCCCTGATCGCCCAGCGGCAGACCGACAACGAGGACGCGGCGGCCGGCGCGGGCTCGCCCGTGCTGTTCTGCGACACCGACGCCTTCGCCACCACGATCTGGCACGAGCGCTACCTGGGCGGCCCCAACGCCGACGTCGCCCGGATCGCCGCCCGGGGCGCCCAGCACCTGTGGCTGCTCACCGACCACGCGCGCGTGCCCTTCGAGGATGACGGGCTGCGCGACGGCGAACACCTGCGGCCCTGGATGACGCAACGCTTCCGCACGGAACTCGCCCGCACCGGGCGGCGGTTCGTCACCCTCGGCGGACCGCACGAGGAGCGGCTCGCGACCGCGGTCGCCGCCGTGGACGCGCTGCTCGCCGAGGGCTGGGGCTTCACCGATCCCCTTCCGGAGAAGCGATGACCGGCGCACAGGTGCCCGACGGCTACGATCCGTACGCCTTCGCGCCGTTCGCCGTCACCGTCGACCTGGCCGTCTTCACGGTGCGCGACGGGCGCCTGCACGTCCTGCTGATCCAGCGCGGACAGGCCCCCTACGCCGGGGCGTGGGCGCTGCCCGGCGGCTTCGTCCTGCCCAGGGAGTCCGCCGAACTGGCGGCCCGGCGCGAACTGGCCGAGGAGACCGGGCTCTCCCAGCAGTCCGCCGCCGCGCTCCACCTGGAACAGCTGCGCACCTACAGCGAACCGGACCGCGACCCGCGCATGCGGGTCGTCTCCGTCGCCTACACCGCGCTCGTCCCCGGCCTGCCGGAGCCGCGCGGCGGCGGCGACGCGGCACACGCCCAGTGGATGCCCGCGGACGCGGCGCACGAGCTGGCCTTCGATCACGCGGGCATCCTCGCCGACGCCCGCGAGCGCATCGGCGCGAAGCTCGAATACAGCTGCCTGGCCACGGCGTTCTGCCCGCCCGAATTCACGCTGGGGGACCTCAAGGAGGTGTACGAGACGGTCTGGGGCGTGCCCCTGGACCGGCCCAACTTCCGGCGCAAGGTCCTCGCCACCCCCGGCTTCGTCGAGCCGGTGGAGGGCGCCCCGCGCCGCACCGGGGGGCGTGGCAAACCGGCCGCCCTGTACCGGGCGGGCTCCGCGACCGCACTGCATCCACCACTTCTGCGCCCGGGACGCTTGATCTGCGCGGTGATGGATACAGGTGCAGTGCGCGGTCACTCTTCTGCATGACACTTCTGGCATGCGTCATGCAGAGGGGGTATGGTGTCTGCCATGGAGCTGGCAAAGCGTAAGCGCGTACCCGCGAGAGACCTGGCCCGGCATACTGCCGCCCTTCTCGATGCAGTGGCCGCGGGTGAGTCGATCGAGGTCACCCGGGACGGCGTTCCCGTCGCCATACTGGCTCCGCTGGATCCTGCGGAGCGTGACATTCGTGCAGCGATCGCTGTCGGCGTGCTCGACTCAGCAGTTCTGGAGGAGAGTCATGCCGATGAGATCACCGACGCTCTTGGACAGCTGAGGGCCGTGCGCAAGAAGTCGGCAGGCCGTGGGCTGACGGCCGAACTGCTGGCTCAGCGCGACGAGGAGACGGTGTGAGCCTGCTGTACTTCGATGCGTCGGCCATCGCGAAGCTGGTGCGGGTTGAGGCGGAGACGTCAGCGCTGGAGCGATGGGTGGAGCAGCATGGCGGTGGTCAGGCCATCGTCACCTGCGACCTCGCGCACACGGAGGTACGGCGGCTGCTGCAGCGCGCAGGGGCCGATGAGGTGGAGCGAGAGGTCACTGAGCGCCTCCTCGGGGCCATCGCCAAGCTTCGGCTCACGCCTGAACTGCTTATCGAGGCAGGGGACTTCGCGACCGGATCGTCGCTGCGAAGCCTGGATGCCATCCATGCGGTTTCAGCACTGCAGCTTGGCCGAGGCGTGAGTTGGTTTGTGACGTATGACAAGAGGCAGGGAGAGTGTGCGGCCCGCGCAGGGCTGTCGGTCGCGTCGCCTCACTGACGGTGCGCGGAGTCGCGGCGTGTCCGGATCAGGAAGTCCTCGACCCTCGCCCGGTCAGGCTCCTGCGGCAGAGGGCTGTTCGGCTCGGCCGTGTCGGCCTCCGTCCCGGCGCGCTCCATCCAGCGCTCCACCTCCGGCCACGCGACCTCGCCGCGCCTGACCGCGAGCAGCCGTTCGCGGTCGTCGCCGACATCGAGCGTCAGTTCGCCCGTGCGCAGCAGGTCGCGGCAACTGCCGAGCAGCCGCAGCAGATGCATGGCGTGCTTCCAGCGCGGGGCGCCGTACTGCCGGACGTCCGCGTCCAGCTTCTTGCGCTGGCCCGCCGCGTACCCCACGAAGGTGCGGTGGGCCTGCCGGGACAAGAACGCCCCACGCAGGGCGAGCAGTTCCTCACCGGTCGCGTCGATCCGTTCGACGAGCGGGGAGTGCAGGCACTCCAGGATGTTGGGATTGGCGCGCAGGGCCAGCTCGCAGAAGCGCTCAAGCTCCCAGGAGAACTGCTCGTCGGCGGGGCCGTCCACATGTGTTGGCGGCTTGTCGAAGCGCCAGAACAGTGGGGTCGGCGCGAGGAAGACGCCGCGGTGGTCGGTGTCGCTGGCCTCCGTCGCCAGGCCGAAGGCGCGCGAGCCCATCACACAGGAGTACACCGTGTGATGGCGTACGAGATCTTCGGGCGTCGGTACGGACACGGGCGGCGGGATCATGGGCCGGATTGTGCCGCAGTCACACCAGCCGGATCGAATCACTTTCCACCGCGATGCGGCGCGCGGCGAGCGGCTTCGGGGCGGGGCCGCCCGCGACCGAGGCGTCCGCGACCCGGAACTTGCTGCCGTGGCAGGGGCAGTTGATGGTGCCGCCCTCGACGGTCTTCACCAGGCACCCCTGATGGGTGCAGACCGCGGAAAAGGCCTTGAAGGTGCCCGCGGCCGGCTGGGTCACCACGACTTTCTCGGCGCCGAAGACCCGGCCGCCGCCCACCAGTATCTCCGAGGTCCTCGCGAGTTCCTTTCCGCCGCCGGGAGTTGCCTCGTCCGACGGTTGCTCCCCGGCCGGGTCGCTCCCCGGCGGCTTCGGGGACTCGGGCGGTGGCGCGCCACCGCCGCCCTCGTCGCCGTACTTAGCGCAACCGGTGGTCAGTACGCCGCCCGCCGCCGCCGCGCCCGCCGCGAGGACGGCCCGGCGGCTCGTGCGCATCCGCTTCCACTTCCGCATCACGTGCTCCTCATGTCGTCACACCGAAGGTGCGGAAGAACCAGAGAGCCGAGGTCAGCCAGACCACCGTGAGCACCGTGAAGACCAGACCGCCCATGACCGGCAGCAGCCACCCCGGCAGCCGCTCCGCGCGCAGCAGCAGCATCTTGGCGCTGAACGCCCCGAAGAAGAAGCAGCCGAGGAGCGAGTGCCACATCACCCGGGAGTCGTACGTCTGGTAGCCCAGCCCGTACAGGCAGTGCACCGCTATGGGCACCGCCAGCAGGAAGGCGATCCGGCCCGACCAGCGGTGCACCACGGAGACCGGGGGAGTGGCGCGCACGCCGGGCAGCCGCCCGTACATCGCCAGGGCCGAAAGCAGTTGGACGACCGCGAACGCTACGGCGGCGGTGGCGAGCCACGACTTGACCGCGCCCGTGCTGTTGAACCCCGCCAGGTTGAACGCCGTACCGGCAGGGTCATGGACCTTCCCGTACGCACCCAGGCCGACCGCGACCGCCGCGGCCACCAGGGCAGGCACCAGGAAGCGCGCCAGGCCGGGGCGGGCGTGGTTGCCGGGCGGGTGGGCGGAGAAGGACGAGGTCGGGGCGTTGGGGTCCACGCTCATGACGCGCTCACTCCCTGGTGGTCGGGCTCAGGGGACGACGGGGCGGGCCCTGAGCCCGGTCCCGTCGATGGTCACCGCACCGGTGGCCGGGTCGATCCCGGGCGCGGCGGCCGGCTTGCCGTCGCGCTTGAGGATGCCGACCTGCCTGCCGTTCTGGAGGACGATCCAGCCGCCGTCGATCTGCGCGCCGCGCACTTCGGCGGTGGCGCGGTAGAGGCCCGACGGTTTGACGGCCTTCGTCGCCGTGAAGGCCCACGTACGGTCGCGGATGTCGACAGTGCCGCTGACCCTGTTGCCGCGCAGGGTCCCTTCGAGCTCGGCGCCGCCCTTGCCGGTCAGCCGCATCGACCGGTCGTCCTCGACATCGCCGCGCAGCCAGGACTCCTGGTCGCGCCCGTCGCAGAAGTAGGCGACCGCCTTGCCGTCACGGACGGACACGGAGACCGCGGCGGTGTCGTCGGCCGTACGGCCCGCGTACGTGGCGTCGGGCGGTGGGGACGGCCGGGGTGAGGGCGTCCGGGGCGACGGCGTGTCCAGGGAGGGCGCCGGGGCAGGTGAGGCGCTCGGCGCCGCGTCCCGCCCGGAGGATTCCTCGCCGTACGACGTCGCACGGGTGCCCGTCGTGGCGTTGAGCGTCAGCATGAAGAGGGCCAGCAGAAGACCCGCGAGGAGAGTGAAAAGGGGACCGGAACGCTTCATACGAGCCTCCCCCGAGGTGCCGGACAGTGCCCTCCCATGCAAGCGGACCCGCACGCACACGTCCAGTGCCGAAGCAGTATCGATGGGCAGTTTGTGGGCAGCGCGTGGGAAATCCCGACGAGTGGCGACATCGTCACGGTTCCGACCGCTGCCGATCCGATTTCCTGTACAGTCGTCCAGGAAATCGGATCGGCAGTCGGACCGGAGGCACAAAGATGCAGATCGTGGCCCACGTACTGGTGGCGTTGGTGGCCGTCGTCCATGCCTATTTCCTGGTCCTTGAGATGTTCCTGTGGGACACCGCGCGCGGCCGGAAGGTGTTCTCCACCACGGCCGAGTTCTCCAAGGAGAGCGCCCCGCTCGCCGCGAACCAGGGCCTGTACAACGGATTCCTCGCCGCCGGCCTCTTCTGGAGCCTCTTCGCGAGCGACCCCGTCTCCTTCCAGATCCAGATCTTCTTCCTGATCTGCGTGATCGTGGCCGGTGCGTACGGCGCGGCGACCGTGAACCGGCGCATCCTCCTTGTGCAGGCGGTGCCCGCCGCCGTCGCCCTCGGCTTCGTCCTGGCGGCGGGCTGAGCACGTGGCGGCGGTGGCCGGCAGCAAGGACCCCCGTACGGCACGCACCCGCGGCCGGCTGCGGGAGGCTCTCCTCGCGGCGTGCGAGGAGCAGACGCTGGAGCAGGTGGCCGTCTCCGATGTGGTGCGCCGCGCGGGCGTCGGCCGGGCCACCTTCTACCTGCACTACGACGACCTGCACACCCTCGCCGTGGACGCGTGCGCGGGCCTGGTGCGCGACGCGGTCGACGCGCTGCACGCCTGGGAGACTCCGCCGGGCCCCGAGCACCCGCCCGGCGCCCTCGTCGACCTGCTGGACGCGGTGCGCGCGCGGGTGGCCGTCCACCGGAGCCTGCTGCGGCCGGGCGGCGGCGGCCCGCTCGGTGAGCTGCTGCACGAGGAGCTCAGGTTGCGCAGCCTCGCGGAGCGGCGACAGCGCCGGCCGGGCGGCGGCGACGGGGACGAGGCCGTGGCCAGCGCGGTCGCCGGCCTGTTCACCGGGGTCCTCGCCGACTGGGTGCACGGCCGGGTCACCGGGACACCGCCCGAGCTCGCCGGGCGCGTCTGGCGGATGCTGGTGGCCCTCCACGCCACCCACGGCCGGGCCTAGAGGGCGTCGGTGAGACGCCCGGGGCGTCTCACCGACAGAACGGGTGAAGCCCGGCCGCCCCTGCCGAACTAGGCTGAACGAAGCAGGCGCAGTCGAGGTACGCAGCGAGGAGCACGACGTGGCAGTACGAGCAGTCCGTGGGGCCGTCCAACTGGAGCGGGACGAGGCCGGCCACATGGACGAGCAGGTCAGCGAGCTGCTCACCGCCATCCTGGAGCGCAACGGGCTCACCGCCGACGACCTCATCAGTATCTGGTTCACCGCCACACCTGACCTCCACAGCGACTTCCCGGCCGCGGCCGCCCGCAAGCTCGGCATCGTCGACGTCCCGCTGATCTGCGCCCAGGAACTGGACATCGTGGGCGCGCTGCCGCGCGTCGTCCGGATCCTCGCGCACATCGAGTCGGACCTGCCCAAGACCGGGATCTCGCACATCTACCTCGGCGCGGCCGCCGCCCTCCGCAAGGACATCGCCCAGTGAGAACCGCCCTCGTCATCGGAACCGGCCTGATCGGCACCTCCGCCGCGCTCGCCCTCGCCGGACGCGGGGTCACGGTCCACCTCGTCGACCACGACCCCGCCCAGGCCCGTACCGCCGCCTCGCTCGGCGCGGGCACCGTGGAGGCGCCCGAGGGGCGCGTCGACCTCGTGATCGTCGCCGTACCGCCGGCCCATGTGGCCGCGACCCTGGCCGACGCGATGCGGCGCGGGGCGGGGCGCGCGTACATGGACGTTGCCAGCGTCAAGGGCGGGCCGCGCCGGGAGCTGGAGGCGCTGGGCTGCGACCTCACGCCGTACATCGGTACGCACCCGATGGCCGGCAAGGAGAGCTCAGGCCCGCTGTCCGGCACCGCCGACCTCTTCGAGGGCCGCCCCTGGGTCCTCACCCCGACCCGGGACACCGAAACCGAGGTCCTGAACCTCGCGCTGGAACTGGTCGCGCTGTGCCGGGCCGTGCCGGTGGTGATGGACGCCGACGCGCACGACCGCGCCGTCGCCCTCGTCTCGCACACCCCGCAGCTGATCTCCTCCATGGTCGCGGCGCGGCTTGAGGACGCGGACGAGACGGCCGTGCGGCTGTGCGGGCAGGGCATCCGGGACGTCACCCGCATCGCGGCGTCCGATCCGCGGATGTGGATCGAGATCCTCTCCGCGAACCCGGGGCCGGTCGCGGACGTGCTCGCCGGGGTCGCTCTGGATCTGGACGAGACGGTCCGGGCGCTGCGCTCCCTCCAGTCCACCGACGAGGACAAGCGGCAGAGAGGCGCGGAGGGCATCGAGGACGTCCTGCGGCGCGGCAACGCGGGCCGGGTGCGGGTGCCCGGCAAGCACGGGGCCGCCCCGACGGCGTACGAGATCGTGGCCGTCCTCATCAGCGACCAGCCGGGCGAGCTGGCCCGGATCTTCGCGGACGCGGGCCGGGCGGGCGTCAACATCGAGGACGTACGTATCGAGCACGCGACCGGGCAGCAGGCGGGCCTGGTCCAGCTGATGGTGGAACCGCAGGCGGCGCCCTCGCTCGGCGCGTTCCTGCGCGAGCGCGGCTGGTCCACGCGGCAGTGACCGACGGCGTTCGGTAGTGACCCGGGTCGTCGGCGGACGGAGTCCGGCGCAGCCGTGCGAAGCCGGTGCGGCCCCCTTGGGCCGCGCGGTGCGAGTGCGGCGTTGTGGGGGTGTGCGCGGCTGGTCCACGCGGCAGTGACCGACGGCGTTCGGTAGTGACCCGGGTCGTCGGCGGACGGAGTCCGGCGCAGCCGTGCGAAGCCGGTTCGGCCGGTCTGCCGGGCGGTGACCGGGCCCTCGCGAGGGCCGGACAGCGGTCTGTACGGGGTGGCCCGGCGTAGCCAGTAACCTTGTGCGGGGTAATCATTCGTCCCCGCCACCCCAGCCCGTGTACCAGGAAGGTGTCCGACACCGTGGAAACCGCCGCCCGGACCGCCCCGGCAGCAGTGATTGTCGCCATCGACGGCCCCTCCGGCACGGGCAAGTCGAGCACCTCCAAGGCTGTCGCGGTCGCGCTCGGCCTGAGCTACCTGGACACCGGCGCCCAGTACCGGGCGATCACCTGGTGGATGCTGACCAACGGCGTCGACGTCACCGACGCCGCCGCCGTCGCGAACGCCTCGACCAAGCCCGTGATCGTCTCCGGCACCGACCCGGCCGCCCCGACGATCACCGTGGACGGCGTGGACGCCTCCGGGCCGATCCGCACCCAGGAGGTCACCTCCAGGGTGAGCGCGGTCAGCGCCGTGCCCGAGGTGCGGACGATCATCACCGACCTGCAGCGTTCCATCGCGAAGGGTGCCGAGGCCGGTATCGTCGTCGAGGGACGCGATATCGGTACGACGGTGCTGCCGGACGCCGACCTCAAGATCTTCCTGACCGCCTCGCCCGAGGCCCGCGCGACCCGCCGCAGTGGCGAGCTCAAGGGCAAGGACTCCGCCGACCTGGCAGCCACCAGGGAAGCCCTGGTCAAGCGGGACGCGGCCGACTCCAGCCGCAAGACCTCGCCGCTCGCGAAGGCGGACGACGCGGTCGAGGTGGACACCACCGAACTGACGCTCCAGCAGGTCATCGAGTGCGTCGTCACCCTCATCGAGGAGAAGCAGGCCGCGAAGTGACCGCACCCACGCCGCGCGGCGCGGCGGTCGGACGGGGCATCGGCATCGGGCTGATGTACGGGCTGTGGAAGCCGCGTGTACTCGGCGCCTGGCGGGTGCCCGCGACCGGTCCGGTGATCCTTGCGGTGAACCACTCGCACATGATCGACGGACCGATGCTGATGGGTACGGCCCCCCGGCCGGTGCACTTTCTGATCAAGAAAGAGGCATTCGTCGGCCCCCTCGACCCGTTCCTGCGCGGGATCGGGCAGCTGAAGGTGGACCGTACGACCGTGGACCGCAAGGCCATCACGGACGCGATCGGGGTCCTTCAGGGCGGCGGCGTCCTCGGGATCTTCCCCGAGGGCACCAGGGGCGAGGGCGACTTCGCCTCCCTGCGCGCCGGGCTCGCGTACTTCGCGGTGCGCGGCGGTGCCCCCATCGTCCCCGTGGCGGTTCTGGGAAGCACGGAACGCAGCGGACGGCTGATACGGGGGCTGCCGCCGCTGCGCAGCCGGGTCGACGTCGTCTTCGGCGACGCCTTCGAAGCCGGTGACGGCAGCGGACGGCGTACCCGTAAGGCGTTGGACGACGCCACGGTGCGTATTCAGGAGCGGCTGACCGCCCACCTGGACAGTGCCAAGCGCTTCACCGGGCGCTGGGCGAAACTTGAGTAGTGGACCACGCGATCGTGGGCCATCGATGATGAACGAGGAACGGACTTCATGAACGACCAGAATCACTCCGGCGACGAGCATGGATCGCTTGGCGACGCCGAGTACGCGGAGTTCATGGAGCTCGCCGCGACCGAGGGCTTCGACCCCGAGGAAGTAGAGGGAGCGCTCGCCGGACACGGCCCGCTGCCCGTCCTCGCCGTCGTGGGCCGCCCCAATGTCGGCAAGTCGACCTTGGTGAACCGCATCATCGGCCGCCGCGAGGCCGTCGTCCAGGACAAGCCCGGCGTCACCCGCGACCGCGTCACCTACGAGGCCGAATGGGCCGGGCGCCGCTTCAAGGTCGTCGACACCGGCGGCTGGGAGCAGGACGTACTGGGGCTCGATGCCTCCGTCGCCGCCCAGGCCGAGTACGCGATCGAGGCCTGCGACGCGGTCGTCTTCGTGGTGGACGCCACGGTCGGCGCGACCGACACCGACGAGGCCGTCGTCAGGCTGCTGCGCAAGGCCGGCAAGCCCGTCGTGCTGTGCGCCAACAAGGTCGACGGCCAGAGCGGCGAGGCCGACGCGACCTCGCTGTGGTCGCTCGGGCTCGGCCTGCCGCACCCGGTCTCCTCGCTGCACGGCCGCGGCACCGGCGACATGCTGGACGCCGTACTCGAAGCGCTGCCCGAGGCGCCGGCGCAGACCTTCGGTCTGACCGTCGGCGGTCCCCGCCGCATCGCGCTCATCGGCCGTCCGAACGTCGGCAAGTCCTCGCTCCTGAATCGGGTGGCGAACGAGGACCGCGTTGTCGTCCACGCGCAGGCGGGTACCACCCGTGACCCGGTCGACGAGCTGATCGAGCTCGGCGGCATCACCTGGAAGTTCATCGACACGGCGGGCATCCGCCGCCGCGTCCACCTCCAGGAAGGCGCGGACTACTACGCCTCGCTGCGTACCGCGGCCGCCGTCGAGAAGGCCGAGGTCGCGGTCGTACTGATCGACGCGAGCGAGTCCATCACGGTGCAGGACCAGCGGATCATCACGATGGCCGTCGAGGCGGGCCGCGCGATGGTCATCGCGTACAACAAGTGGGACACCCTCGACGAGGACCGTCGCTACTACCTTGAGCGCGACATCGAGACCGAGCTGGCGCAGATCGCCTGGGCGCCCCGGGTGAACGTCTCGGCGCTGACCGGTCGGCACATGGAGAAGCTGGTACCGGCGATCGAGACGGCGCTGGCGGGCTGGGAGACCCGGATCCCGACGGGCAGGCTGAACGCCTTCCTCGGCGAGATCGTCGCCTCCCACCCGCACCCGGTGCGTGGCGGCAAGCAGCCCCGCATCCTCTTCGGTACGCAGGCGGGCGCCAAGCCGCCGCGGTTCGTGCTGTTCGCCTCTGGCTTCCTTGAGGCGGGCTACCGGCGCTTCGTCGAGCGTCGGCTGCGCGAGGAGTTCGGCTTCGAGGGCACCCCGATCCACATCTCGGTGCGGGTGCGCGAGAAGCGCGGCCGCAAGTAGGCAGCAACTCGGGGTGCCCTCTGCGGGTGCCCCGAGTTCGTGGGGGTTCGCAAGGGTCCCAGGGCTCAAAATCCCCTTCGGGGAGCGGGCGGCAGCGCCGCCGGAAAGTGATTTCCGGTGTGCTGCCGCCCATTGCTGTTGCTGTGCCAGGAACTGGTGTAGCCGCTGTTCATCCCCTGGCCGGAGTAGCTCCCGTAGCCGCCGTGCTGGCCGGAGCCGGTCCCCTGGCCCTGGTGTGTCCTGGGGCCGAAGGCGGTGAACCCCAGGTCCTCCTCGCCGTTGCGATCTCCGGGCAGAGTCCGGAAGGACCTGAGGTATTCCGAGTACAGGGCGTCATAGATCGGGGTGTGCGACTGCTCGGCCTGCGGTGCTTGATAGGGAGGGCGCATCGCGGGGATGGGGTTCGGGTACGACTGATGGCGGGAGGGGTCGTATGAGTGCACATACGTGGCAACGACCCCACCGCCTCTCGGATGCGGGCCGAGCCGCGAATTCGCTGTTCGGCAGGGGTGCGTGGAAGCACGGCGAAGCCGTGCGGCCCCGTCAGGTGCCGGCCAGCGGCATCGCGGCGCCGACCAGCAGGCCCCCGGCCGCGGCCTTCTCCAGCATGTCGCGCAGCAGGTCCTCGCGGGGCTGCTGACCGATGGAGCCGACGGGCGCGGCGAAGACCAGCACGGTGTGCGACCTGTTGGCCGCGGCGCGCCAGCCGTCGGTCACCTGGAGTGGCTGGTGGGCCTGCCACCAGGAGATGGCCGGGCCGCCGTCCGCGCCCGGCTGGAGCACGGCGTGCAGCTGCCCGGCGGCGAGCAGGACGGACCAGCCGGGCAGCACGGCGGGCGGCTGGTCCAGGTTGGCGACCTGCTCGAAGCCCTGGTCGGTGAGGAGCGGCAGGAACTCGTCGGTGCCGCCGACGGATCCCGGGCGGGCGATGGGCCCCGTCGGCTCGACCACCAGCGCCGGGTGGAGCTGGTGGTTGATCAGTACGAGACCGCTGGTGATGCCGAGCACGGCCTGGTCCGACGCGAGGTCGGTGGGGCCGCCGCCGGGGCTCTGGGTGCCGCCGCCGGTGATGCTGCGTACGGCGCCCTGCAGGTGCTCCTCGGCGACCTGGACCACCTGCGAGGGAATGCAGGTGGCATGGGCGAAGGCGAGGACCGCGGTCTCGTCGCCGACGAACAGCACCGTGCTGGTGCGTTCTTGATCTGAGTCGCCCGGGGTACGGCAGGAGGTGCAGTCGTAGCTGCCCGGGGCGTTGCCGCCGGAGAGCAGCCGCTCGGCCTCTTCATTGCCGATCTCGGCGCGTACGTCGTCGCTGACGTCGAGCATGCGCGACACGGGTGGCTCCTCGAACTCGGTGCGGGTGCCGGGAGGTTCCCGGCTCGTCAACTGAACAACGGGTGATCTGTGGCCGGGGTCACGCGCGGAAGGGAACGGAATCGAACCGTCGGACGCGGAGAGTGAAACAGCCGCCGGAACCCTTCACTCCACGTCAATGGCTGGGTAGTACACGGAAGTCGAAGCGGTGACGTGAGTCATAGACCGGCGGGATCCAGGGCCGACAAAAGATGAAATCAGGCAATCAAGTGGGTGGCGCGAACTCGCCGTTACCCGAGGTAGACGGCAACTGGCCTGGACCGACACCGACGTGGTTGTTATGGGTCGGCGGGCTCCATAGATTCCTCGACCGTGTGCATCGAGCACCGCCCGGGAATGCCCGCCGGCCGCACAGCCAGCACGGCACGAGTATCGAGAGCACCGACTCCGGCGGGCGGGGTGGCACGGACCGGAGGCGCCGAACGCGCCGAGGGCCGCGCCGCCCAGGGGGACCCCGGGTGCTTCGAGAGGGAATCCATGACCGCACGTTCCAGTTCCATACGCAGCAGTCGACGTCGTGAGACAGCAGCGCTCGTAGGTGCCGCCGTGGTGGCGCCGCTGGCTCTGCTCGCCGCAACCGGCCCGCCGGCCGCGGCGGACAGCGGAGTGTGGGACCGCATCGCCCGGTGCGAGAGCGGTGGCAACTGGCACATCAACACCGGTAACGGCTACTCCGGCGGGCTGCAGTTCTCCGGCAGCACCTGGCGCGCGTACGGCGGAGGCGCCTACGCGGCCACCGCCGACCGGGCGAGCAGGAGCCAGCAGATCGCAGTCGCCACCAAGGTCCAGCGCGCGCAGGGCTGGGGTGCCTGGCCCAGCTGCTCGGCGAGGGCCGGGGCGAACGGCAGCGCGCCGGCCGCGGCGGGCGCACCGGGTACGGCGAACACGGCGCCCAAGGCGGTGAAGCCCCAGCGGGACCGGACACCGCAGAAGGCCCGAACGCCGCAGCAGGCCCAGCAGGCACCTGCGCAGGTCCGGACGCCGGAGCGTGCCACGCGCTCCGGTGAGCGTGGCGACTACACGGTGCGGAGCGGTGACACCCTGGGCACCGTCGCGGCCGCGCACGGAACCAGCTGGCAGCGGCTGTACGCCACCAACAGGGCCGTCATCGGCGGCGATCCGGACCTCATCCTGCCGGGTCAGCGGCTCGTCACCTGAGTCCACTTGGTCCGCTGGGTCCACCGCGCAGTTCGGACGCCTCTCCGCCGAATACGACGGAACCGCGTCGCAGTTCATGCACGATCACCGGGGATGCCGTCCGGCCGAGCAGGCCGGGCGGCATCCTCTGTTCGGCGACCACGACGGCCACGCCGAGGCCGCCGAGCGCCGCGAGCAGTTCGTACGTACGGGCGGCGACGGGCGGCGACATGCCCTGGGTCGGCTCGTCCACGAGGACCACGCGCGCGTGCGTGAGCAGGGCGCGCGAGACGGCGAGCATCCGCTGCTCGCCGCCGGAGAGGGTGCCCGCGAGACGGGGCAACAGGGCGCGCAGCGCCGGGTAGCCGGTCAGCGCCGGGGCGAAGTCCCGGTCCGGTGAAGCGAGTTCCAGGTTTTCGGCGACGGTGAGGGTGGCGTACACGGCGTGCCTGTCCGGTACGAAGCACAGGCCGCGGCGGGCGCGGTCGTGGGCGTGCATGCGGGTGACGTCCGTGCCGCGCCACACCACCCGGCCCGCGGTGAGCGGCACGGTCCCGGCCAGTGCGCGCAGCGCGGTCGTACGGCCGGCGCCGTTGCGTCCGAGGAGTACGGTCAGCGCGCCGCCCGCCGGTACGGGCAGGTCCACTCCGTGCAGGGCCTCCAGGGGCCCGTAGCGCACGCGCGCGTGGCGCAGCTCGATCTCGACACTCATGGCCGGATGCTCCCCGCCGTCATGGTGTGCACGGTGTGGGCGATGCCCGCGAGCAGGTCGAGGTCGTGCTCGACGACGAGGACGGCCATGCCGTCCGCGGCCAGGGCGCCCATCACGCGGGCCAGTTGCTCGGTCTCCGCCGTGTCCAGGCCGGCGGCGGGCTCGTCGAGGAGCAGGGTGTGCGGCTGGCCCGCGAGCGCCCTTCCCAGCTCGACCCGCCGCAGTGTGCCGGTGGGCAGACCGGCGGCGGGGAGCCTGCGCACGGGCCCGGCGAGGTCCAGGAGCCGCAGTACGGGCTCGACGGCGCCCGGGTCGCGGGCGTGGCCCTGCTCGGCGCCGAGCCTGACGTTCTCCTCGACGCTGAGGGAGGGGAACACGGCGAGCTGCTGGAAGGTCCTGGCGATGCCGAGGCGCGTGCGGGCGTGCGCGGGTCTGCGAGTGATGTCCACGCCGTCCAGCTCGACCCGCCCCGCGTCCGGGCGGAGCGTGCCGCACAAGCAGTGGAAGAGGGTGCTCTTGCCAGCCCCGTTGGCCCCGATGAGGCCGGTGACGTGCCCCGGCGTGACGGTGAGGTCCACCCCGTCGAGCGCGGTGAAGGCGCCGTAGGCGACCCGGATGCCCCAGGCACGCAGGGGCGGCCGGGGGCCCGATCCGCCGGCCCGGCCGATGCGGGCCGGGAGGCGCCGCCCACCGCCCCTGGGGCGGGCCGCGGGCGGGAACCGGGATGCCGGGCGGGGCGGGCTTCCCGCGCCGAGGGCCGCCCCCGCCCCCGCCCCCGGCGGGTGGCGCTCGGCCCGGGGCGGCCCGGGCATCGGGCCGGCCCGGTGCTGCGGAGCCGGAGCCGGGGGCGCGGCGCGGGCCGGCCGCACTCGGCGCACCAGCCCCGCACGCGGCTCCGGTGCGGCCGGGCGCAGCCACCGCAGGGCCCGGTGCGGGGCGTCGGGCCATCGGCCGGCGAGGACCGCCAGGACGCCGATTACCGCGGCGGCCGCTCCGCCCCGCGCCCCCGCGTCCAGGCCCACCAGCAGAGCCGCGCCCGCGCAGGCGCCGAGGAGGTTGCCGGCGCCCAGGACGACCACCGCCGCGAACCACAGCAGGGCGCGCACCGGGTCGAACGCCGCCGGGTCGAACGCGCGCAGCCCCATGCCGAGCATGCCGCCGCCCAGGGCGGCCAGGGCCGCACCCATGACGAACGCCAGGAGTTTCAGGGCGGGGACGGGGACACCCGCAGCCGCCGCGGCCGTCTCGTGGTCCCGCATCGCCGCCAGCGCCCTGCCCGTACGGCCGCGGCGCAGCGTGGCCACGGAGAGCAGGGCGCAGGCCAGCAGGGCCAGTTCCAGGAGGTAGTACGCGCGGTCACCCGCGAAGCCCGCAGGGCGGCCCAGGACGAGCCCGGACGTCGCGTACGGCTGCGCGAAGACGAACCGGCTCACCGCGACACCGAACGCCAGGGTGGTCAGGGCCAGGGCCAGTCCACGGCGGCCGATCGCGGGCCACCCGGTGAGGACGCCGAGCGGAGCCACAAGGGCCACCGCGACGAGGAGGGAGGGCAGTTCGGGCAGTTCGGGCAGGCCGGGGAAGCGGCCGGCCGACAGGAGCGCGGTGAACAGGGCGCCAAGACCCGCGTACGCGGCCTGGCCCAGTGAGATCTGGCCACCGCGCCCCGTCACCACGACCAGGGAGAGCAGGACGACCGCCAGGGCGGGGACCTGGACGGACGTCTGGAGGTCGGAGCCCGCGAAGCCGAGGGGGAGCAGGAAGAGCACCCCGGCCACCAGCCACGCGGCCGGCGGCGCCGGGGGGAGTGCGGGTGCGGACGTACGCGGGAGGGAGCCGCGGGTGTCCGCGCCGGGCAGTACCAGGGCCGCGACCAGCAGGGCCACCACGAAGAGGTTCGCGCCGACGGCCTGGAGCAGGGGCTCGGACCAGCCCGACGGGTGCACCCGCGTCAACTGGGCCTGGGCGACGCCGACGGCGAGCGCGCAGGCTACGGCCACCGGCAGGCTGCGCATCCTGGCGACCACCGCCACCGCGATCACCTCGACGACCAGCAGCGGCAGCCCGTAGGGATCGAGGCGTACGACCGGCGCGAGCAGCACGCCCGTCAGCCCCGCCGTGAACGAGCCGAACGCCCAGCCGGCCGCCGCCACCCGGTCCGCGTCGATCCCGCCCAGCACCGCCAGCGGACGGTTGTCGACAACGGCCCGCAGCTCGCGGCCGAACCGGGTCCACCGGGTCACCGCTCCCACCAGCACCACCAGCACCACGGCGGTCGCCAACTGCCCCCAGGGGGCGTCCCCGAGCAGTACCGGCGCGTCCGGGCGGGCCCCCGCTCCCCATACCAGCGCCGCGCCCCCGACGAGGAGCACGAAGACGCCGATCGACGCGACCAGGGTCTGCGCGGGGTCGCTGCCGATGACCGCCAGGGGCCGGAACACCCCACGGTCGAGCAGCAGCCCGATGCCCGGCGCGACCAGCAGCAGGGTGACTGCGGCGGCGAGCGGCAGCGGCCAGCCCCACTCCACGACCAGCTGACGCAGCAGATAGGCGCACACCATGGCGATCGCGCCGTGCGCGAGGTTCAGCACGCCCGTGGCCCGGTATGTGACGATCAGTCCGACGCCGGTGAGGGCGGCGGCGCTGCCGACGGCGAGCCCCGCCAGGGTGAGTTCGTACGTCAGCGACGCCACCGGTCAGGCCTCGACCGCAGGGGCGGAGGGGGTCGCGCCGGGGGGTTCGCAGACGGGGCAGGGGAGTAGACCGGAGGCGTCGCCCGCCGGTCTCGCGCCCGGTTTGCCGGTCACGAGTGGGCAGTCGGGCCGGTGCAGCAGTGTCCCGCCGGGCACCCGGAGCGGCGGCCCCTCGGCGGACGGCGGCGCGGGAAGGTCCGCCGGGTCCTCGTCGCCCGCCGGGTCGTAGGGCTCTTCCGCGCGCGGCGGCCACGTACGCGCGTCGCCACGGGCGACGAGCACGGCGCCGGCGATGATCAGCGCCGCCCCGGGCACCGTGCAGGAGGCGAGGTACGGGAGCTGCCGCTCGGCGAAGCGCTCGCCCGAGATCCCGTACCAGCCGATCACGCAGAGCACCGCGCCGCAGGTCAGGGCCGTCAGACCGGCCCAGAAGACGGGGCGCGGCGCCCTGTCGTGCGGTCGCGTCCGCTGCATCGTGACCCTCCTGGGTACTTAATGGAACTGCACAGGTCTGTCCATGACGGACGATTCCTTGCACTATGCCCTGAAGCGTCAGACCCTGGAAGCATCGGACCGAACGGTCCGATCGGACACTCGGTGGTGAGCCAGATGGTCCTCGGCAGACACCCTCGTACTGCGGCGTGGGCGGCCGCCGCAGTGCTGATTCTCCTACCGGCCGCCGCAGGATGCTCGGACGACGTCAGCCCCTCCGGGACGCCGCCGCCCGCCCCGGCCCCGAGCAGCACCCCCGCGGCGCCCCCGGAGAAGGATGCGCCGGCCGACCCCGCGGCGGCCGAGGCGGAGATCGGGAAGAACTGGGCGACGTTCTTCGACCCGAAGGCGTCGACGGACGACAAGGTGAAGGTGCTGCAGAACGGCGATTCGATGCGGATGCTGATCTCCGCCTTCGGCAACGACCCGAACGCCGCGAAGTCCTCGGCGAAGGTAACCGACGTGAAGTTCACCTCGGCCACCGAGGCGGATGTGACGTACGACCTGCTCGTCGGCGGGAAGCCTGCACTGCCCGACAGCAAGGGCACATCGGTCCACCAGGACGAGGTGTGGAAGGTCTCCGTCAAGACTCTGTGCGCGCTGGTCCAGCTCAGCGGCAATGCGTCCGCGCCGGGCTGCTGAACGGTCGCTGCTCGCGGCGCTGCTCCTGCTGAGCGCCGCCTGCGGCAGCCGCCTGCCCGAGAGCGACTTCGAGCAGCGCGGCAGCGCGCCGCCGCCCGCCCGTACCGCCGATGCGATACGGATCGGCATCATCACCAGCGCCACCAGTCCCGTCGGCGGCGCGGCCTTCACCGGCCCCAGGGACGGCGCGAAGGCCTACTTCGAGACGCTCAACGCCCGGGGAGGGGTCGGCGGGCGCAAGGTCGAGGTGTTCACCTGTGACGACGGCGGCAGCGGTTTCGGCAACAACGACTGCGTGCACAAGCTGATCGACGAGCGGAAGGTCTTCGCGCTGGTCGCGACGACCGCGCTGCAGTACGCGGGCGCACCCCGGGTGGCCAGGGCGGGCGTCCCCGACATCGGCGGCCAGCCGATCGGTTCCGCGTACGACACCTATCCCCACCTGTACGGGATCTACGGCAGCCTCGCCCCGCGCACCGGCTCCGAGCCCGGCTGGAACGGCACCCTCTACGGCGGCACCGAGGTCTACCGCTACTTCAAGCGGGAGCATGGCGCGCGCACGGCCGCCGTGGTCGCGTACAACCAGGCGGCCTCGGCGGCGTACGCCCGGCTGGTCACCCAGGGGCTGAAGGCCGAGGGCTACCGGGTCGTCACCGAACAGGTGGATTTCGCGCTGCCCAACTTCCGTGCGGTGGCGGCGGATCTGAAGGACCGCGGGGTCGACCTGGTCTTCGACGCGATGGACACGCACGGCAACGCCCAGTTGTGCGAGGCGATGGACGCGGTGGGCGCGAAGGTCACCGCGAAGGTCACCAACGTGCAGAACTGGTCGGCCACGGTCCCGCAGGACTTCAAGGACGCACCCCGCTGCCGCAACGCCCTGTGGGCGACCGGAGCCAGTCGCAACGCCGAGGACAAGAGCCATCCGGCCGTCCGGGAGTTTCGCGGGGCGATGAAGGGCCGGTCGCTCTCCCAGTGGCAGCTGGAGGGCTGGGCCGCCGCGATGTGGTTCACGGACGCGGCGAAGTCGTGCGGCGCGCGGCTCACGCGCGCGTGCGTCGAGGCGTATCTGAACCGGGCCGAGCCGTACACCGCGCGCGGTCTGCTGCTCCCGGTCGGTTACGAGCACCGGGCGGAGCCGCCGGCTTCGAGGCGTACCTGTCTCTCGGTCGCCCGCTGGAAGGACGGGGAGGGCTGGATCACCCAGGGCGGCGACATGAACAAGAACTGCTTCACCGTTCCGCAGCTGCCGTATCGGCCCTGATGCGTAAAGCAGCTAAAAGGTTGCTCGCGCGGGTTATCAATGCGACAACCGTTCAGGAACGATTCGGAGAGCATCCAAAACAACCCGAAAACAACCCGAAAGTGCCAAGTACAGTCCAATCCTGAAAGCAAGTGGACCCCTGGCCAAGGTCTGCGGACGATCAGGGGGACTCGTCAGCGTATGCACATCTCTTTTCTGCTCCACAACGCGTACGGCGTAGGCGGCACGATCCGCGCCACCTTCAACCTTGCCCAGGTGCTGGCCGAGCGGCACGACGTCGAGATCGTCTCGGTCTTCCGGCACCGCGACGAACCGGCGCTGGGCGCCCCCGTCGGCGTACGTCTCGGCCACCTCGTGGACCTGCGGAAGAAGAGCCCCGGCTTCGACGGCGACGACCCGCGGTTCGCCATCCCCGCCAAGGTCTTCGCGCACGGCGACGGCCGGCACAAGCAGTACAGCCGCCTCACCGACACCCGGATCGCCGCGCACCTGAAGTCCATGCAGGCGGATGTCGTCGTCGGCACCCGCCCCGGGCTCAATGTGCACATCGCCCGCCAGACCAGGCGCGGTCCGGTGCGCGTCGGCCAGGAGCACCTCACCCTCGACGGACACGGCTACCGCCTGCGCCGCGAACTGAGCCACCGCTACGCCCTCCTCGACGCCGTCACCACCGTCACGGAGGCCGACGCCCGCGCCTACCGCACCCGCCTCAAGCTGCCCGGCGTCCGCATCGAGGCCGTGCCCAACAGTGTGCCCGCGGCTGCCGTCGCCCCGGCCGACGGCAGCGGCAATTGGATCGTCGCGGCCGGCCGCCTCACCAAGGTCAAGCGCTACGACCTGCTGATCGAGGCCTTCATGAAGGTGGTCTCCGCCCGCCCCGACTGGCACCTGCGCATCTACGGCAGTGGCGACGCGGGCGGCAACGAGAAGAGCGCGCTGCACGCCCTCATCAATGAGCTCGGTCTCTACAACCACGTCTTCCTGATGGGGTCCGCCAACCCCATAGAGCCCGAATGGGTCAAGGGGTCGATCGCCGCGGTCACATCGAGCACGGAGTCCTTCGGCATGACCATCGTCGAGGCGATGCGCTGCGGCGTACCTGTCGTGTCCACCGACTGCCCGCACGGACCCGGCGAGATCATCACCGATGGCGTGGACGGCCGGCTGGTGCCCACCGGCGACTCCGGCGCGATGGCCGATGCGCTCATCGGCCTGATCAACGACGATGAGCTGCGGCGCACCATGGGCGCCGCGGCGCTGGCGAGCTCGGCCCGCTTCGACCCGGCCCTCATCGCCGAACGCTACGAGGCGCTGTTCACCGAGCTGGTCACCCAGGGCGCGAACGGCCGCTCACGCAGCCGGACGCACGATGCGCTGCACCTTGCCCGGGGAGCGGTGCTCGACGCTGCGTACTCCCTCCGCCACAAGGCCGCCTCCGTGCTCCGGAAAGGGCAGACCGCATGACCAGCACCTCGACCCGCACCTGGCCGCCGCGCGCCGACTGCATCGCGGACTCCGCGGGCGGCCTCACCTTCGACATGGCGGGTGAACCCTCGCTCGGCGCGGCCCTGGTGCTGCGCCGCCGCGGCGGCAAGGGCGCGGCGGCCGAGATGCGGCTGCCGCTCACCCCGTCGGGGGAGGAGGGCCGGCTGCGGGCCGTGCTGCCCAGCACCGTCGAGCTGGCCGAGGGCCGCTGGGACGCCTTCACCACGCTGGGGGACGGCGCGGCCGAGCAGCGTGTCGAGCCCGGCCTCAGGGACCTGCGCTCGCTCGTGGACCGCGCCCCCGAGACCGATCGCACCCAGGTCGTCGTGCGCATCCCGTACCCGACCGCCGACGGCAGCCTCGCGGTGCGCTGCTGGCTGCGCGCACCGCACGCGGAGTCGGGCGCGCTCACCGTCGGGCAGAGCGGGCAGAGCGGGATGACGGCGGAGGGCAGGCTGTACGGGATCGGGCTCGCCACGGGCGCGGTCGTCGAGGCCAGGCTGCGCGGCAACAAGGACCTCGTGCACCGGGTACCGGTGGCGGGCACCGGCGACGGCGCGTTCACCTTCACCCTGCCGTACGGGCCACTGGCCGAGGGGCGCGGGGACGAGCAGCGGCTGTGGGACCTGTGGCTGTGCCCGACGGGCCCCCACGGCGCCGCCGGGGTGCGGATCGGCCGGATCCTGGACGACATCTGGGAGAAGAAGGGCATCTTCCGCTACCCGGTGCTGCCCGTCGAGGGCGCCGGCGTTTCCCGGCCCACCACGGCCTACCCGTACTTCACCGTCGACAACGACCTCAGCATCCGTCTCGACAACGCCAAGTAGCCGACAACGTAGTCATAGGGGCACTCGCCTCCCGCTTGCGGACCGTACCTGTCCGCAAGCGCTGGCAGACTCGGCCGCATGTTGGAGACTTCGGCACGTCTGCTGCGCCTGCTCTCGTTGCTCCAGGCCCACCGCGAATGGTCGGGACCGGCCCTGGCCGACCGCCTCGGCGTCACCCCGCGCACCGTGCGGCGCGACGTGGACCGGTTGCGCGAACTCGGCTACCCGGTCAACGCCAGCCCCGGCACGGGCGGCGGCTACCAGCTCGGAGCAGGGGCCGAGCTGCCGCCGCTGCTGCTCGACGACGAGGAGGCAGTGGCCGTCGCCGTCGGCCTGCGCACCGCGGCAGGCAACGGCATCGAGGGCATCGGCGAGACCTCCGTACGCGCCCTGGCCAAGCTCGAACAGGTCCTGCCGCACCGGCTGAGACGGCGGGTCGGCGCGCTCAACGCCTTCACCGTCCCCATGCTGCGCGGCCCGCAGGCCTCGACCGTCGACGCCTCGGTGCTCACCGAGCTCGCCAACGCCTGCCGCGACAGCGAGCGGCTGCGCTTCGACTACCGCGACCACACGGGCGCCGCCAGCCGCCGCACCGTCGAGCCGCACCGCCTGGTGTGCACCGAACGCCGCTGGTACCTGGTCGGCTGGGACCTGGACCGGTCCGACTGGCGTACGTTCCGGGCGGACCGGATCACTCCGACACCCCCGCACGGCCCGCGCTTCGTGCCCCGCGATCCCCCGGCCGAAGACCTCGCGGCGTACGTCTCCGAGGGGGTGTCCAACGGGGCGTACGCGGTGACGGCCGTGGTCCGGCTGCGGGTACCCCTGGAGAAGGCCGCACAGGTCGTCTCGCCCAGTGCAGGGGTACTGGAAGCGGTTGACGAGCACAGCTGTCTGCTGCGCACCGGGGCGGCCGGCCTCGATGTGCTGATCATTCACATCATGCTGATGGGCTTCGACTTCGACGTGGTCTCGCCGCCGGAGCTCACGGAACGGATCCGGTCGGCCCGTGATCTCCTCACGCGCTCTCTGGATCGAGGCGCGCCAAAGTGACCTGGGTGGCCGCTGGAAGGCCGCGTACTCGGGGCAGCGACGTGATCAGGTAGAGATGCCCGATCTTCTTGTGGTCGGTACCAGGCAGGACACACATGATGCTCGTGTCCGCCCCGGATCCAACAGGGTGCGTACTCGGCCGGATACGCGTGCGAAGGTGTCACGACTCACTCGGGCCGGTGCGGATTCTGTGCGGAAACCGTGAATTGGCTACGGCCCGTCAGATTTCGTCGTGGCACCCGTGGCCGGAAAGTCAACGACCGCGCGCCGGGGGGCCGGGGTGAATTGCGGTCGGGCATTTCCGTGATCGTTCAAGGGGCACGCAATTCACCTTCCGCGACTAAGGAACTGCCCTTTCGGGTGAAGGCGTTCATGCCAAACGCTTGTCGTCATCCTGTGACATAAGCGTGACCGTCGAGGTACCTGAGGGGTGGTGGGCACGGATCGGCCCCGGACTTCCGTCGCCGTCCGAGGCCGCCTACGGTGAGCCACATGGCACCTATACCGACTCCAGCAGCGCAGCCCGACGACGCTCCCGAGGCGTACGTCGGCCTCGACGCCACCCGTGCGGAACGACTGGCCCGCGAGCGGGGCTGGAGCAGTATCAGGGCGCTGCCGCCGGGCACGATCATCACGATGGAGTACCTGACGGGCCGGCTCAACTTCGAGGTCGACGGGGAGACCGTCACCCGCTGCTGGCAGGGCTGAGCGGCTCCCCGGACAAGGCGTCCCGGGGTCAGCCGCCGGTCACGGGGCGTGCGGCTGTGCCGCCCCGCGCCGTGGTGCCCGTACGGTCCGCGTGCGGCGGCCGGCGGCTGCCCGCCGGTGTGACGGAGGGACGCTCGGAGCGGACCGTGTACGCCCGCTGGCTGAGGTGTACGGACGCCCTGGCCCCCGGGGACCTGCCTGCGCCCACCGGTTCACGGTGGGGCGGCTCGGCGCCCGACGGGAGTCGCTGCGGGAAGAGCGAGGGCACCGCGGGGCCGCCCGCAGGTGCGGGCAGCACGGCGGTGAGCCTGCGGCGGGCCCGCCAGACCTCGCGCACCCGGAAGATCCACGCCTCGGTGCGGCCGATCATCGGCTCGAACCAGGGCAGGGCCAGCAGGATCAGCAGCCCCGCGGCCCAGCCGAGCAGTACATCGCTCAGCCAGTGGGTGCCCAGATAGACCGTGGTCGCGCCGACTCCGAGGGCCACCACGGCGGACAGCACGGACAGCCAGCGCCTGGCCCGCGGAGTGGTGGCCAGGTAGGCCAGGATGCCCCAGGTCACCACCGCGTTGGCGGTGTGTCCTGAGGGAAATATATCGCCGCCGGCGAACATCTCGGCGGAGCCGATCTCGGTCGCGTAGTGCGGCCCGAGGCGGCCGAGGCCGAGCTTGACCGCGCCGACCGTCACATTCAGCAGCAGGATGGACGCGCCCAGAGTCAGCAGCGGCCGCAGCGTGTGCTGGCGCCAGGAGCGCCAGCCGAGCCAGGCCGCGACCATCACGGCCGTGGGGCCGCGCTGCCCGAGGACCACGAAGTAGTCCAGGAAGGCGTGCAGCTCCGGCCACTGCTCGTACGGTCGGAACAGCATGACCTTCCAGTCGAGGGTCACCAGCCAGGACACGATCAGCACAGCCCAGACGATGGCGATGTAGAACGCCAACGTCGAACCGAAGAGGACCGTTCGGGTAACGCTCATCCCGGGGATCTCTGTCTTCGGCGGCTCCGGCTCCCGGTCCAGCCGGGCAAAGATTCGGTCGGTACGCACTCAATCGACGTTACAGCGAGTGAGTGGCAAGCCCGGCCCACCCGGCTGTTTTGTGATGACGATGTGATGTGGGGTGTGTCTCATCGGCAGGGTTATTCCCGGCCAATCCCGAATACCGGATGACCTTGCGGCCTATTCATTCGGAGGTTCGTACGCAAGGCTGATTGTGTGTCGATGAATTCGGTTCACCGGGAATCGACATGGAATTTCCCGCCCCCACATGTGGCCGACATCGGCGCTGCAAGATCATCTGGCCGCCCGGGAGCGTGGCGTACGCCACACCGGGCCGTTCGCAGAGGTGAGAGCTGGGACACGCGGCACGGGCGTGATCTCGCGTACTCTGACGGCTCACTCGCCCGTCGATGCCGGGCCCCCGCGGGACACCGTTCCCGCCGGTCCGCCGAGCGCGAGGGATTCCACTGGGAGGTACGTACATGTCAGGGACGACCACGGCCGGAACTCAACGGTCTGCGGGCGCCACCCGACGTGCTCCGGGCCTGCCCGCCGCCGGCAACCGCTGGGTCGTCCTCGGCGTCCTGTGCGTCAGCCTGCTGCTCGTCGCCCTCGACGCCACCATCCTGCACATCGCGGTACCCGCCGTCACCGAGGACCTGCGCCCCGGCGGCATGGAGCTGCTCTGGATCGTCGATGCCTATCCGCTGGTCTGCGCCTCCCTCCTGATCCTCTTCGGCACTCTCGGCGACCGCGTCGGAAGACGCCGCATCCTGCTGATCGGTTACGGCCTCTTCGGCGTGGCCTCCGCCCTCGCCGCCTTCGCCGACACCCCGCACGTCCTGATCGCGGCCCGCGCCCTGCTCGGCGTCGGCGGCGCGATGATCATGCCCGCGACGCTGTCGATCCTCCGCCAGGTCTTCCCCGACCGGCGCGAGCGCGCCGTCGCCATCGGCCTGTGGACGGCGGTCGCGGCCGTCGGCGCCGCCACCGGGCCCGTGCTCGGCGGCTTCCTCGTCCAGCACTTCTGGTGGGGCTCGGTCTTCCTGATCAACATCCCGCTGATGGCTCTGATCCTGCCGGTCGGCCGCTGGCTGCTGCCCGAGTCCCGAGGCGGCGACCAGGGCCCCTGGGACGTGCTCGGCGCGCTGATGGCGGCGGCCGGTGTGCTCGGTGTGGTGCTCGGCGTGAAGCGGGCGGGCGGCGGCGCGGACATCATCGACGGCCGGACGCTGCTGCCGCTGCTCATAGGCTCCGCGCTGCTGATCCTGTTCGTACGGCGGCAGAAGCGCAGGAAGCACCCGCTGATCGATGTGCGGATGTTCGCCAGGCCCGCCTTTTCCACCGCCGTGGGCTGCATCGTCCTCGCGATGCTGGCGCTGGTCGGCCTGGAGCTGGTCGCCGTCCAGTACATCCAGTTGGTGCTCGGCCTGAGTCCCGTGGAGACCGGGTTGCGACTGCTGCCCCTCACCTTCGCCGCGATGGCGGCGGGCGCCACCGGCTCGTACACCCTGCAGCGCATCGGCCCGCGCGCGATGGTCTCGCTCGGATTCACGCTCACCGCCGCCGCCGTTCTTGTCCTGACCCTGATGGGACAGCACGACCGGCCCTGGCTGCTGGCCATGGGGTTCATACTGCTCGGCTTCGGGCTCCAGACCACGTTGTTCGGCTCGTACGAGTCGATGCTCAGCGAGGCCCCGGCCGAGCGCGCGGGCGGCGCGGCCGCCATCGGCGAGACCTCCTACCAGCTCGGCGCGGGCATCGGCATCGCCCTGCTCGGCAGCGTCATGAACGCCGCCTACGCGCCGGGCCTCGCCGCGGTCCCCGGAGTCCCACGGGCGGACAGCTCCGCCGCGGCCCACTCGCTCGGCGAGGCGTACCAGGTGGCGTCCCGGCTCGGCGGCCCCGCCGGTGACGCGCTGCGCTCCGCCGCGCGCCATTCCTTTGTGCACGGCCTGCATGTGACGCTTTTCGTGAGCGCGGGTCTGCTGCTGCTCGGCGCGCTGGCCGCGCTCAGGCTGCCGCGTCTGATGGAGTGCAGTGCGCGGGAGCCGGAAACGGCCGATGCCGTGGACCGGGCTCCCCTGGCGCAAGTCCCGGCGTGCCGGGAGCCTGCGGAGCGGGCCGGGTCTGGACGGGCCGTGGTGTGACCCGTAACGTCGGCGGAAAGCCGTAACTAACACTGCTAGTTTTACGCAGTCCGTGAGCCGCCGGAGGGCCAGTCATGTCCGCAACTCCCCCCGCTTCCCCTGCGAAGGTCCCGCCGTTCGACCCGGGCGACCCGCTCGGCATCGACGATCTGCTCGCCCCCGAAGACCTCGCGATCCGCGGAGTCGTACGCGCCTGGGCCGCCGACCGCGTCCTGCCGCACATCGCCGACTGGTACGAGCGCGGCGAGCTCCCCGGCATCCGTGACCTCGCCCGTGAACTCGGCTCGATCGGCGCGCTCGGCATGTCCCTCCAGGGTTACGGCTGCGCGGGCGCCAGCAACGTCCAGTACGGCCTGGCCTGTCTGGAGCTGGAGGCCGCCGACTCCGGCATCCGCTCGCTGGTGTCCGTACAGGGATCGCTCGCCATGTACGCGATCCACCGCTTCGGTTCCGAGGAGCAGAAGCAGCGCTGGCTGCCCGGCATGGCGGCGGGCGAGATCATCGGCTGCTTCGGCCTGACCGAGCCCGATCACGGCTCCGACCCGGCGGGCCTGCGTACGTACGCGAAGAAGGACGGCGCCGACTGGGTGCTGACCGGCCGCAAGATGTGGATCACCAACGGCTCGGTGGCGGGCGTCGCCGTCGTCTGGGCGCAGACCGACGAGGGCGGCGCAGGCGCGGGCAGCGGCATCCGGGGCTTCCTCGTCCCGACCGACACCCCCGGCTTCGCCGCCCCCGAGATCAAGCACAAGTGGTCGCTGCGCGCCTCGGTCACCAGCGAGCTGGTCCTCGACGAGGTACGGCTGCCCGCCGACGCCGTGCTTCCCGAGGTCACCGGGCTCAAGGGTCCGCTCAGCTGTCTGAGCCACGCGCGGTACGGAATCGTGTGGGGCGCCATGGGCGCGGCCCGTGCCAGCTTCGAATCGGCGCTCGACTACTCGAAGACCCGCGAGCAGTTCGGCAAGCCGATCGGCGGCTTCCAGCTCACCCAGGCCAAGCTCGCCGACATGGCGGTCGAGCTGCACAAGGGCATCCTGCTCGCCCACCACCTGGGGCAGCGGATGGACGCGGGGAGGCTCCGGCCCGAGCAGGTCAGCTTCGGCAAGCTCAACAATGTGCGAGAGGCGATCGAGATCTGCCGTACGAGCAGGACGATCCTGGGCGCCAACGGCATCTCTCTGGAGTACCCGGTGATGCGGCACGCGACGAACCTCGAATCGGTACT
The DNA here is from genome assembly GCF_039766235.1 of Streptomyces changchenzhani. NCBI lineage: Bacteria > Bacillati > Actinomycetota > Actinomycetes > Kitasatosporales > Streptomycetaceae > Streptomyces > Streptomyces changchenzhani. The sequence continues at coordinate 436,940 of NZ_JBDHNH010000006.1, read as the reverse complement.
CACCTATGAGGGCACCGTCGAGATGCATCAGCTGGTGCTGGGCAAGGCGCTCACCGGCCTGGACGCCTTCCGGTAGGACATGACCACGGAGATGCGTGGACACCCGGTCGGATTGCGCTCGGCGAGCGCCCTGCTCAGCTCTGGTTGAAGAAGCCGTCGGTGGAACGGCTCGCGGCCTCGCCGCTGACGACCATCGTGTTGGCGGGGCTCAGGAGGAAGACCCGGGTGGCCACGCGCTCGATCGAGCCGCGCAGGCCGAAGGTCAGTCCGGCGGCGAAGTCCACAACGCGCTTGGCGTCGCCGGGCTCCATGGACGTGAGGTTCACGATGACGGGGACGCCGTCCCGGAAGAGCTCACCGATGCCGCGCGCGTCCCGGAAGCTGTCCGGGGTGACCGTGGCGATCCTGCGGCCGTGGTCCTCGGCCTTCTCGGAGGCCACCTGGACCCGCGGGTCCGTGACCCAGGGGTTGGCTGTCTCGCTCTTCTCGGCGTACTCGTCGTCGTAGTAGCGGTCGTCGTCGTTGTCCTCGACGAGTCCGAGCCAGGCACTGGCCTTGCGAACCGATCCCATGGGACGCCTCCTTTCACCGCGGTCAGTCTGTGTTCCGCTTTCCCTATGGTCGTCCATCATGCGGATTACGCGCCAAGTGAATAGTCGGCGCGCAGGGGATTCGTGACGGTACTGGTGCAGAACTTGTGTTGATTCGTCAAGGTTGTTGCCGTGTAAGGCTGCTGACAGAGTGATAAATACGATGGTCGGGCCACATGGGTGACGAACGGGTCGTACGGGTGAACGGATCGCCTCGGTACGATGCGGGCCGCACTGTCGAAAGACTCCCGGGGGAGCGCCTTGTTCGGAATCGTCAGGCCCTGCAGCCATCGGCTCTCCGAGGGACTCAAAACCGAGTGGATGGCCCATCTGTGCGGCCTCTGCCTGTCACTTCGCAATGACCACGGCCAGCTCGCCAGGGTCGTCACCAACTACGACGGCCTGATCGTCTCGGTTCTGACGGAGGCTCAGTCCGAGCGCAGCACGGGATGGCGGCGCACCGCGGGCCCCTGTCCAATGCGCGCCATGCGCACCGCGCCCGTCGCCCAGGGGGAGGGGGCCAGACTCGCGGCCGCCGTCTCCCTGGTGCTCGCCTCCGCGAAGGTCCGGGACCACGTCGCCGACCGGGACGGAGTGTTGGCCCGCAGGCCGGTGGCCGCGGCGGCGCGCCGGGTCGCCGCGGGATGGGACAGGGCGGGGGCGCGTACCGGCGCCTCGCTGGGCTTCGACACGGCTGTGCTGGTCGACGCGGTCGACCGGCAGGGCGCGATCGAGGCGCTGGCGGGCCCAGGTACCTCGCTGTTGACCGTCACCGAGCCGACCGAGACCGCGACCGCGGCGGCGTTCGCGCACACCGCGGTACTGGCGGGCAGGCCGCAGAACGCGGCGCCGCTGGCCGAGGCCGGTCGGCTCTTCGGCCGGCTCGCGCATCTGCTGGATGCCGTGGAGGACCAGGAAACTGACGCCGCGTCGGGTGCCTGGAATCCGCTGACCGCGACCGGCGCCGACCGCACCGAGGCGCGGCGGCTGTGCGAGGACGCGCTGCGCGGCGTACGGCTGGCACTGCGCGACGCGCACTTCGTGGACGACAAGCTGGCGCATGTGCTGCTGGCCCACGAGTTGCGGCAGTCGGTGGACCGGGCGTTCGGAACGACGAGCTGCGGACACCAGGGCCAGGTCCAGGTCCAGGGCCAGGCGTACGGGACGCCGCCGGCCGGGTCCGGGAACGGCGTGGGCCCGTACGGCACGAGCAATCCCCACGGGGGCAACCCCTACGGCGGGGATCCCCAAGGCGGGAATCCCTACGGCGGGAGTCCCTACGGCGGTGGCGATCCCGGCGTGCCCGGTGGCCCCGGCGGGCCGCCGCCCGGCTTCCGGCACGAGCCGCCGAAGCCCGGCAAGCGCGGGTTCTGGGCGGGCTGCGCGGTCGCGATCGGGCTGTGCTGCACGTGCCAGATGTGCTGTGCCGGGGAGTACGAAGGCCCCTGGTCGCGCAAGAAGCGCGAGGGCTGCTGCCGCGACTGCGACTGTCCCGGCTGCGGCTGCGACTGCTGCTGCCCCTGCGACGGCTGCTGACGCCTGCTCAGTTCCGGTCCTGCCGTAGAGATCGGCGGCGGGACCGGAGCCACCCGCACCACCCCGTTCCCTGTTCAGGAGGGGCGCCGGCCTGAACTCGGTGAGCGGGGGCGGGGGGCCTCCTCATCGATGTGTCGACCCAGCGGCGGGACACCTGCGGGACACTTGCGGGACGGTGCCGGGATACGCGATACATCGACAGATCGCTTCGTCGGTCACGACAAGCCGGCCCTCGTCGTGGTCGCGCCGCTGCGGGATCCCCGTGCCCGTACAGCGGGTGTGAAAGGTTGACCGCATGAGGACAGACCCGCAGCAGGACTGGCAGATCTGGCACGAGCAGCGCACCGAGACGGTCCGGGCGCCGTACGGCCCGCTCTCGCTCACCGGCACCCACTGGCTCTCCGACCACCCGGAGGGGCGAATTCCGGCCGTGGCCGGGCAGTGGGCCGAGGACGGCGACGAGGTGGTCCTGGCGGCCGGGACCGAGGACCGGATCACCGTCGACGGCAAGCCCCTGACCGGCGAGATCAGGCTGACCGCGGACACCGGGCCCATCGACGAGTCCCGCGTCCTGGCCGGTGAGCAGCGACTCGTCGTGCTGCGCCGCGAAGGACTGTGGGCCGTCCGCGTCTTCGACCCGCAGTCGCCCGCGCGGCGTGCGTTCGCCGGCATCGAGGCGGGGCCGTACGACGAGAAATGGGCGCTGCCGGGGCGCTTCCGCCCGTACGACGAGGGGCGCACCACCATCCAGGTGGAGAACGCTGACGGGCGCGCGCGGGGGCTCGGTCTGGCCGGCGAGATCGCCTTCGATGTCGAGGGGGTCGAGGGGGTCGAGGGGAACGAGGGGGTCGAGAGGAACGAGCACACGCTCCAGGTCGCGATCGAGAACGACGGCTCGCTCTGGGCGGTCTTCGCCGACGGGACCAGCGATGTCAGCAGCTACCACTTCCGTTTCCTGCGCCCCGCCGCACCGGCCGCCGACGGCACGATGACCGTCGACTTCAACCGCGCGCTACTGCCGCCCTGCGCCTTCGCCGATCACTTCATCTGCCCCTTCCCGCCGCCGGGCAACACCCTGTCGATCGCCGTCCCGGCGGGTGAGCGGAACCGCATCGACCGCTGACCCGTCCCACCGCAGGAAAGCGTGTCGCTCAGCCCCGTCAGCCCTGTGAGTCCCACGGCTGACGGGGCCGGAAGCCGTGTGCGCGCGGGCGGCTGAAAGGCGCCCTTGCGCGGGCAGTTGGCTCCCCGAATACTCCCGAACAGCGCTTGTCAGGGGCACAACCTGTCCGGAACGCGGACATGTCACTGGCTGCGCCTCACGGACCCGGTCACCCCACCGCGGGTCCCCGATTCCCCTCGGGAGGAACGACAAGTGAGGATCAAGCGCACCACCCCCCTCAGCGGTATAGCGAGACGATCCAGAGTGATCGCCATGGCAGCCGGCTTCGTCGCCGTAGCCGCTCTCGCCGTACCGACAGCCAGTGCCGGTGAAGCCGGTACGTACAGTGCGGGCCAACTCACCTCCGCCAGTGGCGCGGTCCTGGAGGCCGACGTTGCGGGCACGGCCTGGCACGTCGACAAGGCGACGAACACCCTCGTCGTCACAGCCGACAGCACCGTCTCCCGCGCCGAGATCACCAAGATCAAGCGGGAAGCCGGGACAAACGCGGGTGCCATCCGCGTCGAGCGCACGCCCGGCACCTTCTCCAAGCTGCTCTCCGGCGGCGACGCCATCTATGCCCCCAGCTGGCGCTGCTCCGCGGGCTTCAACGTCCGCAGCGGGACCACCTACTACTTCCTGACCGCGGGCCACTGCACCGACGGCTTCCCGGCCTGGTACACGAACTCTGCCCGCACCACGCGTATCGGCCCCACGACCGGGTCCAGTTTCCCGGTCAACGACTACGGCATCGTGCGGTACGACAACGCCGCCGTCACGCACCCGGGGACCGTCGGCAGTGTCGACATCACCAGTGCGGCCAACGCCACCGTCAATATGTCCGTCACCCGTCGCGGTTCCACCACCGGAATCCACAGCGGTCGGGTCACCGGGCTCAACGCCACCGTGAACTACGGCGGCGGCGACATCGTCTACGGCATGATCCGCACCAATGTGTGCGCCGAGCCCGGCGACAGCGGCGGCCCGCTCTACTCCGGCACCCGCGCCATCGGTCTGACCTCGGGCGGCAGCGGCAACTGCTCCTCCGGCGGTACGACCTTCTTCCAGCCGGTCACCGAGGCGCTGAGCGCGTACAACGTGAGCGTCTACTAGGCAGCATCGGACTCTCCGGGCACCACTGCGCGACCGTATGACTGCAGCCAGCAGCAGGTGAGTCCCTGCCCCGCCACAGGGGCGGGGACTCGTCGTCGTTCACGGCCGTGGTCGCGGCTGTTGTCACGGCCGTCGTCACGGCCGTCGTGCGGGAGGGGAACGGGACTCCCCATCAGTGGCGCGACGGAGGTACCGTCGTAGGACACGTCCGTCCAATTCGGACCCCAGGGGGCCGTGATGGTCGAAGAACTGGTGACGGCAGGGCTGGCCGCCGCGTCCGTCGGCGCGGTGTATCTGGCGGCGGCGTCCCGGGTGGTCAAGCAGTACGAACGAGGTGTGGTCTTCCGTCTGGGCCGGCTCAAATCCTCGGTGCGCGGCCCCGGATTCACGATGATCGTTCCCTTGATCGACCGGCTCAGCAAGGTCAACATGCAGATCGTGACCATGCCTGTGCCCGCACAGGACGGCATCACCAGGGACAACGTCACGGTCCGGGTGGACGCGGTGATCTATTTCAAGGTCGTGGACGCGGCCGAGGCTGTCGTGCAGGTGGAGGACTACCGGTTCGCGGTCTCGCAGATGGCGCAGACCTCGCTGCGATCGATCATCGGTAAGAGCGATCTCGACGAGCTGCTCTCCAACCGGGAAAAGCTCAACCAAGGCCTGGAGCTGATGATCGACAGCCCGGCCATCGGCTGGGGCGTGCAGATCGACCGGGTGGAGATCAAGGACGTATCGCTGCCGGAGACCATGAAGCGCTCGATGGCGCGGCAGGCGGAGGCGGACCGGGAGCGGCGGGCGCGGATCATCAACGCGGACGCGGAGCTGCAGGCGTCGAAGAAGCTGGCGGAGGCGGCCGCGGTCATGTCCGACCAGCCGGCCGCGCTCCAACTGCGGCTGCTGCAGACCGTGGTGGCGGTGGCGGCCGAGAAGAACTCGACGCTTGTCCTGCCGTTCCCCGTGGAGCTGTTGCGCTTCCTCGAACGGGCCACGCCGCCGCCACAGCAGCTGCCGGCCCCTGCTTCGGCCCCGGCCCCTGCTTCGGCCCCGGCACCCGGGCCCGCAGCCACGTCCCCACCGGAATCCGTGGCTGAATCCGTTCCCGAATCCGTGGCGGCGGTCCTGTCGGAATTCGCTCGCGCACAGACATCCACACCCGCGCCCGGGCAGGAAACCGCATCCCCGAAGCCGGAATCCGGTCCAGTGGGGGCGAATACAGGACAGGACTAGGCCTCTCCCGCTGCCCGTGTCCGACCGCACGCGGTGTTCGCGAACGCGACCGGCACGGCATGACCACTTCACCGCCCCCGTACGGCCGCGGATGTAAAGAGACCGCAACCGTGCGGGGGTTGTCGTGTGCGCGTCTTGTAGTCGACCTTGTGTACGAGCGAGCGACCTCGGAATAGTGGGCGTCTCCGGGCCCTCCCCCCACCTTGTTGGGCCCGACCCCCCACAGGAGGTCCTGACTTGAAGCACCGACGCATACCCAAGAGGCGCGTGGCGGTCGTAGGAGCCGGTGTCGCGGCCCTGGTCGCAGCGGGAGTCACCTTCCAGACTGCGAACGCGAGCGAGGAAACCCCTCAGCACACCATCAAGTCACTGTCGGCGACGGCGGCCGGAAAGCTCGGCTCCGACCTCACTTCGGGTCTGGGCGCCGACGCGGCCGGCGCGTACTACGACACCAAGTCCAAGGCCCTGGTGGTCAACGTCGTGGACGAGGCGGCGGCGCAGGGTGTACGCAAGGCGGGCGGTAAGGCCAGAGTCGTCGAGAACACCCTCAACGAGCTGAAGGCCGCACGTACGACCCTCACCGACAAGGCGACCATCCCGGGCACTTCCTGGGCCACGAACCCGGTGAGCAACACGGTGGTCGTCACGGCCGACCGTACGGTCAAGGGCGCTGCCTTCAGCAAGCTGGAGAAGGTCGTCAAGGCGCTCGGCGCCAAGGCCGAACTGAAGAAGACGGCGGGGGAGTTCAAGCCCCTCATCGCGGGTGGCGACGCCATCCTCAGCGGCGGCGGACGCTGCTCGCTCGGCTTCAACGTGGTCAAGGACGGCGCGCCGCACTTCATCACGGCGGGCCACTGCGGCCAGGCCGGCAGCGCGTGGACGGAGCAGGGCGGCGGCAAGCTCGGCACCATGGCCGAGTCGAAGTTCCCGACGACCGACTTCGCCCTGGTGAAGTACGACGCCGGGGTCGCGCACCCGAGCGAGGTGGACCTCTACAACGGCAGCACGCAGGCGATCAGCAAGGCCGGCGAGGCCACTGTCGGCCAGAAGGTACAGCGCAGTGGCTCCACCACCCAGGTGCACGATGGTGATGTCACCGCGCTCGACGCGACCGTGAACTATGGCAACGGTGACATCGTCAACGGGCTCATCCAGACCACGGTCTGCGCCGAGCCCGGCGACAGCGGCGGCTCGCTCTTCGCGGGCGACACCGCGCTGGGTCTGACCTCGGGCGGCAGCGGAGACTGCTCCGCCGGCGGCGAGACCTTCTTCCAGCCGGTACCCGCCGCGCTGTCCGCCCTCGGTGCGGAGATCGGCTGACCCGACGGGGTTGACCCGACCGCAGTTGACCAGACTGCGGTTGACCCGAGAACGGCTGGTCCAGTGATCCAGCCGCGCGATTCCTAGGTTCCAGGTCCTGCAGGTCGGTCGATGACATAGGTCGTCGACCGACCTGCAGTGCTGTCATGACAGACCGGCCGAGGCAGGAACCTGCTGCGGCAGGGTCCCGAGCCGGGCCTGACCCGCAGGGTCCGCGAGGCTACCGCTTCGGCCAGTACCAGAGCGGTTCGTCCAGCGGGCCCTCGCGTCCCGCCACGCCGGTCTCGCCGAAGTCCTTGACCAGCTCGACGGTGCGCAGATCGAGGCGCCGGTCGCGGGCGCCGCGTCCCAGCGCCTCGGCCAGCGGCCCGGCGTGCGTGACGACGACCAGCTGGATGGTGGCGCTCGCGGTGAGGATCAGCTCCGCGAGCGGGCGCAGCAGGTCGGGGTGGAGGCTGGTCTCGGGCTCGTTGAGCACCAGCAGCGTGGGCGGGCGCGGAGTCAGCAGCGCCGCTACCCACAGCAGATAGCGCAGGGTGCCGTCGGAGAGTTCGGCGGCGCCCAGCGGTCGCAGCAGGCCGTGCTGGCGCAGCTCCAGTTCGAACCGGCCGCCGTGGTCGGCGACCGTGACCCGGCTGCCGGGGAACGCCGCGTCGACCGCGGTGTCCAGTGCGTCGTGGTCGCCGATCTCCCGGATTGTCTGGAGCGCCGCGGGCAGGTCGGAGCCGTCGTGGCTGAGCACCGGCGTACGGGTGCCGATCCGCGCGGATCTGGCCGGCGCCTCGGCGTCGGTGCGCACATGGTCGTAGAAGCGCCAGGACCTGATCTGCTCGCGCAGGGCGAGCAGATCGGGGGCCAGTTGCGGGTCGGCCAGTTCGCTCAGCATGCTGTCGTACGGGCGGACCGCGCCCTGCGTCCGGTGCCAGCTCCCATCGGCCGCTCGGGTCCGCACGGCAGGACCCGAGCGGTCGCAGAGCAGAGCGGCGGGGCGCAGCACAGGCCCGGACCAGGTGCACTCCCGTTTGATCTCCGGGTCGAGACCGAAGAGGGAATCGGGCGCCGGTGAGGGGTGGCCGAAGTCGACGGCGTACCCGAACTCGTCGCCCGCGAAGCCCAGTCGGAGGCTGACTGGTCCGGTGCGCACCGTTCCCTGGACGGGGTGGCGGCCCTCGCGCACGGCGCGGCCCGTCTTCTCGGGGCCCGCCCACAGCGTCGAGGCCAGCCCGCCCTCCCGGGCGAGGGCGGCCACCGCGCCGCCCCGGGCCGAGTCGGCGAGCAGCCGCAGGGAGCGGTAGAGGCTGGACTTGCCGGTGCCGTTGGCACCCGTCACCACGGTGAGCCGGCCGAGTGGGACGACGAGCCTGCGCAGGGACCGGTAGTTCTCCACTGCCAGGGTGCTGATCACGTCCGGGCCCCGCAGAGGCTGCGGGGATTCGGTCGGCTCACCCCAGGGCCGCAGGGTCGTCGGGGGCGGTGGGAATCTCTTCCGGCCTGCGCAGCGAGGACATGACCAGCGTGACGACGGTGCCCAGGATCGACCAGATGGCGAGCACCTGGAGCGAGCCGGACATCGCGTTGCCCTTGAAGTACGCGATCGAGCGGGCCGCCCAGGTGCCCGCGCCCGGCGGCAGACCGGGGCCGATCGCCTCCCAGAAGGGCGGCAGCATCGGCAGCGGGAAGGCGCCGCCCGCGCTCGGGTTGCCCGCGATGACGACCAGCAGGACGGCGAGACCGATGCCGACGATGCCGGTCAGCGCCTGGAGGGCGAGGGTGATCGCGCCGACGGCGAAGACGACGAGGGCGCCGAGGCCCCACAGGGCCACGATGCTGCCGGGCAGGGCGCCGAGGATCGGGCCGACGATGATCGCGCCGCCGAGGCCGCCGGTGATCGAGTAGAGCGCCATGGCGCCGAGCCTGATCACGGCTCGTTCCCGGTTTGCGGCCCGGGAGCCGGCGCTGATCGCGAGGATCGACGCGCAGAGGTACCCGCCGACGCACCAGCCCACGACCAGGTAGAACGCGGAGAGCCCGTCGAAGTCCTGGGCCGAGGCCGGGGCCACGTCCACGGTCCTCACCGTGCGCTGCTCGGACGCCTCGATCTTCGTGGTGAGTGTGGTCAGGGCCGAGGACAGCACGGTGCCGCCGCCGGATGCGACGAGCAGGGTGTCCCGCTTGGAGGCCGGGTCCACGATCAGGGCGCCGTCGATCTTGCGGTGCATGATCTGGTCGCGGGCCGTGGCCTCGTCCTCGACCGTGCGCGGATCCAGCGGGTTGCCGGGCAGGTTGCGGAGCTGGTCGACGAGTTGGGTGTCGGCCCGTGCGGGGGCGACGACGCCGAAAGCGACATCCTTGGGCTTCGGATTGTGCAGCGCCCCCACGTAGGACGCGATGAACAGCAGCTGGAGCGCCAGTACGCCGATGACGAGCAGTGCGGTCCGTGGTGTGACGGCGGTCTTCACCTCGTCGACGAGAGTCATGCCGCCCACGCTCCGGGGCATCCGGTGTTTCCGCAGGTGGGGCGGGTCCGAATGGCTGAAGCCCGGGTGTGTGGCACCACCTTGTTGACTTTCCGTCAAGATTTCTTGGCGCGCCACTTCAGTCTTTGACTACTCGTGGGTATTTTGACGTCACCACAGCATCTTTGTGATCCGGATCACAGGGCGCACCCCATCGCATTTCCCCTTGAGCCGCAAGGAGATCACTCGATGCTGCCCTGGAAACGAGCGCTCAGACCCGTCGCCGCGCTGCTCCTCGCCCTCGTCGTCACCGCCACTCCCGCCGTTACGGCCACCGCGAGCGCCGCTGCACCCGCAGCCCCCACCAGCGGGTGGAACAACTACGCCTGCAAGCCGTCCGCCGCCCACCCCCGCCCCGTCGTCCTCGTCCACGGGACCTTCGGGAACTCCGTCGACAACTGGCTCGGCCTCGCCCCCTATCTGGTCAAGCGCGGGTACTGCGTCTTCTCCCTCGACTACGGCCAGCTCCCGGACGTGCCGTTCTTCCACGGCCTGGGCCCGATCGACAAGTCCGCCGAGCAGCTCAATGTCTTCGTCGACAAGGTGCTCGCCACGACCGGCGCACCCAAGGCCGACCTGGTCGGTCACTCGCAGGGCGGCATGATGCCGCGCCACTACCTGAAGTTCCTCGGTGGAGCCGCCGAGGTGAACGCGCTGATCGGCATCGCACCCGACAACCACGGCACCACGCTGCTCGGGCTCACCCGGCTCCTGCCGTTCTTCCCCGGCATCAAGGACCTGCTCACCACCAAGACCCCGGCCCTCGCCGACCAGGTGGCCGGGTCGCCCTTCCTCACCAGGCTCAACCAGGGCGGTGACACCGTCCCCGGGGTGCGCTACACCGTCATCGCCACCCGGTACGACGAGGTGGTCACCCCGTACCGCAGCCAGTTCCTTTCGGGTGCGGGCGTACGTAACGTCCTGCTCCAGGACCTGTGCCCGGTCGACCTCTCCGAACATGTGGCGATCGGCCTGCTCGACCGGATCGCCTTCCACGAGGTGGCCAACTCTCTCGACCCGGCGCGGGCCACCCCGACCACCTGCGCCTCGGCCGTCAGCTGACCCAGGCCATCACGCACGACTGCCGCCCGTCCCGTCTTCCGGGGCGGGCGGCAGCTGTGTGCGGGGCCGGGGGTCAGCGGCGGGCGGCCTTGCGGCGGACCGAGCCGAACATCACCGCGGCGCCGACGGCGAGCACGGCGGCGCCACCGATCGCGATGTACGGCGTGGTGCTGTCGCCGCCGGTCTCGGCGAGGTTCTCGGTGGCGGCGGGCGCGGCGGCCGGCAGCGTGGCGCCATTGGCCTCCGGCGCGTTGGCGGCGGGCTCCTGGGTGGCGGGCCGCTCGGCGGCGGCCGGGGCCGTCACCTCGGCGCCCGTCTTGTGGTCGCCGTCGCCGTGGCCGTTGTGCTCCACGGAGGACTTGTCCTCGCCTTCGGCGAGCTCCTGCTCGGAGGGGGCGGAGGCGACCGGCGCCGGGGCCGCGCCCGAGCCCGCGGTGTCCTTGCCGAAGACCACGTCGGAGCAGGTGTAGAAGGCCTCGGGGCTGTCCGAACGCTGCCAGACGCTGTAGACGAGGTGGCGGCCCGACTTCTTCGGGATGGTCCCGTTGAAGACGTAGTCGCCGTTCTCCATCTTCGGGTCGGTGACGTCGGCGAAGGGCTTCTCCTCCAGGTCCGACCACTTCAGCGGCTTGGCCGGGTCGTAGCTGTCCTTGGTGATGTACAGCTCGAAGGAGCCCCTGTGCGGGGCGGTGCCCTTGTAGCGGAACGTGTGCTGACCGGCGGCGAGCTTGCTGGACGGCCAGTCGGTGCGCGGCAGGTCCAGGCCCTTGTACTTGTCGTTGCCGGCGCTGCACAGCTCGCCGTCCGGGATCAACTGCTCATGGTTCCCGGCGGCGTTGGCGATGTTGACCCCGTTCCAGTCGTAGAAGGCCTGCGTACCGCTGGCCGCGACCGCCGCCTTGCACGCCGCCGAATCGGGGCTCTCCGGGCCCTCCGCGAAACAGGCGGACACCCGGGAGACCGGGTCCGTCATCGATCCGTGGGCGGCGGCCGGAGCGGCCGACAGGGCGGTCAGCGCCAGCGGGGCGATGCTGAGGGCGGCGATCGAGGCTGCCGTGCGACGAGCGGTCATCGGGTTGTTCTCCTTCAGGTTCCACGAGGTGGGGGGATACGGGACGGGGTTCGAACCGGCGGCGCAGCCCCCCGGCGAACTGCTGCGCCGACGGGAGGAATCCCGCCCCGGCGATCAGCACGCTAGCCCCAAGAACCCGTGAAATCCCCTGCTGAGGAGGGGTGATGGAGATCCTTATGGTCGAGTTAAGACGTTGCTAAGCGGGGGCTCAGGAAGAGCGCGTGTACGACGTACGCGGCGGCCCGGCGCGTCATGCGCCGGGCCGCCGTCCTGCTCGGGCTCAGAAGCCGTCTTGCTCGGGCTCAGAAGTTGAAGACCGTGCCTTCCGCGATTCGCCCGTTCATCTCGCAGGCGTTGCCGAAGGTGATGGACCAGTTGACGTGCTTGCCCTGCCACACCCCGCCGACGGTGACCATGACGGGGTCCCACTGGCGCGTGCACATGCGCTGCGAGGTGGGCTCCACCAGCTGGTTGAACTCACCGTCGGCGGAGCGCAGTTCGGCGCACGCGGACACGGGGGAGGGGTGGCTGCCGGTGGGCTTGGGGGCGCAGCTCAAGGTAACGGCCCGCTCGACGGTGGCCGTTGCGGCGTCTTCGCCCTTACTGACCGTGAGCACCAGGGCCGACGGGGCGTAGAGGCTCGTCGTGCCGACGGGCTGCGACTGCGCGGCGCTCGCGGCTGCCGTGCCGGTCAGGAGGAGGGCTGCCGCCGCGGCGAATGTGCCGGCCATGGTGAGGGTGTTGCGCATGGTTGAATCCCTTTCGTTCGCGGTTTTGATTGCGGTCGGGAGTCTTGCGTACGCGGACAGTGAGTGCACATCGGTCGGCATTTTCCGGCCCCGCCATCCGAACCCCCCTCTACCGAATGGTCGTTCGGCCAGCTGGGAGTAGGTGTGCAGGGCATGTGAAGGCTCGTCCATCATGTGGACAGATCTTGATGGTGCAACAGAAAACTACCCTCTGACCTGCGAGTATCTTCGAAAGGCGATTTTCGCGAGAGGCGCGCTTCGGCCGGAAAACACCCGTAAAAGGCTTGCTACCCCACCCACCGGTAGCGCCGCTCGGGCCGGCCCGTCCCGCCGTACCTCAGCGTCACCTCGGCCCGGCCCGTATCCGCGAAAAACTCCAGATAGCGGCGTGTGCTCACCCGCGAAAGCGACCCCGCCAGAGCGCACTCGGTGGCGGACAGACCCGCCGGCTGCTCGCGCAGCGTCCGCTCCACCAGCTCCGCGGTATGCGCCGCCAGCCCCTTCGGGAGCTCTCGCGAGCCCGGCGGGCGGGTGCCGAAAATCTGGTCGACGTCCTCCTGGCGCGCCTCGCCCAGCTCGGCCAGTTCATGGAAGCGGGTCCGCAGGGACGCCGCATGCCGCAACTGCTCCTGCAAAGCAGCCTGGTTGAACGGCTTGATCAGATAGTGCAGCGCACCGGCCCGCAGCGCCGCCCGGATGATCCCCGCATCCCGGGCGGCCGTGATGAACAGGGCGTCGACCGTGTGCCCGCCCTCGTCGCGCTGCTCCGCCGCCCGCAGTTCGCGCAGCACGGTGATCCCGTCCATGTCAGGCAGATAGACGTCGAGCAGCACGAGGTCGGGGCGCAGCAGCCGCGCCGCACGCAGCGCATCGGCGCCGTTGTGCGCCACACCGACGACCGTGAAGCCGTCCATCGCGGACACGCAGCGGCTGTGCAGCTTCGCGACCATGAAGTCGTCGTCCACCACCAGCACCTTGGTCACCGCGCCAGGCTAGGTCGCGACCACAACGACCACAACGTCCGTTGATTGCGGAAGGGAGACAGGTTGTTAACACACGTGCAACATGTGGGCCACTTCACAATCAGCCGAACTGATCAAACGGACAGGTGGTGGCCCAGGTGCGCATGCGCACTCCCCTCGCCCTGCTCGGGGCGGCCGTGCTGGTACTGGTCGGGCCGCCGCTGCTCACCTCGGGCAGCGGCTCCGACACCGGCACGCAGATCCCAGGCCTGCGCTTCATGGTTCCCAATACACCGGGTGGCGGGTACGACATCACGGCCCGGACCGCCGCCAAGAACGCCGAGGACGCCGACCTCACCCACAACATCGAGGTGTTCAACCTGCCGGGCGCGGGCGGCACCGTAGGCCTCACCCGGCTCGTCGGCGAACACGGCAACGGCAAGGTCGCCATGTCGATGGGGCTGGGCGTCGTGGGCGCCGTACACACCAACAAGTCGCCCAACACACTTGCCGATACGACGCCGATCGCCCGGCTCACCGAAGAGACCGACATCGTCGTCGTCAGCAAGAACTCCCCGTACAAGACCTTCGGCGACCTCCTCAAGGCCTGGAAGGCGAACCCCGGCAAGCTCCCGGTCGGCGGCGGCTCATCGCCCGGCGGCCCCGACCACCTCGCCCCGATGCTGATGGCGAAGGCTGCGGGCATCGAGCCGAAGGCCGTCAACTACATCCCCTTCGACGGCGGCGGTGAACTGCTCGCCTCGATCCTCGGCGACAAGGTCGCCTTCGGCGTTTCCGGCCTCGGCGAATACCTCGACCAGATCGAGTCGGGCGAACTGCGCCTGCTCGCCGTCACCGGGCCCGAGCGCGCCAAGGGCCTGGACGCCCCCACCCTGCGCGAGGCGGGGCTCGACACCGACTTCACCAACTGGCGCGGCATCGTCGCACCGCCCGGCCTCACCGACGCCGAGCGCGACAAGCTCGTCACGCTGATCCGGAAACTGCACGAATCGCCCCAGTGGCAGGAATCGATGAAGAAGAACGGCTGGGACGACGCGTTCCTGACCGGGAAGAAGTTCGGCGACTTCCTGGACGAGCAGGACCGGCGTGTGGACTCGGTGCTGAAGGAGCTGGGGCTGTGACCACGGGAAACACCACGGGAAACACCACCGGAGACACCAACGGGAACACCACCGAACCCCCCGTCTCCGCGCGGCGCGCCTGGCTGCGCGAGCACTCCGAACTCGGCGTCGGCGTGCTGCTGATGGCCCTCGGCATCCTCGTCCTCACCGACGCCCTCACCATGGACGTCGACATCGCCCAGCGCGGCCCCGTCGGCCCCAGGACCGTCCCCGTCGTCGTCGGCATCGCCCTGCTGCTCGTCGCCGCGCTGCTCGCCGTCGACGTACTGCGCGGCGGCCGCGGCGAGGCCGAGGGCGGCGAGGACATCGACCTGAGCGAACCGGGCGACTGGCGTACGGTGCTGCTCCTCGCCGGCGTCTTCCTCGGCAACGCGGTCCTCATCGACCCGCTCGGCTTCCCCATCTCCGGCGCACTGCTCTTCTGGGGCTCGGCCTACGCGCTGGGCAGCCGGCACCACGACCGCGACCCGCTGATCGCCGCCGGCCTCTCCCTCGCCACCTACTTCGTCTTCAACAACCTGCTCGGAGTCCCGCTCCCCGGTGGCCCCCTGATGGAGGTGCTGTAAGCAGATGGACTCCCTCAACTCCCTCATCGACGGCTTCGGAACGGCGCTCACACCGATCAATCTGCTCTGGGCCGCCATCGGCGTCCTCCTGGGCACCGCCATCGGCGTACTGCCGGGAATCGGCCCCGCCATGGCCGTCGCCCTGCTGCTCCCGGTGACGTACGGCCTGGAGCCGACCGGCGCGTTCATTATGTTCGCCGGCATCTACTACGGCGCGATGTTCGGCGGCTCCACCACCTCCATCCTGCTCAACACTCCCGGTGAGAGCGCGGCCGTCGTCGCGGCCATGGAGGGCAACCCGATGGCGAAGGCCGGGCGTGGCGCGCAGGCCCTCGCCGCAGCCGCCATCGGCCACTTCGCCGGCGGCATGATCGGCACCATCCTGCTGGTCGTACTCGCCCCCACGGTCGCCTCACTGGCCGTGGACATCGGCGCACCCGACTACTTCGCGATCATGGTGCTGGCCTTCATCGCCGTCACCTCGGTCCTCGGCTCCTCGCGCATCCGAGGCCTGGCCTCCCTGCTCATCGGCCTCACCATCGGCCTCGTCGGCCTGGACCAGATGACCGGCCAGCAGCGCCTCACCTTCGGCTCGCTGCAACTCGCCGACGGCGTCGACGTGGTGATCGTCGCGGTCGGACTCTTCGCGATCGGCGAGGCCCTGTGGGTCGCCGCACACCTGCGGCGCTCCACGAGCGAGCCGATCCCGGTCGGCCGCCCGTGGCTGGGCAAGGCGGATCTCAGGCGCACCTGGAAGGCCTGGCTGCGCGGCCCCCTGATCGGCTTCCCGTTCGGCGCGATCCCGGCCGGCGGCGCGGAGATCCCCACATTCCTCTCGTACGTCACCGAGAAGCGGCTCTCCAAGCACAAGGAGGAATTCGGCAAGGGCGCCATCGAGGGCGTGGCGGGCCCGGAGTCGGCGGCGTCGGCCTCGGCGGCCGGAACACTCGTCTCCATGCTGACCCTCGGCCTGCCGACCACGGCCGTCGCCGCCGTCATGCTGGCCGCCTTCCAGCAGTACGGCATCCAGCCGGGCCCGCTCCTCTTCGAGCGCGAACCCGACCTGGTCTGGGGCCTGATCGCCTCGCTGTTCGTCGGCATGGTGCTGCTGCTCCTGCTCAACCTGCCGCTGGCCCCGCTCTGGGTGAAGCTGCTGCGCATCCCGCGCCCGTACCTCTACGCGGGCATTCTCTTCTTCGCTGCGGTCGGCGCGTACGCGGTGGGCGGGGAGGCCCTGGACCTGGTGATCCTGCTGGTCATCGGCCTGATCGGATTCGGCATGCGGCGCTACGGGCTGCCCGTGCTGCCCGCGGTGATCGGCGTGATCCTCGGCCCGGCCGCCGAACAGCAGCTGCGGCGCGCGCTGCAGATCAGCGACGGCAGCGTGACGGGGCTGGTCAACACGCCGTTCTCGGTGGCGGTCTACCTGGTGATCGTGCTGCTGCTGGCCTGGCCCTGGCTCAAGAAGCTGATCACGCACCGTCGTCATGTGAAGGCATGACCGACGCCGTCCGTCTCGGCCGGGTGCTCCGAGCAGCCCCGGTCCGACGCCGATTGTCAGTGGTGGCTGGGAGGATCGGACGCATGACGACGATCGACTGGGATGCCACCGCGGACTCCTTCGACCAGGAGCCCGACCACGGCCTGCGCGACCCCGCCGTGCGTGCGGCGTGGGCGCGCAGGATGAGCGAGTGGCTGCCCAGGGACAGACCGGCCGAGGTCCTCGACCTCGGCTGTGGCACGGGCAGCCTGGCCCTGCTCGCTGCCGAGCAGGGCTGCCGGGTGACGGGGGTCGACCGCTCGCCCCGGATGGTTGACCTCGCGCGGGCGAAGCTGGCGGGCGCTGACGCCGAGGTCCTCGTGGGCGACGCGTTCCGGCCGCCGGTCGGGGAGCGCAGGTTCGATGTGGTGATGGCCCGTCATGTGCTGTGGCTGCTGCCGGACGCCCGTGCCGTTCTGCGCCACTGGTGTTCCCTGCTGAAGCCCGGCGGGCGGCTGCTGCTGATCGAGGGGGTGTGGGGCGGGGTCGGTATCCCCGCCGCACAAGTGACCCAAGCCCTGGCTCCGCTGGTCCGGTACGTCCGGCACGAGCCGCTGTCGGCGGACCCGGCGCTGTGGGGACGCCCGGTCGACGACGAGCGGTACGCGCTGCTCGCGCACCCCGCCCCGCGCGTTCTCCACTGGCACCAGGACGGGGACTCCGTCGCGTACGAGGAGGAGGGGGAGCCGCGGGCGGTGTATCTACGGGACGCGGCGGCGTCGGGGTGAGCGGGGCGGTGGCTGGGGCGCGTCGCGCGGGGCACCCTTCAGGCTCCCCGGCTCACAGACGCCCGGGGCGGATCTTGGTTCGGCCCGCCTTGAGGAGGGTGATCTCAACGCGGTGTGCGGACATGGCGGACCTCCGGGGCGCGAACGATTAATGGCATGGGGCGGCACGTCACGCGCGGGGCATCCGCTTTTGCCTCCCATTTTCTCTCGGTGGGGGACAATCGGTCCGTGACCTTGAACATCTCCATCGACCCGGACAACGCGACCGCCCCGTACGAGCAGTTGCGTGCCCAGATTTCCGAGCAGGCCCACGCCGGCGCGCTGCCGGTGGGCCACAAGCTGCCGACCGTGCGCGGCCTCGCCGAGGATCTGGGGCTCGCGGCGAACACCGTGGCCAAGGCGTACCGCGCGCTGGACGCCGACGGGGTGATCGAGACACGCGGGCGCAACGGCACGTTCATCGCCGCCGCGGGGGACGCGGCGGAGCGTCAAGCGGCCGCAGCCGCCCAGGCGTACGCCGACCGGGCGCAGCGGCTCGGGCTGAGCCGGGCCGGGGCGCTGGCGGCTGTCGAGGATGCGTTGCGCGCCGCCTACACGAAGCAGAAGTAGGAAGTAGCGGTAGGAACTACAGATACAGGCCCGCGTCGGAGACCTCGTGCTGGGCCGGCACCGAGGCCGGACCGGTGCCGCGCCGCAGGGCGTACAGCTCCGCCAGCGTCATGCCGTCGCGGCCGACGCCCTCCGCCGTGCCCAGCCAGCTCACCGCTTCGTTACGGGTGAGCGAACCGACCTCGATACGGGCCAGGCAGCGACCGGGGCGGACAACCGCCGGGTGGAGCCGCTCCAGGTCCTCATTGGTGGTCACGCCCACCAGTACGTTCCGCCCCTGGCCAAGGAGGCCGTCGGTCAGGTTCAGCAGGCGCGAGAGGGCCTGGCCGGCCGTGTGCTTGGCCTCGCCGCGGATCAGCTCGTCGCAGTCCTCAAGCAGCAGCAGACGCCAGCGGCCCTTGGCCGAGCCGTCCTCCTCGCCGATCGCGATGTCCATCAGATAACCGACGTCGTTGAAGAGCCGCTCCGGGTCCAGTACGCAGTCGACCTGGCACCAGTCCCGCCAGGAACGGGCCAGCGTCCGCAGGGCCGAGGTTTTCCCGGTGCCCGGCGGGCCGTGCAGCAGCAGCAGCCGCCCCGCGATGTCGTCCGGCGTGACCTTCATCAGGCGGTCCATCGCGTCGGCCACCGGCGCCGTGTAGTTGGACCGCACCTCCTCCCACGTACCGGCGGCGATCTGCCGGCTCGTGCGGTGTGGGCCGCGGCGCGGAGAGACGTACCAGAAGCCCATCGAGACGTTCTCCGGCTGCGGCTCGGGATCGTCCTGCACACCGTCCGTCGCCTGCCCGAGCACCTGCTCCGCGAGCTCGGAGGTCACCGCGGTCACCGTGACGTCCGCACCACGGCTCCACCGGGACACGAGCAGCGTCCAGCCCTCCCCCTCGGCGAGTGTCGCGCTGCGGTCGTCGTCGCGGGCCGCCCGCAGCACTTTCGCCGACGGGGGCAGCAGTGTGGCCCCCGGTTTGACCCGGTCGATGGAGGAGCTGTGGGAATAGGGCTGCTCGCCCGTCGCGAAACGGCCGAGGAACAGCGCGTCGACGACATCGGACGGTGAATCGCTGTCGTCGACGTTGAGCCGGATCGGCAGTGCGGCCTCAGGGTTCGCAGACATGGCGCCCATGATCCCCTGCGGCGGGGTCTCGTGCACCGGGTTTCACGAGCTGCTTCGCGCCACGGCGTTACGTGCCTGTTCCGGAAGAACCTGCCGGAATGCCGGACCCCCCGATACTCTGACCGGTGATGGGACGTCATGAGTGGAACTCGGGGCCGCGGCGGTGGCGCCTCACCGCACTGCTGGGCGTGGGCGCGGTGGTGGTCGCCCTCCTGCTGACGATGTGCAGCACCTTTCCCGGCGACGGCGAAGGCGACGGCAAACGCAATGAAGCGGGCACCACCGCGGACGGTGACAAGGTGCACGGCACCCCCGCGAAGCCGCCCGCGAACCCGTCGCCCGAGCTGGGCTGGGGTTTCACGCACACGCAGTACAGCGCCGACGAGGGCACGCCAGCGGCACGCAAGAGAGCGGACGCGGCACTGTCCGCGCACCCGCTGCCGCAGATCCAGCACATCATGGGGTGGGGCGCGGAGAACCCCGAGCCCTCACCCGGCCGCTACCAGTTCGACGAGCTCGACAGCCGCGTCGACCTGATCCGCAGGACCGGCGGCACCCCCGTCATCACGCTGTGCTGTGCGCCCGACTGGATGAAGGGCGGCAAGGCCGGCGCGGAGAACACCAACTGGAGCAAGAAGTCGTTGGAGACCGCGCCCGGCCCCGAGCACTACGAGGACTTCGCGAAGCTCGCCTCCACCGTCGCCAAGCGCTATCCCGACGTGCGGCACTTCATCGTCTGGAACGAGTTCAAGGGCTTCTTCGACGACAGCAGCAAGCGCTGGAACTACGAGGGCTACACCGAGCTCTACAACCTGGTGTACGCCGAACTGAAGAAGGTCAATCAGGAGAACCAGGTCGGCGGCCCGTACCTGGTCATGGACAGCTATGAGCCCCGCGACACGACCCATGCCTCGTCCCTCAAAGGGCCCTGGGGCAGCGTCGACCAGCGTGTCCTGGACGCCTTCACCTACTGGAACAAGAACAGGGCGGGCGCGGACTTCGTCGTCGTCGACGGCGCCAGCTACACCCGCGACGATGAGCTGCTGCCCGACGAGTTCAGGGCGACGGACAAGCTCACCGCGGTCGGCGAGTGGGTCCGCGCCCGGTCCGGCAAGCTGCCGCTGTGGTGGGCCGAGTACTACGTCGAGCCCGGCGACGACGACGACGAACGCGAGGGCTGGAGCGAGCCGCGCCGCGTCGCCGTGCACGCGTCCGGCATGATCGCGATGGTCCGCGGCGGGGCGAGCACGGGCTTCTACTGGAACCCGCAGAACAAGGGCGCCAAGTGCGCCGGGTGCCTGTGGCGCTCCACGCAGCTGGCCGACGGCGGCGGCGAGCTGCCGATGCTGACGCTCCTCGCGCGGTTCTCCAAGGAGTTCCCGCCGGGGACCCGCTATGAGACGGTGCCGGTCGCCGCCGACGACGTACCCAATGTGCGGGTACTCGCCGACGGCGACACGGCGCTTGTCGTGAACACCCTCGACCGGCCCATCCGGGCGAAGGTGGACGGGAAATCCTTCGACATGGCCGGGTACGAGGTGCGGTGGCTGAAGCGCTGACCGGCGCCGGCCCGTACTGTTGGGACCCCGTTCTGCTGGGACCCGTTCTGCTGGGACGTACTGCTGGGACCCGTTCCGCCGGGCCCCGTACCGCTAGGACATCGTCACGAAGCGCTGGATCAGTGCGGCGAGCAGCACCGCCAGCAGCGGCAACGAGAACCAGAACGTGCTCTGCAGCCACTGCAGCTGCCGCACACTGGGCGCCACCGCCACCCGTACGACCTCACGCGCCGCCAGCAGCACGATCAGCGCCAGCGCCGCCAGCGCGCCCACCACGGACCATGGCGTCCAGGTGACCTGCGGGCCGATCGGACCCGGATCCGGCTCCTCGACCGGGCCGTCCGGCTGCTTGCGCAGCGCGTACATCGACACGTCCGCGTTCGACAGGACCTTCCTGAGCTCGGGCCGCTTGTCGAGGTTCGCGACGAGCCGCTGCTCCCAGGTCGGCGAGTAGCCCGCGTCGAACTGCAGATAGACCGACTGGCTGCGGTTGATCATGAGGTACGAGTTCGGTCCTGCGACCTTGAGCGACTTGACCAGGCCGGCCACCAGCACCGGGTCGGCGGGCGCGAGCGTCGGCAGATAGCTGACCTTCTCCATGTCCCTGGCGCCCCAGGGAATCGCGGGTGTGACGTTGTCCAGGATGTCGTCGCTCATCCACAGCAGCCGCACCGACGGGTCGTCGTGCTCGTACACGAACTCCATCGCCGCGACCTCGCCGCCCCTGATGCGCTCGAAGGGCTCATTGCCCCACCGGGCGACCAGGAAGCCGCCGATCAGGACCAGGCCCGCCATCAGCGCGGCGAGCGGCGCCAGACTCTTGCGGTCCGCGTCCCGCTCGTCCGGCGTGGCGCCGGTGCGCGGGAACAGCGCGAGCCCGGCCAGCAGGGCCGCTCCCGGCAGCGCGAACATGAAGACGCGCAGGGCCATTTCGCCGCCGTACGACTGCATGCCGAAGCCCAGGAACGGTACGAAAGTCAGCACCAGCAGGGACCGCTCGCGGTACCCGTTGAAACGGCGGCGCCACCAGCCCCAGCAGGCGAAGGCCATCACACCGCCGGCCAGCGCGACCCGCACGTAGAGCACCAGCTTGTGGGTGGAACTGCCGCCCTCGATACGGCCCGAGACCGATGACGTCACATTGCCGCCGACGCCGCCGACGCCCCCGAACAGCTCGTCGAAGTGCCCCGACCAGTACGGCTCGGCGAAGAACCCGATCCACACGGCGACCAGCACCGCGAAGAGGATCGGCAGCCCGCGCAGCGTCGAGAGCCCGCTCACCACCAGGACGGCGAGCACCCCGAGCATCACGAACGGGGTGAGCTGGTGCGCGGGCACCGTCGCGGCGAACAGGCCGACCAGGACGAGCAGCAGCACCGCCTTGTCGCGTCGTGCTGCGGGCCTGACCTCGGCCTCGCCCGGCCGCCGCTTGGTCCACAGCATGCGCGGCTCGCGGAACCAGACAAGGAGCACCGCGACGAACGCGATGTACAGCGCGTAGGTGAAGCCCTGCGGCGAGAAGTAGTCCTGGCCGACCCAGCCGCTCAGGACGAAGATCCAGATGCCGGTCCACTTGGCCCGCCAGCTCGCCCGCATGGACCGGGCGAGCAGGAACAGCGGCGGCAGATAGAGCAGTTGCACGGCGGTCGGCCACCAGCGGATCACCGAGGACATGTCCGAGATGCCGCACGCCTCGGCGACGAAACTGGCCGCGGCGAAGAAGCCGGGCCAGCTCCAGCGCGCGTCCAGGTCCGGCACCGCGGAGCCGGTCCTGTCGATGTAGTCCATGAAGCCCAGGTGCTGCCACGCGGTGGCGAACCGCGGCTCGGCCTCCAGCACGGCGGGCAGCGCGTGCAGCGACACCACGGTGGCGACCAGCGCGGCCGTGAGGAGCACGGTGCGCGGCCGGTCGAGCCACAGCAGCGAGGCGAAGGACAGCGCGAGGAGTCCGGCACCGATCAGGGTCGCCGTCGGCAGCACGGAGATGAGGCCGAGCCCGCCCATCCGGTCGAGGTCGGCCTCGCCGATGCCCCTGACCGGCAGCCAGTACAGCGCCAGCGCGGCCACCAGGAGCAGCGCCACGCCCAGCTCCGGGATGCGCGCGTGCAGGGGAGCGAAGCGGCTCACGGGACTCGCGGGGGACACCGCCGGTGCCGGGGGCCCGTCGGACGGGGGCTGCTCGGACGACGGGGACTGCTCGGACGACGGGGACTGCTCGGGCGGCGGCGTCGCCGACTGCCCCTGCGCGGGGTGCGCCTTGGGGTCGTCGCTGGCCTCGGCCGACGGCGCGGGCGACGGTACGGACGAGGTGGAGTGCGGCGGGGCGCCGGCCTTGGAGAGCGGCGACTTGAGCGCCCAAGTGGGCCGGTGCCCGGAGGCCTCATCTCCGCTGTTTCCGGGCGTCCCACCGCCGGTCACGGGCGTGCCCGCGGCCGGCGTTTCGGGTCCCGGTCGCACATCGGGCCGGCGCTCCGGGTGGTCGAAGTCCAGCCGCGCCCCGAGCGGCATAGTGTCCTGGTCGAGCGCGGAGCGCAGCGCCCAGCGCGTCCCGAACTCCCCGCGGGATCCGGAGTCGGATCCGGAGCCGGAGCGCACGCCCGGCACCTGCCCCGCGACCGCGAACTCCGTGTCGCCGTCACGGTCACGGTCACTGTCGACTGCGTGGGCCGAGAGCTCCTGCTCGGGGACGGTCGCGCGGGGCGACGCCGACTTGACCACCCGGTACAGCTTGACGCCCGCGACGGACGCGACGACGGCGAGGCTGGAGATCTCCGCGATGCCCGCTCCGACAAGCCCCAGCCGCGGCAGCAGCACCAGCGTCAGGCCCAGCACGAGCACACACAACGCGCCCTGGAGGTAGGCGAGCCCGGAGGTGCGGCTCTGGGCACGCAGCACCGCGAAGTAGACCTCGATGACGACGCGCAGCAGCGCACCGATCGCGAACCAGCGCAGCAGCGGCGTCGCCGCGTTCGCGTATCCCTCGCCGAACACGCTCAGGATGTACGGGGCGCCGAAGAACAGCACTGCCGCCACGGGCAGCATGATGCGGGCCATGCGGCGCAGCGCGGCCCGGCAGTTCTGCGCCAGCGTCGACGGGTCGTGCGCGCCCTCCACCGTCAGCGAGGCGCCCATGTTGATGGCGAGCAGATTGACCGTGCCGCCGATGGTCGTGGTGATGTAGAAGTACGCGTTGTCCTCGGAGCTGACCTGCGAGGCGACGATCACCGGCACCGCGTAGACGACGGCCAGTGAGAAGAGCGAGCCGGTGTAGTCACCGGCCAGGAAGCGGCCCATCTGCCGCAGGGTGGGCGGCCGGGTGGTGTCCTTGGTGGCCGCCACATGGCGCGGTACCAGCCGCCGGAAGACCATCCAGCCCAGCGGGATCACCGAGACCGCGATGGCCGCGACCCAGGAGACGAAGACACCCGCGGTCGGCACCGAGGTCGCGATGGCGATGAGCAGGACCAGCTTGACCGCGGAGAAGACGGTGTTGCCGACGGGCACCCACAGCGCGCTGCGCAGCCCGGTCAGTACACCGTCCTGGAGTGTCAGCAGCGACCAGGCGATGACGGCCAGCACAAAGCCGACGCCGTTCAGCGGGCCGTGCAGAAAGCTGTACGAAGGACCCCACAGGTTCAGGGTGGACAGGAAGATCCCGGCGGCCACCGCGACCACCAGGGAACTTCCCGCATACGTCTGGAAGACCAACCGCCCGGTCCTGCGCCCCGCCACCGGAATGAAGCGCGCCAGGGCCCCGGTCAGCGTCAGCGCGGCGAGGCCGGCCAGCAGCTTCATCGCCGCGATGGCTGCCGAGCCCTGGCCGACCGCGGACTCCGAGTAGTACCGGGCGGCGACCAGCCAGAAGCTCAGCCCGAGCAGCGCGCTGATCCCCGTATTGAGCATCAGGGCATAGGCGTTGCGAAAGAGCGGGTTGCCGCCGCCCTGCCCCGGCAGGCGCAAGCGGCGCCCCGGCGACGGCTGGGTCGCCGCCACGCTGTCGGCCTGGGCGGTCGTCGTGTCAGACACGGGTTCTGCTTACCTTCCGGCCGGCCGCTCGGGCTCTGCGGACCATGGCGTACCCCTTGGTGAGGGCTCGGTCCCTGGCGAAGATGCGGGCTATCGACCGGCCCTCCACCAGTCGCTCGAACTCCTCGATACCGGTACTGCGCTGTATGGTCACCCGCCGCAGGGCGTAGGGCCCCTGACACCGCTCGGCGAGGGCGTTGCCCACGGCGAGCGACTGGGTGAACCCGGCCTCGCGCACGGCCTGCCGCACCCGACGGCTGGAGTAACC
Organism: Streptomyces changchenzhani; assembly: GCF_039766235.1. NCBI lineage: Bacteria > Bacillati > Actinomycetota > Actinomycetes > Kitasatosporales > Streptomycetaceae > Streptomyces > Streptomyces changchenzhani. Next base: position 412,079 of record NZ_JBDHNH010000006.1, on the reverse strand, counting down.
GTACGGATAGGCGAACGAAGCGGGGCGGGTTCCGAGTTCCCCGGTGATGATCTCCATGCACCGCAGCGACTCGAAGCACAGCTCGTTGTCGGGGAGCTGGTCCATCTGGGGATGGGTGTGGCTGTGACCGCCGATCTCGGAGCCGTCGGCGGCGAGCTCCCGCACCTGGTCCCAGGTGAGCATGGTGTCCAGGGCGCCGCCTTCCTCGTACGCGCCGCGCAGCCACCCCGTCGAGACGAACAGGGAAGTCGCGAAGCCGTACTTGGCCAGCACGGGACGCGCATGACGGTGCACCCCTTCGTACCCGTCGTCGAAGGTGATCAGCACGGGACGGCGGGGCATCGCCCCGCCGTTTCTCCAGCGGGCGGCCAGCTGCGCCGTCGTGAGCGGGGTGTAGCCACCCGCGTCGAGCAGCTCCATCTGCTCGGCGAACGCCTGGGGCGTCACCGAGAGTCCGTACGTCTTCCGCGACGGGGTGAGCCCCACCGAGTGGTACATCAGAATGGGTACCGGCGTGTTCACTGAACCTCCTTTTGCGCACCTTCCGTGTTCGTGACGCTGTTCAGGACGGGCACCGTGAAGGTGGCGCGGCCCCGGCGGGCGCGGACGCTGCCGAGTACGTACCCACCGGCCGCCGCGGCGACTCCGGTCACGATGGCTCCCGCGCGGCCCGCGCCGCCCGGCCGTCCCAGGGCCGCGTCGCGCAGCCCGCGGGCCACCCCCGCGGGCAGCACCCGGGTGGTGTAGCGGCGTTCGGACTCAAGTCCCTTGCCTGCCCCCACACTTCGTGCCACGAGGGCCTTCGACAGGCCCTCGGCGTAGGCACGGGTACGGAAGTAGCCGAACCGCTCACGGACGAGCGGGACCTTGTGGTGGATCACCGCGCGGTCGTCGATCAGCAGCACCGCGTCGGGCAGCGCGTTGGTGAGCCGGATGCACAGCTCCGTCTCCTCGCCGCCCAGAGGCCGTTTGTCGCCGTCCCGGCCGATGCCGGTGGCGAAGCCTCCTGCCGCGTCAAACGCCGACCTGCGGAAGGAGGCGTTGCCCCCCAGGACGTTACGGACCCGCACCTTGCCGGGGGGCAGTCCCTTATACGTACAGCCGACGACCCAGTCGAACTCGGCCGGGAACCAGTTGGGCCTGCGGCCCGAGGCCCAGGCCGGTATCGTCCGTCCGCCCACGGCCATCACCCGCGGATCCTCGTACCCCTTGGCGAAGTGGAGCAGCCAGTCGCGCTCGGCCACCGCGTCGTCGTCGAGGAACGCGAGGATCTCGCCGCGGGCGGCGGTGATACCGGTGTTGCGGCCCGCGGAGAGGCCGCGGGGGCCCGCGTTGGCGAGCACCTGCACCTCCTGGCGTGCTTCCTTGTACTCCTTGCCGAGCCGTTCGAGCAGCGCCGGATTGTGGTCGACGACCAGCAGCGTCTCGACGGCCGGCAGTGACTGCGCGCGCACCGAGTCCACCGCTGCGAGGATGTCCTCCCAGCGGTCCTCCGTGTACACGCAGATCACCACGGAGACGGCCAGGTGGCTCAAGACACCTCTCCCTGGTTGGCGCTCGTCGCGAAGGCCGGCGTGCGGCGGCGGGCGTGCCGCTTGCCGCGCTCGTGGAGGATGACCCGCAGGACGCGCAGTCCGTCCCGTACGGCGCTGAGGTTGCTCACGCCGTGGATGCGGACGTACTCGTGGCTGGGGATCTCCTGGACCCGCAGGCCCGCCTTGACGACCCGGATGTTCATCAGGGTCTCGACCTCGAAGCCCGTGCAGTCCAGGTCGATCTTGTCCAGGCAGTGCCGCCAGAAGGCGTTGTAGCCGTAGCAGAGGTCCGTGTAGCGGGCGCCGAACTTGGCGTTGACCACGGCGCACAGCGCCCAGTTGCCGAGCTTGCGGATCGGGGTCATGTCGTCGGTGCCGCCGCCGTTGGCGAACCGGGAGCCCTTGGCGAAGTCCGCCCCCGAGACCAGCGCCGAGACATAGCTGATGATCTCGTTGCCGTCGGCCGAGCCGTCCGCGTCGACCATTACGATGATCTCGCCGGTGCACGCGGCGAAACCACTGATCAGCGCGTCGCCCTTGCCCTTTCCGCGCTGCTTGACGACCGTGACTCCCGGCCAGAGATCGCGAGCGACCTGCACGGTGTCGTCGGTCGAATTCCCGTCGACCAGGACCACTTCATGGATCCAGTCGGGCAGGGTCTTGAAGACATATGGAAGATTCTCTGCCTCGTTCATGGCGGGAATTACCACGCTCACCGGCGGTGCAATGGCGAGATGAGAAGAGATGCGACGGTACTGGCCGGATATCCGGCCGACTCCGATCTTGGACGAGTGGTCCGCATGGCCGTTGGTGGACGGCGTGATCAATGGATCTTCGCCCGATACCGCAGGACGGAGGAATGAGCTCATGAGTCTTTTCCCTCTCCACCGGTGGACCGCCCGCCCCCGGGCAGTCCGGATGAGTTTCCGGTTCGAAAGGGGGGATTCTCACCCCGGCCATGACGGAATGACACTCCGTACTGGTTGGGTGAGATGGCATAGCTGGCCGCGCGGCCCGCAGTTCGGCGCATGCGTGATCACCAAGTACGGCACCCCCCTACCGCGCCCCACTCCTGCCCCGTCGCGACGCTTGAGCCCTCCCCTAGAGTCGCTTTGAATGATGGGCAGTTGCGGGTGGATGTACGACGGTATTGATGATTGGGACTGTATGGCAAGACCTGGAACGTAGCCTCACTTTTTTGCGTCTTTGGCCATACTTCGACACTTCGGCGGTCACATATGAGATCGTCCTGAACGGATCTCTCCAATCCTCTTCAGTAACTTGTCAGCCGGCTTGAACAGTTCCGGCCGTTCGACCACGGTGTTGCGCAGGGCCCGGACCGGGGCACGGTGCGCCCGGTGTCCGAAAGCGACCGGGTGACGGCGCATTACCCACCCTTCCGAGACCGAGATCTCCCGGGTCTTGAGGGAGTCCTTGTACTGCTTCTGGCCGCGGCCGAGATCGATGTAGGCGATGCCCTCGGCGGCTGCCGCCTCGGCGATTCGCAGATGCATGAGCAAACCGGGCGAGAATTTCGCGAACGCCGGATCATAGGCGGGGAACCAGCAACAGATGATCCTTTCCGAACGCGGACCGAAATGCGCCGCGATCGGCTGGTCGTCCGCGTAGAGCACCGACAGCAGACCGCTGAAGGAATCCGTCCGGGTATGGAACAGATGCTCCACCAGCCGGATGATCCAGGTCTGGGTGAAGCGGTCGCTGCGCCCGGTCCTGCGGTACTGCGCGGACTTCCAGCGCATCAGCGTCCGCAGCATCTGCGGGTCCCGCTCGTCGTGCACGTACCGCAGCTCGCCGACCGTCCGCAGCAGCCGGCGTTCCTTTGCGAAGGTGGACCTCACGAACTTGGGGACTTCCCTGCGCAGCTGCGCGAGGTACGCCTCGTAGCCGTCCTCGGTGTCGATCACCGGCGAGGCGAACGATCCGGTGGCGCCGGTCTCGAAGGCCCGCTGGCCCTGCACCAGATGGTCGAACTCCCACACCGCGAGCCCGCAGGCCCGCAGCAGTTCCCGTGCGTCCCACTCGTAACCCGGTCTGTGCACCAGACCCTGGGCGTCCGAGACTCCGAGACCGATGGCCCGGCCCACGCCGGTGGCGGATCTCTGGAACGGGAAGAAGGCCGCGGGCTCGCCGTCCTGTCGTGCCACGGCGATCCGGACCCCGCGCCGGTAGTGGCCCATGGCCAGCGTGAACTCGGGGGAGAGGAACGGGTTCGCCAGCTCGGGCGAACCGTGGAGGTGGGCCTTGGACTGCATCGCGGTCCAGGCCAGCCGGTCGGCGGCGGTGAGCTCGCCGGGGCGGTGCACGGTGATGTCCACGTCAGGAGATCTGCCTTCTCGGCGTACGGTCGCCGGGGCGCCGCACCAGTGTCAGCAGGAAGAGGAGGGCGCTGATCCCGGCGACCGCCGCGACCCCGCCCCGGATCGACCAGATGTGCATGGCCAGCATCGCCTGTGCCACGAGCAGGTCGATCGCGATGGCCCCGGCCACAGCGGCGACCGCGCGGCCCAGTGGTTCCAGACCGCGAAGGCCTGCGGCCACGGCGGCCGTGGGTGCCACGACCAGGAAGAAGAGAGTGAACGGCGCGCGTAGCGGTGACGCCAGATCGGTGAGCGCCAGGACGGCGCCGACCACCGATACGGCGAGCGCCGCACCCGCGAGCACGGGCAGCGATTCCGATACGGCTGCCGATGGCTTGTTACTGAAGGTCTGCATTGGCGACTTTGCCCCCTGAAGCGCCGGATGCCGGGCTTCAATGTCGCGCAGACGACGGAGCCGCGTCAAGGATGCGGAGAGAGTGTGCAGATGATCCGCCAGCCCGAGCAACTTGGCATGGACACTTCCGGCGAAGTAGTGGGACTGCTACCACAGTTGTGGCGGAAATCCTGCTAAAGGGAGGTTCCATGAAACTGTCCCGAATCGCGGCGTTCTCATCCTCACTCCTTCTCGCCGCTGCTCTCGCCCTCACCGGGGCGGGCGCGGCGCAGGCGGTGGGCCAGGCCCAATCCCTGGACTACGTAGCCCTGGGCGACTCGTACTCATCGGGCGTCGGGGCCGGCAGCTACGACAGTGGCAGCGGCTCGTGCAAGCGCAGTACCCGCGCCTACCCGGCCCTGTGGGCGGCGGCGAATTCACCCTCAACGTTCGCGTTCACCGCTTGCTCGGGCGCTCGTACGGATGACGTGACAGGCAGCCAGCTGACCCCGCTCGGGGCGGCGACCGACCTCGTCAGCATCAGCGTCGGAGGCAATGACGCGGGCTTCGCTGACGTCATGACGACCTGCGTCCTGCAGTCCGAGTCGGCCTGCCTGAGCAGAATCGCCACGGCGCGCGGCTACGTCGACTCCACCCTGCCGGGCAAGCTCGACTCCGTGTACTCGGCGATCAGCGCCAAGGCCCCCTCCGCGCGGGTCGTCGTCCTCGGCTACCCCCGCTTCTACAAGCTCGGCGGCGGCTGTATCGCCGGGCTGAGCGAGAAGGAGCGCACCGCGATCAACGGGGCGTCCGACTACCTGAACGCGGCCACCGCCAAGCGCGCGGCCGACCACGGCTACACCTTCGCAGCGGTGGCCCCGGCGTTCACGGGACATGAGATCTGCTCGGGCTCCCCGTGGCTGCACAGCCTGAACCTGGGCAACATCGGCGAGTCGTACCACCCGAAGGCAGCGGGCCAGTCGGGAGGTTACCTGCCTGCGTTCACCGCTGCGGCCTGAGCTGCTCGCGGTAGCCCGTCTTTACCGCTGCGGCCTGAGCTGCTTGCGGTAGCCCGCCTTCACCGCTGCGGCCTGATCGTCGCGTCGGCCGGAACACTGGCGGAACCGCTCGCCGTGTAGGAGGAGGCCCCGCCCGTCGGGGTCTCCTGCTCGCAGGTCACCGAGTACGCCACGGCGTTGGACGTGGTGGTGACCGGACTCCTGACCTCCACGCTCATCTCGCTGTGCAGGGGTACGCCGCCGGCCAGGTACCCCAATTCGGTGTGGTTCACCTGCTTCGATTTCGTGTCGCCCGCGCCGAAGGACAGCGTCTTCCAGCCCGGGTCGGTGCTCTCGCTGCCCTTCATCACCCAGCGGTAGTTGACCTCGACGGGGACCCGGCCGACCGTGAACGTTGCGGCGAAGGCCGGGGCCTCGGCCTCCGGCGGCGGACAGGCGCCCGTGTAGCTGTCGCGCACGGCCGCGAGGGTGACCTTCACCGACTGGGGCGGCGGCGGGCTGGTCGTGCCGCCGTCACCACCACCGCCGTTCCCGCCGGTCCCACCGTTGTCGCCGCCCGATGCGCCGCTGCCGCCGTCGGTGCCGCCGTTCGTGCTGCCGCTCCCGCCGGTCGAGCCGTTGCCCCCGGTCGCCGCGCCACCGCCGCTCTTGCCTCCGGTGCCGCTCGCGCTGGCGGTCGGGGAGCCGGAGCTGCTCCCCGCATTCCCTCCCGGGTCGTCGCCGTTGTTCAGCAGCGCCCACGCGATGCCGCCGATGCCGAGCAGCAGCAGCAAGGCCACGCCCGCCGCCATCACCAGAGCGGCCCGCCGCGGCCTGCCCTGCCCCGTGGAGGTCGTCGTGGTGGACGGCGCGGGGTAGGGCTGTGGGGGCGGTGTCGGGGCGCCGTAGGGCGAGGGCATCGGCGAGGCGCTCGGCGTCGAGGCCGCGACGGTCGGTGTGTATCCGCCGGGGAAGACCGGCGTGGTCCGGATGCTCGGCGTACCACCGGCCGCCACGATCCGGAGCAACCGCTCCGCCTCGACGGCCGGCATCCGCTCGGCCGGATCCTTGCGGAGCAGCCCGTCGAGCACCGGCGCGAGCGCGCCCGCCCGTCGCGGCGGTGGCAGCTCCTCGTCGACGACGGCGCGCAGCGTGGAGAGCGGGGTCTCCTGGCGGAACGGCGAATTGCCCTCGACCGCGGCGTACAGCAGCACTCCGAGCGACCACAGGTCCGACTCGGGCCCAGGCCTGCGCCCCATGGCTCGCTCGGGCGCGAGGAACTCGGGGGAGCCGATGAGTTCGCCCGTCATGGTGAGGGCCGAGCTGCCCTCGACCAGTGCGATGCCGAAGTCCGTCAACACCACGCGCCCGTCATTGGCGATCAGTACATTGCCCGGCTTGACATCGCGGTGCAGCACACCCGCCGCGTGCGCGGCCCGCAGGGCCGCCAGGACCTCCACCCCGATGCGCGCGGCACGCTGCGGCGGCATCGGCCCCTCGGCGTCCAGTACGTCGGAGAGCGACAGCCCGCGCACCAGCTCCATCACGATCCACGGGCGGCCCTCCTCGGTGGCCACGTCGTAGACGGTGATGACGTTGCGGTGGGAGATGCGGGCGGCGGCCCACGCCTCGCGCTCCAGCCGGGCGTAGAGGCGCTGCCCGTCGGTGCCGCCAAGCGCGGCCGGCGCCCTGACCTCCTTGACCGCGACCTCGCGGCCGAGCAGATCGTCGCGGGCGCGCCACACGACACCCATGCCGCCCTCGCCCAGTGGGGACAGCAGGCGGTAGCGCCCCGCGATCACTCGCTCGTTGCCCGGCTCTTCGGTCACTGACGAGCCCCCCATCCGCAGCTGGGCGCAGCACGGTAGAAACCACTCAAAGTTAGCTCAACCCGAGGCCGCTGAAGCCCCCTTGAACACCAATCACCTCCGATCGCCCTCGACGGCGGCGAACTGTCCAACTCGCCCTGGAATCAGTTATATTCGGAGAGTAATCGTCAACCTCCGTACAGGTGTGGTGAATCCTCGGGGTGGGATACTTGAGTGTGACGGCGGGGCGATAGGGTTAACCTGCCCGGGCCGGGTGCCCTCGTACGGGTGGGGAGTGAAATGGAACAGATAACGGTGCGCAGCAGGCCACGAGTGCCTGCGATCACATGTGGGAGCAGCGCGACCAGTTCGCGCCTCGACCGCCATCTCTCGGTGCTCGGCGGCCCAGCCGTCCCGCAGCGGGAGTCGGCAGAGGCGACGCTGTTGATGCGCGAGCTCACCTCGCGTGACGTCGCGCACTCCCGGACGGGCAGAGGCGCGCGCGTCTCGCTCTTTGCTCCGCTGCGGCGACTGCGTCGCTCGCTGTTCGGCAGCCGCCGCTGACCGGCGGCCCAGCGGTACGTCCGGCAGCACGTCCAGAGTTCAGTGCGGATTCAGTACGGATTTGAACGGACGCGCTCAGGCGACCACACCGTCCCGGCGCAGCGCTGCTGCCCGAACGCCCCTCATCCCCGGGGCGGACAGCGGCGCGTCGGTGTGCTCGCCCAGCGCGGGATTGTCGAACCAAGAGCTTGTCGAACCAAGAGCCTGTCGAGCCGAAAGCTAGAGCAGAGCGAACTGCCCCTCCGGGCCCTCCTCGTGATGGTCGAGTACGGACGCGGGGCGCCGGGCCGCTCCCGGGACCGGTAGCACGCCCGCCTCCGTCAGATCGGCGCGGGTGATCTGCTTGGCCCCGGTCAGGTCGGGGCGGTCGGGATTCAGCTCGCCGAGCAGCGCCAGCACCGTGACGAGTTCGAGCAGCTCCGACGACCACTCCTTGGGCCAGCCCGTGGGACGGATCGCCGCCAGCGTGCCGGGCGCCACTTGCGCCGTACGCAGCTCGAACCACATGCGGAGCACCCGCACCCCGCCCACCCGGAAGTTCCAGGCGGCCGGGGGCACCGGCGAGACGCGGCCGTCACCGATGTGCAGCACCTCGTCCCCGGCGTCGTAACTCAGCTCCTGGGGGCCATCGGGGACGGCGGTACGCACATAGGGGCGCCGGCCACCGGGCAGCCGAGGGCGTTCGCCGCCGTGCGCGCCGCGCAGCTGGACCGCCGTCATGCGGCGGCCGAGCTCGACACCCGCCGCCCAGGCCGCGGGGTCGGCCGGCAGCGGTACGACGGCGCCCGAGGGGGAGGGGACGGCGGCGGCGACCGCCCACGCCAGGACCTCGTCGGCGGCGACCCCGTGCCCGTAACGGCCGCTCAGCAGCTCCGTCAGCCCCGGCGCGACGTTGGGTTCCTGCCCGCCGGGGCGGCGGTACAGGGGGCGGACGCGGGCGGGCCGTCCGGCGGGGGAGCGGTCGTCCGGCAGCAGGGCGCCGACCAGCACCGCGGGCCCGGACGCCCGCGGTACGTAACCCTGCTCCACGGCGAAGAGCTGCCCGGGTCCGGCGACCCGCCACAGCTCGGGGCGGGCGGCGTCGATCAGCCGGTGGTCGGGGACCAGCCACTGCTCGTCGAACGGCCCGTGCAGGAACCGGACCGGCTCCGGGCAGGGGCCGTGCTCCCTGGCGAACCTCCGGGTGCCGGTGGGCCTGCCCGGCAGCGCGTTGACCGCGCTGCGCACCGTGCGCGCCCGGCTCTCGCGGAACAGCGCCGCACGCGCGGGGCCCTCGGCCCGTACCAGCGCGTCCCAACGGGTCCGCAGCGTACGGATGTCCGGCGCGCGGACCCAGTCGCGGCCCAGCCGCAGGGGCGCCACCGACCAGGGCATCAGTTCGTCGAGCAGCGGTGCGTCCGCGAGCGGTTTCGCCCCGGTCGCGCCGCCGGACCGCGTCGCCGTCATCCGGACATCCTCCCCGTCGGAGCAGCTGCGCGTCGAGGCCGCCACTGGACCGTCTCAGTCGGTCCGGCTCAGTGCGCGTCGAGCGTCACGGAGAAGGAGAAACGATCACCCCGGTAGCGGATGCGGGCTACATCCACGACCCGGCCGTCCTGGTCGTACGTCACGCCCGTGTAGTGCAGGATCGGGCTGAGCAGCGGGACCTTCAGCAGGTCGGCGGTGGCCGGGTCGGCGAGCGTGGCCTCGACCGTGTCGGTGATCTTGCTGATCCGTACTCCGACGACGTCACGCAGCACCTTGGTCATCGGCCAGCGTTCAAGATCGGCGAGGTCCACCTTGGCCGCGACCTCCGAACGCACCGCGTTCTCCGCCCAGTTGGTGGGCTCGCCGCTCTCGCCGTCGCAGCGCAGCCGTTTGTACAGGACCACTTCGGCGACGTCCGGGAAGTACTCGACGAGTTGCCCGGGGACGGGCGCAGGGCCGTGCCCCAAGATCGTCGTCAGCTCACCCGACTGCTGGGCCACGATCGCGTCGATCGAGCCGAGCAGCTTGCGCGGGGCGCCGCGCCGCGCACCCGGCTCGATGAAGGTGCCGCGCCGCCGGTGCCTGCTGATCAGGCCCTCCGCCTCCAGCTCCTTGAGTGCCTGCCGCATCGTGAGCACGCTCACCCCGTAGTGCGTGGCGAGCTGCTCCTCGGTGGGCAGCCGTAGTGACGCGCCGGGTGAGCGGCCCAGTATGGAGGCGCGCAGGGACTGCGAGACCTGGTACCAGAGCGGAAGCTTCCGGTTCAGGACCAACGAGTCGGGAGCGAAGGCGGTCAAGGGTCTTCTCCGAGGGGCGGTAGAGCGACGGCTACGGCCGGAAGTGGCGTTGCAGACCCTGCCATACGTCGTCGTACGACGTCTGTAGATGGCCGGCGTTCGCGGCCTGCCCGGTGGCTGTCACCGGCCAGCGCGTCTCGAACATGAAGGCAAGACCGTCGTCGACCTTCTGCGGCTTCAGCTCCGCGGCGCTCGCCCGGTCGAAGGTCTCCCGGTCGGGTCCGTGCGCGGACATCATGTTGTGCAGGGAGCCGCCGCCGGGGACGAAGCCTTCGGCCTTCGCGTCGTACGCGCCTTCGATGAGGCCCATGTACTCGCTCATGACGTTGCGGTGGAAGTAGGGCGGGCGGAAGGTGTCCTCACCGACCAGCCAGCGCGGCGCGAAGACGACGAAGTCGACGCCGGCCAGGCCCGGGGTGTCGGACGGCGAGGTCAGCACGGTGAAGATCGACGGGTCCGGGTGGTCGTAGCTGATGGAGCCCAGGACATTGAAGCGGCGCAGGTCGTAGACGTACGGGACGTGGTTGCCGTGCCAGGCGACGACATCGAGGGGCGAGTGGTCGTACGTCGCCGACCAGAGGTTCCCGCAGAACTTGTTGACCACATCCACCGGCCCTTCGGTGTCCTCGTACGCCGCGACCGGAGCGAGGAAGTCCCGGGCGTTGGCGAGGCCGTTGGCGCCGATCGGGCCCAGGTCGGGGAGCTGGAAGGGCTGCCCGTAGTTCTCGCAGATGTAACCCCGGGCACTCTCATCCAGCAGCTCGACACGGAAGCGCACACCGCGCGGGATCAGGGCGATGTGGCCGGGCTCGGCGCGCAGCAGGCCGAACTCGGTGCGCAGCAGCAGGCCGCCGCGCTCCGGGACGATCAGCAGCTCGCCGTCGGCGTCGCTGAACACCCGGTCCGTCATGGAGGAGTTGGCGTGGTAGAGGTGCACGGCCATGCCGGTGCGCTGGGTCGTGTCACCGTTGCCGCCCAGCGTCCACAGGCCCGCCAGGAAGTCGGTGCCCGGCGCGGGCTCCGGCAGCGGGTTCCAGCGCAGCCGGTTGGGGTCGGGGACGGACTCGGTGAAGGGCGCGCTGCGGATGCCGCCGTTGTCGACCCGTACGAACGGCGGGTGCGCGGCCGACGGCCTGATCCGGTACAGCCACGAGCGGTGGTTGTGGGCGCGCGGCTCGGTGAAGGCGCTGCCGCTGAGCTGCTCGGCGTACAGGCCGAGGGGTGCGCGCTGCGGCGAGTTCCGGCCGTGCGGCAGGGCGCCGGGAACTGCCTCCGAGCTGTGTTCGTTGCCGAAGCCCGAGGAATGGGCCAGGGTTTCGGCCGTTTTCCTCGACTGCTCGATGCCGTTCATGGTCCACTCCCGGTGCCGAAGGAATCCTATGCTTGACAGTAGGATTCCTTGGTCCGCACGTCAACGGGTGCCACGCCACGCGATCACTCCCGGAATTCCTGCTGCTCATTCCTGCTCATTCCTGCTGTCCGCGGGTCGCGCGCGAGGGTGGGCAAGGGATGATCGGCCCATGGAGCCCGTGCCGCCCGCCAACCCACTCCGCCGGACCCCTGTGCAGCAGCGCAGCGCCGACCGGCTCGCCCGGATCCTGGACGCCTGCGCCGAGCTCCTCGACGAGACCGGGTACGACGACCTGAGCACCCGGGCCGTCGCCGCCCGCGCCGAGGTGCCCATCGGCTCCGTCTACCGCTTCTTCGACAACAAACGCGCCATGGCCGACGCCCTCGCCCGGCGCAACCTCGACAGCTACGCCGCGCGGATCGGCCACCGCATCGCCGCCGCCCCGGCGGGCGACTGGCGCGGCGCCATCGATGTGATCCTCGACGAGTACATCGACATGAAGCGCTCGTCCCCGGGCTTCGCCCTCATCGACTTCGGCATGCAGATCCCGGTGGGCGGCCCGGCTGTCGACCCCAACCACCGGGTCGCCGACCGCCTGACCGACCTGTTCGCCGGCCACCTCGGCCGCACCCCGGACGAGGCGCTGCGCCGCAGCGTCCTGGTGGCCGTGGAGGCCACCGACGCGCTCCTGCAACTCGCCTTCCGCTCCGACCCGTCGGGCGATCCGGGGATCATCACCGAGACGCGGGAGCTGCTGCGGGCGTATCTCGCCCGCACGCTCCAATGACTCCCCACCGTGCGTACTGGTCGGTATGCTCGGTGGTGCCTGTACGCGGCTGTACGTGGGCCGCGCCTTCTGCGCGTCGCGCCGTCCGTACGCGTGCGCCGCGCCGTCCGTATGTGTACATCGCGCCGTCCGTACGCCGTGTCTCTACGCACGCCGTGTCTCTCGCCGTGTCTGTACGCCACCGCCCCGGGAGGGCTCCGTGTCCCGTACCGCCCTGCGCATCTGCCCGCTCTGCGAAGCCACCTGCGGCCTCACCCTCACCATCGAGGGGAGCAAGGTCACAGGCGCGCGCGGCGACCGGGACGACGTATTCAGCCGGGGGTTCATCTGCCCCAAGGGCGCCGCCTTCGCGGAGGTCGACGCCGACCCCGACCGGCTGCGCGGCCCCCTCGTCCGTAAGGACGGCACGCTCCAGGAAGCGAGCTGGAGCGAGGCTTTCGACCTGATCGCCGCCCGGCTGCGGCCGATCGTCGAGCAGTACGGAGGCAACGCCGTCGGCGTGGTCCTCGGCAACCCCAACGTCCACACCATGGCCGGCGCGCTCTACCCGCCCCTCCTCCTCGGCGCCCTGCGCACCCGCAGCATCTTCACCGCCAGCACCCTCGACCAGATGCCCAAGCACGTCTCCAGCGGCCTGCTCTTCGGCGACGCCTTTGCCATCCCCGTGCCCGACCTGGACCGTACGGACCATCTGCTGCTCCTCGGCGCCAACCCCCTCGACTCCAACGGCAGCCTGTGCACCGCCCCCGACTTCCCCGGCAAGCTCAAGGCCCTGCGCAAGCGCGGCGGCACGCTCGTCGTCGTCGACCCGCGCCGCACCCGCACCGCCAAGCTCGCCGACCAGCACGTCCCCATCCGGCCGGGCACCGACGCCCTGCTGCTCGCCGCCCTCGCCCAGGTCCTCTTCGAGGAGAAGCTCACCGCGCCCGGCGTGCTGGAGCAGCACATCGAGGGCATCGACGAAGTCCGCTACGCCGTACGGGACTTCACGCCGGAAGCCGTCGCCGGGGCCTGTGACGTGCCGGCCGAGGAGATCCGCTCCATCGCCCGCGCCCTGGCCGCCGCACCCACCGCCGCCGTATACGGGCGCGTCGGCAGCTCCACCGTCGAGTTCGGCACCCTGGCCAACTGGCTGGTCGACGTACTCAACATCATCACCGGCAACCTCGACCGCCCCGGCGGCGCACTCTTCCCCCTCGCCGCCACCGCGAGCACACCCCGCCCCGCAGGACCCGGCAAGGGCTTCGCGCTCGGCCGCTGGCGCAGCAGGGTGAGCGGACACCCCGAGGCCAAGGGCGAGCTGCCGAGCGCGGCGCTCGCCGAGGAGATCCTGACACCGGGGGAGGGGCGCATCCGGGCGGTGATCACCGTCGCCGCGAACCCGGTGCTGTCCGCGCCCGACGGCGACCGGCTCGACGAGGCACTGGCCGGGCTCGACTTCCTGATCAGCGTCGACCCGTACCTCAACGAGACCTCGCGCCACGTCGACGTCGTACTGCCCCCGCCGCCGCCCTCGCAGAGCGCACACCACGACTTCGCCTTCAACGGCTTCGCCGTGCACAACCAGGTCCGCTACACCCGGCCCGCCGTCCCCCTGGAGGACGGGCGGCTCGACGAGAGCGAGATCCACGCCAGGCTGATCCTCGCCGTGAGCGGGATGCACGGCGCCGAGCCGGAAGCCGTCGACGCGCTGGCCGTCGGCCAGACCCTGGACAAGGCCGTCGCCACCGCCCACTCACCCGTCCACGGCCGCGACCCGCAGGAGCTGGCCGGGCAGCTCACCGGGCGCACCGGCCCCGAGCGGCGCCTCGACCTGATGCTGCGCCTCGGCCCGTACGGCGACGGATTCGGCGCGGTACCGGACGGGCTGAGCCTGGAGCGTCTCCTCGCGCACCCGCACGGCATCGACCTCGGGCCGCTGAAGCCGCGCATCCCCCAGGTGCTCAAGACCCGCAGTGGCCGGATCGAGCTGCTGCCCGCACCGATCGCCGACGATCTGCCCCGGCTGCGCCGCGCACTGGACGAGCGGCCTGCCGGATTCGTGCTTGTCGGCCGCCGCCACCTGCGGTCCAACAACAGCTGGATGCACAACATCCCGGCGCTGGGCGGCGGCAGCAACCGTTGCACCCTCCAGATCCACCCCGAGGACGCGGGTCGTCTTGGCCTGACCGACGGCGGGCAGGCGCTGGTCAGCGCCGAAGGCGGGCAGCTGGAGGTCCCGGTGGAGGTGACCGACGCGGTGCGCACCGGAGTGGTGAGCCTGCCGCACGGCTGGGGCCACAGCCGGGCCGGCGTCCGGATGTCCGTCGCCGCGGCCAACCCCGGAGTCAACGTGAACCAGCTCCTCGACGGGTCCCGGCTCGACCCGCTGTCCGGCACCTCCGTGCTCAACGGATTCCCGGTGGAAGTAGTACCTCTGGGATGACCTGGGGTTTTGCTCGTATTGCTCGCATGTCAACATCTTGTTAACGCGAGGTAGCGCGACCTAACGTCAACGAACCGCCGGGTCTGGTGGAAGTTCAACGGCGAACGTTAGGTACCCAAATGCTGACCATCCTCGGATTCGCCATGATTGCGACCTTTCTGGTCCTGATCATGATGAAGAAGATGTCGCCCATCGCGGCGCTGGTGCTGATCCCCGCACTCTTCTGTGTGTTCGTCGGGCAGGGCTCGAAGCTCGGCGAGTACGTCCTCGAAGGCGTCGGGAACCTCGCGCCGACCGCGGCGATGCTGATGTTCGCCATCGTCTACTTCGGCGTGATGATCGACGTCGGCCTGTTCGACCCGATCGTCCGGGGCATCCTGCGCTTCTGCAAGGCTGACCCGCTGAGGATCGTCGTCGGTACGGCCGTGCTCGCCGCGATCGTCTCGTTGGACGGCGACGGCTCGACCACCTTCATGATCACGGTCTCGGCGATGTACCCGCTGTACAAGCGCCTCGGCATGAGCCTGGTCGTGATGACCGGCGTGGCCGCCACCGCGAACGGCGTGATGAACACCCTCCCCTGGGGCGGCCCCACGGCCCGCGCGGCCACCGCGCTCAAGCTGGACGCGGCCGACATCTTCGTCCCGATGATCCCGGCGCTGGGCGTCGGCCTGCTCTTCGTCTTCATCCTCGCCTTCGTGCTGGGCAAGCGGGAGCGCAAGCGCCTCGGGTACCTCTCGCTCGACGAGGTCGTCGAGCCGGAGAAGGAGCCCGAGACGGTCCTGGTCACGGCCGGCGGCGGAGGCTCCGACAACCGCAAGAGCGTCGGCGGCGCGGGCGTTGACGGTACGGGTGTCGACGCCGTCCCCGCAGATGACGACGGCTTCCAGGGCCTCGACCCGAACCGCGACACCTTGCGCCCGAAGCTCTACTGGTTCAACGCGGGCATGACCGTCGTCCTGCTCGCCGCCATGATCATGGAGCTGCTGCCGATCCCGGTGCTCTTCCTCCTCGGCGCGGCACTCGCGCTGACGGTCAACTATCCGAACATGAAGGAGCAGCGGGCCCGTATCGCCGCCCACGCCGACAACGTCCTCAATGTCTCCGGCATGGTCTTCGCCGCGGCCGTCTTCACCGGAGTTCTCACCGGCACCGGCATGGTCGAGCACATGGCCGACTGGCTCGTCGGCGCGATCCCCGAGGGCATGGGCCCGCACATGGGCATCGTCACCGGCCTGCTGAGCCTCCCGCTCACCTACTTCATGTCGAACGACGGCTTCTACTTCGGCGTCCTGCCCGTCCTCGCCGAGGCCGGCGCCGCGCACGGCGTCTCGTCGCTGGAAATCGCCCGCGCCTCGCTGGTGGGCCAGGCCCTGCACATGTCGAGCCCGCTCGTTCCCGCCGTATACGTTCTGGTCGGCATGGCCAAGGTCGAGTTCGGCGACCACACCAAGTTCACGGTGAAGTGGGCCGCGCTCACCTCGCTGGTGGTGCTCGGCGCCGGAATACTCTTCGGCATCATCTGATGGAAAAGCTGGGGAGCCGGGGCTGGCTGCTGCGCCTGGTCATTGCCTTCGGCTTCGCGCAGGCGGCGGCCCCGGCCGAGGTGGCGCCCGCCCCCACCCCACGACGCCTGCACGACGTCTGTACGGGAACAGACACTCCCCAGTTCGAAACGCGCCCTTTGACGGACCCTTCCCGTCCGTTTCCATGCACAAGCACCGGCCGGTTAGTTGTTGTTGATGAAGTGCAGCATTTGGGTGTTGGTTTGGGCGGCGTGGTCGATTTGGGGTCCGTGGCCGGTGTTGGAGACGATCTCGGCGCGGGCGCCCGGGATCAGGTGGGGGACGCGCTCCACTTGCCGCTGCGGGTGTACGAGAAGGCTTCGCTTGCCGAGCAGCAGATGGAGCGGGGTGCGGATGGTGCGCAGCTCGTCCTCAAGGAGTGGGAGCGGGGCCGGGCGGCGGATGCGGTAGGCGCGGACGCCGGACCTGATCATGGTGCGCAGCTCGGGCACGATGAGGACCGGCTGCTCCAGCCAGGCTGCCAGGCGAGGGCGGAGCGCTTTGGGTGCGAAGGTCGCGAAGAGGCTGGCGAAGATCCAGACGAAGAAGCGGAGCCCTACTTTCTCCAGCCCGCCGGGGTCGAGCAGGGTGACCGAGGCGAGGCGTTCGGGCCTGCGGTGCGCCTGGTTCAGGGCGAGCCATCCGCCGTAGGAGGAGCCGATGAGGTGGACGCGGTCGAGGCCGAGGCCGGTGAGCGTCTCGTCGAGCCATTGGGCGGCGCGTTCGGGCCGGTGGATGGGTTCGCGCTGCACGCTGCGGCCCGGGTCGCCGGGGGTGTCGATCGCGTAGACCGGGCGTTCGGCGCTGAGCGCGGCGGTGTTCGGGTACCACATGGCGGAGCAGGAGCCCGCTCCGTGTACCAGGACGACCGGGGTGCGGGACTGGGCGGCGGCATCCGTGGGGCCGTACCGGTAGACGTGGGTGGTGCCGGCGCTGGTCTCCACGTCCATCTCCGCGAACGCGGGCGCTCCCAGGGCGTAAACCGCGTCGCAGGCCGCGAAGTACCGGTCGCGCAGGGTCTCGTTCACATAGCGGCCGACATCGGCCTGGGGGCGGGGTGTGGTCTCGGGCATGGGTGGGCCACCTCCGGGAGTGTGCGTTCTTCGTGGTACGACCGCACCATCATGATGATACGGGCGTATCATGAAGGTGGCCTGCGCAGGTGCAGGGCTCAGAGTTGAGGACCGATCAGCGGAGGCGCGGCGATGCCCAAGCGTGTGGACCACGATGTGCGGCGCACCGAGATTGCCGAGGCGCTCGTGCGAGTCGCCGGGCGGCGCGGATTGCATGCCGTGGGGATGCGTGATGTGGCCGCGGAGGCGGGGGTGTCGCTGCGGCTGGTGCAGTACTACTTCCAGACCAAGGAGAAGCTACTGCTCTACGGGCTGCACCACTTGGCCGCCGGGTTCGGCGAGCGGGTCGCAGCCCGGGTCCGGGCGGCCGGGGACGACCCGGGGCCGCGCGCGATGATCGAGGCGATGCTGATGGCGTCGTTGCCGACCGACGAAGAGAGCCGCACCTTCCACCTCGTCTACACCTCGTACGCCGTACTGGCCGTCACGGACGAGCCGCTTGCCGCGCAACCTTTCATCGACGGCCCCAATGCCGCCGAGGAGGCCGTGGCCGGACTGCTGCAGAAGGCGAAGGATGCCGGGCTCGTCGGACCTGATGTGGATACGCGTGCGGAGGCGATCAGCCTGCTCGCCATGTCGGCGGGGCTCGGCATCAGCATTCTGGTCGGCAAGCGCGAACCGGAGTCCGCCGACGAGGTTCTGGGCTACCACTTGGATCGGCTTTTCCGAGGCGGGCGTCGTGGGGGCGATCCCGTTCGGACTGGGCGGGCGCCGGCGTGAGGTTGCCGTTGCAGTAATTGACCCTGGCCACCGGGGAATCGGTGATCCGGAAGTCGGAGATCTGGTGGCACGGGACCGCGCCCAGGCCCTCCGGTATGTACGACGCGGGCGCCACGGGGTAGGGCCGGACGGGGGAACGCCGGAGGGCGCGTGGGCGTTTCTCCCGCCTGTCGTGTCCTTTGTGTGACAGATAGTCGGATTAGCTGTTGATCTGTCCGACATCTTCACGCTCTGGAGGACCCCGCATGACCGTCAAAACCCTTCTGCGCACCACCGTCGCCGGGCTCACTGTGGGCGGAGTGACCCTCGCAGGGGCACCCGCGGCCATGGCTGCTCCCGGAGACAACGGCGACGTGAAGATCCACGCTGTCGGTACGCCCTTCAACGATCAGCGCAACGAGCCCAAGGTCTGCGCGTTCTATCTCGCCGCGTTCAACTTCGACACGCTTCAGGAGGTCACCTGGAGCATCGCTCCCCAGCCGCCCAAGGTGAACGGTGCCAACCGCGACGGGCAGATCACCCTCGCCACCGGCACGGGACACACCATGCCGCTCTCGCTGCCCAACGGCATGTACAAGCTCACCTGGACCTTCGCGGGGGAGAGCGGCGCCGGCAAGATGAAGGTGTTCAAGGTCGACTGCCCGGACGGCGGCAACGGCCAGCCGAACGGACCCGTCGGTGCGGGCGGCGGCGGCACCGCCACGCCCGCCGCCGACAGTTCCTCGTTCGGCGTCGGTGCGACGCTGGCCGCGGGCCTGGCGGGAGCGGCCGGACTGATCCTCGTGCGCCGATCCCGTCGCCGCAGCGATGGCGCGTCCTAGGTCCAGGTACTCGCGCAGGCAAAGACGCCTCCTGCGTCTCGCCAGGACGCTGGTCCTGGTTCTGCTGCTCTTCGGCGGCATCCGGTGGGCCCTGGGCGGAGATCCGTCGGGCCCGCCGGCCACTGCCGGGACAGCAGCCGACGGGCCGGTGCAGGCGGCCCCGGGGCCCCGGGCCGAGCCGAAGGCCCGGCCCCGGCCCGCGCCGCGTCCACCGCCTGCACCACTGGCACCGTCGCGCGCGATACGTCTCGCCGTCCCGTCGATCACGGTCGAAGCGCCGGTCGTGGGGCTGGGACTCGACCGGTCCGGGCACCTCCTCACCCCGCCGGTGGACCATCCGCGTCTGGTCGGCTGGTACCGGGGCGGTCCCACCCCCGGCGAGGCGGGAACCGCGGTGGCCGTCGGACACCGCGACACCCGGACCGGGCCGGCCGTCTTCCTCAACCTCAACTCGCTCAAGCCCGGCAACACCGTCCGGGTCACCCGCAAAGACGGCCGTACCGCCGTGTTCACGGTCGACTCGGTGCGGACGTACGAGAAGTCGAAGTTCCCCGACGACGAGGTGTACGGCGCCACCGGCCGCCCGGAGCTCCGACTGCTCACCTGCGGGGGCGCGTTCGACCCCAGGGCGGGCTACGCGTCCAACGTGGTCGTCTTCGCCCATCTCACCGGGGTCACGAAGGAGGCCTGAGCCGGCGGGGCCCTCTGCGGTCCGGCTGCCCCGGACGTGCGTTCACAGGGTTCGCGCCAAACAGGTACGGATCCGCGCGAAACCTGTGAACGCGCCCCCGCGTGTCCGTCGTCGCTGCCAGGGTGGACGTCGCCTCCGACAGACCTGTTGAGCCGAATCGAAGGGACACTCCATGCCGTTCCTGACCACACGAACCCGCATCGCCACCGCCACCGCCGGTGTGCTGCTCGCCGTCGGCGCGCCCGGCGCGTACGCCACGCTCGCCGATGAAGCCCCGGCCGCCTCTCCTTCGGCCGCTGCCCGGGGCAAGGCGTACGTCGAGACGCGGCTGTTCTTCGGGACCGAGCGGCCCGACGGCGGTCCGGACGTCACCGACAAGCAGTTCATGGGCTTCATCGACCGCGAGGTGACCCGCAGCTTCCCGTCCGGGCTCACCATCCAGGAGGGGCGCGGGCAGTATCGGGACGCCAACGGCGTGATCGAGCGCGAGCGTTCGTACGAGCTGATCCTGCTGTATCCGACATCCGAGGCGAAGAAGCGCGACCCGCAGATCGAGCGCATCCGTACCGCCTATGAGCGCGCGTTCGGTCAGGAGTCCGTTGCCCGGCTCGAAGACCGGGCCTCGGTCGACTTCTGATTGAGGGTTCGTACGGTCGCCCACACCGTCTTTCCGACCTCCCGGTCCGCCACGCCCCACCCATCGGCCAGTGCCTCGACGAGCAGCAGGCCCCGGCCGCTCGCCTCTGTGCCGGTGGGTGGGGCGAGGTGCGGCGGTACGGGCCGGCGTTCCGCGCGGGCGTCGCTCACCTCGATGCGCAACACGCCCTCGCCGTCCAGCGCCAGCCGCAGCTCGAAGTCGCGGCCCGGCACCCGGCCGTGCGTGACGGCGTTCGCGGCGAGCTCCGCGACGATCAACGCTGTGTTGTCGGACGGCTCGCTGCCGTAGGGGATGCCCCAGGTGTGGAGCTGGTGCACGGCTAGGAGTCTGGCCAGCCGGGCGGCTTGGTGAGTGGCGGAGAATGACTGCTTGAACACACGTACGGTAGTGGGTGGTTGGGCATCGGACGGCCGCGTATCGGTGTGCATGGCCCCACCGTGGCGGGCATCCTCCAGGCTCCACCAGCAGACACGTCCGTACGCTGCGTCAGCGTACGGACGCGCGGTGTGGACAGTACGTCGTGCGGACCGTCACCCTGGGTGAGTTGAGTGCGGGGAGATCCACTCACCAGGAGGGTGGCCGGACATGGCCGGAGACGGTGAATACGACGAGCCCGAATCGTCGGACAGCCTGAGGACTTTCGGGGGGTTCGTGCAGGGGCTGCGCGAACACGCGGGCCTCACGCGCGAGGAGTTCCAACCGCTGGTGCGGTTCTCCAAGCACACGATCGAGTCGATCGAGCTGGGGAGGCGGATGCCGGACCGGGAGTTCGTGGAGCGGGCGGAGGCGGTGTTCGGTGAGACGGGTGCGTTGCGGCGGGCGTTTACTCACCTGACGCGACAGCCGGGGTTGGCGACGTGGTTCAAGAAGTGGGCGCGGCTGGAGCAGACGGCCGTCAGCCTGGACACGTACGAATGCAGGCTGGTGCCGGGGCTGTTGCAGTCCGGGGGCTACATGCGTGCTGTGTTCGAGGATGACACCCCGCCGCTGTCCGACGAACAGGTAGATACTCAGCTTGCTGCTCGTCTGGACCGGCAGCGGTTGCTGCGTGAACGGTCCAACACTTCGTTCAGCTTCATCATCGATGAGGCGGTCTTCCGGCGTCGTATTGGTGGTGCTGAGGTCACAGCGGGACTGATTGATCACGTGCTGCTCAGCACGGAACCGCGCAATGTAGTGCTCCAGATCATGCCGTTGGACTGTGAGCATCATGCGTGTCTCTCGGGGCCCATACAGTTGTTGGAGACACCGGACGGGCGGCGCTTCGCCTACTCGGAAGGTCAGCAGAACGGGCGGCTGATCTCCGTGGTGAAAGAGGTCGTCGTACTCCATCAGCGTTATGCGACACTGCGCTCGCAGGCCCTCACACCCAAGGACTCCCGTGGCCTGCTGGAGCGGATCCGAGGAGCCTTATGAGCACCGCCGAACTCGCCTGGTTCAAGAGCAGCTACAGCAGCGCGCAAGGTGACAGCTGCGTCGAAGTCGCCTTGACCTGGCGCAAATCCAGTTACAGCAGCGCGCAAGGCGACGACTGCGTAGAGATCGCCACCCGCCCCACCACCGTCCACATCCGCGACTCCAAGGACAAGGACGGCCCCGTCCTCACCCTCCCGCCCCGCGCCTGGGCGGACTTCCTGGGCCTCGCCACACACAGCTGAGGCGGGGCGGATGGGCGGGCCCGTACCGCTGCACCGGCTTGAGGTGCCCGCCGGGGCCTCTGGCGTCAAAAAACTATCACCGCTAGTTTGGGGCGTGGACGACTACGGCCACCCCTGGAGGAACAGCGATGAAGGCCCACGACGGGATGTACATCGGCGGTCAGTGGCGGCCCGCCGCAGGCCAGGACACGATCGCGGTCGTGAACCCGGCCGACGAGCAGGTCATCGGCCATGTCCCGGCCGGGACCGCCGAGGACGTGGACGCTGCGGTGCGTGCCGCTCGTGACGCCTTTCCGGGCTGGGCCGCGACCCCGCCCGCCGAGCGCGCGGCGCGGATAGGCGCGCTGCGGGACGCGCTGGTGGCCCGCAAGGACGAGATCGCGCAGACCGTCACCGCCGAGCTGGGCTCGCCGCTGGGCTTCTCGCAGATGGTGCACGCGGGGGTGCCGATCCTGGTCGCGGGGTCGTACGCCGAGCTGGCGGCGACGTACTCCTTCGAGGAGACGACCGGCAACTCGACGGTGTTCATGGAGCCGGTGGGTGTGGTCGGCGCGATCACGCCGTGGAACTACCCGCTGCACCAAATCGTCGCGAAGGTCGCCCCCGCGCTTGCGGCGGGCTGCACGGTGGTCCTCAAGCCCGCCGAGGACACCCCGCTGACCGCCCAGCTCTTCGCGGAGGCCGTGGACGAGGCCGGTATCCCGGCCGGGGTGTTCAACCTGGTCACCGGGCTCGGCCCGGTCGCGGGCCAGGCGCTCGCCGAGCACGAGGGCGTCGACCTGGTCTCCTT
Organism: Streptomyces changchenzhani; assembly: GCF_039766235.1. Lineage (NCBI taxonomy): Bacteria > Bacillati > Actinomycetota > Actinomycetes > Kitasatosporales > Streptomycetaceae > Streptomyces > Streptomyces changchenzhani. The sequence goes on along the minus strand of NZ_JBDHNH010000006.1, from coordinate 389,599 downwards.
CACCGGCTCCACCGCCGTCGGCAAGCAGATCGGTGCGACGGCCGGCGCCGCAGTCAAGCGGGTCGCGCTGGAGCTGGGCGGCAAGTCCGCGAACGTCGTGCTGCCCAGCGCGGACCTGGCCAAAGCGGTCAAGGTCGGCGTCGCCAACGTGATGTCCAACTCCGGCCAGACGTGCAGCGCGTGGACCCGGATGCTGGTCCATCGCGACCAGTACGACGAGGCCGTCGCGCTCGCCGCCGGCGCGGTCGCCAAGTACGTCGCGGGGGACCCGCACGACGAGAACAGCCGCCTGGGCCCCGTTGTCAACGCCAAGCAGCAAGCGCGCGTGCGGGGCTACATCGAGAAGGGCGTCGAAGAGGGCGCGCGGCTGGTCGCGGGCGGCCCGGACGCGCCGCACGAGAAGGGCTACTACGTCAGCCCCACCGTCTTCGCGGACGTCACGCCCGGGATGACCATCGCCCAGGAGGAGATCTTCGGCCCGGTCCTCTCGCTCATCGCGTACGAGGACGAGGCGGACGCGCTGCGGATCGCCAACGGCACGGTCTACGGGCTCGCGGGTGCGGTCTGGGCGGCGGACGACGCGGAGGCGGTCGCCTTCGCCCGGCGCATGGACACCGGGCAGGTCGACATCAACGGGGGCCGGTTCAACCCGCTCGCGCCCTTCGGCGGCTACAAGCAGTCGGGGGTCGGCCGCGAGCTGGGGGCGCACGGGCTGTCCGAGTACCTCCAGACGAAGTCCCTCCAGTTCTGATCAGCCCTCACTGGCCCTGATACCCACCTCACGGGAGCAACGCTTCATGGTTCGCGCCGCAGTCCTGTCCGCCGTCGGCGCCCCGCTGACGATCACCGACATCGAACTCCCGGAGCCGGGCCCCGGCCAGGTGAGGATCCGTCTCGCCGCCGCCGGGGTCTGCCACTCCGACCTCTCCCTCACCAACGGCACCATGCGGGTGCCGGTGCCTGCCGTCCTCGGGCACGAGGGGGCGGGCACGGTCGTATCCGTCGGGGAGGGCGTCACCCATGTCGCCGCCGGTGACGGTGTTGTCCTCAACTGGGCGCCGTCGTGCGGCAACTGCCACTACTGCGGCCTCGGCGAGGTGTGGCTGTGCGCCAACGCGCTCACCGGCGCGGGGAATGTGTATGCCCGTACGGCCGACGGGACGGACCTGCATCCCGGCCTGAACGTCGCGGCGTTCGCCGAGGAAACCGTCGTCGCCGCGAACTGCGTCCTGCCGGTCCCGGACGGCATCCCGCTCACCGACGCGGCGCTGCTCGGCTGCGCGATCCTCACCGGGTACGGGGCGGTGCACCACAGTGCGCGGGTCCGGGCGGGGGAGTCGGTCGTGGTCTTCGGCGTCGGCGGGGTCGGTCTCGCCGTCCTGCAGTCGGCGCGGATCGCCGGTGCGGGGCGGATCGTTGCCGTCGATGTGTCGTCGGCGAAGGAGGATTTGGCGCGGGCCGCCGGGGCCACGGACTTCCTCATCGCCTCCGACACGACGGCCAAGGAGATCCGGAAACTGACCGGCGGCCATGGTGCGGATGTCGCCATCGAGTGCGTGGGGCGGGCCGTCACCATCCGTGCGGCGTGGGACTCCACGCGGCGGGGCGGGCGGGCGACGGTCGTCGGGATCGGCGGCAAGGACCAGCAGGTCACGTTCCACGCACTGGAGCTCTTCCACTTCGGGCGGACGCTTTCTGGGTGTGTGTACGGGGACTGCTCTCCCGAGCGGGATCTGCCGGTGATCGCGGAGCATGTGCGGGCGGGGCGGCTCGATTTGGGGAGCATGGTTACTGAACGGATCGGGCTGGACGGGATTCCGGCGGCGTTCGACAACATGCTTGCGGGTAAGGGGGGTCGGGCGCTGGTGGTGTTCTAGGGGGACGTGCGGGGCGGCGGGCTGCGGGTGCTCCTGCGGCGGGCTGTTCCCCTAGCCCGCCCCTTCCCGAAACCGGGGCAGGCCCCGGACCCCGGACGCCCTTCGGGCGTGTCCTCAAGCGCCGGACGGGCTGGATTTTCTGCGGCTCGGCTGGTTGCGTGCATGAGGCCTTCAGCCTTGCGGTAACCATTCAGCCCGTCCGGCGTTTGAGGACCGGGGTCTGGGGCGGAGCCCCAGTTACGGGATGGGGCGGGTAGGGGAAAGCGCCGCAGGCAACCTCCGCCACGGCCCGCCCGCACCCGCACGCCCGCGCAAGCGCCCCGCACGCCCGCGCCCACTCCACCCGCACGCCCCCACCTGCCCCCACCACCCCAAAACTCCCCCCGCACAACCAGTTGACCTCCGTACCATCCGGTCGGTACGTTCCCCGCACATCTCGCCGCCGCCCCCCCCGTCCCCTCCCGCCCCGCACCCACCGGAGTGTGCACCGCATGGACACGGCCGCATCCCCGCTCACCGGAACCCCCGATTCCGCCGCCCCCGCCCCCGCCGACCGCAACCGCCGCAAGGTCGCCACCGCTGCCGCACTCGCCTCCGCCGTCGAGTGGTACGACTACTTCGTCTTCGGCATCGCCGCAGCGCTCGTACTTGGCGATCTGTACTTCCCGTCAGGCAGTTCCTCCGCCGGCGTCCTCGCCGCGTTCGCCACCTTCGCCGTCGGCTTCCTCGCCCGGCCCGTCGGCGGCGTCATCGCCGGGCACTTCGGCGACAAGCACGGCCGCAAGCCGATGCTGGTCATCGCCCTGACCCTGATGGGCCTCGCCACCACCGGCATCGGCCTGCTTCCGACGTACGAGACGATCGGGATCGCCGCTCCGATCCTGCTCGTGTTCCTGCGTGTGCTCCAGGGCATCGCGGTCGGCGCGCAGTGGGGCGGTGCGATGCTCATGGCCACCGAGTACGCCCCCGAGGGCAAGCGCGGCCTCTACGGCAGCCTCGTTCAGCTCGGGGTGCCCATCGGTGTTGTCACCGCCAACACCGTCTTCCTCATCGCGGGCGCCACGACCAGCGAGAGCACCTTCGCCTCCTGGGGCTGGCGGGTGCCGTTCTTCGTCGGCATCCTCGTGCTCGTACTCGCCTGGTACATCCACACCCACGTCGAGGAGACCCCCGCGTTCCGCGAGGCCGAACGGGCCCTGGCGGCGCAGGAGAAGGGCGAGAGCCGCTCCCCGATCCGTACGATCCTGCGCAAGCACCTCGGCACGGTCTTCCTGGCCGGCGGCTCCTTCGCCGTCAACACCGCGACCTTCTACATCGTCATCACCGGCGTGCTCGACTACGCGACCCGTGAACTCGACATGAAGCGCAGCGCGGTGCTCACCGTCTCGCTCTGCATCAGCCTCACCCAACTGGTGCTGATCCCCGCGTCCGCCGCCCTCTCCGACCGCATCGGCCGACTGCGGATCTACGCACTGGGCGCGGCGGGCCTGGGGCTGTGGGCGATCCCGATGTTCCTGCTGATCGACACGAAATCGCTGCTCTGGCTGGCCGTGGGCACCTTCGTGACCAGCTGCTTCCTCAGCATCATGTACGGCCCTCAAGCGGCCCTGTTCGCCGAGCTGTTCACCGCCGAGATGCGCTATACGGGAGCCTCGCTCGGCTACCAGATCGCGGCGGTCTTCGGCGGCGGCCTCGCCCCGTTCATGATGGTCCTGCTGCTTGAGACGACCGGTACGTCCATGGCGGTCTCGGCCTACATCATCGGTCTGGCCGTGATCTCACTGCTCTCGATCAGGATTCTCGCGAAGCGCGCGGCTGCTCGGGAGGCGCAACCGTAGGACCCCCGGCGTCCACCCCCGTGGTCACCACCCGGGTGGACGCCCGCGTCCTCGCCCGCGAGCGTGAAACCGCCACGCCCGCCAGGCAGATCACACCGCCCAGCAGCGTCAGCCACCCCGGCACCTCGTCGAGCAGCAGCCCTGACATCAGCACCACCAGCGCAGGCACCGCGTACGTCGTCGAGCCCATCTTGCCCGCCGTCGTCCTGGCCAGGGCGTACGCCCAGGTGGTGAACGCGATCGCGGTCGGGAAGACGCCCAGGTAGACCATGTTGAGCGTCGCCGAGAGCGGCGCCCGCGCGGCGTCCTGGAACAGCTGCCCCGCGAAGGGCAGGCAGCCGACCATCCCCACCAGGCAGCCGTACGTCGTCACTTGCAGCGGGCTCGCATGCGCGAGGGTGGGCTTCTGCGCGACGACGCCGCACGCGTAGGTCACCGCGGCCACCAGGCAGAGCGCCACACCCAGCACCGAAGTGCTGCCGCCGCCCGACATCGACAGGCCGACGACCGCAGCCCCCGCGAAGGACACCACCATCCCGGCCAGCAGCCTCGGCGGCAGCCCCTCGCCGAGCAGACGGCCCGCGAGCAGGGCCATCAGGATCGGCGCGACATTGACCACCAGGGACGCGGTGCCCGCGTCTACCAGCTGCTCGCCCCAGTTGAGCAGCACCGCGTAGCCGCCGAACCACAGCAGCCCGGACACCGCGATCCCGCGCCACGCGGCACGCGGGGGGAGGCCCTCGCGACGTATCAGCAGGATCGCGACGAGCACCAGCGATCCCGTCACCAGCCGGCCCAGGGCGAGCGCGCCGGGCGCGTACGCCTCACCCGCGCTCCGGATCGAGACGAAGGCCGAGGCCCACAACACAACGGTGACCCCGGCGGCGGCGAGCGCGAGAGGCTCGGCGCGGCCGGAAAGCGAGGGAGTAGCAGTAGCAGCCATGCGGCGATACTAGGTGCTCGACACTTCGGTTGTCACCGAAGTATGGACGACTCGATGTCGAGCAGCTCCCCGAGAGCCCGCTCCCCGGCCGGGGTCACCCGCACCGCCCGCTCGGTTCCGATCCGTACGCACCACTCGGCCTCCAGTGCATGACGGCACAGGGCCGCTCCGGCGACGCCCGCCAGGTGCCGCTTGCGCTCGGTCCAGTCCAGGCAGGAGCTGACCAGCGGGCGTCGGCCCTTGCCCTCAAGTGGGATGCCGGTCTCCCGGAACCACCGGGCCCCGTCGTCGGTGAGCGTGAAGCCCGTGTCCAGGATCAGCAGCCCGCGCCGCTCCATGGCCTCCGTGATGACGACGGCCAGGCGGCCGGCGAGATGGTCGTAACAGGTGCGCCCACGGGCCATCGCGCTGCTCGCACTCGACGCGCGCAGGGTGTGCGGGTTGTCGCGGCCGGGGATGGCGTGGGCGGCGAGGGACTCGACGAGCTGCGCGGTGGGCGCGTCGGCCAGCCGTACGTACCGGTGTCTGCCCTGCCGTTCCTCAGTGAGCAGCCCTGCCGCGACGAGCTTGCCGAGGTGCTCGCTGGCCGTGGAGGCGGCGACGCCTGCCTGCCGCGCCAGTTCGCTCGCGGTCCAGGCCCGGCCGTCGAGCAGGGACAGGCAGAAGACGGCCCGGGTCTCGTCGGCGAGGAGAGCCGCGAAGGCGGCGAGCCTGGCGCCGGGGGTGCCGGCCGAGTCGGTGGGAGACATGCCTCCAGCGTGCCTCATGAATGATTCGGAGCGCACCGAACTGTTGCGGTTGTGGGGGGTCGGCTGCGGCACTGCCCGGCCCGGACGCGAGGCCTCGGCGGCGGCACCGCCAAGATGCCGGTGGGATTCTCCGGACAGCCGTCGGGGCCTGGTCGGCGTAGCGTGGCAGAGAGGAAGGACTCCATCGCAGTCTCATCGAGCCGCCCGCCGTGAGCGCGATCAGGCCGCGTGCCCCGCCTCCCGTAGTGGCCCGATGGTGAGAGGAGAAGCGATGTCCGTTGAAGCACTGGACACGGTGAAGCAGGAGGCGTTCGCGGGCCGCATGATTCAGGTGGTGAACGACGCCTGCCTGGGTCTGATGGCGGGCCTGGGCCACGAGAGCGGTCTGTTCGACACGATGGCCGGCTTGGCGCCGGCCACGAGTGGGGAGATCGCGCGGGCCGCCGGGTTGAACGAGCGTTACGTCCGGGAATGGCTGGGCGCGATGGTGGTCGGGGGCATCGTCGACTACGAGCCCGAGCGGGTCACGTACGCGCTGCCGCCCGAGCATGCCGCCTCTCTGACACGGGCGGCGGGGCCCGACAATCTGGCCCGGATCGCGCAGGACTTCGGCATGATGGGCGAGGTCGAGCAGCAGGTGCTGGAGGCGTTCCGCACCGGGGGCGGGCTGCCGTACTCGGCGTACCCGCGATTCCAGGCCCTTCAGGCGGAGGAGTCCGGGGAGGTCTACGACCTGGCCCTGGTGGACGGGATCGTTCCGCTGGTGCCCGGTCTCACCGAGCGATTGCGCTCGGGCATCGACGTGCTGGACATCGGTACCGGCCAGGGCCACGCGGTCAACGTGCTGGCCAAGACCTTCCCCGCGAGCCGCTTCCGCGGGCTCGACATGTCCGAGGACGGCATCACCGCCGCGCGTGCCGAGGCCGCCGCCCTGGGCCTGGCCAACGCCGACTTCCAGGTCGGCAACTGCGCCGAGCTGACCGGCTCCTACGACCTGATCACGGCGTTCGACGTCATCCACGACCTGGCCCAGCCGACGCGCACGCTCGCCGCTGTCGCCGGCGCCCTGAAGGACGACGGCGTGTTCCTGATGGGGGACATCGCGGCGTCCAGTCGTCTGGAGGAGAACATCGACCACCCGCTGGGGCCCGCGCTGTACACGTTCTCGGTGTTCTACTGCATGACTGTCTCGCTGGGCGAGGGCGGCGAGGGCCTGGGCACCGTGTGGGGTGAGCAGACCGCCCGGCGGATGCTCGGCGAGGCCGGATTCAGCCGGGTCGACACCCAGCGGGTCGAGGGCGACATCCTGAACGTCTACTACGCGGCGCGGCGCTGAGATCGGACCGCGGGCGCGGTGGCCGACCGGCTGCATGATCTCCTCCAGGAGGGTCGGACAGTCCGGGGGGCCACCACCACCTCGGCCAGCCCGTCCCGGATCAGGTTGCCAACTGCCCAGTCGATGCCGCGAGGGATGTCGATCTCTCGGCGGGTCGTGTCATCAGCAAACCACTGGAGAGCCTGGAGTTCCAATGGGCCGTACCTACCGGAGAGAAGGCTCAGGTTCAACTTGTACTGGTGCATGCATCTGAGGTCGATGTCCCCACGGTCAAAGCGGGTGTGGCAGGTGGGGCACAACGCGATCAGGTTCTCGAGTGCGTGCTCCTTGACCTGGGCGTATGGCTATATGTGCGCGAACTCTACTGGGGTGGCCCGACAGGTTGGGATGGCGCAACGGTGGTCGGCTTCAACGAGCACCTGGCGTTGCATCAGCATCGGGATGGCCGGACGTCCTTGAGGCATGGAGCACACCGTAAGCAAGGTGTCGTCCAGCTAGCTAGGGAGCGTCGCTCGCCCCGCGCCGCTCGTACTGGAGGGCCAGCCCGTCGACGAGCGCCCGCAGCCCCGTCTCGAACGCGCCCTCGTCGACCTTCTGCCGGTGCTCGGCCAGCAGGTGGGCCTGGCCGAGATGCGGGTAGTCGGCCGGGTCGTACGCGCTCTCGTCGTCGACGAAGCCGCGGGCGAAGGAGCCCAGCGCCGACCCGGTGATGAAGTACCGCATCAGCGCCCCGATGTACGTCGCCTGGGCCGGCGGCCAGCCTGCCCTGACCATGGCGCCGAACACCGCGTCGGCGACCCGCAGGCCCGCCGGGCGACGGCCGGGGCCCTGCGCCAGGACCGGGACGATGTTGGGGTGTTCGGTGAGGGCCGCGCGATAGGACACGGCCCAGTCGTGCAGCGCGGTGCGCCAGTCGCGGTCGTCCCCGGTGTCGAACATCGACAGGTCGACCTGGGCGCTGACCGCGTCGGCGACCGCTTCGAGGATCTCGTCCTTGTTGCGGAAGTGGTTGTAGAGGGAGGGGCCGCTGACCCCCAGCTCGGCGGCCAGCCGTCGCGTGGAGACCGCCGCGAGCCCTTCGGCGTCCACGAGCGCGCCCGCCGCCCCGACGATGCGGTCACGGCTGAGGAGGGGCTTGCGTGGTCGGGCCATGCGGCTCATAGTAGGCGTGCCAGCAAGAAACTAGCAGTGCTAATTAAAAGCAGTGCTGATCACAGTGGGGTGCCCGGATGAATCTGGAGCTCAGTGAGGAGCAGACCGCCGTGCGGCGGCTCGCCAGGGACTTTGTGAGCCGCGAGGTCACCCCGCACGTCGTCGAATGGGACCGGGCCGAGTCCGTGGACCGGGGGCTCGTGAAGAAGCTCGGCGCCCTCGGCTTCCTGGGCCTGACGATCCCCGAGGAGTACGGCGGCTCCGGCGGCGACCACCTCGCGTACTGCCTGGTCACCGAGGAACTCGGCCGCGGTGACTCCTCGGTGCGCGGCATCGTGTCCGTATCGCTCGGTCTCGTCGCCAAGACCGTCGCGCACTGGGGGACCGAGGAGCAGAAGCGGCAGTGGCTGCCCGGACTCGCCTCCGGTGACCTGATCGGCTGCTTCGGCCTGACCGAGCCCGGCACCGGCTCCGACGCGGGCAACCTCACCACCCGCGCCGTCCGGGACGGCGACGACTACGTGATCAACGGCTCCAAGATGTTCATCACCAACGGCACCTGGGCCGATGTGGTGCTGCTCTTCGCCCGTTCCACCGACGCGCCCGGCCACCGGGGCGTCTCCGCCTTCCTGGTGCCCGCCGACTCCGTCGGCCTCACCCGCCACGAGATCCACGGCAAGCTCGGCCTGCGCGGCCAGGCCACCGCGGAGCTGTTCCTGGAGGATGTACGCGTCCCCGCCTCCGCGATGCTGGCGCCCGAGGGCAAGGGCTTCTCCGTCGCGATGTCGGCCCTCGCCAAGGGGCGGATGTCGGTCGCGGCGGGCTGCGTCGGCATAGCCCAGGCCGCGCTCGACGCGGCGGTGAAGTACGCCACCGAGCGCGACCAGTTCGGAAAGACGATCGCCCACCACCAGCTCGTCCAGGAGCTGCTCACCGACATCGCGGTGGACGTGGATGCCGCGCGGCTGCTGACCTGGCGCGTCGCCGATCTGATCGACCGCGGCCTGCCGTTCGTCACCGAGGCGTCCACGGCCAAGCTCTTTGCCTCCGAGGCCGCCGTACGCGCCGCGAACAACGCGCTCCAGGTCTTCGGCGGCTACGGCTACATCGACGAGTATCCGGTGGGCAAGCTGCTGCGCGACGCCCGCGTGATGACGCTCTACGAGGGCACCAGCCAGATCCAGAAACTCGTCATCGGCCGTGCGCTGACCGGGGTTTCGGCCTTCTGAGGTTCGGCCTTCCGGCATCTGAGTACCGGGGCTCTCCGTCTGAGTACGGCAACGGATGTGGCGGGCGCCACGCCGGACGATGCTGTGGTCATGAGCGACACACAGGTCAAGCAGCAGAACAACACAGCGGCGTACTACGGACAGGCGGTCGCCGCCTTCGCGGTCGCCCTGGGCGCCGTGACCCTCGGCATCCTCAAGCTCGAAGCCGACGCTTGGGTGCGTGCCTTTCTCGGCATCGGCGTCCTGTACCTCGTCACCTCCGCCTTCACCCTCGCCAAGGTGATCAGGGACCGGCAGGAGGCCGGGCAGATCGTGAGCCGTGTCGACCAGGCCCGGCTGGAGAAGCTGCTCGCCGAGCACGACCCGTTCCAGAAGCTCTGAAGCTCCACACCCCTAGCCCCGAACGCCTAAGCGCTTGCTCACCTTCGGGGTATGGTGTTCGTCCTGGTAGGACGGGCCGACCGGGCGGAAGGGGCGCGATGAGTACGGCGGAGGAGCTGATCGGCGGTGAGGAGAAGCCGTGGGGTGAGGTGACCCCCGAAGCGGCCAGGAAACTGCTGGTCGCCGCCGTCGAAGCGTTCGCCGAACGCGGGTATCACGCGACCACCACCCGTGACATCGCCGGCCGCGCCGGGATGAGCCCGGCGGCGCTCTACATCCACTACAAGACCAAGGAAGAGCTGCTCCACCGGATCAGCAGGATCGGGCACGACAGGGCCCTGGAGATCCTCCGGGCGGCGGCGGACGGCGAGGGCACGGCCGCCGAGCGGCTCACCGACGCGGTACGTTCCTTCGTCCGCTGGCACGCCGAGCGGCACACCACGGCGCGCGTGGTCCAGTACGAGCTGGACGCGCTCGGTGACGCGCACCGCGCCGAGATCGTCGAACTGCGCCGCAGGAGCGACGCCGCCGTGCGCGAGATCATCAACGACGGTGTGAAAGCGGGGGAGTTCGACGTCCCGGACGTCCCCGGCACCACCCTCGCCGTGCTGTCGCTCTGCATCGACGTGGCGCGGTGGTTCAACACGCAGGGGCGCCGGACGCCCGACGAGGTCGGCGCGCTCTATGCCGACCTCGTTCTGCGGATGGTCACCGCCCAGAAGTAGCGCCAGGAGCCTCCGGGCGACCGTTCGCCGCGGTCGCCCCCGGGGCGTTCAGAAGTAGTAGCGGGACACCGACTCGGCCACGCAGGCCGGCTTCTCGGCGCCCTCGCGCTCCACCGTGACCACGGCCGTCACCTGGAAGCCGCCGCCCGCGTCCGTGACCTCCTTGAGGACCGCCGTCGCGCGCAGCCGCGAGCCCACCGGCACGGGGGAGGGGAAACGCACCTTGTTGGTGCCGTAGTTGATGCCCATCTTCATGCCCTCGACCCGCATGATCTGCGGGACCAGTGCGGGCAGCAGTGAGAGCGTCAGATAGCCGTGCGCGATCGTCGCGCCGAACGGGCCCGTGGCGGCCTTCTCGGGGTCCACATGGATCCACTGGTGGTCACCGGTCGCGTCGGCGAACAGATCGATCCGCTTCTGGTCCACCTCCAGCCATGCGCTGTGCCCCAGTTGCTCGCCGACCCCGGCGCGCAACTCCTCGGCGGAAGTGAAGATCCTCGGCTCTGCCATGTCTCTGGCCCCTGCCTCTCCAGCACGGTTACGTTCCAACAGCATCTCTGACCAACAGCCTGTCTAAGCGCTTGCTCAGCATCGTTGGGCGCATGCGTTCCTGTCAACGGACTCCCAGTAGGGTTCACTGAGTGCCGCAGATTCCAGAGAAGATTCACGAGCTCACGGTCGGCCAGCTGTCCGCGCGAAGTGGCGCCGCCGTTTCCGCCCTGCACTTCTACGAGTCCAAGGGCCTGATCAGCAGCCGCAGGACCAGCGGCAACCAACGCCGCTTCGGCCGCGACGCCCTGCGGCGCGTCGCCTTCGTCCGGGCGGCCCAGCGCGTCGGTATTCCGCTCGCCACGATCAGGGAGGCGCTGACCGAACTCCCCGAGGAGCGGACACCGAACCACGACGACTGGGCCCGGCTCTCCGAGGGGTGGCGCTCCGAGCTGGACGAGCGGATCAAGCAGCTCGGCCGACTCCGCGACCACCTCAGCGACTGCATCGGCTGCGGCTGCCTGTCGCTGGAGACCTGCGTCCTGTCCAACCCGGACGACGTCTTCGGCGAGCGCATGACAGGCTCCCTGCTGCTCCCCGGCCGCAAGGCCGCGAAGGAGAGCGAGGAGCCTGGCGCCGGCTCGTCGGCCCCGTGAGTGCCGGGACGCGGCCGAAGCAGCCGGCTGCCCACCGCGTCACCGCGTCACCGCGTCCCCGCGCCCTTACGCCGCCGACGCCAATTCCTTGCGCTGTACCCTCTTGGCCTCCGCCAGCGCCGCCGAGGTCAGAACCGGCCGGGGCACCAGGATGCCGCAGCCCGCACAGACCGGCCCGAACCAGGGTTCATGGTCGAGATCCTGTGTCCAGACGATCCGGCTCTCCGCGCATGCCGGGCACCGCGCGCCGGGATCCGCCCCCAGGGCGGAGATCAGCCGCCGCAGTACGTCGCCGAGCGGGGCCGTCGGATGGACCGCGGGATCGGGACACAGGGCTGTACCGCACCCTCCCCAGGTGTGCCGGTGCCAGTCGTCGAACGAGCCGGGCTGCCGCAACCCGTCGTGCTTCTCGCGTTTGCGGCGCTCCGCGAACTCCTCCTCGTAGCCGAGCCAGACGCCCCGTGCCTCCTCCAATTCATCGAGCGCGGCCACCAGCCGCGCCGGATCGGGCGCCCTGTCCTCCGGTTCGATCCTGTGCCGTGAGCACAGATGGTCCCAGGTTGCCCGGTGACCATAAGGGGCAAATCGTTCCAGGCATTTGCGCAGTGAATATCGCCGCAGGGCAAGATCGCACTGCGGGTCGCGCACCTGTCTCGCAAGACTCCGGAAACCGGCCATCGCACTGCCACCTCCGTCGCTGGTACTTCGGCGTCATGGAATGGACGTACGGGTGCCCGTTTCGGCTCCATCGAAAAACAAATGGGCCTCATAAGCGGTATTTCGTCTACATCGTGAGACGCGAGTACGACGCTCCGGCCCCCGGTGGTCAGCGCCCCACGCGCCCCGCCGCCAGCACCACCCGCGCCAGATCCGTGTGACAGACGTCGTTGTGCGCCCCCGCAGGCGGGCCGCCGCGCCGTACCAGCGCGGACGCGTCGACATTCACGCACCCCCGGTCCGGGATGCCTCCGCGCAGGGCCTGCGCCACCGTGAGCGTCGGGGTGTCCGCCACCGCCTGCACCCCGTCGTAGCCGACCGCACCCCACTTGTTGCCGAGCGCGATCAGCCCCGTCGCGTCCCCGGCCAGCCGTGAAGCCAGCGGATAGATCACCCCGAGTGCCGTGTCGTGGTGCGAATAGCAGGCGACCAGGGGGCCGTCGATCCGCCGCTGGGCGTCACGCAGCGCACCGCCGCCGCGCATCGAGTGCGGCAGCCGACCGGCGAACGCGTAGTGCGAGAAGGCCCCTTGGAGCAGCGTCACGGACTTCACGTTCCGCACACCCTCGGGCAGGCCGCGCAGCGCGAACGACACCACCCGGGCGCCCTGACTGTGACCGACCAGATGAACCCGCATCGAGGGCGAGGACCGGGCCAGCTCCCCGACCAGCGGCCCGAGCCCCAGCCGGCCGACGGTCCCGGACCGCCGCTTCATCGCGTAGTACGTCGCCTGGCGCAGCAGTTCCTTCGCCCCGTTCCAGGCCTTCTTCAGGCCGCCGCCCAGCGCGATGCTCCGCGCCGGACCCTCGTCCAGCTCCGCGCCGAGCTCCTCCAGCGCCTCGGTGAACCCGACGCACACCGCGAGCGTGTCCTCGTACAGCATCGTCGGATCGCTCTGCGGGTGATCCTCGGACTCCATGTCCGAGCCGAACAGCACGGCGAGCCCGCCCTGCGGCTCCTCCACCAACTGACGTATCAGCATGCCGAATTCGTCGAACGCAGTCCGGTCCTGCGGGCACTCGTCGAGCAGCCCGGCCAAGCGCTCGACGAGCTGCTCACGGTCGGGGAAGGCCTGCACCAAGGCCTGCTTCGTCGCGTCGTCGAGGCCGGGGGTGACCCGCGGCGGCGCCGCGCCGCGCGGCTCGAAGTCCGGGATCGGCTTGTCCGCGAACCTGATCGACGGCCACATGATCCCCGCGTAGCCGAGCCGGACGCCCGGCTCGTCGGCGACCAGGCCGGGGAAGGGGGCGAGAAAGCTGTCGTACAGCCGGTTGGCCGTTTGGCGGTCGTTGTTCCAGCCGTGCGCGAACATCACCAGGTCGGTGACGTCGAGTTCGGCGAGACGATCGCGCTGTCGTACGTCGATGTCGCCGTCCGCGTCGAACGTCACTTCCCGGTACGGCTCCACACCCACATCCACCATGACCCATCCCTCCGGTCCACGCAGACACGCTGGGAAGCTCAGCATCCCGCCGGACCGGAGGATGGGCCATACGCGCGGCAAGGCCGGCCCGAGCCGGTCCCACGCGCGGCAGGCCCCGCGCGGATTGTGCCCGCGGCCCCAACTGCCGTCACCGGTAGAGCAGATACTCCCGGCGTACGGCCCGGAACGCGGCGAGGTCGCTCCGCCAGGCACCGACCACCTCGTCCGTCCCCGCGCCCGCGTCGATCATCGTGCGGACCCGGGTGTTGCCCGTCAGCTTGTCGATCCAGTTGTCGGGACGCCAGGCGAAGCCGCTCCAGCTCCTCTTCGCGGTCACCAGGAGCCCAATGCCGGTGCGCACAGGGTCGAACAACTGGCGGTCGTGCACATGCAGTTGGACTCCGCCGATCGTCTTGCCCTGGAACTTCGAGAACGTCGGCGCGAAGTACGCCTCGCGGAAGTCCACACCCCTGAGCCCCGCCGCGTTCGCCGCCTCGGCCCACCGGCGGTCGATGCCCTCGGCGCCAAGCAGCTCGAAGGGCCGTGTGGTGCCGCGGCCCTCCGACAGGTTCGTGCCCTCGAAGAGACAGGTGCCGGAGTACACCAGTGCGGTCTCCGGCGTCGGCATGTTGGGGCTCGGTGGCACCCAGGGCAGGCCCGTCTCGTCGAAGAAGTCCGAGCGCCGCCACCCCGACATCTTCACCGTCTCCAGCGGCACCGGGGTCGTCAGGAACTCGCCGTTGAACAGCCGCGCGAGCTCCGTCACGGTCATGCCGTGCGCCTGCGCGATGGGCTCGCGCCCCACAAAGGTCGCGAACGCCCTGTCGAGCACCGGACCCAGCGCCGCCCGCCCCGTCACCGGGTTCGGCCGGTCGAGCACCACGAAGCGCTTGCCCGCCAGCGAGGCGGCCACCATGCAGTCGTAGAGCGTCCAGATGTACGTGTAGAAGCGCGCCCCGGCGTCCTGGATGTCGAAGACGACGGTGTCCACACCGGACGCCGTGAAGATGTCCGCGAGAGGCCTACCGCTCTTCAGATACGTGTCGTAGACGGGCAGCCCGGTCGCCGGGTCGTCGTAGCGCCCCTCGGACCCGCCCGCCTGGGCGGTGCCCCGGAAGCCGTGCTCGGGGCCGAAGACGGCGGTCAGGTTCACCCGGTCGTCGGCGTGCATGACGTCGACGATGTGGCGTACGTCCGAGGTGATACCCGTCGGATTGGTGACGACGCCGACCCGCTGCCCGTCGAGGAGGTCGTACCCGTCGGCGGCCAGCCGGTCGAAGCCGGTACGCACCCTGCCCCGACCGCCGCCGTGCCCGCCGCCCCGCTCGCCCACGGCGGCGGCGCCCGTGGTGGAGGCCGCGAACGCCCCCACCGCTCCCGCGGCTCCCGTCACGGCCAGCAGTCCCCGTCTGGACAGGCTCATCCCACTACCTCCGGTATCGGCACTGTCTGTCATGGCCACGCACGCTAGCGTGTGGACAGGCCGCGGGGAACGCGCCGCACACGGCGGTTCGCGGCCCTCCACCCCTTTCGCCTCGACATACCGACTGGTTAGTCTGTTGAGGTTGTCGGCATCGAGAGGCGGGTCACGTGAGTACGTTCCAGGGCGAGACGGTTGTGGTCACGGGCGCGGGAGGCGGCATTGGAGCCGCACTCGCCCGCAGATTCGCGGCGGAGGGCGCACGGGTTGTCGTCAATGACCTCGAAGCGCAGAAGATCAAGGCGATCGCCGACGAGACCGGCGCGATCGCCGTCGCCGGGGACGCCTCCACGATCGTCGAAGAGGCCCGCGACGCACTCGGCGGCACCATCGACGTCTACTGCGCCAACGCGGGCCTCGCCTCACCGGGCGACGCCTTCGCCGACGAAGCGGTCTGGGCCGCCGCCTGGGACGTCAATGTGATGGCCCACGTCAGGGCGTCCCGCGCGCTGCTGCCTGACTGGCTGGAGCGCGGCAGGGGCAGGTTCGTCTCCACCGTCTCGGCCGCCGGGCTGCTCACCATGGTCGGAGCCGCGCCGTACAGCGTCAGCAAGCACGGCGCGCTCGCGTACGCCGAGTGGCTCTCGCTGACCTACCGCCACCGCGGCGTCAAGGTGCACGCGATCTGCCCGCAGGGGGTACGCACCGACATGCTGACCGCGGCGGGCTCGGCCGGTGAACTGGTGCTCGCGCCGACCGCCATCGAGCCCGAGGACGTCGCGGACGCGCTCTTCGACGGCATGGCCGCCGACCGGTTCCTGATCCTGCCGCACCCTGAGGTCGCCGGGTACTACCAGGCGCGCGCCGAGAACCCGGACCGCTGGCTGTCCGGCATGAACCATCTCCAGCAGAAGTGGGAAGAGGCCGCCGGTTGAGCGGGTCGATCCATGCGGCCAAGCCCTGGCTCACGCAGCTCAGCGAGGCCCAGCGGGCCCCCGTGAAGCCCGCGGAGACCCTGCTGCACGCCTTTCGCGCCGCCTGGAAGGCCGGCGGCCACACCGGAGGAGATCTCTGCGCACTGCGAGGAACGGCTGGCCGCGTACAAGTACCCGCGCCAAGTGGAGATCCTGCCCGAGCTTCCCAGGGCGGCGAGTGGGAAGATCCTGGGGCGGGAACTGCGTTCCCGTTCCTGAACACGGACTCTTCGACGAAAGGCAGGTGGCGGCAATGGCCAGGACGACGGACGGGAGCGGCATTCCCGTCCCCCAGAGGCTGCTGGCCGCCGCCACCCGCCTGTTCGCCGAGCGCGGCTACGACCGGACCTCCGTCCAGGAGATCGTCGAGGCGGCCGGTGTCACCAAGGGCGCCCTCTACCACTACTTCGGCTCCAAGGACGACCTGCTGCACGAGGTGTACGCGCGCGTGCTCCGCCTCCAGCAGGAGCGCCTCGACGCCTTCGCGGACGCGGACGCGCCGGTGGAGCAGCGGCTGCGGGACGCGGCGGCGGACGTGGTCGTCACCACCATCGACAACCTCGACGACGCGTCGATCTTCTTCCGCTCCATGCACCACCTGAGCCCGGAGAAGGACAAGCAGGTGCGGGCGGAGCGGCGGCGCTACCACGAGCGGTTCCGGGCGCTGGTCGAGGAAGGGCAGAAGAACGGGGTGTTCTCGCTGGCCACACCGGCGGATCTGGTGGTCGACTACCACTTCGGCTCCGTGCACCACCTGTCGACGTGGTACCGCCCGAACGGCCCGCTCACCCCGCAGCAGGTCGCGGACCACCTGGCGGATCTGCTGCTGCGGGCGTTGCGGCCGTAGGGGGTGCGGGGGTGCCGCTGCGCGGGGCTTTCCCCTACCCGCCCCTTCCCGAAGCTGGGGCTCCGCCCCAGACCCCGGTCCTCAAACGCGCCGGACGGGCTGAAAAGAATCCTTCAGCCCGTCCGGCGTTCGCAGGCGCCCCGCCCCACCCGCCCTACACGTACTTCTTCAGCTCGCGCCGGGCCAGCGACCGCTGATGCACCTCGTCCGGCCCGTCCGCCAGCTTCAGCGTCCGCGCCCCCGCCCAAAGCTCCGCCAGCGGGAAGTCCTGGCTGACCCCGCCCGCGCCGTGCAGCTGTACCGCCTTGTCGATGATGTCGACCACCGCGCGCGGCGTCGCGATCTTGATGGCCTGGATCTCGGTGTGCGCGCCCCGGTTGCCCACGGTGTCCATCAGCCACGCGGTCTTGAGGACCAGCAGCCGCAGCTGCTCGACCGCGACCCGCGAGTCGGCGATCCAGTTCTGTACGACCCCCTGCTGGGCGATCGGCTTGCCGAAGGCCGTCCGCTCCACCGCCCGCCGGCACATCAGCTCGATGGCCCGCTCGGCCATGCCGATCAGCCGCATGCAGTGGTGGATGCGGCCGGGGCCGAGCCGGGCCTGGGCGATGGCGAAGCCGCTGCCCTCCTCGCCGATCAGGTTCGCGGCGGGCACCCGCGCACCGGCGAAGACGACCTCCGCGTGGCCCCCGTGGGAGTGGTCCTCGTACCCGTACACCTGCATTGCACGCCGGATCTCGACCCCCGGGGTGTCGCGCGGCACCAGGATCATCGACTGCTGGCGGCGCGGGTCCTCGCCGTCCGGGTCGGTCTTGCCCATCACGATGAAGATCTTGCAATCCGGGTTCATCGCCCCCGAGATGTACCACTTGCGGCCCGTGACGACGTACTCCTCGCCGACCCGCTCGATCCGCGTCTGGATGTTCGTTGCGTCCGACGAGGCCACCTCGGGCTCGGTCATCGCGAAGGCCGAGCGGATCTCACCGGCGAGCAGCGGATCGAGCCACTGCTTCTTCTGCTCGTCGGTGGCGAACTGGGCGAGCACCTCCATGTTCCCGGTGTCCGGGGCCGCGCAGTTGAGAGCCGTGGGCGCCAACTGCGGGCTGCGGCCGGTGATTTCGGCCAGCGGCGCGTACTGCAGGTTGGTCAGCCCGGCGCCGTGCTCGGCGTCCGGCAGGAAGAGGTTCCACAGCCCCTGCCGACGGGCCTCGGTCTTGAGGTCCTCGACGATCTGCGGGGTGTCCCAGGGCGAGGCGAGCTGCCCGCGCTGCTCGTGCGCGACTGTCTCGGCCGGATATACGTGCTCGTCCATGAAGGCGAGCAGTCGGGTCCGGAGCTCTTCGGTCCGCGCGTCGAATGCGAAGTCCATGGTGTCTCAGCCTTCCTGGAGGGTGGTGAGGCCGTGCTCGATGAACACGGGGACCAGATCGCCGATTTGGTCGAAGCCGGGGCCGACGGTCTGCCCGAGCGTGAAGCGGTAGTGGATGCCCTCCAGGATCACGGCGAGCTTGAACCAGGCGAACGCCGTGTACCAGTCGATCGCGGAGGTGTCCCGGCCGGACCCGGCGGCGTACCGCTCGACGATCTCGCGCGCCGACGGATGCCCGGGGGCGCCGCTGGTCGTGCTGATCGGCGAGTCGGGGAGCGACAGCTCCGAGCTGTACATCACCAGCAGGCCGAGGTCGGTCAGCGGATCGCCGAGCGTCGACATCTCCCAGTCGAGGACGGCCGTGATCCGGTCGCCGCCGCCGACGCCGGTGGGGGCGATCAGGACGTTGTCGAGCCGGTAGTCGCCGTGCACCACGGTCGGCGCGGGGGAGGCGGGCAGCGAGCGCCCGAGCGCGGAGTGCAGCTCGTCGATGCCGGGCAGGTCACGGTTGCGGGAGGCGTCGAGCTGCTTGCCCCAGCGCCGCAACTGCCGGTCGAGGAAGCCCTCGGGCCGGCCGAAGTCGCCGAGTCCGACCGCGGCGGGGTCCACGGAGTGCAGCGTGACGAGGGTGTCGACCAGGTCGAGCACCGCCTCACGGGTGCGCTCGGCACCGAGGACGGCCAGTTCCTCGGCCGTACGGTACGGAACACCCTCCACGAACTCCATGACATAGAACGGCGACCCGATCACCGACTCGTCCTCGCACAGCAGCACCGGCGCGGGCACCGGCACATCCGTCGGGTGCAGCGCGCTGATCACCCGGAACTCGCGCTTCATGTCGTGCGCGGTGGCCAGCACATGCCCCAGTGGCGGCCGGCGCACGACCCACCGCGTGTGCCCGTCGGTGACGGCGTACGTCAGGTTCGACCGGCCGCCCTCGATCAGCCGGGCGCTGAGCGGTCCGCTGACCAGCCCCGGCCGCTCGCGGTCGAGAAGACCGCGCAACTGCTCAGGATCAAGACCTGGCGGGTGGGCTGCGCTCATGGACTGCACCTCCGAGGGCGTTTAGTACGTCGCATCTCATCATGCCGACCAGTCGGTATGTAGTCCAGTGCGCCGACGCGCCCCGAGACCGGAATCACGCATGACAGGCGACCGGACGGCCTCCGTTCATGATCGCCATGTCGGTGAAGAGGGCCATCGGATCGAGCGGCGAGCCCAGCGGAAGCCCGTCCAGCTCGGCGTAGGCGCGGTGCAGATTGGCGACGAGCCGCTCGCTCTCGCGCAGCTCGGCGAAGTCCCCGAGATCCGCCTGCTTCGCCGTCTCCAGCGGAGTGAGCCCCTTGGTGCGACCGGCCTCGGCGAGCTCGGCGACGTACCGCAGATAGCGCTCTGTCGCGTCGTACGCGGACGGATCGGTGATCGGCCCGTGGCCCGGCACGACCGTGCTCGCGTCCAGTGAGCGCAGCAGGTCGAGTGCGCGCAGCGAACCGCTCAGGGATCCCATCGGGACGAAGGGGGTGCCGCCCTGGAAGACCAGGTCGCCGGTGAAGACGATGCCGTGCTCCGGCAGATGGACGACCGAATCGCCGGTGGTGTGCGCGACGCCGGGGTGAATGATCCGTACTTCGGTCCCGCCCACGTGCACGGTGAGGCGCTCGCTGTACGTGAGGGTGGGCGCGGTGATGGTGATCTCACCGAAGTCGGTCTGTGGCCACACCGTGTGCAGCTGGTGCCCGACCGCCAGGACCTCGGCGCGGCAGGTGTCGTGCCCGACCACGGTGGCCTCGGGCAGGAAGACGCTGTTGCCGTAGGTGTGGTCGCCGTGGTGGTGCGTATTGACGACGGTGCGGGGGAGCGGCGCCCCGGTCGCCAGCAGCGCCTCGCGCAGCGCGTGCGCTCGGCGCTCGGTGGCCGCCGTGTCCACCAGCAGGGTGGACTCGCCGTCGCTGACGAACCCCGCGTTGCTCAGGCACCATCCGCCGTCCGGCTGGATGTAGGCGTGGACTTCGGGCGCGAGCCTGACGGTGTACGGATCGGTGGCGGGCATGAGGGTCCCCCGGGTCGAGATCGAGCTGATCGAGGTGATCACACTGATCGAACTGGTCGATGAGAGCCTGCCAGTTGATGCGGACCCGGGGGAAGGGGGGTACCCGCTGGGTCAGTGATCGTCCCAGTGGCCCTCATGGGCGGCGTGCCGGTGGCCGTCGTGGACGTAGTCGACATGGTCGCCGTGGGTGACCGCGGGGTGTCCGCAGTTCTGCCCGTGCGCGTGGCCGTGCTCGCCGTGCGTGACGTGGTCCGTGGACTCGCACTCGTCCCAGTGCCCGGAGTGCTCCCGGTGCAGGTGCCCGTCGTGGGCGTAGTCGAGGTGGTCGCCGTGCGGGATTTGGGTGTGCCCGCAGGCCGGACCGTGCGCGTGCTCGTGGGTCGGGTGCTCCTGGTGGAGGATGGCCATGACGTTCACCTCTGGTGCGATGCGGACAAATCAGTGCACTTCAGAGGCTAGTCCTGAATAGCCGATTGATCCCGGTACCGCTCCGTGGTCCGTGTGCCCTTCCGCACGTCGCACCCCACTGTTTCCGCTTCGGCTTGCGCCCGGGCCGGGCTGCGCGGAGGGTCGGAGGCATGAAGGCGATCAGTTACTCCCGCTACGGCGGCTCAGATGTCCTCGAATACGGCGAGCGCCCCGACCCCAAGGTCGGACCCGACTCCGTCCTGGTGAAGGTGACGGCCGCGGCCGTCAACCCGGTCGACTGGAAGTGCCGGCAGGGCTATCTCGACGGCGCGTTCGACGCCGTCTTCCCGGTGATCCCCGGCTGGGACGTGTCCGGGGTCGTCGTCCAGCCCGGTGCGTCCGTGACGGAGTTCGCCGTCGGTGACGAGGTCATCGGGTACGTACGCGAGGACTTCCTCTCCCGCGGTACCTTCGCCGAATTCGTCGCCGCCCCCGTTCGCACTCTCGCCCCCAAGCCCACGAGCCTGAGCTTCGAGGAGGCCGCCGGGCTGCCGCTGGCCGGTCTCACCGCCTACCAGGTGCTGCACGGGGCACTGGAGGTGCGCAAGGGCGACACGGTGCTGGTGCACGCGGCGGCGGGCGGTGTGGGCTCCCTCGCGGTGCAGATCGCCCGGCACGCGGGCGCCCGCGTGATCGGCACGGCCAGCGAGCGCAACCACGACCACTTGCGGAAGCTGGGTGCGGAGCCGGTGACGTACGGCGACGGACTGGTGGAGCGGGTACGGGCCCTGGCGCCCGGCGGCGTCGACGCGGCGTTCGACACGGTGGGCGGCGACGCGCTCACGGCCTCGGTCGAGCTGCTGACCCCGGGCGGCCGACTGGCCTCGATCGCGGACGGGTCGGTCACCGAACACGGCGGACGCTATGTGTTCGTACGGCCCGACGCGGGCGATCTGCGGAAGCTGGGCGAGCTGGCGGACGAGGGTGTCATCACCGTCCATGTGGACCGCGTGTTCCCGCTGGAACAGGCGGCGGAGGCGTACCGCCTCAACGAGCAGGGGCGCACGCGGGGCAAGATCGTGGTGACGATGCTGTGACATTCTGCGGCTGCCGCCGCAGGTCCTCGCCTGTACGGCGTCCGGGGGTCCGGGGCCTGCCCCGCCATGCGGCGGCAGCCGCAAAATGTCACAGCGGGAAGGGGCGGGTAGGGGAACAGCGCCGCAGGCAACCCGCACCACGGCCCGCCCGCACCCGCCCCTCACCCCACCATCGCCACCGCGAACCCCGCCAGAGCAACCGTGCACGCCGCCGCCACCAAGGCACCCCCCACCGACATCGCCCCCGGACTCGGACTGCTGCCCACCACCCGCATCCGCCGGTGCGCAACCCACAGGAACGCCAGCCAGACGAGCATCGTCAGCGACACCGCGACCACCGAGGCCACGGAAATCTCCTCACCGGCCGCCTGCCGTCCCGCCAGCACGGCCACCACCGTGCAGGAGAGCGTCGTACGCCGCCAGGCCAGCCTGGTCCGCTCCGGCTGAAGGCCGGGGTCCCGGGCAGGGACGGGCGAGGCAGGCGAGGCAGAGGCAGTCACTTGCCCTCCCAGCCGAAGATGACGACCACCACCATCGCCACCGCGACAACGGCGACCACCAGGCTCAGCACCGTCGGGAAGCGCGTCACCGGAAGGTCCTCGCCCCGCCGCATCGCCTGCTCGCAGCGCATCCAGTGGTTCACGGCCCGCAGCGCGCACAGCACACCGGCGACCAGCAGCCCGAGTGCCATGGTCGCTTTGACGGCCCGGGGCAGGTCCGGCAGAAACTGATCAACGGCGAAACCGCCCCCGATCAGGGCAAGAGCCGTGCGGATCCAGGCCAGGAAGGTACGTTCATTGGCCAGCGAGAACCGGTAGTCGGGGGTCTCGCCCTCTTCCTTGATGCGCTGCGGAGCGAACCACAGCCGCAGGCTCCGCACGAAGTCGATCACGCGCCGCACCCTACCGGCCGACCGCCTCCGCCCCACCCGTGCGAAACGCCCGTACCCGCTCCCACGCGGCGAGCCCGTCCGGCACCCACTCCCACACGCCGAGCCGCTTCTCCAGCTCCGCACCGGGCAGGAAGGTGTGCCAGGCGACCTCCTCCACCTGCGGGTTCACCGGAAGCTCGCAGCGCACCTCGTAGACGTACGACCACCAGGTCCGCGCGCCGTCGGGGCTCTCGTAGAGGAACTTCAGCAGCGGTACGGGCCGGGGCAGCCCGCTGACGCCGAGCTCCTCCTCCGCCTCGCGCAGCGCCGCGTCGTCGTACGACTCGCCCGCGCCGACGACCCCGCCCACGAACATGTCGTACAACGAAGGGAAGACGAGCTTCACCGGCGTCCTGCGGTGCACGAAGTACCGTCCATCGGCGTCCCGCGCGAGCACGAAGACGCAGCGGTGGCGCAGGCCCCGGGCGTACGCCTCGCCGCGTGGGGCCTGCCCGACGACATCGTCGTTCTCGTCGACGATGTCGAGGATCTCGGCGGCGGGGTCGGATGTTCCTTCGGTCGTCATGGAACCAATCCAACACCCCGCACGGTTGACGCTTCGACTGCCTGTCCCGAAGATCTGACGCACGAGTAACTTCCCACTCCACTCGCCCCGGCAAGGACGGAAACCATGGCGTACGACGCTGATGTGATCGTGATCGGGGCGGGCCTCGCCGGCCTGGCAGCCACCGCTGAACTGGTCGACGCGGGCCGCACGGTGATCCTGCTCGACCAGGAACCCGAGCAGTCCATCGGAGGCCAGGCGCACTGGTCCTTCGGCGGCCTCTTCTTCGTCGGCTCCCCCGAGCAGCGCCGGATGCGGATCAAGGACAGCCGCGAACTGGCCCTCCAGGACTGGCACGGCACGGCCGGCTTCGACCGCGAGGAGGACCACTGGCCCCGCAAGTGGGCCGAGGCGTACGTCGACTTCGCCGCGGGGGAGAAGCGCGCCTGGCTGCACGGCCAGGGCGTGCGCTTCTTCCCGATCGTCGGCTGGGCCGAGCGCGGCGGGTACGACGCCAACGGGCACGGCAACTCCGTGCCCCGCTTCCACATCACCTGGGGCACCGGGCCCGGCCTCGTCGCACCGTTCGAGCGCCGGGTGCGCGACGGCGTCGCGCGCGGCCTCGTCAAGCTGAAGTTCCGCCACCGCGTCACCGGCCTGGCCCGCAGCGCGGGCTCCGTGGACACCGTCACCGGCGAGATCCTGTCCCCCTCCGGCGTCGAGCGGGGTGTTGCCAGCAGCCGTGAGACGGCCGGCGAGTTCGAGCTCAGGGCCCAGGCAGTGATCGTCACCTCGGGCGGCATCGGCGGCAACCACGACCTCGTACGCGCCAACTGGCCCCAGCGTCTTGGCACTCCGCCCGCCTCGATGCTCTCCGGCGTGCCCGCGCACGTGGACGGCCTGATGCTCGGCATCACCGAGGGCGCCGGTGGCCGCATGATCAACCGCGACCGGATGTGGCACTACACCGAGGGCATCGAGAACTGGAATCCCATCTGGGCCAAGCACGGCATCCGCATCCTGCCGGGCCCCTCGTCCCTGTGGTTCGACGCCACCGGCAAGCGGCTGCCCGTGCCGCTCTTCCCCGGCTTCGACACCCTCGGCACGCTCGACCACATCATGAAGACCGGTTACGACTACACCTGGTTCGTCCTCGACCAGCGGATCATCGGCAAGGAGTTCGCGCTCTCGGGCTCCGAGCAGAACCCGGACCTGACGGGCAAGTCGATCCGCGATGTCATCGGCCGGGCGCGGGCCGACGTACCCGGCCCGGTCAAGGCGTTCATGGACAAGGGCGCGGACTTCGTCGTGGAGAAGGACCTGGCATCGCTGGTGCGCGGGATGAACGCGCTGACCAAGGAGCCGCTGATCGACGAGGCCGCGCTGCGCCACGAAATCACCGCGCGCGACCGGGAGATCACCAACACCTTCACCAAGGACCTCCAGGTGATGGCGATCCGCGGAGCCCGCAACTACCTGGGCGACAAGCTCATCCGTACGGCGGCGCCGCACCGCATCCTCGACCCCAAGGCGGGCCCGCTCATCGCGGTGCGCCTGCACATCCTCACCCGCAAGTCGCTCGGCGGCCTGGAGACCGACCTGTCCTCGCGAGTGCTCACCGACAGTGGGGACACGCTGCCCGGGGTGTACGCGGCGGGCGAGGCGGCCGGGTTCGGCGGCGGCGGGATGCACGGATACCGCTCGCTCGAAGGCACCTTCCTCGGCGGCTGCCTCTTCTCGGGGCGTACGGCGGGCCGCGCCGCGGCGAAGGCTGTCGGCTAGCCCCCTTACCGGCGGTCCCGGGCGTGCGATCGGTATGCTCGATCCGAAACGCTCAAACGAACAACACGCGGGTAACGCCGCGAGGGGGCCACGCATTCGGGAGCCGAGCGACGTCAGGCGTCAGCGCATTCTGGCGGTCGTGCAGTCGCGCGGCACGGTCCGGGTCACCGACCTCGCGACCGAGCTGGAGGTCTCGGTGGTCACGCTCCGCCGGGACGTCGAGGAACTGGCGCGGGCGGGCAAGCTGCGACGCGGTCACGGCGTGGCCCGCTCGCTCGTCCCCGTGGAGCCCGTGGGGCCCGTGCGGCCCGTGGGCCAGGGCCCGGTGACCGCCGGGCCGCCGGGCGAGGGCGGGGCGGTGGCCCTCGTCGTACCGGAGCGGCACACCTATCTGTACGAGACCATGAACGGCGCGCGCATCGCCCTGGAGAAGGCCGGTATCCGGGTCACCCTGCACATCGCGCCGCAGGTGACCGGCGCCGAGCGCCCCATCGTCGAACGGGCGCTGGCGGACGGGGTGCGGGGGCTGCTGATCGCGCCGCGCTGGCGCACCGCCGCCGCTGAGGAGGCGGACTACGGCTGGCTGGCGCAGGCCGGGGTGCCCACGGTGCTCATGGAGCGAAGGCCGCACCGGGGCGGCGCGCTGCACGCCATGGACTCGGTCTGCTCGGACCACTGGTACGGGACGCAGCTCGCGGTGGACCACCTCGTCTCGCTCGGCCATCGGCGGATCGTGCTGGCCGCCCGCGACGACAGCCCCACCGCCCGCGCCGTGCGGGCGGCCTTCGCCGAAATCGCCGCGGCCCGGCCGGAGATCGAGGACTGGACCGTGGTGCTCAGCGCCGCGGACGCCGGGCCCGAGCGGGGCGGTGAGGCAGTGGACGGTGGACCGGAGGCCGACGCCGCCTTCGCGCCCGGCGGTCTCGCGGCGCTGCTGCGGGAGCGGGGGAGCACGGCGGCCGTGCTGCACGGTGATGTGGACGCGCTGATTCTGGTCCAGCAGCTCGCCGACAGCGGGATGCGGGTGCCGCAGGACTGCTCGGTGGTGGCCTACGACGACGTGGTGGCCGCGCTGGGCAGCACGCCGCTGACCGCGGTGGCGCCGCCGAAGGCCGAGGTGGGGCGGGTGGCGGCCGAGCTGCTGCTGCGCCGGCTCACGGAGCCGCGGGAGCCGGGGACGGGCGGGGCGCGCCGGGTGGAGCTGCTGCCCGAGCTGATGGTGCGGGGGTCCGCCCAGCCACTCCGCCCGATCGTGTGACCGCTTTGAGTTTCTATTGATCGGTCTATTGACCTGATCCAAACGACACCCCCCAACGCCACAGACGTCTCAGGAGACAGATGCCCACCACTGCCGGCGGCCACCCCCGTCCCCGTGCCGCCCTCGCCATGGCGCCGGACACGGCGGCGGCCGTGTTCGACCCGGCGGCCCTGGCCGCCCTCGGCCGGGTCTGCGACCTCGCGCCGCCCCCCCGTCATCGCCGACTTCACCACCGCACAAGCCCGCGCCGTGCTGCAGGACGTGGAGGTCCTGGTCACCGGCTGGGGCTGCCCGCCGCTCGACGCCGGTGTGCTCGACTCCGCACCCCGGCTGCGCGCCGTCGTCCACACGGGGGGCTCGGTGCGCGGCCACATCACCGAGGAGTGCTGGAATCGTGGCATCGAGGTGTCCTCCGCAGCCGCGGCCAACGCGCTGCCCGCCGCGGAGTACACCGTCGCCATGATCCTGCTCAGCGGCAAGCACGTCCTGGAGCGCGCACGGGAGTTCCGCACCACGCGCCACCGCGGCGACTGGCTGAGCACCCCGCGCGACATCGGCAACTACGGCCGCACCGTCGGCATTCTCTCCGCCTCGCTGATCGGGCGCAGAGTCGTGGAACTGCTGCGCCCGTACGACCTGAGGGTGCTGCTGCACGACCCGTACGTCACCGAGGAGGAGGCCGCGTCGCTCGGCGTGCGGGCGGTCGGCATCGCCGAACTGTTCGAGCGCGGCGACGTCGTCAGCGTCCACACGCCGCTGCTCCCCGCCACCCACGGACTGGTCAGCCGGGAGCTGATCGACGCGATGCGACCGGACGCGGTGCTCATCAACACCGCCCGCGGAGCCGTCGTCGACCAGGACGCGCTCACCGAAGCGCTGAAGGAGCGCCGGATCCGGGCCGTGCTGGACGTCACCGACCCCGAGGCCCTGCCGCCCGAACACCCCCTGTGGGACTGCGACAACGTCACCATCACCCCGCACCTCGCAGGATCGCAGGGCAACGAGTGGGGGCGGCTGGCCGCTCTCGCCGTGTCCGAGACCGGCCGCTGGGCCGCGGGCGACGGTTTCGGCCATCCGGTACGACGCGAAAGGCTGGACTATCTCGCATGAGCACGCCAAGCAGCACCCCCAGCCGGTCGAACCCCCTCGGACTCCCCGGCGACGACCGGGACCTGAGCCCGTACACGGGCTACACCCGCGCCCACTGGGAGGCCGCCGCCGACGGACTGCTGAGAGCCGCTTGGCGATGGGCCACCCCGCGCGGAGCCCTGCTCGACCTGCCGGGACGGCCCTCCGCCTCCGGCGTGCGCTCGGACGGCCTGGAGGGATACGCCCGCACCTTCCTCGCCGCCGCCTTCCGGGTCGCCGGGGCCGACGGCAAGGACCCGCACGGCTGGCTCGACCGGTACGCGCAGGGGCTCGCGGCCGGCACCCGCACGCCGGGCCGTGACGACACCGAGTCCTGGCCGCTCATCCTCGACCAGCACCTCGGGGGCCAGCCGATGGTGGAGTCCGCGTCCGTGGCGCTCGGCCTGCGCCTGACCCGGCCCTGGCTGTGGGACCGGCTCGACGCGGACGTACAGGACCGGGCGGAGGAGTGGCTGCGCGGCGCGCTGCGCCATGTCCCCGCTCCCAACAACTGGTATCTCTTCCCCTTCACCGTGGCCGGGTTCCTGGAGTCGGTGGGCCGCGGCGACGCGGAGACCGCCCGTGCCCGCGAGCGTGCCCTCGCTCTGCTGGAGACCTGGTACCGGGGGCAGGGCTGGTACGCGGACGGCGAGGGCCGCGCCTTCGACCAGTACAACGGCTGGGCCCTGCACCTGTATCCCGTGCTCGACGCCTTCCTGGCGGACGACAACGGCCTCGCCCCGTACGGCGCCCGGCTGCGGGAGCACCTGGAGAGCTTCTCGCTGCTCTTCGGGGCCGACGGCGCGCCCCTCCACTTCGGGCGCTCGCTCACCTACCGCTTCGCCGCGTCCTCCGCGGTGGCGCTGGGCGCGGTGACAGGCCATACCCCGCTCGCTCCCGGGGTGGCGCGGCGGTTGCTCAGCGGATCGCTGCGCTACTTCGTCGACCGCGGCTCCGTCGGCCCCGACGGGCTGCTGAGCGTGGGCTGGCACGGCCCGCACGCGGCGACCTCGCAGTCCTACTCCGGTCCCGCTTCGCCGTACTGGGCATCGAAGGCCTTCGTATGCCTGCTCGCCCCGGCGCAGCATCCGCTGTGGACCGCGCCCGAGGAGCCCGCGCCCAGCGAGGGCCAGGACCGGGTGCTGGCGCTGCCCGCGCCCGGCCTGCTGGTGCAGAGCACCCGGGCCGACGGGATCGTACGGCTGCACAACCACGGCAGCGACCATGTACGGCCGCACGAGGGGGAGTCGGCCGACGGCAACGATCCGCTCTACGCGCGCCAGGCCTACTCCACCAGGACCGGCCCGACGGCAGCGGGAAACACGGCGGACAACCACTTCTGCGTCGAGGTCGCCGGGGTGCGCAGTGTCCGCCGCCGCATCCGTCCGCTCGGCGCCGGACACGGCGACGGCTGGGGCTGGGCGGCCTCCTGGCACCTGCCGGTCTTCGCCGCAGGACCGCCGATGGTGCCCGGCCTCCGGGTGGAGAGCGTCACCGTGGTCCGGGGCAGCCGTGAACTGCGGGTCCACCGTGTGGTGGGCGCACCGCCCGGAGCCCGGGTCGCGCAGACGGGCTGGGCGACGGACCCCGCCGAGCCCCTGCTGTCCGCGCTTCACCCGCTGCACGGCTGGACCGGGCAGGACCGGCCGCGGGCGCCGCGGGGCACGGCGTTCACGCCCTGGGCGGACCTGCCCCGGCTCACGGCCGGAGCCGAGGGCACGGCGGTCTACGCGGCCCTGGCCACGCTCACCGGGGAGCCGCGGTCCGATGCGTCCGACCCGTCCGACCCGTCCGACGCTCTGGCCGGGGCGGTCACCGCGGTGTCGGTGGACGTGGACCGCGTGGAGGTGCGGTGGGCGGACGACGGCTCGGTGACCCGTATCGCCTTCGAACCGCTCACGGTGGAGCACGTGGACGCCACCGCCGACCAGGCCGACTGAACGGACCCACACCGACCCGACCCTAGAGACCCGACCCGACGCGAACCTGAAGAGGGGGGACCCACTGTGCGAAGGAAAGCCCGCCTCATGACGGTCCTTACGTCTTTGCTCGCCGCGACCACCCTGTCCGTGGTGGACACCAGCCGCAACGGCAACGGTTCGAGCGGCCAGTGGTGCAACCCGGCCCCCCGCGCCCCGGCCGTACCACCGCGACCACCCCCCGCCCGGAGCCCACTCAGACGGTGTCCGCCCCGTCCACCCGCTCGACGACCCGGAAGCGCTCCGCGACCACCATCGTCGAGTCGTCGACCTCGAACTCCGGATCGCCGAGCGCCTCCCGCATCTCCTCGCCGTGCCAGAACGTCTCGTGCCCCGCGCGCCAGGCGGCGACCGACGTGTAGCCCTCGCCCTCGTCCAGCGCGTGCTGGAGGTTCACGTCGCCGAGCGCCAACACCCGCACTTCGGCCAGCTCGATCACCGCGACATGCCGGCCGTCCGAGTCGACCACCACGGAACGCTCGCCGACCGGCGGCAACTCCTCCTTCTCCACCTCGTATTCGACGAGCAGACCGGTCGTCGACACCTTCTCGCCGGACAGCGTGGCAGCGACCAACCGGTCGCGCAGCGGGCCGGGATGGGCGAACAGGCAGAGTGGGAGCGCCGAGGTGTCAGACATGGCGCAAGTGTAGAGGGAGGCCGCCCCGTCCCCCGGGCGGCGAGCCAAGTACGGCGACCGACACTCGTGTTGACACCGATCGGTCTTGACGTGGAGCCGTCCCTACCGGTTTGCTGTCGGTGATCAAACGCTCGCACACTGCGTGTGGAGGACCCGCGGATGAGCCCACCTCCGCCGCCGCTCGGCCGCTCACGCCGCCGGGCCGACCACTTTTTCGACCCCGCACTCGACGACACCGAACTGGCCGACGTACGAGGGCAGCTCGCCCAGGGCCGCTGGACCCGCGTCCGCTCCCTGCTCACCGCGACCGGTGACGACTGGGACCGCCGCGGGCACCGTCTTGTTGTCCTCGCCGAGGGCGCCGGGTCGGCCGCCTGGGCCGAGGACTGGCTGCTCGCCGAGCCGGAGAGCGCCGACGCCCTGACGCTGCTGGCCTGCGCCCGTGTCTCCACGGCCCTGCGCGGCAAGAAGTCCGCGGACCGGGCCCGCGAGGCCTGCCGCCGCGCCGCCGACCGGTCGCCCGACGACCCGACGCCCTGGCTCGGTCTGCTGCTGCTGGCCCGCTCGCTCGGTACGGAGGAGGAGGTCACCCAGCTCTTCGACCAGGTGCGGCTGCGCCACCCCGAGCACCATCACGCCCACCATCTGGTGGTCGCCCGGCTCGCCGAGCGCAGACCGGACACCGGCCGCGACCCCCTGCACGAGGTGTACGACTTCGCCGCCTGGGCCGCCGAACAGGCCCCCGCGGACTCCCCGCTCGCCGTACTGCCGGTCGTCGCGCACGCCGAGCGCTACCGCGCCCTGGCCGTGGCGGGCCGCGAGTCCCCGGACCCCGTCGCCTCCGGCCACTGGACGGACCGGCGCGCCCGCCAGGTCATGAAGGCGGCCTTCGACTGGTGGCTGGAGTGGGAGCACGAGGACAGCCCACGCCACTGCATAGACCTCAACTTCCTGGCCCACGCGAAGTTCTGCGAGGGCAGGTCGGCCGAGGCGGCGGCACTCTTCGGCCGCATCGGACCGCATCTCACCCCGGCGCCCTGGTCCTACCCGGACCGGGACCCCTATCAGGCGTTCGTCGCCGCACGCAGTGCCGCGTTCGGCTCCGTGTAACTCCTCACCGAAGGGACAACCCCGCCATGTCGACGGGCAGATCGAGCACGAGCGAGACCGGTGTGCGCAGCGAGAGCGCCGGCACCAGCGGCAAGGCCGGTGAGATCCGTACGTACAAGGGACAGGACCGTGCGCTGCGCGCGGGCCGTCTTGGCACCACCGGGCTGCTGCTGTCCGTCCTGGCGGCCAGCGCGCCCCTGATGGTGGTTGCGGGTGTCATGCCCACTACATACGGCGTGATGGGCATCGTCGGCCAGCCGCTGCTCTTCGTCATCCTCGGCGTGGTCCTGATGCTGTTCAGCGTCGGATACGCGGAGATGAGCCGGCACGTCCACAACGCCGGGGCCTTCTACGCGTACATAGCCCGCGGCCTCGGCCCGACCGCGGGCGCCGGGGCCTCGGTGGTCGCCCTCGTCGCGTACAGCGCCATGCAGGTCGGCATCTACGGCATCCTCGGCTTCGAGGTGTCCGGGATCTTCGCCACCTACTTCGACATCACCGTCGCCTGGTGGATACCGGCGCTGGTGGCCGTGGTGCTGGTCGGCGCGCTCGGCTGGCTCAAGATCGACCTCAACGCCAAGGTGCTGGGTGTGCTGATCGTCGTCGAGTGCGCGCTGGTCGTGATCTTCGACGTGGCGGCGATAGCGGAGCCCGGCAAGGAGGGCCTGTCCCTCCAGGCGTTCAACCCCGACACGCTCACCGGCGCGGGCCTGGGCACCGCGCTCTGCTTCTGCATCGCCGCCTTCGTCGGCTTCGAACAGGCCCCGGTGTACGCCGAGGAGACCAGCCGCCCGCAGATCGTCGTCCGCCGCGTGATGTTCCTCGCGGTCGGCTACGCCGCGCTCTTCCTCGCCTTCAGCGCCTGGGCGCTGAGCGTCGCCGTGGGCCCCGGCGAGATCGTCAAGGTGGCGGGGGAGCAGGGACCCGGCCTCCTCTTCGGCCTCACCGAGAGCAGGCTCGGCTCGACCTTCACCGACGTCCTGCACATCCTGTTCGTCACGGGCATGTTCGCGGCCCTGCTCAGCTTCCACAACGTCGTCGCGCGGTACGCCTTCGCGATGGGCCGCGAGGGCCTGCTGCCCGCCGCCTTCGGCCGTACGAACAAGACGAGCGGCGCCCCCGCCGGCGGCTCGCTGCTCCAGTCCGCGGTCTCCGTGGCCGTCGTCCTGGCCTTCGCGCTCACCGACGACAAGCCGGCCGGCGACCCGACGGCGCCCGTGCTGCACCTGTTCACCTGGATGGGCAACGTCGGCGCCCTCGGCGTCATCCTGCTGATGGCGACCGCCTCGCTGGCCGTCATCGCCTTCTTCGTACGGCGCGGGGCCGGTCGTACCCAGGCCGGCCGTCTGGTGGCCTCCGGCCTCTCCGGGCTGGCCCTCCTGGTGATCGCCTTCTATACCGTCAAGGACTTCGATGTGCTCGTGGGCGCGGGTCCCGGTTCCGCCCTGAGCTGGATCCTGCCCGCCATCATCGGCGCCGCCGCCGTCGTCGGCCTGCTGTACGGCGCGATCCTGCGCTCCACGAAGCCCGAGGTGCATGCCCGCATCGGCCTGGGCAACGAGGCCTTCCAGCTGGAGAAGGCCGCCGAGTCCGAGCGGATCCAGGTCTGAAGCGAGTCCGCCGAGGTGCGACGCGAGTCCGCCGAGGTATGACGCGAGTCCGCCGAGGTATGACGGAAGTCTGACGAACATCCGCGGTCGCTGGCCATCGGCGGCCGCGGGTGCTCGAATCGTCTTGTGACTCATCAACCAGCGGACGAAGGTGGCGCGCCGGTAGGCCGCCGCGTCGTCCTCGGCATGCTCGGCCTCGGCGCCGCGGGTGTGGCAGCGGCGCCGTACCTCCAGAGCGGTCTGGAATCCTTCCTCGGCTCGGCCGCAGACAAGGACCCCACCGGCCTCACCCGCCTGCTGCCCAACGGCGGCGGTTTCCGCTACTACTCGGTGGCCACCTCCGTGCCCCGCAAGGGCCCGAACAACTACCGGCTCAAGATCGACGGCCTGGTGGAGCGGCCCGTCACCTACACCCTCGACGACCTGCGCGCGATGGAGCAGACGCGGATCGTTCGTGACGTCCAGTGCGTGACCGGCTGGCGGGTCCCCGACACCCCCTTCGAGGGCGTACAGCTTTCGCGGCTGCTGGCCGCCGCCGGGGTGCGCCCCGAGGGCAGGGCGATCCGCTTCACCTGCTTCGACGGCACGTACAGCGAAAGCCTCACGCTCCAGCAGGCCGGCCGCAAGGACGTGCTGGTGGCCCTGCGCATGCAGGACAAGCCGGTCAGCCACACCCACGGCGGCCCGGTGCGGCTGTACGTCGCGCCCATGTACTTCTACAAATCGGCGAAATGGCTCTCCGGCATCACCGTCACCGACAAGGTGCGCCCCGGATACTGGGAGGAGCTCGGCTATGACGTCGACGCATGGGTCGGCCGGTCGAACGGACGCGACGATGCTCCTACGGTCTGAACTCCCCGCAAGACTGCGCCGGTTCAGCCGCTCCGAGCGCTGGGTGCACCGCGCCACCGCGGGCCTGACCCTGCTGTGCATCGCGACAGCGGCTTTTCTGTACGTGCCCGCGCTCGCCGAACTCGTCGGCCGCAGGCACCTGGTGGTGACCGTGCACGAGTGGTCGGGGCTGCTGATTCCCGCCCCGTTCCTGCTCGGCCTGGTCTCCCGTCCTTTCCGCTCCGACCTGCGCAGGCTCAACCGTTTCGGCCCGCACGACCGGCGCTGGCTGCGGGCCGCGCTGCGCCGCGACCACCGCCGGGCGTCGCGCCCCGCGGGGAAGTTCAACGCGGGGCAGAAGCTCTACGCGGGCTGGGTCGCGGGCGCGGTGCTGGTGATGCTCGGCACCGGGCTGCTGATGTGGTTCACCGACCTGGCGCCGCTGCTGGTGCGTACCAGTGCGACGTTTGTGCACGACTGGCTGGCGCTGGCCATGGGACTGGTGATCGCCGGACACGTGGGGATGGCCCTGATGCGGCCGGAGTCCCGGCGCGGAATGCGCACCGGGACCGTCGACCGCAGATGGGCCCAGGAGGAACACCCCTTGTGGGCCAAGGAGCTACAGAACGAGCGAGAGCAGCAGGATGAAGATCAGTGAGACCACCGAGATGATCGTCTCCATCACCGACCAGGTCTTGATCGTCTGACCGACGCTCATCCCGAAGTACTCCTTCACCAGCCAGAATCCGGCGTCGTTGACATGGCTGAAGAAGAGCGAGCCCGCGCCGACCGCCAGCACCAGGAGCGCCGCGTGCGACGTCGACATGTCGGCGGCGAGCGGCGTCACCAGACCGGCCGCGGAGATCGTCGCCACGGTCGCCGAGCCCGTCGCGAGCCGGATCGCGACGGCGATCAGCCAGGCGAGCAGCAGGGTGGGGATCGCCCAGCTCTTGGAGAAGTCCAGGATCATCTGGCCCACGCCCACATCGATGAGCGTCTGCTTGAAGCCGCCGCCCGCGCCGACGATCATCAGCACGCCCGCGATCGGGGCGAGCGACTTCTCGACGGTCGAAGCGAGGCGGTCCTTGGTGAAGCCCGCAGCGCGGCCCAGCGTGAACATACCCACGAGCACGGCGGCGAGCAGGGCGATCAGCGGGGAGCCGATGACGTCGGTGACCCGCTGGACGGGGTGCTCCGGATCGTCCACGACGATGTCCACCAGGGCCTTGGCCAGCATCAGCACGACCGGCAGCAGCACGGTTGAGACGGTGGCGACAAAGCTGGGACGACGCTCCAGGTCCTCCGAAGGGCGCTGCGGGATCATGCGCTCGGGCGCCGGTATGTCCACCCAGCGGGCGGCGTACTTCGAGAACACAGGCCCCGCGATGATCACGGTCGGGATCGCCACCGCCACGCCGAGTGCCAGCGTCACGCCCAGGTTCGCGCCGATCGCGTCGATCGCCACCAGCGGCCCCGGGTGCGGCGGAATCAGCCCGTGCATCACGGACAGACCGGCGAGCGCCGGGATCCCGATGCGCATGAGCGAGTAATTGCCGCGCTTGGCGACAAGCAGCACCACCGGGATCAGCAGCACGATGCCGACCTCGAAGAAGAGCGGCAGCCCGATGATGCTGGCGATCAGCACCATCGCCCACGGCATCGCCCGGCCGCTCGCCTTCGCGAGGATCGTGTCGACGATCTGGTCCGCGCCGCCGGAGTCGGCGAGCAGCTTGCCGAGGATGGCGCCGAGCGCGATCAGCACCCCGACACCCGCGACCGTACTGCCGAGCCCGGCGGTGAAGCTGGTGATCGCCTTGTCGAGCGGGGCGCCCGCGAACGCGCCGAGCAGCAGTGACCCGATGGTCAGGGCCAGGAAGGCATGGAGCTTGAACTTGGTGATGAGCAGGACGATGACGGCAATGCCCGCGAGCACTGCGATCCCCAACTGGGCGTTGCCCGCCGAGGTGATCGGCTCGACGGCGTCCGCTGCCAGCGTCTCGACGCTGAGACTGGTCACGGTTTACTTCTTCCTGAAGGCTCTGAAGGCTCTGAAGGCTCTGAAGGCTTGGAGGGCTTGGCTGAGGCTCAGTTGTCGAGCCGTCGCAGGGCCGCGACGGCTCGCTCGGTGATGGCTTCGGGGGTGCCGGAGACGTCGACGTCCACGCCCCTCTCGTCGCCCTGCAGCGGCTGGAGGGTGGCGTACTGCGAATCGAGGAGCGCGGTGGGCATGAAGTGGCCCTTGCGCTCCCGCATCCGCTCCTCGATCAGCTCGCGGTCCCCGGTGAGGTGCAGGAACACGGCGTCGGGGGCGGCGGCGCGCAGCCGGTCGCGGTAGGAACGCTTGAGCGCGGAACTGCTCACCACCCCGCCGAGCCCCGCCCGGCCGTGCGCCCACTGCCCGATCGCGTCGAGCCAGGGCCACCGGTCCTCGTCGTCCAGCGGTGTGCCGGCCGACATTTTCGCGATGTTCGCCGGCGGGTGGAAATCGTCGCCCTCGGCGTACGGAACGCCGAGCCGGGCGGCGAGCAGGGGACCGATGGTGGTCTTGCCGGTCCCTGCGACGCCCATCACCACGACGACATGGGGGCTGTTCATGAATGGATGCCTCGCTGTCTTCATCGACATCGGTCCTTCACGCCACTGAAACCCATTAGGTATGACGTATTCAAGAGCCTGTGACATAAACGTCGTACTTATTATTCCCGGAGGGTGCCCCGTAGGCTGACTCCATGACCAATCAGGCCCGGGGACTGCACGCGCAGCTGCTCGACAGCCTCGGCCCTGCGATCACAGCCGGTGAGTACCCGCCCGGCAGTGTGTTGCGCACGGACGAGCTGGCTCAGCGCTTCGATGTCTCGCGCACCGTCATCCGCGAGGCGGTGCGGGTCCTGGAGTCGATGCGCCTGGTGGAGTCCCGGCGCCGGGTCGGCGTGACCGTACGCCCCACCGAGGAATGGAATGTCTACGATCCGCAGGTCATCCGGTGGCGGCTGGCCGGCGCGGACCGGCCGCGCCAGCTGCGCTCGCTAACCGTGCTGCGCTCCGCCGTGGAGCCTGTCGCGGCCGGGCTCGCCGCCCGCCACGCCACCCCCGAGCAGTGCGCGACGCTGACTGAGCACGCGCTGGGCATGGTCGCGACCTCGCGCGGCAGGCAGCTCGACGCGTACCTCGTGCACGACATCGCGTTCCACCGGGTGGTGCTGCGCGCCTCGGGCAATGAGATGTTCGCCCGGCTCGGCGACGTGGTCGCGGAGGTGCTGAGCGGGCGCACCAGGCACCAGGTGATGTTCGAGGACCCCGACCCCGCGGCGGTCACGCTGCACGTCCAGGTCGCGGCGGCGGTACGGGAGGGCGACGCCGTGCGGGCGGAGGAGCTGACCCGCGAAATCGCCGTCGGCGCCCTCCAGGAGCTCGACGTCCTCGCGCCCTGAGGGAGCCCCTTGTCGAACCTTGCACGGAGCGCTGGCATGACCGATTATGTCCGGTCCATTATCCTTTCCTTGATTTTAAATCAACTCTTCGATCACTCTTGACGCTTAGGTGTCTCACCTCCGAGCATTCACCGCATGGTCTTGTCAGACAGCCGGACAAGTGGCGGCGTTCCCCGGCGTATCAGCGCCATGGACGCCGTCCTCGCGCACCTCAGGGACGCGATAGAGCGCGGCGAGCTCACTGTGGGGGAGAAGCTCCCCACGGAGGCCGAGCTCGGCAAGCACTTCGAGGTGAGCCGCTCCGTCGTGCGCGAGGCGCTGCGCACCCTCCAGGCGCTCGGCCTCACCATTTCACGAGCCGGCAAGGGGACCTACGTCGCCGCCAGCGGGCCCGACCAGAACCCGATCTTCGGCTCGTACTCGGCCCGTGACCTGCTGGAAGTCCGGCGGCACGTCGAGATCCCCGTCGCGGGTTACGCTGCTTCCCGCCGTACGCAGGACGACATCGACCTGCTGACGCACCTGATCGCGAAGATGGAGCAGGAGCCCGACCCCACCGCCTGGGTGGCGCTGGACACGCTCTTCCACATATCGGTCGCCCAGGCGTCGGGCAACCCTGTCTTCCGCAAGATCATCGAAGAGATCAGGGACGCACTCGCCCGGCAGTCCACCTTCCTGAACCAACTCGGGGACCGGCGACGCCAGTCGGACCTTGAGCACCGGGCCCTCGTCGAGGCGATTCTCGACGGCTCCGAGGGGGCGGCCGTGCAGGCCATGGCCGCCCACCTCGAACACGTCGAGATCACTCTCAACGCGATCGTGCGGCCCGGTACCGCACACTCCCCCCCAATGAAGGCGAAGTAATACATGAGTGACCGCACCCTCTCTGCGGCCGACCCCGGCACCGGCACCGACCCCCACATGCAGACGTCACCGCATGTCGATGCCGGTGACGCGGGTTACAGCAAGGACCTCAAGCCCCGTCACATCAGCATGATCGCGATCGGCGGTGCGATAGGCACCGGCCTCTTCCTCGGCGCCGGCGGCCGGATGGCCGGCGCGGGCCCCTCGCTCGCCATCGCGTACGCCGTCTGCGGAGTCTTCGCCTTCTTCGTCGTCCGCGCACTGGGCGAGCTGGTCCTCTACCGCCCCTCCTCGGGCGCCTTCGTCTCGTACGCCCGTGAGTTCATGGGCGAGAAGGGCGCCTTCGCGGCCGGCTGGCTCTACTTCCTCAACTGGTCCACCACCGCGGTGGCCGACATCACGGCGGCCGCCACCTACGCCCACTTCTGGGCCATGTTCAGCGACGTACCCCAGTGGGTGCTCGCCCTCATCGCCCTCTCCGTCGTCCTCACCGCGAACCTGATCTCGGTGAAGTACTTCGGTGAGATGGAGTTCTGGTTCGCGATCGTCAAGGTCGCGGCGCTGGTCGCCTTCATGCTGGTCGGCATCTACCTGGTGGTCACCCAGCATCAGATCGACGGCCACACCCCGGGCTTCTCCACCATCAGCGACAGCGGCGGCCTCTTCCCGGTCGGCATGCTGCCGATGCTCCTGGTGATCCAGGGTGTCGTCTTCGCGTACGCCTCGGTCGAGCTGTGCGGCGTCGCCGCCGGAGAGACCGAGAACCCCGAGAAGATCATGCCGAAGGCGATCAACTCGATCATGTGGCGCGTCGGCATCTTCTACGTCGGCTCGGTCGTCCTGCTCGCGCTGCTGCTCCCGTACACGGCGTACTCCGACGGCGAGAGCCCCTTCGTCACCGTGATGAACAAGCTCGGCGTCGCGGGCGCCGCGGACGTGATGAACCTCGTGGTCCTGACGGCGGCGCTCTCCAGCCTCAACTCCGGCCTGTACTCGACCGGCCGCATCCTGCGCTCCATGGCACTGTCGGGCTCCGCGCCCCGCTTCACCGGCCGCATGAACAAGGGCCAGGTGCCCTACGGCGGCATCCTGCTGACCGCCGGCTTCGGTGTCCTCGGCGTCGCCCTGAACTTCGTGATGCCCGGCGAGGCCTTCGAGATCGTCCTCAACTTCGCCTCGATCGGCATCCTCGGCACCTGGGGCATGATCATGCTCTGCTCGCTGCTGTTCTGGCACCGGGCCCAGGAGGGCAAGGTCACCCGGCCCTCCTACCGGCTGCCCTGGGCCCCGTACACCCAACTCGTCACGCTGGCCTTCCTCGCCACAGTCGTGGTCCTGATGTGGTGGGGCGGCGGCGTCGGCCGCACGACCGTGATGTGTCTGCCGCTGATCGCGGCGGCGCTGGTCGGCGGCTGGTTCCTGGTCCGCAAGCGGGTCGCCGTGATGGCCGCGGAGCGCGAGAGGTTCTAGAAGTGCACTGAAAATGTTGGGTTCTGGACCCGTCCTGGGTGGGATGGGGCCAGAATCGTTTTCATGCAGGGGGACTGGGCCGGGGAGCCGGTCGGGGCGGATGTGTGGGAGA
This sequence comes from Streptomyces changchenzhani, assembly GCF_039766235.1. Taxonomy (NCBI): domain Bacteria; kingdom Bacillati; phylum Actinomycetota; class Actinomycetes; order Kitasatosporales; family Streptomycetaceae; genus Streptomyces; species Streptomyces changchenzhani. The sequence goes on along the minus strand of NZ_JBDHNH010000006.1, from coordinate 350,271 downwards.
CCTGCCGGGAGCTGATCCCGGCCGGGAGCGTGTTCGCGTTCTTGGCCGAGCACCGCGAGACGCTGTTCCCCAGGTCGATGTTCGCGGACATGTACCCCTCGGCCAACGGCCGGCCGAGTATGCCGCCGCAGGTGCTGTCCGCCGCAGTGGTACTGCAAAGCCTGTACGGGGTCTCGGACTTCGATGCCGTCCAGGAGTTGCGGTGCGACCTGCGGTGGAAGGCGGCCTGCGGTCTTGGACTGCACGACACCGCCTTCGACCCCTCCTTGCTGACCTATTTCCGTCGTCGCCTGCAACGCTCGGCGGATCCGAACCGGATCTTCACCAAGGTCAAGGAGGTCGTGGCCGCGACCGGTGTCCTCAAGGGCAAGCACCGCCGGGCGCTGGACTCCACCGTGCTGGACGACGCGGTGGCCACCCAGGACACCGTCACCCAGCTCGTCGCCGCGATCCGGCAAGTGATCCGCGAGGTCCCCGGCGCAGGCGAGGTCGTCTCGCGGTGGTGCACCGCCCACGACTACACCGACCCCGGCAAGCCCCGCATCGCATGGAACGACGAGGCCGCGCGGGCCGACCTCGTCGACGCCCTGGTCAGCGACGCCCTGAACCTGCTCGGCCGGCTCCCCGAGCAGGAACTCGGCGAGCGCGCGGCCCAAGCCCTCGCCCTGCTGGCCCTGATCGCCGGGCAGGACGTGGAACCCGTCGAGGGCTCCGACGGCCGGGACGGCCGCTGGCAGATCACCAAGGGAACCGCCCACGACCGCGTGGTCTCCACCGTCGACCCCACCTCCCGGCACATCCACAAGAACCGAAGCCGCCACCAGGAAGGCTTCCGCGCGCACGCCGCCTTCGAGCCCGAGGCCGGACTGTTCACCGAGGTCACCCTCACCGCCGGAAGCGGCGCCGACAACCACGAAGCCGCCGTCGCCGAGGACCTCCTCGCCGACGAGGACCAGGACCTGACGGTGCTGGGCGACGCCGCCTACGGCACCGGCGAGTTACGCGAGAACCTCCAGGCGGACAGCCACACCCTGGTCATCAAGCCCCCACCGCTGCGGCAGACCATCCCCGGCGGCTTCACCGGCGACGACTTCCAGGTCGACACCTCCGCCGGCACCGTCACCTGCCCGGCGGGCAACACCGTCACCCTCGGCCGCCCCCTCAAAGGCGGCAACCGCCAGGCCCAGTTCAAGAAACTCTGCCGCGACTGCCCCCTGCGCGAGCGCTGCACCACGTCCAAGACCGGACGCGTCTTCAGCGTCCACCCCCAATACGACACCCTCAAAGCCGCCCGACACCAGGCCGCCACCAGCAAGGAATGGCAGGACGAGTACCGCCGCTGGAGACCACCGGTCGAACGCGCCATCGCCTGGCTCGTCGCCCGCGGCAACCGCCGGGTCCCCTACCGAGGCGTCCTCAAGAACGACACCTGGCTCCACAACCGCGCCGCCGCCCTCAACCTCCGCCGACTCATCAACCTCGGACTCACCCGCACCAGCGGCACCTGGACACTCACCCCTGCCACCACATAGGCCAGCCGGGGATGTCCCATCCCGATCCAGCCGAGACCCAAGACAAGATTTTCAGTGCACTTCTAGGGGGTGTCCGGCCGATCTCCGGGCGGGCCGATTGATTCGGCCCGCCCGGAGATCACCCGTCCTCTTCCGCATGTACCCGGCACAACCGCGCCGCAGCCGCCGCCAGCATCATCTCCAGCGCCGCCGGATACGCGCTGTGCCGCATCTCCGCCACCAGCACCGCAGCGGTGGCCGCGACATGGGGGTGACTGTCCGCGGGCAGCCGCGCGTACGTCCCCGGCCAGGCCCGCTCCTCCGCCTCCCGCACCTCCGCCGGCAGCGCCAGGGTGGCCGCGTCCAGCGCCGCGAACGACAGCGTCTGGTCCACGAACACGTGGTAGATGCGCACCGCTTCCGCGTCGGGGAAGCCCGCCCCGCGCAGGATGCCCAGGATCGTCTCCACCGACCGCGTCTCGTTCGCCCGGCCCGTCACCCGGGCGCAGATCAGCAGCGCCGCCTGCGGATGGGCCTGATAGTCCGCGTGCATCCGCAGGCCCAGCGCGCGCAGATCGGCCCGCCACTCACCGGTCGGCCGCCAGCCCCGCAGCGTACGGCCGATCAGCTCGTCGGCGACCGCGAGCAGCAGATCGTCGGTGTCCCGGAAGTAGCGGTAGAACGCGCTCGGATCCGCGCCCAGGGCCGAGCCGAGCCTGCGCACCGTGAGAGCCGCCGCGCCGTGCTCATGGATCAGCCGCAGCGCGGTCCCGACGATCAGCTCCTCGGACAGGACCGTCCCGTGCTTGGTGGGACGCCTGCGCCGCCGCCCCTCCTCGGACACCACTCGCTCGCTCATGCCCGCACGTTACGACAACAGCGTTGACGTGTGAAGGGCCCGCGGAGTTCGATGTGCCGCCACCGGGGCCGTCGTGGGCGGTCCATCGCCGAAGGAGTTGAAGGAGCGAGTTATGTCGGCCTCGAAGACCTCTTACAGCAGCGACCCACCGGCGCCGGGCGCCCTGCCCAGGACCCTCGGCGTCGCGGACAGCTTCGCCATCGCCGCATCGAGCACCGCGGCCACCAGCAGCATCGGCATCGGGCTCGGCGTCACCGCGGGCGTCGTCGGACTGCATCTGCCGATCATCATGCTGCTCGCTTTCCTGCCCATACTCGGCATCGCGAGCGCCTACGCCCGGCTCAACAAGGCGGAGCCCAACATGGGCAGCGGCTACGTCTGGGTGGGCCGCTCCCTCAGCCCCTGGCTCGGCTTCCTCGTCGGCTGGATCGGCCTGGTCGCGACCGTCGTCTTCCTCGCCTACACCACCACCGTCACCGGCTCCGCACTCCTCCAGCTCGCCGGCGAGGCGGGCCTGCACAGCGCCGCCGGAATCACCCTCGACCCCGACTCCACGGCGCAGTCCACCGCGCTCGGCATCTTTGTCCTGGTCGCTGTCACCTTCACCGCAGTCACCGGCATCAAGTCCGCCGCGAATCTGCAGAAGTACCTGCTCGTCGGCGTTCAGCGTCAACGAGGAGGTCCGCGACCCGGCGGACGCCTCCAAGGCCGGTCTGATCACGCTCTTCACCATGCTGGGCCTCTTCATGCTCGGCTCCTTCGCCTTCCAACGGGTGCTCTCCCAGGAGGAGTTGGCCAACAATGGCGCGCAGGGCCTCACCTTCTTCGGCGACCGCCTCGCCGAGCAGCCGCTTGCCGCGCTCCCGCTGATCGCCCTCACCTTCTCCGCCGTGGCCTCGCTCCAGGCCGGTGTGATCCCCACGGTGCGCGGCATGTTCGCAATGAGCCGCGACCGTACGATGGGCCCCCTCTGGAAGAAGATCAGCCCCCGGTACGGAACCCCGGCGGCCGGGACCGTCGCCATCGGCTGCATAGCGGCGGCCGTCGCCGTCCTGTCGCTGGTCATCCCGAAGGTCGCCGACCTGATCCTCGCCTCGGTCAACGCGATCGGCGTCGTCGTCGCCGTCTACTACGCCCTCACCGCCCTGGCCGCCGCCGTGCGCTTCCGCTCCACACCGTGCGTCGTGATCCTGCCGGTGCTGAGCGCCGCCGTCCTGCTCGGCCTCGGCGGCTATCTCTGCTGGACCTTCTACACCTCCGCCGACCACTTCGAAATCAGCCCGGACAACGGCTGGTTCATGCTCGCCTGCCCCGCGGTCATGCTACTGAGCGGCTTCTTGACGGCAGCCTGGGCCAAGTGGGTACGTAAATCCCCGTACTTCGTCACCGGACGGGCCACCGACCCACAGCAAGCCCTCATCTCCGCCTGACACCCATCGCCCGCCCCCTCCTGCCACCGAAGGAACCCCGCACCATGCGCCACACCCCTGCCGACCTGGTCCTCACCGGCGGCCCCGTGCTCACCCTGGACGCCGCCCGCAGCCGCGCCACCACCGTCGCCGTCACCGGTGACCGCATCACCGCCGTCGGCCACGACGAGGTACGCGACCTAATCGGCCCGAAGACCGAAGTCGTCGACCTCGCGGGCAAGTTGCTCGTCCCCGGCTTCCAGGACGCCCACGTCCACCCGGTGTCGGCCGGCCTCGAACTGGCGCAGTGCGACCTGACCGGCATCCTGACCGCCCCCGAAACCGTCGCCGCCGTACGGGCGTACGCCGAGGCCCGCCCCGAAGCGGAGTGGATCACTGGCGGCGGCTGGTCCATGGAGGCGTTCGCCGGCGGCAGCCCCACCAAGGACCTGCTCGACGCGGTCGTCCCCGACCGGCCCGTCTACCTGCCCAACCGCGACCACCACGGAGCCTGGGCCAACAGCCTCGCCCTGCGCCTCGCGGGCATCACCCGCGACACCCCCGACCCCGCCGACGGCCGCATAGAGCGGGACGCGGACGGCGAGCCCACCGGCCTCCTCCAGGAGGGCGCCATGGACCTGATCGCCCGCCTCACCCCGCCCTCCACCCCGGCCGAGCGGCTCGCCGCCCTGCTGCGCGCCCAACGGCTGCTCCACTCGTACGGCATCACCGCCTGGCAGGACGCCATCGTCGGTACCTTCGGCGCGATGGGGGACCCCTCCGACGCCTACCTGACCGCGGCCCGCGACGGCACGCTCACCGCCCGCGTCGCCGGAGCCCTGTGGTGGGACCGCGAGCGCGGCGCCGAACAGATCCCCGAACTCGTCGCACGGCGGGCAGAGTTGAGCCACGGCCGATTCCGCGCCGGATCGGTCAAGCTGATGGTGGACGGGGTCGCGGAGACGGGCACCGCCGCACTCCTCACCCCCTACCTGGACGGCTGCGGCTGCGCCACCGCCAACCGCGGCACCAGCTTCATCGAGCCCGCCGACCTGCGCCGGTACGTCACCGAGCTGGACGCCCTCGGCTTCCAGGCCCACTTCCACGCGCTGGGCGACCGCGCGGTGCGCGAGGCCCTCGACGCCGTCGAGGCGGCCCGCAGGGCCAACGGCTGGCGCGACACCCGCCCGCACCTCGCCCATGTCCAGGTCGTCCACCCCGACGACATCGGCCGCTTCCGGGAACTCGGCGCCACCGCCAACATCCAGCCCCTGTGGGCCGCGCACGAACCGCAGATGGACGAACTGACCATCCCCTTCCTCGGTACGGAACGGGCAGGGTGGCAGTACCCGTTCGGGGCGCTGCTGCGCTCCGGCGCCACCATCGCGGCGGGCAGCGACTGGCCGGTCAGCAGCCCCGACCCGCTGCACGGCATCCACACCGCGGTCAACCGGGTCGGCCCCGGCGACACCGGACCGGCTTTCCTCCCCGACCAGCGCATCGGCCTGACCGCCGCCTTCGCCGCGTACACCGCGGGCTCCGCCCATGTGAACCACCTCGACGACACCGGCAGCATCCGGGCAGGTGCCCTCGCCGACCTGGTGGTCCTGGACCGCGACCCGTACGCGGCGCCGCCCGAGGAGATCGCCGCGACCCGCGTCGCCCGTACCTATCTGGGCGGACAGCAGGTCTACGACGCCGGTCTGTAGGCCACCGCTCCGCGGACGCCGGGCAGCGGGTACGGTGCGGAAAACGGGGGCGTACCCGACACGCGAGGAAGGAAGTTCAGGTATGACGCAGCAGGTCCAAGGGGTAATCGCGCCCGGAAAGAACCAGCCGGTACGGGTGGAGACCATCCTCGTCCCGGACCCGGGACCCGGCGAGGCCGTCGTGAGCATCCAGGCGTGCGGGGTCTGTCACACCGACCTGCACTACAAGCAGGGCGGGATCAACGACGACTTCCCCTTCCTCCTCGGCCACGAGGCGGCGGGCATCGTCGAGTCCGTCGGCGAAGGCGTCACCGATGTCACCCCCGGCGACTTCGTCATCCTCAACTGGCGCGCGGTGTGCGGCCAGTGCCGGGCCTGCCTGCGCGGCCGCCCCCAGTACTGCTTCGACACCCACAACGCCAAGCAGAAGATGACCCTCCTCGACGGCACCGAGCTGTCCCCGGCCCTCGGCATCGGCGCCTTCGCCGAGAAGACCCTGGTCGCGGCAGGACAGTGCACCAAGGTCGACCCCGCCGTGTCGCCCGCCGTCGCCGGCCTGCTCGGCTGCGGCGTCATGGCGGGCATCGGCGCCGCCATCAACACCGGCCAGGTCGGCCGCGGCGACTCCGTCGCCGTCATCGGCTGTGGCGGCGTCGGCGACGCGGCGATCGTGGGCGCCAAGCTCGCGGGCGCGGCCAAAATCATCGCGGTCGACATCGACGACCGCAAGCTGGAGACCGCCCGCACCATGGGCGCCACCCACACCGTCAACTCCCGCTCCACGGACGCCGTCGAGGCCATCCGCGAGCTGACCGGCGGCTTCGGCGCCGACGTCGTCATCGAGGCGGTGGGCCACCCCGAGACGTACAAGCAGGCCTTCTACGCCCGCGACCTGGCCGGCACGGTCGTCCTGGTCGGTGTCCCCACCCCGGAATTGAAGCTGGAGCTCCCGCTCCTCGACTTCTTCGGCCGCGGCGGCGCGCTCAAGTCCTCCTGGTACGGCGACTGTCTGCCGTCGCGCGACTTCCCCATGCTCATCGACCTGCACCAGCAGGGCCGTATCGACCTGGGCGCCTTCGTCACCGAGACCATCGCGCTCGGCGACGTGGAGAAGGCCTTCGAGCGTATGCACGAAGGCGATGTCCTGCGCTCGGTGGTGGTCTTCTGATGGGCGCCCGCATCGACCACCTGGTCACCTCAGGCACCTTCTCGCTCGATGGCGGCACCTGGGACGTCGACAACAACGTGTGGATCGTCGGCGACGACACCGAGGCCGTCGTCATCGACGCCGCCCATGACGCGGACGCCATCGCGGCCGCACTCGGCGGCCGTACGCTGCGCGCCATCATCTGCACGCACGCCCACAACGACCACATCGATGCCGCCCCGGCCCTCGCCACGGCCACCGGCGCCCCGATCCTGCTGCACGGCGACGACCTCCCGCTGTGGAAGCAGACCCACCCGGACCGCGCCCCCGACGGTGAACTCACCGACGGCCAGAGCATCACGGTCGCCGGAGTCACCCTCACCGTCCTGCACACCCCCGGCCATGCGCCGGGCGCCGTCTGCCTGTACGCGCCGGAGCTGTCCACGGTGTTCACCGGGGACACCCTCTTCCAGGGCGGCCCTGGCGCGACGGGCCGTTCCTTCTCGCACTTCCCGACGATCGTCGACTCGATCAGGGACCGGCTGCTGACCCTGCCGCCGGACACCGAGGTTCGTACCGGCCACGGCGATCCCACCACCATCGGCGCGGAGGCCCTGCACCTCCAGAAATGGATCACCAGGGGCCACTGACCCGGCTCGTGGGGCGGCCGGACAGGCCCGGCCGCCCCACACCCCCGGCTACCTCTCCTTGATCCGCAGGAAGGTCACGGAGTTCGCCGGGAAGGTGTACGTGAAGGAGTCGTCCACCCCGCGCAGCGTCGAGTGCAGTGGCGCCACCGGCCGCGCGGACGCGGGGAGCCGGTCACATCCCCCACATCAGCCATCCCGAGGCCTACGTGGAGCGCCTGATCTCCTTCGTCGACGGGAACCGGAACACCGCGTAGCCCCGCCGGCCCCGTGCCTCACGGCGTGATGTTGTGGTTCAGGCGGAACAGGTTGCCGGGGTCGTAGCGGCGCTTCAGGGACCGGAGCCGGTCGTGGTTCTGCCGGTAGTTGGCGGGCACCCGGTGCTGTTCGTCCGCATCCATGAAGTTCACGTACGCCCCCTCCGCGGAGTGCGGGGCCAAGGCCGCCGCGAAGTCGCGCACCCAGCCCATCGCCCCCTCGCACCCGGCGCGGGTCGACAGGGTCGCGCTGAGAGCCGTGGCGAAGTCCACGTCCCTGTAGGCGAACGCGGTGTCCTCGGGCCCCACCCGTTGCACGGCGCCGTCGAGGGGGAACACCACGGTCGCGCCCTCAATACTGGGCGTGTCGGCGCCGAACGACGCGTACGCCTCGATCGCCGCGTCCGGCAGGCCGCGGCTGAACGTGCCCTTCCAGTAGTGGAAGAGCCCGGCGGGCAGCAGCTCGTCGAAGAGCGTGTTGACCACCGGATAGGGCATCCGCCCCAGGTACTGCCCGAGGACGGAGCCGAGGTCGGCCAGCCGGGCGCGGATCCGGTCGTCCTCCTCCTCGGGACCGGACCAGCAGGTCACGACCCCGCAGAGCGGCCGCCCGTGCCAGCGCTCGGGCAGGAACGGCTCCGGCGGCCCCAGCCCGACGACCAGCAGCGCGCCGAACTCCTCGGGGGAATCGGCGATCAGTTCCCGGTACCGGCGCATCACGTCGGGGTCGAGGGGATAGAACGTCGGCCCGCCGAGGATGTCGGGCACCGGGTGCAGCCGGTAGGAGAGCGAGGCGAGCACACCGAAGTTGCCGCCCCCGCCGCGTACGGCCCACAGCAGATCACTGTCACGCTCCTGTGTGCACGTGACGAACGAACCGTCCGCCGTGACCACGTCGGCCGCGATGAGGTTGTCGCAGGCCAGGCCGCAGCGCCGGGACAGATAGCCCATGCCGCCGCCCGTGGTCAGCCCGCCGATGCCGGTGCTGGAGATGACTCCGCCGGTGGTGGCCAGGCCGAAGGCGTGCGCGGCGTGGTTGAGGTCGGCCCAGGTGCAGCCTCCCTCGGCGCGGGCGGTGCGCGCCTCGGGGTCGATGCGGATCCCGCGCATCCGCCCGAGGTCGAGCACCACCCCGCCGTCGCAGGTGCCGTAGCCGGCGACGGCGTGGCTGCCGCCGCGCACCGCCAGCGTGAGCTCCTGCTCGCGGGCGAAGTCCACGGCGGCGATGATGTCGCCCGCGTCGGCAGCGCGAACCACGGCCGCCGGCCGCCTGTCGTGCATGGCGTTGTAGACCTTGCGGGCGTCCTCGTAGTCCGGGTCCCCCGGCTCGATGACCTCTCCGTGGACGGAGTCCCGAAGCTGCCGGGACAGTGTGTCCGTGAGGGTCGTGGTGCGGGTCCGGGTCGGAGCCGTCGGGTGGGCGGTCATGACGGCCACCACCTCTCTCTTCTGCGCTTCGTACCACCGTTGTAGCTCTGCGGTCGGGCGCGGCTCATCGCCGGAACCACCCATTGCGGCGGGCACGCGGATGGGCCGAACAGCCCATGCGGGGGACCCGTACGGGAAGAGCCGTACGGGATCAGGCCAGGCCGTGGGTGTACACGTAGGCCGTGGCGGCCGCCCGCGAGGACACGTCGAGCTTCGCGAAGATGTTGTTGAGGTGGCGGGCGACGGTGTGCTCGCTGATCACCAGCTCGGCGGCGATGGACCGGTTGGTGCGTCCGGCCGCGACCAGCCGCAGCACCTGGGTCTCCCGCTCGGTCAGCCCGCCCGGCAGCCGCCGGTACGCGCCGCCGAGCAGGGCGGCGGCCCGGCGCGTGTCCGGCTCCGCGCCCAGCCGTGTGAAGACCGCGCGGGCGGCCTGGAGCTCCAGCCGGGCGCCTTCCTCGTCCCCACCGGCCCGCGCGGCGGCCGCCAGGATCATCCGCACCTGCGCGGCCTCGTACGGGACGCCCAGCTCCAGCCACAGCGCCAGTGCCCGGTGCAGCAGCGCCTGTGCGTCCGCCTCGTGTGCGGCGTACGAGACCGCCCCGCGGGCCGCCGCGGCCCTGGCGTGCAGGACCGTGTGCGCGGATCCGCACCGCTCCTCCCAGGCGCGGGCGCTCGCCGCCAGTTCGTCGGCCGCCGCCCTCGCCAGGTCCATGTCGCCGAGCGCGAGGGCGACCTCGACCTGCGCCGCGAGCAGCTGGGTGCGCTCCGGCAGGCCGGCCTCCTCCTCGTCCTCGCGGGCCAGCGCGCCGCGCAGGCCGGCCGCCGCGGCCGCCGCCTTGCCCTGGGCAAGGTGCAGCAGGGACAGCCCCGGCTGCGGGTCGCGGCCCAGCTCGTGGGCGCGGGCGTACGAGGCCTCGGCCTCCGCCAGGTCGCCGCGCCGGCGCTGGATCCCCGCGGTCACGTAGACCGCGTCCGCAGCCATCCGGGTCTCGTACGGAAGCAGCTCCGCGCAGGTCACGGCCGCCTCGTCGGCGGCGCGGGCCCAATCCCCGGACAGCTCGGCGACCTCCGCGCGGTGGACCCGGCACAGCCCCCGGAAGTTGTTCGCCTCGGGCATGGAGGCGCACCAAGCCATCGCGGCCTCGGTCCATTCGGCGGCCCGCCGCAGGTCCGCGCAGGCCATGCACGCCTGGAGCCCCAGGCAGTAGATCCAGCCGGTGAAGAAGGCGCTCAGCTCGCTCGCCGTCGCGGCACACATGGCGTCGTCCAGCCGGGCCAGCCCCTCGGCCACCCGGCCCTCGGCGAGCAGGACGCCGCTCTGCGCGAGAGTACTCATGGCCAGCAGGTCGGTGTTGCCGCAGCGGCGTGCGATCGCGGCCATCTCGGAGGCCTTTTCGGCGGCCTCGGCGAAGGCGCCGCGTTCCTGGGCCTCCTCGGTCTCGACCCAGACGAGATAGCACTGCTCCTCGCATTCGGGCTGGTCGCGCAGCTGGTCGCGGGCCCGGGCCAGCCAGCCGGCGGCGGCGCTGGTGTGGCCGGCGAGCCGGTGCTCGTAGTGGAGCAGCCAGGCCATCATCGCGGCCTCGCGGGGGCGGTCGGCAGCCTCGTAGCCGGTGTACGCCCGGGCCCGGGCGACGATCGACTCCTCGACCCGGCTGGTCCACCAGGCGGCGTCCGCGAGTGCGGCCTGGTCGTCGGGGCCGAGCCGGGCGGGGTCGAGGGCGTGCAGCAACGGATAGGCCTCAGCCCACGCCTCCCGGGCCGCGGCGGCCCTGGCCCGGTCGATCGCCTGCTCTTCCACGGTGACCACGCTTACCAGCGTAGGAGCAAGCCGGACCGGATGCAGGGTATGCCGCTACCTCCACAGCACGCGCCCCGGCGTAGCGCGTCACCGGGAGGCTCCGTCGACGCCGACAGGTGCCCCGGCGCCTCGCGTGACTGGGGAACCTCGACGGTGTGGCCGTCAGGTGCGGGGGTGTGTTTCGTACATGCGTACCGCGACGAGGAGGCCGGAGGCGGCGGTGAGGGCGGCGACGGCGTAGATGGCGGTGGTGAGGCCGTAGGCGTCGGCGAGGACGCCGGCGAGGAGGGCGCCGACGGCGAAGCCGCCGTCTCGCCAGAGGCGGTAGACGCCGACGGCGCGGGCGCGCCAGGCGGGGTGGGCGACGTCGCCGATGACGGCGAGCAGGGTGGGGTAGACCAGGGCGGTGCCGATGCCGAGCAGGATCTGGGCGGTGGCCCAGACGCCGAAGGTGGTGCCGGCGGCGACGAGGGCGATGGCGGCGGCCTGGAGGAGCATGCCTGCGGTGATGAGGTGTTTGCGGCCGGTGTGGTCGGACCACCAGCCCGTCAGCATCTGGCCGGCGCCCCAGACGGCGGGGTAGAGGGCGGCGAGGATGCCGATCTGGGCGATGGACAGGCCGTGGGCGGCGAAGAGCAGGGGGAAGATGCCCCAGGCGAGGGCGTCGTTGAGGTTGTTGACGAGGCCGGCCTGGCTTGCGGCCGAGAGGGCCTTGTCGCGGAGGCTGGTCAGGCGGGCGATCTGGCCGGTGGTCAGTTCCGCGTCGTGCCCGTTGCCTGTGGGGTTGGTGTGGCGGGCGGCTTCGAAGCGGGCGTGGTCGCGGGTCTCGCGTACGGCGAAGGTGGACAGGCCCAGGGCCAGGACGGCGTAGGCGGCTCCGAGCAGGAACGGGGCGGGGCGCAGTCCTGCGTGTTCGGCGATGGCGCCGGTGGCCATGGCGGTGGCGGCGACGGCGCCGTATCCGGCGGCTTCGTTGAAGCCCATGGCCAGTCCACGGCGTTCGGGGCCGGCCAGGTCGATCTTCATGATGACGGTGGTGGACCAGGTCAGGCCCTGGTTGATCCCGAGCAAGATGTTCGCGGCGATGATCCAGCCCCAGGACGGGCCCCAGGCGAGCATCGCCGGGACGGGCAGGGCGATCAGCCATCCGGCGATGAGGACCGGCTTGCGGCCGTAGCGGTCCGACCAGGTCCCGGCGAAGAAGTTGGTGACGGCCTTCGTCGCGCCGAACGCCACGATGTAGGTGAGGACGGCGGTGTAGGCGGACAGGTGGAAGACGTCGTCGGCGAGCAGCGGCAGGACGGTGCGTTCCTGGCCGAGCATCCCGCCGACGAGCGCGTTGACCGCGACGAGCAAGGCGAACTGGGGGAGGTTGGCCCGCAGTCCGAGCCGTATGCCGGTACCGGTATCGCCGCCTGCGTGGATGCTCACGCCCCCTCCTGCAGGGGGCGGCCGGTGGCCTCGGCCCAGTCGCCCGGGCCGCCGTCGAGGACGGCGAGATCCCGCTGCCCGGCGCGCTGCAGGAGGCTGGCGGCCGTCATGGCGCGCTCACCGTGCCCGCAGGCCACGACGGCGCCGGCCGGAGCCTCGGCGGAGCGGGCTGCGAGATCGCCGAGTTCGATGTGGACCGCGTCGGCGATGTGCCCCGCGGTGTGTTCCGCCCGCTGACGGATGTCCAGGACGGGCCGGCCCCCGATGCGGTCGGCGGTAAGCAGTTCGATGCTCTGGCGCTGTCCCCCGCCGGTGGTCCAGGCGTCCATGCCGCCGTCGAGGTGCCCGGCCAGCCGCTCGTATCCGATCTTCAGGGCCTGCCAGGTGATCTCCGCGAGGTCCTGGCCGGGGGAGGTGACGAACACGAGGGGGCTGTCGTCGGGCAGCAGCCAGCCGAGCCAGGTGGCGAACTGCCCGCGCAGCGGGTTGGAGATCGCGCCGGGTATGTGGCCTGCGGCGAAATCGGCGACGGAGCGGACGTCGACGAGCTGAGCACCCTGGCCGAGGAGGCCGCGGACCTCGGCCACCGTGAGCGGGGCGAGCGTGGGTGCGGAGCCGAGGACCGAGGGCCCGCGCCGGTTCACCTCACCGAGCCGGTCGAAGTAGGCCGGGTAGGAGCCGAGCCTCCCCAGCAGCTGCCGCACGAAGGTGTCCTCGCTCGGTGCGGCGAGCAGCAGGTTGGCCCGGCGCTGCTCCCCGATGGTAGTGGTCCGCTCGGCGCCGGGAGGGGCGGAGCAGAACGAGCCCGCGCCGTGGGTGGGCCAGACCGCCGTGCTGTCCGGCAGCTCGGCCAGGCGCCCCAGCGAGTGGTACTGGGCGCGGGCCAGCTCCTCGGCACGGTCGGCGCCGAGGAGGTCGGTGCGCGCGGCCGAGCCGACGATCAGCGAACCACCGGTGAAGACGCCCAGGTCGCGCGCGCCGTCCAGCAAGAGGAAGGAGAGGTGCTCGTCGGTGTGGCCCGGGGTGGCCAGCGCCCGCAGGGTCAGCCCGCCGAGGTCGGTCTCGTCGCCGTCGGCCAGGGCCGTGTGCGGGAAAGCGCGGTGGCCGGCGGCCGAGGCCAGCACCGTCGCGTCATCGTCGTGCGCGAGCTGCACGGCACCGGAGAGGAAATCGGCGTGCAGGTGGGTGTCGGCCGCGTACGCCACCCGCAGCCGCCGCCGTCCGGCAGCGGCCCGCAGCGCGCGCAGGTCCCGGCTCGCGTCCACCGCGAGGGCGCGTCCGTCGCCGAGGTCGACGAGGTAGGCGCTGTTGCCCAGCCCCTCGTCCACCAGCGGTATCAAGTGATCGTCGGCGAAGCCCATCAGGTCCTCCAGATGTCACGGTAGGGGCTCGGTGGTCCCAGCGCCCACCCGCAGATACAATATTCCATGGATCTATGGAGGATGCCATGGGAGACGCCGCGCGCAAGTCGGCCCTGTACGACGCTTTCGCCCGCACGGGCAAGGCACTGAGCAGCGGAAAACGCCTGGAACTGCTCGACCTGCTGGCCCAGGGCGAACGCACGGTCGACGCGCTCGCCAAGGCGGCCGGACTGAACCTGACCACCGCCTCGGCGCACCTGCAGACCCTCAAGCAGGCCGGACTCGTCGCCACCCGCCGCGAGGGCGTACGGATCCACTACCGCCTCGCCGGCGACGACGTCGCCGCCCTCTACGCCCTGCTGCGGCAGGTCGCCCAGACCCACCAGGCCGCCGTCGAACCGGCGCGCACCGCATACCTCGGCACGGACGCGGCGGAAGAGGTCGACCGAGAGGAACTGCTGGCCCGTGCCCGAGCGGGCGAAGTCGTCGTCCTCGACGTCCGCCCGGCCGAGGAATACGCCGCAGGCCACATCCCCGGCGCGATCTCCATCCCGGTCGAGGACCTCGCCGAACGCATCGCCGAACTACCGGACGACGTCGAGGTCGTCGCGTACTGCCGCGGCGCCTACTGCGTCCTCGCCCACGACGCGGTACGCCTGCTCCACCAGCATGGCCGCAAGGCCCTGCGACTCACCGACGGCATGCTGGAATGGCGCCTGGCCGACCTGCCCATTGAGGCGGACGCCGCCTGAACCCGTGCCTGAACGGCGCGGGCTGGTTGGTCATCGCGGCTCCGTGGGTGTGCTGACGATCGCGGGCCGGGAGGTCGCCTCGTGGATGCGCTCCCGAAGAAGGCCCTGCTAGAGCTCCCGAAGCGCGGTCAGAACCTGCCCCAGTAAGAGTGGGGTCGTATCGCGTCGGCCACCAGACGGTTCGCTGAGGGCGCCATCGCTGTGGTCACCCGTGACGATCAGGTCCTGCTGGTGTGCCGACGGCACGACGACGCGTCTGGCATCACCTGGCAGTTCCCCGCCGGCGTGATCAAACCCGGAGGCAAGGCCGAGACCACCACGGTGCGGGAAACCCTGGACGAGACAGGAGTCCATTGCGCCGTACGCAAGCACCTGGGCAGCCGCCTCCACCCGGTGACCGGAGTGCTCTGCGACTACTTCCTATGCGAGTACCTGGCGGGAGAGGCCGCCAACGCCGACGCCGAGGAGAACGCGGACGTCATGTGGGTTCCGAAAAACTCCCTCACCCGGTTCATCCCCGTCGATACGATCTTCCCACCCATCCTGGCAGTCCTGGAGGAGTAGACGTGACGCAGCAGAACGCTGAGGAGCGCCCGGGCATCGCCGCGGCCATTGTGGTGCACGAGGGTCGCGTGCCCATGGTGCGGCGCCGGGTCAGCGAGGGCCAGCTCTCCTGGCAGTTCCCGGCCGGCGAGGTCGAGCCCGGCGAATCCCGCGAGGACGCCGCCGTACGCGAAACCCAGGAGGAGACGGGACTGACCGTGAAGGCGGTCAAGCTCCTCGGCGAACGGGTCCACCCGGCCACCGGCCGACTGATGTCCTACACCGCTTGTGAGGTGATTGGCGGTCACGCGCACGTCGCGGACACCGAAGAACTGGCGGAGCTTGAGTGGGTTACCCACGCAGAGATCCCGCAGTACGTCCCCTACGGCCTGTTCGGGCCTGTACAAGAGCACCTCGATGCGGTCCTGACCCGCTGACGAAGGCCGTCGAGGCGTGCGGCGTCGCCCCTTGCATTGAACGGAACGTCTAGCCCTTCGGCGAGCGGACAGCCCTACCCGGCCCCGACGCTACGTGCGCTTACCCGGCCCGGGCGCTGCGAGGCCCTTGGGCGCATCCCCCGTGTTCACGGAGTGAGCATGGCGGCCGTTCGCCGAGTGAACGGCGGGTTGTTCACTGAGTGAACGGGTTCTCGGACGCCCCGTTCAGCCACTGAACCGAGCAGCAGTTCAGTGGCTGAACACAACCGGCGTTCAGCCACTGAACGGGATGCGCCCTGTTCCTTCAGGGAACGATTCGGGCGTTCCTTCAGGGAACATCTACCGTGTTCCCTGAAGGAACATGGCGGCCGCCAGTGACCGTGGCGGACTTCGGGCTACCGGCTGCTTCGGCGGGGTGGTTGCTGTCGTGAGGGACCGAGGACGGCTGCGCTCGAACCCAGGCGGGTGGTGCTCGCGGAGTCGGGGTGAGCGGGCCTTTCACCTGCCACGCCGACGAGGCGGTGCAGCCGCCAGGTCAGAACGTCGCTGATGGAGGTGGCGCTGCCGAGTTCCCGTCGGCGGGTGGCTTCAGCGAGCAGGACGGCCGGGTCGTGGCCGGCCTTCTGGGCGTCGGTGAGGGTGGCGGCCAGGGCTGGCCAGCCGGGCTCGGTGAGGATCTGCTCGGCCAGGTCCGGTAGTGCTTGGCGGACGAGGGCGGCTTGCCGTTGCTGCACCGTGACGGTCAGGTGGAGGCCGCGCTGGTGGATCACGGTCAGGGGCTGGAGGGCGGCGGCCTGGTAGGCGGCGTGCAGGTGTTCGGCTGCCTGGCGGGCGGCTTCGGCTTGCTGGTCGTGGTGGCGGGTGTGGTGCCAGCGCTGGGCCGCGACGACGGCAAACAGGAGGGCGTCGAGGAGGATCGCGAGGAGGGCTCCGTCCTTGGGCGCGGGTTCACGCACGATCGCCTTGATCGCGCGTCGTGTGGCCTGGGCCTGTTGGTGGCGGGCGCGGATGCGGGAGCGGCTGGCCCGCTCGAATGCCGCGGCTGCCTGGGCCAGCTGGGGCCTGTAGCTGGCGGGGGCGATGAGGGGGAGGGCGTCGAGAGTTTCGGCGAGCACGGTGATGTGCGCCTGGCCTACGGCGTCGTCGGCCTGGTCGAGAACGTCAGGGATCCGGTCGGCGGCGTCGGTGACCTGCTGCCAGGCCGTACGCCGACGGCCGGAGTGCCGGCCCCCGGGGGCGGCTTCGGTGGGCGCGAGACGTTCGCTGATCTTGGGGTAGGACAGGTCGGGGCCGAGGGTGGAGCCTGAGAACCACACCGGCTCGCCCTTGGCGTTCGTGTCGCCGGGTAGGGCGACTTTGTAGCCGCGGATGTCTCCGGAGGGGAAGCGCTGGATGTCCACCAGCACGCCCGCGCTGCGGAGGATGGCGAAGAACTCCTCGGTGCCCGTGGCAGCCGCCACCGTCGTGCGGACGGTGGCGCGCAGCCTCTCCCGGGGCGTGGCGGTGTGCCCGGCGCGCAGGGCCTTCTCCTGCTCGGCGCGGGTGGGGCGTTTGGCGGCGGTGCGGTCGCCGCGCACGCTGGCGCAGGCGCAGGCGCAGGCGCAGGGGCAGGAACGGGATCGGGAACGGGCGACCGCTTCGCCGGGGCGGGGGCGTTGTTCGACTCCGGTCGGTAAGCATCCACCTGGACGACCTTGGCCCCGTTGTTTTCCATATGTCCGCTCCGCCGGCTGGGGCTCCACGGTCGGCGCTGCGTGACGGGAATCGTCATCGCGGACAGTGAACACGGTGGCCGGGCGGCCGGTCTTCCCCGACCGTTCGACGGTCACGACGATTTCGGAAAGTGCCTTGACCTCACTCGCGCTTGCTCCCACGTACGGACGCCGAGCGTAAGCAGCTCGGCCTCGCATGGGTCGATCACGACCTGGTGTTCGCTCGTGACGGCTTCAAGCTCTACCGGGGCGAGGCGGGCGGCCCGCAGGACCCCGAGAAGGTCTCGGCACGGTGGCGCACGATGCGCACCCGGCTGCACCTGCCGGAGGACTTCCGTATTCACGACTGGAGGCACAGCAAGGTCACAAATGATCTGGAGGCCGGGGAGAACCCGGTGGAGGTCTCAGCCAACGTCCGGCACCACTCGCCGGGCTGCACGATGGCCCGATACGGCCACTCACGTAAGGACGGAGCGCGGAAGCTCGCCGCCTCCGGTGCGGGCCGACTCGGCCCGTCATCCCTGGTCTGACCAGGGGATTCGCTGGGTGGTTGGTCACGTGGTTGGTCACGCCACAGCCTGGAAACGCAAAAGCCCCTGATGAACAGGGGCCTTAGCTGGTGTCCGAGGACCGACACGCACCATACGCACATGCCGGTGGTGCGGGGCGAATTCCGGCTTCCCTGATCGCCACCAGAAGTCGCGCGGGCCCGTACGGCCGCACGGCGCGCAGAACCTTCTCACCGAAGATCGGCGCTAACGGCGCCCGTCGCTGCTGTTCACCACGGTCCACCCGAAGTGCGAGCAACCGGCATTGCGACGCCGTTCCTGGGCCGGGTCCGCTGGGCGGGGACATCGGCGAGGCCGAGTCGGCTGTCCGTACTTCCCGGCCCGGTCCGGGAAGCGCTTCCCGGACCGGATGTCACGAGGCGCCCACCGACTCCGTGTCGACCACGGATTCCTCGGAGGTCGCCGGGTCGGACAGGGTCAATGCGCCCAGCGGCGGAAGGCCTCGATCCATTCCCATCCCTGGGGCGGGGCCGACGGCACCGGGAGGTCCAGCAGCGGGAGCGCCTGCCGGTGCACGCCCCGACGGCACAGGGCCACAACTCCGCCGCCGGGACGCAGGTCCAGATCCTCCACCACGACGTCAACGCCGAGAACCTGAGTGGTGAAGGGCAGGGACACCCGGTCGGCCAGAACGGCGTGGAAGCCAACCAGTTCCTCTTCCTCGCCGTACGCATCCACACAGGCGGCCTCGATCATCGCGTCGAGATCCCGGCCGGACGGCTCAGCCATCAGACCTCCCCTCCTCACACACGGTGTTCAGTTCCTCGCTGGAGTGCCGCAGCACTTCTTGTACTTGCGGCCCGAGTCGCACCAGCAGGGACCGTTACGCGCAGGCGGCCACAGCAACGCCCCCGCAGGATCGCTTCCCGTCCGCCAAGTGCCGAACTCCTGACGGGTCCTGGGCTCCGCCGGGTCCGCACCGGCGGCGTCCGCGTACGCCTTGTAGTCGGCAAGCCGCCCGGTAACCAGCCACGCATGGGCGGCACCGCACTCGCTGTAGCTACGGGCGGTGTACTGGATCCGGGTGGCGTACGTGGCGTAGTCCGGGCCGTAGTCGAGGGTCGTCTTCGGCCAGCGGGACCGCACCGCGTCGAAGTCCTCCCGTGACCAGCGCAGCACCACCGAGTCGAATGCTTCGTCGTCCTCCGGGAGGTCCAGCGCGCCGCGCGGCCCGGCCAGTTCCTCCTGAAGGTCCACGAGGAACCCAGTTCCTCCAACGAGGAATTGGCCTGTGCCTCCGCGGCCAGGTCCTGTGCATCCGGGGCGATACCGAGCTCCGCGCGCAGGAAGCTGCGGCTGACCGCCAGCCCGTGCAGGTCCCCAGCAGCAGCCTCCTCCTCGCCCTCCCCCGCGGCAGGAGCGCGCCCCAGTCCGGCCTCGCACCACTGAAGTGCCGACTCGATCCGCACGCGATCCGCCAGGACTTCCGTCATTTCGTGGTAGACCCAGAGTTCGGCCGGGGAAAGCGCATCGAGTTCGCCCCGCAGCGCCTGCTGCGCGGACTCGGCCTCCTCCTCGCGTCCCAGCGCGTAGAGCTGATCGACGAACGCGACCCGCGCATGCCACCCCAGGGAACCGCCGGTCCCAGCGACCTCACGGAACAGGCCGAGCGCACGCTCGTGCTCACCCTCCCGGGACAGACGCCACCCGGCGTGGACGAGTGCGCGCGGAACCTGCGGGTCACCGGGATACTTCCGGGCCCACTGCTCCGCCTCACCAGCTGTGGGATCCCGGCAAGCCCGCCGAAAGAGGCTTCGCGGAAAGGAAGTTGAGAATCTCGCTCCGGAACAGCGGTCATGCCTCCACCCTACGAACTCGGCGCTCCTGGCAGTCCGATTGCACCCGATCGAGTGACGCCCGAATCCACGGCCATTGTCAGTGGGCGTCGGTAGCGTGTATGAACGGCAACAGTGGCACGCCCCAACTTCCGCCCGCTGAGGGAGAGTCGGGTACCCGCTCCACGCCCCGCTGGGGCCGGGAGAAGGTCCGGGCGGCGCTCGGGCTCGCGGTGTGGGAGACCAACCTCGCGGTCGATTCAGGCCTACTGATACGGGGAGAGGACCGCAGCTTTGACCCGGTAGAGGTCCAGAAGGCCGTCGATAACATCGAAGGGTTCAGGGCCCGGCTGCGGGGCCGAGCACCGGCTCAACACCACCGAGGCCGCAGCCCTCCTGGGCGTCTCCGCCCAACGGTTCGCCCGCGTCGTCGAGCAGGCCACACTCGTGCCCGTCGCCTACGAGCAGTTCCGCAAGTACGGCCGCTTCCTGACGGTGCGCTACTACCGTGCGGCAGACGTCGACGCACTGGCCCCGTACGCGAACGCCGACCGCGTCCTGCCCGAGGCCGTCACCTCGGTGGGCCGCAGCGCCGCCGCACAGAAAGCGGCCCGCACCCGCGCCCGGAACAAGGCCCGCGCCACCGAGGCCCGCTCAGAACTCGACGCCCTGCACGAGACCGCAAAGGCAACCCCCGTATCAGCCTTCCGCTACGCCACAGCG
Organism: Streptomyces changchenzhani; assembly: GCF_039766235.1. Taxonomy (NCBI): domain Bacteria; kingdom Bacillati; phylum Actinomycetota; class Actinomycetes; order Kitasatosporales; family Streptomycetaceae; genus Streptomyces; species Streptomyces changchenzhani. The sequence continues at coordinate 330,197 of NZ_JBDHNH010000006.1, read as the reverse complement.
CTGGCACACGGCCTACCGGACGCCCCACCCTTCCTCCTCCAGTACCAGGACGACGATCTCGTGCGCACACTCATCGGCATGATCGACGACAGTCGGCTGACCGTGGCGGAGCGCAGCACCAAGCTCTCGGACGTACGGGATCTGGCCCACGAGGCGCACAGCACCATGGTCGGCCCCGGCGAAGTCCGCCATCAGCTCGGTGCGGACATCACCGCGTTGGCAGGACAGGTCGAGACGATCGGCCGCTTCATGCCCCGCCAGGAACTGTCCCGCCTGGCAACCACCACACCCCCGTGGCTGCTGGCCCTACGAGCGGCAGAGGCCGCAGCCGACGCCGAGGCGGCAGCGCTGCACGCCAAACGGTCCGCGGAACGCAAGGTCCTCGACTCCGCCGAACGCGCCCTACGCCTCACCAATGACACAGCCGCCGAACTCTTCGGCCTGCCCCTCGACGTCGTCACATCACTGCGCCCGAAGAAGCACTCGGGCCACTGGCACCCACAGCATGTCGCCCAGCTCCTGGCACACCCCCCTGCCTGGCTGCATGACGAGGCAGCAGCACGACGGGAGGTGGCCAGAAGGCAGTCACACAGAGCGAAGTGAGGTCCCCCTGCCCGTTCCCCACGGTGCCGGCGCCCAGGCTGTCCACCGTGTCGCAGGCTGCGGTCGGCCAACGCTTCCGCGACAGTCCGTCGCCAAGCGCGGCGAACACGATGCGGGCGGAGGACCGAGTGACGGGTACGGCCGCCCACGCGGCTCAGCGGCTCGGGAGCCCAGCGCCGTCGAAGCGGTCCATGAGGGAGGGTTTTTGGCGGTGAGCCTCGCGCAGCGCGCCGACGCGTCGGTCGAATTCAGCTCGGGATCCGGCGCGGGAGTGGATCTCGCGGAGGTCCTTGAGCAGGGTGACCGCGAGATCGTACGGGGCGGGTTTCTTCTGCCCGATCAGTTCCTCGACGTCCCGCCACACCTGCTCGGTGTCCTGGGCGAGCCGCTCCAGATGCGCGTCCCGAGCCTGGCTGATCCCCAGGGCGCGGACCCGCTCGGCCTCGGTACGGGCCTGCGCCTCCCGCCGTACCCGCTCGGTGCGGTGCAGGTATGCGGCGTCCAGGAGTTGAGCGGCGGTGCGCGGCTCTGTGGCCTCGCGGGTGCCGGGCAGGCGGGCCGCCCGGCAGCGGGCGAGGAGCTGTGGGCCAAGCTGAGGTGCGGTACCCAGCACCGCCTTCATCAGCAAGTCGTGCTTCTCCGCCGCCGGCAGAGCGGTGACAAACGCGGCCAGGGCCTTCTCGTCCACGGCGGTCGCGGTGGCGGGCGCGCCGGCCCGGGCCGCGGCGGCCAGCAGATCCTGGTCCACGCGCAGGAAGTCGGCCAGCGCGCGCTGCGGGCCGGTCAGCACGGCCAGCCCGGCGGGTACAGGAGGCTCGACCACGAGGGTGTATTCCTCCTCGTCGTCGTCCATCAGCTCCCACCGGCCCAGGCCGGAGAGCCAGGCGAGGTACAGGGCCCGCAGATCACCCGCGGCAAGCTCGGCCCGCAGCCCTACGAAGGAGGCGAGCTGGTAGGAGCTCTCGAAGTCCCACTCGCCACCGTCTTCGCACGACAGGGAGAAGTCCAGCAGAGTATGCCCCGCACGGGTCCAGCTCTCCAGCGACTCCTCCATTCGGTACGCGACGGTGCGCCGGACAGACAGCACGTCGGACGGCAGCCGGAGCACAAGGCGGCGGCTGCCCCAGTTCGCGTAGTACAGGTGGGCGTCGTAGAGCTGCTCGACCAGCTTGGTGGTATCTCCGCGGAAGTCTCCGAAGTGATACTCGTTGACGAAGCCAGTCGGGGTGATGGACGCCCTGCTGGACAACTCCCGCACCCGGCCGAGCTCCTCGGTGCTCAGCGGCCGGTCCATCGCCAGGAACTCGTAGTACTGATACTCACTCACGGCCCCGCAGCCTACCGGCGGTCCCCAAGCCGGATTTCACGGCCTCGTTTGACGAATCGTGGGATGCCGCTGATTCCGGTCTACGGCCAGGTGTGCTCGATGCGGTCCGTGCGGACGGCATACGCGGCCGGGCCGCCCTTGGCCACGGCATCGTGGATGGCGCCACGGCAGCGGTGCAGGCGCTCGACCATCTCCGTGCTCCGCAGTTGCTGGTTGTCGAGGTAGAACAGGACCGCCTCCCGTAACCGGACCGGTTCGATCTCCTGGTCGCGGGTCTTGATCCGGCCGTCCTTGGACAGCGGCACCCAGCCCTGGTCAAGCCCGTACGAGATCCACTCCTCGTCAGGGATGTCCTGCGCGTCGGCCGGGAACACCTCACCGATCCGGTGGACGGTCCAGCCGAGTTCCCGGAGGTCCTCGGCGACCCGGCGACCGAGGTTCCGGTCGAGGAAGAACTCAGGCGGCAAGGCGCACCACGGCCCCGCAGAGCGCGTCCACCTCGGCCGGGCTCATGTCGTACTCGTAGGCGATGTCCTCGATGCTCTCGCCGGCCTCCCACAGGTCGGATACGGCCTTGACCGGGACCCGGTTGGCGGCGACGACCGGCAGTCCGTGCCCGAAGCGGGGGTCGATGACCACGGGGACGCTCTCGGGGTACTGGCGCAGGCGGAGACTGGAGGGGAACTCGTCGCCGGTGTTCCAGTTCAGGTAGCGCAGGTAGTCGGCGACGACCTCGTGGATCGGGGCCTGCCCGTCGCGCGCCCGGCGCAGATCGCCGAGCCCGTGGTCGATGAAGATGTCAACGCCGTCGGTCGCGATGCGCTGGGAGACCAGGCCGTACGGCGTGTCGAAGGCACGGCGTACGGCGGCGGCGGCCTCACGGATCTCACTCATCCGCAGCCCGAGGTCGCGCAGGGAGCGCAGCACGTACGCCTCCGCGACCGCGACGAAGGGCACCGTCGGCTGCCCGGTCCGCTCCGCCGGCACCCGGTGGACCAAAGGAGCGCCTGCAGCCTGGCTGTCGAGCCAGCTGCGCAGCGTGGACTGCGGGATCTGGAGGTACTCCGATGTCTCGGTGGGGGTCAGCAGACCCGTGTGGAAGGTGTCCACCATGAAAAACCGCCTCCTCTCGCCCTGTGCATGTCGTCGCATCGTGACACATTCAGCATCCCACCGGGCCACCACGGCCCGCACTCGCCCCATCGGGGAACGGTCCGGGGGTTCAGGACTGCGTACTCACCGAAACAGCGCTCCCGTAGCACCGGCCCCGCCCGTCCACCACCGCGAGGCCCTGCACCCGGATGCTCTGCGCCCCTGCTTCCTTCACGCCCGGTTCACGCCTGTCCAGCCTTCCGCCGCACCCGGGACGATGGCACCTCGGAGCACCAGACCGACTTCGCCAAGGGCGTGATCAAGATGCCGACCACCGCTCTCCTGCCCTTGGAGCCCACCGGCCCGCTCGCCGCCTGGGCCCAGCACCAGACCCCGGCCCGCCAAGGCCACGGCACGACACGTCCGGACGGCCTGTGCTTCGCGTTCTACGGCCGCGTCTCCACCGAGGACTACCAGGACCCGGCCACCTCTGGCAGCTCCAGCAGGCCACCGCCCTCACCACCGGGCACGGGCGCATCACCGCCGCCTACTTCGACATCGGGCACAGCCGCAGCCTGCCCTGGGCCCGCCGCCCCGAAGCCGCTGCCCTCCTCGCCGACCTGGCCGATCCCGATCGCCCCTTCGACGCGATCGTCATCGGCTCCAGCGAACGCGCCTTCACCGGTAACCAGTATTCCGTCATGGCCCCGCTCTTCACCCACTACGACATAGCCCTCTGGATCCCCGAGCTCGGCGGCCCGGCCGACCCCGGGATCCTCCAGCACGAAGAGCTCATGGCCTGGTTCGGCATCCTCGGCAAACGCGAAGTGGTCCGTGCCCGCATGCGCACCCATACCTCCATGACCGCCCAGGCCCGCGAACAGGGCCGCTACCTCGGCGGCCGGCCCCCGTACGGCTACCGGCTCGTCGACGCCGGCCCGCACCCCAACCGCGCCTGGGCCCGCCGCGGCGCACGCGCCCAACGCCTGGACACCGACCCGGACACCGCACCCATCGTGAAGTGGATCTTCGCCCAGCGCCTCGCCCGGCACAGCGTCGCCCGCATCGCCCGCGCCCTCAACGACATGGCCATCCCCTGCCCCTCGGCCGCCGACCCCGGCCGCAACCCGCACCGCCCCGGCACTCACTGGACCCCCACCACCGTCCGCGCTCTCCTCACCAACCCCCGCTACACCGGCCACCAGGTCTGGAACCGCCAGCGCACCGACCACGACCTCCTCGACCCCGCCGACACCACCCTCGGCGAACGCGATACCCGCCGCCGCAACACCCCCGACCAGTGGGCCATCTCCCGAAAACCCGCCCAGCCGGGGCAGGATGCGGTCTTCGCACAGGTAGGAGTTGTGTGGGCCGGTGGTGTCGCGGCGGGTGGCGGTGGTGTGGCCGTGGCGGCAGCGGTAGGCGGGGTGGTCGTGGGACCAGCACGATTCCATCCGGCGGTCGCAGTGCCCGCAGCGCAGGAGTCCGGCCAGTAGATAGGTGCGTCCCGGTGTGGGCGCGCGGGTGGCTCGGATGTTCTGGACAGCGATGAAGAGTGTCTCGCTGACGAGGGCGGGGTGCCCGCCCTCGGTATCCGTCTCGGCCTGCCCCCGCACCTCACCCCGCCCGAGATCGCCACCTGGCTCCGGACCGACCAGATCCCCCTCATCTACGACCACCCGGCCCGCACCTTGACCGCCAACACCCCACACACCGAAAGGATCTTCATCGGCTGACCCCGGACCCGAGCCCCAGGAACGAAGGAGGCGGCAACAAAAAACGCCCGCCCCGGGCCGAAGCCAGGAACGGGCGCTGATGCCGCCTGCGCAGAAACCGCGCAGCGTGTACAAACCATGTGTCCGAGGGGGGACTTGAACCCCCACGCCCGATAAAGGGCACTAGCACCTCAAGCTAGCGCGTCTGCCATTCCGCCACTCGGACAAGGTGTCTGCCGTGCGGCGTTCAGCCGTTCCGACGTGGAAAACCATAGCAAACATTCGGACCCGCTGATCGCCACCCCCCAGGCCCGTGAACCGCGCGTGACGCGGGGTGCCCGCCCTTGGGGGTGAAGCAGGAGGATGTGAGGGGACCACCAGCAATGCCAGAGGGAGGAAGCAGCGTGAGCGAGTCGAACACGGCCCGGAGGATCACGGGCGAGGACGAGGTCGTCGACCTCTGTCGTGACCTGATCCGGATCGACACCAGCAACTACGGGGACCACTCCGGGCCGGGAGAACGCGCCGCCGCGGAGTACATCGCGGAGCAGCTCGCCGAGGTCGGTCTTGAGCCGCAGATCTTCGAGTCCCACCCGGGCCGTGCCTCGACGGTGGCCAGGATCGCGGGCGAGGACCCGTCCCGGCCGGCGCTGCTCATCCACGGGCACACCGACGTCGTGCCGGCGAACGCCCAGGACTGGACGCACCACCCCTTCGCCGGAGAGATCGCGGACGGCTGTGTGTGGGGCCGGGGCGCGGTCGACATGAAGGACATGGACGCGATGACCCTCGCGGTCGTACGCGACAGGATGCGCAGCGGTCGCAAGCCCCCGCGCGACATCGTGCTGGCCTTCCTCGCCGACGAGGAGGCGGGCGGCACGTACGGCGCACGGCATCTCGTCGACAAGCACCCCGGTCTCTTCGAGGGCGTGAACGAGGCCATCGGCGAGGTGGGCGGCTTCTCCTTCACCGTCAACGAGAACCTGCGGCTGTATCTGGTCGAGACGGCGCAGAAGGGCATGCACTGGATGCGGCTCACCGTGGACGGCACGGCCGGGCACGGCTCGATGACCAACAAGGACAACGCGATCACCGAGCTGTGCGAGGCCGTCGGACGGCTCGGCCGACACAAGTGGCCGGTGCGCGTCACCAAGACCGTACGGTCCTTCCTCGACGAGCTCTCCGACGCGCTCGGCACCCCGCTCGACCCGGAGGACATGGAGGCCACGCTCGCCAAGCTCGGCGGCATCGCGAAGATGGTGGGCGCCACCCTGCAGAACTCGGCGGCGCCCACGATGCTCGGCGCCGGTTACAAGGTGAACGTGATCCCCGGGCAGGCCACCGCGCATGTCGACGGGCGCTTCCTGCCGGGGTACGAGGACGAGTTCCTGGCCGACCTCGACCGGATCCTCGGCCCGCGCGTCAAGCGCGAGGACGTACACGGCGACAAGGCCCTGGAGACGAGCTTCGACGGTGACCTCGTCGACGCGATGCAGGTGGCGCTCAAGGCCGAGGACCCCATCGCGCGCGCCGTCCCGTACATGCTCTCCGGCGGCACCGACGCCAAGTCCTTCGACGACCTGGGCATCCGCTGCTTCGGCTTCGCACCGCTGAAGCTGCCGCCGGAGCTGGACTTCGCGGGGATGTTCCACGGCGTCGACGAGCGGGTTCCCGTGGACGGGCTGAAGTTCGGTGTACGCGTTCTGGACCGCCTCCTGGACGGGTGCTGAGCGGACGCCGCCGGCCGGACATCGCCGGCCGGTCGCAGAAACGGAACATCAAATAATCGGGTGAGCGTGCTATTTGACTGAATGGAGTGAATGGGACCACCAGGTCGTAGCCCCATGACTTTCTCCTCGTTACAGGGGGTGCGGTCCGCGGCTGGGATCGCATTTGCCAACAAGGAGGAAAAGTAATGATCAAGAAGATCGTCGCTGCTGCGGTTGCCACTGGTGGTCTCGTGCTCGCTGGTGCGGGTATGGCCGTCGCGGATGCCGGCGCGCAGGGTGCCGCTGTGGGCTCGCCCGGCGTCCTTTCGGGGAACGTCATCCAGGCGCCCATCCACGTTCCGGTGAATGTGTGCGGAAACACGGTCTCCGTGATCGGGCTGCTGAACCCCGCCTTCGGCAACACCTGCATCAACAAGTGACGTTGTGTCTCAACCCGTGAGGGTCTGAGTCCCGGGTGGCCCCGGAGTGCGTGCCATGCACTCCGGGGCCGCTGGGCATTCTGCCCGCGGGCAGCCACGTCCGTGGGTATTCCGGCAGGTATGAAGGCGGAGGAACAGAACCAATGCGCCAGGTCACCAGAAAAGGCCTGATCACCATCGCGGCCGTCGGCGGCGTACTCGCCCTGACCGGCGGGAACGCACACGCTGACGCGGGGGCCGACGGGGTCGCCTCGGACTCGCCGGGCGTGCTGTCCGGGAACTCCGTACAGGCCCCGGTGCACGTCCCGGTCAACGCGTGCGGCAACACTGTCAACGTCGTCGGGCTGCTCAACCCCGCCGTCGGCAATCGCTGCGCCAATGTGTCGGACGGCTCCGGTCACGGCAAGCCGCGCGGCAAGCACCGCGGCGCTGCGGCGGCCGAGGGGCACGCGAGCAACTCGCCGGGCGTCGGCTCGGGCAACCACGTTCAGGTGCCCATCGATGTTCCCGTGAACGCCTGCGGCAACAGCGTCACCATCGGCGGCCTCGGCAACGCCGTGACGGGCAACGGCTGCGCCAATGGCAGCGGCACCCCGGGCAAGCCGGGCCCCGGCAAGCCGGGGCAGCCGGGCAACCCCGGTAACCCGGGTACCCCTGGCAACCCGGGCACTCCCGGTAACCCGGGCACTCCCGGCACCCCGGGCAACCCCGGCACCCCCGGTAGTCCGGGCACCCCCGGCACCCCCGGTAACCCGGGAGAGCCCGGCAACCCGGGGCAGCCCGGGGAGCCCGGTGACCCGGCCGGGCCCGGCAAGCCGGTGGGCCATGACCGGTCCGACGAGCCGAACACCCCGGGCGCCCAGAGCGCCTCCCAGCCCAAGGGCACCGAGCTGCTCGCGCAGACCGGCGCCGGTCCGCTCGGGCTAGTGATCCCGGTAGGTGCGGGACTGCTGCTCGGCGGTGCGGTGCTGTACCGCCGGGCGCGCTCGGCGGCGTAGGACAGTGAGGCAGTGACAGCGCCGGCGTAACCGGCGCGAGAGACGGTGCGGACCCTGTGACTTCGGGGCCCGCACCGTCTTCACCAGGTCGCGTGCTGCTGGCGGATGATCCGCCTGCGCAGCCGCACTTTGCGGCTGCCGTCCCGGCGCAGGCTCAGTCGGTCCAACTCCCAGTGTCCGTACTCGGCATGGTCGGTCAGCAGGCGCGTCGTGTCCGTGCGGGAGACCCCGCGTGGCACGTACACGTCGACAAATTCGTATTCCGGCATCGCATCTATTGTGCGGGCAGAGCCCCAGTACGGATAGCGTCTGCACTATGTCTGATGCTGCGCAGCCCACCGCTGCCGAGGTACGCGCCGCCGCCGAGGCGGTCAAGGCCGCGCTGGACCGTCACCTGGAGGCGGTCGAGCACCGTACCGGGGACGACGACCCGGCCGTCTACGACGCGTTCAACGAGCTCGCCGCAGCCGCCGAGGCATACGACGAGCAGCTCTACGACCGCTACGACGAAGTCACCCCATTCGAGATTCCCGCGTCCGACGACTCCCTGCCGCCGTACACGGGCCCCGAGGAGCCGAACGCCGTGAGCGTCCTGATCCGGCGCGACTACGCGGTGGCCCAGACACCGCGGCTGCTCGCACAGGCACGGCGCATCGCGGGCCTGGACCCGGACACCGACGAGCGGAGCGCGACGGCAGGGGGTGTCGGCGGCAGCGTCCACGCCGCCATCGGCGTGCTCTTCGGCGAGTACGAGCCGGACGAAATCGCCTCCCGGCACAAGGAGTTCGGCCTGGAGGAGGGCGACTCCACGCTGTGGGTGACTGCGGTGGAGGAGCTGCCCGAAGCGGGGGAGTGGCTGACCGCTCCCTTCGACCAGGCCGATCCGCAGCGGGTCGTGTGCCGCTTCGACGTCAGCTCCGTCTTCGACGACGAAATCCACGAGCTCGGCGGCGTCGAAGAGGCCTGAGCGCCCGAGACACGGCCTGTGGCCCCGCGACCCACTTTCGGGCCGCGGGGCCCTTTCGCGCGCTCTACGCGGTGGGCTCGGCGGCGGGCTGGAGCAGAGCGCGCAGCCGCGTGGTGCGGGGCCGGTCCGGGACCTCCGTCACCGCGTGCGGCAGCGCCTGGTCCACGCCGTGGACCACGGACAGGTGCCGCTCGCCGCGGCTGAACGCGGTGTAGATCCAGGGCCGGCTCAGCCCCGCCGCGGCGTCCCCGGGCAGCACCACGACGACCGCGGGCCACCGCATCCCGGTCGCCTGGTGCGCGGTGAGCGCCCAGCCGTGCCGCACCGTGGTCTCCACCCGGTCCTGCGGTACGACGACGGGCGTGCCCCCGCAGTCGAGATGCAGGCCGTCGTCGTCGGCCGATACCACCGTGCCGGGCAGCGTCCTGCCTGGCACCGGCACATGGGCGATACGGTCTCCCGGATCGAAGCCGCCGAACCGGCCGGGGCCCGGGTTCAGCCGCTGCTTGAGGGCTGCGTTGAGTGCGCGGGTACCCGCGGACCCGCCGTGCCCGGGAGTGATCACCTGTGTCTGCTCGACACTCACCCCGAAGGCGCGCGGCACCGAATCGGCGACCAGCTGCACTGTGCGGTGCACCGCCTCGCCCGCGTCGCGGACCGGGACGATCACCACTTCCTTGCCCGGCGCCTCGACCTGGTTGAGCTCGCCGATCCCGATCCCGGACACCAGCTCGCCGATCGGCCCGGGGTCGGGTGTGCGCGAGGCGATCTGCGGGCAGGCATGGGCGGCCAGCAGATCCGCGAACACCCTGCCCGCACCGGCCGACGGCAGGACGCCGGGGTCGCCGCTGAGGACCAGCCTGGTGGCGTCGGGCAGTGACTCCACGAGGATCGCGGCGGTCTCCACATCCAGCTGCGGGGCGTCCAGCACGACCAACAGGTCGAGTGCGAGCAGCCCCTCGTCGTCCCGGCCGGGCCCCTCGGTCCCGGAGAGCAGGCCGTAGAGCGTGACCGAGGCCGCGGGGTCGTCGACCGCCGGGGCGAGGCGCCGCGCGCCGTCCGCGCTGTGCGACGCCGCGAAGGCGCGAAGGCCGAGCCCCCGCGCCATGGTGACCAGCTCGGCCGGTTCGGCGCGGGCGGCCTCGCCGCCGGTGTGGGCGACCAGGCCGTGCCCCGCGACGGCGCCGATCAGCCCGGCGGCAGAGCGCGAAGCTGCGGCCGTGTCCCAGGCCGCGGCTTCGGTGAAGGTGCTGACCAGCCGGGCGAGGCCCTCGGCGAGGCTCTCCTCGGCGAGGGCGTAGCGCTCAAGACCCAGCAGGACCTGGACCGGCTCGGCCGGCTCCTGAGCGTTCGCGGATGCCGCCGGGTCCTCGCCCTCGTCCGCGTCCTCGTCGGTCCCGGTCGTGTCGTCCGCGCCGTCCTGGAAGCCCAGCACGACGCCTTCGGCGATCGCGTGCTGGAGGGCCTCGTCGGGGTCGGGCACCCCGTGCCCGGTCAGCGCCTTGGCCACCACGGTCGCATCGAGGACGGTGTGCCCCTGGAGGGCCGCCCGCTCCAGCAGCCAGCCGACGAGCGCGGCCGTCCGGCGCTCATCGCCAGGACCGCACTGGGCGCCGAGCAGCGCCCGCGCGAATCCGTCGGCCTGCTCGGGCTGCACCCCCGGCACGGACAGCAGCTGCCAGGGGTCGTCGCGCAGCACCTGCCCGGCCTGCTCACCCAGCGTGGCCGCGACCGGCTCGGCCAGCGCCGCGGGAGCACCACCCTCAGCGAGCACTTCCTGTACGGACGCGACGGCCTCCGGCGCGGGGGGCGCGACTCCCTGGACGGGCTCGGGGGCCTCCGGCCGCGCGGATGCGGCAGGAGCGGCTGCGGCGGGGCGCGGCGCGGGCGGCGGGGTCGCGAAGAACGCCTCGCCGGACTTCGCGCCGCTTTCCACGGCCCGTACTGCCGCGAGCAGATCGGCGGCCTGCCCGCTCAGCTTGGCGCCCGCCTCGACGGGGGCCTCCTTGGCGGCTTTGCGCTGCGCGATGCGCTCCCGCAGCACCCGCTGGGCAGCCAACTCGGCCTTGGCCTCGGAGAGTTGAGGAACGGTGGGCTCGGCAGGAACGACCACTGCGTCGGACGCGTTGTCAGCCACCGCGTCGGTCCCCTCGGCGACGGGCGCGACCTCGGCGGCTTCCGTGCGGCCGGATTCCCCGGTCTCCCCGGGCGCCTCGGCCCCGTCGGACTCGACCGACGGGGTGTCGTCCTCGGCGGCGGTCGGCGCCGGCACCGTGGCACGGTCGGGCGCCGTTGCGGCGGCCTTGTCGGGCTCCGACCCGGGCTCCGACCCGGGCTCCGACCCGGGCTCCGACCCGGAGTTGGGCCCGGGGTTGGACTCCGGCTCGGCCTGAGCCGCCTCCGCGTCCGCCTCCGCGCCCAACTCTGATTCCACGTCAGCGCCCGGCGACGGCGAAGGTGACGGCGCGGTCGACACCTCGGCGTCGGCCTCGCCCGGAGCTCCGGCCTCGGCGGTGTCCGGCTCCGGCGACGGTGCCGTGTCGATGGCCTCGCCCGCGGCAGCGGTGTCGCGGTCCGTACTCACAGCGTGCTCCAGTCCTGGTCGGGATAGCGGTGCACGGGCGCCGACACATCGTCGAGCGCCTGGCAGATCTCCTCTGGAAGACTAAGCGCCTCCACTGACAATGCGGCCCTGAGCTGCTGCGCGTTGCGCGCGCCGACAATCGGGGCCACCACACCGGGCCGGTCGCGGACCCAGGCCAGCGCCACCTGGAGCGTGGTCGTGGCCAGCCCGTCCGCGGCCGTCGCGACCGCGTCCACGATGCGGCTCGCCGCGTCGTCCAGGTAGGGCTCGACGAAACCGGCCAACTGCTCGGACGCGCCCCGGGAGTCCGGCGGGGTCGACGTGCGGTACTTGCCGGTGAGGACACCCCGGCCCAGCGGCGAGGACGGCAACAGCCCCACTCCCAGGTCGATCGCGGCCGGCAGCACCTCGCGCTCCACGCCCCGCTGGAGGAGCGAGTACTCCATCTGCGTGCTGGCCAGCCGGGTCCGCAGTCCCGGAGCGGCGAGCTGCCAGGTGGCGGCCTTCGCCAGCTGCCAGCCGCAGAAGTTGGACACCCCCGCGTACCGCGCCCGGCCACTGCTGACGGCTATGTCGAGCGCCTGGAGCGTCTCGTCGAGCGGTGTCCCGGGGTCGAAGGCATGGACCTGCCACAGATCGACGTAGTCGGTGCCGAGCCGCTCCAGCGAGGCGTCGAGCGCGGCCAGCAGATGACCGCGTGAGCCGTTGAACCGCCGGTCGGGCTCGGGCACGCTGCCCGCCTTGGTCGCGATGACCAGGTCCCGCCGCGGCACGAGCCGCTCGACGAGCTGTCCGAGCAGATACTCGGCGTCCCCTCCGCCGTACACGTCCGCCGTGTCGACGAGGGTCCCGCCCGCGTCCCAGAAGACCTTCAACTGGTCGGCGGCGTCGTGCTCGCCGGTGTCCCGGCCCCAGGTGAGGGTGCCGAGCCCGATCCGGGATACGCGCAGGCCCGTGCGGCCGAGATGCCTCTGCTCCATGGGCGCTGAGATTACTGGCCAGGAGTGCGCGGCAAGCAGACCTGTGGACAACCCGGTCCTGACGGATCGCGCTCCCGCGCGTTAGAGTCCCCGGCACAAGGACGTTACTCACGAGTAAGAGGAGCGGTTATGCGGCTCGGTATCAACCTCGGCTACTGGGGCGCGGGGATGGACGGCGACAATCTGGCCGTCGCACAGGAGGCGGACCGCCTCGGTTACGACGTCTGCTGGGCCGCCGAGGCCTACGGATCGGACGCCGCGACCGTGCTCACCTGGGTGGCCGCCCAGACCGAGCGTATCGACGTGGGCTCCGCGATCTTCCAGATCCCGGCCCGTGCACCCGCGATGACCGCGATGACGGCGGCCACCCTCGACTCCCTCTCGGGCGGGCGCTTCCGGCTGGGCCTGGGCGTCTCGGGTCCGCAGGTCTCCGAGGGCTGGTACGGCGTGAAGTTCGACAAGCCGCTGGCCCGCACCCGCGAGTACGTGGAGATCGTCCGCAAGGCCATGACCCGCGAGCGCCTGTCGTACGAGGGTCAGCACTGGACGCTGCCGCTGCCCGAAGGCCCCGGCAAGCCGCTCAAGCTCACGGTCCACCCGGAGCGCGAGCACATCCCGCTCTACATCGCCGCGATCGGCCCCAAGAACCTGGAGCAGACCGGTGAGATCGCCGACGGCGCGCTGCTGATCTTCCCCTCCGCCGACCACCTCGAAGACACCGCGATCAGGCACCTGCGCGCGGGCCGCGAGAAGGCCGGCAAGACCATGGACGGTTTCGACGTCTGCCCGACGCTGCCGCTCGCCATCGGCGACGACGTCAACGCGCTGGCCGACACGTTCCGCCCGTACACCGCGCTGTACGTCGGTGGCATGGGCAGCCGCAAGCAGAACTTCTACAACCAGCTCGCGCAGCGCATGGGCTACGAGAAGGAAGCCGCCGAGATTCAGGACAAGTACTTGTCCGGCGACAAGAAGGGCGCGGCCGCCGCGATCCCGCACCGGCTGATCGACCAGACCACCCTGCTGGGCCCCGTGGAGCGGATCGCCGAGCGGATGCAGGCCTACGCCGCGGCCGGAGTGACGACGCTGACGCTGGCTCCTGCGGGCTTCACGCTCGACGAGCGGCTCACCGCCCTGCGCGCGGGCACCGATGCCCTGGAGCGCGCCGGTCTGGCGTAACGCAGCGGGCCGGTTCGGTGCGACCGGCGGTGGAGAAAGTCTGCGGCCGTGGTGGGGGCTCGGGGGTCTTCCCCGCCACGGCCGTCATGGAGAACAACGCTTCAAGAGCTTGTCGGTTACGCGCAGATACGGTTCGCCCTGTCCTTCTTCCGGCTGAGTTGTCCGGCGCAGCGGTTGCCCGCCCTCCCATCACGCACTTGACTTGTTCTCTGCGGATGTATTCACGGAGGTGTCCCAGATGCTCTCGGCCCGAAGCCTGTTCCAGGAAATCATCGACAACGACGACTCCTTCCAGCTCTTCTGCTCCATCGCGGCCAGCGGCGAGGCCCAGGGCGGCTGGGAGAACGGCCGGATCGCGGCCCTCGTCCCCGAGAGCATGCGTGCCCTCGCACCCAAGATCACCCGGCACGGCGCGGACGAGGACAAGCACGGCAGGCTCTTCAACGCCCTGCTGAGGAAGCGCGGCCTCGACCCGGTCCCGGTCCCGCCGGAGACCGACTACACAATGCTGCTCGAACGCAAGGGCATCGGCCTGGCCCACGAGAAGCTGCGCCGCGACGAGCCGCTCACCGAGCAGGACATCCTCGTGTACCTGTCCCACAGCCGGGTCACCGAGCAGCGCGCCGCCGACCAGATGGACATGCTGGTGAAGTACTTCGGCGACCACCCCGAGGCGGGCAAACCGATCAGGATGATCTGCCACGACGAGGACAACCACCTGGCGTACTGCCACGAGGAACTGCTCCGCCTGGCCCGCGCCGGGCACGGCCGGGAGATCCAGCGTGTCCTGCGCGAGAGCGCCCTCGCCGAGATCGGTGTCTACCGGGACGTGAGCCTGGCCGTCATGGCGCGGATGGGCCGCATCCTGGGCTGGCCGAAGCCCAAGGCCGCCGCGCTGGCCACGGGAATTCACGGCGTGTACGGGTACGAACGCCTCGGCGGCTGGCGGCGGATGGTGAGCCTGACCATGCCGGAGCGCCGGGGCGCACTCGACGGCCCCGCGACGTCCGTGCCCGGGCTCGCCTGAAGCGCGGCGCCCGGGCGTCGCGGCCGTCCGGGCTCAGAGCCAGCCGCGCCGCTTGAACTGGCGGTACAGGCCGACCTCGCACAGCGCCATGAACAGGATCAGCGCCGGATAGGACCACAGCCACTTCAGCTCAGGCATGTGCTCGAAGTTCATGCCGTAGATGCCCGCGACCATGGTCGGTACCGCCGCCATGGCGGCCCATGCTGAGATCTTCCGCATGTCGTCGTTCTGCCGTACCCCCATCTGCGCGAGATGCGCGGACAGGATGTCGGACAGCAGCCGGTCAAGGCCGTCCACCTGCTCGTTGGCGCGGGCGAGGTGGTCGCTCACATCCCGGAAGAACGGCTGCGCGTGCTCGTCGACGAACGGCAGGCCGGGCGACGACAGCCGCAGTATGGGCTGGGTGAGCGGCCCCGTCGCGCGGCGGAATTCGAGGACCTGCCGCTTGAAGGTGTAGATCCGCGCGGCGGTCGAGGGGGCGCGGGGCGTGCCCTTGGCAAGCGCGCCCGTCGGCTCCCCGACCGGCGCGAAGACCTCCGCCTCCAGCTCCTCCAGGTCGGTCTGGAGCTCGATCCCGACCTCCACATACTGGTCCACGACGGCGTCGCTCACGGCGTACAGCACCGAGGTGGGTCCGTGCCGCAGGACCTCGGGATCGGCTTCGAGCCGGTGGCGTACGGCGGCCAGCGGCGAGCTCTCGCCGTGCCGCACGGTCACCACGAAGGAATCGCCGACGAAGAGCATCAGCTCGTCCGTGGTCACGGTGTCGCTCTCCGGGTCGTAGAGCACCGGCTTGAGCACCGCGAAGAGCGAATCCTCGTACACCTCCAGCTTGGGCCGCTGATGGGCCGCGAGGGCGTCCTCCACGGCCAGCGGATGCAGCCCGAACTCGCTGCTGACGAGAGCGAACTCCTCTTCCGTCGGCTCATGCAGCCCGATCCACAAGAACGCGTCCCCGGTGGCACGCGCCTCCGCGAGGGCATCCGAAAAGTCGGAAGGGCCCTCGGTGCGGCGCCCTTCCCGGTAGATGGCACAGTCGACGATCACGGCGCGCATTCTCCCCCGGTACGGGCCCGAGCGCACCTCGGCGCGTTACGCCGCCTAGGCTGACCGGCATGGCCACGCTGATCCTCGTACGCCACGGACGCTCGACCGCCAACACCGCGGGACTGCTCGCGGGCTGGACACCGGGCGTCTCCCTCGACGAGCGCGGTACCGCCCAGGCGACCGCCCTCCCCACCAGGCTGGCAGCCGTGCGGCTGGCCGCCGTCGTCAGCAGTCCGCTCGACCGCTGCCGCCAGACCCTCCAGCCGCTTCTCGACGCGCGCCCCGGGCTCCCGCTGCACACCGACGACCGCATCGGCGAGTGCCACTACGGCGACTGGACGGGCCGCAAGCTTGCCGAGCTGTCCGACGAGCCGCTGATGGCCGCCGTGCAGCAGCACCCGTCGTCCGTGACCTTTCCCGGCGGCGAGTCGATGCGCGCCATGCAGGCGCGCGCGGTCGATGCCGTGCGGGACTGGAACGCGCGCATCGAGGCGGAGCACGGCGAGAACGCCGTCTACGTGATGTGCTCGCACGGCGACATCATCAAGTCCGTCGTGGCCGACGCGCTCGGCCTTCACCTTGATCTCTTCCAGCGGATTCACGTCGACCCATGTTCCCTCACGGCCATCCGCTACACCGGGATTCGCCCCTTTCTCGTACGCCTCGGGGACACCGGAGACCTCACCTCGCTGGCCCCGCGGGAGAACACCAACGGCGGGGACGCGGCCGTAGGAGGCGGCGCGGGCGCACCGTGATCGCTTCGCGCAGTAGGGTGGACGGGCCCTGAGCCCGCGCATACGACCGATTTCAAGGAGAGCAGGACGTGTCCCGTCAGGTATTCCTCTACGACCCGCCGGACCGCTTTGTGGCCGGTACGGTCGGGCTGCCTGGACGCCGTACGTTCTTCCTTCAGGCGTCGGCGGCCAGCCGGGTCACCAGCGTCTCGCTGGAGAAGACCCAAGTGGCCGCCCTCGCCGAGCGGATCGACGAACTGCTCGACGAAGTGGTGCGCCGCACCGGCGGCAACGCCCCGGTGCCGGCCGTCGCCCCCGCCGATGTCACCGACAGCGCACCCCTTGACGCCCCCGTCGAGGAGGAGTTCCGCGTCGGCACCATGGCGCTGGCCTGGGATGGCGAGGAACAGCGCATGATCGTCGAGGCGCAGGCCCTGGTGGAACTCGACGCCTCGGACGAGGAAGGCCTCGCGGACGCCGAGGAGCGGCTGCTCCAGGACGAGGAGAACGGTCCGCCGATGCTGCGGGTGCGGCTCAGCGGCGCGCAGGCCAGAGCATTCGCCAAGCGCGCCTTCGACGTCGTCAACGCGGGGCGGCCGCCCTGCCCGCTGTGCAGCCTGCCGCTCGACTCGGAAGGACACGTATGTCCGCGCCAGAACGGATACCGCCGCGGAGCGTGACGCCGGTGGATCAGCTCACTGTCCTGGCGAAGGGGCAGCTCACGGTCCGCGGACGGGTCCGCGAGGCCTCCAACGCGGTCCTCTACTGCGGGATCGAGTACGAGGGCGTGTCGGCGTCCTGCGTGTACAAGCCGGTCGCCGGGGAACGGCCCCTGTGGGACTTCCCCGACGGCACGCTCGCCCAGCGAGAGGTCGCCGCGTACGAGATCTCCGAGGCGACCGGCTGGGGCCTGGTGCCGCCGACCGTGCTGCGCGACGGTCCGTACGGCGAGGGCATGTGCCAGCTGTGGATCGAGGCGGACGCCGACGCCGGACTGCTGGCCCTGGTCGAGGACGAGGAGCCGGGCGAGGGCTGGAAGCCGGTCGTCCTCGCGGAGGTCGCCGAGGGCCGCACCGCCCTGCTCGTGCACGCCGACGACGAGCGGCTGCGGCGGCTCGCGGTCCTCGACGCGGTCATCAACAACGCCGACCGCAAGGGCGGCCACCTGTTGCCGACGGCCGACGGGAAGCTGTACGGCATCGACCACGGCGTCACCTTCAACGCCGAGGACAAGCTCCGCACCCTGCTGTGGGGCTGGGCCGGCGACCCCCTGACGTCGGAGGCCCTGGAGGTACTGGCGCGGGTGTCCGGGGCTCTGGTGGAGGGGCGGCCGCTGGCCACCCGGCTGGCCGAACTGATCACCCCGGCCGAGGTCGACGCGGTGCGCGCGCGGGTGACGGCGCTGCGGACCACGGCCCGCCACCCGCAGCCGAGCGGCGAGTGGCCGGCTATTCCCTGGCCGCCGGTGTGATGTCTCACCGGCCCTGACCAGTGATCCGTTCCGCATCCGGTTCGTATCCGGAACGTGCGTCCGGTTACGCTCATGACATGCATGCCTGGCCCGCTTCTGACGTCCCCGCCCTGCCTGGTAAGGGCCGCGACCTCAAGATCCACGACACCGCGACCGGTGGTCCCGTATCCCTGGACCCCGGCCCCGTCGCCCGTATCTATGTCTGCGGCATTACGCCGTACGACGCGACCCACATGGGTCATGCGGCGACCTACAACGCGTTCGACCTTGTGCAGCGCGTGTGGCTCGACACCAAGCGGCAGGTTCATTACGTCCAGAATGTGACGGACGTGGATGACCCGCTGCTGGAGCGGGCGATCCGCGACGGACAAGACTGGACCGAGCTCGCGGAGCGTGAAACCGCTCTGTTCCGTGAGGACATGACGGCCCTGCGAATGCTCCCGCCGCAGCACTACATCGGCGCGGTCGAGTCGATACCCGGCATCGTCCCGCTCGTTGAGCGGCTGCGCGACAAGGGGGCCGCGTACGAGCTCGAAGGGGATGTGTACTTCTCCGTCGAGGCCGACCCGCACTTCGGTGAGGTCTCCGGACTCGACGCCGACGCGATGCGGCTGCTCTCCGCCGAGCGTGGCGGCGACCCGGACCGCCCCGGCAAGAAGAACCCGCTCGACCCGATGCTCTGGATGGCCGCCCGTGAGGGCGAGCCGAGCTGGGACGGAGCGAGCCTGGGCCGCGGCCGGCCCGGCTGGCACATCGAGTGTGTGGCCATCGCCCTGGACCACCTCGGCATGGGCTTCGACGTGCAGGGCGGCGGCTCCGATCTCGCCTTCCCGCACCACGAGATGGGCGCGTCGCACGCCCAGGCGCTGACCGGCGAGCACCCGTTCGCCAAGGCCTATGTGCACGCCGGGATGGTCGGTCTTGACGGCGAGAAGATGTCGAAGTCCCGGGGCAACCTGGTCTTCGTGTCGAAGGTGCGCCGCGACGGCGTCGACCCGGCCGCGATCCGTCTCGCCCTGCACTCGCACCACTACCGCTCCGACTGGGAGTGGACGGACCAGGTCCTCGCGGACGCCGTCGAGCGTCTCGCGCGCTGGCGCGCCGCCGTGTCGCGCCCCGACGGACCGTCCGCCGACGCCCTGGTCGAGGAGATCCGCGAAGCCCTCGCCAACGACCTCGACACCCCGTCCGCACTGCGTGCCGTGGACCGCTGGGCCGCGTTCCAGCAGTCCGACGGCGGTACGCAGGAGGGGGCGCCCGGCGTGGTGTCGCGCGCCGTCGACGCACTCCTCGGGGTGGCGCTGTAGCTGAACCCCTTGCAGAGCCCGTTGTAGGGACATGACGGTGCCGGGCGGAGGATCACTCCGCCCGGCACCGCTGGGCCCAGGGGCCCGCCTTCACCGCGAACGGGATCGAGCGAACCCCGGACGAGCCGGGCCCTGCTGGTGGTCAACACCGTTGTGGACGGCGGTGCGTTGATGCGCGTCGACCCGCGCAACGGCGTCGCCCGCCAGGTCGACCTGGGCCCGCTGAGGATCCCCAACGGCGACGGTCTGCTGCTGCTCGGCCGTCTCCTGTACGTCGTCCAGCAGGCGCAGAACGCGATCGACGTGGTGCGGCTCGACGCGAGCGGCACCAGGGGCGCCGCGGTCGCCCGCATCACCGACCCGCGCTGTGTGGCGCCGCCCCCACCCGCATCGCCCGCTACTCCTCCGAGGCGTCTTCCGCCCCGCCGCTCCCACTCCCACTGCCGCCCGCCTCGTCGGCGTCCCCCTCTTCGGGGGCCACCTCGTCGGGGACCGCCTCCGCGCGCGGAGGCCTGGGCGGCCGGGTGCGACCGCTGGCGTTGTCACGCAGGTACGACGTGCTGCTCTCGCTGCCGTCCGTGGCATGGCCGGGGCCGGACACGCCGGGTCCCGGACCGCCGTCGCGCCGCCGCAGGTACCGCTCGAACTCGCGGGCGATGGCCTCGCCCGACGCCTCGGGAAGGTCCGCGGTGTCCCGCGCCTCCTCCAGCGACTGCACGTACTCGGCGACCTCGCTGTCCTCCGCGGCCAACTGGTCCACGCCGACCTGCCAGGCGCGGGCGTCCTCGGGCAGCTCGCCGAGCGGGATCCGCAGATTGATGAGGTCTTCGAGACGGTTGAGCAGGGCGAGCGCGGCCTTGGGATTCGGAGGCTGCGAGACATAGTGCGGCACGGCCGCCCACAGGCTCACGGCCGGGACGCCGGCGTGCGTGCACGCCTCCTGGAGGATGCCGACGATGCCCGTCGGGCCCTCGTACCGCGTCTCCTCCAGGTCCATCGCCCGCGCCAGATCCGCGTCGGAGGTGACACCGCTGACCGGCACCGGGCGGGTGTGCGGAGTGTCGCCGAGCAGCGCACCCAGGATCACGACCATCTCGACGCCCAGCTCATGGGCGAAACCCAGGATTTCGTTGCAGTACGAGCGCCAGCGCATCGACGGCTCGATGCCGCGGACCAGGACGAGGTCACGGGGTTTGTCGCCGCCGATCCGCACCACGGAGAGCCGCGTGGTCGGCCAAGTGATCTTGCGTACCCCGCCGTCCAGGAACACCGTGGGACGGTTCACCTGGAAGTCGTAGTAGTCCTCGGCGTCCAGCGCCGCGAACACCTCGCCCTTCCACTCCCGCTCCAGGTGCGCGACCGCGGTGGAGGCGGCGTCGCCGGCGTCGTTCCAGCCCTCGAACGCGGCCACCATGACCGGGTCGATCAGCTCGGGAACACCCTCGAGCTCGATCACCCAGCGCCTCCTTCCGAAGCTTGCGAAGTTCCTTTGTGCATGTGCCAACCCTACGGCTTCCAGCAGGTCCGGCCGCAGCCCCTGCGCACGGCCGGGTGAACACGGTGACGCCTGAGGTGACGCCTGATACGCACCGGGAAAGCGTGCCCTTCGTACGCGAAATCATTCGAAAAGGCCGCAGCGCGGTATGCGCGCGGTCAGAGCGTGGTGCGCAGCCACTGCTCGACGCTCGCGATGTGCACCGTCGCCCAGGACCGCGCCGCTTCCGCGTCCCCGTCGCGCAGCGCGGTGAGGATCGCGCGGTGCTCGTGGAGCGTGCGGCTGACGGCGTCCTCCTGGGTCAGGCCGCGCCAGATCCGGGCCCTGGTCGTCGGGCCGGAGAGACTGTCGAGCAGGGAGCAGAGCACCGAGTTGCCGGAGCTCTGCACGATGACACGGTGGAATTCGAGATCGCAGGCAACCAGCTCCTCGACCGAGGGCTGCGACCCCAGTGCGTCCAACTGGGCGCTCAGTGCGTCCAGTTGGGCGCCGGTGATCCGGGAGCTCGCCATCGCGGTGGCGGCGGGCTCCAGGATGCGGCGTACGGCGAGGAACTCCAGCACCGTGTCGTCCCGGTGGAAGTCCACGACAAAACTCATCGCTTCGAGGAGCAGTTGTGGGTCGAGGCTGGTGACGTAGGTCCCGTCGCCCTGGCGCACGTCGAGGATGCGGATCAGCGACAGGGCGCGCACCGCTTCGCGCAGCGAGTTGCGGGACAGGCCCAGCTCGGCGGCGAGTTCGCTCTCCTTGGGGAGGCGGTCACCGGGCCGCAACGCGCCCGAGACGATCATTTCCTTGATCTTCTCGATGGCTTCGTCGGTGACGGCCATGGACGACCTCCTCGTTGCGTCCGGCAACTGCCACCAGACGTCCGATGTATCGCCTCATTATGCCGCGCCGAAGTAGCCGGTGAGTATCAGACGGACGCGGGCAGCGGCGGGGCCCGGAGTCGCTCTCCTCCGGGCCCCGCCGCGTCGCCGGGTCGTTCAGACCTTGCGGGCCAGTACGTCCTCCACCTTGCCGCGGATCTCGTCCGTGGCCAGGCCACGGATCGTCAGCGTCGTACGGCGGCGCAGGACATCGTCCACCGTCTCGGCCCACTCGTGGTCACGGGCGTACACGACCTGCGCCCAGATCTCCGGCGCGTCCGGGTGGACGCGCTCGGCCAGCGCCGGATTGTCGTTGGCCAGCCGCGCGATGTCGAAGGCCAGCGAGCCGTAGTGGGTCGCCAGGTGGCGGGCGGTGTCCCCGCCCATCCGCGGGCCGGGGCTGCCGCCGTCGACGAGCAGCCGGTGGGCGACCGCGTTCGGGTTGGAGATGCCCGGCAGCGGCTGGTGCTTGGGCAGCCGCGACATCGGCTCCATGTCCTCGCCCAGCGGATGGCCGGGCAGGGCGGCGAGCTTGTTCACGACGGTGCGGCCGATGTGACGGAACGTCGTCCACTTGCCGCCGGCCACCGAAAGCATGCCGCCGCGGCCCTCGGTGACCACCGTCTCGCGCTTGGCCTTAGAGGTGCTCCCGGGGCCGCCGGGCAGCACCCGCAGACCGGCGAACGAGTAGGTGATCAGGTCGCGGGACAGCTGCTGGTCGCGGATCGAGAAGGCGGCCTCGTCCAGGATCTGGGTGATGTCCTTCTCGTTGACGGCGACATCGGCCGGGTCGCCCTCGTACTCCTCGTCGGTCGTACCGAGCAGGAGCTGGTCCTCCCACGGCAGCGCGAAGGTGATCCGGTACTTGTCGATCGGCGTCGCCAGCGCGGCCCGCCAGGGGGAGGTGCGCTTGAGCACCAGGTGCGCGCCCTTGGAGAGGCGGATGGAAGGGGCCGCGTGGGGGTTCTCCAGCTTGCGCAGGTGGTCGACCCACGGACCGGTGGCGTTGAGCACCAGACGGGCGTCGACCCCGAACTCCGTACCGTCCATGCGGTCTTCGAGCTCCGCGCCGGTGACCCGGCCGCCTGTGAAGCGCAGCCCGGTGACCTTGGCGTGGTTGAGGACGGTGGCGCCCGACTCGACGGCCGCGCGGACCGTCATCAGGGCCATCCGGGAGTCGTTCATCTGGTCGTCGCCGTACACGGCCACGGCCTTGAGGTTGTCCGTACGCAGCTCGGGCACCTCACGCGCGGCCTTTGACGCGCTGATGACATGGCCGACGCCGTCACCGAAGGCGGACAGCGCGGAGTAGGCGAAGACGCCCGCACCGAGCTTGGCCGCGCCGTGCGGGCCGCCCTTGTAGACGGGGAGGTAGAACTTCAGGGGGTTGGACAGGTGCGGCGCGACGTCGCGGGAGACCGCGCGGCGCTCGAAGTGGTTCTCCGCGACCAGCTTGACCGCGCCGGTCTGCAGGTAGCGCAGACCGCCGTGGAGCAGCTTGGAGGAGGCGGAGGAGGTGGCGCCGGCGAAGTCGCCGGCGTCCACCAGCGCCACCCGCAGCCCGGACTGCGCGGCGTGCCAGGCGGTGGAGATGCCCAGGATGCCGCCGCCGATCACCAGGAGGTCGTATGTCGCCTTGGAAAGTCGCTCCCGAGTCTCGGCGCGGCTCGCTGTGGAACCGTCAGCCGGGTGCGTCCCGAGGGCCGGGACGCTCTGCAGGGTGGTCATTTTTTACTCCTCGTCCTCGATCCAGCCCATGGTCCGCTCTACGGCCTTGAGCCAGCTCTTGTACTCGCGGTCGCGGGTGTCCGCGTCCATGCGGGGGGTCCACTCGGCGGCCCTGCGCCAGTTGGCGCGCAGTTCGTCGGTGTTGGACCAGAAGCCGACGGCCAGGCCGGCGGCATAGGCGGCGCCGAGGCAGGTCGTCTCGGCGACCATCGGGCGCACCACGGGTGCGTCCAGGAAGTCCGAGAGGGTCTGCATCAGCAGGTTGTTGGAGGTCATACCGCCGTCGACCTTGAGTGCGGTCAGCTCGACGCCGGAGTCCTTGGTCATGGCGTCACTGATCTCGCGGGTCTGCCAGGCAGTGGCCTCAAGAACGGCGCGGGCGATGTGCGCCTTGGTGACGTACTGGGTGAGACCGGCGATCACACCGCGGGCGTCGGGACGCCAGTACGGGGCGAAGAGGCCGGAGAAGGCGGGCACGAAGTACGCGCCACCGTTGTCCTCGACGGAGGAGGCCAGCGTCTCGATCTCGGCGGCGCTCTTGATCAGGCCCATCTGGTCGCGCATCCACTGGACGAGCGCACCGGTGACGGCGATCGAGCCTTCGAGGGCGTAGACGGGCTTCTGGTCGCCGATCTGGTAACCGACGGTCGTCAGCAGGCCGTTGTACGAGTTGACGGGCGTGTTGCCGGTGTTCATGAGCATGAACGTGCCGGTGCCGTACGTCGACTTCGCCTCGCCCTGGGCGAAGCAGGTCTGGCCGAAGAGGGCCGCCTGCTGGTCACCGAGCGCGGAGGCGACGGGTACACCCGCCAGCGGGCCGCTCTTGGCGACGCCGTACACCTCGGAGGAGGAACGGATCTCCGGCAGCACGGCCGCCGGGATGCCCATGGACTGCACGATCTTCTCGTCCCACTGCATCTCCTGCAGGTTCATGAGCAGCGTGCGGGAGGCGTTGGTGACGTCCGTGACGTGGACGCCGCCGTCGGTGCCACCGGTCAGGTTCCAGATGATCCAGGAATCCATGGTGCCGAAGAGGACGTCGCCGTCCTCGGCGCGCTTGCGCAGGCCGTCGACGTTGTCGAGCAGCCAGCGGACCTTCGGGCCGGAGAAGTAGCTGGCCAGCGGCAGGCCGGTCTCGCGGCGGAAGCGGTCCTGGCCGACATTGCGGCCGAGCTCCTTACAGAGCGCGTCGGTGCGGGTGTCCTGCCAGACGATGGCGTTGTGGACGGGCTCACCGGTGTTCTTGTCCCACATCAGCGTGGTCTCACGCTGGTTGGTGATGCCGATCGCCTTGACGTCGTCGGGCGTGATGCCCGCCTTCTCGATGGCGCTCGCGACGACTTCCTGGACGTTGGTCCAGATCTCGGTCGCGTCGTGCTCCACCCAGCCGGGCTTGGGGAAGATCTGCTCGTGCTCCTTCTGGTCGACCGCGACGATGCGGCCGTCCTTGTCGAAGACGATGCAGCGGCTGGAGGTGGTGCCCTGGTCGATGGCCGCGATGAACGGGCCGGTGGTGTGTGCGTCGGTCACGGTGTGCTCCCGGAGGTCTAGAGGGTCGGCCGGTCGGCTCAGGCGAACGCGAGTTGGTAGATCCCCGCGGCGAGCGCTCCGCCGGCCAGTGGGCCGACGACGGGGATCCAGGCGTAGCCCCAGTCGGAGCCGCCCTTGTTCGGCAGCGGCAGCAGGGCGTGCACGATGCGCGGGCCCAGGTCGCGGGCCGGGTTGATCGCGTAGCCGGTCGGGCCGCCGAGCGACAGACCTATGGCGACAACGACGAGCGCGGTGATGAGGGCGCCGAGAACGCCGAGGCCCTTGCCGCTGTCGTTGAGACCCTGGGTGAGCACCGCGAGAACGAGCACGGTGGTGCCGATGACCTCGGTGGCCAGGTTCTGCCAGACGTTCCGGATTTCCGGACCGGTGGAGAAGATGCCGAGCACCGGGCCGGCCTTGGGCGCGGCCTTCTGGTCGACCAGACCCTCTACGGCGGGCTGCGCCGCGAGGATCTCCGGGTCCGTGAGATGGGCCTGGAACTGGCCGTAGTACGCGATCCAGACCAGAGCGGCGCCGATCATGGCGCCGAGCATCTGGCCCGCGAAGTAGACCGGAACGTTACTCCAGTCTCCGTCCTTGATCGCGATTCCGACCGTGACCGCCGGGTTCAGGTGGGCGCCGGAGAGGCTGCCCGTCATGTACACGGCGGTCAGCACGGCGAAGCCCCACCCGAAGGTGATGGCGAGCCAGCCGGCGTTCTGCGCCTTCGAGCGCTTGAGTACGACGGCGGCGACGACGCCACCGCCGAGCAGGATGAGTACGGCGGTACCAATGATCTCGCCGATGAAGATGTCGGAGCTGGACACCCGCGACTCCTTTGTCCTTCGTCCAGGGAAAAGGCGGAACCCGAGTCCCTCCGGGTGGTCCGCGCCCTCGGTGAGGGCCTAGCCGGTCCCTTGGCGTTGCCACACTCTAGCGCGTATTGCCGGTAGGTGTTCGGCATTGCCGACCGATGAACGGCAGTTTTCCCTCCAGTGAAGACACACGTCAAGAGTTCTGTGACGAGTGTCGCGATCGTTACCAGAGTGACAGCAGATGTCCGAACGCGCCTCAGAAGCGCCCGGCGCCCAGATCCCGGGAGACGGCACGGGCGCAGTCGCGCACCGCGGCGACCAGGTCGGGACGGAGTTCCCCGTTCTCGCACACCCGCTCCACCGCACCGGTGATGCCGACCGCGCCCACGGGCACCCTGCGCCGGTCGTGGATGGGTGCGGCGATCGAGGCCACCCCGACCCAGGTCTCTTCCACGTCGGCGGCCCAGCCGCGCGCCCTGGTCAGATCCAGGACGGCCTCGAAGTCCACCGCGTCGGTGATCGTGCGCGGCGTGAAGGTCTCGCGGTCGTTCTCCAGGACCTCGTTGTGCGCCACGGGGTCGTACGCGGAGAGGACCTTGCCCAGGGCTGCGGAGTGCAGCGGCTGCATCGCCCCCACCTCAAGCACCTGCCTGCTGTCGTCCGGGCGGAAGACGTGGTGGATGACCAGCACACCCCGCTGGTGCAGCACGCCGAGATAGGCGCTCTCGCCGCTGGACCGGGCCAGATCGTCGGTCCACACCAGCGCGCGGGCGCGCAGCTCGTGCACGTCCAGGTAGCTGTTGCCCAGGCGGAGCAGCTCGGCGCCCAGCTGGTAACGGCCGGACGCGGCGTCCTGTTCGACGAAGCCCTCCGCCTGGAGGGTGCGCAGAATGCCGTGCGCGGTGCCCTTGGCCAGGCCGAGTGAGGAGGCCACCTCGGACAGGCCGAGCCTTCGTTCGCCACCGGCGAGCAGGCGCAGCATCGCGGCCGCCCGCTCAAGCGACTGGATGTGCCGTGCCACCGCTCTGCCTCCTCCGCCTCGGTTCGACAATGCTGAACAGTATCGGCTCATGTCGACTCAGTGTCACCGCGCACCACCGCGCACCACCGCGTCCGCCCCGTGGGACGTTCCACGGCGCGAACGGCACCACAGCTACCCTGGCCGGGTGCGCCTTCCGCCGGAAGACGTAAAGCCGACAGCCGTCGCACCTCAGGGAGCACTTCCATGGCCTCGTTGCCGACCCCCACGCCTGCCAGCAGCAGTACCCGAGTAGCAGCCTTCCGCGAGGCGCTCGCCACCCGTGTGGTGGTGGCGGACGGGGCGATGGGCACGATGCTTCAGGCGCAGGATCCGACCATGGAGGACTTCGAGCAGCTTGAGGGCTGCAACGAGATCCTGAACATCACCCGGCCCGACATCGTGCGCTCGGTGCACGAGGAGTATTTCGCGGTCGGCGTGGACTGTGTGGAGACGAATACCTTCGGTACGAACTACGCGGCGCTTGCCGAGTACGACATTCCCGAGCGTGTCTTCGAGCTGTCGGAGGCCGGGGCGCGGATCGCGCGTGAGGTGGCGGACGAGTTCACCGTCTCCACCGGGCAGCAGCGCTGGGTGCTCGGCTCGATGGGTCCGGGCACGAAGCTGCCGACGCTGGGGCACGCCCCGTACATCACCCTGCGGGACGCGTACCAGCAGAACGCCGAGGGCATGATCGCCGGCGGCGCGGACGCGCTGCTGGTGGAGACGACCCAGGACCTGCTCCAGACGAAGTCCGCGATCATCGGCGCCCGGCGTGCGATGGACGTCGCCGGTGTCAGCCTCCCGCTGATCTGCTCGGTAACCGTCGAGACCACCGGCACGATGCTCCTCGGCTCGGAGATCGGCGCGGCGCTGACCGCGCTGGAGCCGCTGGGCATCGACATGATCGGGCTGAACTGCGCGACCGGCCCCGCCGAGATGAGCGAGCACCTGCGCTACCTCGCCCGCCACTCGCGCATCCCGATCTCCTGCATGCCCAATGCCGGTCTGCCCGTGCTCGGCAAGAACGGCGCGCACTACCCGCTGTCCGCCGGTGAACTCGCCGACGCCCAGGAGACGTTCGTACACGAATACGGTCTCTCGCTGGTCGGTGGCTGCTGCGGTACGACGCCCGAGCATCTGCGCCAGGTCGTCGAGCGCGTCCGTGACCTGCGGCCCGCCGAGCGCCGGGCGCACCCCGAGCCCGGCGCGGCCTCCCTCTACCAGACCGTTCCCTTCCGCCAGGACACTTCGTTCCTGGCCATCGGGGAGCGGACGAACGCCAACGGGTCGAAGAAGTTCCGCGATGCCATGCTGGAGGCCCGCTGGGACGACTGCGTGGAGATGGTCCGCGACCAGATCCGCGAAGGCGCGCACATGCTCGACCTGTGCGTGGACTACGTCGGCCGCGACGGCGTCGCCGACATGCGCGAACTCGCTGGACGGTTCGCCACCGCCTCCACGCTCCCCCTCGTGCTCGACTCCACCGAGGTCGACGTCCTGCGCGCCGGTCTTGAGAAGCTCGGCGGGCGGGCCGTCATCAACTCGGTCAACTACGAGGACGGCGACGGCCCCGAGTCCCGCTTCGCGAAGGTCACCGCCCTGGCCAAGGAGCACGGCGCGGCACTGATGGCGCTGACCATCGACGAGGAGGGCCAGGCCCGTTCGGTCGAGCACAAGGTCGCCATCGCCGAGCGGATCATCAATGACCTGACCGGCAACTGGGGCATCCACGAGTCCGACATCCTCATCGACTGCCTGACGTTCACCATCTGCACCGGGCAGGAGGAGTCCCGCAAGGACGGCGTCAACACCATCGAGGCCATCCGCGAACTCAAGCGCCGCCGCCCCGACGTACAGACCACGCTGGGCCTGTCCAACATCTCCTTCGGCCTCAACCCGGCCGCCCGCATCGTCCTCAACTCCGTCTTCCTGGACGAGTGTGTGAAGGCGGGGCTGGATTCGGCGATCGTGCACGCGTCGAAGATCCTCCCGCTCGCCCGGCTGGGGGAGGAGCAGGTCTCCGTCGCCCTCGACCTCATCCACGACCGCCGCGCGGAAGGCTACGACCCGCTCCAGCGCTACCTCGAACTCTTCGACGGCGTCGACACCAAGTCGATGAAGGCGGGCAAGGCCAAGGAACTGCTCGCGCTGCCGCTGGGCGAGCGCCTTCAGCGCCGGATCATCGACGGTGAGAAGAAGGGCCTGCAGGCGGACCTCGACGAGGCGCTCCAGACACGTCCGGCGCTGGCGATCGTCAACGACACGCTGCTTGAGGGCATGAAGACGGTCGGTGAGCTGTTCGGCTCCGGTCAGATGCAGCTGCCGTTCGTGCTCCAGTCCGCCGAGGTGATGAAGACCGCGGTGGCGCATCTGGAGCCGCACATGGAGAAGACCGACGACGACGGCAAGGGCACCATCGTGCTGGCCACCGTGCGCGGCGACGTCCATGACATCGGCAAGAACCTGGTCGACATCATCCTGTCCAACAACGGCTACACCGTCGTCAACCTCGGCATCAAACAGCCCGTCTCCGCGATCCTGGAAGCCGCCGAGGAACACCGCGCCGACGTCATCGGCATGTCGGGTCTGCTGGTGAAGTCCACGGTGATCATGAAGGAGAACCTCCAGGAGCTCAACCAGCGCAAAATGGCGGCCGACTTCCCGGTGATCCTCGGCGGAGCCGCGCTGACCAGGGCGTACGTCGAGCAGGACCTGCACGAGATCTACGAGGGCGAAGTCCGCTACGCACGCGACGCCTTCGAAGGGCTACGGCTGATGGACACGCTCATCGGCATCAAGCGGGGTGTCCCCGGCGCCGTACTGCCCGAACTGAAGAAGCGCCGCGTCGCCAAGCTCGACACCCCCCTCGTCGAGGAAGTCGAGGAAGAGGGCGCCGCCCGCTCCGATGTGAGCATCACCAACCCGGTGCCCACCCCGCCGTTCTGGGGCACCCGCGTCGTCAAGGGAATCGGCCTCAAGGAGTACGCCTCCTGGCTCGACGAGGGCGCGCTCTTCAAGGGCCAGTGGGGCCTCAAGCAGGCCAGGGCCGGCGACGGGCCGACGTACGAAGAGCTGGTGGAGACCGAGGGCCGGCCGCGGCTGCGCGGCTGGCTGGAGCAGCTGCACACCAGGAACCTGCTGGAGGCCGCGGTCGTCTACGGCTACTTCCCGTGCCACTCCAAGGGCGACGACCTGATCCTCCTCAACGAGGACGGCTCCGAGCGCACCCGCTTCACCTTCCCGCGCCAGCGCCGCGGCCGCCGCCTGTGCCTGGCGGACTTCTTCCGCCCGGAGGAGTCCGGCGAGCCGGACGTCGTCGGCCTGCAGATCGTCACCGTCGGCTCGAAGATCGGCGGAGCCACCGCCGAACTGTTCGAGTCCAACTCCTACCGCGACTACCTCGAACTGCACGGTCTGTCCGTGCAGTTGGCCGAGGCGCTCGCCGAGTACTGGCACGCGCGGGTGCGCACCGAACTCGGCTTCTCGGGCGAGGACCCCGCCGACGTGCAGGACATGTTCGCGCTCAAGTACCGCGGCGCGCGCTTCTCGCTCGGCTACGGAGCCTGCCCCAACCTGGAGGACCGCGCGAAGATCTCCGACCTCCTGAAGCCCGAGCGGATCGGTGTCGAACTCTCCGAGGAGTTCCAGCTGCACCCCGAGCAGTCCACCGACGCGATCGTCATCCACCACCCCGAGGCGAAATACTTCAACGCGCGTTGAGCGGTTGAGTCGTACACTGGTCCGTCCAGTGCAGGCCGGCCGCCCTCCCCACCGGGAGGGTGACCGGCCTTCTCGTCCCTCAAGGAGGTGTGCCCGGATGACCAGTACGGTTCCCGCGCCCAGTACCCGTATGGCCGAAGGCTCCGCCCTGCAGGCCGTCTTCCTCGACATGGACGGCACCCTGGTCGACACCGAGGGCTTCTGGTGGGACGCCGAAGTGGCGGTCTTCGCCGACCTCGGGCATGTGCTGGACGAGTCGTGGCGCGACGTGGTCGTCGGCGGGCCCATGACCCGCAGCGCCGGATATCTCATCGAGGCCACCGGCGCCGACATCACGCTCCCCGAAATCACCGTGCTGCTCAACGACCGCTTCGAGGCCCGCATCGGGCACGGGGTGCCGCTGATGCCGGGCGCCGCCCGCCTCCTCGCCGAGCTGGCCGCGCACTCGATGCCCACCGCCCTGGTCTCCGCGTCGCACCGGCGCATCATCGACCGGGTCCTGGAGTCGCTCGGCCCGGACAAGTTCACCCTCACCGTCGCGGGCGACGAGGTGGCGCGCACGAAGCCGCACCCCGACCCGTATCTGCACGTCGCGATGCGGCTGGGGGCCGACCCGACGCAGTGCGCGGTCATCGAGGACACCGCGACCGGTGTGGCCGCCGCGGAGGCTGCCGGCTGCCGTGTGGTGGCGGTGCCGTCCGTCGCCCCGATCGCGCCCGCGCGGGGCCGGGTGGTCGTGGGTTCGCTCGAAGAAGTAGACCTCGCTTTTCTCAGCACCTTGATTACGGGAATGTACTGACCGTTCACCGAGAGTGCTTTCCGGAATGGCGCCGGGAACTCCCGGCATTGGAATGCGCTTTTCCGTACCGGGTGGAGCGCGGGAAAAGAGGGGTGATCAATAGCCCGCCCGGAGTGATGTTCGTCACGGGCTGGCAGCCCCGCGCAGGTGTGCGCGAGTCCCCGATCGCCGCTACGAAGCCGTTTTCAGCACCCTTGTGTCCGCATTGGTGGAGCGGTGTACGAATCATTCCCGCACTCCGGCGACGTCATCCTGCCCTTCATGATCACCAGCCGAAAACAGCCCGGTCGTGCACCGGTCCTGCTTCCCGGGCGATTCCCACTAATCTCGTCGTGAGTACTTCGCCGCATCAACGCGTGCCTCAGCACTCGACCAGTTGCTGACACCACGGAACCCAACGCACTGCATCCGGCCCGATCGCCCCGCCCAGACCGGGTGGCCGCGGCGGAGTGTCCCGCAATCGCTGAAACTCAGTGCCGGATGAGGGAGAACGTCCAGGATGAACCGCAAGACTCTGGTGCTGCCGGCCATAATCGGCCTGCTCGCTCCTGTGCTGGCCGCGTGTGGCGCGACGGGCAGTGGCGGCGAGGGCGGCGACGCCATTGTTGTGGGTACCACGGACCAGTTCGCCGCCACCAAGGACACTCCGGCGCCCTTCGACCCCGCGTTCGCCTACGACGCGGGTGTCTGGAACATCCTGCGCCAGACCGTCCAGACACTGATGCGCATCCCGCGCGGCGGCGGTGCGCCGGTGCCCGAAGCGGCCTCCAGGTGCGGCTTCACCGACACGCAGAACGAGAGCTTCCGCTGCAAGCTCCGCAGCGGACTCAAGTTCCCCGGCGGCGAGGCCATCACCGCCGATGTTGTGAAGTTCTCGCTCGAACGCGTGGTGAAGATCAAGGACAGCAGCGGTCCGAGCGGCCTGCTGACCAACATCGACACGATCGAGACCAACGGCGACAGCGAGATCGTCTTCCACCTGAAGACGCCGGACGCCACGTTCCCGTACAAGCTCTCGACGCCCGCCGCAGGCATCGTCGACCCCAAGGCGTACGAAGCCACCAAGGTCCGCGACGGCTTCGAGATCAGCGCCTCCGGCCCGTACACCGTGAAGGCCGAGACCAAGGGCAACAAGGTCACCAGCGCCGTCTTCACCAAGAACCCCGACTACCAGGGTGACTTGAAGGTACTCAACGACAAGGTCGAGCTACGCTCGTTCCCGGACGCCGACGCGATGGAGAAGGCGCTCAAGGACGGCGAGATCAGCATGATGACCCGGACCCTGACGCCCGAGCAGATCGAGCGGATGTCGGAGAACCAGGAGGAGGGCATCGACCTCGTCGAGATGCCCGGCCTGGAGATCCGCTACCTGGGCTTCACCACCGACAAAGCCCCGGTGAAGGACAAGGCGGTGCGCCAGGCGATGGCTGCCATCATCGACCGCGGCGAGCTCGCGGGCAAGGTCTACCCGGCCACCGCCGAGCCGCTGTACTCGAACATCCCGGCCAGCATCGCGGGCCACCAGAACTCCTTCTTCAACAAGTACGGCGAGCCGAACCGCAAGAAGGCCGCGAACATGCTGAGCGCGGCCGGCATCAGCACCCCGGTGAAGTTCACCCTGAACTACACCACCGACCACTACGGTGTGGCCACGGAGAAGGAGTTCGAGGTGCTCAAGGAGCAGCTCAACGCCAGCGCGCTCTTCGACGTCGACATCAAGGGCACCGAGTGGACGAAGTTCCGGGAGAACCAGAACCGCGGCGACTACGCGGTCTACGGCATGGGCTGGTTCCCCGACTTCCCGGACGCCGACAGCTATGTCGCACCGTTCCTGGACGAGGGCAACTTCCTCAACAGCCCGTACGTGAACAGTGAGATCCGCACCAAGCTCATCCCCGAGTCGCGGAGCGCCGCGGACCGGGGCGCGGCGTCCGCGCCGTTCGAGCGGATCCAGGAAATCGTCGCCAACGACGTGCCGCTGCTGCCGCTGTGGCAGGGCAAGCAGTACGTCGCCGCGCGCGACGACGTCACCGGAGTCGAGTGGTCGGTCACCAGCTCCGCGGATCTGCAGCTGTGGGAGTTGGGCCGCGGCGTCTGACGATGCGGGCAGTACCCGGTCGCGAAGATCTCGCGGCCGGTGGGCAATTCGGTAAAAGCATTCGGTAATCAGTGAGGCAAGTTCTGTGAAAACTCGTAACCAGTGGCTGACAACCCCGCTCGCGGTGGGTCTGGCAGCAGGTCTGCTCGGCGGCTGCGGCACCGATGAAGGCGGCTCCGGGAACACCGGCGACGCGGTCGTCATGGGGATGTCGGACGAGGTGCTGGCCACCGACCCCGCCTCGGGCTACGACCCGGGATCCTGGCTGCTGTTCAACAACGTCTTCCAGTCCTTGCTCAGCTTCCCCAAGGGCAGCTCGGTTCCGCAGCCCGAGGCCGCCGAGAAGTGCGGCTTCGACAACGGCAGCAGCACCATCTTCCGCTGCACACTGCGCGAGGGGCTGAAGTTCAGCAACGGCAACACGCTGGCCTCGAAGGACGTCAAGTACTCCTTCGAGCGCGCACTGAAGATCAACGACAAGGCCGGCCCCGCGCCGGTCATGCTCTCCACGATCGACACGATCGAGACCCCCGACGACAAGACCGTCGTCTTCAACCTCAAGGTCCCGGACGCCACCTTCCCGAGCAAGATCGCCTCGGGCGCGGGATCCATCGTCGACCACACCGAGTACGCCTTCGACGAGCTGCGCACCGACAACAAGGCCGTCGGATCGGGCCCGTACAAGCTGGACTCCTTCGGCGAGACGGAAGCCGGCTTCTCGGTCAACGAGAGCTACCGGGGCACCGCCGAGACGAAGAACAACGGCGTCACCATGAAGTTCTTCCACGGTGACCAGAAGGCCCTGGCCGCGTCGTTCAAGAAGCGCGAGATCGACCTCGCCTACCGAGGCCTCACCGCCGGGGACATCGCGGAGCTCGAAACGTCGACGGACAGCAGCGACAAGGACGTCGAGGTCGTCGAAGGCACCAGCGCCGAGGTCCAGCACCTGGTCTTCAACGTGAACGACCCGATCGTCGGCAAGCTCGGCGTGCGCAAGGCCATCGCCTACCTCGTCGACCGCGACGCACTGGTACGCGACGTCTACCAGTCCACTGCCACCCCGCTGTACTCGATCGTCCCGGCCGGCATCGGCGCCCACAACACGGCGTTCTTCGACACCTACGGCGGCAGCCCGCAGCCGGCCAAGGCCGCCAAGGCGCTGCGGAACGCGGGCATCAACGGCAAGGTCAAGCTCACGCTCTGGGCCACGCCGAGCCGCTACGGACCCGCCACGGTCCAGGAGTTCGAGGCGATAGCCAAGCAGCTCAACACGAGCGGGCTCTTCGACGCGACGGTCAAGTCGGTCGAGACCGAGCAGTACGAGAAGGACATCGCGGCCGGCAGGTACGGCGTGTACGTGAAGGGCTGGGTCCCCGATTATCCGGACCCGGACAACTTCACCCAGCCGTTCTTCGACAAGGACAACGTCCTCGGCAACAACTTCGAGAACGAAGAGATCACCGGCCGGATCATCCCGGACACCGCCGCCGCCGCCGACCGCACCACGGTCGAGGAGGACTTCGGCAAGCTCCAGGACATCGTCGCCGCCGAGCTGCCGATCCTCCCGCTGTGGCAGGGCAAGCAGTACGCCGTGGCGCACGACGGCATTGCGGGTCTGGAATGGACCCTCGACGCCTCGACCGTCTTCCGCTTCTGGGAAATCAGCAAGGCCTGACGCAACCGCCTGACGGAAACGCCTGCGGGGACCGACACCGTCGGTCCCCGCAGGCGTTTCTGCTGCCGAACCCGCTCACCGGGCCCGGCGGTCCGCTACTGGGCGCCGGGCCTGACCAGCCCGCTCTCGTACGCGTACACCGCGGCCTGCACGCGGTCGCGCAGCCCCAGCTTGGTCAGCACATGACCGACATGGGTCTTGACCGTGGTCTCGCTGACGAAGAGATCCGCGGCGATCTCCGCATTGGACAGCCCACGGGCCACCAGCTTGAGGACCTCGACCTCGCGCTCGGTCAATGTGTGCAGAGTGTCGGGCGTCTGCTCCTCACCCGACGGCAGATGATCGGCGTACTTGTCGAGCAGCCGACGCGTGATGCTCGGCGCCAGCATCGCCTCACCGGCCGCGACCACCCGGATCGCCTGAACGAGCTCATTGGCGGGCGCGTCCTTCAGCAGGAACCCACTGGCGCCCGCCCGCAGCGCCTCCACCACATACTCGTCGAGGTCGAAGGTCGTCAGCACCAGCACCTTCGCCGGGCCGTCACGGCCCGGCCCGGTGATCTGACGGGTCGCCTCGACCCCGTCCATCCGCGGCATCCGGATGTCCATCAGGACCACATCGGGCTGCAGCGCCCGGACCTGGTCGAGCGCCTGCAGACCGTCTCCGGCCTCGCCGACGACCGCGAGGTCCTGCTCGGCCTCCAGAATCATCCGGAAGCCGGTGCGCAGCAGCGGCTGGTCGTCGACCAGTAGGACGCGGATAGCCACAGGTTCTCCTTCTCTAGACCGGGCCCATTCTGCCCTGGTCCTCCCCGGCCGATTCGGCCGGGCGCAACGACAGCGGATACACCGGGGGAGTGCCGCCGAATTCCGGACATACAGCCTGGTAGTCGCACCACCCGCACAGCTTCGTCCTGCGCGGCAGCCACTCACCCGTCTCGGTGGCCTCCTTGATCGCGTCCCACAGCGCGAGCAGCTTGCGCTCCACCCGCTCCAGATCCTCTGCGACCGGGTCGTACGTCAGCACATCACCACTGCCCAGATACACCAGCTGGAGCCGGCGCGGCACCACGCCCTTCCACCGCCAGATCACCAGCGCGTAGAATTTCATCTGGAACAGCGCACCCTCGGCATACTCCGGCCGCGGCGCCTTGCCCGTCTTGTAGTCGACGACCCGCACATCGCCCGACGGCGTCACATCCACCCGGTCGATGATGCCGCGCAGCCGCAGGCCCGACTGCAGCTCCGTCTCGACGAACAGCTCACGCTCCGCCGGCTCCAGGCGCGTCGGGTCCTCCAGCGTGAACCACCGCTCGACCAGCTCCTCCGCCTGCGCCAACCAGCGCGACAACCGCTCGCCCTGCGGATCCTCCGCGAACAGCTCGACCAGCTCGGGCTTGGACTCCAGCAACCGGTCCCACTGCCCGGGGACCATCGCCCTGGCCCGCGGCGCCGTACGCTCGGTCGCCGGATCGTCGAAGAGCCGCTCCAGCACCGCATGCACCAGCGTGCCGCGCGTCGCCGCCTCACTCGGCTTCTCGGGCAGCTTGTCGATCACCCGGAACCGGTACAGCAGCGGACACCGCATGAAGTCGCTCGCCCGCGAAGGGGACAGCGACATGGGGCGCTGGGCAGCATCGGCCCGACCGGTACTCGTAGTCATGACTCAGACCCTACGACCCGCCACTGACAGCGAGCCGCATACCATCGACGACAGACGTACCCGACCCGCATGATCGTAGGGCCGACCGCCCCGGCGGGAAGCGAAGCACCGAGCGATCCGCATGTGAAGCGTGACGACCGAACGAAGGGACACCGTGGACGAGAGCGGCGAGAGCGGACAGCCGCAGTCCGGCGCAGGGGGCAAGCGCCCCGGCGCCTCGCCCGACGGCGGCAAACCGCAGCGCCCCCGGGAACCGGGCGGCGGCCTCCTGATGGGCCGTCCCTTCGGCGTGCCGGTGTACGTCGCGCCCAGCTGGTTCCTCGTCGCGGCGCTCATCACCTGGGTCTTCGGCGGCCAGCTCGACCGCGTACTCCCCGAGTTGGGCAACCTCCGCTACCTGGTCGCGCTCTTCTTCGCCGTCGCCTTCTACGCCTCGGTGCTCGTCCACGAACTGGCCCACACCGTCGCGGCCCTGCGCTTCAAACTGCCGGTGCGCCGCATCCAGCTCCAGTTCTTCGGCGGCGTTTCGGAGATCGAGAAGGAGTCCGAGACCCCGGGACGCGAATTCATCCTCGCCTTCGTCGGCCCGCTGCTCTCCCTCGTACTGTCCGGCGTCTTCTACGCGGGCATGAAGGCCGTCGACCCGGGCACCGTCCCCGGCGTCCTGCTGGCCGGCCTGATGATCTCCAACCTGATCGTGGCCGCCTTCAACCTGCTGCCCGGCCTGCCCCTCGACGGCGGTCGGATGCTTCGCGCCGTCATCTGGAAGATCACCGGAAACCCGATGAGCGGCACCGTCGCCGCCGCCTGGGTCGGCCGGGCCCTCGCCGTCAGCGTCCTCATCGGCCTCCCGCTGCTCACCCACACCGGCGCCCTCGGGAACTCCACCGCGGACATCGGCGGCATGGAAACCGTCACCGACGCGCTGCTCGCCGCCATCCTCGCCGCCATCATCTGGACCGGCGCAGGCAACAGCCTGCGCATGGCCCGGCTGCGCGAACACCTCCCCGACCTGCGCGCCCGCACACTCACCCGGCGCGCCGTCCCCGTCGAGTCCGCCACCCCCCTCTCCGAGGCGCTGCGCCGCGCCAACGAGTCCGGCGCCCGCGCGCTGGTCGTCGTCGACGGCCAGGGCGAGCCCACCGCGGTCGTCCGCGAGGCGGCCATCGCCGGCGTACCCGAGCACCGCCGCCCCTGGGTGGCGGTGAGCGGCCTTGCGCAGGACCTCACGGAGGACATGATGGTCCCCGCCGAACTGGCGGGCGAAGCCCTCCTGGAGCGCCTCAGGGCCTCCCCGGCCACCGAGTACCTCGTGGTCGAGGAGACCGGCGAGATCTACGGCGTCCTGTCCACCGCCGACGTGGAACGCGCCTTCGTCGCGGCCATGGCCAGGCCGCAGTCCTGAAGGACCCCAGGTCCGCCCGCACGTGCGGGCGGGCGGCCGGGGTGAACAGGCCCTCAAAAAGGCCGGTAGTCTGGTCACATGTCCGAACCGACCGGTGCCGCCCGCCGACGCGGGCCCCTCAAGGTCGGGGACCAGGTCCAGCTCACAGACCCCAAGGGACGCCACCACACGTTCACGCTCGAAGCCGGGAAGAATTTCCACACCCACAAGGGTTCCTTCTCCCACGACGAGCTGATCGGCCTCCCCGAGGGCAATGTTGTCCGTACCACGGGGAACGTCGCCTACCTTGCGCTGCGCCCCCTGCTCCCCGACTATGTCCTGTCCATGCCCCGCGGCGCCGCCGTGGTCTACCCCAAGGACGCGGGGCAGATCCTGGCCTTCGCCGACATCTTCGCCGGCGCCCGCGTCGTCGAAGCAGGTGTGGGCTCCGGCTCGCTCAGCAGCTTCCTGCTGCGGGCCGTCGGTGACCAGGGCATGCTGCACTCCTACGAGCGCCGCGAAGACTTCGCCAAGATCGCCACGCAGAACGTCGAGCGCTACTTCGGCGGCCCGCACCCCGCCTGGCAGCTCACAGTCGGCGACCTCCAGGACAACCTGTCCGACACCGAGGTCGACCGGGTAATCCTCGACATGCTCGCTCCCTGGGAATGTCTTGATGTCGTCTCCAAGGCACTCGTCCCCGGCGGCATCCTCTGCGCCTACGTCGCGACGACCACCCAGCTCGCCCGCACCGTCGAGTCGATCCGCGAGCACGGCACGTTCAACGAGCCGGCCGCCTGGGAATCGATGGTCCGCAACTGGCACGTCGAGGGCCTGGCCGTCCGTCCGGACCACCGGATGATCGGCCACACCGGCTTCCTGCTCACCGCCCGCCGCCTCGCGGACGGCGTGGAGCCCCCGCTGCGCCGCCGCCGCCCCTCCAAGGGCTCGTACGGCGACGACTACACGGGCCCCGGAAGCGAAAGCGGGTCGGCCTCCCGAGGCTGATCCGCCAACAAGCAAGCGCCGCCGCTGAGTTCTCCGACCGACCGGGGAACTGGGCGGCGGCGCTTTTCCGTTGCCCGCCCCCGCCGGACCTCCCGTCAGAAGTCCCAGAAGTCCCTGCGACCCCGCCGCTGCGCCCGGCTGTGACATGTGGCACGATGCTCGCCACCCCACCGGACTGCCCCACAGGAGACATCCCGCGTGCAGACCTCCGTCGTCCCGGACCTCGCGCACACCCGGCCCCGCCCCGTGCACTGGCTGGCCACGGCCGCCGCGATGTGCGCGGTCGTCGCCGCGGCCGGGCTGCTGCAGCCCGGAGCCGCCACCGCCTCCCAGACCGCCCCGGGCCCCGGGCCGGCGAGCGCCGAAGCGCCCACCGCCGCACCCGACGCCTCCGCCGCCGTCTATCCACTGGAGTGCGGGGGAGCCAAGAGCATCGTGGTGAAACAGGGCTCGGCCGACCTCGACGGCGACCGCAGGCCCGAGACCGTGGCGGTCGTGCGCTGCGAGTCGGGCTCCGGCACGCCACCGAGCGGCATCTACGTCCTCACTCGGCCCGCCCGCGTCGTGGCGACACTGGTCGACCCGGCGGACCGGCTGAGCGTCACGGACTTCGCCGTACGGCAGGGGACGGTCTCCGCGACCCTTCTCGGCTACTCGTCACCGGACGTACCCCGCTGCTGTCCGGACGAGCAGGAAAAGGTCAAGTGGCAGTGGCAGGGCGACAAGTTCGTACGAGCCACCCGGCCGGACGCGCGGAGTATGTGAACCAGCACGGGGCGTCGGGGGCTGTGTGAACCGCTACGGGGCGTCGGGGCCGAACACCTCGACGCTGTCCGAAACTCGACGTACATGAATGCAGTCGCCGGGGCACTCCTTGGCCGAGTCGACGACATCCTGCAGCAGCGTCAGCGGTACGGGCGCGGTGGCGCCCGGATTCTGCAGGAGCTCGTCGTCCGAGCTCTTCACGTACGCCAGACCGTCGATGTCCAGCTCGAAGACATCGGGGGCGTACTGCACGCAGATGCCGTCGCCGGTGCAGAGGTCCTGGTCGATCCACACCTCTAGCGGGTCGCCGGTCTGCGCACCGTCGTCGGTGGGAGCCTTCTGCTGCACGGTCATTTCTCCTGCCGTTTCCTGCGTGGTTGTAGCAATTGGAGCCGCCCTTGACGGGTGTTGAACACTTCGACGATACAACCGGCCGCTTTCCGATGTTGATGGGTGGGTATTCCTCTGACGTGAGGGAGTACGCAAGGGTGAAGATCGGACACACCCCGACCGTCTTTGTGATCTAGGGGTTTCAACAAGCACCCGCCCAGGTAGGGTCAGGAAGCGTCCAGCTCCCCTTGGAGGAGGTGAGGACCGTGGCAGCCCACGACGACGACATCAACCGCGGCATCCGGTCCGCGCGAGGGTCCGAGGACCCCGCCGGACAGGTTGCCTATCTCGAGCAGGAAATCGCCGTCCTGCGCCGCAAGCTCGCCGACTCTCCGCGTCATACGAGGATTCTCGAAGAGCGGATCGTCGAGCTGCAGACAAATCTGGCAGGCGTGTCCGCGCAGAACGAGCGGCTCGCCAACACGCTGAGAGAGGCCCGCGACCAGATCGTGGCCCTCAAGGAGGAAGTCGACCGGCTCGCGCAGCCGCCGGCCGGCTTCGGTGTCTTCCTGCTCGCCAACGAGGACGGCACCGCCGACATTTTCACCGGTGGCCGAAAGCTCCGGGTCAATGTCAGTCCCAGTGTGGAGCTCGAAGAGCTCCGGCGTGGCCAGGAGCTCATGCTCAATGAGGCGCTCAACGTGGTCGAGGCCATGGAGTACGAGCGCGCCGGCGACATCGTCACCCTCAAGGAAGTCCTTGAGGACGGCGAGCGCGCCCTGGTGGTCGGGCACACCGACGAGGAGAGGGTGGTGCGGCTCGCCGAGCCGCTGCTGGACGTAACCATCCGCCCCGGCGACGCCCTGCTGCTCGAACCCAGGTCCGGCTATGTCTACGAAGTGATCCCGAAGAGCGAGGTCGAGGATCTAGTCCTCGAAGAGGTTCCGGACGTCGACTACGACAAGATCGGCGGTCTGGGCAACCAGATCGAGCTGATCCGCGACGCGGTCGAGCTGCCCTACCTCTACCCCGACCTCTTCAAGGAGCACGAACTGCGCCCCCCGAAGGGCATCCTGCTCTACGGTCCGCCCGGCTGCGGCAAGACGCTCATCGCCAAGGCCGTCGCCAACTCCCTTGCCAAGAAGGTCGCCGAGGTGACCGGCCAGCCCACGGGGAAGAGCTACTTCCTCAACATCAAGGGCCCGGAGCTCCTCAATAAGTACGTCGGTGAGACCGAGCGGCACATCCGCCTCGTCTTCCAGCGTGCC
Source organism: Streptomyces changchenzhani (assembly GCF_039766235.1). Taxonomy (NCBI): domain Bacteria; kingdom Bacillati; phylum Actinomycetota; class Actinomycetes; order Kitasatosporales; family Streptomycetaceae; genus Streptomyces; species Streptomyces changchenzhani. The sequence continues at coordinate 288,850 of NZ_JBDHNH010000006.1, read as the reverse complement.
CGGGAGAAGGCGAGCGAGGGTACCCCCGTCATCATCTTCTTCGACGAAATGGAATCGCTCTTCCGCACCCGTGGTTCCGGTGTCAGCTCGGACGTGGAAAACACCATCGTCCCGCAGCTGCTCGCCGAGATCGACGGCGTGGAAGGCCTGGAGAACGTCATCGTCATCGGCGCCTCCAACCGCGAGGACATGATCGACCCGGCGATCCTGCGGCCGGGCCGGCTCGACGTGAAGATCAAGATCGAGCGTCCGGACGCCGAGGCGGCAAGGGACATCTTCGCCAAGTACCTGAAGTCCCGCCTCCCGCTGCACTCCGACGACCTGGCCGAGAACGCGGGCTCCAGGGAAGGCGCGGTGCACGGCATGATCCAGACCGTCGTGGAGCAGATGTACGCCGAAACCGAGGAGAACCGCTTCCTTGAGGTCACGTACGCCAACGGCGACAAGGAAGTCCTGTACTTCAAGGACTTCAACTCGGGCGCGATGATCCAGAACATCGTCGACCGGGCCAAGAAGATGGCCATCAAGGCCTTCCTCGACCAGAACCAGAAGGGCCTTCGGGTCTCCCACCTCCTCCAGGCATGCGTGGACGAGTTCAAGGAGAACGAGGACCTGCCGAACACCACGAACCCGGACGACTGGGCCCGGATCTCCGGCAAGAAGGGCGAGCGGATCGTGTTCATCCGCACGCTCGTCACCGGAAAGCAGGGTGCGGACACCGGGCGCTCCATCGACACGGTGGCAAACACCGGGCAGTACCTGTAGATCACAGACCGGCTGCGGGTGCCTGCACGGGCATCCGCAGCCGGTTGCTTTCTCCGACACGGCGACCCGCGCCTCGACCGCAGCAAGCAATGACGGAATTGATCTCCCCACCAGCGCATGGGCGTTCTAGGCTCTTCGGTACCGCCGGGTCGCGCAGTGCGGGGACGGGCACCGCACACGCACCGGACAACCAGCGGTACTTGAGCGTCGCCTCCGTCCGGGGGCGGCGCCGGGCAAGGAGGGCCGCATGACCGTACGGCGAGTAATGGGCATTGAGACGGAGTACGGCATCTCTGTCCCCGGCCACCCCAACGCCAATGCCATGCTCACCTCGTCCCAGATCGTCAACGCCTACGCGGCGGCGATGCACCGGGCGCGCCGCGCCCGCTGGGACTTCGAGGAGGAGAACCCGCTGCGGGACGCACGGGGCTTCGACCTCGCACGCGAGTCCGCCGACTCCAGCCAGCTCACCGACGAGGACATCGGCCTGGCCAATGTCATCCTCACCAACGGCGCGCGGTTGTACGTCGACCACGCGCATCCCGAGTTCAGCTCGCCGGAGGTCACCAACCCGCTGGACGCGGTGCTCTGGGACAAGGCGGGCGAGCGCATCATGGCGGAGGCCGCGGAGCGCGCGGCGCAGCTTCCCGGGGCCCAGCCGATCCACCTGTACAAGAACAACACCGACAATAAGGGCGCCTCGTACGGCACCCACGAGAACTATCTGATGAAGCGGGAGACCCCCTTCTCGGACATCGTGCGCCACCTGACGCCGTTCTTTGTGTCCCGGCAGGTCATCACCGGTGCCGGCCGCGTCGGAATCGGCCAGGACGGCCACGAGCACGGCTTCCAGATCAGCCAGCGCGCCGACTATTTCGAGGTCGAGGTCGGTCTCGAAACCACCCTCAAGCGACCCATCATCAATACGCGCGACGAGCCGCACTCCGACGCCGAAAAGTACCGCAGGCTGCACGTGATCATCGGCGACGCGAACCTCTCCGAGATCTCGACGTACCTGAAACTGGGCATGACCGCCCTGGTGCTTTCGATGATCGAGGACGACTTCATCAAGGTGGACCTGGCGATCGAGCAGCCGGTGCGCACCTTGCACCAGGTCTCGCACGACCCGACGCTGAAGCGGCTGATCACGCTCCGCAGTGGCCGGACCCTCACCGCCGTGCAGCTTCAGATGGAGTACTTCGAGCTGGCTCGCAAGTACACCGACGAGCGGTACGGCGCCGACGCGGACGAGCAGACCAAGGACGTCCTGTTCCGCTGGGAGGACGTGCTGAACCGGCTGGAGAACGACCCGATGAGCCTGTCGGGCGAGCTGGACTGGATCGCCAAGCGGGAGCTCCTTGAGGGCTACCGCCGCCGCGACAGCCTGGACTGGGACGCGGCCAGACTCCATCTGGTGGACCTCCAGTACGCCGACGTACGCCCCGAGAAGGGCCTCTACAACCGGCTGGTGGCCCGGGGCAGGATGAAGCGGCTGCTGGGCGAGGACGCGGTCGAACGGGCCGAGACGAAGCCTCCCGAGGACACCCGTGCCTACTTCCGCGGCCGCTGCCTTGAGCAGTACGCGGACGACGTCGCGGCGGCCTCGTGGGACTCGGTCATCTTCGACCTGCCGGGGAGGGACTCGCTCCAGCGGGTACCCACCCTGGAACCGTTGCGTGGTACACGCAATCATGTCAAGGAGCTTCTTGACCGGTGCCGTACGGCCGAAGATCTGGTCCGGGTGCTGTCGGGCGGCTGAAAGGGCCGGCGGGTGGGAATCATTGAGGTGGTGACCGCGCGTTGTGGAAGTACGGCGCGAATGTCGGACCCCACTTGTAGGGTCTGATCAAGGACATCGAACCGAGCGAGCGGGGTGAGGTAGAGATGGCAGCCAAGGACAACGACGGCGGGCAGCAGAAGGCGACGCGTTCCACCGAGGAGGTCGAGGAGACCGCGCAGGAAGCGCAGGGCTCCGAGGATCTCAAGGAGCGGCAGGAGAAGCTGAGCGACGATGTCGACTCGGTACTGGACGAAATCGACGACGTCCTAGAGGAGAACGCAGAGGACTTCGTGCGGTCATTTGTTCAAAAAGGTGGTGAGTAGGTAGCAAATGTCCGAAATGGGCGAATGTAAGAAATGCTCCCGATGTCAGCGGACATTGCAGCGCGAGGTATTCGCCAGCAATCGCTCGACGAGTGACGGTCTTCAGGCCTACTGCAAGGAGTGCGCCGCCGAGTACTACCGGCAGCGTCAAGAGGCGAAGGGGCGTGCGGTGCGGGTGAAGGTGCCCGTGCCGCGTGGTAGTAAGCGGTGCCCACAGTGTGGGGAGATCAAAGCTCACTCGGAGTGGGAACCGAACTCGACCACGCCGGACGGTTACGCAAGCTACTGCAAGGTGTGCCGGGCGGGGCGGAACCAGCAGAGCTACTTCAAGCGGAAGTACGGCATCACGATGGCCGAGCGCGACGAAATGATCTCGTCGCAGGGGTATCTGCTCGATCTGCTTGTCTGCGCCCGCAGTTCATGTGGATCATTGCCACCCGACGGGTAGGGTCCGAGGCGTACTTTGCTTCAACTGCAATTCGGCCATCGGCAAGTTGGGGGACGACCCCGACACCTTGCGTCGGGCCGCCGCATACCTGGAGGGAAACGCGTGGAAGCCAACACTCGTAGCACCGGGCGTCTACCAGCTGCCTTCCTGACGCCGGGCTCGTCGTCGTTCATGGACTTCCTGGGCGACCACTCGCCCGAGATGCTCCCGGGCCGGCGCACCCTGCCGCCCATGAAGGGCGTCATCGAGGCGCCGCACGGCACGACCATCGTCGCGGCGTCGTTCCCCGGCGGTGTGGTGCTCGCCGGTGACCGCAGGGCCACCATGGGTAACATGATCGCGCAGCGCGACATCGAGAAGGTGTTCCCGGCCGACGAGTTCTCCGCGGTGGGTATCGCGGGCACTGCCGGGCTCGCCATTGAAATGGTCAAGCTCTTCCAGCTGGAGCTGGAGCACTTCGAGAAGGTCGAGGGCGCCACGCTCTCCCTGGAGGGCAAGGCCAACCGGCTCTCCACGATGATCCGCAGCAACCTGGGCATGGCGATGCAGGGTCTGGCCGTCGTCCCGCTCTTCGCGGGGTACGACGTCGACCGCGAGAAGGGGCGGATCTTCTCGTACGACGTCACCGGCGGCCGTTCCGAGGAGAACGGGTACGCGGCCACCGGCTCGGGCTCGGTCTTCGCCCGTGGGTCGATGAAGAAGCTCTTCCGTGAGGATCTGACGGAGCAGCAGGCCATCACTCTGGTCATCCAGGCGCTCTACGACGCGGCTGACGACGACTCGGCGACCGGCGGTCCGGACGTGGCCCGCAGGATCTACCCGATCGTCACCATCATCACCGAGGACGGTTTCCGCAAGCTCACCGAGACGGAGTCCTCCGAGGTGGCCAGGTCGATCCTGGAGCGGCGTATGGAACAGCCCGACGGTCCCCGCGCCGCGCTGCTCTGATCTGCGCATCTCCGATGCATTCGCCACTGACAGAAAGGGACGGATAGCCGGTGTCGACGCCGTTCTATGTCTCACCCCAGCAGGCCATGGCCGATCGGGCGGAATACGCCCGGAAGGGCATCGCCCGTGGTCGCAGCCTTGTTGTGCTGCAGTTCGCCGACGGCATTGTGTTCGTCGGCGAGAACCCGTCCCGTGCGCTGCACAAGTTCAGCGAGATCTATGACCGGATCGGCTTCGCCGCCGCCGGTAAGTACAACGAGTACGAGAACCTGCGCATCGGCGGTGTCCGGTACGCGGATCTGCGTGGATACACCTACGACCGCGACGATGTGACGGCCCGTGGCCTCGCCAACGTCTACGCGCAGACGCTGGGCACGATCTTCTCCAGCAACGCGGAGAAGCCGTACGAGGTGGAGCTGGTCGTCGCCGAGGTCGGTGCCGAGGCCGACGGTGACCAGATCTACCGCCTGCCGCACGACGGTTCGATCGTGGACGAGCACGGCTCGGTCGCGGTCGGTGGCAACGCGGAGCAGATCAGTACCTTCCTCGACCAGCGTCACCGCGACGGAATGACGCTCGCGGAGGCACTCAAGCTGGCCGTGCAGGCCCTCTCGCGGGACACCAACGGCAGCGAGCGGGAAATTCCCGCGGAGCGCCTTGAGGTGGCGGTCCTGGACCGTACGAGGCCGCAGAAGCGCAAGTTCAAGCGCATTGTCGGCCGCCAGCTGACCCGCCTCCTTGAGGCGGACGGCAACGCGGCCGAGCCGACCGAGGTGCCTTCGGACACCGAGGAGGAGTAGCTCGGCCGCTCTCCGAGCGCTTCATCCGATCCCCGGTCCGCCCAGCGGCCCGGGGATCAGGTGTGCGGGGCCGCGAAGGGACCAGATCCCGGAAGCCTCAGGCGCGGGCGGTGGAGCCGCGGGTGACGAGTTCCACCCGGAGGTCGCCCCCTTCGGGTGTGCGGCCGTCCAGGACGGCCAGCAGCGCCGCCATGCCGCGTTCTCCGACCTGCTCGGCCGGCAGTCGCACCGTGGTGAGTTCGGGCTCCACGGCGGTCGCCAGGGCCAGGTCGTCGAAGCCGGTGACCGAGACGTCCTCGGGCACCCGCAGACCGAGGCGGCGTACCGCCTTGCAGGCGCCGGCCGCGATGATGTCGTCGTCACAGACGAGCGCCGTGGGCCGTGGGCCGGGCCCGGTGAGCGCGGCCTGCGCGGCCTGTCGGCCGCTGTGCACGTCCAGCGCGGTGGGGACCGTACGTACAACGACGTCGGGGACTCCGCGCAGTGTCTCGCCGATCGCCCGGGCCCGCACCTCGAAGGTCCAGGAGTCCACGGCCGAAGCGAGATGGACGAACCTGCGGTGGCCCAGCGCGAGCAGATGCTCCGTCACCTGGCGCATCCCGTCGGCGATGTCGAGGTTCACATGGGCGGCGGCGCCGGGGTCCGCCGGGTCGCTGTCGAGCATGACCAGGGGCAGCGCGGCGCCCCGGATCGCGCCGAGCGCCCCGGCTGCCATGGAGGAGGCGATGATCCCGTCCAGTGCGGCCCGTGCCGAGGCGAAGGGGTCCCTGGCGGGGCCGATGCCGTCGGGGGAGGGGTAGAGCACCACGCCGAAGTCGTGCTCGGCGGCGGTGCGGGCGGCGCCTGCGTAGACCCGGGCGAAGAATTCGTTGGTGAGGGCGGGGACGACGAGCAGTGCGGTCCTGGTCCGGCCGAGTCGCAGGCTGCGGGCGGCGAGATTGGGCCGGTACCCCAGCTCTCTGGCTGCCCCGCGCACCAGTTCCGCGGTGCGCTCCGAGACCCGTCCGCGCCACTTGTCGCCGAGGACCAGTGACACGGTGGCCTGCGACACTCCGGCGGCCCGTCCCACGTCCCTGCTGGTCGGGGCCGCGTCGGCGGCCGATTCGCGCCTTGCCCGGCGGGGCCCGGCGGCGCCGTGGGTGTCGTCCGGGCTGGTCACTCGTGCCTCCGCGCGTCAACGGTGTCGCTGCCGCGGGGTGGACCCGCGCGCTGGCCCCATGGTACGTATGACCCTGGAAGTTATACGTAAAACCCCGGCTTGTACCGGAGGAGAGGGACGGACATGGCTGCGGGATACGCGGAACTGCTCAGAACCAGGTACGCCGCCCGCCTGCTGGCCGGGACGCTGGTGGGGCGCCTGCCGAACGCCACCGCGCCGATCGCGATCGTGCTCTTCGTCCGCGCCGAGGGCGGCAGTTACTCCCTGGCAGGCGCCCTGGCGGCGATCTACGGTCTCTCCAACGCGGTCGGCCAGCCGCTGCTCGGCCGCGCCGTCGACCTCTTCGGGCAGCCGCGCGTCCAGCTCCCCTCCGCCGTCCTCTCGGCCCTGGGGATGGTCCTGCTCACGCTCGCCGGCATCGATCCGCTGCTTCTCGCGTACGCCGCCGTGATCGTGGCCGGCCTCTTCACCCCGCCCCTCGAAGGGGGCCTGCGGGCGCTCTGGACGGACGTACTGGGCCGCGAGGACCGGGTGCACCGGGCGTACGCCATGGACGCTGTGGCGCAGGAGGTCATGTTCACCGTCGGGCCGCTGCTCGTCACCCTGCTCGTGTCGCTCTGGTCGCCCGCCGCCGCGCTGCTCGTGATCAACGCGATAGGCGTGCTCGGCGCGCTCTCGGTCGTCCTGTCGAAGCCCTCGCGTGCCTGGCGCTCCGCGCCCCGCGAGGCGCACTGGCTCGGCGCGCTGCGCTCGCCCGGTCTGCTCGCGCTGCTCGGCGCCTTCTTCTTCGTCGGCCTCGCGCTGGGCTCGATCACGGTCGCCGGAATCGCGTACGCCGACGACCACGGCCGCGAGTCGGTGTACGGCCTGCTGATGGCCGCGCTCGGCCTCGGCGCGCTGTTCGGCGGCCTGCTGTACGGCGCCCGCCAGTGGGCCGGCGCCCCCGAGCGGAGGCTGCGGGTCATCGTGGCGCTGCTCGCGCTCGGGTACCTGCCGCTGATGCTCACTCCGGGCGTGGCCGCGATGACCGTGCTCGCCGGTGTCGCCGGTGTCTTCCTGGCGCCCGCGCTCGCCTGCGCGTTCATCGTCGTCGACCGGCACGCTCCGCGTGGCACCGTCACCGAGGCGTTCTCCTGGCTGGTCACCACCTTCGGCGTAGGCGCGGCGGTCGGTACGGGAGCGGCAGGACCGGCCGTGGAGCACGGTGGGACCGCCGCGAGTTTCGCCGTGGCGTCGGTCGCCGGAGTCGCTGCGCTGGTGGTGTTGCTGACCACCCAACGGGTTCTCACTCCTCCCGTTGCCACCGACTCGGTGGTCAACCCTTCGGGAAATGATCGAATCCGTGCGGCCGAACCCGGTTTCAGGACAGGCCATAAGGCGTAATGTTCAGTCATGGACCGCCGCATTTTCGGGCTGGAGAACGAGTACGGCGTCACATGCACGTTCAGGGGACAGCGCCGACTGTCTCCCGACGAAGTGGCGCGCTACCTCTTCCGCCGTGTTGTGTCATGGGGCCGCAGTAGCAACGTCTTCCTGCGGAACGGCGCCCGCCTCTACCTCGACGTGGGATCGCATCCGGAATACGCAACTCCCGAGTGCGACAACCTGACCGAGTTGGTTACGCACGACAAGGCAGGCGAGCGCATTCTCGAAGGCCTGCAAGTCGACGCCGAACGCCGCCTGCACGAGGAGGGAATCGCGGGCGACGTCTATCTCTTCAAGAACAACACCGACTCTGCGGGGAACTCCTACGGCTGCCACGAGAACTATCTGGTGGCCCGCCACGGAGAGTTCTCCCGGCTCGCGGACATCCTCATCCCCTTCCTTGTCACACGGCAGATGATCTGCGGTGCCGGCAAGGTACTCCAGACGCCACGTGGCGCGGTCTTCTGCGTCAGCCAGCGTGCCGAGCACATCTGGGAGGGCGTCAGTTCCGCGACCACCCGCTCCCGGCCGATCATCAATACCCGCGACGAGCCGCACGCGGACGCCGAGCGCTACCGCAGGCTCCACGTCATCGTCGGCGACTCGAACATGTCCGAGACGACCATGCTGCTCAAGGTCGGCGCCACCGACCTGGTGCTGCGCATGATCGAAGCGGGCACGGTGATGCGTGACCTCACCCTGGAGAACCCGATCCGGGCCATCCGCGAGGTCAGCCACGACATCACCGGCCAGCGCAAGGTGCGCCTGGCGAGCGGGCGCGAGGCATCGGCCCTCGAAGTACAGCGCGAGTACTACGAGAAGGCCGTGGACTTCGTCGACCGGCGGGGCATCCGCACCGGCAATGTCGCTCAGGTCCTCGAACTGTGGGGCCGCACCCTGGACGCGATCGAGGCCGAGGACCTCGACCGGATCGGTACCGAGATCGACTGGGTGATGAAGTACAAGCTCATCGAGCGGTACCGGGCCAAGCACAACATGACGATGTCGAACCCGCGGGTCGCACAGATCGACCTCGCGTACCACGACATCCACCGCCGTCGCGGGCTCTACTACCTCCTGGAGAAGAGGGGGCAGGCCGCCCGCATCTGCAACGACCTGAAGATCTTCGAGGGCAAATCAGTGCCTCCGCAGACCACCAGGGCGCGGCTGCGCGGCGACTTCATCCGCAGGGCCCAGGAGCAGCGTCGGGACTTCACCGTCGACTGGGTGCACCTCAAGCTCAACGACCAGGCGCAGCGCACCGTGTTGTGCAAGGACCCGTTCAGATCGGTCGACGACCGTGTCGAGAAGCTCATCGCCGGGATGTGAGCCGTAGCGGTGTGTGAGCCGTAAACAGCAGTCAACACCGGACAGCAGCAGACAACAGTTGGCAAGGCTGCGCGCCGGGACGTACATGTCCCGGCGCGCAGCCATGTCAGTACCCGTGGTGCTGCTGGGGCGAAGTCGTAGAGTGGCAGGCAGTGCCCGGACCCCCTCTACTCGCGAGTTGGACTGAATGAACCCCACTAAGACTGTCCGCCGTGCCGCTGCGGTACTGGTAGTTCCCGCCCTGCTGCTGACCGCGGCCTGCGGGTCCGACTCAGGTTCCGAGGACGGCGAGGCGAAGAAGAGCAGCGCCGCCACGGTTTCCGGAAAGTTCGGCGACGAGCCCAAGATCGAGATTGCCAAGGGCGCGGAGCCCTCCAAGAAGCTCGTCGTCAGCACCGTCAGCGACGGTGACGGCGTCGCGGTGAAGAAGGGCGACTTTGTACGCGTCGACCACAGCGGCAAGGCGATGAAGGACTCCAAGCCTCTCGGCAGCAGCTGGACCAAGGCTCCGGGAGCAGACCCGAAGGCGCCGCGCACCCAGGTCGTGCAGGAGATCGGCGCGCCGAGCCAGATGCTGCCCGCCAAGGTGCTCGATTCCCTGGTCGGCCAGAAGGTCGGCAGCCGGGTCGAGATCGAGGGCACCGCCGACGCGATCATCGGTCAGCAGCTGAACCCGCAGTCCGGGATCAAGCCGACGGACGGCCTGGTCTGGGTCGTCGATGTGGTCGCTGCCAAGAAGGTCGACAAGAAGGCCGAGGCCAAGGGCGAGCAGGCGGCCTCCGAGGCCGGTCTGCCCGAGGTGAAGACCACCCCGCAGAAGGCCGCGACGATCACCATCCCCAAGGGTGACAAGGCCCCCAAGGACCTCAAGGACCAGGTTCTGATCAAGGGCACCGGCGCCGAGGTCAAGGCGGGTCAGGGCCTCGTCGCGCAGTACACCGGCGTGAAGTGGGAGGACGGCAAGAAGTTCGACTCGTCCTGGGACCACGGTGGCGCCACCGGCTTCCAGATCGGTGCCGGCGCGGTCATCCCGGGCTGGGACAAGGGCCTGGTCGGCAAGCACATCGGCGACCGTGTCCTGCTGAGCATTCCCGCCGCCCAGGCGTACGGCTCGAACCCGCAGAGTGAGCTGGCCAAGAACAACCTGCTCTTCGTCGTCGACATCATCGACACTGTCTGAGCCGCTCGTCCCCGGTCCTGTCCGGCCCGTACCGTCCGTCCGCCCGTGGCAGACTGGTTCGGTTGTCCACAAGATTCATTCGTAGGAGCACTTTCGTGAGCATCGAGAAGCCCGAGATCGACTTCCCGGAAGGTCAGGCCCCGGCCGACCTTGAGATCAAGGAAATCTGGGAGGGCGACGGCGCGGAGGCCAAGGCGGGCGCCACCATCAAGGTCCACTACGTGGGTGTCGCCTTCTCCACCGGCGAAGAGTTCGACGCCAGCTGGAACCGCGGCGCCCCGCTGTCGTTCCAGCTCGGTGCCGGCCAGGTCATCGCCGGCTGGGACCAGGGCATGCAGGGCATGAAGGTCGGCGGCCGTCGCAAGCTGACCATCCCCGCGCACCTCGCGTACGGCGACCGCGGCGCGGGTGGCGGCGTCATCGCCCCGGGCGAGACGCTGATCTTCGTCTGCGACCTCGTCGCGGCCTGATCGACCGGTAGCGGTACGAGGGCCCGCGCCTTGTGGCGCGGGCCCTCGGCTTTTGCCGCGACACCCCGGGGCGGTACGGTCAACGGTCGTAGAGCAAGAGAGAGGGTGCCGATGGCGATTGCCAAGGCCGAACGGTTGATGAATCTGGCGCTGTGCCTGCTCGGGACCCGGCGCCCGCTCAGCAAGCGGGAACTGCGGGGGTCCATCGAGGCTTACCTGGAAGCCAGTACGGACGACTCCTTCAACCGGATGTTCGAGCGCGACAAGGACGATCTGCGCGAACTCGGTCTGGTCATCGACACCGTCGAGAATCTCGACGGCGACACCGGCTACCTCGCCCGCCGCGACAGCAACCGGCTGCCCGCCATCACCCTCGACGCCGAAGAGGCCGCCGCGCTCACCCTCGCCGCGAAGGTCTGGCAGCAGGCCAGGCTGGCCGGCGCCGCCAGCGGCGCCCTGCAGAAGCTGCGCGCGGCCGGGATGCCGGAGGCGGACGACCCGTACGCGGTCCACCACAGCGCCCTGGAGCCGCGGATCCCGGTGCACGAGGCGGCCTTCGAGCCGCTGATGCTCGCCTGCCGCGACCGCCGCACCGTCGTCTTCGACTACCGCAAGGCCACCGCGGCCCGCCCCGAGACCCGGCATGTGGAGCCGTGGACGCTGGAGTGCTGGCGCGGCCACTGGTACCTCGCGGGCTGGGACCGCGACCGCAGCGCCGAGCGCGTCTTCAGGCTCTCCCGGATCACCGGGAAGGTCCGTTCACGCACCGGCGCGTTCACCGCGCCCGTGCCGGACGTGGTGACGGTGCGCGAGACGGTCGAGAGCTGGGCGGGGGAGACCGCGACCCGTACCGCGCTGATCAAGCTGCGCTCCGGCTCCGGCTACCCGCTGCGCGCCCGCTCCACCGCCGTGCGCGACCTCGGCGGCGGCTGGGACGAACTGGCCATCCCGTACGGGCACGGGCTCGACGCCTGGCTCGTCGAATTCGGCCCGGACGTGGTTGTACTGGAGCCCGCTGATCTGCGGGCGGACGTCGTGGACCGGCTGCGCGCCGTGGCCAAGGACTAGCAGGACCGAGGGGGACACGTACTTCATGGCCACGAACGCGATCGACCAGACCCGCCGCATGCTCTCGCTGGTGACCTATCTGCGCGAGCGCCCCGGCGCCCACGTCACCGATGTCGCCCGCGCCTTCGGGATCACCGAGGACGAGCTGATCTCCGACCTGGATGTGCTGCCCATGTGCGGCACCAGCTTCCGGGGCGGTGACCTGCTGGACATCGACACCGACGGTGACCGCATCTGGTGGCACAACCCCGACGATGTCGCTGAGCCGCTGAAGCTCGCCGCCGACGAGGCCACCGCGCTGCTCGTCGCCGCCCGCGCCGTCTCCACCCTGCCCGGACTGCGTGAGGGCGACCGGCAGGCACTGCTGCGCGCCACGGCGAAGCTGGAGGCCGCGGCGGGCGAGGAGGCGAGCGCCAGCTCCCGCCTCTCGGTGACCTTCGAGTCCGAGGGCGGGGTCTTCGCCGACGTCGACCGGGCGATCTCCGAGCGGCGCCGGCTGTGGCTGCGCTACTACTCACCGGCGCGCGACGAGCTGACCGAGCGCGAGGTCGACCCGATCAGGCTCTTCGCGGTGGGCCACACGTACATGGAGGCCTGGTGCAGGCTCTCCGAGGCGCGGCGTACGTTCCGCCTCGACCGGGTCGCCGAGATCAAGCTGCTCGACGAACCGTCCGTACCGCCCGAGATCGAGCTGCGTGACCTCTCGGAGGGGCTTGTGCAGCCCGCGGCGGACGACCCGGAGGTCGTGGTGCAGGTCGGCCCCGGCGGCCGCTGGGTGGCCGAGTACTACCCGCACGACAGCGCCGAGGAGCTGCCCGACGGCGGTCTGCGGATCACGCTGCGCACCCCCGATCCGGCCTCGCTGCGGCGCCTCGCGCTGCGGCTCGGCAGGGACGGGCACATCGTGGCGCCCGGATATCTGGCGGTCAGCGCACGTCAGGCGGCGCGCGAGGCGCTCACCGCCTACGACGGGCAGGCGTAAGCGGGCAGGCGTAAGCGGGTGACGTAAGCAGGTTTAAGGAGAACGGAGAGATTTCGATGGTGCCCGGAACGACCACCGCGGTGGGCCCGGTCCTCTTCAAGGCGGCCTGCCCGGACTGCCGTGCCCGCGTCGAGCTGTCGGCGGGCTCGCTGCGGCTGGCCATCGGCGCCAGCCACCGCAAGACCTTCTACGCCTTCACCTGCCCGGAGTGCGGCGTCGCGGTGCGCAAGCCGGCCGGTGAGCGCATCGTGGAGCTCCTCACCGTGGGCGGCGTACGGACACTGCGCCTCCACTCCACGTTCTGAGCGTCTAGGCTCTGCGCATGCTCTGGCCGATGCTCGCAATCGCTCTTGGTTTCTGTGGTCTCGCCGTGCTCGGCGTCCTGGCGGTCAAGGTCTTCCTTGAGGTCCAGCGCCTGGGCACCCAGGTCGCCGACACCTCGCAGCAGATCAACCGGGCCGCCGAGAATCTGGAGCGGGCGGCGGAGGATCTGGCCCGTACCGGCGAGACGCTGCGGTAGCGCACGCGCCCTCCACCGGCCAGGACCTGGGCGGTATCCTGCAGATGGCGGCCCTGTCAGCGAGGCGCGGGCCGCAATCCGTAGTACGCGCGGGCATTGCCCTGTGTTTACCCCTACGGGTTACGATCGCAGCCAGCGCGGCGACCGGACAAGTGTCCGGCCGGTCGAGCACCAGACCCCCTGTCGCCTCGGTGAAGAAGGTAATCAGCTATGGGTAGGCTCGGCCCCACCGAGATCATCCTCATCCTCGTCATCATCATCCTGCTGTTCGGGGCCAAGAAGCTTCCGGACATGGCGCGCTCGCTGGGCAAGTCTGCCCGCATCCTCAAGAGCGAGGCCAAGGCGATGAAGAAGGACGACGACCCCAGCGCCCCGGCCGACCCGCCGGCCCCGGGTGCCACCCCGGACCAGACCGTCCAGACTCCGCCGCGCACGATCCAGGCCGCTCCCGGCGACGTGACCAGCTCGCGTCCCGTGAACGAGCCGACCGACACCAGCAAGCGCTGAGACCTGGGCCGCCGCAGGCACCTTGACCGGTGACCGCCTGCCGCACGAGATGAGGACGTGGGTTGCTCAAGACTGCCCGCAAGTCGGAGAAGGATCCCGAGGGGCGCATGCCCCTCGTGGAACACCTGCGTGAGCTCCGCAACCGGCTTGCCAAGGGTCTGCTCGCGATCATGGCGGTCACGATTGTGGCCCTCGTGTACAGCGAGGACCTCATGGAGTTCCTGACGGACTCGGTGCCGAAGTGCCCCCCGGGCGTCACGAGCGACGGTGGTAACTGCGCGATCGTCTCCTTCAATACGTTGATGGCGCCCTTCAGCGTGACGATCCAGCTCAGCCTCACGGCCGGTCTCGTCGTCGCGAGTCCGGTCTGGCTCTACCAGCTCTGGGCCTTCATCGCCCCCGGGCTGCACAAGACCGAGAAGAAGTACACGTACGCCTTCGTCGGCGCCGCCGTACCGCTCTTCTCGGCGGGCGCCTACCTCGCCTACCTCATCCTCCCGGTCAGCGTGAAGGTGCTCATCAGCCTCACCCCGCCCGGTTCGGCGAACATCCTGTCGCTCGGCGACGTACTCGACTTCACGCTGCGCATGGTGCTCGTCTTCGGACTCGCCTTCGAGCTGCCGCTGGTCCTGGTGATGCTCAACATCACCGGCATCCTCAGCGGCCGTCGTATGGTCCGCTGGTGGCGCGGCGTCATCATGGGCGTCTTCGTCTTCGGCGCGGTGATCACTCCCACCACCGACCCGATCGGCATGCTCGCCCTGGCCGGTCCGATCACCGTCCTGTACTTCATGGCCGTCGCGTTCTCACTGGCCAACGACCGACGCCGCAGGCGCAACAACCCCGACACGGAGCTGGACGACGACGAGGCGTCCGATCTTGATCTCACGCCCGAGGCGGTCGGTGGCGTCGAGGCGGTCGAGACAGTCCCGGCGTCGCGTGCGTTGCCCGAAAAGGCGGGCGCGCCGAGCGGCGGGCCGCGGCCGAAGCAGCTGAACGGGTACGACGACGCCACCTGATCCACCGCCCAACAAGGGTGTCTCAGCCCGTCCATAAAGATCGGGCTGAGTGTCATACCTGGCGGGTAGGCTCTTGAACAAGATGACAGAGGACCTCTCCCCAGCTGAGCGGTACGCCGCAGCTCGCGCGCGCACCGCCGAGCAGGCCACCGCGCTCGCACCCTTCCGTGAGCTGTACGACTTCGATCTGGACCCGTTCCAGATCGAGGCGTGCAAGGCCCTTGAGTCAGGCAAGGGCGTGCTCGTCGCCGCCCCGACCGGCTCGGGCAAGACGATCGTCGGTGAGTTCGCCGTGCACCTGGCGCTCGCCGAGGGCCGCAAGTGTTTCTACACCACGCCCATCAAGGCGCTGTCCAACCAGAAGTTCCAGGACTTCGTCAGGCGTTACGGCGCCGACAAGGTCGGCCTGCTGACCGGTGACAACAGCGTCAACTCCGATGCCCCGGTGGTCGTCATGACCACCGAGGTCCTGCGGAACATGCTGTACGCGGGCTCGCAGTCGCTGCGCGGGCTCGGCTATGTGGTGATGGACGAGGTGCACTACCTCTCCGACCGTTTCCGCGGAGCCGTGTGGGAGGAGGTGATCATCCACCTTCCCGAGTCGGTGACGCTGGTCTCGCTGTCGGCGACCGTGTCCAACGCCGAGGAGTTCGGCGACTGGTTGGACACCGTCCGCGGTGACACCGAGGTGATCGTCTCCGAGCACCGGCCCGTGCCACTTTGGCAACACGTGCTCGCCGGGCGCAAGATGTACGACCTCTTCGAGGAGTCCGACGACGGCAGGGGCGGCAGGCGCGAGGTCAACCCCGACCTGATGCGCATGGCCCGGACGGAGAACAGCACCACGTTCCACGCGCGCGGCCGTCGCGGCAGGGAGCCGCGCGATGCCGACCGGGAGCGGGAGCGCAGGGCGAGCGGCCGCATCTGGACGCCCGCCAGGCCCGAGGTCATCGAGCGGCTCGACTCCGCGGGGCTGCTGCCCGCGATCACCTTCATCTTCAGCCGCGCGGGCTGCGAGGCCGCCGTGAAGCAGTGCCTGTTCGCGGGCCTGCGGCTCAACGACGAGGACGGGCGCCGACGGGTGCGCGAGATCGTCGAGGCGCGCACGGCGTCGATCCCCAACGAGGACCTGCATGTCCTCGGGTACTACGACTGGCTCGAAGGCCTGGAGCGGGGCATCGCCGCACACCACGCGGGCATGCTGCCGACCTTCAAGGAGGTCGTCGAGGAGCTGTTCGTCAAGAACCTCGTCAAGGCCGTCTTCGCGACGGAGACCCTCGCACTCGGCATCAACATGCCCGCCAGATCAGTGGTGTTGGAGAAGCTCGTCAAGTGGAACGGCGAGCAGCACGCCGACATCACACCCGGCGAGTACACCCAGCTGACGGGCCGCGCCGGGCGGCGCGGCATCGACGTCGAGGGCCACGCGGTGGTGCTGTGGCAGCGCGCCATGGACCCGGGCGCGCTGGCCGGCCTCGCCGGGACGCGCACCTATCCGCTCAGGTCCAGCTTCAAGCCGTCGTACAACATGGCCGTCAACCTGGTGCGGCAGTTCGGGCAGCACCGCTCGCGCGAGCTGCTTGAGACGTCGTTCGCGCAGTTCCAGGCGGACAAGTCGGTCGTCGGGATCTCGAAGCAGGTCCAGAAGAACGAAGAGGGCATCGAGGGCTACCGGGAGGGCATGACCTGCCACCTGGGGGACTTCGAGGAGTACGCGCGGATGCGCCGCGAGCTCAAGGACCGTGAGACCGAGCTGGCCAAGCAGGGTGTGACGCAGCGCAGGGCCGCCGCGGCGAACTCGCTGGAGAAGCTCAAGATCGGCGACGTCATTCATGTGCCGACCGGCAAGTTCGCCGGTCTGGCGCTGGTGCTCGACCCGGGGCTGCCTGCCGGGCGCGCCAACGGGCACCGCGGGATGGAGCACCACGACGGGCCCCGGCCCCTGGTGATCACCGCCGAGCGGCAGGTCAAGCGGCTCGCTTCGATCGACTTCCCGGTGCCCGTCGAGCCGCTGGAGCGGATGCGGATCCCCAAGTCCTTCAACGCGCGCAGCCCGCAGTCGCGCCGCGACCTGGCGTCCGCGCTGCGCACCAAGGCCGCGCACATCGACCCTGACCGGCACCGCAGGCCGCGGGCGGCCGCGGCCGACGACCGTGAGATCGCCCGGCTGCGCACGGCCCTGCGGGCGCACCCCTGCCACGGCTGCGACGAGCGCGAGGACCACGCCCGTTGGGCCGAGCGCTTCTACCGGCTGCAGCGGGACACGCGGCAGCTGGAGCGGCGCATCGAGGGGCGGACGAACACCATCGCCCGTACCTTCGACCGGATCTACGCCCTGCTGACCGAGCTCGACTATCTGCGCGGCGACAAGGCCACCGAGCACGGCAAGCGGCTCGCCAGGCTGTACGGCGAGCTCGACCTGCTGGCTTCCGAGTGCCTGCGCGAGGGTGTGTGGGAGGGGCTCAGCCCGGCCGAGTTGGCCGCGTGCGTCTCTGCCCTGGTGTACGAGGCGCGGCAGTCGGACGACGCGGCCGCGCCCAAGCTGCCCACGGGGCCCGCGAAGACCGCCATGGCCGAAATGGTCCGCATCTGGGGCAGGCTCGACGCCCTGGAGGAGGACCATGAGATCAACCAGACGGAGGGGGTCGGGCAGCGCGAGCCCGATCTCGGCTTCGCCTGGGCGGTGTTCATGTGGGCCTCCGGCAAGGGGCTCGACGAAGTGCTGCGCGAGGCCGAGATGCCGGCCGGCGACTTCGTCCGCTGGTGCAAGCAGGTCATCGATGTGCTGGGCCAGGTCGCGGCGGCCGCGCCGCACGACGGCAGCACGGTCGCGAAGAACGCCCGCAAGGCGGTCGAAGCCGTGCTGCGTGGTGTCGTCGCGTATTCGTCGGTGGGCTGAGTCCGGCCCGGAGCACCGGCGTTTTCGCGCGGGGAGGGGCGGCAACCAGCCATCCGGCCAACTCGGTTGTCCACAGGGGCTGGTGGAGTGTCCGACCCGTCGGCTTCGATGGGGTCAGTCGCGCGCAGCACCCGATGCGCGCCACCCGAGCAGGGGAGACCCCAACATGACCACGGATGCCGGTGCGGCCGTCGACGTACAGCTGCAGGAGTACCGGTCCGTGCCGGGGCCGCGCGGGCTGCCGTTCCTCGGCAACCTGCCGCAGTTCGGTAAGAACCCGCTGGCCTTTTTCGAACGGTTGCGGGCGCACGGGGACATGGTGCGGTGGCGGTTCGGCCGCACGCCGTGTCTGTTTCTCGCCGATCCGCAGCTCGTCGGTGAGCTGATCACGGAGGTCGAGCGGAGCTTTGACCAGCCCGAACTGGGCATCGCGTTCCGGACGTTGATGGGCAACGGCGTGATCGTGGCCCGTGGCCCCGACTGGCGGCGCAAGCGGTCGTTGGTGCAGCCGTCGGTCCGGCCCAAGCAGGTACGGTCCTACGCGACCACGATGGCGGAGTGCGCCGTTGAGCTCGCCGACGGCTGGTCGGACGGTGAGCGTGTAGACATCAAGCGGGAGATGGCGGCCCTGACTCAGCGGATCGCCGTACGTACCATCTTCGGCACCGGCGCCGCGGCCGACGCCGAGGCGATCGGCCGGGCGATGGATGTGGCGCAGCGGGAGATAGGCGCGGAGTTCAGCGGAATCGGGGCGCTGTTGCCCGACTGGTTGCCGACACCGGGGCGGGCCCGCATCAAGCGCGCCGCGGCTGTCATCGACGCGGAGGTCGCCCAGGTGGTCGCGCGGCACCGGAACGGCGACGGTGAACGGCCCGATCTGCTGAGCCGGCTCCTCGCCGCGCAGGACGAGACCGGGGCCCGCCTCTCGGACGAGGAGATCCGCGACGAGACCGTCACCCTGTACATCGCCGGGCACGAGACGACCAGCAGCACCCTGGTGTGGGCCTGGTACCTGCTCGCGCGCAATCCACGGGTGCGGGCCGCCCTCGCCGAGGAGCTGGATCGGGTGCTCGGCCACCGGGAGCCGGACTTCGACGACTTCGCGAAGCTCACCTACGCCCAGGCGGTGGTGAAGGAGACCCTGCGGCTGTATCCGACGATCTGGCTGCTCACCGGGGTGGCCAAGGTCGGCGCCCGGATCGGCGGACTGCCGGTGGCGCCGGGGACCAGGGTGTGGTGCAGCCAGTGGGTCACGCAGCGGGACGCGCGGTGGTTCCCGGAGCCCGAGGAGTTCCGGCCGGAGCGCTGGGACGCCGAGAGCGGCGAGGACATACCGGAGTACGCCTGGTTCCCGTTCGGGGGCGGCCCGCGGGTCTGCCTCGGCGCGCGCTTCGCCATGGTGGAGGCGGTGCTGATCCTGGCCGTCCTCGCGCGGCGGTTCGACCTGGACGTCGACCCCGGTGAGATACGGCCCGTACCGTCGCTGACGCTCCAGCCGGACCGGGAGGTGCGGGCGACGGTACGGGCGAGGTAGCTGGGATCAGGCCAGCCGCAGGGCGAGTTCGGCGAGCGCCGGGGCGCGCAGCACGCGCCCGTCGTACCCGGGCAGCGGCACATGCAGCGGCCCGGTCCACCGCTCGGGGATGGCTGCTGCGCCGTACACCGCGCCCGCGAGGCCGCCCGTGACCGCCGCCACCGTGTCGGTGTCCCCACCCAGGTCGATCGCGGCGCACAGCGCGTCCTCGAAGCCGCCGGTCGTGCGCAGTGCCCACAGCGCTGAGCCGAGGCACGGCCACACCGCGCCGTTGAACTCGGTGGCGTCGTCCGGGTGCCAGCCGGGCGCGAGCACGGTGGCCCACCGGGCACGGTGATCCGGGTGGACGAGCGCGAGGGCGCCCGGGACTGCGGCGAGCGGATCGGCGCCGTCCAGGGCGACCCGTACCAGGTCGTGGAAGACGGCGGTGCCTTCCCAGGCCGCGCGATCCCCGTGGGTGAGGGCCGCTGTGCGCCGGGCGGCGTCCATCGTGGCTTCCTGGCCCGCCCCGGCGAAGTACACGGCAGAGGTGGCGGCCCGCATCAGTGAACCGTTGCCCGCGGCACGCCCGTTGAGCTGGAAATGCAGCGCCGCCGCGAAGTCCCACGGCTCGCCGTTGGTCAGGACGTCCTCCGTCTGGAGCCCGATGTCCTTGGGCTCGGCTGCGGCCCAGCGCTGGAACCGCCGGAAGATGTCGGGCAGTTCCAGGCCGCCGTACTCCAGCAGGGACTCCCCGATGAGCACCGCCATCTGCGTGTCGTCGGTGGCCTCGCCGGGGTCCCAGCCACCACCCCCGCACATCGTGGCCACGCCGTCGGGAAAGCGCTCGGAGAGCGCCCCCGCGAGTCCGAACTCGAAGGGCGCGCCGAGCGCGTCCCCGACCGCCGAACCGACGACTGTCCCCACTACCCGGTCCGCCCGGTTCATCAGGTTCATCGGGCAAGCGTAAGGGTGGCGGGGACAGCTGGGCGTCGTACGCCGGTTGTTCCGGCATCAGGCGTTGCAGGCCTACAGCTGCGTACAACGCCTGCTGTTGCCTACTACTTGGGCATCAGGACGGTGTCGACGATGTAGACGGTGGCGTTGGCGGTGGGGACATTGCCGCAGACGACCTTGGAGGTGTCGTTGACGGTGTAGGACTCGCCGGAGCCCGCGGTGGTGAGGGTGCTCTTCTGGAGGGTGGGGTAGGTGCCCTTTTCGAGCTGCTTGGGGGCGAGCTTCTCACCGACGACGTGGTAGGTGAGGATCTTGGTGAGGGTGGCCTTGTCGGCGAGGACCTTGTCGAGGTCGGCCTTCGGGATCTTCGCGAAGGCGGCGTTGGTCGGCGCGAACACGGTGATGTTCTCGGCGTTGTTGAGTGTGTCGACGAGGCCGGCCTTCTTGACGGCGGTGACCAGGGTGGACAGCTCGGGGTTGTTCGATGCGGCGGTGGCGACGGGGTCCTTGGCCATGCCGTCGAAGCTGCCCGCGCCGTCGGCCGGGACGCCGGCGCAGGCGGCGCCGAAGGGCTTGTCCGTCATGGTGGCGTCGTCGGCGGGCGGGGTCGTCTTCTCCTCGGCGGCGGTCGGCGTCGAGTCGGCCTTGGTGTCGGAGCCGTCGTCGCTTGAGCAGGCCGTCAGCGACAGCGGAAGGACTGCGGCGGCGGCAACCGCGATGGCGGCGCGGCGGATGCGAAGAGTGTTCATGACGTACTCCTTGAGGGGGGTGACGGGTACGGGAGAGGCGTGCTGCGGCGCGTTGCCGGTGGGCCTATGTCACGGGGGACCACCTGCTGTGGGCCACACCCGCGCCTCGGTCGCGCCGTGCACCGGGTGGGCATCCGGACGGCTGGACGGCCGCCCTGCGGGAGCGGCTCCACGCCGGTCCTCGCGCAGCAGAAGGTCCGTGATCGATCCGCCCGGAGCGGCGGGGCCGACACGCGCCGGGCGCGCGGTCCTGCCCGGGGCACTGCCCCGCGCTGCCGGAACTTCCTGATCTTGGCTCACACCCGTTATTCGGGGCCGGGCCGCCCGCGGATTGGTCGTTCCCTCGAAGGAATTACTTCTCGTACCGCCGAGCGAGAAATTCGCCCGTGGCGTCAGCCCAGGCCGCGTGCCTGCTCGAACCTGCTCCGGCCGTCCGCGAGGTCCACGATCGGCTCCGGATAGCCGAGGCGGGCGCGGTCGGTCGCCGGGAGCTTCCACGGCTGGTGGACGGCCGCACCGGCGAGCTCGGCCAGCTCGGGTACCCAGCGTCGTACGTAGTCGCCCCGGGGGTCGAATCGCTTGGCCTGGGCGAGCGGGTTGAGGATGCGGTTGGGGCGGGTGTCGGTGCCGGTGCCCGCCGCCCACTGCCAGTTGAGCTGGTTGTTCGCGAGGTCCCCGTCCACCAGGAGATCCAGGAAGTGGCGGGCGCCGATCCGCCAGTCCACGTACAGCGTCTTGGTCAGGAAGCTCGCCACCAGGAGACGGCCCCGGTTGTGCATCCAGCCCTCGTGCAGCAACTGGCGCATGGCCGCGTCCACCACCGGATACCCGGTGCGGCCCTGCTGCCAGGCGGTGATCTCCTCGTTGTCCGCACGCCAGTGGTCGCCGCGTGTGCGGTAGTCGGTCCACGCGGCGGCCGGACGGGCCGCGAGGACCTGGTGGTGGAAGTCCCGCCAGGCCAGCTGCCGTACGAAGGCCTCCGCGCCAGGACCGCCCTTGCTCCGCGCCCGGTGGACCAGCTCGGCCGCCGACAGGCATCCGAAGTGCAGGTAGGGCGAGAGCCGCGAAGTGGCGTCGCCGGGCAGGTCGTCGTGGCGCTCCTCGTACGCCGTGACGGCGTCCGCCAGCCAGCCGCGCAGCAGAGCGCGGGCCTGGCGCTCACCGCCCAGCACGAGCCCCGGGGAGACCCCGGTGACGGCGTCGCGCGCGGGCAGTGGGCGGCCGGCGATCTCCGGGACCCGCACGGTGCGCGGAGCGGCCAGGGTCTCGCGCGCCCCGGCCGCCTCCCACTTGCGGAAGTACGGCGTGAACACCGCGAAGTGGTCACGGCCCGCCGGGGTGACCCGCCCCGGCGGCAGCGCCGTGATCACGGCGTCGTGCACGAGCAGCGCACACCGCAGGGGCGCCAGGGCGGTGCGCAGCGCCTCCGCCCGGCGCAGCGCGTAGCCGCTCACGCCGGCCGCGACATGCACCTCACGTGCCCCGCTCTCCGTCACCACCCGGCAGACCTGCTCCACCACGTCGCCGGCCCGGATCACCAGCCGCCCGCCCCGCTCGCGCAGTGCGGCATCCAGGCCGGCCAGGCAATCGGCCAGGAAGGCGCGGCGGTTGGGGGCGTCGAAGCCCGCCTTGCGCACGCCCGGGTCCAGCACGAAGAGGGGGACGATCTCGTCCGCGGCGCGCAGGCCGGCCTGCAGTACCGGCTGGTCGTGCACGCGCAGATCGGAGGTGAAGAGCACCAGGGCGACACTCATGAGCGGGTTCCATTTCCTTCTTCGCGCTGTTCTGTAGCGCCGCTGCGCGGCCCGGTCGGCCGGTTACGCGGTCGGGAAGTTCATCAGGGCCAGCGGATCGGAGGTCGGCTCGGGCGAGCCGCCCGACGGTTCGACCGTGATGCCTATGCCCGAGGCCGCGTCGACCGGCCCGTTCATCAGGACGCCGCCTGAGGTGGACGAGGGGTCCATCAGGCCGGCCGAGCGCATGGCGCCCTTGTCGTTGAACCACAGCTGGTAGACCTTGCCGCTGGGCGGCTTGGGCATCCCGGAAGCCAGGAAGGCCGCCTTGTTCCGGTCGCGCGATACGACCACGGTGCCGGTCGCGCCATCCGTCAATTTCCCGGTGCTGACCTTGGCGTCCGGCGCGGCGAGCACCGAGGCCAGCGCCTCGGCCTGCTGCTGCGACTGCTGGGCCTGGTCCCGCGCGTCCCGGGCCTCCTGGTTCTGCCACACCGCGATCCCGCCGAACGCGGCAGCCGCGGCCAGACAGGCGGCCAGCGCGAAGCGGGGGAGGGCGCGCGCCCGGTGTGCGCCGGTCGCCGGGGCGGGGCGCGGGACCCTGGGAGGCTCCTGGCGCTCGGCGGAGATCTGCCGCATCACCTGTTCTTTGAGCGTGGCGGGCGGCGTCCGGGTCATGGCCAGACCCAATCGGGCCGCCGTGGCGGTCAGTTCGGCGACCTCCTGGGTGCAGGCCGGGCAGTCCTCCAGGTGCCGCTCGAATTCCGCGCGCTCGTCGGAGGCCAGTGCGTGCAGCGCGTACGCGCCGGTCAGCGTGTGTAGTTCCGCCGTGCTCATGTGCTGACCCCCAGGCAGTCGCGCAGCCGGATGAGCCCGTCGCGCAGGCGTGTCTTGACCGTGCCGAGTGGTACGGCCAGTAGTTCGGCGACTTCCCTGTAGGCGAGCCCCCGGTAGTAGGCGAGCGTCACCGACTGCCGTTGCAGTTCGGTGAGAGTACGCAGACAGTGCCGCACCTGTTCACGTTCGAGGCGGCTCTCCACCTCTTCGATGACCTCGTCGAAGGCCGGCGTCCGGTCCAGCAGCGCCGCCCGGTGCTCACGGTCCGACGACGCCTGGGCCGAGCGCACCCGGTCCACGGCCCGCCGGTGGGCGAGGGTGAGCACCCAGGTCATGGCGGAGCCACGGGTGGGCTGGAAGCGGGCTGCGGTCCGCCACAGCTCGATCAGCACTTCCTGAGTGACTTCCTCCGACTGGGCGGGGTCGCGGAGCACAGCGCGTACCAGCCCCATGACGGGCCCGCAGACCGCGTCATAGACCTGGCTGAAGGCGTCGCGGTCACCGCGGGCCACCATGCCGAGCAATTCCTGCAGATCAGGCCCCGCCGAGGCGATGCCCCCGATGTGCACGGCTTCTTTCACGCGAAGTTCCTCCAGGTGCGGACCGGTCCCCAGGACAGGCTTCACGACATATTCGGAGCCGCGGCGGCCTTGGATTGGTCCAGGTTCGGATTGTTGTGGAGATGGTTCCACAGCTCCCAAAAAACTCGCGATACATCGTGGTTGGCCGTGTCTGAGGTCGCGGAGGTCCAGCGTCAGGGCAACCGCCCCGAGCGGACGCTCTGCGGCCTCGCCGGAGCGGGCCGTGAGGAGATGCTGAACTGGCTGTCCGACCTGCTCGCCGTACCCCCGGGCGAATTCCCGCGCTTCGAGACCGCGCTCTCGCCGGTGGCGCGCTGCCGCCGGACGAGGTGGCGGAGCTGCTCGAAGAGCGGGTGGCCAAGCTGGACATCCAGGCGGCGGGGCTCAGGGGCGTACTCCAGAATCCGAACGTGTCCGAGGCCCGAGTCAGGCCGCGCTCTCCTGCTCGCGCTCCACCTGCTCGTTCCACTCCCGCTTCGCCGCGCGCCAGGCGTCATCGTCCTGGCCGAGGCGCCAGTAGCCGGAGATCGAGAGCCGCTCGCGCGGGATCGCCCGCTCGATGCGCAGATGGCGGCGGAGATCCTTCACGAAGCCCGCCTCACCGTGCACAAAGGCCTGGACGTCGCCCGCCGGGAAGTCGAGACCGCGCACGGCGGCGACCAGGCTGTCGCCCACCGGGTTGTCACCTCGGTGCAGCCAGGTGACCTCGACGCCGTCGGGCGTGACGATCTTCTGCTCCTCCTCGGCGTCCGCCACCTCGACGAAGGCGTGCACCACTGCTCCGGCCTGCATCCGCTCCAGCGAGGCGGCGATCGCGGGCAGCGCACTCTCGTCGCCGACCAACAGGTGCCAGTCGGCCGCCGCGTCCGGGACGTAGCCGCCGCCGGGGCCGAGGAAACGTACGGTCTCGCCCGGCCGGACCAGCGCGGCCCACGGCCCCGCCAGGCCCTCGTCGCCGTGCACCACAAAGTCGACGGCCAGCTCGCGCGCGGCCGCGTCCCAGCTCCGCACGGTGTACGCCCGGGTGGCCGGCCACTGCTCCGACGGGAACTCCTCGCGGATGCGGGCCATGTCGAAGGGCTCCGGGTACGTCACATCCGCGGCCGGGAACAGCACCTTGATGTAGTGGTCGGTGAACTCGCCCACGGTGAAGCCGGCCAGGCCCTCACCGCCGAGGACGACCCGCACCATGTGCGGGGTGATCCGCTCGGTGCGCGTCACCAGTGCCTCGTGAATCTGCGGTGCCTTACGGGCCGGTCGTTCTGCCACGGTGGTTTCTCCCCTGACGCTCGTCTGCTTAGGCTTACCTAAGTTAGCACTCAGGTCCGCAGAGTGGAGAGCAGTCGCTGCAGGGCGCCGCCCAGCCCCCACCGGTCCGCCAGCGCGTCGAGCAGCTCCGGATCGAGCGGCTCGGTCGGCAGCGCCGGATCGAAGCCGGGCAGCGGCACGTCGGAGGCGACGCGCACCACCTTGGGGGCGACCGCGACATAGTCCCGCGACTCGTCAAGCCGCTTGCGCTGCGACGGCGTCAGTTTCGACGCCGGGTCACCGACGGCGGCCATGATCCCGGCCAGGTCGCCGTACGTGTCGAGCAGCTTGGCCGCGGTCTTCTCGCCGATACCGGGGACGCCGGGCAGTCCGTCGCTCGGGTCGCCGCGCAGGAGGGCGAAGTCGACGTACCCCGAGGCGTCCACCGCGTACTTCTGGCGGAGCCACGCCTCGTCGGTGACCTGGAGCTGGCCGACGCCCTTGAGCGGATAGAGCACCCGTACCCCGCGGGCGTCGTCGACCAGCTGATAGAGGTCGCGGTCGCCGGTGACGATGTCGACCGGCCCGGTCGCACGGCCCGCGAGCGTGCCGATCACGTCGTCCGCCTCGTACGTCGCGACACCGACCCGGGCGATGCCGACCGCGTCGAGCACCGCCTCGATGATCGGCACCTGCGGCGCGAGCGTGTCCGGGGTGGCCTCTTCGTCGGGGCCCGTCTCGGTCTCCACGGCCACTCGGTGCGCCTTGTAGGAGGGGATCAGCTCGACCCGCCAGTGCGGCCGCCAGTCGGCGTCCATGCAGGCCACGAGGTCGTCGGGGTGGTGGTCCTGGACGAGGCGGGTGATGAAGTCGAGCAGTCCGCGCACGGCGTTGACCGGTGTGCCGTCGGGGGCGCGGACGGTGTCGGGGACCCCGAAATAGGCCCGGTAGTAGAGGGAAGCGGTGTCGAGGAGCATCAGGCGTCGCGTCACCCTCCGATGATGCCGTACGTGACGCAAGAGGCGGCGGCGTGAAGTGGATCACTCTTGTGTTTGACCTGTGTAAGCGGGGGCAGGTGCCGCGTCGGAGCGGACCCCATTTTGGTTTCAACTTCTTGATGGGTGAAACGGGCCGAATCCGTGCCGCTCCACGGCCTGCCGAGCGGGGGTGGTGGGCCGTTTTCAGTTCAACGCGTGAGGTGTATGTGTCCAGGCTGCAGGCTGAACACTTGTACAAGGTGTTCGGCAAACGACCCGAAGACGCGGTTCAGAAGCTCGAAAGTGGAGCCGACCGTGACGAGCTGCGGGCCGAGGGTACGACCGCCGCGGTGATCGACGCCACGTTCACCGTGGAGCCAGGGCAGATATTCGTTGTCATGGGTCTGTCCGGATCAGGCAAGTCCACGCTGCTGCGCATGCTCAACGGACTGCTTGAGCCGACCGCCGGTCGGGTGCTCTTCGACGACCAGGACCTGACCGCACTGAGCCCTTCGGAGCTGCGCGGCGTTCGTTCTTCGAAGATCAGCATGGTTTTCCAGCACTTCGCGCTCTTCCCGCACCGCAGCGTCCTGGAGAACGTCGGTTACGGCCTCGAAGTGCAGGGTATTCCCCGCGAGGAGCGCCTGAAGCGCGCCACCGAGGCCCTGGAACTCGCCGGCCTCAAGGGCTGGGAGAAGTCCTGGCCCGACGAGCTGTCCGGCGGCATGCAGCAGCGTGTGGGCCTCGCCCGCGCGCTGGCCACCGACGCCGACCTGCTGCTCATGGACGAGTCGTTCAGCGCCCTCGACCCGCTGATCCGCCGTGACATGCAGGACCAGCTCCTGGAGCTCCAGAAGCGGCTGAAGAAGACCATCGTCTTCATCACCCACGACCTCAACGAGGCCATGCGCCTCGGCGACCGCATCGCGGTCATGCGCGACGGCCGAATAGTCCAGATGGGCACCGCCGAGGACATCCTCGTCACCCCCGCCAACGACTACGTCGCCTCCTTCACCCAGGACGTGGACCGCTCACGGGTCCTCACCGCGGGCGCCATCATGGCCGACCCCGACACCGCCTTCGGTACGAGGACCGACGAGGGCGCGTCGCTGCGTACCGCCGATGACGTCCTGAAGGCGGCGCCCGCCACCGTCACCGCGGACACTCCGATCATCGAGCTCTTCACCCCCTGCTCCACCAGCAGCGCGCCCGTCGCCGTCATCGACCCCGACGGCAGGCTGACCGGCGTCGTACCGCGGTCGCGGCTGCTCGCCGTACTCGGAGAGCCGATGACTCCGGGAGACGCGCCGAAGGCTTCCGCCGACACCGTCGTCCCCATGAGCGTCAACTCCGTGAGCAAGGTGATCGCCGGTGCCTAGGTTCCCCCTGGGTGAGTGGGTCGACAGTGGTGTCGAGTGGCTCATCGAGAACTTCACCTGGCTGTTCGACGCGATCACCGCTGTTGTCGGCGGCCTGCACGACGCCGTGTCCGGCGCGCTCACCGCGCCCGAGCCGCTGATCCTCGCCGGTATCTTCGCCGTCATCGCCTGGTGGCTGCGCGGCCTGATCGCCGGTCTGCTGGCCTTCGCCGGATTCGCGCTGATCGACTCGGTCGAACTGTGGGACGACGCCATGTCGACCCTGTCGCTCGTACTCGTCTCCACCGTGATCATCCTGGCGATCTCGATCCCGCTCGGCATCTGGTCCTCGCGGTCCAAGACCGTCAGCGCCGTGACCCGGCCCGTCATGGACTTCATGCAGACCATGCCGGCCATGGTGTATCTGATCCCCGGCGTCATCTTCTTCGGCGTCGGCGCGGTCCCCGGCATCGTTGCCACGATCATCTTCGCGCTGCCCCCCGGCGTCCGGATGACCGAGCTCGGCATCCGTCAGGTCGACGGTGACCTCGTGGAGGCCGCCGAGGCGTTCGGCACGACGCCGCGCAACACCCTGCTGCGTATCCAGCTCCCGCTCGCCCTGCCGACGATCATGGCCGGCATCAACCAGGTCATCATGCTGGGCCTGTCCATGGTGGTCATCGCCGGCATGGTCGGCGGCGGCGGCCTCGGTGGCGCGGTCTACCGCGCGCTGGGCAACATCGACGTCGGTCTCGGCTTCGAGGCCGGCCTGTCCATCGTCATCATGGCCATGTACCTGGACCGGATGACCGGTGCGCTCGGCAACCAGGTCTCCCCGCTCGGCCGGCGCGCGCTCGCCAAGGCGCAGACGCTGTCGAGCGGTTCGAAGATCTGGAGCTACCGGCCGCAGCCGGTCGTCGCGATCGCGGGCGTTGTCGTTCTCGCGCTGGTCGCGGGCGGCATGGGCCTCTTCGGCGGCTCCTCGACCAAGTCCGTCGCCGACTCCTCGAACGTCGGCCAGGGCAAGAAGATCTCCATGGGCTACATCCCGTGGGACGAAGGCATCGCCTCCACCTTCCTCTGGAAGGAAATGCTGGAGCAGCGCGGCTACGAGGTCGATACCAAGCAGTACGAGGCGGGCTCGCTCTACACCGGCCAGGCGGCCGGCCAGATCGACCTCCAGACCGACTCGTGGCTGCCGGTCACCCACGAGAAGTACTGGAAGAAGTACCAGGACAAGCTGGAGGACATGGGCTCGTGGTTCGGCCCGACCTCGCTGGAGCTGAGCGTCCCCTCGTACGTGAAGGGCATCGACTCCCTCGAAGACCTCAAGGGCAAGTCCGGCAAGTTCAAGGGCAAGATCATCGGCATTGAGCCGAGCGCCGGAATGATGGGGCTCCTCAAGGACAAGGTCCTCAAGGACTACGGCCTGGAGGGCGAGTTCGAGGTCGTCGACGGCGCCACGCCCGCGATGCTGGCCGAGCTGAAGCGCGCGTACGCCAAGAAGGAGCCCATCGTCACCACGCTGTGGTCGCCGCACTGGGCGTACAGCGACTTCGACCTGAAGAAGCTCAAGGACCCCAAGGCCAGCTGGGGCAAGGGCGACGGTGTGCACACCCTGGCGCGCAAGGGCTTCTCCAAGGAGAACCCCACGGTCGCCAAGTGGATCAAGAACTTCAAGATGACCGAGAAGCAGCTCACCGGTCTTGAATCGAAGATCCAGGAGACCGGCAAGGGCAAGGAGCAGGAGGCCGTCCGCGCCTGGCTCAAGGACAACCCGGACCTGCTCGACAAATGGGTCCCGGTCGCCAAGACGTCCAAGGCCGCGAACGGCAAGGACGAGCGTGACCGCGCCGTCGAGATGGCCTGGTTCCCCTGGGAGGAGGACATTGCCGCCACGTACCTGTGGAAGGCGGTCCTGGAGGAGCGCGGCTACCGGATCAACCTCAAGCAGTTCGAGGTCGGTCCCATGTACGCGGCGATGTCCCGGGGCCAGCTCGACGTCCAGCTGGACGGCTGGCTGCCGTACACGCAGAAGAACTACTGGGACAAGTACGGCGACAAGCTGACCGACATCGGGTCCTGGTACGGGCCGACATCGATCGAGGTCGCCGTCCCGTCGTACGTCAAGGACGTCAAGTCGCTTGAGGATCTCAAGGGCAAGGGCGACAAGTTCAAGGGCCGGATCATCGGCATCGAGCCCGGCACCGCGACGATGGAGAACCTCAAGACCAACGTCCTGCCCGGCTACGGCCTGGACAAGGAGTACAAGGTCGTCGACGGCTCCACGCCCGGCATGCTGGCCGAGCTGAAGCGCTCGTACGCCAAGAAGGAGCCCGTCGCGGTGATCCTTTGGACCCCGCACTGGGCGTACAACGAGTACGAGATGACCAAGCTCAAGGACTCGAAGAAGCTCTTCGGTGAGGGCGACCGCCTGCACATCATCGGCAACAAGGACTTCCCGACGAACTACCCGCAGCTGACCGAGTGGTTCAAGAAGTTCAAGCTGTCCGAGGAGCAGCTCGGCGGTCTGGAGAACGAGATCCAGAAGCGCGGCACGGGCCATGAGGAAGAGGCCGTGAAGGCCTGGATGAAGGAAAATCCGGGCATCGCGGAGAAGATGACGCCGGCGACCGGCTGACCGTTCGCCGCCGTGCACGACACCACCGAGGGGTGGCATCACCACGTGGTGATGCCACCCCCCTCGTGTTCTCCGTCCGGTCCGATGGGGACACCTTCCCTGACGTATGTACGAAACCGTCGCGTGAAGCTGCGTAGGCTTCACTCAGCCGGTTCGGACCACGAGCCAGGGAAGGAGCCGGAGCGATGGACGACAAGGAAACCCTTCGGGTCGGTACGGCCGTCCGGAGGCGTCGCAAAGCCCTGGAACTCACCCTGTCCACGGTCTCGGCCCGCAGCGGTCTTTCGGTGCCGTTCCTCAGCCAGGTCGAGAACGAACGGGCCCGCCCCAGCACCCGCTCGCTGGAGCGGGTGGCCGAGGCGCTGAAGACTTCGGTGGCCGAGCTGATCGCGGCGGCCGACTCGGGGCTCATGGTCGATGTCGTACGGGCCACCGACGACGTCGGGAACTCCGACGGCGTGCGGTGCGTGGTGCGGGGCCGGCACCAGCTGAAGGCCACCGAATACACCGGCGAACAGGACACCCGCCGCGAATTCCAGCACCACGGCGACGAGCTGATGTACATCGCCGACGGCGCCGCCGAGGTGGAGGCCGAAGGCCGCGCCTACCGGCTGGAGCGCGGCGACACGCTGTTCCTGTCCGGCGGTGTACGGCACCGGTGGCGCGCCACCGAGCCGGGCACCCGCATCCTCATCGTCGCCGCGGCAGGCACCGTCGGCCACAGCGGCTGACGGGTCCGCCGTGCGCGTCGTCTCGCTCGTGCCCTCGCTGACCGAGGCGGTGGCCGTGAGCGCGCCGGGGCTGCTCGTCGGGGCGACCGACTGGTGCAGCCACCCGGCGGACCTCGACGTCGTACGCATCGGGGGCACCAAGAACCCGGACGTCGAAGCGATCGTGCGGCTCGCCCCCGACCTCGTCATCGCCAATGAGGAGGAGAACCGGGAGCCGGATCTCGCCGCGCTGCGGCAGGCGGGCCTCACCGTCATGGTCACGGTCGTCCGCGACCTGCCCGAGGCCCTCGACGAGCTGGAACGCGTCCTGGTCGAAGGCTGCGGGCTGCGCTCCCGCCCGGCCTGGCTCGACGCCGCACACGACGCCTGGGGCGAAGTGGGCCCCGCGCCCCGGCTGACGGCGGTCGTGCCGATCTGGCGCAGGCCGTGGATGGTCCTGGGCCGCGACACCTTCGCCGGGGACCTGCTGGCCCGCCTGGGCGTCGACCACCTCTACGCCGGGCACGCCGAGCGCTATCCGCGGATCCCGCTCGACGAGCTGCGCGCGGCCGGGGCCGACCTGGTGGTGCTGCCGGACGAGCCCTACCGCTTCACGGCCGACGACGGGCCGGAGGCCTTCCCGGGGCTGCCGGCCGCGCTCGTCAGCGGCCGCCACCTCACGTGGTACGGGCCGTCATTGGCCGAGGCGTCGGCGGTGCTGCGAGCAGCGCTCCGCCGAGCAGACCGCGCAGCGTATGGACCGAAGCCACCGCCCACGCAGTGACGAGTACGGCGTACAGCGCCACCGCGAGCCAGCCGAAGGCGTCGAGCCCGGTGTGGCGGGCGAGACCCGCGGCGCCCGTCACGCATGTACCGACGGGGAAGGTGAAGGCCCACCAGGTCATCGCGAACGTCATCCCGTTGCGGACCGCGCGGACCACCAGTGCCGCGGCGAGCGCCAGCCACAGCAGCGCGAACCCCATCACCGGCACGCCGTAGAGGACGGCGAACGCGCCGAGAGCGTGCGCGTACGGCGCCCCGATCGCGCCCGGCGCGACGTCCGCGAGCGTGTTGACGGCGGTTGTGGACTGGCCGAGCGGCCCCAGGACGAGAAAGAGCGTCGGCGTCAGGATGAGCGGCAGTGGGCCGTGGTGGACAAGACGGGCGAATATCAGCGGGAGCATCAGCAGGGTGGCCAGCAGGCTGAGCCCGAACATCGCGTAACAGGCGAGCAGCATCGCCTCGCGCCACTGGCCCTCGGGCAGGTGCGGTATCAGCTGCGGGCCGAGCGCGGCGGAGACCATCGGCGAGACGACCGGCAGCAGCCACACCGGGGAGGCGCCTGCGGGGTCGACCCGGTGGCGTACGACCATCAGATATGGGATCACGACGGCGGCGGCCAGCCCGACGGCCGTTCCCGCGCACCACAGCGCCGCGGCGGCGGCGAGGGCCGCCCCGGCGCCGACGACATCCCCGCCGACCGAAGCGGTACCGCCGCCGACGGCGAGCAGCGCCATCGCCAGACACCCGTAGAACGGGGCGACGGCCGGGTCGAGCAGATGCGTCCTGGCCTGGTCTCCGTGGCGGGCCCAGTGCCCGGCGCGGGCCAGCAGGAGCGCGGCGAGCATCAGCACGGACAGCGCCCAGACCATCGTGTACGCCGTGCGCAGACCGGGGGCGTCGAGGGGGAGCGCGGCGCCGGCGTTGGCGACGATGGCGGTGCCCATGACGGTGGCGTACCAGTTGGGGCCGAGATGGCGCAGGGCCGGGCGGCGCGGGGTGGCCGTGAGGAGGGGGTGGGGCTGCGCGGAGATGGCCATGCGATCACCTTCCTCGGCGGGAGCGGCCCCCACCAGGGACGATTCTTCTATGGGGTCATAAGCTGGCTTTATGACGTACCCAGGCTTCGGCGAACACCAGCGCGTCGACGACGCGACGGGCTCGGACACGGGGTCGGGTTCGAGGGCGGCCTCGGGTTCAGGCTTGGGCCCGGCTTCGGCCTCGGGTCCCGGTTCGGGAGGTGGTCGCCCTCCGTCCGTATCGCCGGACGCGTCGGGGAATCACCCCGGCTCCGGTGACCGGCCGCCCCTCGCGCACCGGGTGCCCGACCTCGGCTCCATGGAGCTGCTGCTCGCCGTCGCCCGGCTCGGCAGCCTCGGGCGGGCGGCGCGCGAGCTCGGCATCACCCAGCCCGCGGCGAGCAGCCGTATCCGCTCGATGGAACGCCGGCTCGGCGTCGCCCTGGTGGACCGCTCACCCCGCGGTTCGCGGCTCACCGACGCGGGCGCCCTCGTCACCGACTGGGCCCGGCAGGTCGTGGAGGCGGCCGAGGCCTTCGACGCGGGCGCGCAGGCGCTGCGCGGCCGGCGGGACTCGCGGCTGCGGGTCGCGGCCAGCATGACGATCGCCGAGTACCTGCTGCCCGGCTGGCTGATCGCCCTCAGTGGCCAGCGCCCCGGCACCGCGGTCTCCCTGCTCGCGGGCAACTCCGCGGCGGTCGCGCAGCGGCTGCTGAGCGGTGAGGCCGACCTGGGCTTCGTCGAGGGCCTGGCCGTGCCGGACGGTCTTGACGGCGTTGTCATCGGCCACGACCGGCTCGTGGTGGTCGCGGCCCCGACCCACCCGTGGGCCCGGCGCCGCCGCCCGGTGGCCGCGCGGGAACTGGCCGAGGCCCACCTCATCCTCCGCGAACGCGGCTCGGGCACCCGCCAGGTCCTGGACGCCGCCCTCGCCGGGCACGGCGGCCTCGCTGACCCCCTCCTCGAACTCTCCTCCACCACCGCGGTGAAGGCCGCCGCGGTCAGCGGCGCGGGCCCCAGCGTGCTGAGCGAGCTCGCGCTGGGGGAGGAGCTGGCCTCGCGCCGCCTCGTCAAGATCCCGGTCGAGGGCGTTCGGCTCAGTCGTGACCTGCGCGCGGTCTGGCCGACCGGGCCCCGCCCCACGGGCCCCGCCCGTGACCTGCTGACGCTCACCCGACCGGCAAGGGAAGACAGCTGACGCCGCGGTCTCGAAGGCAAGGACGCCGTGGACGCCGCAGGAAACCACGTGACCCGCCACCGTCACCGCGTCGCAGCCGCCGCGATGTTGCGGGCCATCCCGCCGAACACCACCCCGTGGAACGGCGCCACGCTCCACCAGTACGCGTGTCCCGCCAGCCCGTGCGGATGGAACAGGGCCCGTTGCCGGTATACCGTCCGGCCCTTCTCGTCCGTCTCGACCCGCAGTTCCAGCCAGGCCAGCCCCGGCACCCGCATTTCCGCCCGCAGCCTGAGCAGTCGGCCCTGCTCGACCTCCTCCACCCGCCAGAAGTCGAGCGAGTCGCCCACGCGCAGGCGGGACGCGTCCCGGCGGCCGCGGCGCAGACCGACGCCGCCGACCAGGCGGTCCAGCCAGCCCCGTACGGCCCAGGCGAGCGGGAAGGAGTACCAGCCGTTCTCGCCGCCGATGCCCTCGATCACCCGCCACAGCTTCTCGGGCGACGCGTCGACGGTCTGCTCACGGGAGTCCGTGTAGAGGCTGCCGCCCGCCCAGTCGGGGTCGGTGGGCAACGGGTCGCTCGGCGCGCCGGCCACCGACGCGGAGGACCAGCGGGTGGTGACATCCGCCTCCTGCACGCGCTTGAGGGCCAGCTCGACCGCCCGGTCGAAGCCGATCGGGCCGCCCGGCGGCTCGGGGACGTACTGCGCGATGTCGTTCTCGTGGCACACCACCTCGTGGCGCAGCGACTCGGCCAGCGGGCGCGCGATGGAGGCAGGTACGGGCGTCACCAGGCCCACCCAGTGGCTGGAGAGCGACGGCGTGAGCACCGGAACGGGGAAGATCAGTCTGCGCGGCAGCCCGGCCGCGCGCGCGTACCGCTGCATCATGTCGCGGTAGGTGAGGACATCGGGCCCACCGAGGTCGAACGTCCGGTTCAGCTCCGACGGCAGCCGCGCGCAGCCCACCAGGCAGCGCAGTACGTCGCGGACGGCGACGGGCTGGATCCGGGTCCGTACCCAGCTGGGTGTCACCATCAGTGGCAGCCGCTCCGTCAGATACCGCAGCATCTCGAAGGACGCCGAGCCCGATCCGAGGATGACCGCGGCCCGCAGCACGGCCGTGGGCACCCCGGAGTCCAGCAGGATCCGGCCCACCTCGGTACGGGAGCGCAGATGCGGGGACAGCTCGCTCTCCGGGATGCGGGCCGGGGTGAGCCCGCCCAGATAGACGATGCGCCGTACGCCCGCCGCTTTCGCCTGTTCGGCGAAGACCTTGGCCGCTTTGCGGTCGGTGTCCTCGAAGCCGCGGCCGGTGTTGAGCGCGTGCACCAGGTAGTACGCGACGTCGATGCCCTTGAGCGCGCTGCCCGTCGACTCCGGGTCGGTCACATCTCCCCGTACGGTCTCCACCTGCCCGGCCCACGGGAAGTCGCGCAGTTTCTCGGGTGTACGGGCCATGCAGCGCACCTGGTGCCCGGCGCCGAGCAGTTCGGGCACCAGCCGTCCGCCGATGTATCCGCTCGCTCCGGTCACCAGGCACTGCAAGGGCGCCTGCGCCTCGTCCGTCGTCACGCCGGTTTCCCTCCTGCCGTCGGACTCGCTCGTACCTGTCCACTGTGGCGGTTGGAATGGGGGTGCGGGGCGATGGCGCGGCCGCAGGAGTGGTGCCGGTTGTCCGTCAGGGCGTGGTCCGGCCGTCTGCGGCGGCCGCGACCAGGGCTCGCATCACCCGCAGGTCCTCGCCCATCTCCGGGTGCCACTGGACGCCGAGGACCCAGGCGGCGCCGGGCAGTTCGACGGCCTCGGGGGTGCCGTCCGTCGCGTACGCCGACACCACCAGGCCGTCGCCGCGCCGGTCGGCGGCCTGGTGGTGGTACGTCGGTACGTCGCAGTCCCGCGGCACGATCGACGCGTACAGCGTGCCCGGCACCGGGCGCACGGTGTGCGTGCCCAGGACGCCGACGGACCCGATGTGGCCCTCCAGGTGCTGGACGAGCGTGCCGCCGAGCGCGACATTCAGCAGCTGCATGCCCCGGCAGATCCCGAGCAGCGGCGTACCGGACGCCAACGCCGCCCCGATCAGGGCGAGTTCCCACGCGTCCCGCTCCCGCGCGGGCGGCCCGGTACGTGGATGGCGCTCGGCTCCGTACCGTACGGGCTCGACATCGGGCCCGCCCGCGACGACCACCGCGTCGAGGCGGGCCACCACTTCGGCGGCCGACGCGGTCTCGTCGGGCGGCAGCATCACCGCGATCCCGCCCGCCGCCTGTACGAGCCGGGGGTATCCGGACGGCAGCAGGGCGGCGGGCAGGTCCCAAACGCCCCACTTGGCGGACGCTTCGAGGTAGGTACTGATGCCGATCAGCGGCTTGGGGGCGGGCACGTGCACGGTCCTCCGGTCGGTCGCGGGTCAGTCGTGGGTCACTTGCGTTCGAGTTCGGCCTCGGCCTCGGCCAGCGCCGCGAACTCCTCCTCGGGAGCCGCCGCCACCAGCCGGTGGCGACTGTAGAACGCGAAGTAGGCGAGAGCGACGGCGTAGACGCCGAGTGCGATGAACGCCGCGTCCTTGTCCACCAGGAACGTTGCCACCAGCGCCGACAGTGCCAGTACGAAGGCCACCGAAGAGGTGACGATGCCGCCGGGTGTGCGGTAGGGGCGCGGCAGTTCGGGCTCGCGGCGCCGCAGCACGATGTGCGACAGGGCCATCAGGGCGTACGAGATCGTCGCGCCGAAGACGGCGACGTTGAGCATCCGCCCGCCGTTGCCCGACCCGGCGGCCAGGGCGAAGCCGATCGCGCCGGGGATGAGCAGCCCGAGGTACGGGGCCTTGCGGCGGCTCGTCAGGGACAGGAAGCGGGGCAGATAGCCGGCCCGGGAGAGCGCGAACAGCTGCCGGGACCCCGCGTAGATCAGCGAGAAGAAGGAGGCGACGAGACCCGCCAGGCCCGCGTAGTTGACGAACCGGCTGAGCGGCGTGGGATCGCCGTCGCCCTGGAGCGCGACGACCAGCGGATTGCCCGCGTCCTGAATGGCAGCCGAGCCGCGCGCGCCGGTCGCGGCGAAGAACGTGACCAGGGCGAGCAGCGCCAGGACGGCCATGGAGATCGACAGGGCGCGCGGCATCGAGCGCACCGGGTCCTTGGCCTCCTCGGCGGCCAGCGGTACTCCCTCGACGCCCAGGAAGAACCACATGCCGAAGGGGAAGGCGGACCAGATGCCCAGCAGGCCGAACGGCAGCCAGGAGTTGGAGCCGAAGGCTTCCTTGTCGACCGGGATGTCATTGAGGTTGTCGCCGCTGAACTCGGTGAACGCGCCGACCGCGAAGATCAGCAGCGCGGCCACCGCGATGGCGGTGACCACCAGGCTGAAGCGCAGTGCCTCGCCGACGCCCCACAGATGGATGCCGATGAAGATCGCGAAGCAGGCGAGATAGACCGGCCAGCCCGCGTCGAGGCCGAAGAGGTTGAGCGACTCGACGTAGTCGCCGATGAAGATGGAGATGGCGGCCGGCGCCAGGATGTACTCGATGAGGATCGCCGTGCCGGTCAGGAAGCCGCCCCAGGTGCCCAGCGCGCGCCGGGCGAAGCCGTAGCCGCCGCCCGCCGTGGGCAGGATCGCGGACAGCTCCGCGAGCGCGAAGACCAGACAGGCGTACATCACGCCCATCAGCAGGGTGGCGATCGCGAGCCCGCCGAAGCCGCCCTCCGCGAGGCCGATGTTCCAGCCCGAGAAGTCGCCGGAGACGACGTACGCGACTCCGAGGCCGGTGAGCAGCAGCCAGCCGGCGCTGCCGCGCTTGAGCGCGCGCCGCTTCAGATAGATGGCGTCGGGGGAGTCCCCGTCGCCGGCCGAGGACGCGGACGGTGGGGTGCGCGATTCGGTGCTCTCGGCCATGAGCCGCTCCTGCCTCAGGTTCAATGGTGGGATGCCATACCTTTGTGGTTCGGCCGGTCCCAGCGCAAGACCTGTGCGTTAACCCGCTGTTACGAATGTCGCGGACGAGGTCGCGGACGAGGCGGTGGCCGGTTCAGGTCAGGAAGCCCCGCAGCAGCGCCGCCGTGCCTCCGCAGTGCTCGCGCATCACCTCGCGCGCGCCGTCGGCGTCCCCGTCGAGCACCGCGTCCACCAGTGCGGTGTGCTGCTGCTGGGAGTGCTCCAGGTTGCGCACGAGCAGCGGGATGCAGTCAAGCAGGCCGTTCACGTCCGCGCGCACGGCGGCGTACTGCGCCGTCAGGGTCGCGGACCCGGCCAGCTCGGCGAGTGTCAGGTGCAGCAGTGTGTCGCGCCTGCGGTAGTCGTCGAGGGGCGCGTCGTGCGTGGCGGCGAGCGCCGCGCGCAGCTGCCGTACGCCCTCTTCCGTCAGGCCGTGCGCCGCGCACAGCCCGGCCGCACCGACCTCAAGGACCTCGCGGAACCGCAGGACGTCCTCCACGTCGACCGACTCCAGGCGGCGCCGCAGCTCGGCCCCGGCGGAGCCGCCGTCGGGGGTGTCCGGGCGGGGCAGGACGAACGTACCGCCGTAACGGCCGCGTCTGCTCTCCACCAGACCCTGGTCCTGGAGCACCTTCAGGACCTCGCGCAGCGTGACCCGGCTGATCCGCAGGCGGTCCGCGAGATCGCGCTCGGCCGGCAGTCGCTCGCCCGCGGGCACGAGGCCGAGCCGCAGCACCTGGAGAATCTGCTCCAGGGCCTCCTCGAACCCATTGCCGGCCCGTACGGGCCGCAGGACGGGCGTCAAGCGGTCCGCAGAATCGATTTCGCTCGCCATGTTGCGGTTTCCCCTTCCCAAGCAATGGTCTTCAGGAATACCTTATGGCTTCCGGCTGACCGAAGGAGGACTTTTCCGTGGCAGACCGCACACCACCGCTCGCACTCCAGGAACTGCGCGACCTGATCGCGAGCGGCGAGATAGACACAGTCGTCCTGGCCTTCCCCGACATGCAGGGACGGTTGCAGGGCAAGCGGTTCGCCGCCCAGTTCTTCCTCGACGACGTCCTGGAGAACGGCACCGAAGGCTGCAACTACCTGCTCGCCGTCGACACCGAGATGAACACCGTCGACGGATACGCGATGTCCTCGTGGGACAGCGGATACGGCGACTTCGCCATGCGCCCCGACCTCTCGACGCTGCGCCGTGTCCCGTGGAACGACGGCACGGCCATGCTCATCGCCGACCTCGCCTGGCCGGCCGACGGCTCACCCGTCGTCGCCGCGCCCCGCCAGATCCTGCGCCGCCAGCTGGAACGGCTCGCCGAACACGGCTACACCGCGCATGTGGGCACCGAGCTGGAATTCATCGTCTTCAAGGACACCTACGAGCAGGCCTGGGACCAGGGCTATCGCGATCTTGTCCCGGTCAACCAGTACAACGTCGACTACTCGGTGCTCGGCACCGGCCGGATCGAGCCCCTGCTGCGCCGCATCCGCAACGAGATGACGGCGGCGGGCCTGACCGTCGAGTCGGCCAAGGGCGAGTGCAACCCCGGCCAGCACGAGATCGTCTTCAAGTACGACGAAGCCCTGACCACCTGCGACCAGCACGCCATCTACAAGACCGGCGCCAAGGAGATCGCGGCCCAGGAGGGTGTCTCGCTCACCTTCATGGCGAAGTACAACGAGCGCGAGGGCAACTCCTGCCACATCCACCTCTCGCTCCAGGCCGTCGAAGAGGCCGGCCGCAACGTCATGGCGGGCGACGGGCCCGGCGGAATGTCCCCGGTCATGCAGCACTTCCTGGCCGGACAGCTCGCCGCGCTCAGGGACTTCTCGCTGCTCTACGCGCCGAACATCAACTCGTACAAGCGCTTCCAGCCCGGATCGTTCGCTCCGACTGCCGTCGCCTGGGGCTACGACAACCGCACCTGCTCCCTGCGCGTCGTCGGCCACGGCCGCTCGATGCGCTTCGAGAACCGGCTGCCCGGCGGCGACGTCAACCCGCACCTCGCGGTCGCCGGCCTCGTCGCGGCCGGCCTGTACGGCATCGAGCACAAGCTCGAACTCCCCGAGGTGTGTACGGGCAACGCCTACACCGGCGACTACGAGCACGTCCCGCTGAGCCTGCGCGAGGCGGCCGAGCTCTGGGAGAACAGCCCCATCGCCAAGGCGGCCTTCGGGGACGAGGTCGTCGCGCACTACCGCAACATGGCGCGGGTCGAGCTGCAAGCCTTCAACACCGCGGTGACCGACTGGGAGCTCCGCCGCTCCTTCGAGCGACTGTGAGGCCCGCCTTGCCCTTCGAGCACGCCACCGAGCACCGCATCCTCAACCCGGCCACCGAAGAGGTCATCGCCACCATCGCGGCCTCGACAGCC
Source organism: Streptomyces changchenzhani (assembly GCF_039766235.1). Lineage (NCBI taxonomy): Bacteria > Bacillati > Actinomycetota > Actinomycetes > Kitasatosporales > Streptomycetaceae > Streptomyces > Streptomyces changchenzhani. The sequence continues at coordinate 248,635 of NZ_JBDHNH010000006.1, read as the reverse complement.
GCCGATGTCGACGCGGCGGTTGTACGGGCCACCGGGGCGCAGCGCGCCTGGGCGGCGGCCGCCCCGGCCGACCGCGCCCGCCTGCTGCGCCGCTTCGCCAACGCCGTCGACGACCACGTCGAAGAACTGGCCCACCTGGAGGTCAGCGAGGCCGGCCACACCATCGGCAACGCACGCTGGGAAGCGGGCAACGTACGCGATCTGCTCGACTACGCCGCCGGGGGAGTGGAGCGCCTCACCGGCCTTCAGATCCCCGTCGCGGGCGGCATCAACTTCACCCTCCTCGAACCCCTCGGCGTCATCGGCGTCATCGCGCCGTGGAACTTCCCGATGCCGATCGCCGCCTGGGGCACGGCCCCCGCGCTCGCCGCGGGCAACGCCGTCATCCTCAAACCCGCCGAGACCACACCCCTGACCGCGCTGCGACTGGCCGAGCTCGCTCTCGAAGCGGGGCTGCCCGAGGGCCTCTTCCAGGTGCTGCCCGGCGCGGGCGCCGTCGTGGGCGACGCACTGGTCGAACACCCCGGCGTGGCGAAGATCGTCTTCACCGGGTCCACGCGCATCGGCAAGAAGATCATGTCGAAGTGCGCCGACCGCGTGAAGCGCGTCACCCTCGAACTCGGCGGCAAGAGCCCCAACATCATCTTCGCCGACTCCGACATCGAGGCCGCGGCGGCGGCCACCCCCATGTCCTTCCTGGACAACGCGGGCCAGGACTGCTGCGCCCGTACCCGCATCCTCGTCCAGCGCTCCGTGTACGACCGCTTCCTCGAACTCCTCACCCCCGCCGTCGAGTCGGTGGTCGTCGGCGACCCGGCCGACGAGAAGACCCAGATGGGCCCGCTGATCTCGCGCTCCCAGCTGGAGCGCGTACGGTCCTACGTCCCCGAGGGCGGCAGGGCGATCAGGGGCAGCGCCCCCCAGGGCCCCGGCTTCTGGTTCGCCCCGACCGTCCTCACCGACGCGGCACCGGGCTCCGACGTGGCCATGGAGGAGGTCTTCGGCCCGGTCGCCGTCATCCTGCCCTTCGACGACGAGCAGGACGCGGTCCGGCTCGCCAACGCCACTCCCTACGGCCTGTCGGGCTCGATCTGGACCCGTGACGTGGGCCGGGCACTGCGCGTCGGCGGCGCCGTCGCCGCGGGCAACCTGTCGGTCAACTCGCACAGCAGCGTGCGCCATTCGACCCCATTCGGCGGCTACAAGCAGTCGGGGCTCGGGCGTGAACTGGGCCCCGACGCCCTCACCGCTTTCACCGAAACCAAGAACATCTTCATCAGCACGGAGGCCTGAGCCGACATGAGCGAAACACCTGCACTTCCCGAGGGCGTCTGCCGCCGCCTCGTCGGCCGTACCGCGGTCGTCACCGGAGCGGGCAGCGGCATCGGCCTGGCCACCGCCCGCCGCCTCGCCTCCGAGGGTGCGAACGTCGTCTGCGGCGACATCGACGAAGCCGCGGGCAAGGCCGCTGCCGAGGAGGTCGGCGGCACCTTCGTACGCGTCGACGTCACCGACCCCGAGCAGGTCGACGCGCTGTTCAAGACGGCGTACGACACCTATGGCTCGGTCGACATCGCCTTCAACAACGCGGGCATCTCGCCGCCCGACGACGACTCGATCCTCACCACGAGTCTCGACGCCTGGAAGCGCGTCCAGGACGTCAACCTCACCTCCGTCTTCCTGTGCTGCAAGGCCGCCCTGCCGTACATGCGGCGCCAGGGACGCGGCTCCATCATCAACACGGCCTCGTTCGTGGCGCGGATGGGCGCCGCGACCTCGCAGATCTCGTACACCGCGTCCAAGGGCGGCGTACTGGCGATGTCCCGCGAGCTGGGCGTGCAGTTCGCCCGCGAGGGCATCCGCGTCAACGCGCTCTGCCCCGGTCCCGTCAACACCCCGCTGCTCCAGGAGCTGTTCGCCACGGACCCGGAGCGCGCCGCGCGCCGCCTGGTGCACATCCCGGTCGGCCGGTTCGCGGAGGCGGACGAGATCGCCGCCGCGGTGGCGTTCCTGGCCAGCGACGACTCCTCGTTCATCAACGCCACCGACTTCCTGGTCGACGGGGGCATCTCGGGGGCGTACGTCACTCCGGTGTAGCCCGTGCGCGTATCTCTCTGCGCATCGGCCGGGCGTCCTGAGACGTCCGGCCGATGCGCAGCGGTCACAGGAAGGTCCGGCCCTCGCCGCGGTACGTCGGTACGGTCGCCGTTACCCGGTCGCCCTCGATCAGCTGCAACTGGTCGAAGCGCTCGCACAGTTCGCCGGCCTTCGCGTGCCGGAACCACACCTTGTCGCCGATCAGTAGATCGTCGGCGGGGGAGCCGAGCAGCGGGGTCTGCACCTCGCCGGGCCCTTCCTGCGGGTCGTACTTCAGCCCCTCGGGCAGATAGGGGACGGGCAGCCGGTCCGGGCCCGCGACCCCGGAAGCGGGATAGCCGCCGCCCAGCACGGTCACGGTGCCGACGCCCGGCCTGCGCACGACGGGCTGGGCGAAGAGGGCGGCGGGGCGGCCGGTGAAGGAGGAGTAGTTGTCGAAGAGCCGCGGTACGTAGAGCCCGGAGCCCGCCGCGATCTCCGTCACCGCGTGCTCGGCTGCCGTGTGCTGGACACTGCCGGTACCGCCGCCGTTGACGAACTCCAGGTCGGGCGCCACGGCTCGAACCGCAGCCACGACAGCCGCACGCCGGGTGGCCAGCTCCTTGCGGGCCGCCTTCTGCATCAGCCTGATCGCCCGGGACCGCACCGGCCGGCCCGCGACCGAGTCGCCCACCCCGGCGACATGGCCCTCGTACGCCATGATCCCCACCAGCCGGAAGCCGGGGCGACGGACCACCGACCTTGCCATCTCGGCCAGTTGGGCGGGCTCGCGCAGCGGTGAGCGCAGCGCGCCGACCCGCACGCGGCCGCCGAGCAGCCGGAGCGAGGTGTCCAGTTCCAGACAGACCCGCACCTCCTCGGTGCCACCGTCCCTGGCCCGGTCGATCAGTTCGAGCTGCGCCGGGTCGTCGACCATCACGGTCACCGCGGCGGCGAGCTTGGGATCACCGGCGAGCTCCGCGAATCCGGCACGGTCCGCCGACGGATAGGCGAGCAGCACATCGTCGAACCCCGAGCGCGCCAGCCACAGGGACTCCGCGAGGGTGAACGACATGATGCCCGCGAACCCGTCCCGGGCCAGCACCCGCTCCAGCAGCGCGCGGCAGCGCACGGACTTGCTCGCCACTCTGATCGGCTTGCCCGCCGCCCGGCGGACCAGATCCGCGGCGTTGTCGTCGAAAGCCTCCAGGTCGACGACGGCGACAGGAGCGTCGAGATGGGCAGTGGCCCGGTCGTACCGGGCGCGGTCGGCAGCGCGGGGTGTCATGGCCAGAGCTTGCCAGAGTCGATTACCACTGGGTAGGGGGACGATCCGGTCAGATCCGCCCGACTTCCCCCGACCTCCGCGACTGGTTCCCGCCCGGCCCACGTCAGCCCGTAGAGTGAAGCCCACGCGGTGAGGATACGAACGGACCTGCCCCGAAAGGCGATCGGGCATCGTGGGGCACAGGTCGGGAGAACACGAACAGGGGGCCGGATGAGCACCGAAGCGCACCGTGCCCCGGCACAGCCCTCCACCCCGCAGGACCACCCCCGCACAGCTGCCCCGGACCCGTGGCTGTCTACGCCGGGGGCGCGGCAGTCGGTACCTCCGTCGGTCACGTCCGGCACCGAACCCCCTTCGGTCCCGGGCCCCCACCCGGCCCGCCCACCGAGCCCGCAGCCGCTTCACCCGCCCGCTCCGGCGCGTGCCGAACGCCCCTCCACACCGGGAGCGGGGGTCGCGCCGCCGATGGGCTCGACGGTCCGAAACGCCGCCCAGGCTCCGGCCACCGCCCCCAGATTCTGGTCCTCCCCGGCTGCGGACACCGCTCCCGGACCCCGCTCTCCCGCTCCCAGGGCCAGGTCCGCGCCTCGCGCGACCGCCCCGGCGTCACCTTCCGCCGACCGCCCCGCCGTCCCCGCAGCGCAGCCCGCGCCCCCGCGCACGACGGCGGACCCGGCCCGGACCGCCGACTCTCCGCGCCCCGCGCGTCCCCCCTTCGTTCCGCCGCGCGTGATCGGCGAAGCCCCCTCCGGGGCCCCCGGGCCCACCACCCGCGCGCCCGCGCGCGGCGCCGCACAGGACGTGGGTACGCCGTCCGGCTCGGACTTCGGTACCGGTACCGGCACCGCCCACCCGCCGAGGCCCGCCCGGCACCCGGCCGCCGCCCCGCCGGTCGAGACCACCACCCGGCTACGCCCCGTCACCGCCCCGCTGGCCCCGAGCCCCCGACCCACTCAGGCTCCGCCCCGGCCGGCCGGGCAGCCCGTCGGGCAGCCCGTCGACGGGCCGCTGCCCGGACTCGTACGCCGCAGGGCCGTCGGCGCCGTCGACCTGACGCCGCAGTCCGGCGCCGGACGCCCCGCCACGTTCGAGCCGCCGGTGCACTGGGCGGCGTACGAGACACCCGCCGAGACCACCACCCGGCTGCGCCCCGTCCGTACCCGCCGGCCCTCGCGGGTCCTGGCCGCCGCCGTCTGTGTCGTGCTCGGGCTCGGGCTGATCGGCGGCGCGGTCACCGGGAGCTGGCTGACCGGCGACTCGGCCGCCGATGGCACCGCCCCCGCCGGATACGCCGAGGCACGCGGCAGCTGGCACAGCGTCCCCGTCGACACGCTCCTCCCCCGCACGATCGAGGGCGACGGCGCGGGCCCCGGCGGAGCGGACCGGGACTGGACGCGGATCGCGGTCGCCCCGGACAGCAACTGCGCGAACGCCTTCGACCCGCTGCTGCGCAAGGCGCTCGCGCCGGTCGGCTGCGAGCGGCTGCTGCGCGCCACCTACACCGACGCCACCACCAGCAGCGTCATCACCGTCGGGCTGCTTTTCACCGAGGCCCAGGCGCCGGCCATGGAGACCCTGCGTACCCGTTTCACCGGCGAAGGCCTCGCGGAACGCGCCGACTTGATGCCCCGCACCTACCCGGTCGACGGCACCGCGGCAGCCGCCTTCGGCGACCGGCAACGCGCGAGCTGGACGGTGAGCGTGCTCACCGACGCCCCCGTCGTCGTGTACGCCGTCTCCGGGTTCGCCGACGGACGTACCGTCACCGACCCGCAGCCCGCCAAACCCGCCATGGCCAAGGGCGCGATCACCGCCCCCGCCCAGGCGGGCCTCGGCCACGAGGCGAAGGGCGTCGCGGACCGGGTCGAGCGGGCCCTGCGCAAGACGGTCGCCCCGGTCACGGAGACACCCCGATGACCCGCACCGCCAACCGGGCCCTCGCCGCCACCCTCGCGGCCACCGTCCTGGCGCTGCTGCCCGCCGCCCCCGCGCAGGCCGCCGACGGCATCCGCGTCCAGCAGTGGGCGCTCGACGCCATGCGTACCGAGCAGGCCTGGCGTACGACCAGGGGCGAGGGCGTCACCGTCGCCGTCCTCGACACCGGCGTGGACGACGCGCACCCGGACCTCGCGGGCCAGGTGCTCACCGGCAAGGACCTCATCGGCTTCGGGGCCCGGCGGGGCGACCGGCCGTGGGCCCGGCACGGCACCGCGATGGCCGGCATCATCGCGGGCCACGGACACGGCCCCGGCCGCACCGACGGCGTGCTCGGCATCGCGCCCCGGGCGAAGATCCTGCCGGTCCGGGTGATCCTCGAAGGCGGCGACACGGCCCGCAAGAAGGCCCGCAGCTCCCGGGGCAACGCCCTTGCCCAGGGCATCCGTTGGGCCGCCGACAACGGCGCCGACGTCATCAACCTCTCGCTGGGCGACGACAGCAAGTCCGCCCACCCGGAGCCCGCCGAGGACGCCGCGGTCCAGTACGCACTCGCCAAGGGCGCCGTCGTGGTGGCCTCCGCGGGCAACGGCGGCGAGGAAGGCAACCACATCTCCTACCCCGCCGCGTACCCCGGCGTGATCGCGGTGGCCGCCGTCGACCGCGACGGCTCGCACGCCCCGTTCTCCACCAGCCGCTGGTACGCGACCGTCAGCGCCCCCGGCGTCGATGTCGTCATAGCCGACCCCGACCGCCGCTACTACGAGGGCTGGGGCACCAGCGCCGCGTCCGCCTTCGTCTCGGGCGCGGCCGCACTCGTACGCGCGGCGCACCCCGGACTGGCCCCCGCCCAGGTCAAGAAGCTCCTCGCGGACACCGCGCGCAACGCGCCCCGCGGCGGACGCGACGACGCCCGGGGCCATGGCTTCGTCGACCCGGCGGCCGCGATCCGGGCGGGCGGCAAGCTGCGCCCCGCCGGCCTGCGCCCGGCCGCGGCGGCGCACGGCGACAAGTACTTCGGTCCGGGCCCCACCCCCGAGCGCGAGGCCTACGAACCGGCGAACTGGTTCGCCCCCCTGGCCGGTGGCCTTGGCGCGCTGCTCCTGGCGGGAGCGGTGGTCCTGTGGCGCGGCAGCCGCATCAGCGGCACCCGCCGCACCTACTGACGCAGCCCCCACTCGGCAGCTCGACCCGCCCCAGCGGCACCGCAGCCGCACCCACCGACGGAGCCACCCCGCCGGATGCCCCGCCGGCCGCCGCACCCCCGCCGCACCTACGGCCGTGCCCACCCGCCGACCGCATCCCGGGCCACCCGCTCGACCAGCGCGACCCCCGCCTCCCGCGTGGCATGGCCGTCCGAGAGCACGGCGACCAGCAGGGTCCGGCCGCCCACGGTGACGCGCCCGATGCTGTTGACGGCCCACAGCCCTTCCGGGCCCCGCGGCATCCAGCCGTTCTTCACCGCCGCCCCCGAGCCGGCCGCCGACACCCCCCAGCCCTGCTCCGAGACGACCCGCTCCATCAGGCGCGCGATGCGCGTACGGGAATCCTCGCTCAGCACCGACCCCGACCCCGACCCCGCATCATCCGCCCCGAACACCGCCCGCAGCAGGGCGAGTTGATCCCGCGCCGTGGTCCGTGTGCGCCCCCAGGCCCGGTCCGCCCGGGTCCGGGTGAGCCCGAGCCGCCCCTGCGCCGCGTCCAGCCCCGCCGCACCGCCGATCACCGCCCACAGTGCCGTCGCTGCGTCATTGTCGCTGCGCCGGATCATGGCGTCCGCGTACGCCTCCTCGCGCGCGTCGAGCGGCCGCCCGGTGTCCTGGGCCCGCAGCAGCAGCGCCGCGAGAATGCCGACCTTGACGATGCTCGCGCTCGCGAACAGACCGTCCCCGCTCGCGGCCACGCGCTCGCCGTCCGGGTCGGACACGGCGCAGGAGATGTTCATGAGAGGCGCCCTGCCCGCGGGCCCGGTGAACAAACGCCCACGGACCGGCCGCTAGGCTCGGGGGGTGGCGCTCAAGAACATCCCGGACCCCGGTTTCTCCGAAGACGACGGCACGGCCGACCCGCGGCTGACCGCCGCGCTCGCGGCCTGGGCGGACGATCCGGCCGCCGAGCCGCAGGTGCTCGAAGCGCTGGCGGGCGCCCGCCTCCTGGTGCCGGTCGTCGCCGTACTCGGCGAGGTCGAGACCGACGAGAACGGCCTGCGCCGCGAGAAGACCAGCGACATGGCCGTGCCGACCCTCCAGGCCGGCGACCGCCGGGCCCTCCCCGCCTTCACCTCCACCGAAGCCCTGGCCCGCTGGAACCCCCAGGCGCGCCCCGTCGCCGTACCCCTGCACCAGGCCCTGAAGGCAGCGGCCCACGAGTGCGTCGACACTGTGGTCATCGACCTCGCGGGCCCCGTCCCGTACCAGCTCATGGGGTCCGCGCTGCTGGCGCTCGCCGAGGGCCGCACCAGCGCGGCGCCGCTCGACGACCCGGCCGTCACCGGGGCGGTACGCGCCGCGGTCGCCGCCGAACCTGCGGTGCTCCTGGCCCACCTCGGCCCCGGCAGCGCCGACGGGGTCCTGGCTCTGGTCATCGACCCGGCCGCCGACCCGGCCGCCACCGCGCGGCGGGTCGCCGAAGCGCTCGCGGCGGACGACGTACTGAGGGCCCGCCTGGTGCGCGGTCTCGACCTGGCGCTGATGCCGGCCGAGGCCACCCCACCGGGCGAGCCCCTGTTCGTACGCGAGTAAATAAAGGAAGAAAGAAGAAGGGGACAGGTCAGCCGTAGACGGGGCCCGTGTACTTCTCGCCGGGACCCTTGCCCACCTCGTCCGGCACGATCGACGCCTCACGGAACGCCAGCTGCAGTGACTTCAGGCCGTCCCGCAGCGGTCCCGCGTGGAAGGAGCTGATCTCCGTGGTGGTCGCGTCCATCAGGCCGGCCAGCGCGTGCACCAGCTTGCGCGCCTCGTCGAGGTCCTTGTACGCGTCGCCGTCCTCGGTCAGGCCCAGCTTCACGGCGGCGGCGCTCATCAGGTTGACCGCGACCGTCACGATCACCTCGACGGCGGGGACCTCCGCGATGTCGCGGGTCATGGCGTCGAAGTCGGGAGTTTCATTGGGGGAGGTCGCGTCGCTCATGCAGCCCACGATATGCCCCGGTGTCCCGGCGCCCGCCCCGGCCACCGGTTAGCCCCCACGGGCGGGAGCTGCTAACCTTGTGTAACGACCGGCCGGACACCTGTGTGCCCGGCCCACAAGTGGAGGCTCCGATCTCCCACCTTGCTGTCCTCGCGGACGGCGGGTCACCGGTCAAGCGGTCCCCATCGTTCCGTACGGACGATGGAACCGTTCGATGCGCCCCGTGGCAGGTACACGGTGGTGCTCCGGTATTTCCAGGAGCCCCGCCTGTGTTCCGTTCGGGGCTTTTTTCGTGTGCCCCACACGGTTGGTCTCTGGAAATAGACGTTGCGCGGCTGTCTGCCAGGCGGCCGTGTGGTGCTACTGAGGAGGATCCATCAGCGCCGAGCCCCGCATCAACGACCGGATTCGCGTTCCCGAGGTGCGACTTGTCGGACCCAGCGGCGAGCAGGTCGGCATTGTGCCGCTTGCCAAGGCCCTGGAGCTTGCACAGGAGTACGACCTGGACCTGGTCGAGGTCGCGGCGACAGCCCGTCCGCCCGTGTGCAAGCTCATGGACTACGGGAAGTTCAAGTACGAGTCGGCCATGAAGGCCCGTGAGGCGCGCAAGAACCAGGCGCACACGGTCATCAAGGAAATGAAGCTCCGGCCGAAGATCGACCCGCACGACTATGACACCAAGAAGGGTCATGTCGTCAGGTTCCTCAAGCAGGGCGACAAGGTCAAGATCACGATCATGTTCCGTGGTCGTGAGCAGTCCCGCCCCGAGCTTGGTTTCCGACTGCTTCAGCGACTCGCTTCCGATGTCGAGGACCTCGGCTTCATCGAGTCGAACCCGAAGCAGGACGGCCGGAACATGATCATGGTTCTTGGCCCGCACAAGAAGAAGACCGAGGCCATGGCCGAGGCTCGCGAGGCCCAGGCGGCCCGCAAGGCCGAGCGCCAGGGCTACGCGACGGACGACGACGCCGAGGCGTCGACGGACGAGGCCGCCGAGGTGTCGACGGACGAGGTGACCGAGGCTCCGGCCGCGGCCGCCGAGGTTCCGACCGAGACCCCGGCCCCCTCCGAAGCGTGACCTGCGGGGCTGCCATCCAGGCGCCCCCGGGTCCCGCCCGGAACCACATACCAAAGATCTGACGCTCCAGTAGTCCGGTTGTTCGCACCGGGGGAGCGCCACTGACGAGGAGAGAACGGCGCCATGCCGAAGAACAAGACGCACAGCGGTGCCAGCAAGCGCTTCAAGATCACCGGCTCCGGCAAGATCATGCGCGAGAAGGCCGGCAAGCGCCACCTCCTGGAGCACAAGTCCTCCAAGAAGACCCGCTCGCTGACGGGTGCGGTCGTTGTGTCCGCGGCCGACGCCCCGAAGATCAAGAAGCTTCTCGGCAAGTGATGTTGGGCCCCTGGGTGACCGGGGGCGCGACATTGAGGCCGGGACCAATTCGTTTCCGGGCCGTGTGAAGACACCCACGGCCCCGCTACAAGGAGTCAACAAGTGGCACGCGTCAAGCGGGCAGTCAATGCCCACAAGAAGCGCCGGGCAATTCTCGAGGCGGCCAAGGGCTACCGCGGTCAGCGCTCGCGTCTGTACCGGAAGGCCAAGGAGCAGGTCACCCACTCCCTGGTCTACAACTACAACGACCGCAAGAAGCGCAAGGGCGACTTCCGTCGGCTGTGGATCCAGCGCATCAACGCCGCTGCCCGCGAGAACGGCATGACGTACAACCGCCTTATCCAGGGTCTGAACGCCGCCAACATCGAGGTGGACCGTAAGATCCTGGCCGAGCTCGCGGTCAACGACCGTAACGCGTTCGCCGCGCTCGTCGAGGTCGCCCAGAAGGCGCTCCCGAGCGACGTCAACGCTCCGAAGACCGCCGCCTGATCCAGGCAGCAGCTCTTCCCATCGGACCCGCAGGCGTCTGTCGCCTGCGGGTCCGGTGCGTCCTGCGGGTCCGAAGCGTCGTGCAGGACCCTTTCCGTAGGTAGACGTGCAGGACCCCTCCCGTACGTAGACATGCTGGATCCTTCCGTACGCAGAGAAGCGAGCCGCCGACCATGGGCACCCCCGAGCTGATCTCCCCGCGATCGCCGCGCGTCGCCGCTGCCAAGCGACTGACCAGGCGCAACTTCCGCGGCAAGGAGCGCCAGTTCATCGCCGAGGGGCCGCAGGCCGTGCGGGAGGCGGTCGAGCACCGCCGCGACGGCCGGGCGACCCTGATCGAGCTGTTCGCCACCGTCGAGGCGGCCGAGCGGTACGCCGACATCGTCGAAGCGGCCCACACCGCGGGCGCGCGGGTGCATCTGGCGCCCGACGAGGTACTCGCCGAGGTCTCGCAGACCGTCACACCGCAGGGCATCGTCGGCGTCTGCCACTTCCTCGACTCGCCCTTCGAGGAGATTCTCGCCGCGAAGCCCAGGCTGGTCGCCGTCCTCGCGCATGTACGCGACCCGGGGAACGCCGGAACGGTGCTGCGCTGCGCGGACGCCGCGGGGGCCGACGCGGTTGTCCTCACCGACGCCTCGGTCGACCTCTACAACCCCAAGTCGGTTCGGGCCTCGGTCGGTTCGATCTTCCATCTGCCCGTCGCCGTAGGCGTACCGGTCGAGCAGGCGGTGAGCGGGCTCAAGGCCGCGGGTGTACGTATCCTCGCCGCCGACGGCGCGGGCGACGACGACCTCGACGCCGAGCTCGACGCCGGCACCATGGGCGGCCCCAGCGCCTGGGTCTTCGGCAACGAGGCCTGGGGACTCCCGGCGGAGACCCGCGCACTCGCCGACGCCGTGGTGCGCGTTCCGATCCATGGCAGAGCCGAGAGCCTCAACCTCGCGACGGCCGCCGCCGTGTGTCTCTACGCCTCGGCCCGTGCGCAGCGTGCTTCCGGAGGGTGCCGCAGCGTTACCTCCAACTAGTAGTGTGACGGGCTTGGGGACCCACTGCGCTATTCGAAAGAGGTGGGGTACGGGGATGCCTGTCGGCATGAACGGCCTGTCCGGTCTGCGTGATTCCTTGCTGCGTACGTCCGATGAACCGGACGGCTTCGGGATCGATCCGGACGACCTGCCCGACGGTCTCGCCGTGGCCGACGAGAGCGGTCGCGTCATCTGCTTCAACGACGCCGCGGCCCGGATCACCGCCATCGCCAAGGACGCCGCGCTGGGCAGACCGCTTGAGCTCGCCCTGCCGCTGGAGGACCTCGAAGGCCGCCGCTGGTGGACGCTGACCGATCCGTACGGCGGACTCGCCATCAGGGTCGGCCAGCCCGAGCGCAATCTGCTGCTGCCCGGCGGCCGCGAGGTGCTGGTCTCCGCCCGATACGTACGCGAGGAGCCGACCGGGCCCGTGCGGCGGGTCGTCGTCGCCATCCGCGGCACCGAGGCCAGGCGCCGCACCGAGCGCAGCCACGCCGAGCTGATCGCCACCGTCGCCCATGAGCTGCGCTCCCCGCTGACCTCCGTCAAGGGCTTCACGGCGACGCTGCTCGCCAAGTGGGAGCGGTTCACCGACGATCAGAAGCGGCTGATGCTGGAGACCGTCGACGCCGACGCCAACCGCATCACACGGCTGATCGCCGAGCTCCTCGACATCTCCCGCATCGACGCCGGCCGCCTGGAGCTGCGCCGCCAGCCGGTCGACATCGCCGCGGCCGTCGGACGCCATGTGCAGGGCGCGATCTCCTCCGGCCAGGAGCCCGACCGCTTCCTGGTACGGGTCCAGCAGCCGCTGCCCGACCTCTGGGCCGACCCGGACAAGATCGACCAGGTCATGGGCAACCTGCTGGAAAATGCGGTGCGGCACGGCGAGGGAACAGTCACCATCGAGATGGCACCCGCGCACCTGAAGTACGCGGAGCACCTGGCGAACTCGGCGAAGGGAACGGCCGTCACCGTGAGCGACGAAGGCCCCGGCATCCCCGAGGAGTCGATGGGCCGTGTCTTCACCCGTTTCTGGCGGGGGAGCAAGCGCGGCGGGACCGGCCTTGGGCTGTACATCGTCAAGGGCATCGTCGAGGCGCACGGCGGCTCGATCGCGGTCGGCCGGGGGCCGGGCGGCGGCGCGGAGTTCCGATTTATTCTGCCCGTCGGCGCTCCGGCCTATCTGAGCTGAGCAGCCCACGGGCCACTCCACCCCTCGCGACCTTTAGACTCGACCTTTGGCACCTTTGCGTCCTCAGCGGTCGAGCGGGGCCGCGCCATCAGCCAATCGGAAGTACGGGAAGAGATGTCCGCACCCAATAAGTCGTACGACCCTGTTGAGGTCGAGGCGCTGAAACCGGCCGAGATCGAGCGCATGCGCGACGAGGCGCTCGCCGCCTTCGCCGCCGCCGGTGATCTCGACGCGCTGGCCCGCGCGAAGACCGCGCACAGCGGTCCCACCTCGCCCCTCTCGCTCGCCAACCGCGAGATCGGCGCCCTGCCGCCGGCCGCCAAGGCCGAGGCGGGCAAGCGTGTGGGCATGGCCCGCGGCGCCGTGAACAAGGCCCTCGCCGCCCGCCTGGCGGCCCTGGAGACCGAGCGCGACGAGCGCGTGCTGGTCGAGGAGGCAGTGGATGTCACGCTGCCCCACGACCGGGTCCCGGCCGGCGCCCGCCACCCGCTGACCACCTTCATGGAGCGCGTCTCCGACGTCTTCGTCGCCATGGGCTACGAGGTCGCCGAGGGCCCCGAGGCCGAGGCGGAGTGGTTCAACTTCGACGCCCTGAACTTCGTGCCCGACCACCCGGCCCGCCAGATGCAGGACACCTTCTTCGTCAAGGACGCTGACGGCGGCCAGGGCGACGAGTCCGGCGTCGTACTGCGCACCCACACCTCCCCGGTCCAGGCCCGCACGCTGCTCGACCGTGAGCCGCCCGTGTACGTCGTCTGCCCCGGGCGGGTCTACCGCACCGACGAGCTGGACGCGACGCACACCCCGGTCTTCCACCAGATCGAGCTGCTCGCCGTCGACGAGGGCCTCACCATGGCCGACCTCAAGGGCACCCTGGACCACATGGTCCAGGCGCTCTTCGGCGAGGGCATGAAGACCCGGCTGCGGCCGAACTACTTCCCGTTCACCGAGCCGTCCGCCGAGATGGACATGGTCTGTTACGTCTGCCGCGGCGAGTCCGTCGGCAACCCGGACCGTCCCTGCCGCACCTGCGGCAGCGAGGGCTGGATCGAGCTGGGCGGCTGCGGCATGGTCAACCCGAAGGTGCTCGTCGCCTGCGGTGTGGACCCCGCCAAGTACAGCGGATTCGCCTTCGGGTTCGGCATCGAGCGGATGCTGATGTTCCGGCACAACGTGGAAGACATGCGCGACATGGTCGAGGGTGACGTCCGGTTCACTCGGCCCTTCGGGATGGAGATCTGATGCGGGTCCCGCTTTCCTGGCTGCGGGAGTACGTCGATCTCCCCGCCACCGAGACAGGCCGTGACGTACAGGCCAAGCTCGTCCCCGCGGGGCTGGAGGTCGAAGCTGTCGAGCAGCTCGGCGCCGGCCTCAAGGGCCCGCTGGTCGTCGGCAAGGTCCTCACCATCGAGGAACTGACGGAGTTCAAGAAGCCCATCCGCTTCTGCACCGTCGACGTCGGTTCCGCCAACGGCACCGGCGAGCCGCAGGAGATCGTCTGCGGCGCCCGCAACTTCGCCGTCGGCGACAAGGTCGTCGTGGTCCTGCCGGGCGCCGTCCTGCCCGGCGACTTCGGCATCGCCGCGCGCCAGACGTACGGCAAGACCTCGCACGGCATGATCTGCTCCGGCGACGAGCTGGGCATGGGCGACGACGGCACCGGCGGCATCATCGTGCTGCCGCCCGAGTACGAGGTGGGCACCGACGCCATCGAGCTCCTTGAGCTCGTCGACGAGGTGCTCGACATCGCCGTGACGCCCGACCGCGGCTACTGCCTGTCGATGCGCGGCATCGCCCGCGAGACCGCCACCGCGTACGGGCTGCCGCTGCGCGACCCGGCGCTGCTTGACGTGCCCGCGCCGAACTCCTACGGCTACCTGGTCAAGGTCTCCGACCCGCAGGGCTGCGACCGTTTCACCGCCCGCACGGTCACCGGCCTCGACCCCGAGGCCCGCTCCCCGATCTGGCTGCGCCGCCGGCTGCAGAAGGCCGGGATGCGCCCGATCTCGCTGGCCGTCGACGTCACCAACTACGTGATGCTCGAAGTGGGCCAGCCGCTGCACGCCTACGACCGCTCCCGCATCGACGGGACGATCGGGGTTCGCCGCGCCGAGCAGGGCGAGAAGTTCACCACCCTCGACGGCACTAAGCGCGTGCTCGACGCCGAGGACCTGGTCATCACCGACAACCGCGGGCCGATCGGTATCGCGGGCGTCATGGGCGGCGCCAACACCGAGATCGCCGACGCCGAGACCGACGCCGAGACGGGCCGGGTCAAGGGCACCACCGACGTTGTCATCGAGGCCGCGCACTTCGACGCGCTCTCCATCGCCCGCACCGCGCGCCGTCACAAGCTCGCGTCCGAGGCGTCCAAGCGCTTCGAGCGCGGCGTCGACCCCGAGGCCGCGTCGGCCGCCGCCCAGCGGACCGTCGACCTGCTTGTGCTGCTCGCGGGCGGCACCGCCGAAGCGGGCGTCACCGAGGTCATCGCGCCCTCGGGACCCCGCACCATCAGCATGGGCGCGAACCACCCGGACCGCGTCGCGGGCGTCGAGTACGGCCGCGAGCGTGTCGTACGCCGCCTCCAGGAGGTCGGCTGCGACGTGTACGGGCAGGACGATCTCATCGTCACCGTGCCGTCCTGGCGCCCCGACCTGGCCTTCCCCAACGACCTGGCCGAAGAGGTCATCCGGCTGGAGGGGTATGAGAACCTCCCCTCGACCCTGCCCACGCCGCCCTCGGGCCGCGGGCTCACCGACCGTCAGCGGTTGCACCGCCGCGTCGGCCGCGCGCTCGCCGGGGCCGGCTACGTCGAGGCGCTGAACTACCCGTTCATCGGCAGCGCCGTGCTCGACCAGTTCGGCCTGGCCGCCGACGACGCCCGCCGCCGTACGGTCGAGCTGGTCAACCCGCTCTCCGACGAGGAGCCCGCGCTGCGCACCACGCTGCTGCCGGGTCTGCTCGGCGCGCTGCGCCGCAACGACGGCCGCGGCTCGCACGACCTCGCGCTCTTCGAGACCGGCCTGGTCTTCCGGCCCACGGGCAATGAGCACAAGGCCGTACGGCTGCCCGTCGACCGCCGTCCCACCGACGAGGAAGTCGCCGGGATCGACGCCACGCTGCCGCGCCAGCCGCGCCGCGCCGCCGTCGTCCTCGCGGGCGCCCGCGAGCAGGCCGGCTGGTGGGGCAAGGGCCGCCCGGCCGACTGGGCGGACGCCGTCGAGGCCGCTCGTACGATCGCCCGCGAGGCCGGCGTCGAGCTGACCATCCGCGGCGAACAGCACGCCCCGTGGCACCCCGGCCGCTGCGCCGCGCTGTACGTCACGGTGAACGGCACCGAGACCCTCGCGGGTCACGCCGGTGAGCTGCACCCGCGCGTCATCAAGGAGCTCCACCTCCCCGAGCGCAGCTGCGCCATGGAGATTGAGCTCGACGTGCTGGAGCAGGCCGCGGGCGGCGCACTGCTCGCGCCCCGGATCTCCACCTTCCCGGTGGCGACCCAGGACGTCGCGCTGGTCGTCCCCGCCGAGGTGGCGTCGGCCGACGTCGAGTCCGCGCTGCGCGCGGGCGCGGGTGAACTCCTCGAATCGCTCCGGCTGTTCGACGTCTTCACCGGCGAGCAGCTCGGCGAGGGCAAGAAGTCCCTCGCGTACGCGCTGCGCTTCCGCGCCGCCGACCGCACCCTGACCGTCGACGAGGCCTCGGCCGCCCGCGACGCGGCCGTCGCGCTCGCCGCCGAGCGCACCGGAGCGGTGCTGCGCGGGGCGTAACGCCTGGTGGAGCGGTGTGGAGAAGGCAGTACTGAGGGGCGCGTCCGGACACGGACGCGCCCCTCACTCATTCGGGTGAGAAGTTCGGGCGGTGCACGCCCACGCATACGGGAGATCGGCAGAATCATTTCGGCCACCGGGCCGCACGTCGTACACGGCGAGGGTCTAGGGGGCCATTGGGATGATCACAGCGATCGCAGTCAGAGCCTGTTGGGACGTGTGCGCGGACCTGCTGTGCGTCCGGCGCGTCCTTCTCTTCGGCCTCCCCGCCGTCTGGCTCGCCGCCGCGGTCGCCTGGGAGCTGGCCTGCCCGCTGGCCCTGCGGGAAGGGCTCGGCCCTCGCCTCGTCACCTGCGGGGCCTTCCTGTCCGTGGTCGCGTATCTGCTCACGGTCATGGCACTCGGCCCGGTGCGGGAGCTGCGCCGGGCCCGCGAAGTGGCCAACGCGGCCCAGCAGGTGCTGCTGCGCCCCCTGCCGCCACGCCTCGACGGCCTCGCGCTCGCCGCCGGGCAGCTCTCCGCGAGCCGCGGCGCGACGATCGGCGGTGATCTGTACGAGGCGGTGGCCACCCTCCACGGGGTACGGGTGGTCATCGGCGACGTGCGAGGCCACGGCCTGCCCGCGATCGGGGCGGTGGCCGCGCTGCTCGGCAGCTTCCGGGAGGCGGCGCACGACGAGGCCGAACTCGCGGGTGTGCTGCGCAGGTTGGAGCGGTCCTTGCACCGGCATCTGCGGGAGAGAGCGATGGCCGAGCACCCGGCGGCGGGTGGCAGCGGTCCGGACAGCCCGGCGGCCGAGGAATTCGTCACCGTACTGCTGCTCGAAATCCATGAGGACGACGAGGTGCTCGCGCTCAACTGCGGCCACCCGTGGCCCTATCGGCTCGGCCGGACCGCCGAGCCGATCGCGGGCGGCGACCCGCTGCCGCCGCTCGGCCCGTTCCCGCTGCCCGATGACCTGTCCGCGCGTCGGTGCACCCGGCTGCCGCGCGGCGAGGCGCTGGTGCTGCACACCGACGGGGCCGAGGACGCCAGGGACGCCGACGGGAGGTTCTTCTGCCTCCAGCAGACCCTCGCCGAGGCCGCAGCTCCGGGCGGGCCGGACTCACCGGCCCTGGTGGTGCAGCGCGTTCGCACGGCGCTGCTGCGCCACACCCGCGGGCGGCTCGCCGATGACGCGGCTCTGCTCGTGCTGCGCAACGATCGTCGTCGGATCGAAGCGCAGCCCGGTGAGCCCGGCCTGCACCGGTCCTGCGCCGAACCCTCCCATCGCTGAGTGGTCGCGGACCGGGCTGCTGACCGTCCGTCCGCCCTGCCGTGGAGTGTCGGGCAGACGAGCAGGGCGGACGGTGCGAGAACGGGCCGCCGCACTGTACGAGGGGGAGCCGACGGCCCGGCCACCTCTTTGTGGAGGCGGTTGCAGTAAATCGCGTGCAGGCTGTTGCGCGGGAGAGCACGCGGGGCACGAACATGAGCGTTCCGTTCACACCCCGTGTGAAAGCGGCTCCACTACGCTGAGTTCACCGAGTCACCGGAGAGGCCCATGCAGCCCAATTCCCTGCTCGACGCTCTGCTCGACGAGGCGGGCATTTCCAACGCCGGTCTGGCCGCGCACGTCAACCAGGCGGGCAGTTTCAGAGGACTGGCGTTGAGGTACGAACACACCGCCGTCGCCCGATGGTTGAAGGGGCAGCGGCCACGCGGCCAGGTGCCCGACCTGATCTGCGAGGTACTCGCGGCCCGGCTGCACCGGCCGATAACTCTGGACGACATCGGCTTCGGAGTGCCGGGCGATTCAGTGATGCCGCACGGCTCCCCGCTGACGGGTTTCGTGGAGCGCGCCACCGCGCTGTGGCGCTCCGACGAGCAACAACGCCCCCATGTCCTGGTTGCGCCCGCGGTCACCGGCACGCCCGCCGTGATGCCCGTCTGGGAGTGGGAGAACCCCCCGGAGGACTCGGACGTCTCCCGCAAGGGCCAGACGCGGGTCAGCGTCGCCGACATTCAGATGCTGCGCGCGGCCAGGGCCCACTACGAGCTGATGTACCGGAAGGCGGGCGGCATCGCGACCCGCTCGCGGATCGTGGGCTTCCTCAACGCCGAGACCGCCCCACTGCTGCGCGGCAGTTACTCCAATGCCATGGGGCGCCATCTGCACCGGGCGACGGGCGGGCTGGTCGCGATGGCCGGCATCTGCGCGTACGACTCGGACGCCCAGGGGCTCGCCCAGCGTTACTTCCACCAGGCGCTGAGGCTCGCGAAATCCAGCGGGGACAGGGGACTTGGCGCGTACATCATCGCGCTGCTCGTCAACCAGTCGCTGTTCATGGCCGAATACCGGCAGGCGGTGGCCTTCGCGGAGGCGGCCCTGCGGACCGCGGGCAAGCAGATCACCCCGGCGCTGGCCGCCGATCTGCACGCGATGCAGGCCAAGGCGTACGCCCATCTCGGCGACGGGAAGGGCGCGTTGTCCTGCATCCGGCGTGCGGAGGCGGAGGCCGAGCGCATCAGGCGCGGCCATGAACCGGACGAGACGGGGTACGTCCAGCCGGGTCTCGTCAATGTGCAGGTGGCCGAGGCGCTGTTGAGCCTCGGCGACCTGCCCGCCGCGCGGGAGCACGCCGCGGCCGCGGTGGGCACGCCGGCGCACGACAGGGGGCGCGTACACCGGCTTGCCATGCTCACCCACATCGAACTGCGCCAGGGCAAGGCGGACCGTGCCGTGGAAATCGCCACGGAAATGGCCGAGCGGGCCAGGGGGATGGAGTCCCAGCGGATGCGGGACCGGTTGCGGGCGGTGCGGGAGCATCTGGTGGGGAGCGGCTGCGCGGGCGCCGAAGAGGCGGCCGAACTGATCGACGGGGCACTGCGCGTTCCGCTGTGACTCTAGTCCTGCTGCGATGTTGCCACCTACTTGTCGAAAGGTGGCAGAACAGTGCAGTGGACGAATCTAAGCGAACAAACTGTGTACGAAAACCGATGGTTCCGGATCAACCTGGCGGATGTCGAGCTTCCCGACGGCCGACACCTGGACCACTTCGTCATACGCCTGCGCGCGGTGGCCGTGGCGACGGCGGTCAACGAGGCGAACGAGGTCCTGCTGCTCTGGCGGCACCGCTTCATCACCGACAGCTGGGGCTGGGAGCTCGCGGCGGGGGTGGTGGAGGACGGCGAGGACGTCGCGGAGGCCGCGGCCCGCGAGATGGAGGAGGAGACCGGCTGGCGGCCTGGACCGCTGCGTCATCTGCTGACCGTCGAGCCGTCCAACGGTCTCACCGACGCCCGTCACCACCTCTACTGGGCGGACAGTGCGACGTACATCGGCCATCCCGAGGACGACTTCGAGTCCTCGCGGCGCGAATGGGTCCCGCTCAAGCTGGTGCCCGACATGGTGGCCCGGGGTGAAGTCCCGGCCGCCAATATGGCGGCCGGGCTGCTGATGCTGCACCATCTGCGCCTCGGCTGACTCCACTGACTCGCTGACTGCGTGCTTCGGACGGCTCCACGATCGCGCTGTGTCCGGTCCCGGCTCCTGGCTCCCGCACTCTCCGCTAGCGGCCGAGAGCCTGCCAGAGGGTCACACCGAGTGATCCTGCCGCGGCGACCGCGGCCACGGTGGGGATCGGCCACCGGCTGTGTTCAAGGGCCGCGACGCGCGCGGTCAGGCCGTTCACGTCATTGTCGGCCTGGTCAATACGCTGAGCCAGCAGGGCCAGTCGTCCGTCGATGGTGGCGGCACCGACGTCCAGGCAACGGCGTAACTCGGCGAATTCTTCTACGACCACGGGCTGGTCGGGGTCGAGGCTCACGAATCTGCTCCCTTTCGGCAAGGCGTCCAACGTCGTTGGCCGGGTTGCGCAGAGTCAACTCGCCTTGTGCCCATGGCGGGAGCGTGTGTGCGAGGCATATGCGGGTACGCCTCGCACACTCCGTGCGAATCAGGAGTACGGATAGAACCCGGAGCTCGTCTTGCGGCCGAGCCTGCCGGCGTCCACCATGCGCTGGAGCAGCGGGGGAGCGGCGTACAGCGGCTCCTTGAACTCGTCGTACATGGAGTCGGCGACCGAGGCGACCGTGTCCAGGCCGATGAGGTCCGCGAGCTTGAGCGGTCCCATCGGGTGGGCGCAGCCCAGCTCCATGCCGTTGTCGATGTCCTCGCGGCTCGCGATGCCGGACTCGAACATCCGGATCGCCGAGAGCAGATACGGGATCAGCAGCGCGTTGACGACGAAGCCGGAGCGGTCCTGGGCGCGGATCGCGTGCTTGCCGAGCACGTCCTGCACGACAGCCTCGGAGCGCTTGATCGTCTCCTCGGAGGTGGTCAGCGCCGGGATCAGCTCGACAAGCTTCTGCACCGGGGCCGGGTTGAAGAAGTGGATGCCGATGACCTGGTCGGGACGTGAGGTCGCGACGGCCAGCTTCACCAGCGGGATGGAGGAGGTGTTCGAGGCGAGGATCGCGTCCGGGCGGGTCACCACCTGGTCGAGGACCTGGAAGATCTCGGTCTTGATCGACTCGTTCTCGACGACGGCCTCGATGACGAGGTCGCGGTCCGCGAACTCCCCGAGGTCGGTCGTGAAGCTGAGGCGGCCGAGCGTCGCGTCGCGCTCCTCCTCGGTGATCTTGCCGCGCTCGGCGGCCTTCGAGAGGGAGTTGTGGAGCCGGGTGCGGCCGATCTCCAGGGCTTCGCCCGAGGTCTCGGCAACCATGACCTCAAGGCCGCTGCGTGCGCACACCTCGGCGATGCCCGCACCCATCTGGCCGCAGCCCACTACTCCGACGCGTTCGATGTCGGTCACATCGTGCCTTTCGCTGAACAACAGTGCATGGGGTCCCCCAACCGAAGGTTAGGGGAAAGGTTCACCGGTGATTCCGGCGCCCGTCGGCCCCCGACGTTACTCCGGCCTTATAGGTGCACGAGGGGTCGGGGCGGGCATGCTGTGCGGATAAGGCGGGACGAAGTCACCGAACCAGGGGCAATAAATAGTGCATATCGGGCGTAGGGGATTGTTCATGGGAGCGGTCGGGACAGTGTCCGCGCTGTTGGTCGGCGGAGACGCCGCCGCCGCCGGGCGCCGGGCACCGAAAGGCGCGCTGCGGGGGATGTGGCTGGCCACCGTGGCCAACCGGGACTGGCCATCGGCGCCGGGCCTCACCGCAGCCAAGCAGAAGGCCGAGCTGCTGGCCCACCTGGACACGGCGGTGCGACGCAGGCTGAACGCCGTGGTCCTGCAGGTGCGGCCGACCGCCGACGCCCTGTGGCCCTCGCCGTACGAACCGTGGTCCGCGTGTCTCACCGGCGTCCAGGGCAAGGACCCGGGCTGGGACCCGCTGGGGACCGCCGTGCGCGAGGCGCACAGGCGCGGGCTTGAACTGCACGCCTGGTTCAACCCGTACCGAGTGGCCAATCACACGGACCCGTCCCGGCTGGTGGCGAGCCATCCCGCGCGTGTGCACCCGGACTGGGTCCTGCCGTACGGCGGGAAGCTCTACTACAACCCGGGGCTGCCGGAGGTCAGGAGGTTCGTCCAGGACGCGATGCTCGACGCCGTGCGGCGCTACGACATCGACGCCGTGCACTGGGACGACTACTTCTACCCCTACCCGGTGGCGGGCCAGACGTTCGCGGACGACGACGCGTACGCGCGCCACGGCGGCGCCTTTCCCGACCGGGCCGCCTGGCGGCGCGACAACACCGACCGGCTGGTCAGCGAGACGGCCGCCCGGATCAAGGCGGTCAAGCGATCGGTCCGCTTCGGGATCAGCCCCTTCGGGGTGTGGCGCAACGCCACGACCGACCCGCTGGGCTCGGCGACCCGGGCCGGTGTGCAGACGTACGACGATCTGCACGCCGACACCAGGAAGTGGGTGAAGGAGGGCTGGATCGACTACATCGCGCCCCAGCTGTACTGGAACATCGGCTTCGCGGCGGCGGACTACGCGAAGCTGCTGCCCTGGTGGGCCGACGTCGTACGCGGCACGGGCGTCGAGCTGTACGCCGGTGAGGCGCTCTACAAGGCGGGCGACCCGGCTCAGGCCGCGCCCTGGCAGGACCCGGCCGAGCTCTCCCGCCACCTCACCCTCGCCAAGGACTTCGCCGAAGTGCGCGGCCATATCTTCTTCTCGGCGAAAGAGGTCGCCGAGGACCGGATCGGGGCCATGGCGAAGGTGGTCGCCGACCACTATCCGACCCGGGTCCGTCCGCGCGGCTGACTGCGCCGCGCGGACGACTAGGGGCTAGGGGGTGTCGTTCGGGTTCACATGCCGGATGACGGAGTCCGGACCCGGCGACATCAGGGCCTCGTGCCCGTCCGGGAAACGGACCCGGTAGGGCGGTGTGCCGTCGGCGCCCAGCACCTCGACGATCTCCGCGACGCGGTCCTGCTGACCGACGATCCTGCCGTGCACCAGGAGCTGGTCGCCCATGCTCGCTTGCATCGGGATTGACCTCCTTGAGGCTGGCGGTACGTGACCGCCAGTCTACGACCGGGGGTGGGAGTTGCGCCCGTGCGAGAACCCCCTGGCCGCCCCCTCAGGTCCGCGAGCGCTGGGTGACCGCGATGGATACGAGTACGCCCACGGCGGCCAGCGGGGCGGCGGGGGAGAGGTGCTCGCCGAGCAGCAGGACCGACCACAGGAGGGTCAGCAGCGGCTGGGCCAGCTGAAGCTGGCTGGCCTTGGCCACGCCGATCCGGGCCATCCCCCGGTACCAGACAACCAGTCCCAGGAACTGCGAGCCGATCGCGACCCAGAGCAGCCCCGCGAGGCTGTGCGCCGTCAGGTGCACCGGCTCCCAGGCGAGCGATACGGCCGCCGCCGGAAGGGTCAGCGGGAGACACAGCACCAGCGCCCAGCCGATGACGTGCCAGCCGGGCATCTCGCGCGCCAGCCTGCCCCCTTCGGTGTAGCCCGCGGCGCACACCAGCAGGGCGCCGAAGAGATACAGGTCGGCCCTGGAGAGCGCGCCACCGCTCTGCTGGAGGGTGAAGGCGATCACTATGCCGGCGCCGCCGAGCGCGGCCAGCCAGAAGGCACGGGACGGCCGGGACCCGGTGCGCAGCGCCGAGAACGCGGCGGTGGTCAGGGGCAGCAGGCCGACCACCACGGCGGCGTGCGAGGTGCTGGACGTCTGGAGGGCGAGCGTGGTCAGCGTCGGGAAACCGAGCACCACACCACCGGCGACCACCGCGAGCCCCGCCCGGTGCCGGCGGGCGGGCAGCGGTACCCGCAGGGCGAACAGGGCCGTTCCCGCTATGAGGGCGGCCAGCACGCTGCGTACGGACACGAGCGACCAGGGGCCGAACCCTTCGAGGCCCCAGGCCGTCGCCGGAAAGGTGAGCGAGAAGGCGGTGACTCCCAGGGCGGCGAGCACGGTGCCGTTGCTGATCCCCCTGCCCCTGCCGTGGGCGTCGCCGGGGTCGGCTTCACTGCTCACCGCTACTGCGGTACTGGGAGTAGCGCTACTCTGTGCTGTCATGCATGAGCGTAGCAGCGTCACCGAACTGGCCAACTCTCTCCGCGGGGAGCTCAACCGCTACTCCCCAGGTGGAAAGCTGCCGTCGAGCCGGGCTCTGGTCGAGCGCCACCGGGTGAGCCCGGTGACCGTCTCGCGGGCACTCGCCCAGCTCGCCGCCGAGGGTCTGGTCGTCACCCGGCCCGGCGCGGGCGCCTTCCGGGCACAGCTCCGCGCGGAGACCGCCGCGCCCGGTGACACGTCCTGGCAGCAGGTGTCGCTCAGCGCCGACGGGGCCACCGAGTCGGTGCCGCGCTCCGTCGACGCGTCGGGGGTGCTGGCCACCCTCGCCGCCCCGCCACCGGGCGTCATCGAGTTCAACAGTGGCTATCTGCACGCCTCGCTGCAGCCCGAGCGGGCCATGGCCGCCGCCCTGGCCAGGGCGGGCCGTCGCCCCGGCGCCTGGGGCAGGCCGCCCGTCGAGGGCGTCGCGGAGCTGCGCGAGTGGTTCGCACGCGGCATCGGCGGCGCGATCACCGCCGCCGAGGTGCTGATCTCGGCCGGCGGCCAGAGCGCGCTGACCACCGCGCTGCGTGCGCTCGCCCCGCCCGGGGCTCCGGTGCTGGTCGAATCACCGACGTACCCCGGGATGCTCGCCATCGCCCGCGCCGCGGGGCTGCGCCCCGTTCCCGTGCCGGTGGACGCCGACGGGGTGCGTACGGACCTGCTCGCCGCGGCCTTCAGGGCCACCGGCGCCCGCGTCTTCGTCTGCCAGCCGCTCTTCCAGAACCCCACCGGCGCCGTGCTCAGTGCCGAGCGCCGCCCCGAGGTGCTGCGCGTCGCCCGGGAGGCCGGGGCCTTCGTCGTCGAGGACGACTTCGTACGACGCCTCGTCCACGAGGACGCCGGACCGCTGCCCCGGCCGCTGGCCACCGACGACCACGACGGCGTGGTCGTGCATGTCTGCTCGCTGACCAAGGCGACCTCGCCCAGCTTCCGGGTGAGCGCGCTGGCCGCCCGCGGGCCCGTACTCGACCGGCTGCGCGCCATCCAGGTCGTCGAGAGCTTCTTCGTGCCGCGCCCCCTCCAGGAGGCCGCCGTCGAGCTCGTCGGGTCCCCGGCCTGGCCCCGCCATCTGAGCGGTGTGGCAAGGGAGTTGAGGGTGCGACGCGACACGCTGGCCGCGGCCCTGCGGCTATGGTTGCCGGAGCTGGCCCTGCCTCACATCCCGGCGGGCGGCTACCACCTGTGGCTGCGACTGCCCGACGGCGCCGACGAGAGCGCGATGGTCTCGGCGGCGCTGCGGGCGGGCGTGGCCGTGGCCTCGGGCCGCCCGTACTTCAGCGCCGAACCGCCCGCCGGGCACATCAGGCTGAGCTTCGCCGGCGTGGCGGGAGTCGCCGAGATCACCGAGGGGGTGCGGAGGCTGCGTACCGCCTGTGACGAACTCTTCGGGTGACCCGGATCGGAAATCGGCTCGACAGGCCGCCGTCCGGCCTGCGAGTTTCCTGCCATGAACGAGATGCGCGAGACGACTCCGCTGCTCCCCGCCGGATACGAGATCTCCACCGACCCCGGCCGCCTGGACCATGCCCGTATCCACCACTGGCTGTCCACCGACGCGTACTGGGCCATCGGCCGCAGCCGCGAGAAGCAGGACCTGGCCATCGCCGGATCGCTCAACTTCGGTGTGTACGAACAGGCTTCGGGCGCTCAGCACGCCTACGCCCGGGTCGTCACCGACCACGCCGACTTCGCCTGGCTCTGCGACGTCTATGTGGACCGTCCCGCGCGCGGCAAGAGCCTCGGCACCGCGCTCGTCGCCGCCGTCCGCGACGAACTCGCCCCGTACGGGCTGCGCCGCATCCTGCTCGCCACCGCGGACGCGCATGGCGTCTACGAGAAGGTCGGCTTCAGGCCTCTCGACGTCCCGGACCACTGGATGGCCCTCACCCTCCAGTGAGAGCGGGGCCAGCCGACGCGCGCGGGCGTCAGCGCTTGACGGCCCGCAGGACGACGAACTTCGGGTCGCTCGCCATCACTTCGCTGTTGCCGAAGATCCGGCGCAGCGCCACGTGGTAGCGCAAGTGCCGGTTGCCGACGACCCACAGCTCACCGCCCGGGCGCAGCGCGTCGCGCGACTCGGTGAACATCCGCCGGGCCGTGGCGTCGGTCGTCGCCTGGTGGCTGTGGAACGGCGGATTGTTCAGTACGAGATCCACCGTCCCCTCCGGTACGCCCGTCAGGCCGTCGCCCACCAGGAACTCCGCCTTGGCGTCGGGCCCGGCGTTCGCCCGGAACGTGGCCTCGGCCGAAGCGACCGCCTGGAACGACTCGTCGGCGAACAGGATCTCGGCCTCGGGGTTGATCACCGCGGCGGCCGTACCGACCACTCCGTTGCCGCAGCCCAGATCCACCACGCGCTCGGGGCCGTGGCGCTGCGGAAGCTGCTGGAGGAAGAAGCGGGTGCCCATGTCGAGACGGTCGGCGCAGAAGATCCCGGCGTGATTGGTGACGGTCAGCCCCGAGGCCGCGCCCGTGCCGGCGGGCAGCGTGTAGGAGCGCGGCCAGGGGAGGGGACCGCGGGCGAGCGCGGGGTCGGGCGTGCAGAAGATGAGCCGGGCCTTCTTGGCCGCCAGCGACGTCCGCGTCGTACCGAGGATCCGTTCGAACAGCCTCAGCGTCGAGGTGTGGATCTCCTTGACCATGCCGGTGCCGATGACGACGGTGTCCGCGTGGACCTGAGGTGCGAGCCGGTGCAGCTGGTCCTCAAGGAGCGCGAGACTCTTCGGCACGCGGATCAGCAGAACGTCGACCCGGTCCGCCGGGGTGTCCCTGGTCGACAGGAGCCGCACCGCCGCGGTGTCGATCCCGTTGCGCTCCAGGTTGGCCAGGGTCGCCTGCTGGGTGAGGAACGAGTCGCTGATCTGCGTGGGCCGGGACCCGGCGAGCGCCGTCGCCAGCGTTCCCCACCGGTCGCCCACCACGACGACGCTGCCCGACAGATCCGTCGGCCCGTCGTCGTCGATCCCCTCCAGGTGCCGCAGTAGGTACTCGTCGGCGGCGTCCCAGGCACGGAGCCTGTCGCGGGGGTCTTCGGGGAAGCGGGCCAGATCGAGCTCGCCCCACGTAGTCACATCGTTCATCGTGCACCAGGCTAACCGAGCCTTCGCCCAGCTCACCGCATGATCATGCCAGGATCGTGCCGGCCGGCCCGGCGATGAGGTCGAAGACATTGCTCAGCGGGTCGGTGATCTCTGCCATCCGGCCGTACGGGGTGTCCGAGACGGCGCCGGCCGAGGCAGGAAGGTGAAGTCGAATTCGGCAGATCCTGGGGGGAGGCCGGCCCGCGGCCGGACACAGGTCCCAGGCCCGCGACAGCGCGCTCAGCCGGCGGCAACGCCGAACCACTTCGGCAGGTGACTGAGCAGATCCTGCTGATCCTCACCGACCCAGGCCACGTGTCCGTCCGGCCGCAGCAATACCGCCGGCACGTCCACTTCCTCGCTGACGTCGACGACGTGGTCGACCCGATCCGCCCAGCCCGCCACCGAGAGCCGGCCGGTCCGGTCGAGCAGCAGCCCGCGGCCGCCGTGCATCAGCTCGTAGAGGCGACCCTGCTTCAGCTGCGCGTCCCGCATCCGCCGGCCGAGCAGTTCATGGCCCTCACCGAAGTTGTAGCGGACCCCGAGCGCGGTGATCATCCCGGTGACGTACCGGTTCACCTCCTCGAAGTCCATCAGCTTCGAGAACAGTTCCCGCAGTGCGGTCGCACCCGGATCGGGTCCCAGCAGCGTGATCTGCGCGCGGGTGTTGTCCAGCACATCGGCGCCCACCGGGTGCCGTTCGGTGTGGTAGCTGTCCAGCAGTCCATCCGGCGCCCAGCCGTTGACCGCGGCGGCCAGTTTCCAGCCGAGGTTGAACGCGTCCTGCACACCGAGGTTGAGCCCCTGCCCACCGGTCGGCGGGTGGATGTGCGCCGCGTCCCCGGCCAGCAGCACCCGGCCGACCCGGTAGCGCTCGGCCTGCCGGGTGGCGTCGCCGAACCGGGACAGCCAGCGCGGCGAGTGCACGCCGAAGTCGGTGCCCGCGTACGCCCGCAACTGCTTCTGGAACTCCTGGAGGGTCGGCGCGGTCGCACGGTCCTCGGCCACCCCGTCGGCGGGCACGACCACGCGGCACACCCCGTCCTCGCCGGGGATGACACCGAACCGCAGCTGGGTCTTGCGGACTTCCTCGACGACGGCGGCAATCTTCGCCGGGTCCTCGGTCACCTCCATTTCACCCAGCAGCGTCTTCTCCAGCACGACCACGTGCACGCCGTGCAGCCGCAATTCGCAGGCCAGCATCAAGCCGGTCGGTCCGCCGCCGACCACGATCACGTCAATCATCAGAACGCCCATTCAACGAGGTTGGCCTCGCACCCATATGCCGACAAAAAGTGATGCACTTCGTGAATCACTGATTTCCACAGGTTCTGGCCTTGGCCGACCATTCTGCGGCAGGACCCTGGTCTTG
This sequence comes from Streptomyces changchenzhani, assembly GCF_039766235.1. Taxonomy (NCBI): domain Bacteria; kingdom Bacillati; phylum Actinomycetota; class Actinomycetes; order Kitasatosporales; family Streptomycetaceae; genus Streptomyces; species Streptomyces changchenzhani. The sequence continues at coordinate 220,355 of NZ_JBDHNH010000006.1, read as the reverse complement.
CCGCAAGGCCCCCCGTGCGCTATATGTTGAGAGTGGCAAGGAGTGGGTAACCCTCCTTGCCTCTGTCATGTGTTGTCCGTTGTGGACGCAGCGAGAGCTTCTTCATCCTCTCGGGCAAGGCCGCTCGGGCGTCGTCGATCGACCATTCATTGCATAAAAGTGCGTCACTGCGTATAGTCATGCCATCGACGAGGAGGGCTCGATGGCCGTACGTGCAGCAGTGGCAGGGGCAAGTGGATACGCGGGCGGGGAACTGCTCCGCCTGCTCGTCGCCCACCCCGGGGTCGAGATCGGAGCCCTGACCGGCCACTCCAGTGCCGGAAAGCGCCTGGGCGCGTTGCAGCCGCATCTGCTGCCGCTGGCCGGCCGGGTGCTTGAGCCCACCACCGCCGAGGTGCTCGCAGACCACGACGTCGTATTTCTGGCGCTTCCGCACGGGCAGTCCGCCGCCGTCGCCGAGCAGCTCGGTGACGAGGTGCTCGTGGTCGACATGGGCGCCGACTTCCGGCTGGCGGACGCGGCCGACTGGGAGAAGTTCTACGGGTCGCCGCACGCCGGGACCTGGCCCTACGGCCTCCCCGAGCTGCCCGGCGCCCGCGCCGCGCTGGCCGGCTCCAAGCGCATCGCGGTGCCCGGCTGCTACCCGACCGCCGTGTCGCTCGCCCTCTTCCCGGCCTACGTCGCGAAGCTCGCCGAACCCGAGGCTGTGATCGTGGCCGCGACCGGTACCTCCGGCGCCGGCAAGGCGCTCAAGCCGCACCTGCTCGGCAGCGAGGTGATGGGCTCGATGTCGCCGTACGGCGTCGGCGGCGGTCACCGGCACACCCCCGAGATGATCCAGAACCTCAGCGCGGCCGCAGGGGAGCGGGTGACGGTCTCGTTCACCCCGACGCTGGCGCCCATGGCCCGCGGCATCCTCGCCACCTGCAGCGTCAGGGCGAAGCCGGGAGTGACCGCGCAGAGCGTGCGGGCCGCGTACGAGAAGGCCTACGCCGACGAGCCGTTCGTGCACCTGCTCCCCGAGGGGCAGTGGCCCGCCACCGCCTCCGTGTACGGCTCCAACGCCGTTCAGATCCAGGTCGCGTACGACGAGGCCGCCCGCCGGATCGTCGCGATCAGCGTCATCGACAACCTCACCAAGGGCACCGCGGGCGGCGCCGTCCAGAGCATGAACATCGCCCTCGGACTCCCCGAGGACACCGGGCTTTCCACGATCGGAGTGGCACCGTGAGCGTCACGGCAGCAAAAGGGTTCACGGCGTCGGGCATTGCGGCCGGGATCAAGGACAGTGGCGGACCCGACCTGGCCCTCGTGGTCAACAACGGGCCCCGCCTGGCCGCCGCGGGCGTCTTCACCTCCAACCGTGTGAAGGCCGCGCCGGTCCTCTGGTCCGAGCAGGTCGTCAAGGGCGGTCAGGTCTCCGCTGTTGTCCTCAACTCCGGTGGCGCCAACGCCTGTACGGGACCTCAGGGCTTCCAGGACACGCACGCGACGGCGGAGAAGACCGCGGAGGTGCTCACAGGGCACAGCGCCGGTGAGATCGCTGTCGCCTCCACCGGGCTCATCGGCATCAACCTGCCCATGGGCAAGCTCCTGCCGGGCATCGAGCAGGCCGCCGCCGAACTCTCCGCGCACGGCGGCGAGAAGGCCGCCATCGCCATCAAGACCACCGACACCGTCCACAAGACGGCCGTCGCGGGCGGCGACGGCTGGACCGTCGGCGGCATGGCCAAGGGCGCGGGCATGCTCGCCCCTGGCCTGGCCACCATGCTGGTCGTGCTGACCACCGACGCCGACTTGCCGGCCGACGCCCTCGACAGGGCGCTGCGCGACGCCGCCCGCAGGACCTTCGACCGCATCGACTCCGACGGCTGCATGTCGACCAACGACACCGTGCTGCTGCTCGCCTCCGGCGCTTCCGAAGTGGCGCCCGGGTACGACGAGTTCGCCGAGGCCGTACGCACGGTCTGCGACGACCTCGCCCGGCAGCTCATCGGCGACGCCGAGGGCTCCAGCAAGGACATTCGTATCGAGGTCATCAACGCGGCGACCGAGGACGACGCCGTGGAGGTGGGCCGCTCCATCGCCCGTAACAACCTCCTCAAGTGCGCCATCCACGGCGAGGACCCCAACTGGGGCCGGGTGCTCTCCGCGATCGGCACCACGCGGGCCGCCTTCGACCCCGACCAGCTCAATGTCGCCATCAACGACATCTGGGTCTGCAAGCGCGGCTCGGTCGGCGAGGACCGCGACCTCGTCGACATGCGCTACCGCGAGGTGAAGATCACCGCGGATCTCGCCGCGGGCACCGAGACGGCCGTCATCTGGGCCAACGACCTCACCGCCGACTACGTCCACGAGAACAGCGCGTACAGCTCATGAGCGCACGCAAGCACACCGCGCTGCCCAAGGCGCAGATCCTCGTCGAGGCACTGCCGTGGCTGACCCGTCACCACGGCCGCACCGTCGTCATCAAGTTCGGCGGCAACGCCATGATCGACGAGGACCTCAAGGCCGCCTTCGCCCAGGATGTGGTCTTCCTGCGCCACGCCGGGCTCAAGCCGGTCGTCGTGCACGGCGGCGGTCCGCAGATCAGCGCCCAGCTGGACCGGCACGGCCTGGTCAGCGAGTTCAAGGCGGGCCTGCGGGTCACCACCCCCGAGGCCATGGACGTCGTACGCATGGTTCTCGCGGGCCAGGTGCAGCGCGAGCTGGTCGGGCTGCTCAACCAGCACGGGCCGCTCGCCGTGGGCATGACGGGCGAGGACGCGCACACCATCACCGCCACCCAGCACTACCCGCTGATCGACGGCGAGTCCGTCGACATCGGCCGGGTCGGCGAGATCACCGAGATCAACACCGGTGCCATCCAGGCCCTGCTCGACGACGGCCGTATCCCGGTCGTCTCGTCCATCGCCCGCAGCGCCGACGACCACCACGTCTTCAACGTCAACGCCGACACCGCGGCCGCCGCCCTCGCCGCTGCCCTGGGCGCCGAGACGCTGATGGTCCTCACCGATGTCGAGGGCCTCTACGAGGACTGGCCCAACAGCGACGAAGTGATCAGCAGGCTGACGGCGAAGGAGCTGGAGAAGCTGCTGCCCGAGCTCTCCAGCGGCATGGTCCCCAAGATGGAGGGCTGTCTGCACGCCGTACGCAACGGGGTCAACACCGCCCGCGTCATCGACGGCCGGGTGCAGCACTCGATCCTGCTGGAGATTTTCACCGACGAAGGCATCGGCACGATGGTCGTGCCCGACGAGCACGAAGGGGAATCGAAGTGACCGCGAACGAGGAGCTGACCCGGCGCTGGCAGAGCGTCATGGCGGACAACTACGGCACGCCGAAGCTGTCGCTCGTCCGCGGCGAGGGCGCCAAGGTCTGGGACGCCGACGGCAACGAATACGCCGACTTCGTCGGAGGCATCGCCGTGAACGCTCTCGGCCACGCCCACCCCGCCGTCGTCGAAGCGGTGTCCCGGCAGATCGCCTCCCTCGGCCATGTCTCGAACCTCTACCTCGCCGAGCCGCCCCTCGCGCTCGCCGAGCGGCTGATCCAGCTCTTCGGCCGCCCCGGCCGCGTCTACTTCTGCAACTCCGGCGCGGAGGCCGTCGAGGCGGCCTTCAAGATCGGGCGACTGACCGGCCGTACGCACATGGTCGCCACCGACGGCGGCTTCCACGGGCGGACCATGGGCGCTCTCGCGCTCACCGGCCAGCCCAAGAAGCGCGAGCCCTTCCTGCCGCTGCCCGGCGACGTCACCCACGTTCCGTACGGCGACGTCGACGCGCTGCGAGCCGCCGTCACCAACGACACCGCGCTGCTGGTCATCGAGCCGATCCAGGGCGAGAACGGCGTGGTCGTACCGCCCAAGGGCTATCTCAGGGCCGCCCGTGAGATCACCCGGGCCACCGGCACGCTGCTTGTCCTCGACGAGGTCCAGACGGGCATCGGCCGCACCGGCCACTGGTTTGAGCACCAGGCGCACGACGGCGTCGAGCCCGACCTCGTCACGCTCGCCAAGGGCCTCGGCGGCGGACTGCCGATCGGCGCGACCGTCGCCTTCGGCCCGGCCGCGGACCTCCTGGAGCCCGGCCAGCACGGCACGACCTTCGGCGGCAACCCCGTCGCCTGCGCGGCCGGACTCGCCGTCCTCGACACCATCGCGGCCGACGGTCTCCTCGATCAGGTCAAGCGGATCGGGGAAAAGCTCCGCGACGGAATCGAGTCACTGGGACACCCTCTGGTCTCCCATGTCCGTGGCGCGGGACTACTCCTGGGTATCGTGCTCACCGAGCCGCTGGCCCTGCAGGTGCAGCAGGCGGCTCAGGACGCCGGTCTCCTGGTGAACGCGCCCGCCCCCGATGTCGTACGGCTCATGCCGGCGCTCGTCATCAACGACGACGAGGTGGAATCGTTTCTCCGGGTCCTGCCCGGCGTTCTCGACACCGCACACGGGGACCGATGATCCGGAGACTGACGACGATGACCGAGGCGCAGGCGAAGGACAACGAGCACAGCGGCCCTGCCGTACCGCAGACCCGTACGGCCAGGCACCGCCGGATCGTGGACATCCTGAACCGGGTGCCGGTGCGTTCGCAGAGCCAGCTGGCCAAGCTCCTCGCCGACGACGGTCTGCACGTCACCCAGGCGACGCTCTCCCGCGACCTCGACGAGCTGGGCGCGGTGAAGATCCGCAACACCGGCGGCGAGCTGATCTACGCGGTACCGAGCGAGGGCGGCTTCCGCACCCCGCACGTACCGCTGGGCGAGTCCGCCAAGGAGGAGCGCATGCGGCGCCTCTCCAGCGAACTGCTGATCTCGGCGGAGGCCTCGGCCAACCTCGTGGTCCTGCGTACGCCGCCGGGCGCCGCCCAGTTCCTCGCCTCGGCCATCGACCAGGCCGAACTGAACGTCATCCTCGGCACCATCGCGGGCGACGACACGCTGCTCCTGATCAGCAGGGACCCGGCGGGCGGTCAGGCGCTCGCCGACCATCTGCTGCGCCTGGCGCAGAACGACCGCTAGCAGAACGTTCGTCAGGAGAGCACGCCCGTCAGGAGGCGGCGGCCGGAGCCTCGGTCGCTGCCTCCGCCTTCCTGCAGCGGTACGACATCCAGGCCGCGGCCGGCGCCCCCGACACGTGGTGCCAGACCGAGAAGACCGCCGGTGGGGACCGTGCTGCCGGCCTCTCGGAGGGGCCTTCCGCTACTCCGTATGCCCGACGCCCCGGCCCCGGGACGGGATCAATCGGCGCGCAGGGGCAGCGGCAGCGGCAGCGCGGGCAGCCCGTCCAGGCTGACCCCGACGTACTCCTTCTTCTCGCAGTACGCGGCGAACTCCTCGTCCGTCTTACGGCCGAAGTGCTCGGCGTGCTGCGTCCGTTCCTCCTGGTACTCCATGAAGGGAACGGCGAAGCCGCAGCTGTCGCTGATCCGCCGGGCATGGACGACCACGATGGCTCGGGCGCTCGGCCCGTCGACGTCCTTGAACCGGGTGATGAGCTCCGCCCACCGGGCGTCGTCCCGGAACACGGCCTCGCCCTGCCCGTGCACGCGCAGCACCTTGGGCGGTCCGCTGAACGCGCACCACATCAGCGTGATGCGCCCGTTCTCCCGGACGTGCGCGACGGTCTCGGCGCCGCTGCCGCCGAAGTCCAGGTAGGCGAGGGTCATTTCGTCCACGACGACGAGGGTCCCGGACCGGCCCTTGGGGGAGATGCTGATGTGTCCGTCGTCGGCCAGCGGCGCAGTGGCGGTGAAGAAGAGGGGCTGATCCTCGATGAAGTCTCGGATCCTGCCGTCTATGCGTTCGTAGAGCTTTCCCATGCCACGGATTATGCGCGACGAGGTACTGGAGGAGTCCTACCCCTTGGTGGTCAGCGGCTTGCTGTGCTCGCGCACCTGGTCCGGGGTGAGATACGCGGTGGCGCTCTCGAAGTCCTGGAGCGTGCCCGCCCGCCGGGCCTGGAAGTCGGTACGGACGAAGTCGTCGCCCGCCACCGCGTTGAGCGCCCAGTTGGTCACCACACGGGTCCTCGCGGTGAACGTGGGCAGCGCCATCAGGTGGTAGCCGCGGGCCACGGCCTGGGCCGGGAGGCCGTGGAGTTCGATGCCGAGAGGCTTGGACACCGCGTCCTTGCCACCCAGGTCCACCACCAGACCGAGGTCCTTGTGCAGGTACGGCTTGAGCGGGGTGCCCCGAAGCCGCGCCATGATGTTGTCCGCCATCGCCCTGCCCTGGCGCTGCGAGTGCTGCGCGGTCGGCGGGCAGATGGCGTCGCCGCCCTTGGCGAGGTCGGGGACGGCCGCGGCGTCGCCCGCGGCGAACAGCCCTTCGTAGCCCGGCACGGTCAGCTCGGCCGTCGCCGCGAGCCGGCCGCGGACGGTCTCCGCCCCCAGGGTCGCCACCAGGGGACTCGCCGCGACGCCCGCCGTCCAGATCAGCGTGTGCGACGGCAGCGTACGGCCGTCGGTGAGCTTGACCGAGGCCGCGTCGACCGAGGCGACCGAGGTGCCGAGCGAGAACTCGACGCCCCGTCGGCGCAGCATGGCCATGGCCTTCTCGCCGAGTTTCTCGCCCAGTTCGGGCAGCAGCCGGGGCGCGAGGTCCACCAGGTGCCACTTGATCAGGGCGCGGTCGAGCCGCGGGTAGCGCTTGGCCGCGGCCGTGGTGAGGCGCTGCAGACAGGCGGCGGTCTCCGTGCCGGCGTAACCGCCGCCGACCACCACGAACTGCAGCCGCGCCGCACGTTCCGCCTCGTCCGTGGTGGCCGCCGCGATGTCGAGCTGGGCGATGACGTGGTCGCGCAGATACGCCGCCTCGGCCAGCGACTTCATGCCGCGCGCATGGGTGGTCAGACCGGGGATGTCGAAGGTGCGGGTGGTGGAGCCTGCCGACAGGACCAGCTGGTCGTACGGCTCCGCGACCACCTCACCGGTGACCTTGCGGATGACACAGACCTTGGCCTTGGCGTCGATGCCGATGGCGCCGCCCGGAATGATGCGGGTGTGGCGCAGTCGGCGGCGCAGTGACACCGCGACGGACTGCGGGGTGAGAACCCCGGCCGCGACATGCGGCAGCAGCGGCAGATAGAGCTGGTAGTCGGACGGCGAGACCAGCACCAGTTCCGCTTCGCCGGGAGACAGCTTCCGTTCCAGCCGGTTCAGGCACTCCACTCCGGCGAAACCCGCGCCGACCACAAGGATCCTCGGTCGCGTCATCGTCTCCACTGCTCCTTACGGGTACCGAAGGCTGTTCCGCTTCTCACCATCGGCGTTCGAACGGGTGGCCGCCCGTCGGCGAGGTGCATTCGGCGGCACCGCGCACATCAGGCCAGTCCCGGCCATCCCCGCAGGGCGTCCAGGCCCGGCCGGTCACAGGGGCGGCAGGGCCCGGCACAGTGCCTCCACCGCCGCCCGGTAGGCGTGGTCAGGTGCCGTGGCGTAACCGACGACCAGCCCGTCGTCGGCGGGCATGGTGGCGGCCGGGTGGCGGAATTCGGCCAGGCCGTCGAGGGCGAGCCCCTGCCACGCGGCGGCCTTCGTGGTGGAGCGCTCGGTGCCCGGCGGCAGCCGCAGCACCGCGTGCAGGCCCGCGGCGATGCCGGTCGCGGTGATGTGCGGGGCGTGCTGCGCGAGGGCGGTGACCAGGTGGTCGCGGCGCGACCGGTAGCGCTGGCGCATGCGCCGGATGTGCCGGTCGTAGTGGCCCGCGCCGATGAAGTCGGCGAGCGTGAGCTGGTCGAGGACGCTCGTCCAGGCCTCGCGCTCGCCCTTGGCGGCCAGGACGGGACCGACGAGGTGCTCGGGCAGGACCAGCCAGCCGAGCCGGAGCGCGGGGGACAGGCTCTTGCTGACGGAGCCGAGGTGGACGACCCGGTCGGGGTCAAGACCCTGCAGGGCGCCGACCGGTTCGCGGTCGTAGCGGAATTCGCCGTCGTAGTCGTCCTCCACGATCACCCCGCCCCGGCCACGGGCCCAGTCGACGGCGGCGGCACGCCGTTTCGCATGCAGCGGGCCGCCCGTCGGGAACTGGTGGGCGGGCGTGAGCAGCACCCCCCGGACGCCCTTCAGGTCCGCCAACTCCCCGGTGCGGGCGCCGTGTTCGTCGAGGGTGAGCGGGACCGTACGGACCGACGCGCCGTCCAGGACGGAGCGGTGGAAGCCGAGACCGTACGACTCCACGGCCAGCGGGCCGCGCAGCACCCCACCCCCGAACAGCAGGCGCAGGGCGTGCCCGACCCCGGCGCAGATCACGATCCGCCCGGGGTCGGTGCGTACCCCGCGGGCCCGCGTCAGGTACCCGGCCAGCGCGTGGCGCAGCTCGAAGCGGCCCTGCGGATCGCCGGGGCCGAAGGCGTCGTTGGGTGCCGCGTTCAGGGCGCGTCGGGCGGCGGCGAGCCAGGCGGCGCGGGGGAAGGACGCGGCGTCCGGCTGGCCCTGCCGCAGATTGTGCGCGGGAGGCGCGGTGTGGGCCGGTGCCTTCTTCGGGACGCGGGCCGGGGCGACGGGGGCGACGGGGGTGGCGCGCGCGGCGACGCGGGTGCCCGAGCCCTGCCGGGCGGTCAGCCAGCCCTCGGCGACCAGCTCCGCGTAGGCGTCGGCCACGGTGTTACGGGCCAGCCCGAGGTCGGCGGCGAGCGACCGGTAGGGCGGCAGCCGGGTGCCCTGGGTCAGCCGGCCGTCCCGTACGGCGTCGCGCAGGGCGCGGATGAGGGCGGCGCGGCGGCTGCCGGGACCCGCGAGCTCCAGATGCAGATCGCTGCCGACCCGCATCGCCGCGTCGGTCCATGAGCGCGCTGAATCCACTGCCTCCGCCGGTCTCCCGGGGCCCTCTGAACGCCGTGAATCCGCTGCCTCCGCCATGGAGCAAGACCCTATCGAGGAGCGCGTTGACGAAACATACGGTGGAGTGCATACTTATACCCATCAGTACATGCATCGTAAGGAGAAGACAGTGACCGAGCGCGTCGTACTCGCCTACTCGGGCGGCCTGGACACCTCAGTCGCCATCGGCTGGATCGCCGAGGAGACGGGCGCCGAGGTCATCGCCGTTGCCGTGGACGTCGGCCAGGGTGGCGAGGACCTGGACGTCATCCGCAAGCGCGCCCTTGCCTGCGGTGCGGTGGAGGCGGAAGTCGCCGACGCCAAGGACGAGTTCGCCGACGAGTACTGCCTCCCGGCGATCAAGGCCAACGCCATGTATATGGACCGGTACCCGCTGGTCTCCGCCCTGTCCCGCCCGACGATCGTCAAGCACCTCGTCGCCGCGGCCAGGAAGCACAACGCGGGCATCGTCGCCCACGGCTGCACCGGCAAGGGCAACGACCAGGTCCGGTTCGAGGCCGGCATCTCCGCACTGGGCCCCGACCTGAAGTGCATCGCCCCGGTCCGCGACTACGCGATGACCCGGGACAAGGCGATCGCCTTCTGCGAGGACAAGAACCTCCCGATCGCGACCACCAAGAAGTCCCCGTACTCCATCGACCAGAACGTCTTCGGACGGGCCGTCGAGACGGGCTTCCTGGAGGACATCTGGAACGGTCCGATCGAGGACATCTACGAGTACACGTCGAACCCGGCGACGCAGCGCGAGGCCGACGAGGTCGTCATCTCCTTCAAGGAGGGCGCCCCGGTCGCCATCGACGGCAAGCCCGTCACCGTCCTGCAGGCGATCCAGCAGCTCAACGAGCGGGCCGGCGCGCAGGGTGTCGGCCGGATCGACATGGTCGAGGACCGGCTCGTGGGCATCAAGTCCCGTGAGGTGTACGAGGCGCCGGGCGCGATCGCACTGATCACCGCCCACCAGGAGCTGGAGAACGTCACCGTCGAGCGTGAGCTGGCCCGCTACAAGAAGCAGGTCGAGCAGCGCTGGGGCGAGCTGGTCTACGACGGCCTGTGGTTCTCGCCGCTCAAGCGGGCCCTGGACGGCTTCATCAACGAGGCCAACCAGCACGTCACCGGCGACATCCGGATGACCCTGCAGGGCGGCCGGGCCGTGGTCACCGGACGGCGCTCCGACGAGTCGCTGTACGACTTCAACCTGGCGACGTACGACTCGGGCGACACGTTCGACCAGTCCAAGGCGCAGGGCTTCATCGAGCTCTTCGGCCTGTCGTCGAAGATCGCCGCCAAGCGTGACCTCCAGGCGTAGCCTGACGCCGACTTGCCCGACCAGCAGGTTGTACCGCCTCCCCGTTCCTCCGCGGCGGGGAGGCGGTCGTACATCCCCCCTTTGAGGAGCAGCAAGTGAGCAGCAACAGTGGTGACGTCCGGCTCTGGGGCGGCCGTTTCGCCGACGGACCGGCCGAGGCCCTGGCGAAGCTGTCCGCCTCGGTCCACTTCGACTGGCGGCTCGCCCCGTACGACATTGCCGGTTCCCGTGCCCACGCGCGCGTGCTCCACAAGGCGGGGCTGCTCACCGAGGACGAACTGACCCGCATGCAGGCCGGCCTCGACGCGCTCGAAGCCGATGTGGCGGACGGCTCCTTCACCGGGACCGTCGCCGACGAGGACGTTCACACGGCCCTGGAGCGCGGGCTGCTGGAGCGGCTCGGCCCGGACCTCGGTGGCAAGCTGCGGGCCGGCCGGTCCCGCAACGACCAGGTCGCGACCCTCTTCCGGATGTATCTGCGCGACCACGCCCGCACCATCGGCGGCCTGGTCGCCGAGCTCCAGGCCGCGCTCGTCGGACTCGCCGAGGCGCACTCCGATGTCGCCATGCCCGGCCGTACGCACCTCCAGCACGCCCAGCCGGTGCTCTTCTCCCACCATGTCCTGGCCCACGTCCAGTCCCTGTCCCGGGACGCGGAGCGGCTGCGGCAGTGGGACGACCGGACGGCCGTGTCGCCCTACGGCTCGGGCGCCCTGGCCGGATCCTCGCTCGGCCTCGACCCCGAGGCGGTCGCCGCCGACCTGGGCTTCGAGAACGGCTCCTGCGGCAACTCGATCGACGGAACGGCATCGCGCGACTTCGTCGCCGAGTTCGCCTTCATCACCGCCATGATCGGCATCAATCTCTCCCGGATCGCGGAAGAGATCATCATCTGGAACACGAAGGAGTTCTCCTTCGTCACCCTGCACGACGCCTTCTCCACCGGCTCGTCGATCATGCCGCAGAAGAAGAACCCGGACATCGCGGAGCTGGCGCGCGGCAAGTCGGGCCGTCTCATCGGCAACCTCACCGGCCTGCTGGCGACGCTGAAGGCGCTGCCGCTCGCGTACAACCGTGATCTCCAGGAGGACAAGGAGCCGGTCTTCGACTCCTGCGACACCCTCGAAGTCCTGCTGCCCGCCTTCACCGGCATGATGGCCACGCTCACCGTCAACCGTGAGCGGATGGCGGAGCTGGCACCGGCCGGGTTCTCGCTCGCCACCGACATCGCCGAGTGGCTGGTCAGGCAGGGCGTCCCGTTCCGGGTCGCGCACGAGGTCGCGGGCGAGTGTGTCAAGGAGTGCGAGCAGCAGGGCATCGAGCTGGACGGGCTCACCGACGAGCAGTTCGCGAAGATCTCCCCGCATCTGACCCCCGAGGTGCGCACAGTCCTCAATGTCACCGGATCCCTCGCCTCCCGCGACGGCCGCGGCGGCACGGCACCCTCCGCCGTCGCCGTCCAGCTCGCCGAGGTCAAGCAGGACCTGGCGGTCCAGCACGCCTGGGCCACCGCCAAGAAGTAGGGATCCCTGGGGCAACGATCCCTGGGGCAACGGTTCCTGGATGTAAAGGTCGCTCCACCATAACCACGATGAGACATGCATGTCTCATCGTGGTTATGGTTGTCTCATGACAGTCGACCGCCAACAGGTGCTGCGCACCGCCGCCGCCCTTCTCTCGCGCAAGGCGACCGCCACGATGGACGAGGTCGCCCGGGCCGCGGGCATCGGCAGGGCCACCCTCCACCGCCACTTCGCCGGGCGTGACGCCCTGGTCAAGGCGCTGGAGGACTTCGGCCTCCAGGAGCTGGAGGCGGCGCTCGACGCCACCAGGCTCGACGAGGACCGGGCCGAGGACGCGCTGCGGCGGCTCATCGCCGAGCTGGAGCCGGTCGCCGGTCTCCTCGCCTTCCTCGTCACCGAGAACCAGCTCTTCGAGAGCGAGCAGATCAACGACGGCTGGGCCCGGCTGGACGCCCGCGTCTCCGCGCTCTTCCGGCGCGGACAGGAGCGGGGCGAGTTCCGTATCGACCTCACCCCGGCCTGGCTGACCGAGGCGCTGTACGGGCTGGTGGGCGCCGGCGCGTGGTCCGTGCACGATGGGCGGGTCGCCGCCAAGGACTTCCAGTACATGATCGTCGAGTTGCTGCTCGGCGGGGCACGGCGGAGCGTGGAGAAATGACCAGCGCTGATCAGCACGCGAAGCAGCCGGACGCGGTGCGCGGACCCGGCCGCTGGCTCGCGCTCGCCGTTCTTGTTCTCGCGGTACTGCTCGTCGCCGTCGACGCGACCGTGCTCGGCCTCGCGACGCCCTTCCTGAGCGAGGACCTCAAGCCGTCCGGCACCCAGCTGCTGTGGATCGGCGACGTCTACTCGTTCGTCATCGCCGGTCTGCTGGTCTCCATGGGCAGCCTCGGCGACCGGATCGGCCGCAAGAAACTGCTGCTTGTCGGCGCCGTCGCCTTCGGCGGGGTCTCCGTGCTCAACGCCTACGCCACCAGCCCCGAGATGATGATCGTCGCCCGCGCACTGCTCGGCGTGGCCGGTGCGACCCTGATGCCGTCCACCCTCGCGCTGATCCGCAACATCTTCCACGACGCCAAGGAGCGCAGCCTCGCCATCGGCATCTGGGGCGCCGCGGCGTCCGCGGGCGCCGCCGTCGGCCCTGTCGTCGGCGGCTTCCTGCTCGAACACTTCTGGTGGGGCTCGGTCTTCCTAATCAACCTGCCGGTGATGGCGGTCCTGGTGATCGTCGGCATCAAGCTGCTGCCCGAGTCGAAGAACCCGGCGCCGGGCCCGTGGGACCTGCTCAGCGTCGGCCTTTCGCTCGTCGGCATGGTCGGCGTCGTATACGCAGTCAAGGAGGCGGCGGCGCACGGCTTCCACTGGTACGTCGTCGCGGCGGCGGTCGTCGGGGCGGGCGCCCTCTACTGGTTCGTACGGCGCCAGTTCACGCTGCCCGCGCCGCTGCTCGACATGCGGCTGTTCCACCACCGCGGATTCTCCGGGGCGGTCCTCGCGGACCTGCTGACCATCCTCGGCCTGTCCGGCCTGGTCTTCTTCCTCTCGCAGTTCCTGCAACTCGTCCAGCTACACTCGCCCCTGGACGCCGGGCTCATCGAGCTGCCCGCCGCGGTCGGCGCGGTGGGGGCGGGCCTCATGGCGGGCTACACGGCGCGCCGGGCCTCGGTCCGCAGCGCGGTCTCCGGTGGCCTGCTGGCCCTCGCTCTGTCCCTGGCGGTGTGCACGGTGGTCTCGGCGGACACCGGCGTCGTGGCGCTGGGCCTGGCCCTGTTCCTCGGCGGCATCGGCGCGGGCATGGCCTTCACCGTCACCGCGGACGTCATCCTTTCCAGTGTCCCCAAGGAGCAGGCGGGCGCCGCATCCGCCGTGTCCGAGACGGCGTACGAACTGGGCGCGGCGCTCGGCATCGCCCTGCTCGGCTCGATCGTGACCGGCATCTACCGCGGCTTCACCGTGCCCCCGGGCGTCCCCCGTGAGGTGGCCGACGCAGCCCACGAGTCGCTCGGCGGCGCCGTGCAGTCGGCGAAGGAGCTGTCACCTGAGGTGAGCGCGCAACTGCTCGCGTCGGCGCAGAGCGCCTTCACCGACGGCTTCCAGACGGCCGCCGCGGTGGGCTCGGCGCTGCTCTTCGCCACCGCGGTCGCCGCGTGGTTCATGCTCCGCGGCCAGAAGCTGGAGGACGGCGTGGAGCACTGACGGCGTAGCGCGCGCACGGAGATACGGCGGAGGGGCGGGCCACCTGGTGGCCCGCCCCTCCGCCGTACCCAAGCCGCCGCGCCGGTCAGGCGGCCTTTGCCTTCGTCGCGTACATGTCGACGTACTCCTGGCCGGACAGCCGCATGACCTCGGCCATCACCGAGTCCGTCACCGCGCGCAGCACATAGCGGTCGCGGTCCATGCCCTCGTAGCGCGAGAACTCCATCGGCTCGCCGAAGCGGACCGTGACCTTGCCGGGCCGCGGCAGCCCGGCGCCGCCTGGCTGCAGCTTGTCCGTACCGATCATCGCGAACGGCACCACCGGCGCACCGGTCATCAGCGTGAGACGGGCGATGCCCGTACGGCCTCGGTAGAGACGGCCGTCGGGGGAGCGGGTGCCCTCCGGGTAGATGGAGAAGACCTTGCCCTCTTCGAGTACCCGGCGGCCGGTCATCAGCGCGGCGACACCGCCACGGCCACCGTCACGGTCCACCGGGATCATTCCGCAGCTGGTGAAGAACCAGGCCATCAGCCTGCCCTTGAACCCCTTACCGGTGACGTAGTCGTCCTTGCCGATGTAGAAAACCTGCCGGTCACAGCAGATCGGCATGATCATCGAGTCGATGAACGTCAGGTGGTTTCCGGCGAGGATGACCGGTCCGGTCCCGGGAATGTTCTGTGCGCCTTCCACGCGTGGGCGGAACATCAGGCGCATGATCGGTCCGAGCACTGCCTTGATGAGCGCGTGACGGGACAACGCTTCCTCCGGTGTTGTGGCTGGGCGGGCTGGTCGTGAGCGAAGTCTGTGCAGGTGAGGACGATACTCGCGGGCTCCGCCTGATCGCACATCGGGTTCATCAAGTGGATACGCAGTGTTGACGTGTGTTTCCACTGCGTTCCGTCCACATCCTCGTCTACGTAAGACGTAGACGCCTACGATCAGGCCTTCACTTTTGGCAGTTTCCAGGCATTGCGCGGACTCCACAGGTGCGGGACATCACACGACGCGAGACATCACACGAGGAGCGTTCATGACACAGGCCGGACAGAACAACCCCGGACGGCGGACCCTGCTCGGGGCGGCGGTGCTCGGCGCGGGCGGCGTCACACTCGGCCTGGCGGGCACGGCGAGAGCCGACGACGGCCAGGCCGAACAGAGGGGCCGCGAGGACCACGAGTCCTACCACGATCTTCCCGTACCGACCGTCGTCGCGCACCGCGGGGCCAGCGGCTACCGGCCCGAGCACACCATCGGTTCGTACCAGCTCGCCCTCGACATGGGCGCGCACGTCATCGAGCAGGACCTGGTGCCCACCAAGGACGGGCACCTGGTCTGCCGGCACGAGAACGACATCACCGCGACGACCGATGTCGCCGCCCACCCCGAGTTCGCGGACCGCAAGGCCACCAAGTCCGTGGACGGGGTGTCACTGACCGGCTGGTTCACCGAGGACTTCACGCTCGCCGAGCTCAAGACGCTGCGCACCAAGGAGCGGATCCCCGCCATCCGCCAGGAGAACACCCTCTACGACGGCCGCTGGGCCATTCCCACCTTCGAGGAGGTGCTGCGCTGGGCCGAGAAGGAGGGGCGGGCGCGCGGCCGGCGGGTCTGGCTGCACATCGAGACGAAGCACCCCACCTACTTCCGCGGCCTGGGCCTCCCGCTCGAAGAGCCCCTCGCCAAGCTGCTGCGCAAGTACGGCCGAGACAAGAAGTCCTCGCCCAACTTCCTGCAGTCCTTCGAGCCGACCAGCATGCGTCGCCTCGCCAAGCTGGTCGCGGCTCCGCGCGTCGTCCTGCTCGACGGCTTGGGCACCCGCCCGTGGGACTTCGTCGTGGCGGGCGACCCGCGCAAGGTCGACGACCTGATCAAGCCCGAGGGCCTGAAGTGGATCTCAGGCTTCGCCCAGGGCCTCGGCCCCACCCTGAACCTGATCATCCCCAGGGACGAGGCGGGCAAGCTGGGCAAGCCGACCACGCTGGTGCGGGACGCACACGCGAAGGGGCTGATCCTGCACCCGTACACGATGCGCAACGAGAACACCTTCCTGCCCGCCGACTTCAGGCGCGGCACCGACCCCGTCGCGTACGGGAACGCCTTCGGCGCCCTCCAGCTGTACTTCGAGCAGGGCATCGACGGGATCTTCTCCGACAACCCGGACACCGCGCTGCTCGCGGCTGCCGACTTCGCCGGACGCTGACCCCCGCCGCGGTGGCCGCCGCCACGGACGGGTGACTGTCCTGGCAGGCGGCAACCGCGGGCCGTCGGCGGCACGTCCCGCGTGGCATGACCCTCTCCGTACCTCACGTACCGACCGCCCCGCCCGTCCCCGCGCCCGACCTCTTCAGCGTCCTGCGCCCCCTGCTGGCCGCCGAGGCGGGGGCGGAGGCCGCCGGGGCCGGAATCGAAGCCGGCGACCTCGAACAGGACGTATGGCTGCGCCTCCTTGAGCTGCTCGACGGGGCGGGCCCGCCGCCCGACCCGGCGCTCTGGGTGCGCCGCGCCGTGCGCACCGAGGCACGCCTGGCCCGCAGCCGGGCACGGCGCGAGCTTCCCCACGCCGCCCCGCCGGCTGCCACCACGGACGCCGCCTGCCCGGAACGCGCCGCGCTGATCGCCGAGCGGCGCCGCGCCGTGCGTGAGGCGGTCGGCAGGCTGCCGGGGCGCTGTCCGCGGCTGATGGCTGCGATGTTGTCTCCCGCGGACCCCACTTACCGCGAAATCGCAGGGGAGTTGGGAATGTCACAAGGAAGTCTGGGGCCCATGCGTTCCCGTTGCCTGGGATGCCTGCGCAGAATGCTGGCGGCGGAGGTTGCAGCTCCTGGCCGAGGGGGAAAGGAGCGGTAAGCAACCGGCGGAGCAGGCGAGCGGGAGGCATGCACACATGGGCATGAGCGTGACCATCTCAGCGGCAACGGAACAGGACGCCGAGCACATCCTCAAGCTGCAGTACCTGTGCTACCAGAGCGAGGCCGAGCTGTACGGCGACTACGGCATCGAGCCTCTGACCCAGCCACTCGACGACCTGCGCGCCGAACTCGGCCGCAGCCACACCCTGGTGGCCCGTCTCGGCGACGAAGTCGTCGCCTCGGTCCGCGGCAGCGTCGACGACGCGGGCACCGCGCGGATCGCCAAGCTGATCGTCCACCCCAGGATGCAGCGCCACGGTCTCGGCGGCAGGCTGCTCGCGGCCATCGAGGTGCACTTCGCGGGGGAGCCGGCCGCCAAGCGCTTCCAGCTCTTCACCGGCCACCGCAGCGAGGTCAATCTGCGGCTCTACCGCAGCCACGGTTACGCCCCGGTGGCCACCGAGCGGCTCGGCCCGGGACTCACCCTCGTCACGCTGGAAAAGGAGCCCGAGGCCCAGGCGTACGTCGCGAGTGCCTAGGAGGCGTCCCGCCGGGCCCCGCGCAGCCAGAGCATCCCGGTGACCGGCAGCAGCACCGGAATAAAGAGATAGCCCCTGCCGAATGTGGACCAGACGGTGGTGTCCGGGAAGGCGGACGGCTCCACCACTGTCCAGGTCCCCACGACGAGCACGCCGACCAGCTCGGCGGCGCAGCACACCAGCGCCGCCCTGCGGGCTCTTTCGCCGCCCCGCACGAGGGTGTACGTAATGAACGCGTAGACCACCGCCGCCACGGCGGACAGCGTGTACGCGAGCGGCGCACGGTCGAATTCCGTGGCGATCTGGTAGGCCGAGCGGGACACGGCGCCGACGGACATCACGCCGTACAGCCACACCAGGAGCAGCCCGGGGCCCTTGACCAGCCTGACGCGGCCAGGCACCCGGCCCTGCTCCTCGGCGACGGACTCGCTCATCGTCAGCCTCCCCAGATGTCGTGCAGGCGGACTTCGAGCACGGCCAGGACGACCGCGCCGGCCGAGACCGTCACCGAGCCCCAGCGGGTCCGCTCGCCCAGCGAGAGGAAGCCCGCGGCGGGCACCGCCGCGAACGCACCGACCAGATACGAAACGAAGATCACCGCGCCCTCGTCCGGCTTCTCGCCGCGCGCGAGCCGCACGATGCCGATCACCAGCTGGGCGAGCGCGAGCACCGACACCACGGCCATGCCGATGAAGTGCCAGTCCTTGGTGGGCTGATCGCGGAACGCGGCGTAACCGCACCACGCGGCGAGAGCGAGCGCGGCCACGGAAACCGTGACCGTCAGGGCGTCGAGCATGACCACGAGCGTATTACGGACGCGACGGCCACTGGACGTAGGGTCGGTCAGCATGAAGATCCAGGCCGAGGCCCTCCTGTTCGACAACGACGGAACGCTCCTGTCCTCCATGGAATCGGTGATCCGCTGCTGGTCCCGCTGGGCCCAGGAGTACGGCATCACGGCCGAGGAATTCGCCCGCGTCGAGCTGCACGGCCGCCCCGCCGCGGAGATCGCCGCCGATCTGCTGCCCGCCGATGTCGTGCCGGGCGCGGTGGCCCGTATCGAACAGCTGGAGGTCGAGGACGTGAGCAGCCCCGGCGGCGTCGTGTTGCTGCCCGGCACCGCTCAGCTCCTCGCGAGCTTGCCCGCCGACCGCTGGGCCGTCGTCACCTCCGCCACTCGCCGCCTCGCCGAGGCGCGGCTTGAGCGGGTCGGCATCATCCCCAAGACGATGATCGCCGCGGACGACATCACACGCGGCAAGCCCGACCCCGAGCCCTTCTTGCTCGCGGCGCGCAGGCTCGGGGTGGACCCGGCCCGCTGCGTGGTGTTCGAGGACGCTCCGGCCGGGCTTCAGGCCGGCCGTGCGGCGGGCATGACGACCGTGGCGTTGGCCACAACGCACGACCGCTCCGAGCTGACGGCCGACGTCGTCGTCACGGACCTCTCGGCGGTGTCGGCACAGGCCACGGAGCACGGCGTGGAGATCGTCACGGCCGACTGACGACGCCAAGCCCGTCCCTATGGTGAGACGCAGACGTCCGCTATTCGGACGGCAGTGATCGGCTCGTACTCACGTCTGGTTTACTCGTTGCATGACCACGACGAGCAGCCGCACCCTTGCGACCGAGGCGACGATGACGCCCGGTGCTCGTTGTATGTGTCGAATGTGCGCCTTCTGAGGGCCCCTGCCCGAGCCTCGCGCCCCGAAGCGAGACCCGACAGTCGTCCCGCGCCCGACCAGCCACGCATGTGCCGGCCGAGCCGGGCCTGCCCCGCGCACGCGTTGCCCTCCGGTACTCACCGGCTCAGCCGTGCCGCGTCCCCCAAGACGAATGCCCCGTGCCCGGCGGACCCTTCGCCGCGCACTCGACAGTGACGGAAACCCTGTGATCACCACTACGGGCCTCACCAAGGTCTATCCCTCGCGAGGCCGCGAGGTCACCGCCCTGGACGGCGTCGATCTGCACGTCCGCGAGGGGGAGGTGTACGGAGTCATCGGCCAGAGCGGCGCCGGAAAGTCCTCGCTCATCCGGTGCATCAATCTGCTGGAGCGTCCCACCGCCGGCACCGTGACGGTCGGCGGCCAGGACCTCACCGCACTCGTCGGCCGCGGCCGACGCGCGGGCAAGGAACTGCGCGCGGCGCGCAGCCGTATCGGCATGGTCTTCCAGCACTTCAACCTGCTGTCCTCGCGCACGGTCCAGGACAACGTCGAGCTGCCCCTGGAGATCCTCGGGATCTCCGGCCAGGAACGCTCCCGCAAGGCCCTGGAACTGCTCGACCTGGTCGGCCTCGCCGACAAGGCGAAGGCCTACCCCGCCCACCTCTCCGGCGGTCAGAAGCAGCGCGTCGGCATCGCGCGGGCTCTGGCCGGCGACCCCAAGGTGCTGCTGTCCGACGAGGCCACCTCGGCCCTCGACCCCGAGACCACCCGCTCGATCCTCCACCTCCTGCGCGACCTCAACCAGCAGCTCGGCCTGACCGTCCTGCTGATCACGCACGAGATGGACGTCGTCAAGACGGTCTGCGACTCGGCCGCGCTGATGAAGCGCGGACGGATCGTCGAGTCCGGCACGGTCAGCGAGCTGCTGGCGACCCCCGGCTCCGAACTCGCGCGCGAGCTGTTCCCGGTGGGCGGCCAGGCCTCGGGCCCCGGCAGGACCGTCATCGACGTCACCTTCCACGGTGAGGCCGCGACGCAGCCGGTGATCTCCCAGCTCTCCCGTACGTACAACATCGACATATCGATCCTGGGTGCCGCGATGGACACCGTTGGCGGCAACCAGATCGGCCGTATGCGCATCGAGCTGCCGGGCCTGTACGAGGAGAACGTCGTGCCGGTCGGCTTCCTGCGCGAGCAGGGCCTGCAGGTCGAGGTCGTCGAGGAGGACACGCCCGGAACCGAGCCCCCCGCCGAGTCCGGACCGGTACCGGAGCAGATCCCCACGCTGGTCAAGGAAGGTGCCAAGTGACCTGGTCGGAAATGCAGCCACTGCTGGAGCAGGGCACCATCGACACCCTCTACATGGTGCTGTGGGCCACGGCCGTCTCGGTCCTCGGCGGGCTCCCGCTGGGCATCCTGCTCGTCCTCACCGACAAGGGCGGGCTGCTCCAGAACGTCACGGTCAACAAGGTCGTGGGCGCGATCGTCAACATCGGCCGGTCGCTGCCGTTCATCATCCTGCTGATCGCCCTGATCCCCTTCACGAAGCTCGTCGTCGGCACCTTCATCGGCCCGTCCGCGATGATCGTGCCGCTCGCCATCGGCGCCATTCCGTTCTTCGCCCGGCTCGTCGAGACCTCGATCCGCGAAGTCGACCACGGACTGGTCGAGGCCGTGCAGTCGATGGGCGGCTCCGTGCCGACCGTCGTCTTCAAGGCGCTGCTGCCGCAGTCCCTGCCGTCGCTGATCTCCGGCGTCACCACCACCGTGATCGTGCTCGTCGGCTACTCGGCGATGGCGGGCGCGGTCGGCGGCGGAGGCCTCGGCAACACGGCGGTCACCTACGGCTATCAGCGCTTCGAGACCCAGCTCATGCTCATCACCGTGGCCATCCTGATCGCGATGGTGACCGTCGTGCAGCTCATCGGTGACGGCGCGATACGGCTCCTCGCCCGCCGCACCCACACAGCCTCCTAGACCTTCCTCCCCGAGCCTCCTCCCCGAGCTTTCTTCCCCACACAAGCCCGCACTCCTTGTCCGGGCTACCACCCGCAAGACCAGAAAGAGGCACTTTTCGTGCGCAAGAACCTCAAGATCACCGCGGCTGCCGCCGCCTCCGCCGCCCTCGCCCTCGGCCTCACCGCCTGCGGCACCGCCTCCGACCCGGGCTCCAAGACCGAGTCGGGCGGCAAAGCCGACGAGTCCAAGGCGCTGGTCGTCGCCGCGTCCCCGACGCCGCACGCCGACATTCTCAACTACGTCAAGGACAACCTGGCGGAGAAGAATGGCCTGAAGCTCACGGTCAAGGAGTTCACGGACTACGTCCTGCCGAACACCGCGACCCAGAGCGGCGAGGTCGACGCCAACTACTTCCAGCACAAGCCGTACCTCGACGACTTCAACAAGAAGAAGGGCACCACCATCGTGCCCGTCGTCAACGTTCACCTGGAGCCGCTGGCCCTCTACTCCAAGAAGGCCAAGGACCTCAAGGCGATCAAGTCCGGCCAGACCGTCGCGATCCCCAACGACACCACCAACGAGGGCCGCGCGCTCAAGCTGCTCGCCGAGAACGGCCTGATCACCCTGAAGGACGGCGCCGGCCAGGACGCCAAGCTCTCCGACATCGCGGACAAGAAGGGCCTGGAGTTCAAGGAGCTGGAGGCCGCCACGCTGCCCCGCGCCCTGGACGACGTCGACGCCGCGATCATCAACGGCAACTACGCCATCGAGGCCGACCTCGATCCCGCCAAGGACTCGCTGGCGATCGAGAAGGCCGAAGGCAACCCGTACGCCAACTTCCTGGCTGTCAAGAAGGGCAACGAGACGGACGCACGCGTGCAGAAGCTCGCGAAGCTCCTGAATTCCGACGAGGTCAAGAAGTTCATCGACGAAAAGTACGACGGCAAGGTCGTTCCGGCCTTCGGCGCCGTCAAGTCCTGACGCCCGTACGGTCCTTGTGAGCGAAGGCCCCGCCGGGTGCGCGGGGCCTTCGCTCGCCCACCCGCGCCTGCGTGTCCCCGCCCCGATGCTGCATGCTGTGCCTTTACGTCCTTTACGACGGTCCACGGCATGGAGTGAGCATGACTACCACCTTCCCGGACATCTCCATCAGCACGGACCGGCTGGTGCTGCGCCCCTTCGACGAGTCGGACATTCCGGCGCTGACCGAGATGATGAACGACGAGATGGTCACCGCCTGGACGTCGGCGCCCCACCCGTACACCGCACGCGACGCCGAACGCTGGGTCCGCAGGATCGCTCCTGCCGAGCGGACCCAGGGCCGCGGCATCGCCCTCTGCGTCACCGAGTTCCTCACCCAGCGGCTCGTCGGCACCGTGCACCTCAAGCACACCGACTGGCGCACCCTGGCCACCGAGATCGGCTATGTGACGGCCCCCTGGGCGCGCGGTGAGGGGTACGCCACCGAGGCGGTGCTCGCCATGGCCCAATGGATCTTCCGCGACCAGCGCTTCGAACGCCTGGAGTTGCGCACTGCCGCGGACAACACGGCTTCGCAGCAGGTCGCGCAGAAGATCGGCTGCATCAGCGAGGGCGTCCTGCGCAACGCCTGGATAGCGCGTACACAGACCCAGGACGGCGGCTGGACGGACATCCGCACCGACCTGATCGTCTGGAGCCTGCTCCCGGAGGACCTGGACGGCGTCACCGACCAGATGGCCGAGGCCGGCGGCTACGGCACCTACACCGACTGGCACTGACCCCGCGCCCAGCCCAGGTCCGTACCAGGTACTCTCACCCTGCCCGTGCCGCCGCGCCGGGCTGCCCCGACCTGCGACAACCTCAGGAGACTGACGACGATGGCCGACCGGGTCACGGTGATCGGCTGGGACGGTTCGCCCCTCACCGCGGCGGCCCGCTCCGCCCTGGCCGCCGCAACCCTGGTCGCCGGGGCCGCGCACCACCTGGCACTCCCCGAAGTGCCACCGCGCGCCGAGCGCATCCGCCTCGGCAGCGTCGACCTCGCCGCCCGCCGGATCGCGGGGCACCGGGGCACCGCCGTGGTCCTCGCCGACGGGGACCCCGGGTTCTTCGGAGTCGTACGGACACTGCGCGCCGCCGAGCACGGCCTGGAGGTCGAAGTGGTGCCCGCCGTCTCGTCGGTGGCCACCGCCTTCGCCCGCGCCGGGATGCCCTGGGACGACGCGCAGACCGTCGTCGCCCACCGCCGTACGCTGCGCCGCGCCGTCAATGTGTGCCGGGCGTACTCCAAGGTCGCGGTGCTCACCTCGCCGGGCGCCGGGCCCGCCGAACTCGCCCTGCTCCTCGAAGGAGTCCACCGCACCTTCGTCATCTGCGAGGAGCTGGGGACCGCACGCGAGCAGATCACCGTCCTCACCTCCGACAGGGTCGCCGACCACGTCTGGCGCGACCCCAACGTCGTCATCGTCATCGGTGGCAGCGCCGCCGCGGCAGCCCCCGCCGGCGGCTGGATCGCGGGCCGCGACCCCGCGTATCCGCCGGCCGTACGAGGCTGGGCGCTGCCCGCCGAGGCATACGGCGACAACCTGGGGGAGGGCGAGTCGGCCGAGCTGCGCGCCGCCCAACTGGCCCGGCTCGGGCCGCGTACCGGCGACCTGGTCTGGGACATCGGTTCGGGCAGCGGCGCTCTGTCGGCGGAGGCGGCCCGGTTCGGCGCCGCGGTCATCGCGGTGGACTCCGACGCGGACGCCTGCGGGCGTACCACCGTGTCGGCCCGGCGCTTCGGCGTCCAGGTCCAGGTCGTGCACGGGCAGGCGCCGCACGTACTGGAGGACCTGCCCGAGCCCGACGTCGTACGGATCGGTGGCGGGGGAGTGCCGGTCGTCTCGGCCTGCGCCGATCGCAGGCCCGAGCGCATCGTGACGCACGCGTCCACGCGGGACGAGGCGGAGGCGATCGGGCGGACGCTCGCCGAGAGCGGCTACGCAGTCGAGTGCGCGCTGCTCCAGTCCGTCGAACTTGACACCGGTGCCTGGTCGGAACGCGACCGCTCGGTGGTCTTCCTCCTCTCCGGGCAGCAGGAGCGACGCGACACGCCTCGATGAGGAGGCGGCGGGCGGGCGCGGACGGGCGGCGGGAATGCGCCCCGTGACGCTGCTTCGACACCGCGCGGGGTAGGCTGGCCGATCGTTGTACCGCAGCCGGGCCTTCGGCGCTTCGTTCGCCAATGTCCGGAAAGGGGGCCCGTTTTGGAACTCTATGTGGTACGGCGCAGCCGGGGGGCGCGCAGCGTGGCGTAGCCCACAGCGGATCGTGGCGGGACTTCCTGCAGCGGTGGCGCACGGCCGCGACAATGCTTGGTGTCCGTGGCCCTTTCGTGCCGCGTGGCGCGGACGCTCGTTCTTGATGAATGGGCGCCCGGTGTGCCACGAGCGGGCGTCGGGCGAAGGGCCGAAGGAGCAAAACCGATGGGCGAGGGGTATGCAGCATGACTGACACCGGCCAGGTCCCGGGCGAGGGACTGCCGGAGAACGCAGGCATGGTGGAGCAGCCGGGCATCCCCGCTCCGGGCGCGTACACCTTCCTCGACCCCTCCGGGAACACGACCGAGCAGGACGACGATCTACTGTTGATGCCGGGTGCGCAAGGTGCGTGGAGCGACCCGCAGGCTGTGCCCGCTCCTCAGATGCAGCTGCAGGCGCAGCCCGTGCAGCAGGCCCCGCAGATGCAGCCTGTGCCGCACATGCAGCAGCCCCAGATGACCCAGCAGGCTCCGCAGATGCAGCAAGTGCCTCGGTCGGCGCCTCGGATGGCCCAGGTGTCGCACGGCGTGGAGCCCGGCGCGCACGAGGCCGGTGGCCGCGACTCCGGCTCTGTCGACCTCAGCGGTGTACGGATGCTCCAGCCGGCGTCCACCGCGGCGCCGTCCTCAGCTTCGGCGTCCATGGCGACGCCGCCCCCCGCGCGCCGCCCGCTCCACCTCGGGCCACAGGTGCCCGACGCCTCCGCCGGAGTCGTACGTTCGCTGGCCGACCGAGGTCCCGCCGGCGCCACCCCGTCGCACCCCGTGCCGCTGCGAAACCCGGGGCCGGCCACCACCGGTCCCGAGTACCTGGACATTCCGCGCGAGGAGATCGACGTACTGCCCGGCCCGCAGCTCGGGTCGATCCCGTCGCAGGCCGCCACACCGCAGCCGCAGCCCCAGTCGCAGGTGCTCCAGGTTGCCCAGGAGACCCCAGCAGAAACGGTCGTTCCGGAATCCATGGCTCCGGAATCTATGGCTCCGGAACCGGCGCCCGAGCCGGTGTCGGCACCCGAGCCGGCGGAACTCCCGGTTCAGGAGCCGCAGGCCCAGGCTGTGCCCCCGACGCCCGAACCGGTAGCCGAGGCTGCGCCCGTGCCCGAGCCGGTGGCAGAGGCCGCCGTGAGCATCCCGGCCGAGCCGGAACCTGCCGCGCCGATCGCCCCCGAGCCCGTCTTCGCCGAGTCTCCGGTCCCCGCGGCCGACGTGGCCGAGCAGGCGGAGGACGAGCCGATCGCTCCGGCTCCGTTGGCCGCCGAGCCCATCCCTCTTGAGCCCGTCACTCCCGAGTACGTCGCCGTCGAACCGCCTGAGGCAGTCGCTGCCGCTGCGCCGGAGCTCCAGCTCCAGGCTGCCGGTCAGTTCGCCCCCGTCGAGGGCACGGTTCCAACCGCCCTCCAGCTCGCTACGACGCCGGTCGAGCCGCTTGCTCCGGAGGAGCCGGCCGCTCCGATCATGGCGATTCCCGAGCAACTCACACCCGAGCAGCCCGTGGCCCCGCCGGAAGCAGAAGCAGCCGTACCCACCGAGGCACCGGCACCCGCACCCGTGCCCGAGAGCCCGGTCACCGAGTCGGTCTTCCCCGAAGCCGAGCCGCAGTGGGTGCCCGAGCCCGCCCCGGCAGTGCTCGAAGAACCTCTGGCCGCGCGGCCAGAGCTCGTCGCCGAGTCGCTGCCGGAGCTCGAGTCCCTGCCTGATCCCGAGCCTCTGCCGGGGCCCGAGCCCGTACAGGCCGACTCTCTCGCGGCATCGATCGTCCCCACTCCCCGCGACGGCGGCCCCGCCGCCCAACTGCCCGCGGAGCCCGGGACGGAGCGGGAGCCGGAAGCCGCATCCGCCCCGGAGACCGCCCCCGAGCCCGAGTCACCCCTCCCTGCCACCATCGCTCCCGTCACCGCTGTTCCCGAGGGCCCCGGCCCGGCCCCCGGCTACAACGACGCCGAGCGCGAGGCGGTCCTGCGCGTGATGCGCGAGCGCCGCGACATCCGCAACGGCTTCCGCAGCGACCCCATCCCGCACGAGGTCCTGCTGCGCGTCCTCGAAGCCGCGCACACCGCGCCGAGCGTCGGTCACTCCCAGCCCTGGGACTTCGTGGTCATCCGCTCCGCCGAGACGCGCCGCACCATGCACGAACTGGCGCAGCGCCAGCGTGACGCGTACGCCAAGTCCCTGCCCAAGGGCCGCGCCAAGCAGTTCAAGGCACTGAAGATCGAGGCCATCCTCGACACCCCGGTGAACATCGTCGTCACCGCCGACCCCACCCGCGGCGGCCGCCACACCCTCGGCCGGCACACCCAGCCGCAGATGGCCCCGTACTCCTCGGCACTCGCCGTCGAGAACCTGTGGCTCGCCGCGCGCGCGGAAGGCCTCGGCGTCGGCTGGGTCAGCTTCTTCGACGAACGCGAGATGGTCCGCTCGCTGGGCCTTCCCGAGCACCTCGAAGTCGTCGCCTACCTCTGCGTGGGGTACGTCGACGAGTTCCCGGATGAGCCCGAGCTGATGCAGGCCGGGTGGTCCAAGAAGCGCCCGCTGTCCTGGGTCGTCCACGAGGAGACGTACGGCCGCCGCGCGCTGCCCGGCGAGGAGCCGCACGACCTGCTCCAGGAGACCGTCGCGCACATCCGCCCGCTGGACGCCAAGGCGCTCGGCGAGGCGTGGGAGCGCCAGAAGCGGATGACCAAGCCCGCCGGGGCGCTCGGCATGCTGGAGATCATCTCCGCGCAGCTGAGCGGTCTGTCCCGGATGTGCCCGCCGCCGATCCCGGAGCCCGCGGCGGTCGCGATCTTCGCGGGCGACCACGGCGTGCACGCGCAGGGCGTCACCGCCTGGCCCCAGGAGGTGACCGCCCAGATGGTCGCCAATTTCCTCGGAGGCGGGGCGGTCGTCAACGCCTTCGCGAACCAGGTCGGGGCGGAGGTCTGCGTCGTCGACGTCGGTGTCGCGGGTGAACTCCCGGCCACGCCGGGCCTGCTGCCCCGCAAGGTGCGCGCGGGCACGGCCGACTTCACCACGGGACCGGCCCTCACCCACGAAGAGGTGCTCGCCGCGATCGAGGTGGGCATCGAAACGGCCCGCGATCTGGTCGCCGCGGGTAACAAGGCGCTGATCACGGGCGAGATGGGCATCGCCAACACCACGGTCTCGGCGGCTCTGATCTCCGTCTACACGGGCTTGGACCCGGCCGAGGTCACCGGCCGCGGCACGGGCATCAACGACGAGATGCACGCCCGCAAGATCGATGTCGTGCGTCGCGCACTCGAACTCCACCAGCCCGACCCGGCCGACCCGATCGGCGTTCTCGCCGCGGTCGGCGGCCTGGAGCATGCGGCGCTGGTCGGCTTCGTGCTCGGCGGAGCGTCTCTGCGTACGCCGGTGATCCTGGACGGCGTCAGCGCGGGAGCGGCGGCCCTGGTGGCCCGCGCCATCGCCCCCGAGGCGCTCGCGGCCTGCATCGCCGGACACCGCAGCGCGGAGCCGGGCCACTTGGCGGCCCTGAACAAGCTGGGCCTGCGCCCCCTGGTCGACCTGGACCTCCGCCTGGGCGAGGGCACGGGCGCCCTGCTGGCGCTCCCGGTGGTCCAGAGCGCGGCCCGTGCGATGCACGAGGTGGCGACGTTCGACTCGGCAGGAGTCACCGAAAAGTAGCTGTACGCCCCCCAGGCGCCCTCCCACGGCACCGCAAGCCCGGCCCCCGCCCTCGGCGCGGTCCGGGGGGCCCTTCAAACGCTGCCGGGGCGGGGACGTGTCGGGGCGCTCCCCGCAGGGTGTCGAACGCAACCACCGCGAACCTCACGCAGCGCTGCCCGAAGGTTCGACACCCGAGGAGACGCCCCGACACGGCACCGCCCCCCCCGGACCCCCGCCCCCGACGCGGCCCCCGGCCCCCGCCACCGGGGTGGACCCGGGTCCACTTCTCACGGCACCGCCCCCCGGGCGGGGCACACCCCGCCCCCGCCCGCCCGCACGCCCGCCCCCGCTCCGGCCGACCGCGACCCCCGCGCTCCCGGCCCGTAAGGTATTCGCAGGGGCTGGACACCGCCCCACCAGCGCCGCTCCACCGCCGTGGCGGCCCCGCCCCACACTCTGCCCCTCCCGAGGAGCCGCACGTCATGACCGCGCACGCCGCCGCAGGCGCCCCGAATGCCGCCGCAGGCGACCCGCACCCCGCCTACCCCGTAGGCCTCCGCCTGGCCGGACGGCGGGTCGTAGTGGTCGGCGGTGGCCAGGTCGCCCAGCGCCGCCTCCCGGCGCTCATCGCGGCCGGCGCCGACATCGTGCTCGTGTCGCCCTCCGCCACCCCGTCCGTCGAGGCGATGGCGGAGGCGGGCGAGATCCGCTGGGAGCGCCGCCCGTACGCCGACGGAGACCTGGCCGAGGCCTGGTACGCCCTGATCGCGTCCACCGACACCGACGCGAACAACGCCGCGTCCGCCGAAGCCGAGCGCACCAAGACCTGGTGCGTACGCAGCGACGACGCCGAGGCGGCCACCGCCTGGACCCCGGCCACCGGCCGCAGCGAGGGCGTGACCGTAGCGGTCCTCACCGGCCGCGACCCCCGCCGCTCAGCAGCCGTACGCGACGCGATCGTCGAGGGCCTGCGCGACGGCACCCTGGTCGCCCCGCACCACCGCGACCGCACCCCGGGCGTGGCCCTGGTGGGCGGTGGCCCCGGCGACCCGGACCTGATCACGGTCCGCGGCCGGCGCCTGCTCGCCGAGGCGGACGTCGTCATCGCCGACCGGCTCGGCCCGCGCGACCTCCTCGACGAACTCCCGCCGCACGTCGAGGTGATCGACGCCGCGAAGATCCCGTACGGCCGGTTCATGGCCCAGGAGGCCATCAACAACGCCCTCATCGAGCACGCCAGGGCGGGCAAGGCCGTCGTACGTCTCAAGGGCGGCGACCCCTTCGTGTTCGGCCGCGGCATGGAAGAGGCGCAGGCGCTGGCCGAAGCCGGCATCCCGTGCACCGTGGTCCCCGGCATCTCCAGCTCCATCAGCGTCCCGGGCGCGGCCGGAATCCCCGTCACCCACCGGGGCGTCGCGCACGAGTTCACGGTGATCAGCGGCCATGTCGCCCCCGAGGACCCGCGTTCGCTCGTCGACTGGAAGGCGGTCGCGGGGCTCCGCGGCACGCTGGTCCTGCTGATGGCCGTCGAGCGGATCGGCGCGATCGCCGCAGCTCTCACGGCGTACGGCCGCTCGCCGGAGACCCCGGTGGCCATCATCCAGGAGGGCACGATGGCCACCCAGCGTCGCGTGGACGCGACGCTGGCGACGGTCGCCGAGACGGCCAAAACGCAGGAAGTACGCCCACCCGCTGTCATCGTCATCGGCGATGTAGTCACGGTGGGGACTCGGCACGAGAGAGCGGTCAACGATGCGCGGGACGCCCAGTAACCCCTGGTAACACATCTCCGTCCCGACCGTTGGCACCGCACCCACGACAAGGCAGTATCTCCCTGTGGCTGATCTCATCTCCATCGAAGACCCCGACGACCCGCGCCTGAGCGACTACACGGGCCTGACCGACGTCGAACTCCGGCGCAAGCGCGAGCCCGCCGAGGGCCTTTTCATCGCCGAGGGCGAGAAGGTGATCAGACGGGCCCGCCAAGCCGGCTACACGATGCGCTCGATGCTGCTCTCGGCGAAGTGGGTGGACGTCATGCGTGACGTCATCGACGAGGTCCCGGCCCCGGTGTACGCCGTCAGCCCCGACCTGGCCGAACGTGTCACCGGCTACCACGTGCACCGCGGCGCCCTCGCGTCCATGCAGCGCAAGCCGCTCCCGGAAGCCGACGAGCTGCTCCGCGGCGCCCGGCGGATCGTAGTGCTGGAAGCGGTCAACGACCACACGAACATCGGCACCATTGTCCCTTTGGGTCTGCGAAAGCATACAGGTCAGCGGGTCGCCGTGTTCGAAGACATCGTCGACCACGCCAACTTGGGTGCCGCCTTCCGTAATGCAGCAGCTCTCGGCATCGATGCCGTGCTCCTCACCCCGCGCTGCGCTGACCCCTTCTACCGGCGCGCGGTGAAGGTCTCCATGGGCGCGGTCTTCCAGGTCCCGTGGACGCGACTGGAGTCTTGGCCGAAGGGCGCCGAGCTTTTGCGGCAGGCCGAGTACACAACAGCCGCGCTCTGCCTGAGCGAGAAGGCGATCACCCTCGACGAGCTCGCCGCGCGGAACTACGACAAGTTGGCCCTGATCTTTGGCACCGAAGGAGACGGCCTCACGCAGGAAGCACTCATGGCGGCCGACGAGCATGTCCGCATCCCGATGGAGGCCGGAGTCGACTCGCTGAACGTCGCGGCGGCTTCTGCGGTGGCCTTCTATGCGACACGGCCGCAGTCTGCCTGACCCCGGAAGATCGGGGGGTGTTCGTGTGTGCTCCGGTCCATGGGTTGCTCCCCAATCAGCCTGGCTAAGGGCTGTTCCGTAAGTGAGGGTGTCCCGTCTCAGTGAGGTTCCGTTGAGAGCGAGCAAGTGCTGAGCAAACAACCAGTTCGACGTGGATCAGTGCGATACCCGATCATGTGCTCATGCCCCTGAGAGAGACCCTTGCCCGAGTCGACGCAGATCTGGCCGACGGCCGGGTTCCCGTCGCGCGCCAGCGTTTGCGCGGTCTCGTCTGATCCTTCCCGTACGACCTGACGCTCCGTCGGCGTCTGGCCGAGGTGTACCGGCTCTACGACGATGCCGCAGAGGCCGGACGCTGGATGTACCTCGAAGAGGACCGCAACGCCGACGAGATCGCGGCCTTCGAGGCGCGGTACGGGTCTCCCGGGTGGCGGATGAAGGCCCTCGCCTGGCGCGGCCCCGAGGCGATGGCTGCTACCCCCTTCGCGGAGATACAGCTGGTCGCAGTGCGGACCGCCTGCGTCGAGGAGCTGGGGCACCCCGTCGACTGGGACGACCCCGCCTCCTACCGGGACGGCCTGGAGGAGAAGTACAGGGAGGCGCCTGCTGAGCCGTGGACGGTCGGCGGTGTGCTGGCGGGCGGCGGCTGCCTGGTGGGGGCCCTCGCGTTCCTCGCGATCTGGGTGAATGGAGTCGTTGCCCTCTTCGACTGACCAGGTCACCAAGGGCGGTGGAGAGGACAAGCCTTAGCCAGAAGGCCCCCGCCAAGTGCGGGGGCCTCGCCGTGTCGAGAGAAGGAATACCCTGACTGGGAAGGGTGGTGACGCATGTCGGACGAACTCGCAGACAACGTAAGGCGATACCGGCGCGCTAAGGGACTCAGCCAGGAGCAACTCGCTCACCGTGCCGGCCTCTCAGTAGGGCCGGTTCGCAGGATCGAGCAGGGCCGCGACGGGGTTCGCATGGAGACGCTCCACGCCATCGCTCGGGCCGTGGGGGTCAAGACTTCGGACCTGATGGCCGCCGGAACTCCCGAGCCGATAAAGCACGATGATCCGAACAGCCTGAACCTGCGCGAACTACGCATCGCGCTCACGCCAGCGATCAGCCTCGCTCCGGTAACCGCACCGCTTGGTCAGGAGCCGGACCTTCGTCGCCTGCGGCGGATGACTCGCGACAACTCCGTGCTCTACTTCGAGGACAGTTACAAGAGCATCGCCGCAGACCTTCCAGCCCTGATCCGCGCCGCGAGCGATGCCGTGGCGTACTACGACTCGGGCGAGGAGCGCGCGGAGGCTCTGGTGGCCCGCTCGCAGGCGCTACAACTGGCCGGGCGGTACCTGACACAGATCAGGCGGTACGACCTCGCCCATGGGGCTGTCAGGGAGGCCATTGCGGACGCTAGGGCCGCCGGGGATCAGCTCGTCGCGGCCTCCGGGGTCGGCGGGATGTGTTGGATGCTCATGCGGACCGAGCGCTTCGACGAGGCCGAGGACATCGCAGTTGCGACCATGGACTTGGTCGAGCCGAAGATCAAGGGCGCCACGGAGGATCAGTACGCAACGTGGGGCGGTCTGGCGATGGAAGCAGCCGCCGCGGCGGCCCGAAACAATCGACCGAGGGAAGCCAAGGCGCTCCGGAAGGCCGCAGGCACCGCCGCGAAGGCGGTGGGCGTGACGCACAAAAATCTCCTTCGCCACTGGTCCATGTTCGGTCCCGTCACGGCCTCCATGAAGGAGCTGGAGGACTTGATGGTCGCCGGGGACGCGCGGACGGTGGTCCGCAAGTCCACCGAAGAAGAGAACCTTCAGGGCAAGACCTGGAAGCGGCTCGGCGGGCCGAGTACCAACGACGGGAACCGCTATCACTTGGATCTGGCGCGCGCTCAGGTCCGCACGGGCGACCCCACGGCCGCCATGGAAGAACTTGCACGCCTCGACGAGATTGCTCCTGAGTGGTTCCGTCACCAGTCGTCTGCGGCGATCACTTTTGAAGAGATCACAAAGAGACGCCGGACCCTCACGACAGAGATGCGCGAAGTGGGCGCCCACCTGGGCGTATTCGCCTAACTACACTGCCACGATGCACTTCTGACGATCCGTCGTTGGAAGTGCATCGCTGTCTGTCTGGTCGAAGCTCGTTACCCCTCGTAACTTCGTCGTCATGGCGAGCAACCAGCAAGCCGAGCCCCGCTTCGAGATCGGCTCGGTAATGAGGGATACGGATACCGGCCGAGTCGGCGTCGTCCAGCGTGTGCCTGAGGGGCCGGTCCGCTTACATGCCTTAAACAGTGACGAGCACTGGGATGCCGACCCGGACGACCTTGTGGAGCTCAGCTCGATAGAGGCTCTGAGCGTCCGCGTCGCGGTGGTCAACTATCACTCCAAGCACAAGTCGTGACGAAACCGCCACGAGGCATCGTCAGGATTGTGCAGTGGCACCTTGCCCCGGACGAGGAACCGGATGCAGAGCCACTGACGTACGCCATGCAGTGCGTCGTGTGTTCCGAGGAGTCCAAGCGTTCGGAAGGGTGGGACGAGCCGCAGGCGTGGGCTCTGAGCCACTCGGGACGGAACCCCTCCCACTGCACGTATCGCGAGCTGATCACTCGCCCCTGGCGGTCCTGGATGGCCTCGTGATCAGGCGAGCGCTGTACCGACTGGCCGGCCCCTTCTTGATCATTGCGATTGGCGCCTCGATAGGTCTCGTCATCACGTTGGCGATCGTCGGACAGCCAGACCGCTGACCCCCAAGCCGGGTCCGTCCCACACGGAAGCCACACGGCTCCCCACGGCCGTGCGGGGCGGACCCTTCCACGCCCACCCCGGCCGCCCTTGAGCCCTGCTCGGCGGTCGGGGTGGGGAAGCAAAGCGCAGTGCACCACTCCTATGTGAGAGGAACGCGCATGACCGCAGTAGCGAACGACCTCAAGACCGGCCGAGGGCTGGTCGACGAAACCCTGTTCGGCAGCATCGCGAACTTCGTGATGCTGCACGACGGCGAGCCCCTGGAGCGTGCCGAGCGGATCGCGGACCAGGCCATCGCCTTCGTGGCCATCACTGACATCGTGGATGAGCCGATGATGCCCAGTGATGACGTAGACAAGGGCCTTCACGCCTTCATCCTTCACACCAGGGGGCACCATGCCTTCTGTTACGAGGTGGCTGGCCGATTCTTGCACCACACCCCGGCCTCGGCGCCGGTCGCGGGCGGGCGCCCTCTGGAGCGCGTCACGGCCAGCGCTCACGCGCTGAAGGCCGCTGGCTTCCAGGTCTTCGGCGACCTTTGGGAAGTCGACGGCACCAACGCAGCTCAGTGCGATTCGGACGACGGGCGCCCGTACTAAGCGGACACTCTCTCGATAGGACGCGGCCGGCCTGCACCCTGGGTCGGCCGCGTCCGCATAGAAGGAGCAGGAACCTTGTCAGATTCACCCCACGAACTGCCAATCGTGGTGCTCGACGGGTTGATGCCAACGAGTCAACGCCTCGTACTCAATCGCCGTGGTTCCACGGTTTGGCAGGTGGATACCCGTAGCGGCCAGTACGCCGTGAAGCTCGGATACCCGATCGAAGCGACACCCGAGTGGCCCGCCCAGCCCTGGACGGCTCTGGCGCCCGTGCGTGAGGGAAACGTTCTCTTTCAACTCGGCGTCGATGACATCGCGTACGGCGAGTGGGAGCACGGAACGTGGAACATTCAGCCCTGGCACGAGGGGCCGGACCTATACCGGTTGTGGGAGCCGTGCCGCGTTCCGGGGGCGTCGTTCGAGCCGCAGGTAAGTGCGGCCCTGGGATGCGTCCAGGCCCTGGCTGAGCTCCACTTCAAAGGGTGGGCTCACGGGGACGTCCAGCCAGCCCACTTCATCGTTGGGCCTGAGCGAATGCACCTCATCGACCTCGCGCTGGCGCGCGGCGGACGCGTACCTAAGGCGGTCGACTTCCCGTTCCGCGGATGCCTCGTCCACTACGAGGCGCCGGAGATCTCCCGCAGCGTGCTCGCCACCGGGGAGGCGGAGCCGACAGAGGCCGCCGACATCTACGCCCTCGGCGCTTCCCTGTTCATCTCCGCCACCGGGCGGCGCGTGGTGGACTACCCCGACAACGCCCCCCGCCCCGTGCAACGGCGAGCGATCGTGGACGGTCGGCGCAGAGCCGTGTCCATGCCGGGAAGGTTTGCCACGCTGGTTCGAGAAATGCTCAACTACAGTCCGGAGAACCGGCCCACGATCTACGAGGTCGGGAAAGCCCTGAGCTGACCCCGGAACGAGGAAAGAGCCCCCTGGCCATCAGGCCAGGGGGCTCTCGTCTTGCTGCGTCAGCCGTGCATCTTCTTGGCGAGCTTTGCCTGCTTCTTCGTCGCCTTGGCGTAGGCGGCCGTGCGCTCCTTGTCAGAACGGAAGTCCACGACACCCAGCGTGGTGACGGACATGCTCTTGCGAATGATCCCCACGAAAACCCCTCCCCTCGGAAAGATCATCGTATCGACTAGGTGCCCACGCCCCGTTGCCGTGCCTAACTCCCCGAACGAGATGGTTACTTGGGCGTGGCCCGCCACGTCCGGTATGCTGGGCGCCTTCTAGTAGAGAAGTAGCGGGCGACCAACGCGCGCGTGAATTCGAGCGGTAGTACCAGCCGGTCGCTCGAAATCGCTTCCTCTGCCACGCTCAAACTGACTGAAACTGCGATCAGTGCACCGAGTTTTGTCGACGGCTGGCGACAGATCTCGACCTTGTGACTCCTCCGGAGGCACCGTCCTTGCCGGGATGGCCTTCGCGTGAGTCTGTCCACCTGTCATAGGTGGCCGGTCGAGACTGTCATGTCCTCCCCGGCCCCTCGATTTATTCGGGAGATAAGTCCGGTGAGTGCCACTCAGAAGAAGGTCTACGCAGTCGCCTTCTGCATCACGTTTTCGCTCTTGCTCGGCTTGGCCTCGGGGGTTGTGACCGCCGCCCTGGGTGCGTCCGTGCTGGCGAGCGTTTCGGCTGGCGGTGCTGCCTTCCTCGTGGTTTGCGGCATTGGAGTCGCGATTATCAACCTCTTCGACTTCGCGGACGACCGGAGGGAGCCGCAGCAGGGGGCGCCCCAACCGTAGGCGCTCATGTGTCGGCCAACTCGACCTCGGCGTCGTATCCGTCGATGTACTGCTCGCCGTTCAGGTGGGCCGCCAACTTGCCCACTGCCCGCTCGGTCGCCTGTTGGGCAGACTGCTTCCGCACATCTCGTACGGCGCCGATCTCGTCGTAGGACCAGTCCAGGCCGTAGCGGAGGAGTAGCGACTGCCGCTCGATGACCGTGAGCCCTGCTGTCTTCCAGCCGTGCCGTACGTCGGCGAGATGAACAAAGAGCGGGCTGCCCTTCTTCGGGTCCTTGTGACCTCGCGGCATGTCTGCGTCGGGGACCTGCTCGCTCTTGATTCCGTACGCCGCCTCGGCATCCCAGACCGCAGGGAGGACATGCTCGACCAGCGCCCTGTTGTAGCCGCCGTTCAAGTCAGCACCCCATCGCTTCGAGGCCGGCCTGGTTGGCTTCCCACGACCTCGTACCTGACCGGTGCTTGGCTTCGGTCCGCACCCGCGTGGTGAGGAGCTGAATAAGCCTGTGGTGCAGCACGCCCAGGCCGATGTTCGGATCGCTGAAGCACTCGCGGAGTCGCGGATGCGTCGCGGTGAGGATGAGGCCCTCCTGGTAGGCGTCATCGTGCTCGATCGTCTGCGAGCTCTCGTACTTGAAAGCCATGTGTCGGGCGGCGCGCTCGATGGCCTTCATGGCCTCGGGGCCGCCGGTGAAGGACCAGTCGGCAAGAGCCGCTTCGATGTCGTCCTCGGTGGTGAAGTCCACCTCGATCAGGTTGATGCTCACTTGCCCACTACCTCCTTCACGGGCACGCGCCCGTCCTTGGTCACTGCGACGATCAGCCCAGGGGCTCCGGTAGTCCCCTTGGCGTGGCGCCACCACGTCGATTCGCTCTCCATGGCCGGCGGTTGGATGAACGTGCGCGGCCCGTCGCTGTCGACGTGCTCGTGGTGCAGGTGTCCGGCGAGCAGAACGTCCGCCTGGTGCATGGCGGACTCGCGGTTGAATGCCTGGCCCTTCCACCACTCGAAGTGCTTGCCGGGCCTCCACTGGTGGCCGTGGGCGTGGGCTACGACCGTGCCCGAGCACTCGACGACGACCGTCAGCTCGTCTGTGTCCGGCACGTAGAACTCGACATGGCTGAAGCGGTCCGGGTTGAGCTCGGCCGCGTCCTTCACGGCGACCAGGGACTCGGTGTCGTGGCTGTCGTCGTAACGGGTCACGCCCTTGCCGTTGATGCGTACCGCCTCACCGTGTATCGCGTAGAGCAGCTCGACCAAGTGGCCGCCTGTGCGGCCTGACTCAAAAACCGCCATCATCTACGCCGTCGCTCTCCTGGTCGTCGGCTACCTGCTTGGCATCGTGGCCGCTACCTTCGGGGTGGCCGCGCCGTGAGTCTTAGTATCGACGAGGCGATTGAGATCGCGAGGTGCCGAAGGCAGACAACACCACCTCCACCCCTTACCGCAGAGCAAGCCCATTTGATACGCACGCTACTCACGCCCACCCGCAAGCGACATGCGCTCGCCGCATAACGCATGCCCCCACCTCCGAACGTGGAGGTGGGGGCATGAGTGTGTGCCGAATGCGCCGTGTTCAGGGTCGTTGCAGACCGTCTGGCTCGGCAGGAGCAGACGAGCTGCCCGAGGCGGGATCCGAGATTGTCTCCGGTGCTTGGGCCCTCTCTGCCAGCCTTGGGTGAGACATCCCGCTTTGTCGGGTTAGCCTGAGAGGGCATCGACAGGAGTTCCACCCTTATGACCAGCACGAAGCCGTCCGGATCGGATCCGGCAGCGAAGCCGAAGCGCCGCAGTTTCAGTCCCGAGTACAAGCTGCGGATCGTGGCCGAGTACGACGCCGCGGCCAAGAACGAGAAGGGCTCGGTCCTGCGCCGCGAGCGGCTGTACCACTCGCACATCAAGGAGTGGCGGGCCGCCCGGGATGCCGGGGCCCTGGAGAAGCTGGCCGACAGGCGCACCGGCCCGGCGAGGCCGAAGAGGTCGCCCGCCGAGGTGGAGAACGAGAAACTGCGCCGCCAAGTGGAACGGCTGGAGAAGGAACTGGCCCGCAACAAGGCCGCGTTGGAGGTCATGGGAAAAGCTTCCGCGCTCTTGGAAATGATCTCCGAGAGCGCGGACTGACCCAGAACGCCGCCCCGGTCCTCGACGACGCCTTCGCCGGTGTCGAGCCCGCACTGGGTATCACCACCGCGTGCCGGCTGACCGGACGCTCGCGGGCCACCCACTACCGCAGGCTGCGGCCCGCAGCCGAGCGGAAACCGAGGAAGCCGCAGGTCCAGCCCTCGGCCCTGAGCGCGCCGGAGCGATCTGCGGTACTGGAGCTGATGAACCGCGAGGAGTACGCCGAACTCCCGCCCGCCCAGATCTGGGCCCGTGAGCTGGATGCCGGGCGCTACCGCTGCTCCGTCTCCACGATGTACCGGATCCTGCGCGAAAAGGGCCAGAGCGGCGAGCGCCGCCGACAGGCCACCCACCCTGCCAAGGCGGTGCCCGAACTCCTCGCCACCGCCCCCTCGCAGGTGTTCACCTGGGACATCACCAAGGCCGCCGGACCCGAGAAGGGCATCTGGTACCACGCCTACGTGATCATCGACATCTACTCCCGCTATATCGTCGGCCACACTGTCGAGAAGGCCGAATCGGCCGAGCGGGCCGAGGAGTTGATCCGCGAGACCATCACCCGCAACGGCATCGTGCCCGAGACCGTGCACGCGGACCGCGGGACCTCGATGACCAGCAAGAAGGTCTCCCAGATGCTGATCGACCTCGGAGTGACCCGGTCGCACTCGCGGCCCAAGGTCTCCAACGACAACCCCTACAGCGAGGCCCAGTTCAAGACCACGAAGTACATGTCGGACTACCCCGACCGCTTCGATTCCCTGGCCCATGCCCGCGAGTGGTTCGACACGTTCATCGCGTACTACAACCACGAACACCGCCACTCCGGCATCGGCTGGCACACCCCGGCCTCCGTCCACTTCGGGACCGCCGAGGAGGTCCGCGACCAACGAGCCGTCACTCTCGCCCAGGCATACGCCCGCCACCCCGAACGCTTCGCCCGCCGCCCCCGACCACCCCGAATACCCGAGAAAGCCTGGATCAACGACCCGGCCAAGCGCCGCGAACCCGCACCACAAACCTCATAGCGTCCCGACCGTCTCACTGGACTTGAAATCTTCCGGGGCGCCGCCACCGAACGCAATGAACAGGACCGAGATCACGGCCGTGGCGCAGATGATCGCGCCCACAATGTCGCCCTTGCTTGCGGAGCCAGCGGTGCTCCTGGTGTGTTTGAAGACGAAGTAGCCCAGGACGATGCCTACGACAAGGATCGCGGCACCGACGCTGGAGATGTGTACGGTCATAACGGGCCTCCGGGCTCAAGGGAGCCTGTCCGTCTGCGACCGCCAAGATCCGGCGGGCAGGCTTCCCTATCTGGGCCCGCCGCGAACGCGAAGGCCCTTACGCCTCTTCTTGGGAGTCGATCGCCTCGGAACAGCAAAAAGGCCCAGCTCTCCTTTAAGAGGAGTTATGGGCCTGGCTCGCGGGGCGACTTCCAAAACAGTCGCATCGGCGACTGCCCATGTCAAAGCGCCTATGTTTGCGGTCATGAACGCCCTGACCTGCGGAGTCTCTGAAACGTCGCAGGTCAGGGCGTTCACCCCTTTGTAGGGCGGTCGTGACGCATGTCACTTCGGGCCCGTTTTCGCTGGTCAGCGCCCGGTCGGTCGGCCGGGCGCCCGGCCGGTCGTGGCGCCAGCCGCACCAATCCGTTCTAGGTCCCACTGCCCCTGCCAGCCTCGATCGGGGGAGCGGCAGGCGCGGAGGTAGCGTGTCGGTGCTATTCGACCTCAGCCTTGCGATCCTCGACGATCACCTGATCCTCAAGCGGCATAGGGTCTCGACGCTTTCGACCTCGCGGAACCAGAGTCACCTTTAGCAGGGCCTCGACGAGTTTCCGCTGACGCTCCAGGGGCAAGCCCATCCATTGTTTCTTGATCTTCGGCGTCCCAAGATCCAACCCAACGGTCAGTGCACCCGCCCCGGCCGTGGTTAGAACCGCCTCCGCCTTCTTCAGCTTCTCTCGTGTCGCGGAAGTCGACGTGATGAACTGCTCCTCGGTCATCAGGTCAGCGGCTAGGAGCTTGGCGAGCCGATCAAGCTTTGCCTGCGCCTGCTCGACTTCCGCCTTCGCCTCGTCGGCATCGTCGTTGCCCGAGGGAGCCAGCAAGGCCAAGGCGTCGGGCCGGGAGAGCCGGTCGATCATCTCGCCGTGCACACGGGTGTCGACGTACTCCCGATTGGTGTGTACGTGAGACATGCGGTCCGAGTAGGTCAGCTCGCCCCGGTTGGAGGCTGCCCGCACCGTCTCCTCGCACTTCTGGCACTGACCGATGCCAGTCACTAGGGATTGAGGCTTGCGCCCGTTGCGCCCAGCGTTCTCTCCCTTCTTGCGTTCCGGGTCGACGAGCAACTGAACCAGCGCAAGGTAGTCCTCAAGCTCAAGGATCTTGTCCCAGACTCCGGTGCCTACCTCGTCGCCGTTATAGACGCGGATGCCTGCGTACCGGGGATTCACGAGGACGTTCTTCACGCCCCGCGCAGACCAGCCGGCCTTCGGCATCCGCTTCCCCTTCTCCCACCCAATCTCGGCACGAGAGGAGACGAGTCCGGCTTTGCTCCAGTCGCGCGCAACTTGGGCGAGCGGCTTGCCCGCGAGCACGTCGACCGCCGCCTTGCGGATGGCGTCAGCCTCGTTGGGGATGATGGTGATGCGGTCGTTCTTGTATCCGAAGGGCCGAACGCCACCAGAGTGAACGTCTCCCTCCGCAGCGCGCGCGGCATTAGCCAGCTTCTGCCGAGCCCCCTTCCGCTCCACTTCCGCGCGGGCAACGGCGGCGAGGATGCGTGCCACCATGCGACCGACGTCGGTGGTCAGGTCGAGGTCACCCGACGCGGTCGCGACACCAACCCCGGCATCCTCGGCAAGGAGGATCAATTCCTCCAGATCGAGCATCGAGCGCGTCATGCGGTCGATGTGCCATGCGACGATCAGGTCTATCTCGCGTGCCTCGACCATCGCCAGCACCGACTTCCAGGCTGGCCGTTCCTTGCCGGTCGAGGCGGAGATCGAGTTGTCTACCCGCTCCTCTACTACTGTCCAGCCGCGCAGCTCGCAGAGCTGTCGGCAGGCTTCGAGCTGACGATCGACGGATCGCCCCTCGCCAGTAATGTCGAGGGAGACTCGCGCATAGATGACCGCGCGCTTCGCTCGGAAGGTCCCAGGCACTCCCACGGTGCCCTCCAATCAGTTCGTCGGATTGTAGACCCAAAGTGAAGATGGTCACGCGATCTTCCGCAGCGCGGCCGCCCTGGGCATGGACGCGGTACTGCTCTCCCCGGACTGCGCCGACCCGCTCTACCGCCGCTCGGTCAAGGTCTCCATGGGCGCGGTCTTCTCGGTGCCTTACGCGCGACTAGAGGCCTGGCCCAAGGACCTGGAAGCGGTACGGGAGGCGGGCTTCAAGCTGCTCGCCCTCACTCCGGACGTAAAGGCCTCATCGATCGACGAAGCCGCGCCGCACCGCCTCGACCGGGTGGCGCTGATGCTCGGCGCGGAGGGCGACGGACTGTCCACCCGGGCACTGGTCGCGGCCGACGAATGGGTACGTATTCCGATGGCGCACGGCGTGGACTCACTAAATGTGGGCGCGGCGGCGGCGGTCGCGTTCTACGCGGTGGCATCGGGACGCCCACAGTCCTGACGACCGCTCAGCCCCGCGGGGACTCCGGGACCTGCCGGGAATCCTGCATCTGCCGGGAATCCGGGCTCTGCGCTCCTTCGACCCCGGGATCCTGCTGCTGCACGCCGAGCCCCTGCGGCGGCCCTTGACACCCCTGGGCGGCCGCGATCCCCAGCGCCACCAGCAGCGTCACCACGACGAACACCACGATGCGCTGCCGCAGCAGTCGCGGATTCGCCGGACGCCGCCCGCCGGATCCGGTCCGGGTGCCGGGCCGGGTCCCCGGACGGCCTGCCGTGCGCGCACCGGAGCGCGTCGTGTTGCGGGCGAGTGGAGGGCGTGAGCCGGTGCGCGCCGACGAGGAGCGCGGGACCTGCGCGCGGGTCGCGTGCGGACCCGTCGTACGCCCCTGCTGGGTGTCCTGCTCGGCATACCGCTCGGCGAGCCGCCCGGTCGGCCTCTCCTGGTCGACCCGCTGGGCGGGCGGGCGGCCCTCACCGACCCCCTGGGCCTCCCGCGCGGCGATCTCCTTGAGCCGCATCGAGAGCTGCAGGGTGCTGGGACGCTCCTCCGGGTCCTTGGCGAGGCAGGCCTGCACCAGGGGCGCCAAGGCGTCGGGCACCCCCAACAGCTGCGGCTCCTCGTGCACGACCCGGTAGAGCATGACCTCGGAACTGCCCTGCCCGAAGGGCGAATCGGCGGTCGCGGCGTATGCGAGGGTGGCGCCCAGCGCGAAGACGTCCGTGGCCGGTGTGACCGCCGCGCCCCTGACCTGCTCGGGCGCGAGGAAACCGGGGGAGCCCACCGCCGTACCGACGTGCGTGAGGGTGCTCGCACCGGTCGCCCAGGCGATGCCGAAGTCGATGATCCGCGGGCCCTTGGGCGACAGCAGGATGTTCGACGGCTTGAGGTCCCGGTGGACGACGCCGGCCTCGTGCACGGCCACCAGCCCCTCCGAGAGCGCCGCACCGATCGAGGCCACCTCGGAAGCGGGCAGCGGGCCCTCTTCGGCGACCTTGTCGTGCAGCGAGGGACCGGGCACGTACTGCGTCGCGAACCAGGGTCGGTCGGCCTCCAGATCGGCCGCCACCAATCGCGCCGTGCAGCCGCCGCGGATACGCCGCGCGGCGGACACCTCGCGGGCGAAGCGCGACCTGAATTCCTGATCCTCCGCCAGGTCCGGCCGGATCACTTTCAGGGCGACCCGCTGACCGCGCCGGTCGGAGCCGAGATATACGACGCCCATGCCTCCCGCGCCCAGCCGCCGGTGAAGCCTGAACGAGCCGACGACACGCGGGTCCTCGCGCCGGAGCCGCATCATCGCCATGTCCGTCCCCTACCTCCGGTGGGGCCTCCCCCACCCGCTGCTGACCGGTCCGTTCGACCTGGCACAGCTTACGTACCTGCGGGCCGGTGTGCTCATAGGCCGCGCCCTCGTGAATCGACCGATTGTCAGTGCCGGGTGGGAAACTTGAAGAGTGGTCAGAGGGCGCAGGATCCGCGCTCCTCGGCGCATGTGAGATCTCAATGGTCCGTCGCAGAAGGGGGATTGGATCAATGAAGGGTGATCGGGTGGAGATAGTCGTGGACGCGGGAGACACGACCAGGACATACGAAGTAGTGGCCTCCAGGGCAGGCCGCCGGGTGGAAACGGCGGTCCGCAGAGGGGTGGTCGAAGTGAGCGAAGTCACCCGCAGCGGCTCGGTGGTGCGCACCGCGCGGTTCATGGCGACCAGGGTGCTCGCCCTGGTCGAGCAGCCGGTCCCCAGGGAGGACGCCTCGGAGCGGCAGGAGCGTCCCCTCCGGGAAGACCCCAAGACATAGGGCCCCCTCTCCACCCAGGGGAGTACGTCGCAGGGCTGTGGCTCATCCTCCTGGAGGCCCGGTAATCAGTACGCGGGCATGACGCCCGGCCGCCGCCCCGCCCCTAATGTTGAGGTCAAGCGGCGGGTGGAGTACTCGTCCCCCGAGGTCAGAAGCCCGCCGCTGCCAAATACGACAGGAGAGGGACCATGGCGGACACGGCATCGCGGGCAATGATCCGCACGCAGGGACGCAAGGCATTCGCCTCGTTCGGCGGCCGCGCGTCCGGTACGCGCCACCCGTTGGTGGCGACAGCCATGGTGCTTCCCCTGGCCGTGCTTCTCGTAGTCGTCTTCGGCGGCTGGGAAGCAGTGGTTACACAAGCGTCGTCCGTGGGTGTGATGCTCGGACGCTGAGCGGCGTCCATTGGCCCGGTAGAGCGGACCGGGCCGGAGTATCCGGCCATTCAACCCCGTGGGGACGGGGGTGCGGCGGGCGGCTGCGTTTGCCCGGACAGCTGGGGAGCTGTCCGGGCAGCGCCTTTTTGTGCCGGGGACGCGAGAAATCACGCGGCGCTTCGGCGGGAGCGCTCTGTGCCCG
Source organism: Streptomyces changchenzhani (assembly GCF_039766235.1). Classification (NCBI taxonomy): domain Bacteria; kingdom Bacillati; phylum Actinomycetota; class Actinomycetes; order Kitasatosporales; family Streptomycetaceae; genus Streptomyces; species Streptomyces changchenzhani. The sequence continues at coordinate 176,584 of NZ_JBDHNH010000006.1, read as the reverse complement.
CGGTATCACATGACCACACCGAAGGTTCCGTCTCTCACGCCCCGCGACTCGCGACGCAGACCTCCCTTGCGGTGAGCCGTCGAGACCCGGGGCAGGACCTCGCGCTGACGCACACCCGGGGACAGCCCCCGGGATACGTCGTCCGGTCAGCGGGACGGCCGCGGGGGGGACGTTCTTGGTGCGCGGCCGATGCATACGCCTCAAGCGTCGCCGGGACGTCCCTCGGGCGCCACCCAATTTCCGGGCGGTCGACGTCGGATGCCTGCTGCGACGCACCTTCGAGGCGGTGCCCCGCAGCAGGCGCCATCGAGCCGGGCTCTGTCGCCTGCAGCGTCGTCCGCAGCCGCGGGGGAGGCGCCGCCCGATGGCGCGTAGGCTCCCGGGCGGTATCCGGATATCCGCATCCGCATCGCATCCGCATCGCATCCGCATCGCATCCGCATCGCATCCGCACCCCGGGGGAGACCGCCGCCGTGACCGTATCCGTCGTGCAGGCGTTGGCCGCCGTCGCCCATGATGTCGCGGCCGTGCCCGTGCCGCGCACCCGGCGCGCCACACCGTCCTGCGCCTGCGCGCGGCCCGACGTACTGGCGGACCGGCCAGACGGCACGGTCGTGCGCCACGGGGATGTCGTCGCCAAGTCGCACGCTCGGGACACGGACGTCCCCGCCCTCTCGGCCCGCATCGCCGTGGCCGCCGATCCGCTCCTCGCGGGCATCCTGTTGCCCCCGCTGCCGGTGCCGGCCGCGCGGGGTGAGCTCACCACGGTGCTGCACGGGCGGCCCCTGAGCCTGTGGCCGTACGGGCGGCCCGTTGATCCCGAGGACCCCGACTCCGCGCCCTGGGAGGAGGCGGGGGCCCTCCTCGCCCGGTTGCACACCGTGCCCCCGGGTGCGCTTCCCGGACCGCTGCCCCCGATGCGCGGTCCCGCGAAGGCCGCCCGTGCCGTCGCACGGATGCGCGCGGCGGGCCCTCACCCGGCCACCGCCTCCGTGCTCCGAGCCTGGGCCCGGCTCCCGGCCTGGGCCCGCGACGAAGCCCCGGCATACCGTGAAGCCCCGGCAAGCTGCCAAGCCCCGGCGGACGACGCGGCCCTCTGCCACGGCGACCTTCACCTCGGTCAGCTCGTCCGCCATCCGGCCCCCGACGGCCCCTGGTTACTGATCGACGTGGACGACATGGGCATCGGCGACCCCGCCTGGGACCTGGCCCGTCCCGCCGCCTGGTACGCCGCGGGCCTGTTGGCATCCGAAGTCTGGGACCGCTTCCTCGGCGCCTACCGCGCCGCGGGCGGCCCGGCCGTACGCCGGGACGGCGACCCCTGGCCCGAACTCGACGTCCCCGCCCGTGCCCTGACGATCCAGACGGCCGCTCTCGCCCTGGCCAAGTCGGCCGCCGAGAATCGTCCCCTGGACGAGGTGGAGGAAATGGTGATCGAGGCCTGTGGCCGAATCGCGGCCCTACCGCCCGAGTTTGAGTTCGAGCCCAGGTCGTAGGCTGAGCGGACCGTCGCCGGGCATACATTCCGGCGATGCCGAACCGACGGCGAGGAGTTGAGCCGACCATGCAGTGTCCCAAGTGCCATGCACCCATGCAGACGTACAACCGCAATGGTGTCCAGATCGAACAGTGCAGCGGTTGCCGCGGGATATTTCTCGACTACGGCGAGCTTGAGTCGCTGACCCGCCTGGAGTCGCAGTGGTCGCAGCAGGCGCCGCCCGCGCCGCAGGCCCCGCAGGCGTACCCGGCTCCAGCCCCGCAGGCCTACCCGGCTCCAGCCGCCCATGCACCCGCCTGGGGAGCCCCGCAGCACGGCCACCACGGCCAGCACGGTCACCGCCAGAAGGGCTTCGGCCGGATGCTCTTCTCCTCCTGACCAGGACATGAAGAAGCCCCCCGGCCGTCGAGACAGCCGGGGGGCTTCTTGCTGGTGCGCGATACTGGGATTGAACCAGTGACCTCTTCCGTGTCAGGGAAGCGCTCTCCCGCTGAGCTAATCGCGCGGGACGTTCCTAAGGTACAGGTACTTCACGTACTACAGACACAGGCGGTGCGAACTGCGTGCGCGATACTGGGATTGAACCAGTGACCTCTTCCGTGTCAGGGAAGCGCTCTCCCGCTGAGCTAATCGCGCGGGACGGAAACCCGGTCAACTGCGGCCGGGATCCAGTGGACGATACTGGGATTGAACCAGTGACCTCTTCCGTGTCAGGGAAGCGCTCTCCCGCTGAGCTAATCGTCCTTGGAGGTGGAGACGGGATTTGAACCCGTGTAGACGGCTTTGCAGGCCGTTGCCTCGCCTCTCGGCCACTCCACCAGGAGTGAGTGCCAGGAATCCGGGAGATCCCTACACCGAGCGGACGACCAGGTTCGAACTGGCGACCTCAACCTTGGCAAGGTTGCGCTCTACCAACTGAGCTACGTCCGCTTGCCCCGGGGCGTTTCCGTGTCCCGGCGACGTGTTGAACTCTAGCGGATTCCCGGGCCAGCACAAAAACGCGTTTGTGCAGCGTGCTGCGCTGTGTTCACCCCGAGGGCAGCACGCCGCCACCCACCATAGACTCGCAGCCGTGCACGACCTCCCTCCCCTGGCCCGCTTCGGCGGCCTCGTCGCCTCCGATCTTCGCGATGTGACCAGCGACGCAGCCGCCCTCGACTCCGCCGGCTTCTGGGCCGTCACCGCGGACTTCGAGGGACGTCTCCTGTGCGCCCGCTTCGGCGACGTACGCAGGGAAGCCGTGCCGGCCCCCGTGCCGGGGCGGTGGCACGGGCCCGGCGCCGGTGACTGGATCTCCTCCATGGACCGGGCCGCGTACACCGCCGGTGTCCGCCGCATCCGTGAGCACATAGCCGCCGGCGAGGTCTACCAGGCGAATCTCTGCCGCGTCCTGACCGCCCCGCTGCCCCGTCCGGCCACCGCCGACATCGACGCGCTCGCCGCACTGCTGGCCCGCGGCAATCCGGCGCCGTACGCAGGGACCGTGCGGCTGCCCGCGCACGGAGTGGAGATCGCCACCGCGTCCCCCGAGCTCTACCTCAGGAGGGACGGGCGGACCGTCGAGTCCGGCCCGATCAAGGGCACCGGACGGACGGCCGGCGACCTCCTGGAGAAGGACCACGCCGAGAACGTGATGATCGTGGACCTCGTCCGCAACGACCTGGGACGGGTCGCCGTCGCCGGCTCGGTCACCGTGCCCCGGCTGTGCGTCGTCGAGCCGCACCCCGGCCTCGTCCACCTCGTCTCCACCGTGCGCGCCGAACTCACCCCCGCCACCGGCTGGGCCGCCCTGCTGGCCGCCACTTTCCCGCCCGGCTCGGTGACCGGCGCGCCCAAGAGCAGCGCACTGAAGATCATCGAAGCGCTGGAGACCGCGCCGCGAGGCCCGTACTGCGGAGGCATCGGCTGGGTGGACGCGGACCGCGGCACCGGCGAGCTCGCGGTGGGCATACGTACGTTCTGGATCGACCGCACCGACCCCGGCGGCCCGGTCCTGCGATTCGGTACGGGGGCCGGCATCACCTGGGGCTCCGACCCCGAGCGCGAGTGGGAGGAGACCGAGCTGAAGGCGAGCAGGCTGCTCGCGATAGCGTCGGGGACATACCGGGCAACTGGAAGGACCGCGTCATGAAGCTCTGGGTCAACGGCGGACTGCGGGATGCCGAGACCGCCCGGGTGTCCGTACTCGATCACGGTCTGACCGTGGGGGACGGCATCTTCGAGACCGTGAAGGCGACCCGGGGGCGGACCTTCGCCCTCACCCGCCACCTCGACCGGCTGGTGCGCTCTGCCCGCGGCCTTGGTCTGCCCGAGCCGGACGGCGACGAGGTACGCCGGGCCTGCGCCGAAGTGCTGGCCGCCAACCCCATGGAGCTCGGCCGGCTGCGGATCACGTACACCGGCGGGGTCTCACCGCTCGGATCCGAGCGCGGGAACGCCGGGCCCACGCTGATCGTCGGGCTGGGGGAGACCGTGCGCCGCCCCGACACGACCGCCGTGATCACCGTTCCCTGGACGCGCAACGAACGCGGGGCGCTGACCGGGATCAAGAGCACGTCGTACGCCGAGAATGTCGTCGCGCTCGCCCGCGCCCGCGAACAGGGCGCTTCCGAGGCGCTGTTCGCGAACACCGTCGGGCAGCTCTGCGAAGGCACCGGTTCCAATGTCTTCGTCGTGCTCGACGGGCAGCTGTACACCCCGCCCGTCTCCGGCGGCTGCCTCGCCGGGATCACCCGCGCGCTGGCCGTCGAATGGTCGGGTGTGCAGGAGGCCGACCTGCCACTGGACGTGCTGGAACGGGCCGAAGAGATCTTCCTGACCTCGACCCTGCGCGACGTGCAGGCGGTCCACCGGGTGGATGTGCGGCAACTGCCGGACGCCCCCGGGCCCGTGACGGCCAAGGCCATGCGGGTCTTCGACGAGCGGGCCGCTTCGGACCTCGACCCGTAGAGCGCCACGAAATTGGATGACGAGTGGTGTCGTGGGGGGTAGAACTCCCCTGATGACCACAACTCTGCGGCCGACCGCGCCGCTTCAGCAGGGCGCCGACGGCGCCAAGTCGCGCCAATACGAGGTGTGCGTGAACAGCCGCCCCGTCGGCACGATCGAACTCGCCACCGATGTCAGCCACGGAGCCGGGGCGGGCCGCATCGCCGCACTCGCCGTCAATGAGACCGACCGGCGCAGGGGCAGGGCGACGGTCGCCATGCTCGCCGCCGAGGAGGTGCTGCGCGGCTGGCGGTGCGACCGCGTGAACATCTCGGTCCCTGCCGGGGCCGCGCCGGCGCTGCGGCTGGTGGCCGCCCTCGGCTATACCGAACGCAACATCACCATGGGCAAACCGCTGCCGATGCCGCCCCCGCAACTGCCCGAAGGCATCTCGGCCAGAGCGATGACCACGAGCGAGTTCGACACCTGGCTGGCGCACACCAAGATCGCTTACGTACGTGGCCTGACGCGGCGCGGATTTCCCGAGGAGGCGGCTCGGGCCAAGGCCGACGCCGACCACGCCGCCTCCCTCGCCGACGGCATGGCCACCCCTGACACCTACCTGGGGGTCCTGACCAGCCGCTACACGGTGCTGGGCACGCTCTGGGTGGCACTGCGCCGCCCGTTCCTCGGGCGCAGCGGAGCCTTCGTCTTCGACGTGGAGGTCGCCGAGGCGTACCGGGGGCGGGGGCACGGCCGTTCGTTGATGCTGCTCGCCGAGCAGCGGGCGTTCGCCGCCGGAGGCGAACGTATCGGCCTCAACGTCTACGCGGACAACGTCCCCGCCCTGCGGCTCTACGAGTCGCTGGGGTACGAGTCGGAGATGCGCCACTTCTACAAGCAGTTGCTCTGAGCACCGGGCCTGGTTCCGGGCCAGGGGCCGGGACTCAGGTCCGGAACCAGGCCCGGTGCTCAGGCCTGGGCGAGCAGGCGGTCGACGATCTCCTCGATGCGTCCGCGCAGCCCTTCCTGGCTCTTGCCGCCGTCCAGCCGCTGGTCGTCGATGACGTACGTCGGTGTTCCGGTCACGCCGATGGCCTTGCCCTCGGCCTGGTCGGCGTCGACGATCAGCATGTGGCGCCCGTCGATCAGGGCGGTGTCGAACTCTTCGGCGTCGAGACCGAGTTCACCCGCGGTCGCCACCAGAAAGGGCTCGCCCTTCTTCGCCAGCTCCCCGGTCCCGGCGAGCACCGCCGCCACGTACGGCCACCCCTTGCCCTGCTCGAACGCCTCCTCGGCGGCCTGCGCGGCGGCGTGCGCGTGCTTGTGCTTTTCGAGGGGGAAGTGCCGCAGCCGCAGCTCCAGGCGGTCGCCGTAGCGCTCGCGCAGCGCGTTCACGTCGTCCAGGGCGGTGTGGCAGTCGGGACACTGGAGCTCGCACCAGATGTCGAGGACAACGGTGCGGGCGGGGGAGGAGTCGCTCATGGGGCCAGTCTCCCAGCCCCGCGGAGGCGCTCCCACCGGGACCTGGGGATGACCCGGCCCCGGAGATCTCCCTGAGGTCGCACGGGGGCGTGGCCCCGGCAGCCTCCCTCGGTGCAGGATGGAGGGAAACGTAATCCCTGAGGCTGGAGGACAGGATGCTGGCTGAGACCGTCTGTTCCGCGGTGTCCGCGGCCGGCCTGGGCATCGCCGCGATCACCGCGTACCGCAAGCGCTTCCTGGCCGCGACGCGTATCGCCGCCTACTCGCTCGTCCCGGTCGGCCTGGTCATGACCGGGGTCGTCGAGTGGGTCTCGGGGATCGCCTTCAAGCCGAGTGTGTGGGTCGGCTTCGGGGTGCTCGGGCTCGCCTGGCTGCTCTTCATGACGACCCGGGCCGTCGAGCGCCGCACCGGCGGCACCCGCAAGGAGCGCAGGGCCGCCAAAGCGGCGCAGCGCGAGGCGGTGGCGCCCCGGGCGTCCGCACCGTCGCTCGGTCCGGCACCTGCGCAGGGGCAGCAGGAAGCCGCGCAGCCGCAGGGCCGGCCCGCGGCGCAGCCCAAGAGCAAGCCGAAGGCCGCCGCGCCGGCCGAGGACTTCAGTGACATCGAAGCCATTCTCAAGAAGCACGGGCTCTGAAGAAGCGCGGGATCTGAAAGCGGCGCGGAATCTGCTTGGCCGGATCCGAAGCAGGCGCATGATATGGTCGTCATCCGGACAGGACCTGTCAAAGTCGGGCACTGCGCAAAGCGAAGTGATCCCCGTTGGGTAGCGGGCGGGCGGGGATCCGGCGAACTCCCCCCGCAAGCGGGCGTGTTGGTCATCGGAGGTGCCCGCGCTGCGTCATCATCGCCCCGAGATGCTGGACACGTCCCGGGGCGAAGGCCCCGCACCCACCGAAGAACCGCGCGGCTGCCTCTTCGCGCTCTCCCAGCCACCCCTGATGATCTTCCTCGGGGTGATCGGCTCTCTGCTTCTGATGGCTGCGATGCACGATCTCTTACTGCTGTGAGGCAGTCGTGCCCGCACCGCTGTAGGACATCCGGGCCGAGCCCGCGAGCACGTCGGCTCAGCCCGCGGCTTCCTTGCGCCGCGCCCGGTACGCGGCCACATGCAGCCGGTTCCCGCAGGTGCGGCTTGAGCAGTAGCGGCGCGAGCGGTTGCGCGACAGGTCGACGAAGGCCCGTCGGCAGTCCGGGGCCTCGCAGCGCCGCAGCCGCTCCTGCTCGCCGGAGACCACGATGAAGGCCAGGGCCATCCCGCAGTCCGCCGCGAGGTGGTCCGCGACCGAGGCGCCGGGCGCGAAGTAGTGCACGTGCCATTCGAAGCCGTCGTGGTCGGTGAGCCGGGGCGTGGTGCCGGCCGCGGCCACCAGCTGATTGATGAGTTCCGCCGCGGCATGGGCGTCCTCCGCCGCGAATGAGTCCGCGAACTGCGCTCGCACGTCCCGTACGGCCTTCAAATCCAGCGCGCCGAGCTCTCCCACGTCGCTGACGTCGTGGAGCCTTACGAAGCCGTACAGCGCCTCGATGTCCGCGAGCCGGTCGGGCTGCTCGCCTTCCGCCGCCGTGTTCACCAGATCGACGACGACGTCGAGGGCGCGCCGGGTGTCGTGGGGGATCAGCACGATTTGCTCCCTGGCCTGCCGCGGGCGGGCGCCCGCCGATGCTGGCCGACTTTAGCGGGCGCAGCGGCGCCGCCCCCACGGTGGATTCCGTGGGGGCGGCGCCGGTGTCTGCCTTGTGCGGTTGTCCGCTCCGCGCCGTCGCCCCGAGTCGGACGGCGATGAACGGCTCTCGACCTGGCTCAGTTCTCGGCCAGGATGTGGGAGAGCTCGGTGTCGAGATCGAAGTGACGATGCTCGGTGCCCGGTGGCACCGCGGCATCCGTCCGCTTCAGGAACGACTCCAGGGCTCGCGCCGGAGCTTCGAGAAGTGCTTCTCCTTCCGGGGAGCTCAGGGCGATGCAGACAACGCCCTGACCGTGGCTGCGGGACGGCCAGACTCGGACGTCGCCGGTACCGGTGGGCCGGTGCAGGCCCTCGGCGAGGAGGTCGCGGGCGAACACCCACTCGACGGTTTCCTCGGCTCCGGTGTGGAAGGTGGCATGAACGGCATAGGGATCGGCCGTGTCATACCGCAGGCCCGCGGGTACAGGCAGTGAGGACTCGCTCGACACAACGAGGCGCAGGTGCAGCTCGCAGCTGACCGTGGTGTTCATAAGCGCCAGGGCCTTTCGCTCAGTGTGCGCTCGGGGATTCGCACGTCGGCGAAATCGACATGCCACCTACGGTGCCGTTGTAAACCCCTCTGACCGTTTTGCGGCGCTTGAGGTACCTCGTACGGCCGAGCGGTGCTTCGTCCGATACGGCCATTCCGGTGACGAGGTCGTGTCGGGTAGGTTGGGCTCCATGAATGCGGAGAGTAACGAGCGGGAGAAGGCTGCCGCACCGGCAGCCACAGCCCCCGCGACGGGGGATCTGATCGGGGCCGATCGCGAGCTTGGATCGCGGGCGCCGCAGTTCATCAAGGCATCCAGGACGCTGCACATCAGCTGGCAGGTGTGCGTTTTTGTCATCGGTCTCGCGGTCGTGGCGGCAGGCGTCGTCATGCTGCCGCTGCCGGGACCCGGCTGGCTGGTGATCTTCGGGGGCATGGCGATCTGGGCCACCGAGTTCGTGTGGGCCCAGCTGGTGCTGCGCTGGACGAAGCACAAGGTCACTGCGGCGGCGCAGAAGGCGCTCGATCCGAAGGTCCGCCGACGCAACATCATTCTCACCACGATCGGCCTGGTGATCATCGCTGTGCTGGTCGGAATCTACGTCTGGAAGTTCGGCATCGCGATGCCCTGGAAGATCGACGAATAGCGCGTAATCCGGTTCGGGGGAGCCGCTGACATGGGGTAATGTTTGCGGTGCGTCCGGGCGATTAGCTCAGTGGGAGAGCGCTTCGTTCACACCGAAGAGGTCACTGGTTCGAAACCAGTATCGCCCACCCGGACCGAAGGCCCGAAAGACTCTTGAGTCTTTCGGGCCTTCGGCGTTCCCGGCTCTCCGGGCCCGCCCCATGCCCGGCTCTCAGCGCATCCGGCCCAGGGTCTCCCGCAGCCTGCGGGCGTCGCGAAGCCGCTGCTCGTACGTCGCCCCGACGGCCAGCAGCAGCAGACCCACGAGGGCCGGCGGCAGCCAGCGCGGCAGCGCGCCGACGACCTGGACGACGTACGGCGCGAGCTCGTGCAGCGCGTCCAGGGCGAGCACCGCGCCGCCGAGCACAAGCAGCGCCTGCAGCCGGTACCTGGCACCGGTCAGCGTGACGGCCAGGGCCGCCGCGCCGAGCAGCAGCGGGCGCAGCCAGTGCTCGTCGCCCCAGGCCGCGACGAGGCTCGGCAGCAGCGTCGCCGCCAGACCGGGTCCGTACGCCGCCCAGGACGAGGCCTGCGGGTCGCGGCGGCGCCGCAGCACGCCGATCACGAGCGCGGGCAGGGTCACCGGCAGGGTGTACGCCTCAGGGGCGACCACGTCGGACGCGGCGAGCCGCACCCAGGTGGCCAGCACGAACAACGCCGCGGCGACGTACCCGACGGACCGCCGGTCGGCCCGTACGGCGGTGCCCGCGACGATGACCCCGCACAGGGCCAGCACCAGCGCGAGAGTGGCCGCGTCCCCGGCGGCCAGGCCGATCGCGAGCAGGCCCGCCGCGGCGCCGGTGATCTCCAGGGGCAGCGCCAGGGCGCGGCGGGGGACACGGGCGGCGATGACCGCGACCGCCGCCGGGATCACCAGGACGGCCAACGCGACCTGGTGGGGCGGAAGGTGGAACGAGGCGGCGATGGCGGCGGTGAGCCCGGTCGCGTACCCGACGGCGGCGCAGGCACCGACGAGCGGCGTGACACGGTCGGCGGCGTACGCGGCGTACGCGATGAACAGCGCCGACAGGACGCCGAGGACGGTGAAGGTGGCGATCTCGGAGGCCAGGGACAGCAGGGCGACGGGGGCCGAGGTGGCGAGGGCGCAGGCGAACGCCGTCAGGCCGAGCGGGCCGTCGACCGCCCGCCACCGTGCGGCGGAGGATCCCGTGTCGGGGGCGCCGCCCGTCGGCGTCGTGTCCGGGGCCCGGCGGCGTACCGCAACCGCCAGGGTCGCCGCGGCCAGCACCACGTACAGCGTCACGGCCGCGAGGTAGCCGAAGCCCAGTGCGGCCGGGGCGGCGAGCAGCGCCGACCAGGTCAGGGCCAGGGCACCGCAGGCCGCCGCCGGGCGCCAGGCACGATCGGCGGGAGCCAGGCGACGCGCCGTCACCAGGGCCGCCGCGGCGATCAGCAGGACCAGCGGGGTCAGCGTCGCCCAGGACCAGGGAAGCTCACCGGAGAGCGCCTCACGGATGCCGTCGGGCGCCCCCGACCAGACCCGATCCAGCCCGTTCACGGGGCCCAGCAGGGTCACCGCGACCGGCGGCAGCGCCCACACGGCGCCCCCGGCGAGCACCGCGCCGCCCGCGCCGGCCAGACCGAGCGTCATGGGGCGCGGCAGCCCCGCTCGCACGACGGCCAACAGGGCGACGGCGCACAGCACATACCCGGGCACCGCCCACGCGTCGGGAACGGCGGGGCGGACCGTGCCGCCGACAGCCGCGATCACCGCGAGACCGGCGGCGGCGGCCGGCGCGACGGCGTGCGGCGCCGGTGCGCGCCAGGCCGTGAACAGGCCCAGGGCCGCGACGGCGAGCAGCAGCGCGCCGGGGCGCAGTGCGTCGGCGACGCCACCGGCGGCCACCGCCATGCCCCCGGCGGCGATCAGCGCCCACCCGCCCATGAACCAGGCAAGGGCGTAGGCGAGCGGGCGAACCGCGCGGCCCGTGGTCCACAGGGCGACCGCGACATCGAGCGCGGCCGTCGCCAGCAGCGCCCAGATCGCCGTCAGCGGACCCGCTCCTGCCGCCAGGGCCCAGAGCAGGAACGGCAGTTGAGCGGCGATCAGCGCGGCGGGCAACGGAATCCGCAGCCGGCCGAGCGCAAGACCGTACGCCGTCCACCCCGCCGCGAGCACGGCCGAGACGACCGCCACGTATCCGAAGCCGTCGACGTCCGCCAGCGCCGCCTTGTGCAGCGCGTACGCGTCGAGCACCGTCAGCGCCAGGCCGAGCGCCGCCACCGACTCCGCCGTCGAGACGAGCCCGCGGCGCAGCAGCAGGGCCGGGGTCGCCAGGGCCAGGGCGGTCACCGCGCCCAGCACCACGCTGCGCCCGCCGATGCCCATGTCACCCCAGCTGACCAGGGTGAAGGCGATCGCGGCGATGGTCAGCAGAATCCCGCCGAGTGTCAGCAGCACATTTTGCGCACCCGGCGCCGACGCGTCCTTGGGCGCCCGCGGCACGTGCCCGGCGCCGAACGGCGGAGCCGTCTGCGCACGGGCGAAGGGCGGGGCCTGCGGGGCGGGTGGCCACAGGACGCTGATCAGCCAGGCCCTGCGGGCCAGCAACTGGGCGCGGCGGGCGTCCAGCTGGACCAGTTCGCGATCGAGGATCACCAGTTCCTCGGCGGGCGGTGGCGCGTTCTCCATGGTCGGAGTGTGGCGGGTGCCACCCGCCCCGGCATGGGTTGCGGTACTCAGATCCATGGTGAGTACGCCCGGGTGCCCGCAGACTGCGGACATGGACTGGTGTTGTTACCGCTTTCGCACGGTGTGGGATCTGCCCGCCCCGCCTGCCGCCGTGTACGCCGTGTTGGAGCGGGCCGACGAGTATCCGCTGTGGTGGCCACAGGTGCGGCAGGTGACCCGGATCGACGAGCACACCGGCACCGCGCGGTTCCGCTCGCTCCTCCCGTACGACTTCGTCGTCACCGCAACCGAGCGACGGCGCGACCCGGCGGCCGGGGTGCTGGAAGCGGCCATGACCGGGGATCTCGAAGGGTGGGCGCGCTGGACGGTGACGGCGCACGGCGCGGGCACGCGCGCCATCTACGACCAGGAAGTGGAGGTGCGCAAGCCGCTGGTGCGACGGCTCGCCGTGCCGGGGCGGCCCTTCTTCGTCGCCAATCACGCGCTGATGATGCGAGGCGGCCGACGCGGTCTCGCCGCGCTGCTCGCGGTTTGAAGGAAACCCGCGGGGCCCTGTATGGTTCAGTGCGTTCCCGGGCGATTAGCTCAGTGGGAGAGCGCTTCGTTCACACCGAAGAGGTCACTGGTTCGAAACCAGTATCGCCCACCGGGAAAGGCCGGTCCGCCAACCGCGGACCGGCCTTCGCGCGTTCCGGTCAGGCCGCGGCCGGCAGATCGGGCCGCAGCGGCCAGGCCGGATCCACCGACTCCTCCGTGCCGTTGCGCGCGAACCAGGCCTGCAGGCCGCGCGCCTGCGCCGCGTGCCACACCGCCTGAAGGGTGTGCAGCTCCGCCGGGGTGAGCCGCTCAAGGCGCGCCGCGAACCGACGCCCCACCGCCCGTACAACCTCCAGTGACGCCGTCGCGTCGGCGGCCGCGTCATGGGCGCTGTCCAGCTCCACCTCGTACTGCATGCACAGATCCGTCAGCGTACGACGGCCTTTGCGGTACCGGTCCAGATGCTTGTCAAGGACACGCGGATCGAGCACGTGCAGCGGACGGCGTTCCAGATAGTGCCCCAGGGACGAGGCCCGGTGCCGGCGCAACTCCCGGTCGAGCAGCGTCAGATCGAAGGGCGCGTTCATCACGACCACCGGCCGGCCCGCCGCGCACTGCTCGGCGAGAGCGCGCGCTATCTCCTCGACGACCGGCGCGGGCCAGCGGCCGTTGTGCTGCAGATGCTCGTCGCTCAGCCCATGGATCTCGGTGGCCCCGGCGGGCACCGGGATCCCCGGATTGACCAGCCAACGGGTGGCGCGCACCCGCATACCGGGCGCGTCCTGGACGACGAGGGCGGCGGAAACGATGCGATCCTCCTCGACATCCACGCCCGTCGTTTCGGTGTCGAATGCGGCCAGGGAACCTTCGTACCAGCACGTCATGTCGTAACTCCTCTTGCTGCTTCGGCAGATGGCGTGCGTCCCCTGCCCGAAACGGTAATACCCGGGCCGTTTGCGCCGTACGCAGGACGGAGACAACACAAGTGACGGGGCGTGAAATTGACGGACCGTCAAAGAAAATTGATCGGTACGGCTCGGAAGGCACACGTCAGCCATGGCGCTCGCGCAGCCCGACCCGGGCGGGCTGCTGCCCGAGCGGATCGCACCGCTGCGCGGCGGACTCGCCACCACTGCCTGCATGGAGACACTTCAGGTGGGCTATCTGCACGCGGTCGCGGCGGCCGCCGGATGCTCTCTCTCACAGCCGTTCCCGGACAACGGAATCGACTGGCACGTGAGCCACAGCGCTCCCGGGCACACGGTCGACGACGAAGTCACCATCAAGGTGCAGCTCAAGTGCACGTACCAGATCCCGCCCCGCCCGGCAGGGCCCGCCTTCTCCTTCGTGCTCGACAATCCGCACCTGGAGAAGCTCGCCCGCAGTCCGGTCTCGGTGCACAAGATCCTGGTCGTGATGCTCGTACCACGGACCCAGGAGGACTGGCTGCGTGCCGGCCACGACCGCCTGGATCTGCGGCACTGTTGCTACTGGACCAACCTGGCCGGACACCCGGTGACAGGCAGGCGCAGAACCACTGTGCGGATCCCGACCTCGCGGATATTCGACGACCGAGCACTCTGCGAGATCATGACCCGCGTCGGGGTGGGAGGGAAACCCTGATGCACTGGCCGATCGACGAGCCCCTGCGTCCACACCCGAGCACGGCGTCCGACGGCTTGGCCGCGGGCCCCGGAGTCTGGGGCGCGGGCGCCGGCCCAGAACCCGCCCAGGTGGACCCCGCCGTCCTCGGCGCGCTGCTCCAGCGGCACGGCTGGCGGCGGCGCGGCGGCGCGGCGGGCCGCTACGCCCGCTGGACCCCGCCGGGCTCCGGCGGTGGCGGCGGTACGAGTCTGCTCGTACCGGAGAGCAGGGCGTTCCCGGACAGCGACGACCTGCTCGGCGAGGCGCTCGTCGCACTCGCCCGCTGTCCCGCGCCGTCCGCCCGCGAGGTGCTGGTCTCCCTCGCCGTGCCCAGCGACGAGATCCGCTGGTGGCGCGAGGTGCCGGATGGCCCGTCCGGGGCCGCCCCGTGGACCGTGCAGGAGCAACTGCGCTCCGCGGCGCGCCAGATGCTGCTCGCCGCCGCCCTCGCGGCGCGCGAGCGCTCCGGGTACCACGGCGCGCGGCACCGGCGGCAGGCCCGGACGGTGCTTGAGGGCGTCCTGGTGGGGCCCGCGCCCGGCGGGCGCAGGCTCACCGCGTTCGTGCCGGTCGAGGCGGGACGCGGCGCCGTGGTGCGGCTGCATCACGCGCTGCACGCCGCCCGCGAGGCCACCGACTACCAGCGCACGACCGGCGGCATGGAGGCCTTCGACTCCGCCGTCGCGGCGGGCGTGAGCCGTGAGCTGACCGAGGCGGTCATCGCGCTGGTGCACGGCTCGGAAGGCGCACGTATCGCCCTGGACTGGTCGCCCGCCGCCGGTGTCCCCGAGGGCTGCGCGGCGCGTCCCGAGCCGGTGGAGTTCTCGCCCGGCGACCTGCCGGCGCTGCGCGCGGCCGGCGCGCGCTACCTGCTGGACGAGCCGGCCGTCCCGGTACGGATCACGGGCACCGTGGTACGGATGCGGCGCTCGGGGCAACGCGGTCCCGGCACGGTGCGGCTGCGTGTCCTGGCGGGCGCTGAGGTGGCGCACGTACGGATGGTGCTCGACGAGGACGCGTACCGGACCGCGGGCCACGCGCACCTGGTGGGCGTGCCGATCCGGGTCCACGGGCAGCTGGAGAGCCGGGGCGGTTTCCGGCGGCTGACCGGGGCGAGCGAGGTCGTACCCGTGCAGGTGGACGACGCGGAGCGGGACCGGCTGATGAAGTCGCTGCACGAGAACCTCGACTTCTTCGAGGAGGCGTGCGGCGGCGAGTGAGGGGCGGGGGCCGGGGCGCGGAATAACCGTTTCGCGATGCGACGCCGGGGCTCGTTAGGATTAGCCACTGCGCGCGTAGCAACTTATGCGCGGCCCCCTCAGTCAGGAGTGACCGGTGTCAGACGTCCGTGTGTTCATCCAACGTGATTCCGAGCGGGAAGAGCGGGTGGTGACCACGGGCACTACGGCGGCCGAGCTCTTCCCCGGTGAGCGCACCGTCGTCGCCGCCCGCGTGGCCGGCGAGCTCAAGGACCTGGCGTACGTCGTCGGGGACGGCGAGGAGGTCGAGCCGGTCGAGATCTCCTCCCCGGACGGCCTGAACATCCTGCGCCACTCCGCCGCGCACGTCATGGCCCAGGCCGTGCAGGATCTCTTCCCGGACGCCAAGCTCGGCATCGGACCGCCGGTCAAGGACGGCTTCTACTACGACTTCGACGTCGAGAAGCCGTTCACCCCCGAGGATCTCAAAGCCGTCGAAAAGCGGATGCAGGAGATCCAGAAGCGGGGGCAGAAGTTCTCGCGCCGCGTCGTCACCGACGAGGCCGCGCGCGAGGAGCTGGCGGCCGAGCCGTACAAGCTGGAGCTCATCGGCATCAAGGGGTCTGCCTCGACCGACGACGGCGCCAATGTCGAGGTGGGCGGCGGTGAGCTGACCATCTACGACAACCTGGACTCCAAGACCGGCGAGCTGTGCTGGAAGGACCTCTGCCGAGGCCCGCACCTGCCGACCACCCGCAACATCCCAGCGTTCAAGCTCATGCGCAACGCCGCGGCGTACTGGCGCGGCAGCGAGAAGAACCCGATGCTCCAGCGCATCTACGGCACCGCGTGGCCGTCGAAGGAAGAGCTGAAGGCGCACCTGGAGTTCCTCGCCGAGGCCGAGAAGCGCGACCACCGCAAGCTCGGCAGCGAGCTGGACCTGTTCTCCATCCCGGAGCAGATCGGCTCCGGCCTCGCGGTCTTCCACCCCAAGGGCGGCGTCATCCGCCGGGTCATGGAGGACTACTCGCGCCGCAGGCACGAGGAGGAGGGGTACGAGTTCGTCTACACCCCGCACGCCACCAAGGGGAAGCTCTTCGAGACCTCGGGCCACCTGGACTGGTACGCCGACGGCATGTACCCGCCCATGCAGCTCGACGAGGGCACGGACTACTACCTCAAGCCCATGAACTGCCCCATGCACAACCTGATCTTCGACGCGCGGGGCCGGTCCTACCGTGAACTGCCCCTGCGGCTCTTCGAGTTCGGGACCGTGTACCGGTACGAGAAGTCGGGCGTCGTGCACGGCCTGACCCGGGCCCGTGGCTTCACCCAGGACGACGCGCACATCTACTGCACCAAGGAGCAGATGGCGGAGGAGCTCGACAAGACGCTCACCTTCGTCCTGGGCCTGCTGCGCGACTACGGCCTGAACGACTTCTACCTGGAGCTTTCCACCAAGGACCCGGAGAAGTTCGTCGGGTCCGACGAGGCCTGGGAAGAGGCCACCGAGACCCTGCGCCAGGTGGCCGAGAAGCAGGGGCTTCCGCTGGTTCCCGACCCGGGCGGCGCCGCGTTCTACGGCCCGAAGATCTCCGTACAGGCGACGGATGCCATCGGCCGGACCTGGCAGATGTCGACCATCCAGCTGGACTTCAACCTGCCGGACCGCTTCAACCTGGAGTACACATCGGCGGACGGCAGCAAGCAGCAGCCGGTCATGATCCACCGCGCGCTGTTCGGCTCCATCGAGCGCTTCTTCGCAGTGCTCCTTGAGCACTACGCGGGCGCGTTCCCGGCGTGGCTCGCGCCCGTCCAGGCGACTGGAATCCCGATCGGGGACGCACACGTGCCCTATCTCCAGGAGTTCGCCGCCGAGGCGAAGAAGAAGGGCCTGCGGATCGAGGTCGACGCCTCCTCGGACCGCATGCAGAAGAAGATCAGGAACGCCCAGAAGCAGAAGGTTCCGTTCATGGTCATTGCTGGTGACGAGGATGTCGCGAACGGCGCTGTGTCCTTCCGCTATCGCGACGGGTCGCAGAAGAACGGGATCCCCCGTGACGAGGCGATCGCTGAGATCGTTGATGTGGTGGAGCGCCGCGTCCAGGTGTGATGGATGCCCCGCATAGGCGGGGGTGGTCCGATGCACGAGATCCAGAACAGCGGACAGAAGTTGTGTTCCCCGCGCAGGCGGGGGTCCTGGCCCCCGGGAAGCATCAGCTCCCCGGGGGCCTGTCCTCGCCCTCCCGCGCGAACGTCTGGAGCAGCCAGGACGAGAACGACCCCGTCACCGCGCCAAGCAGCGCGAGCCCGCAGCCCATCAGACCCGCCGCCACCAGCCGCCCCAGCGGCGTCACCGGTGCCACGTCCCCGTACCCCACCGTGGCCAGCGTCGCGCAGGTCCACCAGGCCGCGTCCCCGAAGGTACGGATCGTGGCGTCCGGCGCCCCGCGCTCCTGCTGGTAGACGGTCAGCGCGCCGGCGAAGCCAAGCAGCAGTGCCGTCAGGCCCGCGTACGTGATCACGCGCGTGTGCAGGCTCAGCCGGGGCCGCGCGCGACGGCGCTGCACCGCCGTGTAGACCCGCACCATGCGCAGTGGCCGCAGCAGCGGCAGCGCCAGCACCACGGTGTCGAGCCAGTGCGCCCGTACGAAGCCCAGCCGCCGGCCGTCCAGCCGCCAGCGCACCAGATAGTCGAGTGCGAAGGCCGCCCACGTGCCAACCGTCACGGCCAGGCACACGCTCTGCCACGCCGGCGGCAGCCCGTGGGCCAGGACCCGGACCGCGTACGCGGCCAGGAAGAGCAGCGACGCCACCAGCAGCGGGATCTCGCTGCGCTGCTCCCAGCGCTGCGCCCGGCTGTCGGCTTCGGCGGCATGATCGGCGTCCATCCGCCCAGCATGGCCGTCGCCCCCGGGCAGCGCCCCGGCGACACGATCCCCGGGAGTCAAGTCATATGCTTCACTCCATGACGATTGAGCCGGAGCAGCAGCTGGGAGTGGGGACTCAGGACGCGTTCCAGCGCCTGTGGACGCCTCACCGGATGGCGTACATCCAGGGGGAGAACAAGCCGACCGGTCCGGGCGCCGGCGACGGCTGCCCGTTCTGCTCGATTCCGGCGAAGTCCGACGAGGACGGCCTGGTCATCGCGCGCGGCGAGCACGTGTACGCCGTGCTGAACCTCTACCCGTACAACGGCGGTCACCTGATGGTCGTCCCGTACCGGCATGTCGCCGCCTACACGGACCTGGACGCGGCGGAGACCGCCGAGCTCGGTGAGTTCACCAAGCGTGCGATGAAGGCGCTGCGTGCGGCCTCCGGTGCGCAGGGGTTCAACATCGGGATGAACCAGGGCTCGGTGGCCGGGGCCGGTATCGCGGCGCATCTGCATCAGCACGTCGTGCCGCGCTGGGGCGGGGACACGAACTTCATGCCGATCGTCGGTCACACCAGGGTGCTGCCGCAGTTGCTGGGGGACACCCGCAAGATGCTGGCCGATGCCTGGGTGGCCCGGCTGGACACCCCCTGACACCCGGCCCGCCTCACGCGTCGTAGAGGTCCGCCTTCCTCGGCGACGGGTCCTGGACCCCGGCACTGAGGAACAGCGAGCGGTTGCTGAAGCGCTCGGTGTCCACGCCGTGGTCGTCGAGGACCCTGATGGCCGCCGTGTGCACCACGCGCAGCACGGGCGCGGCGGCCCGCATCGCGTCGTCGGCCATGAAGCGGTGACGCCAGGGCTTCTCCGCCCAGGCGTGCCGCAGGCCGAAGGGTTCGGGCAGGGTGAGCTTGCCTCCGAAGAAGTCCAGGACCGCCGGGAACCAGGTGAGCGGGGCCCGCACGGCGAGGCGCACCACCTCGGTGGCGTCGACCAGCGGCAGATTCCGCTCGGTGGTCTCCCAGAACTTGACCGTCTTGCTGACCGTGACGGTCTTGGGCTTGGGCTTGGTGGTGAACAGGGAGTGCACAGGACCCAGCGCGTGGCCCGTGACCTCGATGCGCAGGGTCTCGTGCAGCACGGTGACGGTGATCAGCATGGTGATGACCAACTGGCCGTCCCAGAGGGTGAACTGCACACCCAGGTAGTGCCGGTTGCCTGCGCCGAACTGCTGCTCGTTGCAGATCCGCTGTATCTCGTGGCCCTTGATCTGGAAGGCGTCCACGTTCTGGCCGTCGGGCCTCGCCACTTCGCCCGCGTTCTCGCCGACCGGTGCGACGATCCAGTGGCGTACGGACGGGGCGGGGAAGCCGCCGGTGTGCAGCGGGCCGCGCTCCAGCAGCCGGAGCTGGTCGTGGATCGCCCGTATGACGTCCCAGCTGCGGAAGCCGTGGATCTCCTTGCCGGCTTCCCGCGGGTGGAGATCCTCCGCGAGCTGCCAGCTGCCCCAGCGGGTGCCCATGCCCAGTATTCCCTTGGGGCCCGCGTAGAAGACCGAGTTGCTGTGCTGCTCGGCAGTGAGCTTGGCGAGCGACTGGCGCAGCTGCTCGGCGGCGGATTCGTTGGGGTCCCTGGGGACGGCCTCGGGGATCTTGGCGCCGACGCCGCCGCCGCCCTCAAGGAGGGCCAGCCAGCGCGCCCGCAGGTCCTTGGCGGTGGACTCGCCGATCTGCTTCGCCCACAGCCAGCCGATGATCGGGGCGATGACCATCGCCCGCAGGTAGATGGCCAGCATCCCGGTGAAGGGGAGCTTGATCAGGAAGATCACGGCGAGTCCGCCCACGGCCACCAGGGCCGCGGTGGCGAGTGCGCCGGCCCGCTTGTCCTTGGATCCCGCGATCGTGCGCCGCAGCTGGAACAGACCCAGCCAGATCAGCAGTCCGGGCAGGAAGACCAGCCCGAAGGCGACCGTGACGCCGGTGAGTTTGGTGTCGCGCTCCTTGCGGATGCGGGTGGCGGCGAGGCAGTGCTCGACGACGGTCTGCGGCTCGGTGCCGAAGGACTGGATGAGCGCCTTGCGGGCGCCGCCGAGCATCCGTACCTGCACGGCGCGCGAGAAGGCCTCGCCGAGGTTCGGCTCGAAGAGGCTGAGCCTGCCCTTCTTCACCTCGGACTTGTGCCACTCGCTGTTGGCCTTGAGGATCTCGTCGAGCGGGCTGTCGCGGTACGCGGCCGAGGCGAGGGCGTGCGTCGCCGCGGTCTGCCCCGCCGATCCCTGGAGCGGGATCTGAGCTCCCGGTGAGAAGTCGAAAACGTCGTTCGCCACTGCTGCCCCCATCGCCGCACGCAACCGCTGCTGCGGCCCTTTCCCGACTGCCGTCCCCCGCACACCTGCTGAGCTGGGATCACAGCGTATCCGGGGTGTCCCATGCCCGTCAGCGGACAGTGCAATGCCGCCCACCGCAAGGAAATTGGGTGGGCGGCACTCGCAACTATGCTCCCTTTTCTGCCTGTTCGCGTATCTTGCCCGCCAGTTGCGGCGGCATCGGTTCATGCCGGGCGTAGCTGCGGCTGAACCGGCCGGTGCCGTGCGAGACCGACCGCAGGTCGACGGCGTACCGCCCGATCTCGATCTCCGGGACCTCGGCCCGCACGAGCGTACGACCGTGTCCCGCCTGCTCGGTTCCGACCACTCGGCCGCGGCGGCCCGACAGGTCGCTCATCACCGGGCCGACGTAGTGGTCGGGCACCAGCACCAGCACCTCGGCGACCGGTTCCAGCAGATTGATCCTCGCGTCGGCCGCCGCCTCGCGCATCGCCAGCGCGCCCGCCGTCTGGAACGCCGCGTCCGACGAGTCGACCGAGTGCGCCTTTCCGTCGAGCAGAGTGATGCGTACGTCCACGAGCGGATAGCCCGCCGCGATGCCGCGCCCGGCCTGCGCGCGCACTCCCTTCTCCACTGACGGGATGAACTGACGTGGTACCGATCCGCCCACGACCTTGTCGACGAATTCGATTCCGGTGCCGGGGGGCAGCGGTTCGACCGCGATCTCGCAGATCGCGTACTGGCCGTGCCCGCCGGACTGCTTCACGTGCCGACCCCGGCCCGTCGACCTCGCGCCGAAGGTCTCGCGCAGCGACACCTTGTGGGGTACGGCGTCGACCTGGACGCCGTAGCGGCTGCGCAGCCGCTCAAGGGCGACGTCGCGGTGGGCTTCGCCCAGGCACCACAGCACCAGCTGACGGGTGTCCTGGTTCTGCTCCAGACGCATCGTCGGGTCCTCGGCGACCAGCCGCGAAAGGCCCTGGGAGAGCTTGTCCTCGTCCGGTTTGCTGTGCGCCTCGATGGCCAGCGGCAGCAGCGGGTCGGGCATGCTCCAGGGCTCCATCAGCAGCGGGTTGTCCTTGGCGGACAGGGTGTCGCCGGTTTCGGCGCGGGCCAGTTTCGCGACGCACGCGATGTCGCCCGCGATGCAGTGGCTGAGGGTGCGCTGCTGTTTGCCGAACGGGGAGGAGAGCGCGCCGATCCGCTCGTCGACATCGTGGTCCTCGTGGCCGCGGTCGGTGAGGCCGTGCCCCGACACATGCACGATTTCGTCCGGGCGCAGCGTCCCGGAGAAGACCCGGACCAGGCTGACCCGGCCGACATAGGGGTCGGACGCAGTCTTCACCACTTCGGCCACCAGCGGCCCCTGCGGATCGCAGGTGACCGGCGGGCGGGCGTCGCCCTGCGGGGTGGTGACCTCGGGCGCCTCGCCCTCCAGCGGGGTCGGGAAGCCGCCGGTGATCAGTTCGAGCAGCTCGATCGTGCCCAGGCCCTCGCGGGCCCCCTCGGGCGCGGGCGCGGCGGCCAGCACCGGATGGAAGGTGCCGCGCGCGACGGCCCGCTCCAGGTCGTCGACGAGCGTCTTGTAGTCGATCTCCTCGCCGTCGAGATAGCGGTCCATGAGGGTCTCGTCCTCGCTCTCGGCGATGATCCCCTCGATGAGCCGGTTGCGGGCCTCCTCGATCCGCGGCAGCTGGTCCTCGCCCGGTGGGGTCTCCTTGCGCTCCCCGGAGGAGTAGTCGAAGACCCGCTGCGAGAGCAGCCCGACCAGTCCGTCGACCGGGGCGTGCCCGTCGGCTCCCCTGGCTCCGTACAGCGGGATGTACAGCGGCAGTACGGCGTCGGGGTCGTCGCCGCCGAAGGCCTGCGCGCAGACCCGCGTCATGGCGTCGAAGTCGGACCTGGCCGCTTCGAGGTGGGTGACGACGATGGCCCGCGGCATTCCCACCGCGGCGCACTCCTCCCACACCATCCGGGTCGCGCCGTCCACGCCGTCCGACGCGGAGACAACGAAGAGGGCCGCGTCCGCTGCCCGCAGACCGGCCCTCAGCTCCCCGACGAAGTCGGCGTATCCGGGAGTGTCCAGCAGATTGATCTTGATGCCACCCCATTCGACGGGGACCAGCGACAGCTGGACCGACCGACCTTGCCGGTGTTCGATCTCGTCGTAGTCGGAGACGGTCGCGCCGTCCTCCACCCGACCCGCCCGGTTGACCGCTCGCGCTGCCAGCGCGAGGGCCTCGACCAGGGTCGTCTTTCCCGATCCGCTGTGGCCGACCAGCACCACGTTCCTGATGGATGACGGCCGGTCGGCCGCCGTTGCCCTGCCGGCGGCCCCGGAGTGTGCGTTCGCCTTGTCGCCCATGAACCTTGCCTCCCTGTTCCGTGCACGGTGAGGACAGAGGGCGCGGACCTGTCGGGAGCCGCAGCGGCGTGGCGGCACCGGTGACGCCCGCGGTCTTTTGAGCTTTCCACTCGGGTCGCGGTGCGTCCATACGTCGTACGCGATCGTCGGCCGGCCGGTGCCCCGGCGGTGGAGCCGCGCGGTCGTGGCTACGATGGGCCAGCCGGTGGCCACAGGGGCCGCACCGGCCACCGACCGTCGGGAAGGCCATGCTGAACAAGTACGCGCGTGCATTCTTCACGCGTGTCCTCACACCGTTTGCTGCATTTCTGCTCCGGCGCGGGGTGAGCCCGGACGCGGTCACCCTCATCGGGACGGCCGGAGTGATGGCGGGCGCGCTGGTCTTCTTCCCCAGGGGAGAGTTCTTCTGGGGCACGATCGTCATCACGCTCTTCGTCTTCTCCGACCTCGTCGACGGCAACATGGCGCGCCAGGCCGGTGTTTCGAGCCGCTGGGGCGCCTTCCTCGACTCCACGCTCGACCGGGTCGCCGATTCCACCGTCTTCGGCGGGATCGCGCTCTGGTACGCGGGCTCGGGCGACAACAACGTGCTGTGCGCCGTCGCCATCTTCTGCCTGGCCAGCGGCCAGGTCGTCTCCTACACCAAGGCACGCGGCGAATCGATCGGCCTGCCGGTCGCCGTCAACGGTCTGGTGGAGCGGGCCGAGCGGCTCGTCATCACCCTCGTCGCCGCCGGTCTCGCGGGGCTGCACGACTTCGGGGTGCCGGGCATCGACATCCTGCTGCCGATCGCCCTGTGGGCCGTCGCCGTGGGCAGTCTGGTGACCCTCGGGCAGCGGGTCGTGACCGTGCGCCGGGAGTCCGCGGAGGCGGACTCCGCGAGCGGGAGCGAGGCGACGTCATGAGTGGTCTGAGCGCCGCGAAGGAGCGGCTGGTCGGTTCGCTGTACGGGCTCGGCTGGGCCACCGTGAAGAAGCTTCCCGAGCCGGTGTCCGTCGCCCTCGGGCGCAAGATCGCCGACACGGCGTGGAAGCGACGCGGCAAGAGCGTGCTGCGGCTGGAGTCCAACCTCGCCCGGGTAGTGCCCGACGCGAGCCCCGAGCACCTGCTCGCGCTGTCCCGGGCCGGTATGCGCTCGTACATGCGCTACTGGATGGAGTCATTCCGGCTGCCTGCCTGGAGCAAGCAGCGGATCGGCACCGATGTGCAAATCAAGGATGTCCACCACCTTGAGGACGGCCTCGCGGCCGGCCGGGGCGTGGTCGTCGCACTGCCGCACCTGGCCAACTGGGACCTGGCGGGCGCCTGGGCCACCACCCAGGTCGGCGTGCCCTTCACCACGGTCGCCGAGCGCCTCAAGCCCGAGACGCTCTACGACCGGTTCGTCGCCTACCGCGAGGGTCTCGGCATGGAGGTCCTCCCGCACACCGGCGGCAGCGCCTTCGGGACGCTCGCCCGGCGGCTGCGGTCGGGCGGTCTGGTCTGCCTGGTCGCGGACCGGGACCTGTCCTCATCGGGCGTGGAGGTGAAGTTCTTCGGCGAGAGCGCGCGGATGCCCGCAGGACCGGCGATGCTCGCCCAGCACACCGGCGCGGCGCTGCTGCCTGTCACTCTCTGGTACGACGGAACGATCATGCGTGGCCGGATTCACCCCCCGGTGGCAGTACCCGAAATTGGTACCCGGGCGGAGAAGACGTCCGGAATGACGCAGGCGGTGGCCGATGTATTCGCCACCGGAATCGCCGAGCACCCGGAGGACTGGCACATGCTGCAACGACTGTGGCTCGCGGACCTGTCCGAGGAGGGCTCCGACAAGGGTCCCGGCGGGGAGCGCGAGTGAAGATCGGCATCGTCTGCCCGTACTCGTGGGACGTACCGGGCGGCGTCCAATTCCACATCCGCGACCTCGCCGAGCACCTCATCGGGCTCGGCCACGAGGTCTCCGTGCTGGCTCCCGCCGACGACGAGACCGTGGTGCCGCCGTACGTCGTGGCGGCCGGCCGGGCCATTCCGGTGCGGTACAACGGCGCGGTGGCCCGGATGAACTTCGGCTTCCTGGCCGCGGCACGGGTACGGCGCTGGCTGCACGACGGCACGTTCGACGTGCTGCACATCCACGAGCCGACCACACCCTCGCTCGCGCTGCTGAGCTGCTGGGCGGCGCGGGGACCGATCGTCGCGACGTTCCACACGTCCAACCCGCGGGCGCGGCTGCTGGCCGCCGCGTACCCGATGCTCCAGCCCGCGCTGGAGAAGATCAGCGCCCGGATCGCGGTGAGCGAGTACGCGCGACGGACTCTGGTGGAGCACCTCGGTGGGGACGCGGTCGTCATCCCCAACGGTGTTGATGTCGACTTCTTCGCGAAGGCCGAGCCCAAGGCCGAGTGGCAGGGGCAGACCATCGGGTTCGTCGGCCGCATCGACGAACCGCGCAAGGGGCTGCCCGTCCTGATGAGGGCGCTCCCCAAGATCCTCGCGGAGCGGCCGGCCACGCGGCTGCTGATCGCAGGGCGCGGTGACGAGGAGGAAGCGGTTGCCTCGCTGCCCAAGGAGATGCGTTCGCGCGTCGAGTTCCTCGGGATGGTGAGCGACGAGGACAAGGCGCGGCTGCTGCGCAGCGTCGACCTGTACATCGCGCCCAACACCGGCGGCGAGAGCTTCGGCATCATCCTGGTGGAGGCGATGTCGGCGGGCGCGCCGGTGCTCGCGAGCGACCTGGACGCCTTCGCGCAGGTCCTGGACCAGGGCGCGGCGGGCGAACTGTTCGCCAACGAGGACGAGGACGCGCTGGCTTCGGCCGCCGTACGCCTACTGGGTGACCCGCAGCGGCTCGCGGAGCTCCGGGAGCGGGGCGCGGTGCATGTGCGCCGCTTCGACTGGCTGACGGTCGCAGCGGACATCCTGGCGGTGTACGAGACGGTGACCGACGGGGCGGCTTCGGTCGTGGCCACGGACGAGCGACCAGGACTCCGGTCCCGCTTCGGCCTGGCCCGGGACTGACCACCGGCGGTGGGGCACGGGAACCCCGCCGCCCCGCGTGACCGCGGTGGCGGGGTGCGGCACCGGCCGCTGCGTATGCCGGTTGCGAGGGTCTCGGGAGGCTGCCGCACCCGGGCCCGTGCTCCGCCCGGAGGCCACACCGGCGCCCTCCCCGGGCGCCGGGACCGCCCGGCCGGGCGGGGGCCCGCCGCGTCCCGGTAGCGTTGCGGCCTGTGACCGCAACTCTGATCTGGATCGTCGTAGCCCTCTTCGCGATTGGGCTCTACCTCAGCTGGACCGCAGGCCGCCTCGACCGCCTGCATGCCCGTATCGACGCTTCGCGTGCCGGGCTCGACGCCCAGCTGCTGCGCCGCGCCTCGGTCACCCAGGAGCTGGCCACCTCCGGCGTGCTCGACCCGGCCGCCTCGATCGTCCTCCATCAGGCCGCGCACGCCGCCCGGCAGGCGGAGGAGGATCAGCGCGAGGTCGCGGAGAGCGAGCTCAGCCAGGCGCTGCGGGCGGTCTTCGGCGAGACGGCGCAGATGGAAGCCATCAAGGAAGTGCCCGGTGGCGAAGAGGCCGCCGGTGAGCTGGCCGCGGCCGTTCGCCGCGTCCCGATGGCCCGGCGCTTCCTCAACGACACCGTCGGCTCCGCCAGGGCGCTGCGCCGCCACCGCACGGTCCGCTGGCTCCGGCTGGCCGGCCACGCGCCCTTCCCCCTCGCCTTCGAGATGGACGACGAGCCGCCGGTGGCGCTCGCGGACAGGCCCGGCACGTAGGCAGGCCCGGCACGTAGGTCCGTCACGTAGGTCCGGCTCATGGCCCGGTACGTAGCCAAAACGATCCACCGGGTACCTATTGGCTCTTGCAGTGGACTGGTCGGCCGGGGTTGTCTCGGGGTGCAGGAACCGCGGTGCAGTAATCCGCAGTGCAGAAACTCCCGCTATTTTTTCACCGAGTGAGGTCGACCGTGTCCAGCACCAACACCCCCCAGGCCCCCGAGACCGGCACCGCGCGCGTCAAGCGCGGCATGGCCGAGCAGCTCAAGGGCGGCGTCATCATGGACGTCGTCAATGCCGAGCAGGCCAAGATCGCCGAGGACGCGGGCGCCGTGGCGGTCATGGCGCTGGAGCGCGTACCCGCCGACATCCGCAAGGACGGCGGCGTGGCCCGGATGTCCGACCCGAACATGATCGAAGAGATCATCGAGGCCGTGTCGATCCCCGTCATGGCCAAGTCCCGGATCGGCCACTTCGTCGAGGCCCAGGTCCTGCAGTCCCTCGGTGTCGACTACATCGACGAGTCCGAGGTCCTGACCCCGGCCGACGAGGTCAACCACGCCGACAAGTTCGCCTTCACGACCCCGTTCGTGTGTGGCGCCACCAACCTGGGTGAGGCCCTGCGTCGTATCACCGAGGGCGCGGCCATGATCCGCTCCAAGGGTGAGGCCGGCACCGGCAACGTCGTCGAGGCCGTCCGCCACCTGCGCCAGATCAAGAACGAGATCGCCAAGCTGCGCGGCTACGACAACAACGAGCTGTACGCCGCAGCCAAGGAGCTGCGCGCCTCCTACGAACTGGTGAAGGAAGTCGCCGAGCTCGGCAAGCTCCCGGTCGTCCTCTTCTCCGCGGGCGGCGTGGCCACCCCCGCCGACGCTGCGCTGATGCGCCAGCTCGGCGCCGAGGGCGTCTTCGTCGGCTCCGGCATCTTCAAGTCCGGCGACCCGGCCAAGCGCGCCGCCGCCATCGTGAAGGCCACCACCTTCTACGACGACCCGAAGATCATCGCTGAGGCGTCGCGGAACCTGGGCGAGGCCATGGTCGGCATCAACTGCGACACCCTCCCCGAGTCCGAGCGCTACGCGAACCGTGGCTGGTAGTCCCTGATGCGCAGCAACCCTGTGATCGGCGTCCTGGCTCTCCAGGGCGACGTACAGGAGCACCTGATCGCCCTGGCCGTGGCCGACGCCACGGCCAGGCCGGTCCGGCGCCCCGAAGAACTCGCCGAGCTCGACGGTCTGGTGATCCCCGGCGGCGAGTCCACCACCATGTCCAAGCTGGCCGCCCTGTTCGGGATGCGGGAGCCGCTGCGTGAGCGCATCGCGGGCGGGCTGCCGGTCTACGGCACCTGCGCCGGGCTGATCATGCTGGCCGACAAGATCCTCGACCCGCGCTCCGAGCAGGAGACGTTCGGCGGCATCGACATGATTGTGCGCCGCAACGCCTTCGGACGGCAGAACGAATCGTTCGAGGCGTCCGTCGACGTCGCGGGCATCGAAGGCGGCCCCGTCGAGGGCGTCTTCATCCGCGCCCCGTGGGTGGAGTCGGTCGGCGCCGAGGTCGAGGTGCTCGCCGAGCACAACGGTCACATCGTCGCCGTAAGGCAGGGCAACGCCCTCGCGACGTCGTTCCACCCCGAACTGACGGGCGACCACCGGGTGCACCACCTGTTTACCGACATGGTCCTGGCCGTACGCTGACGGGATCCCGGTAGGATCTCTGCCGAACGCAGCAGAATTGGTGACGCGAAGGAGACAGGCGGATGTCCGGCCACTCTAAATGGGCTACGACGAAGCACAAGAAGGCCGTGATCGATGCCAAGCGCGGCAAGCTCTTCGCGAAGCTGATCAAGAACATCGAGGTCGCGGCGCGCACCGGTGGCATCGACCCCGAGGGCAACCCGACGCTCGTCGATGCCGTTCAGAAGGCGAAGAAGAGCTCCGTCCCGAACAAGAACATCGACTCCGCGGTCAAGCGCGGCGGCGGTCTTGAAGCGGGCGGTGTCGACTACCAGACGATCATGTACGAGGGGTACGGCCCGAGCGGTGTCGCGGTGCTCATCGAGTGCCTCACCGACAACCGCAACCGCGCGGCCTCCGACGTACGGGTCGCCATGACCCGCAACGGCGGCTCGATGGCCGACCCCGGTTCGGTCTCGTACCTCTTCCACCGCAAGGGCATCGTGATCGTCCCCAAGGGCGACCAGTCCGAGGACGACGTCCTCGGCGCTGTCCTGGAAGCGGGCGCCGAGGAGGTCAACGACCTCGGTGAGTCCTTCGAGGTGCTCAGCGAGGCCACCGACCTGGTCGCGGTCCGTACCGCGCTCCAGGCCGCCGGTATCGACTACGACTCGGCGGACGCCAGCTTCGTGCCGACCATGCAGGTCGAGCTCGACGAGGACGGCGCGCGGAAGATCTTCAAGCTGATCGACGCGCTGGAGGACAGCGACGACGTGCAGAACGTCTTCGCCAACTTCGACGTCTCGGACGAAGTCATGGAGAAGGTCGACGCCTGACCCCTCTCCACAGGGGAATCGCACGCAGCGGCGGCGGGTCGACGGGACACACCCGTCGGCCCGCCGCTTTGTCACTGGTAGCCGATAGCCTGCACAAACAGGTGATCGAAGGGAGGGGTGGCGTGCGTGTGCTGGGCGTGGACCCGGGGTTGACCCGGTGCGGTGTCGGTGTGGTCGAAGGTGTCGCGGGCCGTCCCCTGAAGATGCTCGGGGTCGGTGTCGTGCGTACGTCGGCGGACGCGGAGCTGGGGGACCGGCTGGTGGCCATCGAGTGCGGAATCGAGCAGTGGCTCGACGAATATCAGCCACAATTCGTCGCCGTGGAGCGGGTGTTCAGCCAACACAACGTGAGTACGGTCATGGGCACCGCCCAGGCCAGCGCGATCGCGATGCTCTGCGCCGCCCGCCGCGGCCTGCCCGTCGCACTGCACACACCCAGCGAGGTCAAGGCGGCGGTCACCGGCAGCGGCCGGGCCGACAAGGCCCAGGTCGGCGCGATGGTGACCCGGCTGCTGCGGCTCGACGCGCCCCCCAAGCCGGCCGACGCCGCCGACGCCCTCGCGCTCGCCATCTGCCACATCTGGCGCGCCCCCGCGCTCACCCGACTCCAGCAGGCGCATGCCGCAGCCCGCGCGCCCCGCATCCCCGTACGGAAGGCCACGCGATGATCGCGTTTGTCAGCGGCCAGGTAGCCGCACTCTCCCCGAACACCGCCGTCATCGAGGTCGGCGGCATCGGCATGGCCGTCCAGTGCGCGCCCAACACGCTGTCCACCCTGCGCATGGGCCAGGAGGCGAGACTCGCGACCTCCCTGGTCGTACGGGAGGACTCCCTCACCCTCTACGGCTTCGTCGACGACGACGAGCGCCAGGTCTTCGAGCTGCTCCAGACCGCGAGCGGCGTCGGCCCGCGGCTGGCCCAGGCCATGCTCGCTGTGCACTCGCCGGACGCCCTGCGCCTCGCCGTGTCGACCGCCGACGAAAGGGCGCTCACCGCCGTGCCGGGCATCGGCAAGAAGGGCGCGCAGAAGCTCCTCATCGAGCTCAAGGACCGCCTCGGCGCCCCGCTCGGCACCGGCGGGCACCTCGGCGCCCAGCGCATCGCGACCGGCCCCGCCCCGTGG
The DNA here is from genome assembly GCF_039766235.1 of Streptomyces changchenzhani. NCBI lineage: Bacteria > Bacillati > Actinomycetota > Actinomycetes > Kitasatosporales > Streptomycetaceae > Streptomyces > Streptomyces changchenzhani. Next base: position 146,778 of record NZ_JBDHNH010000006.1, on the reverse strand, counting down.
GGCGAGCAGCTGCAGGCCGCCCTGGTCGGCCTCGGCTACGCCTCACGCGAGGCCGAAGAGGCGGTGGCCGCGGTCGCGCCGCAGGCCGAGGCCGCGCTCGCCGAGGGCGTCCAGCCTCCCGTACCGCAGCTGCTGCGCGCCGCACTCCAGACCCTCAACCGCGCCCGCTGACCGAGAGATCCACACTCATGAACTGGGACGAGACCGGACCCGAGACCGACCAGCGCCTGGTCGACTCCGGCACCGACGGCGAGGAGCAGGCCGTCGAGGCCGCGCTGCGCCCCAAGGACCTCGACGAGTTCGTGGGCCAGGAAAAGGTCCGTGAGCAGCTCGACCTGGTCCTGCGGGCGGCCAGGGCGCGCGGCGCCACCGCGGACCATGTGCTGCTCTCCGGCGCCCCGGGACTCGGCAAAACCACACTCTCGATGATCATCGCGGCGGAGATGAACGCGCCGATCCGCATCAGCTCAGGACCCGCCATCCAGCACGCGGGTGACCTCGCCGCGATCCTCTCCTCCCTCCAGGAGGGCGAGGTCTTCTTCCTCGACGAGATCCACCGGATGTCCCGCCCGGCGGAAGAAATGCTCTACATGGCGATGGAGGACTACCGGGTCGACGTCATCGTCGGCAAGGGCCCCGGCGCCACCGCCATCCCCCTCGAACTGCCGCCTTTCACCCTCGTCGGCGCCACCACCAGGGCCGGCCTGCTGCCGCCCCCGCTGCGCGACCGTTTCGGCTTCACCGCGCACATGGAGTTCTACGAGCCGTCCGAGCTGGAGCGTGTCATCCACCGCTCCGCGCGCCTCCTCGACGTGGAGATCGACACGGAGGGCGCCGCCGAGATCGCTGGACGCTCCCGCGGCACCCCCCGTATCGCCAACCGCCTGCTGCGCCGCGTCCGGGACTACGCCCAGGTCAAGGCCGACGGCTTCATCGTCAGGGACATCGCCAGGGCCGCCCTGAAGGTGTACGAGGTCGACCACCGCGGCCTCGACCGCCTGGACCGCGCGGTCCTGATCGCGCTGCTCAAGCTCTTCGGCGGCGGCCCGGTGGGCCTGTCCACGCTGGCGGTGGCGGTGGGGGAGGAGCGCGAGACGGTCGAAGAGGTGGCCGAGCCGTTCCTCGTACGGGAAGGGCTGCTGGCCCGCACCCCGCGCGGGCGGGTGGCGACACCCGCGGCCTGGGCGCATCTGGGGCTCGTACCGCCGCAGCAGGGGCAGGGCGGAAGCGGACAACCGGGCCTCTTCAGGGCGTGACGGCGCGGAGGGTGGCCGGGGCAGGAACCACGGTGCCATGCTGGGCGTTGTTCCATTGATGCGGACTCGCTTAGACTCCGCCGATGCCGCCCTTCCAGGTCGGCACGCCCACCCCCGTATATCAGGCCGTCCATCTGTGCGGTCGTGCGAAGGAAGTTCCGTCCCGTGAGTATCGTGACCCTCCTCCCCTTCATCGTGCTCATCGGGGCCATGTTCCTGATGACCCGGTCCGCCAAGAAGAAGCAGCAGGCGGCTGCGCAGATGCGCAACGAGATGCAGCCCGGCACCGGCATCCGGACGATCGGTGGCATGTACGCCACCGTCAAGGAGGTGCACGACGACACGATCCTCCTTGAGGTCGCACCCGGCGTGCACGCCCTCTACGCGAAGAACTCGGTCGGTGCGGTCCTCTCCGACGAGGAGTACAACCGCATCGTCCACGGCGACCCCGACATCGAGGCCGAGAGCCCGGTCGTGCCGGACGACGCTTCCTCGCTGACCGACTCCTCGGACGACGACGTCGCGCACATCGACCTCAGCAAGAAGCCCGAGACGGACGACGCCGAAGCGGTCGCGGTCACCGACCAGCCGGTCACCGACGAGCCGGCCGTCGACGAGCCGAAGGACAAGAAGGCCGACGGCGAGAGCGACGCGAAGAAGTAGTCACGTAGGGGGACCGTGGAGCGCCCACCGGCGTACCCCGGTCCCCGGATCGTGTCGACTTCCGCGGGGCAGGGCCTCACACACTTCGTGGCCGCCCGAGCGCTCACCCAGCGCGGGGCGGTTGGACAGGGAGAAACGAAAAGGTGGCAGCACCGAAGAAGGGCCGTAGGCCCGCGGGGGCTCCGGGCAAGCCAGGGCGCGCCCTGGCTCTGATCTTGATCATCCTGGTCGTGCTCACCGGCGGCATGCTCTGGTCCGGCCACACCAAGCCGCGCCTGGGCATCGACCTCGCCGGCGGTACGAGCATCACGCTCAAGGCCCAGAGCGAGCCCGGCAAGCCCAACGCGGTCAACAAGACCAACATGGACACTGCCGTCAGCATCATCGAAAGCCGTGTCAATGGTCTGGGTGTTTCCGAGGCCGAGGTACAGACCCAGGGCACCGACAACATTGTTGTCAACATCCCCAAGGGATCCAACGAGCGACAGGCCCGGGAGCAGGTCGGTACCACCGCTCAGCTCTACTTCCGGCCCGTGCTGACGCTCGACGCCGGTGTTCCCGCGCCCAAGCCCTCGGGCAGCCCGTCCCCGGGCGCCACGGCCGGCGACAAGGACAAGGCCCCCGACAAGGACAAGGCCACGGACGGCAAGTCCACGCCCTCCGCGACCCCGACGTCCCAGGGCCGCGCCGTCACCGACGCGCTCAAGAAGGACGAGACGCCGTCCCCCAAGGCCAGCGGATCGAAGACCCCCGAGCCCTCCGGCACGCCCGCCGCGGACCCGGCGGCAGCGGAGCTCGGGAAGAAGTTCACCGCCCTGAACTGCGCCGACAAGGTCGCGCGGAGCAAGGCCGGTAAGGGCGTCAAGCCCGAGGACCCGACGCTCGCCTGTGGCAAGAACAGCCAGAACCAGTGGGAGAAGTACATCCTGGGTCCGGCCGCCGTCAACGGCAAGGACGTCGACGACGCCAGCGCCGAGCTGGACACCCAGCGCGGTGGCCAGTGGAAGGTGAACATGGAGTTCACCAGCGGCGGGTCCAAGAAGTTCTCGGACATCACCAGCAAGCTGTCGCAGCAGCAGCCCCCGCAGAACCAGTTCGCCATCGTCCTCGACGGTGAGGTCGTCTCGGCCCCCTCGGTCAACCAGACTCTGAGCGCCAACGCCGAGATCTCCGGCAGCTTCACCCAGGAGTCCGCCCAGGAGCTGGCGAACATCCTGTCGTACGGCGCGCTGCCGCTCACGTTCCACGAGGAGACCGTCACCACGGTCACCGCGGCGCTCGGCGGCGACCAGCTGGAAGCCGGTCTGATCGCCGGTGCGATCGGGCTGGTCCTCGTCATCATCTACCTGCTGGCGTACTACCGGGGCCTGGCGTTCGTCGCGATCGTGAGCCTCATCGTCTCGGCGATCCTCACCTACGCGATCATGACGCTGCTCGGTCCTGGCATCGGGTTCGCGCTGAACCTGCCCGCGGTGTGTGGTGCGATCGTTGCGATCGGTATCACCGCGGACTCGTTCATCGTCTACTTCGAACGCATCCGTGACGAGATCCGCGAGGGCCGCACCCTCAAGCCGGCCGTCGAGCGCGCCTGGCCGCGCGCCCGACGCACCATCCTGGTCTCGGACTTCGTGTCGTTCCTCGCCGCCGCGGTGCTGTTCGCCGTGACCGTCGGCAAGGTGCAGGGCTTCGCGTTCACTCTCGGCCTGACCACTCTGCTCGACGTGGTCGTGGTGTTCCTCTTCACCAAGCCGCTGATGACGCTGCTGGCCCGCACGGAGTTCTTCGGCCGGGGTCACCCGTGGTCCGGCCTGGACCCGAAGCGGCTCGGCGTCCAGCCCCCGCTTCGCCGTACCCGTCGCGCCTCCGCCCCCACCGACCCGAAGGAGGCCTGAGATGTCGCGACTCGGCAGCCTCGGCGCCCGGCTCTACCGCGGTGAGGTCGGTTACGACTTCGTCGGCAAGCGGATGATCTGGTACGGCCTTTCGATCCTGATCACCATCACGGCCATCGTCGGTCTGGCGGTGCGCGGCCTGACCATGGGCATCGAGTTCGAGGGCGGTGCCGTCTTCACCACGCCCAAGACGAGCCTGTCCGTCGCGAAGGTCCAGGAGGACGCCGAGAAGGCGTCCGGGCACGAAGTGATCGTCCAGGAGCTGGGCAACGGCGGCATGCGGATCCAGATCAGTGGTCTGGACACCGCCACCGCCACCCCGGTCCAGGACGCGCTCGCCAAGGACCTGGACGTCCCGGCCGACAAGATCAACGCCGAGCTGGTCGGCCCCAGTTGGGGTGAGCAGATCGCCAACAAGGCCTGGACCGGCCTCGCGATCTTCATGGTGCTGGTGGTGATCTATCTGGCCATCGCCTTCGAGTGGCGGATGGCCGTCGCCGCCCTCATCGCCCTGATCCACGACCTCACCATCACCGTCGGTGTGTACGCACTGGTGGGCTTCGAGGTCACACCGGGCACGGTGATCGGCCTGTTGACGATCCTTGGTTACTCCCTCTACGACACCGTCGTCGTCTTCGACGGACTCAAGGAGGGGTCCAAGGACATCACCAAGCAGACCCGCTGGACGTACAGCGAGATCGCCAACCGGAGCCTCAACGGCACGCTGGTGCGTTCCATCAACACCACCATCGTGGCGCTGCTCCCGGTGGCGGGCCTGCTGTTCATCGGTGGCGGTGTGCTCGGCGCGGGCATGCTCAACGACATCTCGCTCTCGCTGTTCGTCGGCCTCGCCGCCGGCGCGTACTCGTCGATCTTCATCGCCACTCCGCTCGTCGCCGACCTCAAGGAACGCGACCCGCAGATGAAGGCCCTGAAGAAGCGCGTGCTCGCCAAGCGGGCCGCCGCGGCGGCCAAGGGCGAGTCGGCCGAAGGTTCGGACCGGGCCGACGGCTCGGCCGAGCCACAGGACCGGGTCGAGGGTGACGCCGCGCCGGCCGGTGCGGTCGTCGGTCAGCGGCCCTCCGACCGCGGCCCCCGTGGTCGCGGCAAGCCCACGGGCAAGCGGCGATGACCAGCACCCAGGAGCTCCTGCTCAGCCGCATCCGGGACGTTCCGGACTATCCGAAGCCGGGCGTGATGTTCAAGGACATCACCCCCCTGCTCGCGGACCCGGAGGCGTTCACGGCCCTGACCGACGCCCTGGCGGAGCTGTGCGTACGGCACGGCGCCACCAAGGTCGTCGGCCTGGAGGCACGCGGCTTCATCCTGGCCGCGCCGGTCGCGATCCGCGCCGGCCTGGGATTCATCCCCGTGCGCAAGGCGGGGAAGCTGCCCGGGGCGACGCTCTCGCAGGTGTACGAGCTGGAGTACGGCACCGCCGAGATGGAGATCCACGCCGAGGACCTGGCCGCGGAGGACCGCGTCATGATCATTGACGACGTGCTCGCCACCGGCGGCACCGCCGGGGCCTCGCTGGAGCTCGTCCGGCGGGCCGGTGCCCAGGTGGCAGGCGTGGCCGTGCTCATGGAGCTCGGCTTCCTGAACGGCCGAGCCCGGCTGGAAGGGGCCCTCAAGGGGGCACCGCTGGAGACCCTGATCACCGTCTGACCTGCACTGATGTACGTAAGAGGCGGGCCCGGGGGCAATCCCGTGGCCCGCCTCTCACGTCCCCGCAGCCCCCGGCCCCGGGCGAAGGCGAAGCCAGGGATCGTTACCATGGGTTCTCCGGGCCTGACCGGGGGACCCGGATCCGCACGAGGAGCGCTCTTGCCAGACGAGGCCCAGCCACTCTCCCCCAGTGCCCGTCCGGGGGACCCCGCAGCCGCGCAGCCCGGCCCCAAGCAGGCCGACCGGGCCGCGGCAGGCCCGGTCACGCCCGCGGAGAGCGGCGCTCCCGCCGAGACCAGTGCCACGGAGCCCCCCAGGGCGATCGGGACGAGCGAGCCCTCCGGCGACACCGGTGCGGCGAAGGCCGCCGAGCCGGCCGCGAACGCCGACAGCGCCAAGGCCGCCGGGGCAACCCGGGCCGCCGAGCCCGCTAAGGCCGAGCCCGCCAAGGCCGAGCCCGCTAAGGCCGAGCCCGCGCCCCAGCAGCCCAAGGCCACCCCCGAGCAGGCCAGCGGCGTCACTCCCGCCTCCGACCCCAAGCCGGCCCAGGGCTCCGCCCCGCGCACCGGCGGCGGCTCGTCCAACCGCGTCCGGGCCAGGCTCGCCCGCCTCGGCGTACAGCGCACCAGCCCGTACAACCCGGTCCTGGAGCCGTTGCTGCGCATAGTGCGCAGCAACGACCCGAAGATCGAGACCACCACCCTGCGTCAGATCGAGCGGGCCTACCAGGTCGCCGAGCGCTGGCACCGGGGCCAGAAGCGCAAGAGCGGCGACCCGTACATCACCCACCCGCTGGCCGTCACCACCATTCTCGCCGAGCTCGGCATGGACCCGGCGACGCTGATGGCGGGCCTGCTGCACGACACCGTCGAGGACACCGAGTACGGCCTGGACACGCTGCGCCGCGACTTCGGCGACCAGGTGGCGCTGCTGGTCGACGGCGTCACCAAGCTGGACAAGGTCAAGTTCGGCGAGGCCGCACAGGCCGAGACCGTACGCAAAATGGTCGTCGCCATGGCCAAGGACCCGCGCGTCCTGGTCATCAAGCTCGCCGACCGGCTGCACAACATGCGCACCATGCGCTATCTCAAGCGGGAGAAGCAGGAGAAGAAGGCCCGCGAGACCCTTGAGATCTACGCGCCGCTGGCCCACCGCCTGGGCATGAACACCATCAAATGGGAGCTGGAGGACCTCGCCTTCGCGATCCTCTACCCCAAGATGTACGACGAGATCGTGCGGCTCGTCGCCGAGCGGGCGCCCAAGCGCGACGAGTACCTCGCCATAGTGACCGACGAGGTCCAGTCCGACCTGCGCGCCGCCCGCATCAAGGCCACCGTCACCGGGCGGCCCAAGCACTACTACAGCGTCTACCAGAAGATGATCGTGCGAGGCCGCGACTTCGCCGAGATCTACGACCTGGTGGGGATTCGTGTACTTGTCGACACGGTCCGCGACTGTTACGCCGCCCTCGGCACGGTGCACGCGCGATGGAATCCGGTCCCCGGCCGGTTCAAGGACTACATCGCGATGCCCAAGTTCAACATGTACCAGTCGCTGCACACGACCGTGATCGGGCCCAGCGGCAAGCCCGTCGAGCTGCAGATCCGTACGTTCGACATGCACCGCCGCGCCGAGTACGGCATCGCCGCGCACTGGAAGTACAAGCAGGAGCCTTCCGCCGGTGTCTCCAAGGTGCGTACCGACGTACCGAAGAACACCGGCCGGGGCCAGGACACGGTCAATGACATGGCCTGGCTGCGGCAGCTGCTCGACTGGCAGAAGGAGACCGAGGACCCCAGCGAGTTCCTGGAGTCCCTGCGCTTCGACCTCTCGCGCAACGAGGTCTTCGTCTTCACGCCCAAGGGCGATGTCATAGCGCTGCCGGCCGGCGCCACGTCCGTCGACTTCGCGTACGCCGTGCACACCGAGGTCGGCCACCGGACCATAGGGGCGCGGGTCAACGGGCGGCTCGTACCGCTCGAATCGACCCTCGACAACGGCGACCTGGTGGAGGTCTTCACCTCCAAGGCGGCGGGGGCCGGCCCGTCCCGCGACTGGCTGGGCTTCGTCAAGTCGCCGCGGGCCAGGAACAAGATCCGCGCGTGGTTCTCCAAGGAGCGCCGCGACGAGGCGATCGAGCAGGGCAAGGACGCCATCGCGCGGGCCATGCGCAAACAGAACATGCCGATCCAGCGCATCCTCACCGGCGACTCGCTCGTCACCCTCGCGCACGAGATGCGCTACAACGACATCTCCTCGCTGTACGCGGCGATCGGTGAAGGCCATGTCACCGCGCAGAGCATCGTGCAGAAACTGGTGCAGGCGCTCGGTGGCGAGGACGCCGCCAACGAGGACATCGCGGAGAGCTCGCCGCCCTCGCAGGGCCGCAGCAAGCGCCGGGCCAACGCCGACCCGGGCGTCGTGGTCAAGGGCGTCGACGACGTGTGGGTCAAGCTGGCCCGCTGCTGTACGCCGGTTCCCGGCGACCCCATCATTGGCTTCGTCACCCGGGGCAGCGGCGTATCGGTGCACCGCGCCGACTGCGTCAACGTCGACTCCCTGTCCAAGGAGCCCGAGCGCATGCTTGAGGTCGAATGGGCCCCGACCCAGTCCTCGGTGTTCCTGGTCGCCATCCAGGTGGAGGCGCTGGACCGGTCCCGGCTGCTCTCGGACGTCACCCGCGTCCTGTCCGACCAGCACGTCAACATCCTGTCGGCGGCCGTCCAGACGTCCCGCGACCGGGTGGCCACCTCGCGCTTCACCTTCGAGATGGGCGACCCCAAGCACCTCGGTCATGTCCTGAAGGCGGTCCGCGGTGTGGAGGGCGTCTACGACGTCTACCGCGTGACCTCGGCCCGCAGGCCGTAGGGCGGACAGCACATGAGGCGGCCCCGGTACGGATTTCCGTACCGGGGCCGCCTCATGCATGCGGGGGTTCGGCTGTTCAGCCGCCGAACTCCTCCAGGCCCTTGAGCGCCTGGTCGAGCAGCGCCTGGCGGCCTTCGAGCTCACGGGCGAGCTTGTCGGCCTTGGAGTTGTTGCCCGAGGCGCGGGCCGCGTCGATCTGCGTACGCAGCTTGTCGACGGCGTCCTGGAGCTGGCCGGTCAGACCCGCGGCGCGGGCACGCGCCTCAGGGTTCGTACGGCGCCACTCGGTCTCCTCGGTCTCCAGGAGAACCCGCTCCACCGCCTGCATCCGGCCCTCGACCTTCGGGCGGGCGTCACGCGGCACATGACCGATGGCCTCCCAGCGCTCGTTGAGGGAACGGAACGCGGCCCTGGCCGCCTTCAGGTCCTTCACCGGCATCAGCTTCTCGGCCTCGATCGCGAGCTCATCCTTGAGCTTGAGGTTCTCGGACTGCTCCGCGTCGCGCTCCGCGAAGACCTCGCTGCGCGCGGCGAAGAAGACATCCTGGGCGCCGCGGAAGCGGTTCCACAGATCGTCCTCGGCCTCGCGCTGGGCGCGGCCCGCGGCCTTCCACTCGGTCATCAGATCGCGATAGCGGGCCGCGGTCGTCACCCAGTCCGTGGAGCCGGACAGCGCCTCGGACTCGACGACCAGCTTCTCCTTGGCCTTACGGGCCTCTTCGCGCTGCGCGTCCAGCGAGGCGAAGTGGGCTTTGCGCCGCTTGGAGAACGCCGAGCGGGCATGCGAGAAGCGGTGCCACAGCTCGTCGTCGGACTTCCGGTCGAGCCTGGGCAGGCCCTTCCAGATGTCCACCAGCGCCCGCAGCCGCTCGCCGGCCGACCGCCACTGCTCGCTCTGCGCCAGCTCCTCGGCCTCGACGACCAGAGCCTCCTTGGCGTGCTTCGCCTCGTCGGTCTGCTTCGCCTTCTGGGCCTTGCGCTCCTCGCGGCGCGACTCGACCGTGTCGACGAGCGCGTCGAGGCGCTTGCTCAGCACGTCGAGGTCGCCGACCGCGTGATGCTCGACCACCTGCTGGCGCAGGTGGTCGATCGCGGTCTGCGCGTCCTTGGCCGACAGGTCGGTGGTCTTCACCCGCCGTTCGAGGAGGCCGATCTCGACAACCAGGCCCTCGTACTTGCGCTCGAAGTAGGCCAGGGCCTCCTCGGGAGAGCCCGCCTGCCAGGATCCGACGACCTTCTCGCCATCGGCCGTACGCACGTACACGGTGCCGGTCTCGTCGACACGGCCCCACGGGTCGCTGCTCACAGCGCCTCCTCCACATGATGCCTGTCAGGAGCGCGAAGACCCCCGGGCATCGTCCACAGTTTCTTTTCGCGGGTCACAGGCGCCCCGCACTCCGCCAACATAGGCGAACCGCAGGGCGGCTGTCCGCATCCCGCACTTCCGGATTTACTTGGTGACGGTCGCCTTGTCGATGACGACGGTCGCATTCGGCGCCCCGTCACCCTGACCGGTCGCCTCACCAGCACCAGCGATCTTCTTCAGCACGTCCTGACCACCCTTGATGGTGCCGAACGGCGTGTAGTTGGCAGGCAGTTTGCTGTCCTGGTACACGAGGAAGAACTGGCTGCCTCCGGTACCCGGGCCCGCGTTCGCCATCGCGACCGTGCCCGCCGGGTAGACGCCGCCCTTGAGCTTCGGGTCCTTCAGGTTCTCGTCGGGCAGCTTGTAGCCGGGCGTGCCCGAGCCCTGCGCGGTCGGGTCGCCGCACTGCAGGACGAAGATGCCGTTCGTCGTCAGCCGGTGGCACTTCGTGTGGTCGAAGTAGCCCTTGGATGCAAGAAAGTTGAAGGAGTTCACCGTGCGGGGCGCCTTCGCCGCGTCCAGGCCGAGCGTGATGTCACCACAGGTGGTCTGCAGCTTCATCGTGTACGCGGCGGACTTGTCGATGGTGAGCGCCGGCTCCTTCTTGTACGACAGCTTCTTGATCGCACCGGCCGCTGGCTTCTTGCAGGGGTCGGGGCCCTTCGAAGGCGACGCACTGGGCGTGGAATCGGCGACGGTGTCCTTGCTGTCGTCCTTCTTGTCGTCGCCCCCCAGGCTGCCGGTGGCGAACGCGGCGGCCCCGGCCGCCAGCACCACGGCGAGCGCCGAGGCGATCACGGCATTGCGCCGCCGCGACTTGCGCTTCGCCGCAGCGCGGCGCAGCTGCTGGCGTTCGAACTTTTCACGGGCGAGCTGCCGCCGCCGCTGATCGTTGTTGACCACCGGTGTCTCCTCGTACGTCTCGTCTGTCACTGCAGTCGGCCGACCTGAGCTTGCCCGTACCGTATATGGGTTACCTGTGGGATGAGCAGCGCCGGTAGGCTTTGATCCGCTGCCATTCGACGCAGCGATCTCTTGTCGGACGACACATTGAGGACGATCGTGCTAATTGCCGGGTTCCCCGCCGGGGCCTGGGGGACCAACTGTTACGTGGTCGCCCCCGCCGCAGGCGAGGAGTGCGTGATCATCGACCCGGGCCACCAGGCCACCGCGGGAGTCGAAGAGACGCTCCGGAAGCATCGGCTCAAGCCGGTCGCCGTCATCCTCACCCATGGCCACATCGACCATGTCGCCTCGGTGGTCCCGGTGTGCGGAGCGCACGACGTACCCGCGTGGATCCACCCCGCCGACCGGTACATGATGAGCGACCCGGAGAAGGCGCTCGGCCGCTCCATCGGCATGCCGCTGATGGGCGAGCTGACCGTGGGGGAGCCGGACGACCTCAGGGAGCTCAACGACGGCGCGGAGCTGAAGCTCGCGGGACTCGACCTCACCGTCTCGCACGCGCCCGGCCATACCAAGGGGTCGGTGACCTTCAAGATGCCCGAGTCCGGCGATGTTCCGCCGGTGTTCTTCTCGGGCGACCTGTTGTTCGCCGGCTCCGTCGGACGCTCGGACCTGCCTGGCGGCGACCACGCCGAGCTGCTCGGTTCGCTGGCCAGGGTGTGCCTGCCGCTCAGCGACCCGACCGTGGTGCTGTCCGGCCACGGCGCCCAGACGACCATCGGCCACGAGCGCGCCACCAACCCGTACCTGCGGCAGGTGGCGGCCGGCCGGGGAGCGGCTCCCGCTCCACGACGAGGAATGTGACGAGAGATTCCGTGAGCACTTTTCAGGCCCCCAAGGGCACGTACGACCTGCTTCCGCCGGACTCCGCGACGTACCTCGCGGTCCGTGAGGCCATCGCGGCGCCGCTGGAGAACTCCGGCTACGGCTATGTCGAGACGCCCGGCTTCGAGAACGTCGAGCTGTTCTCGCGCGGTGTCGGGGAGTCCACCGACATTGTCTCCAAGGAGATGTACGCCTTCGAGACCAAGGGCGGCGACAAGCTGGCCCTGCGCCCCGAGGGCACCGCCTCCGTGCTGCGGGCGGCGCTTGAGGCCAACCTGCACAAGGCGGGCAGCCTCCCGGTCAAGCTCTGGTACTCCGGCTCGTACTACCGCTACGAGCGCCCGCAGAAGGGCCGCTACCGCCACTTCTCCCAGGTCGGCGCCGAGGCGATCGGTATGGAGGACCCGGCGCTGGACGCCGAGCTGATCATCCTGGCCGACCAGGCGTACCGCGCGCTCGGCCTGCGCGAGTTCCGCATCCTGCTGAACTCGCTGGGCGACAAGGAGTGCCGCCCCGTCTACCGGGACGTGCTCCAGGGCTTCCTGCGCGGTCTCGACCTGGACGAGGAGACCCGCCGTCGCATCGAGATCAACCCGCTGCGGGTCCTCGACGACAAGCGCGCCGACGTCCAGAAGCAGCTGGTGGGCGCGCCGCTGCTGCGCGACTATCTGTGCGACGCGTGCAAGGCGTACCACGAGGAGGTCCGCGAGCTGCTGACGGCCGCGGGCGTCGTGTACGAGGACGACGAGAAGCTGGTGCGCGGCCTCGACTACTACACGCGCACGACCTTCGAGTTTGTGCACGACGGCCTCGGTTCGCAGTCCGCCGTGGGCGGCGGCGGCCGCTACGATGGCCTGTCCGAGATGATCGGTGGCCCCGCGCTGCCGTCCGTCGGCTGGGCACTGGGCGTGGACCGCACCGTGCTGGCGCTGGAGGCCGAGGGCATCACCCTCGAACTCCCCGCCACCACCAGCGTGTTCGCGGTGCCGCTGGGCGAGGAGGCCCGCCGGGTCCTGTTCGGCGTGGTGACGCGGCTGCGCCGGGAAGGCGTGGCTACGGACTTCTCGTACGGTGGCCGGGGCCTCAAGGGGGCCATGAAAACGGCGAACCGCAGCGGTGCGCGGTACACGATCGTGGCTGGTGAGCGCGACCTGGCTGAAGGAGTCGCTCAGCTCAAGGACATGGAGTCCGGCGAGCAGGAAGCGGTAGCCCTCGACACGATCGTCGAAACTCTGCGCTCGCGGCTCGCGTAAAATAGTGGGCCGGACGGCACCCGGCGTCCGGCCCGAGCCTGCTTCCGCGGGGAGCACGCTCCGGAACCACTCGCGCTGTTCATCGCCGCGGGATCACTCCCACACTGCGGGGAGTTGTGCATGGAGCACCGTGTGAAACGGTGTGTCGGACGGCGTGTTAGGGCCCACCAGACGTCAACTTCACCGCAGCGCTCACCCCTTACGGGCGCCACCGTCGCCCATGGCGCCCTTGTTGGCGGATGCCCAGGTCCAAGCTGTTTCCGTGGGCCATGCGCGCGGCCCCGGGCCCGTCCTTATGTCCATCGAACAGCGGAAACGGGTGCTGGTGCGGCACAATGACCCTGCCCGGCAGCCCCTGAGCGATGGAACGGCGATATGACGACTGCAGTGGTAGACGACGTGTCCTCCGACCGTGAAGGAGCGAGGGGCGCGGTCGGCAGCGGTCGCGCGTTGGCCCTGCTGCTGGTGATCACCGGGGCGGCCGGACTGCTGGCCTCCTGGGTCATCACGATCGACAAGATCAAGCTCATTGAGGATCCGACCTTCACACCGGGCTGCAGCCTCAACCCTGTGGTGGCCTGCGGCAACATCATGAAGAGCGAGCAGGCCGAGGCCTTCGGGTTCCCCAACCCGATGCTCGGCCTCGTGGCGTACGCGATGGTCGTCTGCATCGGCGTGGGACTGCTGGCCGGCGCGCGCTACCGGAGCTGGTTCTGGCTCGGGCTGAACGCGGGCACCGTATTCGGCGTCGGGTTCTGCACCTGGCTCCAGTACCAGTCGCTGTACAACATCAACTCGCTCTGCCTCTGGTGCTGCCTGGCCTGGGTCGCCACCATCGTGATGTTCTGCTACGTCACTACGCACAACATCAAGCACCGGTTCATCCCGGCCCCCGAGGGTCTGCGGAAGGGTCTGCTGGAGTTTCACTGGGTGCCTCCCGTGCTGTGGATCGGCGTCATCGGGATGCTGATCCTGACGCGCTGGTGGGACTTCTGGACCAGCTGACCAGCTGATCCGAAGGCGTTGTCAGTGGGCTGACATAGGCTTCATGCGTGGAGCCCGACCTATTCACCGCAGCCGCGGAAGACCGTCAGTTGAAGGATCCGTCCAGCAGTCCGCTGGCTGTACGGATGCGTCCGCGCACCCTCGACGAGGTGGTCGGCCAGCAGCATCTGCTGAAGCCGGGATCGCCGCTGCGCCGCCTGGTCGACGAGGGCGGCGGCGGCCCCGCGGGCCCCTCGTCCGTGCTCCTCTGGGGCCCGCCCGGCATCGGCAAGACGACGCTGGCGTACGTCGTCAGCCAGGCCACCCAGAAGCGCTTCGTCGAGCTCTCCGCGATCACCGCCGGGGTCAAGGAAGTCCGGACCGTCATCGACAGCGCCCGGCGCGCCTCGGGCGGTTACGGCAAGGAGACCGTCCTCTTCCTTGACGAGATCCACCGCTTCAGCAAGGCCCAGCAGGACTCGCTGCTGCCCGCCGTCGAGAACCGCTGGGTCACGCTCATCGCAGCGACCACCGAGAATCCATACTTCTCGATCATCTCGCCGCTGCTCTCCCGGTCCCTGCTGCTCACGCTGGAGTCGCTGACCGACGACGACCTGAGCGCCCTGATACACCGGGCGCTCACCGAGGACCGGGGCCTGGGCGGCGCCGTCACCCTGGCCGAGGACGCCGAGGCGCATCTGCTGCGGATCTCGGGCGGCGATGCCAGGCGCGCGCTCACCGCCCTGGAGGCCGCAGCGGGGGCGGCGATCTCCAAGAGCGACCAGGAGATCACCCTCGAAACGGTCGAGGAGACCGTCGACCGCGCGGCGGTGAAGTACGACCGGGACGGGGACCAGCACTACGACGTGGCGAGCGCGCTCATCAAGTCCATCCGCGGCTCCGACGTCGACGCGGCGCTGCACTACCTGGCCCGGATGATCGAAGCGGGGGAGGACCCCCGGTTCATCGCCCGGCGGCTGATGATTTCGGCCAGCGAGGACATCGGCCTCGCCGACCCGACGGCGCTGCCGACGGCCGTGGCCGCCGCCCAGGCCGTGGCCATGATCGGCTTCCCGGAGGCCGCTCTCACCCTGAGCCACGCCACCATCGCGCTGGCCCTCGCGCCCAAGTCCAACGCCGCGACCATGGCGATCTCAGCCGCCCAGGACGACGTACGCAAGGGACTCGCGGGCCCGGTCCCCGCGCATCTGCGCGACGGTCACTACAAGGGCGCGGCCAAGCTCGGCCACGCGCAGGGCTATGTGTACCCGCACGATGTGCCGGGCGCCATCGCCGCCCAGCAGTACGCACCGGACGCCGTGCACGGCAAGCAGTACTACACCCCCACGCGTTACGGCGCGGAGGCGCGTTACGCCGATGTGGTCGACAAGGTGCGCGAGCGGCTGCGCGGGGACGGCTCGTAGCGACACCCGCCCCGGACCGTCGAGGCCGGTACGGTCGTGGGCGCGCCGGAAGTGACGTTCGTGACCTGCCCGAAGTGAGCCGCCCGGGATCCGGCCCGCTCAGCCGGTGAGCCGGATCCCGGGCGGGCGGGTCTGCGCGCGCGGCTCCTCAGTGCGCCGCCGCGTCGAAGAGCTGATGCATGGCCCGGCGCAGCTCGATGATGTCTGCCACCGGCTCCCGGAAGTCGAACCGCGCGTCGAAGATCCGCCCGCCGGCCGCCTGGAAGCGCACCCGCAGCCCGAACCGGTCCAGTGCCACCGGCACCGCGCTCTGCCAGTCCGCGTCCGCCCCTTCGTCCACCAGGTCGCCCAGCTCGCGCACCTGGTCGCTGTGCGCCGTGTGCAGATGCTGGAGGAGGTCGGCCTCGTGCGCCACCAGGGGATCCGCGGTCGCCGAGGCGAAATCCTCGGGCTCCACGGAGCCGGTGCCCCACAGGTCGTCCACGCAGGCCTCGCCGACTTCGAGCCGCAGCAGCATGCGGCCGGGGTCGGCGATCCCGCGCACCGCGGTGAGCCAGCCGGTGACCCAGGCGCGGCCACGGATACGGTTGGGCACCGAGACCGGCGCGACATCGGTGATCTCCAGCACCGCGGTCAGCTCGTCGTCCTGGGCGTGCGTGGCGGCGCGTACGGCCGGTGAGTCAGCGGGGAAGAGCAGGAACACCTCACCGTCGGGTCCCACGCTCCGTTCCACGGGTGTCAGCTGCTCCGGACGTGCTCCCTCAAGCCCCGGGATGAGGAGCACCGCGGAGGAGGTACTCTGTACGAGAGTTCGTGTGCGTTCGGCTGCTGACGGCATCCGTGCGATTTCAAGTCCGCTGGGACGCGGCTGACCACGATCTGATCGGACCTCCGTCGCGTCGATGCCCTGAGCGTCGGCCTTCTTCGTGTTGTCCGTGATGTGACTGGTGTTCCCCGGGCGAGACATACGATCTCCTTGAGTAAGGTGAGCCTAACCTAACCTACAACGGAGGTCCGGAGAACGTGCCTAACCAGTCGCGTCCCAAGGTCAAGAAGTCACGTGCGCTCGGTATCGCACTGACGCCGAAGGCTGTCAAGTACTTCGAAGCCCGCCCGTACCCGCCGGGCGAGCACGGCCGTGGGCGCAAGCAGAACTCGGACTACAAGGTTCGTCTGCTCGAAAAGCAGCGTCTGCGCGCCCAGTACGACATCAGCGAGAAGCAGATGGCCCGCGCGTACGACCGCGCCAAGAAGGCCGAAGGCAAGACGGGCGAGGCGCTGGTCGTCGAGCTTGAGCGCCGCCTCGACGCGCTGATCCTTCGTTCGGGCATCGCCCGCACGATCTACCAGGCCCGCCAGATGGTCGTTCACGGCCACATCGAGGTCAACGGTGGCAAGGTCGACAAGCCGTCGTTCCGCGTCCGTCCCGACGACGTCGTGATGGTCCGCGAGCGCAGCCGCGAGAAGCACCCCTTCCAGGTTGCCCGCGAGGGTGGTTACGACACCGACGGTGAGACGCCGCGCTACCTCCAGGTGAACCTGAAGGCCCTGGCCTTCCGCCTGGACCGCGACCCGAACCGCAAGGAAATCCCGGTCATCTGTGACGAGCAGCTCGTCGTCGAGTACTACGCCCGCTGATCAGGCGTACGTAGCTCAGGCGTAAGCGGCTCGGTCAGAGCGCCTCAGCCCGTCGTCTCCTCGCTCCTCACCGGGCGGGAGGCGGCGGGTTCGCGCGTGTGCGGGGCGTTTTCCCTGGGTGGAGGCACCGCACGCGACCGCAGAGCCGCCGGGCGGACCGGTCCGGCCAGCGCCCTGGCGACCGCCGTGTCCATGGCGAGCTCGGCGCCCTCGCGCCTGAGCTTCTCGTAGGTGCCGTCGCGGAGGCGCTCGCGGGCCTGCTGCTCGCACAGCGTGTGCGGCTCGCTGAAGTACGCCGAGCCGAACAGGGGCAGTCCCACCGACGGCCAGATCCGCTCGGCCGCCCCCTGCAGCACGGCCGCCTCTGCCGGATCGTCCTGGTCCAGAGTCACCAGCGCCAGCAGCTCCAGCGCGAGCACCAGGCCGAGCAGGTCGTGGAAGGTGCGGTCGATGGCGAGGCACTCCACGAGCAGCTCCCGGGCCCGTTCCGGGCGGCCGTGGGTCCGCGCCACGTAGGCCAGCGCGTACGCGAGAGTCCAGCGTTCCCCGTGGTCCTCGCAGACCTCGGTGACCTCCTCGCAGATCAGTACGGCCTGCGCCAGATCGCCGCGGAACGCCACCGCCATGGCCAACTCCACCTGCCCCATCAGCACATTGCTGTTGAGCTCGCCGATCTCCCGGTAGCGCACCAGCGCCTCCCGCAGCAGCTCCTCGGCGCGCGGCATGTCGTCGGACACCAGCGCCAGACACCCCGACCTGTGCACGGCGTACGCCGTCGCGGCCGCGTTGCCGGACAGTTCGGCGCCGTCGCGGCACTCCTGGAGCGCGGCGAGCGCCCCGATCACGTCCCCCTGCAGCACGGTCACATGGCCGAGCACCCACAGCGCCTTCAGCTGGTACGCCTCGTGCTCGGTCTCCGCCTCCAACGCGTGGTCCAGCCAGTGTCGGCCCTCCGCCAGGCGACCGCAGCCGACCCAGTAGAACCACAGCGTGCCCGCGAGATACTGGCCCAGGTGCGCCTCCAGCGGGCTGTCCAGCGAGTACTCCATCGCCTTGCGGAGATTGGGCAGTTCGCTGTCGACGCGCGCCGCCACCTCGGCCTGACGGGGGCTGAACCAGTCCAGTTCGCACCAGGTCGCCAGCCCCAGATACCAGTCGCGGTGTCTGCGTGACAGCCGCGCCGAGTCGCCCGTCGCCGTCAGCCAGTCGCCGCCGTACTCCCTGACGGTGTCCAGCATCCGGTAGCGGACACCGGACGCGGAGTCCTCGCGGGTCACGACGGACTGCGCGAGCAGCTCATCGAGTACGTCGAGTACATCGGCGCCCGGCAGTTCGGGGCCGCCGCACACGTACTCGGCGGCCTCCAGGTCGAACTGCCCCGCGAACACCGAGAGGCGCGCCCACAGCAACCGCTGCTCGGGCGTGCACAGTTCATGGCTCCAGCCGATGGCCGTACGCAGCGTCTGGTGGCGGGGGAGCGCGCCCCTGGCGCCGCCGGTCAGCAGCCGGAAACGGTCGTCGAGCCGGTCCAGCACCTGCTCGACGGACAGGGCGCGGAGCCGGCCGGCGGCCAGTTCCAGAGCGAGGGGAATTCCGTCGAGGCGCCGGCACAGCTCCTCGACGGTGGCGCCATTGTCGTCCGTCAGCCGGAAGGCGGGCTGCCAGCCGATGGCCCGGTCGGTGAAGAGCGCCACCGCGTCGGGCGAGGGCATGGGCGCCAGTTCGAAGGCCTGCTCTCCGTCGATGGCCAGCGGCATCCGCCCGGTGGCCAGCACACGCAGCCCCGGCGTCCGTCGCAGCAGCTCCCTGACCAGGTCGGCGCAGGCGTCGACGAGGTGCTCGAACCCGTCGAGCACCAGCAGGAATTCACGCCCGGCGAGATGTTCGAGGAGCACGCCGCGCGGCGGCCTGCTGGTGTGGTCGGTCAGCCCGAGCGCCTCGACGACCGCGTGCTCAAGCAGTTCGGGATCGGGGAGAGTCGACAGCTCGGCGAGCCACACCCCGTCGGCGTACCGTTCCTGCAGAACGTCCGCCGCGCGCAGCGCGAAGCGTGTCTTACCGACGCCACCGACCCCGGTCACGGTGACCAGCCGGGCGTCCGTGAGCAGCCGGCCGAGTTGCGCGAGCTCCTCGTGGCGCCCCACAAATCGATTCAGCTCCGTCGGTAGATTGCCGTGAGCGGCGGACCGGGCCCCGGGGCGAGAAGAGCGTCGCATAGAACACGGAGCGTACTGACGTGTAAGCACTCCGTGCAATCGTCCTGGACAACTCCCGCTGCACGCCCGCGTAATGCGGTACGGGCGGTGAGCCCCGGCGCGATAGGCTCGCAGGACGACTTTTTTCACGCAAAGGGAGCGGTGCAAAGTGTCCGGTGGAGAGGTGGCCGGGATCCTGGTGGCCGTCTTCTGGGCGATTCTGGTCTCCTTCCTCGCCGTGGTGCTGGTGAGGCTGGCCCAGACGCTCAGGGCGACGACCAAGCTGATGGCGGACGTGACCGAGCAGGCAGTCCCGCTGCTCGCCGACGCCTCCGCGACCGTGCGCTCCGCGCAGACCCAGCTCGACCGGGTCGACGCCATCGCCACGGACGTCCAGGAAGTCACCTCCAACGCTTCGGCGCTCTCCACCACCGTCGCGTCCACCTTCGGCGGCCCGCTGGTCAAGGTCGCGGCCTTCGGGTACGGCGTACGCCGGGCCATCGGCCGCAGCAAGGACATGCCGGCCCAACCGTCCCGGCGTGCCGTCATCGTCGGCCGGGCAGTGCCGTCCGACCGACGCAGGAAGCGGAAGGGCTGAAGCCGCAATGTTCCGCCGTACGTTCTGGTTCACCGCGGGCGCCGCAGCCGGTGTGTGGGCCACCACCAAGGTCAACCGCAAGATCAAGCAGCTGACGCCGGAGAGCCTCGCGGCGCAGGCCGCCGACAAGGCGGTCGAGGCAGGTCACCGGCTCAAGGACTTCGCGCTCGACGTCCGGGCGGGCATGGCGCAGCGCGAGAGCGAGCTGGGCGAGGCGTTCGGCCTGCAGATACAGAACGACCCCGAACTTCCCGCGCAGCGACGCATCGCTGCCATCGAGCACCCCAAGCATTCGTACAACCGGAATGAGGATCACTAATGGAGTCGGCTGAAATCCGCCGTCGCTGGCTGCGCTTCTACGAGGAACGCGGTCACACCGTCGTCCCTTCGGCGTCGCTCATTGCGGACGACCCGACTCTGCTGCTGGTCAACGCGGGCATGGTGCCCTTCAAGCCGTACTTTCTCGGCGAGGTCAAGCCGCCCGGCCCGCGCGTCACCAGCGTGCAGAAGTGCGTGCGTACGCCGGACATCGAAGAGGTCGGCAAGACCACCCGGCACGGCACGTTCTTCCAGATGTGCGGCAACTTCTCCTTCGGGAACTACTTCAAGGAAGGCGCCATCAAGTTCGCCTGGGAGCTGCTGACCAGCTCCGTCGCGGACGGTGGCTACGGCCTGGACCCCGAGCGCCTGTGGATCACGGTCTACCTGGACGACGACGAGGCCGAGCAGATCTGGCGCGAGGTGGTCGGCGTGCCCGCCGAGCGCATCCAGCGCCTGGGCAAGAAGGACAACTTCTGGTCCATGGGCGTGCCAGGACCGTGCGGCCCGTGCTCCGAGATCAACTACGACCGGGGCCCGGACTTCGGCGTCGAGGGCGGCCCCGCCGTCAACGACGAGCGCTACGTGGAGATCTGGAACCTGGTCTTCATGCAGTACGAGCGCGGCGCCGGCGAGGGCAAGGACGACTTCCCGATCCTCGGCGACCTGCCGTCCAAGAACATCGACACCGGTCTCGGCCTCGAACGCCTGGCGATGATCCTCCAGGACGTGCAGAACCTGTACGAGATCGACACCTCGCAGGTCGTCATCGACAAGGCCACCGAGCTGACCGGCGTGCGGTACGGCGCCGAACACGCCTCGGATGTCTCCCTGCGCGTCGTCACCGACCACATCCGTACGTCGGTGATGCTCATCGGCGACGGCGTCACCCCCGGCAACGAGGGCCGCGGCTATGTGCTGCGCCGCATCATGCGCCGCGCCATCCGCAACATGCGCCTCCTCGGCGCCAACGGGCCGGTCGTCGCCGAGCTCGTCGACACGGTCATCAAGACCATGGGCGAGCAGTACCCGGAGCTGCTCACCGAGCGCAAGCGCATCGAGACCGTGGCGCTGGCCGAGGAGGCCGCCTTCGTCAAGACGCTGAAGGCCGGCACCAACATCCTCGACAACGCCGTCACCGAGACCAAGGCCTCGGGGGCGCAGGTCCTCGCCGGTGAGAAGGCCTTCCTGCTCCACGACACCTGGGGCTTCCCGATCGACCTCACCCTGGAGATGGCTGCCGAGCAGGGGCTGTCCGTGGACGAGGACGGTTTCCGCCGTCTGATGAAGGACCAGCGGGAGCGCGCCAAGGCCGACGCCAGGTCCAAGAAGACCGGCCACGCCGACCTCTCCGCCTATCGCCAGGTCGCCGACGTCTCGGGCACCACCGAGTTCACCGGGTACGCCAACACCGAGGGTGAGTCCACCGTCGTGGGCCTGCTCGTCGACGGTGTGCCCTCGCCGGCCGCCACCGAGGGCGACGAGGTCGAGATCGTCCTCGACCGCACCCCGTTCTACGCCGAGGGCGGCGGCCAACAGGCCGACCAGGGCCGCATCAGGCTCGACTCCGGCGCGATCGTGGTCGTGCGCGACGTACAGCAGCCGGTCGCCGGCATCAGCGTCCACAAGGGAACCGTGCAGGTCGGCGAGGTGACGGTGGGCGCTTCCGCGCACGCCGCCATCGACCTGACGCGCCGCAGGGCCATCGCCCGCGCCCACAGCGCCACGCACCTCACGCACCAGGCGCTGCGCGACGCTCTCGGCCCGACGGCCGCCCAGGCCGGCTCCGAGAACTCGCCCGGCCGGTTCCGCTTCGACTTCGGCTCGCCCGCCGCTGTGCCCGGCGCCGTCCTCACCGACGTCGAGCAGAAGATCAACGAGGTGCTCTCCCGGGAGCTGGACGTCACCGCCGAGGTGATGTCCATGGAGCAGGCCAAGAAGCAGGGCGCCATCGCCGAGTTCGGTGAGAAGTACGGCGACCGCGTGCGCGTGGTCACCATCGGTGACTTCTCCAAGGAGCTGTGCGGCGGTACGCACGTCAACAACACCGCCCAGCTGGGACTGGTGAAGCTGCTCGGCGAGTCTTCGATCGGCTCGGGCGTACGGCGTGTCGAGGCCCTGGTCGGTGTCGACGCGTACAACTTCCTGGCCAGGGAACACACCGTCGTCGCCCAGCTCCAGGAGCTGGTCAAGGGCCGTCCCGAGGAGCTTCCCGAGAAGATCGCCGGGATGCTCGCCAAGCTCAAGGACGCCGAGAAGGAAATCGAGAAGTTCCGCGGCGACAAGGTCCTGCAGGCCGCCGCCGGTCTGGTCTCCGGTGCCAAGGACGTGCACGGCGTCGCCCTGGTCACCGGCCAGGTGCCCGACGGCACCTCCGCCGACGACCTGCGCAAGCTGGTCCTCGACGTCCGTGGCCGCATCCAGGGGGACCGCGCCGCCGTGGTCGCGCTGTTCACCACCGTCAGCGGGCGCCCGCTGACGGTCATCGCCACCAACGAGGCCGCCCGCGAGCGCGGTCTGAAGGCCGGCGAGCTGGTCCGTACGGCCGCCAAGACCCTCGGGGGTGGTGGCGGCGGCAAGCCGGACGTCGCCCAGGGCGGCGGTCAGAACGTGGAGGCCATCGGGGACGCCGTGGCCGCCGTCGAGCGCGCCGTCGCCGAAGCGGCCTGACCCGCCGTGCGCAGAGGCCGTCGCCTTGCGATCGACGTCGGGGAAGCCCGGATCGGGGTCGCCTCGTGCGACCCCGACGGGGTCCTCGCCACGCCGGTGGAGACCGTGCCGGGACGTGACGTCCCGGCCGCCCACCGGCGCCTGAAGCAGCTCGTCGACGAGTACGAACCCATCGAGGTCGTCGTCGGCCTCCCTCGCTCCCTCAGCGGGGGCGAGGGGCCGGCCGCGGCCAAGGTGCGGATCTTCGCCCAGGAAATAGCGCGCGGCATCGCGCCCGTCCCGGTGCGACTGGTCGACGAGAGGATGACCACAGTGACGGCCAGTCAGGGGCTGCGCGCTTCGGGCGTGAAGTCCAAGAAAGGCCGGTCGATTATCGACCAAGCGGCCGCAATTGTCATCCTTCAGAACGCGCTTGAGGCCGAACGGGGCTCAGGTAGAGCCCCAGGCGAGGGCGTCGAAGTGGTTGTCTGATCGCGATACGGTAACGTTCCGCGCGATGCGGCGGTGTTCGAACAGCTGCCGCACAAAGAAGAGGCGGAACCGGTTGCCGTGCCCCACGCGCGATGCAGCCGACGCCTCGCGGCTCTATGGGGTTTGATGACTGACTATGGCCGTGGCACAGGTCGTGAACCGTGGCATCCCGATGACCCGTTGTACGGGGACCCGGGGTGGGACGGGCAGCAGGCCGCGCACGGCCAGGGTTCCTACGGCGGCCAGCGGCAGCAGCCCCAGCAGCCGTACTACGACGGGCAGCAGCAGCAGCCGCCGCAGCAGCCCTACTACGACGGGCAGCAGCCGCATCAGCCTCCGTACGACGGGCGGCAGCACCAGCAGCAACCGCACCAGCAACAACAGCCGCAGCAGCCCGGGTACCCGGACCAGCAGCAGTACAACAACGCCGGCTGGGACACGGGCCAGCAGCAGGGCGCCGTACCGTACGACGTGAATCCGGCCGACCCGTACGGCGGACAGCAGCCCGGCTACGGCGGCGAGAGCCCCGACTACTACGGCACGCCCGAGGCGTACCCCCCGCCGCAGCCGCCCGGTCAGCGCCACAGCGCACCGGACGAGAACGCGGAGTGGGACGGCGGGCCCGAGGCCGGGGCTCCCGAGGAGCACCCCTTCTTCACCGGCGCCGACGACCGCGACGACGACGGTGAGCAGGACGACGATCCGGACGAGAACGGCCGGGGGCGCGGCGGCGACCGCCGGGGCAAGACCAAAAAGAAGAAGAAGAGCCGCACCGGCTGTGCCTGCCTGGTCCTGTCACTGGTGATGGCCGGCGGTGTGGGCGGGGTCGCCTACTTCGGCTACGAGTTCTGGCAGGACCGCTTCGGCGAGCCGGCCGACTTCGTGGGCGCCGGCACGGGCTCGGTCGAGATCACGGTTCCCAAGGGTGCGGGCACGGGCCAGATCGGCTCGGTCCTGGAGAAGGAAGGCGTGGTCAAGA
The DNA here is from genome assembly GCF_039766235.1 of Streptomyces changchenzhani. NCBI lineage: Bacteria > Bacillati > Actinomycetota > Actinomycetes > Kitasatosporales > Streptomycetaceae > Streptomyces > Streptomyces changchenzhani. The sequence goes on along the minus strand of NZ_JBDHNH010000006.1, from coordinate 122,744 downwards.
GCGCCGGAGCCTTCGTATCGGTGGCGGCAGGAAACCCCAAGGCCCAGGGAATTCAGCCCGGCGTCTACCCGCTGAAAAAAGAGATGTCAGCCAAGGCAGCTCTCGAAGTGATGATCAATCCGTCGAACCTGAACGCCCTGATCATCAGCGAAGGCTGGCGGAACGTAAAGATCTACGCCGAGATCGACAAGCGGTTGAAGCTCAAGGACGGGACGACCCGGGACGTCGCGAGAAGCGAGTCCAAGAATCTCGGACTGCCCGGCTGGGCGAATGACAATACGAAGATCAAGGACCCGCTGGAGGGATTCCTCTATCCGGCGCGGTACGACGTGGGCCGAAAGTCGACCCCCAAGTCCGTACTCAAGGAAATGGTCTCCCGGGCCAGCGGTCAGTACGCGAGCCAGGACCTCGAAGCGCAGGCCAACCGGCTGGGTCTCGACTCCCCGTTGCAGCTCGTCACGGTCGCCAGCCTCGTGCAGGCCGAGGGCAAGACGCACGACGACTTCCGCAAAATGGCCGAAGTCGTCTACAACCGCCTCAAGCCCGACAATGACCAGACGAACCAGAAGCTCCAGTTCGACTCGGCCTTCAATTACCTCAGGGGCCAGAGCAACATCAAGATCAGCGAGTCCGAGATCAACAGCAACCCGGACCCGTACAACACCTATTTCCACAAGGGCCTTACCCCCGGCCCCATCGGAAACCCGGGCTCCGATGCGATGGCCGCCGCCCTGAACCCGACGAAGGACGGCTGGCTGTATTTCGTGGCGACCGACGGTGAGAACAAGACGGAATTCGCCAAGACCATCGCCGAATTCAATAAGCTGAAGGACAAGTTCAATGAAAGCCAGGGAATCGGCTGAGGCGCGCCGGGCTGCCGTTCTCGGGTCGCCCATCGCCCACTCGCTCTCACCCGTGCTGCACCGCGCCGCCTATCAGGAGCTCGGTCTCGCCCACTGGTCGTACGACCGCTTCGAGGTGGACGAGGCCGCGCTCACCGGCTTCGTGGAGGGGCTCGACGCCTCCTGGGCGGGGCTGTCGCTGACCATGCCGCTCAAGCGCGCGATCATCCCGCTGCTCGACTCGGTCAGCGACACGGCGGCCTCGGTCGAGGCGGTCAACACCGTCGTGTTCACCGAGGACGGCCGCCGCACCGGCGACAACACCGACATCCCCGGGATGCTCGCCGCACTGCGTGAGCGGGGCGTGCACCAGGTCGAGTCCGCCGCCGTCCTGGGCGCCGGCGCCACCGCGTCCTCGGCGCTCGCCGCGCTCTCCCACATCTGCACGGGCCCGGTCACCGCGTACGTCCGCAGCGCGGCCCGCGCGAACGAGATGCGGCAGTGGGGGGAGCGGCTCGGGGTACGGGTGCGTATCGCGGACTGGGCGGAGGCGGACCTGGCGCTGAGCGCGCCGCTGGTCGTGGCGACCACCCCGGCCGGCGCCACCGACGACCTCGCGAAGGCCGTCCCCGACCACCCGGGCACGCTCTTCGACGTCCTGTACAACCCCTGGCCGACCGCTCTGGCCGGTGCCTGGTCGGCGCGCGGCGGCGCGGTCGTAGGCGGTCTCGACCTCCTGGTGCACCAGGCGGTCCTCCAGGTGAAGCAGATGACCGGACACACCGCGGCGCCGCTCGCTGTGATGCGGAAAGCTGGGGAACAGGCGCTCGCCGCCGGTTAGAAGAAGAGCTCACGCACGTAACGGGGGACAACATCATGAGCACCATCGAAACAGGGCTGCCACAAGCCTCGGGCATCGGCAAGGTCATCGACGGCCTCTTCACCTTCGCACCCGACTGGGTCCAGATGGCGGTGCTCGCGCTGGTCGTGGTCGGTTTCGTGGCCGTCTGGTCGGTGAAGATCAAGCGGAAGATCGAATACCGGCGTGCGGTGCGCTCCGGGCGGCCCATCCACGCCGCCGCCCAGTACGGCCAGGGACGCGGCGCCGACTACCTCGGCTCGTACGCGCCCAGGGACGGCGACCGGGCCTGACGGTCGTCCGACTGCTGGACCTGGGGCCGGGCGCGATGCTCGTTCGTGGGAGGATCGGGGATGGCGGGCCAGGGCCGCGCACCCGGTCGCGCCGTAGCAGTTCGGGCGCGAGCATGAGGAGCATCGTTGAGCAGGTTGCGCTGGCTGACCGCGGGGGAGTCCCACGGCCCCGCACTCGTCGCGACGCTGGAGGGCCTTCCCTCCGGCGTACCCATCACCACGGACATGGTGGCGGACGCGCTGGCCCGGCGGCGGCTCGGCTATGGCCGCGGTGCCCGCATGAAGTTCGAGAAGGACGAAGTCACCTTCCTCGGCGGCGTACGGCACGGCCTGACCATGGGCGGTCCCGTCGCGATCATGGTGGGCAACACCGAGTGGCCCAAGTGGGAGCAGGTCATGTCGGCCGACCCGGTCGACCCCGACGAGCTGGCCAAGCTCGCCCGTAACGCCCCGCTGACCCGCCCGCGCCCCGGCCACGCCGACCTCGCGGGCATGCAGAAGTACGCACTCGACGAGGCCCGCCCGGTCCTGGAGCGCGCCAGCGCCCGGGAGACCGCGGCCCGCGTCGCGCTGGGCACGGTCGCCCGCTCGTACCTCAAGCAGACGACCGGCATCGAGATCGTGTCGCACGTCGTGGAGCTGGCCGGGGCCAAGGCGCCGTACGGCGTCGTCCCGGTGCCCGGCGACGAGGCGAAGCTCGACGCGGACCCGGTGCGCTGCCTGGACGCGGCCGCCAGCGAGGCGATGGTCGCCGAGATCGACCAGGCCCACAAGGACGGCGACACTCTGGGCGGCGTCGTCGAGGTCCTCGCGTACAACGTGCCGGTGGGCCTCGGCTCGTTCGTGCACTGGGACCGGCGCCTGGACGCCCGGCTGGCCGCCGCCCTCATGGGCATCCAGGCCATCAAGGGCGTCGAGGTCGGCGACGGCTTCGGCCTCGCCCGGGTGCCCGGCTCCCAGGCGCACGACGAGATCGTCCCGACCAAGGACGGCGTGCGGCGCACGTCCGGCCGGGCCGGCGGCACCGAGGGCGGCATGTCCACCGGTGAACTGCTGCGTGTCCGGGCCGCGATGAAGCCCATTGCGACCGTGCCGCGCGCCCTGGCCACCATCGACACCGCCACCGGTGAGGTGGCCGCTGCCCACCACCAGCGCTCCGACGTGTGCGCCGTGCCCGCCGCCGGGATCGTCGCCGAGGCCATGGTCGCGCTGGTACTCGCGGACGCGGTCGGTGAGAAGTTCGGCGGCGACAGCGTCGGCGAGACCCGCCGAAACGTACAGGGCTACCTCGACACCCTGGTCGTACGGTGACCGGGCCGCAGGTCGTCCTGGTCGGCCCCATGGGGGTCGGCAAGTCCACGGTCGGCGAGCTGCTCGCCGAGCGGCTCGGCTGTGCGTACCGGGACACCGACGCGGACATCGTCGAGGCCGAGGGCCGGTCGATCTCGGAGATCTTCGTCGAAGCGGGCGAACCGTACTTCCGTGATCTGGAGCGCGAGGCGGTGCGTGCGGCGCTCGCCGAGCACACCGGCGTACTCTCCCTGGGCGGCGGCGCGGTCCTCGACGAGGGCACCCGCGCGGCCCTGGCCGGACAGCCCGTCGTCTATCTCTCCATGAACGTGGGCGAGGCACTCAAGCGCGTCGGGCTCAACACCGCGCGGCCGTTGCTGGCCGTCAACCCGCGCCAGCAGTGGAAGCTCCTGATGGAGGCGCGCCGCCCTCTCTACACCGAGGTCGCCGGAGCCGTCGTCGCCACCGACGACCGCACCCCCGAAGAGGTCGCCCAGGCGGTCCTCGACGCACTGGAATTGAAGGAAGCATGACGGAGCAGGCAGCACCCACCCGTATCCAGGTCGGCGGCAGCGAGGGCGCGGAGCCGTACGAGGTGCTGGTCGGACGGCAGCTCCTCGGGGAGCTCCCCGGGCTGATCGGCGAGCGCGCCAAGCGGGTGGCCGTCCTGCACCCGGAGGCGCTCGCCGGCACCGGTGAGGCGATCCGTGAGGACCTCGCGAGCCAGGGCTACGAGGTCATCGCGATCCAGCTGCCGAACGCAGAGGAGTCCAAGACCGTCGAGGTCGCGGCGTACTGCTGGAAGGCGCTCGGCCAGACCAACTTCACCCGCACCGACGTCATCGTCGGCGTCGGCGGCGGCGCCACCACCGATGTGGCGGGCTTCGTCGCGGCGACCTGGCTGCGCGGGGTGCGCTGGGTCGCCGTACCGACGACCGTGCTGGGCATGGTCGACGCGGCGGTCGGCGGCAAGACCGGCATCAACACCGCCGAGGGCAAGAACCTCGTCGGCGCCTTCCACCCGCCGGTCGGTGTGCTGTGCGACCTGGTGGCGCTGGACTCGCTGCCGGTCAACGACTACATCAGCGGTCTCGCCGAGGTCATCAAGGCGGGCTTCATCGCCGACCCGGTGATCCTCGAACTGATCGAGGAGGACCCGGTGGGGGCCCGTTCGCCCGACGGGCGGCACGCCGCCGAGCTGATCGAGCGCGCCATCCGGGTCAAGGCCGATGTGGTCTCCAGCGACCTCAAGGAATCGGGTCTGCGCGAGATCCTCAACTACGGGCACACCCTCGCGCACGCCATCGAGAAGAACGAGCGCTACAACTGGCGGCACGGCGCCGCGGTGTCCATCGGTATGGTCTTCGCCGCCGAACTGGGCCGTCTCGCGGGCCGCCTCGACGACGCGACCGCCGACCGGCACAGCGCGGTCCTGGAGTCGGTCGGGCTGCCGCTCACCTACCGCGGCGACCAGTGGCCCAAGCTCCTAGAGACCATGAAGGTCGACAAGAAGTCCCGCGGCAATCTGCTGCGCTTCATCGTCCTCGACGGTCTCGCCAAGCCGACGGTCCTTGAGGGCCCGGACCCGGCGGTGCTGCTGGCTGCCTACGGCGAGGTGTCCAAGTGACGGCGGCGACGCGGCGGGTGCTGGTACTCAACGGGCCCAACCTCGGCAGGCTCGGCTCCCGCGAGCCCGATGTCTACGGGGCGACCTCCTACAGCGGACTCGTCGAGGAGTGCGGGCGGCTCGGCAAGCAGCTCGGCTTCGACGTCGATGTCCGCGAGACCAACGACGAGGGCGAGCTGATCCGCTGGCTGCACGAGGCCGCGGACGGTTCGATTCCGGTCGTTCTCAACCCGGGTGCTTTCACGCACTACTCGTACGCAATGCGGGACGCGGCCGCCCAGCGCACCGCGCCGCTCATCGAGGTGCACATTTCGAATCCGTACGCACGCGAGGAATTCCGCCACACCTCGGTGGTCGCGGCCGTCGCCAGCGGCACGATCGCGGGCTTCGGCATCGGTTCCTACCGCCTGGCCCTGCGCGCCCTCGCCGACGAACTCGACGGCTGACAGGGCACTTAGGACCCTCCCCGGCCGTTCACAGTGCGGCGGCCGGGGAGGGTACCGTTCGGTAGGCCCTGACCGCCCTGGCCCAGCACGAGTCGCCTGTACGAGACGGAGTGGCACCGGATGCAGCACGCTATGGGGGCTCCGCTGCCACCGCCCCACGAGCCCGGCGCCGCGTGGGCGCAGGGCGCCCCGCACCCCGCCGGGCCCCCGGCACCCCACGGGCCCCCGCAGGCCCCTCCAGGGCCCGCTCCGGCGCCCGGCTGGGCCTCACCCGCCCCGCAGCACGGTCCGCAGCCTGCGTCCCGCGACACCACGGGGCACATACAGCTGCCGCCCGGCGGCCCCGTTCCCGTGCCCGCGCCGCCACCCGCCGCGGCGCCCGCCAACACCGGCAGCACGACGCTGGCCGTGCTGCTCATCGGCCCGGCCGGTGCGGGCAAGACGACCGTCGCCAAGTACTGGGCACAGCACCGCAGGGTGCCGACCGCGCACATCAGCCTCGACGACGTACGCGAATGGGTCTGCTCGGGCTTCGCCGACCCGCAGTCCGGCTGGAACGACCACTCCGAGGCCCAGTACCGCCTCGCCCGCCGCACCTGCGGCTTCGCCGCCCGCAACTTCCTGGCCAACGGCATCTCGTGCATCGTCGACGACGCAGTCTTCCCTGACCGGCCCGTCGTCGGGCTCGGCGGCTGGAAGCGCCATGTCGGACCCGGGCTGCTGCCCGTGGTGATCCTTCCCGGCCTGGAGATCGTGCTGGAGCGCAACGCCCAGCGCGGCGGCAACCGCCGGCTCTCCGACGAGGAAGTAGCCCGCATCCACGGCCGGATGGCCGGCTGGTACGGCTCGGGGCTGCCGATCATCGACAACTCCAAGTACGACGTGCCGACCACGGCCCGGGTACTGGACGAGGTACTGGCCCGATCCATCGCCAGCCCGCCCAGCTGGTAGCCGCCGTACGGCCCAGGCGAGGGTGGCCGCGCTCCCCCGGCGCGGCGGCCGGGGCGCGGCGGCCCCGCCGCCCGGTCGGACGCGCTGAACCGGCCGGGTCGCGCAAGCGCTCGTACGCTCGTGGCATGTCAGAGGTGTATGCGGTTCGCCGCGGACGGCTGCGGGACCGGTGTGCCGCAGCCGGCAGCGCCGCCGCACTCGTCTCCAGTCCCGCCAATGTCCGCTATCTCGCCGGCGGAGCGCCGCCCGGCGCCGTGCTGCTGCTCGGTCCCGGCGAGGGCGAGGACGTCCTGCTCTGCCCCCGTACGTCGGTGGTCGACCCCGCGGACGGCCGCCCCGACGAGCTGCTGCGGGTCACGGTCCTGCCGATGCCCGGAGGCGACACCGTCGTAGCGGCGGCCGATCTCGTCGCGGCGTCCGGCGCGCGGTCCCTCGCCGTCGAGGAGCACCACCTCACCGTCACCCGGCACCGGGCGCTCGGCTCGGTCGCGCCGCAGCTGCGCCTGCACGATCTCGCGGGCGCCGTCGAGCAGCTGCGGATCGTCAAGGGCGAGGAGGAGATCGCGAGCCTGCGGACCGCGGCCGAGATCACCGACCAGGCCCTCGGCGAGCTGCTCGAATCGATTCTCGTCGGGCGCACCGAGCGCCATCTCGCCCTGGAGCTGGAGCGTCGGCTGGTCGACCACGGCGCCGACGGCCCCGCCTTCGCGACCTCGGTGGCCACCGGGCCGAATTCGGGGCAGGGCAGACACCGGCCGTCGGACAGGCGGGTCGAGGAAGGAGATTTCCTCTCCGTCTGCCTCGGCGCCAACTATCGCGGCTACCGCTGCGAGATCGGCCGTACCTTCGTCATCGGCTCCACGCCCGCGGACTGGCAGATCGAGCTGTACGACCTCGTATTCGCCGCTCAGCGGGCGGGCCGGGAGGCTCTGGCACCCGGCGTCGCCTACCGCGAAGTGGACCGTGCGGCCCGCCAGGTACTGGACGCGGCGGGCTACGGAGAGAACGTCCCGGCACGGACCGGACACGGTGTGGGGCTCGAAATCGAGGAGGACCCGGAGCTGGCACCTGCGGCCATGGGTAAACTGGACGCTTGTGTGCCGGTCACCGTCGAACCGGGGGTCCACCTCCCGGGCCGGGGCGGTGTCCGGATCGATGACACGCTCGTCGTCCGCCCAGAGGCGGACGGCGGACCCGAGCTACTCACCATCACGACCAAGGAGCTGCTAGCGCTGTAGCCGTGTGCCGCAGCGTGCACCCTAGGTCCCACCAGCCTTCAGTCCAGGAGATTCCGCAACCGTGGCTTCCACGAACGACCTCAAGAACGGCCTGGTGCTCAAGCTCGACGGAGGCCAGCTCTGGTCCGTCGTCGAGTTCCAGCACGTCAAGCCCGGCAAGGGCCCTGCCTTTGTGCGCACCAAGCTCAAGAACGTGCTCTCCGGCAAGGTCGTCGACAAGACCTTCAACGCCGGCGTGAAGGTCGAGACGGCCAGCATCGACAAGCGCGACATGCAGTTTTCGTTCAAGGACGGCGACAACTTCGTCTTCATGGACATGGACACGTACGACCAGATCTACGTCGATCCCAAGGTTGTCGGCGACGCCAAGAACTTCCTGCTTGAGGGCTTCGAGGCCAGCGTCGCGATGTACGAGGGCAGCCCCCTCTACATCGAGCTCCCCGCCGCCGTTGAGCTGGTCATCAAGTACACCGAGCCCGGCGTCCAGGGCGACCGCTCCACCGGCGGCTCCAAGCCGGCCGAGCTGGAGACGGGCCACGAGATCGGTGTTCCGCTCTTCATCACCACCGGTGAGAAGATCAAGGTCGACACCCGTACGGGCGACTACCTCGGCCGGGTGAACAGCTAACCGTGGCTGCCCGGAACAAGGCGCGCAAGCGCGCCTTCCAGATCCTTTTCGAGGCCGACCAGCGCGGTGAGTCCGTGCAGACGGTCCTCGCGGACTGGATTCGGCATGCCAGGACCGACGACCGGCAGCCGCCGGTGACCGAATACACGATGTCGCTCGTCGAGGGGTACGCGGAACACGCGGACCGTATCGAGGAGCTCATCGGGACCTATGCCGTCGACTGGGCGATCGACCGGATGCCGGTCGTCGACCGGAACCTCCTGCGGCTCGGCGCCTTCGAGCTGGTGTGGGTGGACGAGACGCCCGACGCGGTGGTGATCGACGAGGTGGTACAGCTCGCCAAGGAGTTCTCCACCGACGACTCCCCGTCCTTCGTGAACGGCATGATGAGCCGTTTCAAGGACCTCAAGCCGAACCTGCGCCGCGAGAACCGCGAATAGTTCCCGCCAGGGGTACGGCCGAAAAGGGCCTGCGGCGCGCTGAGAGCGTGCCGCAGGCCCTTTTCATGGCTTCTGCGTGCCCCGGGGGTTCCATCGCGCTCACGTCTCGCCTACGGGCCTTGTGGGGCGATGCACGAACGCCGGGGTCGGCAGAGGCGAAAAGCCTCTGCCGACCCCGGCGTTACGTTTCTGCTGGGTCCGCTCAGACGTCGTCGTGAGCGACCGCACGGCGTGCGTCGGAGTCCAGCACGCCCCAGCTGATGAGCTGCTCGGTCAGGACCGAGGGCGATTGGTCGTAGATCACGGCGAGGGTGCGCAGATCGTCCTGGCGGATCGACAGCACCTTGCCGTTGTAGTCGCCGCGCTGCGACTGGATCGTGGCGGCGTACCGCTGGAGCGGGCCGGCCTTCTCCGCCGGGACGTGCGCGAGACGCTCCAGGTCGAGCCGGAGCTTGGGCGGCGGCTCGGCTGCGCCGCCGGGCGTCGTACCGGGCAGGAGCTCCTGCACGGGGACCCCGTAGAAGTCCGCCAGCTCGGCGAGGCGCTGCACGGTTACGGCGCGGTCGCCGCGCTCGTACGACCCGACTACGACGGCCTTCCAACGGCCCTGGGACTTCTCCTCGACACCGTGGAGGGAAAGGCCCTGCTGGGTGCGGATGGCGCGGAGCTTGGCCCCGAGCTGTTTGGCGTATTCGCTGGACATATGGCTCCCCGGACGAAGACTGGTAACTCACTGTGAGGTTACGCAGCGTTACTTGGATGCGTCAAGCCGAATGGTCCGGACCGGTTGTTTCCGGGGGCCCCGAGGGGGGCGCGGAAACGCCCTGGTACTGTGGATGACGCAATTTCGACGTCCTTTAAGATCCGTCCTGTGAGGCGGAGAAGGGGGTCCGTTTCTAATGGACGCAAAGAATTCCGATGAGGCACGCCCTGTCCTTGAGGGCCCCGACATCGCGCGGGTACTGACCCGCATCGCCCACGAGATCGTCGAGCGCGCCAAGGGCGCCGACGACGTGGTGCTCCTCGGCATTCCCACCCGCGGTGTCTTCCTGGCCCGCAGGCTCGCCGCCAAGCTCGAAGAGATCACCGGCCGGAAAGTGCCGGTGGGCTCCCTCGACATCACCATGTACCGCGACGATCTGCGCAGGGGCCCCGCACGCGCCCTCGCGCGTACGGAAATCCCCGATGAGGGCATCGAGGACCGGCTCGTCGTCCTCGTCGACGACGTGCTCTTCTCCGGCCGTACGATCCGGGCCGCGCTCGACGCGCTGGGCGACATGGGCCGCCCCCGCGCCGTACAGCTCGCGGTCCTCGTCGACCGCGGTCACCGCGAACTGCCCATTCGGGCCGACTACGTCGGCAAGAACCTCCCCACGTCGTTGCGGGAGACGGTCAAGGTCCAGCTCGCCGAGGAGGACGGCCGCGACGCCGTGCTGCTCGGTCTGAAGCAGACCGCTCCGGCCGGCGAGCAGTAGCGCTTTCCCGTACGGGCCCGAGCACCGGGTCCGTACCCTGCTGCGCCCTGCCCGCCTTCACTTCAGCGCCCCTCCACGACTCACGGAGCACCAGATGAAGCGCCACCTCATCTCGGCCGCCGACCTCACCCGCGACGACGCCGTCCTGATCCTCGACACCGCCGAGGAGATGGCCCGGGTAGCGGACCGGCCGATCAAGAAGCTGCCGACGCTGCGCGGACGTACCGTCGTCAATCTCTTCTTCGAGGACTCGACCCGCACCCGCATCTCCTTCGAGGCCGCCGCCAAGCGCCTCTCCGCCGATGTCATCAACTTCTCCGCCAAGGGCTCGTCCGTCTCCAAGGGCGAGTCGCTGAAGGACACCGCGCTGACGCTGGAGGCGATGGGCGCGGACGCTGTCGTCATCCGGCACGGCGCCTCCGGCGCCCCCTACCGCCTCGCCACCTCCGGCTGGATCGACGGCGCGGTCGTCAACGCGGGCGACGGCACCCACGAGCACCCCACGCAGGCGTTGCTCGACGCCTTCACGATGCGCCGCCGGCTCGTCGGCGCCGACGCGGGGATAGGGCGTGACCTGGGCGGCCGCCGCATCACGATCGTCGGCGACATCCTGCACAGCCGCGTCGCCCGCTCCAACGTCCTGCTGCTGCACACCCTCGGCGCCGAGGTGACGCTCGTCGCGCCGCCCACCCTGGTGCCCATCGGCGTCGAGAACTGGCCCTGCGAGGTCGGCTACGACCTCGACAAGGTGCTGCCGAAGTCCGACGCGGTCATGATGCTGCGTGTGCAGCGCGAGCGGATGAACGCCGCCTTCTTCCCCACCGAGCGCGAGTACTCGCGCCGCTACGGCCTGGACGGCGACCGGATGGCGCGGATGCCCGAGCACGCCATCGTGATGCACCCCGGCCCGATGAACCGCGGCATGGAGATCACCGCACAGGTCGCGGACTCCGACCGCTGCACGGCCGTCGAGCAGGTCGCCAACGGAGTCAGCACCCGGATGGCCGTCCTCTATCTGCTTCTGGGCGGCAATGAGCCCGCCATCTCGACCAACGCCCGCACCGAGGAGAACAAGTAACCATGAGCAAGATCCTGATCCGCGGTGCGAAGGTCCTGGGCGGCGAGCCGCAGGACGTCCTGATCGACGGTGAGACCATCGCCCAGGTCGGCGCCCACATCGAAGCGGGCGACGCGACCGTCGTCGAGGCGGCCGGCAAGGTCCTGCTGCCGGGCCTCGTCGACCTGCACACCCACCTGCGCGAGCCGGGCCGCGAGGACGCCGAGACCGTACTGACCGGCACCAGGGCTGCGGCCGTCGGCGGTTTCACGGCCGTCCACGCCATGGCCAACACCTTCCCCGTCGCCGACACGGCGGGCGTCGTCGAGCAGGTCTGGCGCCTCGGCAGGGAGTCCGGCTACTGCGACGTCCAGCCCATCGGCGCCGTCACCGTCGGACTGGAGGGCAAGAAGCTCGCCGAGCTCGGCGCCATGCACGACTCCGCCGCGAACGTGAAGGTCTTCTCCGACGACGGCAAGTGCGTCGACGACGCCGTGATCATGCGCCGCGCGCTGGAGTACGTGAAGGCCTTCGACGGCGTCGTCGCCCAGCACGCCCAGGAGCCCCGCCTCACCGAGGGCGCCCAGATGAACGAGGGCATCGTCTCCTCGGAGCTGGGCCTCGGCGGCTGGCCGTCCGTCGCCGAGGAGTCGATCATCGCCCGCGATGTCCTCCTCGCCGCCCACGTGGACTCACGCGTGCACATCTGCCACCTCTCGACCGCCGGCTCGGTGGAGATCGTCCGCTGGGCCAAGTCCAAGGGCTGGAACGTCACCGCCGAGGTCACCCCGCACCACCTGCTGCTGACGGACGAGCTGGTCCGTACGTACAACCCGGTCTACAAGGTGAACCCGCCACTGCGCACCGAGGCCGACGTCATGGCCCTGCGTGAGGCCCTCGCCGACGGCACCATCGACTGCGTCGCCACCGATCACGCCCCGCACCCGCACGAGGACAAGGACTGCGAGTGGGCCGCGGCCGCCATGGGCATGGTCGGTCTGGAGACCGCCCTGTCCGTCGTCCAGCAGACGATGGTGGACAGCGGCCTGATCGACTGGGCGGGCGTCGCGGACCGGATGTCCTTCCGGCCCGCGGCCATCGGCCGCCTGGAGGGCCACGGCCGCCCCGTCTCGGCAGGCGAGCCCGCGAACCTCACGCTCGTCGATCCGGCTTACCGTGGAACCGTGGACCCCTCGGGCTTCGCCTCCCGCAGCCGCAACACCCCCTACGAGGGCCGTGAGCTGCCGGGACGCGTCACCCACACCTGGCTGAGGGGCCGCGCGACGGTCGTTGACGGGATTCTGGCGTGACACCTTTCATTCATCTGGCCGCCGAGGCAGCCGAGGCCGCCGAGCAGAAGTCGGCCGAAGTGACCGACTGGGCCGCCCGCATCGGCTGGGTCGTCGCTCTGCTGCTCTTCATCACGCTCGTCTACTGGCTGATGCGCCAGGGCTGGAAGTGGCGCGGCACCCTCCAGTCGGACCTCCCCGAGCTGCCCACCGCGCCCGAATCACCCGGTGCGGCGAAGCTGAACATGAGCGGCCGCTACCACGGGTCGACGACCGCCGGGCACTGGCTCGACCGGATCGTGGCGCACGGTCTGGGCACCCGCAGCAAGGTCGAGCTGACGCTCACCGACGAGGGGCTCGATGTCGTACGCCCCGGGGCGAGCGACTTCTTCGTACCCGCGGCGGCGCTGCGCGAGGCCCGTCTCGACAAGGGCATCGCGGGCAAGGTCCTCGCCGAGGGCGGCCTGCTGGTCGTCACCTGGCAGCACGGGGACCAGCAGATCGACTCCGGCTTCCGCTCCGACCGGGCCGCCGAGCACGCGGCCTGGGTCGAGGCGATCAACACCATGAGCGACACCATCGGCAAGACCATCACGACGGAAGGCACCGCACGATGACGATCTCCACCCGGGGAGCCGGCAGGGCTCCCGCCGTACTCGTCCTGGAGGACGGTCGCAGCTTCCGCGGCCGTGCCTACGGGGCCGTGGGGGAGACCTTCGGCGAGGCGGTGTTCAACACCGGCATGACCGGCTACCAGGAAACCCTCACGGACCCGTCATACCACCGCCAGGTCGTCGTGATGACCGCCCCGCACATCGGCAACACCGGCATCAACGACGAGGACAACGAGTCCGGCAGGATCTGGGTCGCCGGTTACGTCGTGCGCGACCCCGCCCGCATCCCGTCCAGCTGGCGCTCGCGCCGCTCCCTCGACGACGAGCTGGTCGGACAGGGCGTCGTGGGTATCAGCGGCATCGACACCCGCGCCCTCACCCGCCACCTGCGCGAGCGCGGCGCCATGCGCGTCGGCATCTTCTCCGGCAAGGCGCTCGCCGACGAGGCCACGCTGCTCGCCCGCGTCCAGCAGGTCCCCGAGATGACGGGCGCCGACCTGGCCGCCGAGGTCACCACCAAGGAGGCGTACGTCGTGCCCGCGATCGGTGAGAAGAAGTTCACCGTCGCCGCCATCGACCTCGGCATCAAGGGCATGACCCCGCACCGGATGGCCCAGCGCGGCATCGAGGTGCACGTGCTGCCCGCCACGGCCACGGCCGACGACGTCTACGCGATCGAACCCGACGGCGTGTTCCTCTCCAACGGCCCCGGCGACCCCGCCACCGTCGACCTCACGGTCGTCAAGGCCGTCCTGGAGCGCAGGACCCCGCTCTTCGGCATCTGCTTCGGCAACCAGATCCTGGGCCGCGCGCTCGGCTTCGGCACGTACAAGCTCAAGTACGGCCACCGAGGCATCAACCAGCCGGTGAAGGACCGCTCCACCGGCAAGGTCGAGATCACCGCGCACAACCACGGATTCGCCGTCGACGCCCCGCTCGACAGGGTCTCCGACACCCCCTTCGGCCGCGCAGAGGTCTCCCACGTCTGTCTCAACGACAACGTGGTGGAGGGCCTCCGGCTGCTCGACCGGCCGGCCTTCAGCGTCCAGTACCACCCCGAGGCAGCAGCGGGTCCGCACGACGCCGCGTACCTGTTCGACCGCTTCACGTCTTTGATGGAAACCGCCCTGATGGAGGACCAGCGTGCCTAAGCGCACCGATATCCAGTCCGTCCTGGTCATCGGTTCAGGACCGATCGTCATCGGCCAGGCCGCGGAGTTCGACTACTCCGGCACCCAGGCCTGCCGCGTCCTGAAGGCCGAGGGCCTGCGGGTCATCCTGGTCAACTCCAACCCGGCGACGATCATGACCGACCCGGAGATCGCCGACGCGACGTACGTCGAGCCGATCACCCCGGAGTTCGTCGAGAAGATCATCGCCAAGGAGCGCCCCGACGCGCTGCTGCCGACCCTCGGCGGCCAGACCGCGCTCAACACCGCGATCTCCATGCACGAGCAGGGTGTGCTGGAGAAGTACGGCGTCGAGCTCATCGGCGCCAACGTCGAGGCCATCAACAAGGGCGAGGACCGCCAGCTCTTCAAGGGCGTCGTCGAGGCCGTGCACGCCAAGATCGGCCACGGCGAGTCCGCCCGCTCGGTCATCTGCCACACGATGGACGACATCATCGGCGGCGTCGAGACGCTCGGCGGCTACCCCGTCGTCGTCCGGCCCTCCTTCACCATGGGCGGCGCCGGCTCCGGCTTCGCACACGACGAGGAGGAACTGCGCCGCATCGCCGGACAGGGCCTGATGCTCTCGCCGACCACCGAAGTGCTCCTTGAGGAGTCCATCCTCGGCTGGAAGGAGTACGAGCTGGAGCTGATGCGCGACAAGAACGACAACGTCGTGGTCGTTTGCTCCATCGAGAACTTCGACCCGATGGGCGTGCACACCGGCGACTCGATCACCGTCGCCCCGGCGATGACGCTGACCGACCGCGAGTACCAGCGGCTGCGCGACGTGGGCATCGCGATCATCCGCGAGGTCGGCGTCGACACCGGCGGCTGCAACATCCAGTTCGCGATCGACCCCGAAGACGGCCGGATCATCGTCATCGAGATGAACCCGCGCGTCTCGCGCTCATCGGCGCTGGCCTCGAAGGCCACGGGCTTCCCGATCGCGAAGATCGCCGCGCGTCTGGCCGTCGGCTACACGCTGGACGAGATCCCCAACGACATCACCGAGAAGACCCCGGCGTCCTTCGAGCCCACCCTCGACTACGTCGTCGTCAAGGTGCCGCGCTTCGCCTTCGAGAAGTTCCCGGCCGCCGACGCCACCCTCACCACCACCATGAAGTCGGTGGGCGAGGCCATGGCGATCGGCCGCAACTTCACCGAGGCGCTCAACAAGGCGCTGCGCTCGCTGGAGAAGAAGGGCAGCCAGTTCACCTTCATCGGTGAGCCCGGCGACAAGGCCGCCCTTCTGGAGACCGCGAAGATCCCCACCGACGGGCGTATCAACACCGTCATGCAGGCGATGCGGGCCGGCGCCACCGCCGAGGAGATCTTCGACGCCACGAAGATCGACCCGTGGTTCGTCGACCAGATGTTCCTGATCAAGGAGCACGCCGACGAGCTCGCCGCCGCCGAGAAGCTCGACCCCGAGCTGCTCGCGGACGCGAAGCGGCACGGCTTCTCCGACGCCCAGATCGGCGAGATCCGCGGTCTGCGCGAGGACGTGGTCCGCGAGGTCAGGCACGCGCTCGGGGTCCGCCCGGTCTACAAGACGGTCGACACCTGCGCCGCCGAGTTCGCCGCCAACACCCCGTACTTCTACTCCTCGTACGACGAGGAGTCCGAGGTCGCACCGCGCACCAAGCCCGCGGTGATCATCCTGGGTTCGGGCCCGAACCGTATCGGCCAGGGCATCGAGTTCGACTACTCCTGCGTCCACGCCTCCTTCGCGCTCAGCGAGGCGGGCTACGAGACCGTGATGGTCAACTGCAACCCGGAGACCGTCTCCACCGACTACGACACCTCCGACCGCCTGTACTTCGAGCCGCTGACGCTTGAGGACGTGCTGGAGATCGTGCACGCCGAGTCCCTCGCGGGACCGATCGCCGGCGTCATCGTCCAGCTCGGCGGCCAGACCCCGCTGGGCCTCGCCCAGGCGCTCAAGGACAACGGCGTACCGGTCGTCGGCACCCCGCCGGAGGCCATCCACGCCGCCGAGGACCGCGGTGCCTTCGGCCGGGTCCTCGCCGAGGCCGGCCTGCCCGCACCCAAGCACGGCACCGCGACGACCTTCGCCGAGGCCAAGGCCATCGCCGACGAGATCGGCTACCCGGTGCTCGTACGCCCGTCGTACGTGCTGGGCGGGCGCGGCATGGAGATCGTGTACGACGAGACCCGCCTCTCCTCGTACATCGCCGAGTCCACCGAGATCAGCCCCACCCGGCCGGTCCTGGTCGACCGGTTCCTCGACGACGCGATCGAGATCGACGTCGACGCGCTCTACGACGGCACCGAGCTCTACCTCGGCGGCGTCATGGAGCACATCGAGGAAGCCGGCATCCACTCCGGCGACTCCGCCTGCGCGCTGCCCCCGATCACCCTCGGCGGCTTCGACATCAAGCGGCTGCGGATCTCCACGGAGGCCATCGCCAAGGGCGTCGGCGTCCGCGGACTGATCAACATCCAGTTCGCGCTGGCCGGCGACATCCTCTACGTCCTGGAGGCCAACCCGCGCGCCTCGCGTACCGTCCCCTTCACCTCGAAGGCGACCGCGGTGCCGCTCGCGAAGGCCGCCGCCCGCATCTCGCTGGGCGCCACCGTCGCCGAACTGCGCGCCGAGGGCCTCCTGCCGAAGACCGGCGACGGCGGCACCCTGCCGCAGGACGCGCCGATCTCCGTCAAGGAGGCCGTGATGCCGTGGAGCCGCTTCCGCGACATGCACGGACGTGGCGTCGACACCGTGCTCGGCCCGGAGATGCGCTCCACGGGCGAGGTCATGGGCATCGACTCGGTCTTCGGCACGGCGTACGCCAAGTCGCAGGCCGGCGCGTACGGCCCGCTGCCCACCAAGGGCCGCACCTTCATCTCGGTCGCCAACCGCGACAAGCGCTCGCTGATCTTCCCGGCCCGCGAGCTCGTCGCACAGGGCTTCGAGCTGCTCGCCACCTCCGGCACCGCCGAGGTGCTGCGCCGCAACGGCATCAACGCCACGGTGGTGCGCAAGCTGAGTGAGGGCGAGGGCCCGAACGGCGAGAAGACCATCGTCCAGCTCATCCACGACGGTGAGGTCGACCTCATCATCAACACGCCGTACGGCACGGGCGGCCGCCTCGACGGCTACGAGATCCGCACGGCGGCCGTGGCGCGCGGCGTCCCGTGCCTGACGACGGTCCAGGCGCTCGCCGCCGCAGTCCAGGGCATCGACGCACTCAGGCGCGGCGACGTCGGCGTCCGTTCCCTCCAGGAACACGCCGAGCACCTGACCGCGGCCCGCGCGGAATAGGGCGAACGAGGGGGACACCGGCCGGTGTCCCCCTCTTCATGAGCCCTCTTGATGAGCCCCCTTCATGAGCGTCTGCCTCATGAGCCCCTCCCGCCCCTCGTTCAGAAGGCACACGCAGCCCATGTACAAGCTCTTCTTCAACCTCGTCTTCCAGCGCATGGACCCCGAGCAGGCCCACTACCTGGCCTTCCGCTGGATCCGCCTGGCGGCCCGCGTCCCGGTCCTGCGCACCCTCGTCGCGGCCGCCCTCGCGCCCCGCTACGAGGAACTGCGCACCGAGGCACTCGGCCTGCGCATGCAAGGGCCCTTCGGCCTCGCCGCCGGCTTCGACAAGAACGCCGTGGCGGTCGACGGGATGTCGATGCTGGGCTTCGACCACATCGAGATCGGTACGGTCACCGCCCAGCCGCAGCCGGGCAACCCCAAGAAGCGCCTCTTCCGCCTCGTGAAGGACCGTGCGCTCATCAACCGCATGGGGTTCAACAACGAGGGTTCCGAAGCGGTGGCGGCCCGCCTGGCAGCCCGTAACCCGGTCTTCAGGACGACCGTCGGCGTCAACATCGGCAAGACCAAGGCCGTCACGGAGGAGGAGGCCATCGGCGACTACGTCACCTCCACCGAGCGCCTCGCCGCCCACGCCGACTACCTCGTGGTCAACGTCTCCTCCCCGAACACCCCCGGCCTGCGCGACCTCCAGGCCACCGAGGCCCTGCGCCCGCTGCTCAGTGCCGTGCGCGAGGCGGCCGACCGCACGGTCACCGGCCGCCGCGTCCCGCTCCTGGTGAAGATCGCGCCCGACCTGGCCGACGAGGACGTCGACGCCGTCGCCGACCTGGCCCTGGAGCTCGGCCTGGACGGCATCATCGCCACCAACACCACCATCGCCCGAGAGAGCCTCGGCCTGAAGTCGGACCCGGCCCTGGTCAAGGAGACCGGCGGACTGTCCGGAGCGCCCGTCAAGGAGCGCTCCCTGGAGGTCCTGAGCCGCCTGTACGCGCGCGTGGGCGACCGGATCACCCTGGTGGGCGTCGGAGGCATTGAGAACGCCGAGGACGCCTGGCAGCGCATCCTCGCGGGCGCCACGCTCGTCCAGGGCTATAGCGCCTTCGTCTACGAGGGCCCGTTCTGGGCCCGCGCCGTCCACAAGGGCCTGGCCTCGCGTCTTGCCAACAGCCCGTACGCCACCCTCGCCGACGCCGTCGGCGCCGGGACCAGGAAGGCCGCCCGATGACCGCGGAAAACCCCGCAGGCGCCGGATCCCCGGGCGCCGTCGAAACCTTCGGTGCGCGCCTGCGCCACGCCATGGACACCCGTGGCCCGCTCTGCGTCGGCATCGACCCGCACGCCTCGCTGCTCCACGCGTGGGGCCTGGGCGACGACATCGGCGGCCTGACGGCCTTCACCCGTACGGTCGTCGACGCGCTGGCCGACCGGGTCGCCGTGCTCAAGCCGCAGTCGGCCTTCTATGAGCGCTTCGGCTCGCGGGGCATCGCGGTCCTGGAGAAGGCCGTCGAGGAGGCGCGCGCGGCCGGGGCGCTCGTGCTGATGGACGCCAAGCGCGGCGACATCGGCTCGACCATGGGCGCGTACGCCGCCACCTACCTGGACAAGGACTCGCCGCTCTTCTGCGACGCGGTCACGGTCTCGCCGTACCTGGGCTTCGGATCGCTGCGCCCGGCACTGGACGCGGCGCGGGTCAGCGGGGCGGGCGTCTTCGTGCTCGCCCTGACCTCCAACCCGGAGGGCGCGGAGGTCCAGCGTGCGACGGTGGCCGACGGGCGCTCGCTCGCGCAGGTGATGCTCGACCACATGGCGGCCGAGAACGCGGGCGCCACGCCGCTGGGCTCGGTCGGCGCGGTGGTCGGCGCGACACTCGGCGACGCGGGTGTCGACCTGGCGATCAACGGCCCGCTGCTGGCGCCCGGCATCGGCGCGCAGGGCGCGACCCCGGCCGATCTGCCGGTTGTCTTCGGGTCCGCCGTCGGCAATGTCGTCCCGAGCGTGAGTCGTGGCGTACTCCGCCACGGCCCGGATGCCGCCGGACTGCGGGAATCCGCTTCCCGCTTCGCCGACGAGGTGCGGGCGGCGGTCTCGGGGGCGTGACAGGGCGCCAGCCAGGCACCTGTCGCCCGGTTGCCGTCGGGTGCGCGGGCCGTGTTGACGGAATCCTTACCCAAAACCGGGGTGATATGACCGAAATATCCCAGCCGGTGGAGGCTGACCAGGACTTTTCGTCTGTTCTCGCTGACTGGAGCGGTCCTGGCCGCTAGTCTCCGTCGAGAGCAAACGCGCAACTCCGTTGTTCGTTGCTCGCCGTGGTGTGGGGCGACCAGCTTCCTCACCGGTCCGTATCCGACAGTTCGACATCCGAGGTGACGTAGGCGTGGCTCTTCCGCCCCTTACCCCTGAACAGCGCGCAGCCGCGCTCGAAAAGGCCGCCGCGGCTCGCCGGGAGCGGGCCGAGGTCAAGAATCGGCTCAAGCACTCCGGTGCCTCGCTCCATGAGGTCATCAAGCAGGGCCGGGAGAACGATGTCATCGGCAAGATGAAGGTCTCGGCCCTTCTTGAGTCACTGCCCGGCGTGGGCAAGGTCCGCGCCAAGCAGATCATGGAGCGACTGGGGATCTCCGAAAGCCGCCGTGTGCGCGGTCTCGGGTCCAATCAGATCGCCTCTTTGGAGCGTGAGTTCGGCGGCGGCGCCGCCTGACGTTCTCGGGCACTCCCGAGAAGCTGGATAATCAGCTCCATGGCTGCAACATCCCGGGGGATGCCCCCCGTACCCCCGGACGTACGTCCGCGGCTGACCGTGCTCTCCGGCCCTTCCGGGGTCGGCAAGAGCACGGTCGTCGCCCATATGCGGAAGGTCCACCCTGAGGTCTGGCTCTCGGTGTCGGCCACCACACGCAAGCCGCGCCCCGGCGAGCGTCACGGCATCCAGTACTTCTTCGTCAGTGACGACGAGTTCGACAAGCTGATCGCCAATGGCGAGCTGCTGGAGTGGGCCGAGTTCGCCGGCAACCGGTACGGCACGCCCCGGCGTGCCGTGAGCGACCGGATCGACGCGGGCGAGGCCGTGCTCCTGGAGATCGATCTCCAGGGCGCCCGGCTGGTCCGCGAGTCGATGCCCGAGGCCCGGCTGGTCTTCCTGGCCCCGCCCAGCTGGGACGAGCTGGTGCGCAGGCTGACCGGTCGCGGCACCGAGGCCCCCGACGTCATCGAGCGCAGGCTGGCGGCCGCCAAGATCGAACTCGCCGCCGAGGCGGAGTTCGATACGACCCTTGTCAACACCTCGGTCGAGGACGTGGCGCGCGAGCTGCTAACGTTGATGGAAGTTGCTTGATCTCTGTCCACTTTTTCGGAAGGTAGAGCGTGTCCTCTTCCATTTCCACGCCCGAGGGCATCATCAACCCGCCGATCGACGAGCTGCTCGAGGCTACGGACTCGAAGTACAGCCTCGTGATCTACGCGGCAAAGCGTGCGCGTCAGATCAATGCGTACTACTCGCAGCTCGGTGAGGGTCTGCTCGAGTACGTCGGTCCTCTGGTGGACACCCACGTCCACGAGAAGCCGCTCTCGATCGCCCTGCGCGAGATCAACGCGGGTCTGCTGACCTCCGAGCCCATTGAGGGCCCCGCTCAGTAGCACCACGCGCAGGAATAATTTTCACCACAGGCCCGGCAGCGCGACTGCCGGGCCTGTGGTGTGTCATATGACGTGTCGCAGGACGTCGTTTTTGGTTGCGTCAGTGTTTTGGTTACGTCAGTTCTGGTTGCCGGCCGTTTGGGAGACGCAGTGGACAAGCCGAGTGTCGTGCTGGGGGTCAGCGGGGGAATCGCCGCCTACAAGGCGTGCGAGCTGCTGCGACGGCTGACCGAGTCCGGCCACGACGTACGGGTCGTACCGACCGAGGCGTCCCTGAACTTCGTGGGTGGGGCCACCTGGTCGGCGCTTTCGGGCAACCCGGTCTCGACCGAGGTCTGGGACGCGGTCCACCAGGTCCCGCACGTACGCATCGGACAGACCGCTGATCTGGTTGTGGTGGCCCCCGCCACCGCCGACCTGCTGGCCAGGGCGGCCCACGGCCTCGCCGACGACCTGCTGACCAATACCCTGCTGACCGCCCGCTGTCCGGTGATCTTTGCGCCCGCGATGCACACCGAGATGTGGGAGCACCCGGCCACCCGGGAGAACGTCGCGACGCTGCGCCGCCGCGGTGCGGTCGTCATTGAGCCCGCGGTCGGCCGGCTCACCGGCGTGGACACGGGCAAGGGCCGGCTGCCGGACCCGGGTGAGATCTTCGAGGTCTGCCGCCTGGTGCTGGCGCGCGGTGTCCGCGAGCCCGACCTGGCCGGTCGGCACGTCGTGATCAGCGCGGGCGGTACGCGCGAGCCGCTCGACCCCGTGCGCTACCTGGGGAACCGTTCCTCCGGGAAGCAGGGATACGCCCTGGCCCGTACCGCCGTCGCGCGCGGCGCCCGGGTCACGCTCATCGAGGCCAACACCGGCCTGCCCGACCCGGCGGGCGCCGACATCGTCCGGATCGGGACGGCGGTGCAACTGCGCGAGGCCGTGCTCAAGGCAGCGGCGGACGCCGATGTGGTGGTGATGGCTGCCGCGGTGGCCGATTTCCGCCCTTCGGCGTACGCCGAAGGCAAAATCAAGAAAAAGGACGGCCAGGAGCCCGCCGCCGTCGAGCTGGTCCGTAATCCGGACATCCTCGCCGAGATCTCGGCGGAGCGGGCCAGGCCGGGACAGGTGGTCGTCGGCTTCGCCGCGGAGACCGACAACGTCCTGGCCAACGCCCGGGAAAAGCTCCAGCGCAAGGGCTGTGACCTGCTAGTCGTCAATGAGGTGGGGGAGCGCAAGACCTTCGGCTCGGAGGAGAACGAAGCCGTCGTGCTTGCTGCGGACGGGGGCGAGACTCCGGTGCCGTACGGACCCAAGGAGGCCTTGGCCGACACGGTCTGGGATCTGGTGACAAGTCGGCTCGGTTAAATCTCCGTGCGGCTCGGCGGGCCGGAAGGAGTCCCTCCGTGGCCGAAAACCGGTGGAAACACGACTTTTCGGCCTCTGGTGGGAGGCGATGGTCGTACTGCACAATGCAGTGCCGCGGACCACGGCGCTCCCACGGAGCGAGACGCGTGGTCCGGTCGCCGGAAGGGACCGATAAACTGGTCCAGGACCGACGCCGGGCGCAGCTCCCGGCCGGTCCGCCAATGATGAGCCAGCAGCCGCTGCAACCCCAGGGAGCGTTGTGTCCCGTCGTCTGTTCACTTCGGAGTCTGTGACCGAAGGTCACCCCGACAAGATCGCTGACCAGATCAGCGACACGATTCTTGACGCGCTCCTGCGGGAGGACCCGGCTTCCCGGGTCGCCGTGGAGACCTTGATCACTACCGGCCTGGTGCATGTGGCCGGCGAGGTCACCACCAAAGCCTGGGCCGACATCCCGACGCTCGTCCGCAACAAGATCCTCGAAATCGGCTACGACTCCTCGAAGAAGGGCTTCGACGGCGCCTCCTGCGGCGTTTCGGTGTCCATCGGCTCACAGTCCGCCGACATCGCGCAGGGCGTCGACACGGCGTACGAGAAGCGGGTCGAGGGTGCCGCCGCAGGTGACGAGGGCGACGAGCTCGACAAACAGGGCGCCGGCGACCAGGGCCTGATGTTCGGGTACGCCTGCGACGAGACGCCCGAGCTGATGCCGCTGCCGATCCACCTGGCGCACCGGCTCTCGCGCCGGCTCTCCGAGGTCCGTAAGAACGGGACCATCCCGTACCTGCGCCCCGACGGCAAGACCCAGGTGACCATCGAGTACGACGGCGACAAGGCCGTCCGCCTCGACACGGTCGTCGTCTCCTCGCAGCATGCCTCGGACATCGACCTGGACTCGCTGCTCTCGCCCGACATCCGCGAGTTCGTCGTCGAGCACGTGCTGGGTCAGCTCATCGAGGACGGCATCAAGCTGGACACCGAGGGCTATCGCCTGCTGGTCAACCCGACCGGCCGCTTCGAGATCGGCGGCCCGATGGGCGACGCCGGCCTCACCGGCCGCAAGATCATCATCGACACGTACGGCGGCATGGCCCGCCACGGCGGCGGCGCGTTCTCGGGCAAGGACCCGTCGAAGGTGGACCGCTCGGCCGCGTACGCGATGCGCTGGGTCGCCAAGAACGTGGTGGCCGCGGGTCTCGCCGCGCGCTGCGAGGTCCAGGTCGCGTACGCGATCGGCAAGGCCGAGCCGGTCGGCCTCTTCGTGGAGACCTTCGGCACGGCCACGGTCGACAGCGAGAAGATCGAGCACGCGATCGCCACGGTCTTCGACCTCCGCCCGGCCGCGATCATCCGCGACCTCGACCTGCTGCGCCCGATCTACGCGCAGACCGCGGCGTACGGCCACTTCGGCCGGGAGCTCCCGGACTTCACCTGGGAGCGCACGGACCGCGTGGACGCGCTGCGCGAGGCCGCGGGTCTGTAACCAGCCTCTGCTCGTCGCCGATGTACGCGTACGGCCCCGGACCGCACTGGTCCGGGGCCGTACGCGTGGCGTCGGGTCCCTGGTCTGTCAGCGCTGTCAGTGCGGTCTGGTAGGAATTTGGCTGTGAGCAGCGAAAACGAGCAGCCCGAAGAGGCTCCGGCCACGGCCGGGGTGCCGGAGCAGCTTGCGCTCATTCGGGAGAGTGTGGGCCGGGCGAAGGTGCCGCGGGCCAAGCCGCGGACGTGGCGGGGGGCCGCGCTGGCCAAGGTGTTGCCGGTGGCGCGGGTCGTGGTGAACAAGGGCGTGCTGCATCTTGATCAGTACTTCGACTACGCCGTGCCCGAGGAGCTGGGCGCCGACGCTCAGCCGGGGGTGCGGGTGCGGGTGCGGTTCGGGGCCGGGGCGCATCAGGTGCGGGACGGGCGACGGGAGGGCGGGGGGCTGATCGACGGGTTTCTCGTCGAGCGGCGCGCCGACTCCGACTACCAGGGGGCCCTCGCCGCGCTCGCCGGAGTGGTGTCGCCGGAGCCCGTGCTGAGTGCGGAGCTGCTGGGGCTGGCCCGTGCGGTGGCCGACCGTTACGCGGGGAGCCTGGCCGACGTACTGCAGCTGGCCGTGCCGCCGCGCAACGCCAGGGCCGAGGGGAAGGCCTCGCCGGAGCCGTTGCCGGCGCCCGCGATGCCCGAGCCCGGCACGTGGGGGCGGTATGCGAAGGGCGCCGCGTTCCTGGAGGCGCTGGGGCAGGGCGGCGCGCCGCGGGCGGTGTGGACGGCGCTTCCCGGGGCGCACTGGGCCGAGGAGATCGCCCGGGCCGCCGCCGCGACGCTGGCCTCCGGGCGGGGGGCGCTGATCGTGGTGGGGGACGGGCGCAGCGCGGCGCGGGTGGACGCGGCGCTGACCGGGCTGCTCGGCGACGGGCGGCACGCGCTGCTCACCGCCGACGCCGGGCCCGAGAAGCGCTACCGGCAGTGGCTCGCGGTGCGGCGCGGTGCGGTGCGGGCCGTGGTCGGGACGCGGGCCGCGATGTTCGCGCCGGTGCGGGACCTGGGGCTCGTCATCATCTGGGACGACGGAGACTCCAGCCACAGCGAGCCGCACGCACCGCTGCCGCACGCGCGCGAGGTGCTTCAGCTGCGGGCCACGCACGACAAGTGCGGCTTTCTGCTGGGCGGCACGAGCTGCACCGTGGAGGCGGCCCAGCTCGTTGAGAGCGGCTGGGCGCTGCCGCTCGTCGCCGACCGCGAGCGGGTGCGTGCCACGGCGCCGCTGGTGCGGACGGTGGGCGACGCCGAGCTGGCGCGCGACGAGGCTGCGCGGGCCGCGCGGCTGCCCAGCCTGGCCTGGCAGACCGTACGGGAAGGGCTCAAGAGCGGCCCGGTCCTGGTGCAGGTGCCGCGGCGCGGGTACGTACCGCGGCTGGCCTGCGAGCGGTGCCGTACGCCCGCGCGGTGCGCGCACTGCTCCGGGCCGCTGGAGGCGCCGGACGAGCGGGAGTTGATGTGCGGGTGGTGCGGGCGCGGCTCGACCGGCTGGCACTGCACCGAGTGCGGGGGCAAGCGGCTGCGTGCGCAGGTCGTCGGCGCGCGCAGGACCGCCGAGGAACTGGGGCGGGCGTTTCCCGCGGTGCCGGTGCGCACGTCCGGGCGCGACCATGTGCTGGACACCGTGCCGGGGCAGCCCGCGCTCGTGGTGAGCACGCCGGGGGCCGAGCCGGTCGCCGACGGAGGGTACGCGGCGGCGCTGCTGCTCGACGGGTGGGCGATGCTCGGGCGCCCGGACCTGCGGGCGGGTGAGGAGGCGCTGCGGCGCTGGATCGCCGCCGCGTCGCTGGTCCGGAGTCAGAGCGACGGCGGCACTGTGGTGATCGTCGCCGAGCCGACGCTGCGTCCTGTGCAGGCGCTGGTGCGGTGGGACCCGGTCGGGCACGCGCTGCGGGAGCTGGCGGAGCGGGCCGAGCTGGGCTTTCCGCCGGTGTCGCGGATGGCCGCGGTGAGCGGGCGGGCGGAGGCGCTCGCGGCGTTCGTGGCCGCGGCGGAGCTGCCGGCGGATGTGGAGCTGCTGGGGCCCGTCCCCGTCGCGGCCCCCGATCCCGGCAGGCCACGCAGACCCGGGGACCCGCCGACGGGGGAGCACTGGGAGCGCGTGCTGTTGCGGGTGCCACCGGGGAGCGGGGCGGCGCTCGCTGCCGCGCTCAAGGCGGCTCAGGCGGGGCGAATGGCGCGGGGCGGGGGGGAGCCCGTGCGGATCAGGATCGACCCGCCGGACATTGGGTGAGGGCGGCCCGGTCCGGGCCGGCCTTGGCCGTCCCGTTGTACGTGGGTTTCGTACGGCGGGACGGCCGGGGGAGTCGGGTCAGCCGTTGCGGGGGCCCGGGAAGGCGCTGGGGCGTGCCTCCTCGCGCATCGACTGGCTGCTCGCCGTCGGCTGCGGCGGCATGGAGCGGGCGGCGGGTACGGCGGGCAGGCCCGGCGGGACCGGCAGTGTGCGTGTCGCGGCGGGCAATGTCGGCTCCGTGTTGAGCTCGGCGTCGACGGGGATACCGGGCTGGGCAGTGCGGCGTGCGCCGTAGCGTCGGTGCACCGCCTGCTTGGTGACCCCGAGTGCGGAGCCGACCGCGTCCCACGAGAAGCCGAGCGAACGGTCGAAGTCCACGGCGGCTGTCACCAGGGTCTCGACACTGTCCCGCAGCTCCTGTGCGAGGCGGACGGTCGGGGCGGGTGCCCTGCCGTAGACGACGAAGCCCGCGGAAGGGCCGGAGCGGCGCGGGCGGTAGACGTTGCCGAGCTGCGCGGTGAGGGTGCGCAGCGCGTCCACCTGCCTGCGGACCCGCTCGATGTCCCGTACCAACAGATGCAGGCTGGCCCGCGCTTGGGCGTCGTGGGTGGCGTGGTCGGCCATGAACAAGCCTCTCGAACCGGCGTGGAATAAGGATCGGGCCGCATGTGCGGCCCGTTCTGGTCAATCTCTCTTGACCAACGCGTCACTGGGTGTCTGGGTCACGCTGCGGGGGCGTGTCCGTATTCGGGTGGGGCGCGCGAAGGCGCGTACGCCCCCCGGTGCCGAGGCCCGCGCAGGCCCCTAGACTGGTGCGCCTCTTGAATCCGCGCCCGAATTCCACGCCCGATCGCGCACCCGGCTCCGCACCGTCCCGACCTTCCCGACCGAGAGGCTCGCGCCACCGATGAAGCTCGTCTTCGCAGGCACCCCCGAGGTCGCCGTCCCCGCCCTGGACGCCCTGATCGCTTCCGACCGGCACGAGGTGGCCGCCGTCGTCACCCGGCCCGACGCCCCCGCGGGGCGCGGCCGCAGGCTGGTCGCCAGCCCCGTCGCCGAGCGCGCCGAGGAGGCCGGGATCGAGGTGCTCAAGCCCGCCAAGCCGCGCGACGAGGACTTCCTGGCGCGGCTGCGCGAGATCGCCCCCGACTGCTGCCCCGTCGTCGCGTACGGCGCGCTGCTCCCCAAGACCGCCCTCGCGGTCCCCGCCCGGGGCTGGGTCAACCTGCACTTCTCGCTGCTGCCC
This sequence comes from Streptomyces changchenzhani, assembly GCF_039766235.1. NCBI lineage: Bacteria > Bacillati > Actinomycetota > Actinomycetes > Kitasatosporales > Streptomycetaceae > Streptomyces > Streptomyces changchenzhani. Next base: position 95,242 of record NZ_JBDHNH010000006.1, on the reverse strand, counting down.
GCCTGGCGCGGCGCCGCCCCCGTGCAGCACGCGATCCTCGCGGGCGACGAGGTCACGGGCGCTTCGACGTTCCTCATCGAGGAAGGCCTGGACTCCGGACCCGTGTACGGCGTGCTCACTGAGCAGGTGCGGCCCACGGACACCAGCGGCGATCTGCTGACCCGCCTCGCCTTCGCAGGATCCGGGCTGCTGGTCGCCACCATGGACGGCATCGAGGACGGCACCCTGCACGCCGTGCCGCAGTCCCCGGACGGCCTGTCCCTCGCGCCGAAGATCACTGTCGATGACGCGCGGGTGGACTGGACGGCGCCCGCGCTGCGCGTCGACCGCGTGGTGCGCGGCTGCACGCCGGCGCCCGGTGCGTGGACGGTCTTCCGCGGCGAGCGGCTCAAGCTGGTCGCCGCGAAGCCGGTGCCCGACCACCAGGGCCTGGCCCCCGGCGAGCTCGCCGCGGCCAAGAAGAATGTGTACGTCGGCACCGGATCGCACGCCGTGGAGCTCCTCTGGGTCCAGCCGCAGGGCAAGAAGCCGATGCTCGCCGCCGACTGGGCGCGTGGTGTGCGGATCGCCCCGGGCGAGCGCCTCGGCGTGGCGGACGTACGCTGAGAGGGATCGTCCCCCATTCAAGCGGAGCACCTTTTACGTGAACGCCCAGCCTCCCAGCAGTTCCAGCGGCCCCGGCAGTCCCAGTAGCCCCGGCAGTCCCGCCAAGCGACCGCACAAACCGCACCGGCGTCCGAAGAAGGACCCGGTCCGCTTTCTCGCCTTCGAGGCGATGCGCGCGGTCGACGAGCGCGACGCGTACGCGAACCTCGCCCTGCCGCCGCTGCTCAAGAAGGCCCGCGCCAAGGGCGACTTCGACGACCGCGACGCGGCCCTCGCGACCGAGCTGGTCTACGGGACGCTGCGCCGCCAGGGCACGTACGACGCGGTCATCGCGGCCTGCATCGACCGTCCGCTGCGCGAAGTGGACCCGCCGGTCCTCGATGTGCTGGCGCTCGGCGCGCACCAGCTGCTCAGTACCCGCATCCCCACCCACGCCGCCGTCTCCGCGAGCGTGGAGCTGGCGCGCGTGGTGCTCGGTGAGGGGCGGGCGAAGTTCGTCAACGCGGTGCTGCGCAAGATCGCCGCGCAGGACCTCGAAGCCTGGGTGGCCCAGGTCGCGCCCCCGTACGACGACGACGCCGAGGCACACCTCGCCGTGGTCCACTCCCACCCGCGCTGGATCGTCGCCGCGCTCTGGGACGCGCTGGGCGGCGGCCGGGCCGGCCTGGAGGACCTTCTGGAGGCGGACAACGAGCGGCCCGAGGTGACGCTCGTCGCCCGCCCCGGCCGCTCCACCCCCAAGGAACTCCTCGAAGCACTGGGGGAGGACTCCGGGCTGCCCGGCCGCTGGTCGCCGTATGCCGTGCGGCTGGCCGAGGGCGGCGAGCCCGGGGCCATCACGGCCGTGCAGGAGGGCCGCGCCGGCGTCCAGGACGAGGGCAGTCAGCTCGTCGCGCTCGCGCTGGCCGAGGCGCCGCTGGAGGGCCCCGACACCCACTGGCTCGACATCTGCGCAGGCCCCGGCGGCAAGGCCGCCCTGCTGGCCGCGCTGGCCGCCGAGCGCGGCGCCGCCCTGCTGGCCTCCGAGAAGCTCCCGCACCGCGCCCGGCTCGTCGAGCGGTCGCTGGCGGGCAACCCCGGCCCGTACCAGGTCATCGCCGCCGACGGCACCCGCCCGCCGTGGCTCCCCGGCATCTTCGACCGCGTCCTGGTCGACGTCCCCTGCTCCGGTCTCGGCGCGCTGCGGCGCAGGCCCGAGTCGCGCTGGCGGCGCAAGGCCGAGGACCTGGAGGGCTTCGCGCCGCTTCAGCGCGCCCTGCTGCGTGAGGCGTTCACGGCGGTACGGGTCGGCGGGGTCGTCGCGTACGCCACCTGTTCACCGCACCTCGCCGAGACCCGGGTCGTCGTCGACGACGTACTCAAGGGGCACGGCGGGCAGCAGACGATCGAGGCGGAGTGGATCGACGCCAGACCGCTGATGCAGAGCGTGCCGGGACTTGGCGACGGGCCCGACGTACAGCTGTGGCCGCATCTGCACGGGACCGACGCCATGTACCTGGCGCTGCTGAGGCGTACCGCCTGACGGCGGGCTCTCTGTCCGGCCGGCCCGTCGCCGGCTCGTCCTCACGGGCGAGCCGGTGCGGCCACCACACCTTCCGTCCCAGGTCCAGGAACAGCGACGTGACCAGCACGGACCGTACGACGAAGGTGTCCAGGAGCACGCCAAGCGCGACCGCGAAACCGATCTCCGCGAAGGCCACCATCGGCAGGGTGCCCAGGACGGCGAAGGTGCCCGCCAGGACCGGGCCCGCCGAGGTGATCACCGCGCCCGTCGCCGCGAGGCCGGTCAGCACGCCCTGCCTGGTCCCCGCGCTTCCCGCGCGGCTCGCTTCCTCACGGATCCGGGTGGACAGGAAGATGTTGTAGTCGATGCCCTCGCCTTGATCCCGGGGCCCTTTGGTCCGTACCGAGGGTGGGAACTGCCGCGGGACATGGCAGGCTTGGGGCATGGCCGCGCAGATCAATCCGAGCATCCTGTCCGCAGACTTCTCCCGGCTCGCCGAAGAGGCGAAGGCCGTCGAGGGCGCCGACTGGCTGCATATCGACGTGATGGACAACCACTTCGTGCCCAACCTGACGCTGGGCGTCCCGATCGTGGAATCCCTCAGCAGGGCGACGGACATCCCGCTGGACTGCCACCTGATGATCGAGGACGCCGATCGCTGGGCCCCGCAGTACGTCGAGGCGGGGGCCGGATCGGTCACCTTCCACGCCGAGGCCGCCGCCGCGCCCGTGCGCACGGCCCGCGAGATCCGCGCCAAGGGCGCCCGCGCCTCCATGGCGCTCAAGCCGGCCACGCCCATCGAGCCGTACGAGGACCTGCTCCCCGAGCTCGACATGCTGCTGATCATGACCGTGGAGCCGGGGTTCGGCGGCCAGCCCTTCCTGGACATCATGCTGCCGAAGATCCGCCGGACCCGTCAGCTGATCGCCAAGCACGGTCTTGAGCTGTGGCTCCAGGTCGACGGCGGCGTCTCGGCCTCGACCATCGAACGCTGCGCCGAGGCGGGCGCGGATGTCTTCGTCGCCGGCTCCGCCGTGTACGGCACCGACGACCCCGCCGCGGCCGTGCGCATGCTGCGCAACCAGGCGACCGAAGCCACCGCCGCGGCGTCCTGGGCATGCAACCACTGAGCCACGCCTCGGTGAACGGCGCCCTTCGGGGCAGATCAAGGGCGCGGGGATCTGACAGGATGAACCGCAAGTCCAGAGTGTGAACAGCCCAGAGTGTGAACAGCAGTGAGGAGATCGCGGTGTCTGCAATGTCGGCGGGTCGGTCAGTCCCGCGGATGGGACCCGCTGAGCTGGTGCAGGCGGCGGCCATGGCCCGCCGCTTCTACCTTGAGGGCAAATCCAAGATCCAGATCGCCGAGGAATTCGGCGTCAGCCGCTTCAAGGTGGCCCGCGTCCTGGAGACGGCCCTTGAGCGCGATCTCGTACGGATCGAAATCCGGGTGCCCGCCGAGCTGGACGCGGAGCGCTCCGACGCCCTGCGCGCCCGCTACGGCCTGCGGCACGCGGTCGTCGTCGAATCCCCCGCGGACGCCGCACCGGACGCCCCCGCCTCATTCCCCGGCAGCACCCTCACCGACCCGGAGAACCTGGGCCAGGTCGCGGCCGACCTGCTCGGCGAGCTGGTGACCGAGGGCGACGTGCTGGGCCTGGCCTGGGGCCGGTCCACCATCCATATGGCGGCGGCCCTGCATCAGCTGCCGCCGTGCACCGTCGTCCAGCTCACCGGTGTGTACGACGCGGGCACCGCGGAGCGCGGCTCGGTCGAGGCGGTACGGCGTGCGGCCCAGGTCTCCGGCGGTGAGGCGCACCCGATCTACGCGCCGATGCTGCTGCCCGACCCGGCCACCGCCGCCGCGCTGCGCAACCAGACCGGCATCGCCCGCGCCTTCGAGTACTTCGACAAGGTGACCGTCGCCGCCGTCTCCATCGGCTCCTGGGAGCCGGGCATCTCCACCGTCCACGACATGCTCAGCGACGAGGAGCGCGCGCACTACGCCTCGCTGGGCGTCGCCGCCGAGATGTCCGCGCACCTCTTCGACGCGCAGGGCCGCCGGGTCGGGCGCGACCTGGGGGAGCGGTGCATCACCGTCGAGGCGGACCGCCTGCGGCGGGTCCCCGAGGTGGTGGCGATCGCGGGCGGACTGCGCAAGGCCGCCGCCATCGACGCCGTACTGCGGTCGGGTCTGGTCACCAGCCTCGTCACCGACACCGCGGCGGCGGACTTCCTGCTGAACGAGACGGCGCCCGGCCCGCGGCCCGCGCTGAACCGGGCCGACCCGGACGACTGACCCGCGGGCAGGCTTTTCGATGAGCTGGTGGAACAGACAAGGCGAGCACCGGCGGCTTGGATGAACATTCACAAAACGGACCGCCGGTTCGCCACTTGCCGGTGCTGTCGGTGATGATGGTCTAGGAACCGCAGGCGGAACCGACGCTGATCCAGTGTTGGGCCGTGCTGGCTTCCCACCCGCCCATTCCGAAAAACCGCAGGTGAGAGAGCTAGAATGCGTTTCCTCAACGACCTGAAGCCGCCGTACGACCTGACGTACGACGACGTATTCATGGTGCCGAGCCGCTCGGCCGTCGGCTCCCGCCAAGGCGTCGACCTTGCGGCCCCGGACGGCACCGGCACCACTATCCCCCTCGTCGTCGCGAACATGACCGCGATCGCGGGCCGCAGGATGGCCGAGACCGTGGCCCGCCGCGGCGGGCTCGTCGTCATCCCCCAGGACATCCCGATCGAGGTCGTCACCGAGGTCATCTCCTGGGTGAAGACGCGCCATCTGGTGCTCGACACCCCGATCATGCTGTCGCCCTCGCAGACCGTCGCCGACGCCCTGTCCCTGCTGCCCAAGCGGGCACACGGCGCGGGCGTCGTCGTAGACGCCGAGAACCGTCCCGTCGGTGTCGTCACCGACCACGACCTGACCGGTGTCGACCGCTTCACCCAGCTGTCCGAGGTCATGTCCAGGGACCTCGTCCTCCTCGACGCCGACATCGACCCGCGCGAGGCCTTCAACCGGCTCGACGGCGCCAACCGCAAGTACGCGCCCGCGGTCACCAAGGACGGCCGGCTCGCCGGCGTCCTGACCCGCAAGGGCGCGCTGCGCGCGACCCTCTACACGCCTGCTACCGACGTGGACGGCAAGCTGCGCATCGCCGCGGCCGTCGGCATCAACGGCGACGTCGCGGGCAAGGCCAGGCAGCTCCTCGCCGCAGGCGTGGACACGCTCGTCGTCGACACGGCGCACGGCCACCAGGAGTCGATGCTCGCCGCGGTCAAGGCCGTGCGGGCGCTCGACCCGCAGGTTCCGATCGTCGCGGGCAACATCGTCGCCGCCGAGGGTGTGCGCGACCTCATCGAGGCCGGCGCGGACATCATCAAGGTCGGTGTGGGCCCCGGCGCCATGTGCACCACGCGCATGATGACCGGCGTGGGCCGCCCGCAGTTCTCGGCGGTCATGGAGTGCGCCGCCGAGGCGAAGAAGTTCAACAAGCACGTCTGGGCCGACGGCGGTGTCCGCCACCCGCGCGACGTCGCGATGGCGCTCGCCGCGGGCGCGTCCAACGTGATGGTCGGCTCCTGGTTCGCCGGTACGTACGAGTCGCCCGGTGACCTCCAGCAGTCCGCCGACGGCCGCTTCTACAAGGAGTCGTTCGGCATGGCGTCCGCCCGCGCCGTACGCAACCGTACGAGCGAGGAGTCGGCGTACGACCGCGCCCGCAAGGCGCTGTTCGAGGAGGGCATCTCCACCTCCCGGATGTTCCTCGACCCGACCCGCCCGGGTGTCGAGGACCTGATCGACTCGATCATCGCGGGCGTCCGCTCGTCCTGCACGTACGCCGGGGCGAACTCGCTGGAGGAGTTCGCCGAGAAGGCGATCGTCGGCGTGCAGAGCGCCGCCGGTTACGCCGAGGGCAAGCCGCTGCACGCCAGCTGGAGTTAAGGCGCCACCACTCGTTGAACCCGGCCGGTTACCGCACGTGATGCGGGGACCGGCCGTGGTGTGTCCGGGCCAATGCCGGGGCGAGGGGGGGGCTCGTTGTCGACATTTTACGGACAGCGATGAATGACTTCCCACCTTCCGGGTACCAGGCCATTTGCGCTGACACCGGAGCACCAAGGGAGGAAATCGTGTCCATGGCGACTGCAGTCCCGACCGGACTCGCCCACGGAACAACGACATCCGATGTGGCGGAGCTGGAACTTCCGTACGTGGAGAATCCGGCGGAGGTGGCCCCCAAGGACGCGCGAGAACTCTCGAAGATATTCTTCGAGCGGCTGGCGACCTTGGAAGAAGGCACCCATGAGTACCAGTACGCACGCAACACGCTGATCGAGCTCAACCTGGCGCTGGTGAAGTTCGCCGCGACGCGCTTCCGTAACCGGTCCGACCAGATGGAGGACATCGTCCAGGTCGGCACGATCGGTCTGATCAAGGCCATCGACCGGTTCGAGCTGACCCGCGAGGTCGGGTTCGCCACCTTCGCGATGCCGTGCATCATCGGCGAGATCAAGCGCTTCTTCCGGGACACCAGTTGGTCCGTCCATGTGCCGCGCAGGCTGCAGGAGCTGCGGATCGACCTGGCCAGGGCGAACGATCTGCTGTTCCAGGAGCTCGACCGGACACCGACCACCGCCGAACTGGCCGTGCATCTCGGGATGGAAGAGGACCAGATCGTGGAGGGGATGGTCGCCTCCAACGGTTACACGGCGGGCTCCATCGACATGCCGCTCGACGAATCCGGGAACCCGGGCTCCGCGACCCTTGCCGACCGGCTGGGCGAGACGGACGCCGAACTGGAGATCGTCGAGAACGTCCAGGCCCTCAAGCCGCTGCTCGAAGAGCTCGGTGAGCGCGACCGCTGGATCCTGAGCATGCGCTACGGCGCGGAGATGACGCAGTCGCAGATCGGCGCCGAGCTGGGTGTGTCCCAGATGCAGGTGTCCAGGCTGCTGTCGCGCATCACATCGCGGTTGCGGACGGGGCTTCTCGCGCAGGAGTGACCGTACGGCGCACAGCCAGTGATGCACGTGAGTGATATGGGCGGTGTCTCTTCCGGTGACGGAGGGGGCACCGCAGTGCGTGGCACCCGTGCACGCCTCACGTACCGTACGCAGACCGGCTTCAGAAGGCCGGGGAGGCCTGGACCGGCCTCGGCCAGATCGCCCGTACCTGCTTGCCCTCGGGCAGGGACCGGACCTCGACCCGCCCCGCCAGTTTGAGCACCATGGGCCAGCCGAACCCGCCGCCCCCGGAGAAGTCCGGTTCGCGGGCCACCGGCACCTGGGCGCTGGAGTCGTCCATCTCGACCACCAGCCCTTCCCGGCCGGCGTGCATCCGCAGCCGCCACCAGCCGGAGGTGTGCCGTACCGCGTTGGCGACCAGTTCGGTGATGACGAGCAGCACAGCGTCGAAGTCGGCCCAGGGGCAGTTCTGGGCCAGATACGCGGCGGCGGCCTCTCTGGCCGTCGCACTGTTCGTCTGCGGCGAATCCAGGACAACCATGTACGGGTCCTCAGTCATCAACGGCTCCTATACCCGCCCTTGGCGGATTCATGACCCCCTGTCCCGTAGGTGGTCACGCCGTGGGCGAACGCATGGCCCGATCGTTGTTCCGGACGGCCGTCGCTACGGCATGAAGTGCGCCTTCCGCAGCGCGTCGGCGACCGCGTCGGCCAGGACTCCATGGCCCGCGTCGTTGGGGTGGAGGCCGTCCGCCAGGTGCTCCGGGCCCAGTACGTCGAGGCCCGGCAGCAGGGCCAGTCGTGTGTCACCCGCCGCGACGAGGTCCTGGACCGCGCCCTCCAGCGCGGTGCGGAGATCGGCCAAGGTCGCGCCCAGCGCGTTCGCGCTCCGTTCGGCTTCGGGGCGCAGCACGGGGGAGAGGACCAGCAGGGGAGTGCGCGGATGCCCCTTGCGTACGAGGCCGATGAAGGCCCGTACCGTCTCGTGCAGCAGGGGCGCCGAGAACGGGGGGCGGGACCAGCAGTTGGTGCCGAACGCCAGGGTCAGCAGATCGGCGGGGAGCGAAGCGAGCTGCTCCGCGATGGCGAGCTCGCCGCGCCCGGCGCCCGCGTAGCCGAGGTTGACGGCGTCCAGGCCCAGCGCCCGGCCGGCCGTGGCGGGCCAGGCGTGCGCGGGACGCGTGGACCACCAGCCCTCCGTGATGGAGTCGCCGTGCACCAGCCAGCGCGGCCGGTCCGGCGCGGGGGCGACCGAGCCGCCGACGGCGCGGACGCCGAGGATCACCGGGGACCGGCCCTCCGGCGGATGGACGATAAAGGGGCCGTCCGAGGAGGGCAGGCCGATACGTACGACCGCCTCCTGCGCCGGGTCGGTGAAGGACTCCGACAGGAGTTCATCGCTGTCCCAGAGCGCGAAGACATGGGCGAGGTCGTGCAGTGCCTCGTTGGGCGCCGGCACCGTGGCGCGGTAACGGATCTCGATCGCCGCGGCGTCGTGGGCGGTGAACTCCAGCCGCACGCCTATGGGCAGGCCCGCCCGCTGCACGGTGTCCCACGGCAGCCGGTCCAGATCGGCCGGGTCCGCGCGCACCACGCGTCCCCCGTCGCCGCGCCAGGCCACTCCGCGCAGGAAGGGCTGCGGATCGAGCCATGTCATCATTCGCCTCCGGCGGTCGGGCACGGGTCGGATACGGGAACGTCACGCACCGCCCTTCGCGTCGAGCAGGGCCGAGACCCGAGGGGGGTCCGCGCCGCCGGGTGCGGTCGTGGTGACTCGTACCCCGTGCGGCCCGGTTCAACGACCGCCGGCACACCCGTGGCGCGGTCGGGGCGACGACGTGTCAATGCGCATCGCATCCGTGTCCGCCCGCCGCAAGGGGGCAAAAGGGATTTCGAAAGGTGATGCGCAACAAAAACGCATCTGCCGCGGTTGCGCGCAATGATCGGCCGCGGATGCGCAAGGTTGCTGCATTACGGCCGGGAACTCGCAGCTCGTAGGCTTCGACGCTGTACGTGGAGTGGCGGGGACCGCCTGCTCGGCGGTTCCCGAGCTCCGGGCTGTTCAGTCACGCCCGGAGCCCTCCGTCGCGGTCGCCCGTCTTCCCGATAGGCAGCGATAAGGAGCCACCAGAAGTGTTGGACCACGGCGCAGCGCCACCCGCCACCCCCCAACCGGAATCCGGGCGTCCGCAGCTCGGCAGCCGGCTGATGCGGCGCAAGCCCGTCGAGCAGCTCATCTCCGAGAGCGGCCAGGGCGAGGGCGGCTCGCTCCGCCGCTCGCTCACCATGTGGCAGCTGACCATGATCAGCATCGGTGCCACGCTCGGCACCGGAATCTTCGTCGTCCTCGGTGAGGCCACCCCGCTGGCCGGACCGGCCGTCGCGATCTCGTTCGTCATAGCCGGCCTCACCGCGCTCTTCTCTGCGCTTTCGTACGCGGAGCTGGCCGGTTCCATACCGGTCTCCGGCTCCTCGTACTCCTACTCGTACGCGACCATGGGCGAGCTCGTCGCCTGGGTCTGCGGCTGGTGCCTGGTGCTTGAGTACGGCGTCTCGGTCGCGGCCGTCGCCGTCGGCTGGGGCGAGTACCTCAACGAGCTGCTCGACGGGACGCTCGGCGTCACCATCCCCGACGCCGTGTCCGCCCCGCTCGGCGAGGGCGGCTACATCAACCTGCCGGCGCTTGTTGTCGTGATGCTCGCCATGGTGTTCCTGATGGGCGGCGCCAAGGAGAGCGCCCGGATCAACACGATCATGGTCATGATCAAGATCGCCACCCTGGTGCTCTTTTGCGTGATCGGCTTCATGGGCATCAAGGCGGGCAACTACACCCCGCTCGCCCCGCTCGGCGTCACCGGGATCAGCGCGGCCGCGGCCACCCTGTTCTTCTCGTACATCGGCTTCGACGCGGCCTCCACCGCGGGTGAGGAAGCCAAGAACCCCAAGCGGGACCTGCCGCGCGCGATCATGCTGTCGCTGCTCATCGTCACCGTCCTGTACTGCCTCGTCGCCCTGGTCGCCGTCGGCGCCATGCCGTGGCAGGACTTCGAAGGCACGGAGGCCGCGCTCGCCCAGATCATGAAGGACGTCACGGGTGACAGCTTCTGGGGCGTCGTGCTCGCCGCCGGAGCGGTGGTCGCCATCGCCAGCGTCGTCTTCGCCGTCCTGTACGGACAGACGCGCATCCTCTTCGCGATGTCGCGCGACGGCCTCGTCCCCAAGGTCTTCGCCAAGATCGACCCGCGCACCGGGACCCCCAAGGCCAACGTGGTGCTCGTCTCGCTCTTCTGCGGCGTCCTCGCCGCCACCATCCCGCTGGGTGAACTCGCCAACGCGACCAGCATCGGCACGCTCTTCGCGTTCGCCCTGGTCAATGTCGCGGTCGTCATCCTGAGGTATAAGCGGCCCGACATGGCACGCACCTTCCGCGTGTCGCTGTTCCCGGTCACCCCGGTCCTGGGCTTCGCGTTCTGCGCCTGGATGATGTTCAGCCTTCCGGGTGTCACCTGGGCGGTCTTCGGTGGCTGGATGGCCGTCGGGCTCGTGTTCTACTTCTGTTACGGCTTGCGCCGTTCCCGTCTGGCCACCGCAGAGAAGTGATCCACCCGCAGTGCGACTGAACGACCTCGACGAACGCATCGTCCACGCCCTCGCTGAGGACGCGCGCCGCTCCTACGCCGACATCGGCTCGATCGTCGGCCTGTCCGCGCCCGCGGTGAAACGCCGGGTGGACCGGCTGCGATCCGTCGGAGCGATCACCGGGTTCACCGTACGGGTGGACCCGGTGGCCCTCGGCTGGGAAACCGAGGGCTTCATCGAGATCTACTGCAGTCGCAACACGTCGCCCGCGGCGATCGAGCACGCACTCAAGCGGTACCCGGAGATCGCGTCCGCCTCCACCGTCACCGGTGACGCGGACGCGATCGTCCAGGTCTTCGCCTCCGACATGCGCCACTTCGAGCGCGTGCTTGAGCGGATCGCGGGCGAGCACTTCGTGGAGCGCACCAAGTCCGTACTGGTGCTGTCCCCGCTGCTCAGGCGCTACTCATCGGGCGCGCCCACCTAACCAGGGGTGTGCCAGCCCCGCGTCGGCGCAGGCTCGTACACCGGCACGCCGTACCGTCCACCTCTTGGCGTACGGTCCGTGCGACCCTCGTCGCCCTCGGTCATCACGCAACGAATCGCCGCCACAGCGCCCTATTGCGCAACAGATCGACGGTCGCTCTGCAACAGTCATGCCTTGTCCGTACATGAGCACGGCCCGTACCGTCATAACGTCTCCCTCCCACCCGCCCCACCTGCCCGAGGTCTGCCATGCCGCCGCTGCGTACCGCCCTGCTCCAGAGCTCCGGCCGCCCCGGCTCTGTCGCCGGGAACCTCAAGGTCCTCGACGAGGCCGCGGGCCGCGCCGCCGACGCGGGCGCCGCGCTCCTTGTCTGCCCCGAGATGTTCCTGACGGGTTACGCCATCGGGGCGGACGTGCACCGGCTGGCCGAGGCGGCCGACGGCGAGGCGGCCGACGCCGTCGCCGACATCGCCGTACGCCATGGACTCGCCGTGCTCTACGGCTACCCGGAGCGCGAGGGCGAGCAGGTCTACAACGCGGCGCAGCTGATCGGCCCCGACGGCGCGCGACTGGCGAACTACCGCAAGACCCACCTCTTCGGCGGCTTCGAGCAGGAGTGGTTCACACCCGGCGACACCCCGGTCGTCCAGGCCGAGCTCGGCGGCCTGCGCCTGGGCATCATGATCTGTTACGACGTGGAGTTCCCGGAGAACGTCCGCGCCCACGCGCTCGCGGGCACCGACCTGCTGCTGGTGCCGACCGCCCAGATGCACCCGTTCCAGTTCGTCGCCGAGTCCGTCGTACCCGTCCGGGCCTTCGAGAACCAGATGTACGTCGCGTACGTCAACAGGACCGGCTCCGAGGGCGAGTTCGAGTTCGTCGGGCTGAGCTGCCTCGCGGGCCCCGACGGCACGGCCCGCGCTCGCGCCGGCCGTCACGAGGAGCTGGTGTTCGGCGACGCCGACCCCGAGTTCCTGCGCGCCTCGCGCGAGAACAACCCGTACCTCCGCGACCGCCGCCCCGGCCTGTACGCGTCACTCGGCTGACGCTCCCGCGCCCCCGCCCTGCCCTCTCTTCTTTCCGCCCTGCAAGGAGTCCGTACCCCATGACGTCCACGGTGCCCACCGCTGTCCAGCACATCGAAGCGCAGCCGCCGATCACGATGTTCGGGCCGGACTTCCCGTACGCGTACGACGACTTCCTCGCGCACCCGGCGGGCCTCGGCCAGATCCCGGCGACCGAGCACGGCACGGAGGTCGCGGTCATCGGCGGCGGCCTGTCCGGCATCATCGCCGCGTACGAGCTGATGAAGATGGGCCTCAAGCCCGTCGTCTACGAAGCCGACCAGATAGGCGGCCGGCTGCGTACCGTCGGCTTCGACGGCTGCGACTCCTCGCTGACCGCCGAGATGGGCGCGATGCGCTTCCCGCCGTCCTCCACGGCGCTCAACCACTACATCGACCTGGTGGGCCTGGAGACCAAGGCGTTCCCCAACCCGCTGGCTCCCGAGACCCCGTCGACCGTGGTCGACCTCAAGGGCGAGTCGCACTACGCCGTGACCGTCGACGACCTGCCGCAGGTCTACCGCGACGTCATGAACGCCTGGAACGCCTGTCTGGAAGAGGGCGCGGACTTCTCCGACATGAACCAGGCCATGCGGGAGCGCGATGTTCCGCGGATCCGCGAGATCTGGGCGAAGCTCGTCGAGAAGCTCGACAACCAGACCTTCTACGGCTTTCTCTGCGAGTCGGAGTCCTTCAAGTCCTTCCGGCACCGTGAGATCTTCGGCCAGGTCGGCTTCGGCACCGGTGGCTGGGACACCGACTTCCCCAACTCCATTCTGGAGATCCTGCGGGTCGTCTACACCGAGGCGGACGACCACCACCGCGGCATCGTCGGCGGCAGCCAGCAGCTCCCGGTCAGGCTCTGGGAGCGCGAGCCGCAGAAGCTCGTGCACTGGCCGGCCGGTACGTCGCTGAAGTCGCTCCACGAAGGAGCCCCGAAGCCCGCCGTGACGCGGCTGCACCGCACCGCGGGCAACCGGATCACCGTCACCGACGCCTCCGGCGACATCCGCACCTACCAGGCGGCGATCTTCACCGCCCAGTCCTGGCTGCTGCTCTCCAAGATCACGTGCGACGACTCGCTCTTCCCGATCGACCACTGGACGGCGATGGAGCGCACCCACTACATGGAGTCGTCCAAGCTGTTCGTGCCCGTCGACCGGCCGTTCTGGCTGGACAAGGACGAGGTGACCGGGCGCGACGTGATGTCGATGACGCTCACCGACCGGATGACCCGCGGTACGTACCTGCTGGACGACGGCCCGGACAAGCCCGCCACCATCTGCCTCTCGTACACCTGGTGCGACGACAGCCTCAAGTGGCTGCCGCTGTCCGCCAACGAGCGGATGGAGGTCATGCTGAAGTCGCTCGGCGAGATCTACCCGAAGGTCGACATCCGCCGTCACATCATCGGCAACCCGGTCACCGTCTCCTGGGAGAACGAGCCGTACTTCATGGGCGCGTTCAAGGCGAACCTGCCCGGCCACTACCGCTACCAGCGGCGCCTGTTCACCCACTTCATGCAGGACCGGCTGCCCGCGGACAAGCGTGGCATCTTCCTCGCGGGCGACGACATCTCGTGGACCGCGGGCTGGGCCGAAGGCGCCGTACAGACCGCGCTCAACGCGGTATGGGGTGTGATGCACCAACTCGGCGGCGGCACGGACGCGTCCAACCCCGGCCCCGGCGACCTCTACGACGAGATCGCCCCGGTCGAGCTGCCCGAGGACTGAGCGCGCGTCGGCGGGCTGAGCGCGGGCCGCGCTCAGCCGGCCGGGGTCAGCAGGCAGCGCCCGACGAGCCCCACTCCGCCGTCCATACGCTGCGTGAACTCATCGGCCAGCTCCGGCAGTTCACGCAATCCCCAGAGCAGCAGGGCGGCGGACCAGGCGGCGTCGCGCGCCCGGTCCAGGCTCCATGAGCCGAGCAGATGAGTGAGCGGATCGGCGATCTCCAGGAGGTCGGGTCCCGGCATCAGATCCTCACGGATACGTTCCTCCAGTGCGACCAGCGTGTCGCCCACCCGGTCGAAGTCGGCCTCCAGATCGGTCGGCCGGCAGCCCAGCGCATGGCAGGTGTCGACGATGGCCAGCGCCAGATCGTGCCCGATGTGCGCGTTGATCCCGGCGAGCGCGAACTGCACGGGACGTACGCCCGGATGGTGCCGGTACTGCATCAACGGCCGCCAGCAGTCCGGTGGCCGCCGTCCCGCGACCGAGGCGTCGACGGCTGCCAGATACCGCTCGGCGAAGAGCACGTCGAGGGTGGCGGCGGCGCGGGCGTCGGGGAACACACCGCGGTCGATGCGCCGGTCGATCTCCTCGGTGACCGTCAGATAGACCCCGTTGAAGACCGCGAGGCCGTCGGACGGCGGCCAGTGGGAGTGGAATGCGCGCATCCGGGCGACGACGGTGTCCACCGAGGGCCGGGTGCGGTCGGTCTGAGCTGGGAAGTGCTCGATCTGCGTCATACGGGCAGCGTCCCAGCCCTAGGCTTTAGTCCGGTGCGGGCGGCGGGGTCTTCCCCAGAACGAGGGAACGAAAGGGCCGCCAATGCCGGAGGAATGGGGACTTAGGGGGATTTTCGCGGTGCCAGGCATGTGTGCGCAGCGTCGGGCGGAACGTATCGAGCGTCGGCGGACCAGGCGCCGGGGCGTCATGGTCGTGGTGGCCTCGGCGGTCGCCGCCGTCGGGACGGTCGCGGGGGGCGACTGAGATGCCGGCCCGCGCGCTGGAGACCGCGGGACTCATCGCGCGCACCCGGGACCCCGCCGGCACCCGCGCGGTCCGGCCGGAGCTCACCGCCCACGGCCGCGCGGTCGGCGTCACTCTCCTGGATCAGATAAATGGGCATATTGCCACGAATTGCGCGACGCTCGGTCAGTACGTGCGTGGTGCCCCTTTGTGGTAGCCAGGCTTCGTCAGTGAGGCGGAGGGATGTGCCGTGCCGCTATCGGTTGACCCAGTGGAACAACCGCGCTTCGCGCTGCGGGGCCGGATCGTCACGATGAACACGCGGCACAAGGTCTTGGAAGACGGCGTCCTCTACGTCAACGCGGGGGTCATCGACGCGGTACGGCCCGCCGGTGACCCGCCCCCGCAGGGCTACGAGAACACCCGGCTCACCGACAGCGGCGGCACGGTCTATCCCGGGCTGATAGAGCTGCACAACCACCTGCCGTACGACGTGCTCCAGCTCTGGCAGGTGCCTCAGCGGTACTCCAACCGCTCGCAATGGGGCGGCAGTCGCAACCCGGACTACCGCCGGCTCGTCACCGGCCCGATGACCGTCCTCGGTGAGGACCCCGACCTCATGCCGGCCGTCGTCCGCTACGTCGAGGCCAAGGCGCTGGTCAACGGCACCACCACCAGCCAGGGCATTGCCCTCTTCAGTAACATGGGCGCCCGCCGCATGTACCGCGGCGTCGTCCGCAATGTGGAGCAGACCGACGACGCGGCGCTGCCCGAGGCCGCCTCACGTATCGCCGACGTGGAGGCCGCCGACGCGCGCAGGTTCCTCACCCGCCTCCAGCAGCCCCACCGGCTTCTGCTCCACTTGGCCGAGGGCACCGACGCCGCGGCCCGCGCGCACTTCCAGGCGCTGGAGTTCGAGCCCGGTAAGTGGGCGATAACGGACAATCTCGTCGGCATTCACTGCACCGGCCTCACCGGCGCGGACTTCGGGATTCTCGCCGGACACGGCGGCTCGATGGTGTGGTCCCCGCTCTCCAACCTGCTGCTCTACGGGCAGACCGCGGACATCGCCGCCGCGAAGCGGACCGGCATGCTCATCGGGCTCGGCTCGGACTGGTCCATATCCGGCAGCAAAGGCCTGCTGGGAGAGCTCAAGGCCGCCCGCCTCGCCTCCGCCGCGGCGGGCGGCGTCTTCTCCGACCGCGATCTGGTCGCCATGGCCACCCGGGACGCGGCCGCCATCCTCCGGTGGGACCGCGCACTGGGCACCCTCCGGGCGGGAATGCGCGCCGACCTGCTGACGGTCAAGGGCACCGGCTCGGACCCGTACAGCGCCCTGGTCGACGCGAAGGACTCCGACATAGCCCTGGTGGTGATCGCGGGAACCGCCCGCTACGGCATCCGGCGCCTCATGAAACGCCTCGCCCCGGGCGCGCCGCTGGAGAACCCGGCAGGCGACGCACCCGGCGACCGCGTTCTCAACCTGAGCCAGACCACCGCCGACCCCATCGTCGCCGGTCTCACCCTCGCCGAAGCCACCGCACGGCTTCGGACAGCGTTGGCAGACCTCCC
Source organism: Streptomyces changchenzhani (assembly GCF_039766235.1). Taxonomy (NCBI): domain Bacteria; kingdom Bacillati; phylum Actinomycetota; class Actinomycetes; order Kitasatosporales; family Streptomycetaceae; genus Streptomyces; species Streptomyces changchenzhani. The sequence goes on along the minus strand of NZ_JBDHNH010000006.1, from coordinate 78,757 downwards.
CGACCGTGCCGGACGGGAAGCCCGTACGGCCGGACGCGGGTTGCGGGCACGGGCCGACGGAACCCCCAACTGGTACCTCGCCCTGGACGAGATACATCCCACCGGTGCCGAACTCCGGCCCCGCCTGCCTCTGCACGCCAACGGCGGTACGACTCGCGCCGCACCCTCCGGACCCGTCATCAGTACCCGTGACACCTCGTCGGACGGCCTCGTCTCCCTCCCCCTCGACGACCTGACCGCCACCCGTGACCCCGCCTTCCTGGCGGCGCTCGCCGCCGAGGCCAACCTCCCCGACACCTATAGCGTCCAGCTCTCGCGCCTGCTGGCGTGAGGCACGCGAAGGATCCATTCAGCACAGGAAAGGATTGCCACCATGCCCCAGGGACTGTCCCTTCACATCGGGCTCAATGCGGTCGACCCCGGCAAGTACGAGGGCTGGAGCGGCGATCTGGTCGCCTGCGAACAGGACGCCAACGACATGGCCGCCCTGGCCGCGGCAAGCGGCTTCACCGTCCAGCCCCCTTTGCTCACCCGGGACGCCACCGCCGAAGCCGTCACCACCGCGCTCACCGACGCGGCGAGCCGGCTTCACGACGGCGACCAGCTGTTTCTCACCTACTCCGGACACGGCGGGCAGGTCCCCGACACCAACGGCGATGAGCCGGACCGCCGCGACGAAACCTGGGTGCTCTACGACCGGCAGCTGATCGACGACGAACTGTACGAGCTCTACAGCGCCTTCGAGCAGGGCGTCCGGATCGTCGTGCTCTCCGACAGCTGTCACAGCGGCTCGGTGGCGCGGCGGCTCCCCGACTTCCTCAGCGTGGCGGCCCTGGAGCAGCGATTCGGCACCAGCCGGCCGGAAGAGGTGGAGAAGCGCGTCCGTGCGCTGCCCCGGGACATCCAGGACCGTCTCTACCACCGGGACCAGAAGCTCTACGACGGCATCCAGGCGGCCCGGCCCGCGAAGGACGGCCGCGAGATCGGGGCCAGTGTGCTGCTGATCTCCGGCTGCCAGGACAACCAGACTTCCGCCGACGGAGAGGTCAACGGGCTCTTCACCGGCACGCTGCTCAACACGTGGAACGGCGGTGGGTTCCGCGGCAGTTACCGGGCGCTCCACCGCGCGATCGTCGCCGAAATGCCGCCGGACCAGACCCCCAACCTGTTCCTCACCGGCCTCTCGGACCCCGGCTTCACCCGGCGGCGGCCCTTCCGTATCTGACGACTGGCCCGCAGTGAGGACCGCCCCGTGCTTGTCACCCAACTCGCCCTGGTCTCCGAGACGGAGCTGATCACGCCCTCGCAGCTCAACCGGGTGGCCGCCGCACTCCAGAAGCAGGCCACCCGTGACTTCTGTCCGCTCTGGCAGATTCCCGCGACCGTGGACGCCTTCGACAAGCTCGACGACGTCCCGCTCGGATACTGGCCGATGATCGTGCGCGACGACATCGGCACGCCCGGCGCGGCCGGCGTCCACATGGACGACAACGGGCAGCCGTTCGCCCTGATCCAGTACAGCGACAGCTGGTCGCTGACCGCCAGCCACGAGATGCTGGAGATGCTCGGCGATCCCTGGGGAAATCGCCTGGTCGCGGGGAAGTCCCCGAAGCCGGACCAGGGGGTGGTCGAATTCCTGGTGGAAGTCGCCGACCCGTCGGAGGACGCCCAGTACGGGTACATGATCAACGGCCTGCTGGTCTCGGACTTCTTCACCCTCAATTTCTACGATCCGATTGTCGCGCCCGGCGTGCGCTACAGCTTTGGCGGCCATCTGGACGGCCCGCGCCGGATTCTGCCCGGCGGGTATGTGAGCTGGCGCGATCCGGTCAGCAACCATTGGTGGCAGCAGATCTGGTTCGGCACCGACCGGCCGGAATTCCGGGACCTGGGGCGGCTCACCGCCCACATCGGCAGCCTCCGTTCCGCCATCGATGCCAGGACCAGGACCGCACAGCGCATCGCCGCCGGCGGCCCGCGCTCCGAGCGGTTCTCCGAGGCCCGCGTGCTGACTGGCCAGGTCAAGGAATCCACCAGTGCCCGGGCCCAGGGGTGGCGGTCCCGGATCGCGAGTCTGCGTTCCGGCGACGTCACCGAAGGCGTCTGGGCCGAGGGCGCCCCGGACGGCTCAGACGTGGCGGAACCTTCCGGGGAATCGCCGGTGCCTGAGAGCCCGCGCGAAGCGGTGCACCGCCGCATGCGGGAGCTGGGCGTGCAGGAACAGGCCGGACGTATCCCGGACCACCCCGCCCCGCCCGACGGCAATGCGCCGGAGCGCTGATGCGGGCTCCGGGGCCGGACCCGGGTTGCGGTCGATTCTCCGCAGACCAATACTTGAGTGTGGCCTTTGTTTTGCGGTGGCGCGGGAGGCACTATGCAACCCAGGATCATTTACGTCCACGGCAACGGGAATAAAGTCCGTTCGGAACTGCTCAAGTCCCAGTGGGACAAGGCTCTTTTCGGCGGTGATATGGCCAACATCTCGCGTATGGCGTATTGGGCCCCGCTCCGGTACGAGGCTCCCTTGCCCGATTTTGAGCCCGATCCTCTGGACGGTGGGCCGGAGTCGTCCCGGGAGACGCCCGTCCCCGCTATGGTCGAATCGCCGGAGGAATTCGTGGCGAAGGAACTCGCCCAGGCGCGGCACGAGGCCACCGGCCCGGAGCCCGAGGGGGTGCCCGGCACCCGTACAGCGGCGGGCGCGGCGCTCGCCGGATGGCTCCGCGACATGACCTATCTCGCGGACACGCTCGCCGACGGCGAGGACTCCGAGCCCTGGGCAGATTCCTCGCTGGAGGCGCTGCCGCTGCCCCGGTCCGCCCGCAAGGCGGCGTTCCGACTGCTCGTCAAGTACACATTCAAGGACGTTTACGCCTACTTCTTCGGCGGTGCCGGGCAGGCGATCCGGGACGTGGTCAGAGAGGCGCTGGACGGATTGGACGGCGGTCCTGTCGTCGTGGTCGGCCACAGCCTCGGCTCCATCGTCGCCTACGAGGTGCTCAACGAGCAGCAGACGGAGGCCGAACTCTTCGTCACCGTAGGGTCGCCGCTGGCGATCACCGAGGTGCAGGACAACCTCGCGAAGCCGCTTACAGTTCCGCCCGGGGTGGCTGCCTGGCGCAATGCCTCGGATCTGCGGGACCTGGTGGCGCTCGACCATACGCTCCGGCCGGAGTACGCGCCGCCGGACCGCGTTACCGATCTCCTGGTGACCAATGGCAGCGGAAACCACCACGGCATCAGCGAATACCTGGGAAGTCCGCCGGTATCTGATCCGATCCGCCGACTGTTCGACCGGCGTACGGGGTAGGTGCGGCATGCCTCTGACCGAAACGGAATGGGACCTCGTCACTGAGTGGGTGCGGGAATACCTTCTCGATACCACCGACCCCCATACCCAGCTCGGCCAATTTGGATTCTCCCCGGAGTTCGTCGGCGGGCTGCCGCTGACCGCGATCAGCGCAGCGAACGCCCGCACTCTGGTGGAGGCTTCGAGGAAGAGCATTGAGCGGCAGCTGAAGCTGCTTGAGGTGGTGGCCACAAATGACGAGCTGTCCGTGCTGCCCACGGCCGAAAAGGCGGAGGAGTTCCGGACCAGGCTGAGTGAGGACCACCGCAAGCACGCCGCGCAGGATCATTACCGTACCTGCGTCCTCAAGAACGGAACCGAGGTCTTCATCGACCGCCAGGACCTGCGTGAAACGCTGCGTCTGTTCGCCCAGGACCCCGAGAAGAGCGTGCTGCTGGTCGACGGAGATCCGGACAGCGGCAGGTCGTACACGTACAACCTCATCCGCCACGTCGGGCAGCACTGCGGATTCCGTCCGGCGAGGGTCACATTGTCCCGTACGACCACCGCGGACAAGGTGATCCGGCGGCTGGCCGAATTCGTCGCGGATCCTCACGCGGGGATCTCCCCGGTGAACCCGACGCAACTGAACGACCTGCTGCCGTCGATCGACGATGCCGCGCACTGGGTGATCCGCAGAGCGACGGCCGCCGACGAGCGGTTCTGGCTGGTCCTGGACGAGTGCGACAAGCTCGACCCGAACTCCGATGTCTGGGACTGCATCGGGCAGTTGGCCCTGGCCATCTACGAGCACACCGCGGTGCGGGGGGACGGGTCGCCACGGCTGGTGCTCCTCGGCTATGGGCCGATGATGCGTCAACTGCCGTACGACCTGCGGGGAAATCTCTGCCGGGACACGGCACGCATCGCCGAAGCCGCCGATCTCCGCGCCTTCTTCGACCAGTACTTCCACGAGTCCCCGCTCCCCTCCCTCGCCAGGAGTCCGCTGGAGGAGTCGGGCATCGCCGAACTTGTGGACATGGCCGTCGACGACGTCCTGCGCACTGCGGAAGCCGACACCTCCGAGAGCGAGAGCTATATGCGGAAGATCTGCACAGCGGCGGAGGGGGCCATCCGTGCCTACCAATCCCTCTGAGATCCGCGAGGCGTTCGCCGCCCGGCTGCGGCAGGAACTGCGCGCACCCCAGACGCACCGGCACCAGGTGTCGGACGCCCGCCGGGCGTACCGCGAAGCCGCCTGCCTGCTGACCCAGTTCGATCCCACGCACCTGCGGCGGCCGGGTGAGGACCGGGCCGACGGCGGCGCGACCCTGGAACTGGTCGACGACTGCACGGCACTGGGCATGAAGGACAGATGCCTGTGGTCCCTCAAGCCCGCGGTGCGGGAGGCGGCGCTGCGCGGGCTGGCCGGTCCGCAGGCCGCCCGGATCGCCCTGGAGTCGAACCTCGGCCATTTCCCCGACGGCCCCGGACCGGAACGCACCGCGCTGGCCTTCCTCTCCGGCGCCCCGCAACCGCTGGAGACCCAGAACGTCCAGGAGCTGGGCGACACCCTGCAGGCGGTCCTGTGGCTGTCACAGGTCCCGCAGATGCAGGGGCTCCCGGATACCGAACGCGTGCAGCACACGCTGGAGCGGGCCAGGCTTCTGCAGCCGCTCGAACGCCTCGTACGGGGCCCCTTCCAGGGCCGTACCCGCGAACTGGACGAACTGCGCAGCTACGTCGGCGTGCCCCCGGCGTCGGCACGCACCCGCCTCAAGCAGGCGGGGCACAGGCTCAGGACAACCGCCGGCGGCACCCTGGAACCTCCGCTGGTGATCCATGGGCCGGGCGGAATCGGGAAGAGCACCCTGCTCGCCAAGTTCATCCTCGACAGCCTCCGCGCCCATGAACCGGACTTCCCCTTCGCCTACGTCGACTTCGAGCGGCCCACCCTCTCGATCCACGAACCGGTCACCCTGATCGCCGAGACCGCCCGGCAGCTCGGCATCCAGTACCCCCGATACCGCGCCGAGCTGGACGAGCTGGCGAACGAGTGCCAGCAGACGGCACGTACCCAGCGGGAGGAGCAGGGGCGGCTGGCCGAGCTGCAGCAACTTTCCACCACCCGGGCGACCTTGGGGCGCGGGGCCTCGCGGGAGTTCCAGCTGCTGGCCACCGGGCACGAGACCGGTCTCATCCGGCGGGTCGCCGAACTCGCCGTACGGGCGGTGGGGACACCGGCCGGGCAGGAGGGGCCGCCGCTGCTGATCGCCATCGACTCGTTCGAAGAGGCCCAATACCGCGGATCACCGGTGGTCGGCAGGATGTGGGCCATCTTCGTCGCGTTCCAGAAGGCCTATCCGCGGCTGCGGGTCGTCGTCTCCGGCCGCGCGCCCGTCGCGCATCCGGCGAGGGCGGCGACACCCCGCACCATCGAACTCCTCGACCTCGATCCGGAGGCGGCCGCAGGCCTCCTGGTCTCGTGCGGGGTCAAGGACCAGGAGGTGGCGCGGGAGCTGGCCGACCATGTCGGCGGCCATCCGCTCAGCCTGAAACTGGCGGCCAGGGCGGCCGTACTGGCCGGGAACGAAGCCGACACGATGGCCGAGCTGATCCGGAGCCTGCCCGCCCGGCGCCGGTACTTCTACCGGAAGGTCGACCAGATGCTCGTCCAGGGCATCCTGTACGACCGCATCCTCAACCACATCGCCAACGAAGAAGTACGCCGGCTCGCCCATCCGGGACTGGTGCTCCGGACCATTACCCCCGAGATCATCAAGGACGTACTCGCGGAGCCCTGCGGCCTGCGGGTGGACACCGTGGACGAGGCCGTGCGCCTCTTCGAAGAGCTCTCCCGCCTCGACCTGGTGGAGCCGGCCGGACCCTACGCCGTACGGCACCGCACCGACGTCCGCGCCATCATGCTGCGCCTCTCCGGGAGCGACCGGACGGCCGTCATGCGCACCATCGAACAACGCGCGGTGGAGTACTACGCGGCCAGGACCGGGCTGGAGGCGCGCGCCGAGGAGATCTACCACCGGCTGCGCCTGAACGAGAGCCCCCGTTCGGTGGAGGAGCGGTGGGAGACCGGCGTCGAACGACTCCTGGCTGGGGCGCAGTACGACATGACGCCCAGGGCGGCCGGTTTCCTCACCGCGCGTCTCGGCGGAGAGGCCCCGGAGCAGGTCATGGCCGACGCGGACCAGGAGGACTGGGAGCGCATCGCAGCCCGCGAGGCCGAGGACCTGCTCGCGCAGGGCTTCGCCGAGGAGGCGTCCGTCCGGATCCGGGAGCGGCTGCCCTGGACACCGTGCAGTCCCCTGCACTCGCTGCTGATCGAGACCCTGATCCGGACCGGTCAACCGAAAGAGGCGAGGCGGGCGGCGTCGGACGCCGTCGACCGGGCGGAGGACGCCGGATGCGCCGAGCAGCGGCTCGAACTGCTGCTGCTCTCCGCCCGCCTCGCGGAAGAGGACGGCGACCTGGAGAGCGCCGATCGCGAGCTCCGGGTCGCGGAAGGAGTCGCGGCCGGCCTCGGACAGGATCTCGAAGCGATGGGCGCACTGCTGGCCCGCGCCCGGCTGACGGCCGGCTCGGCGACGGGAGATGCCGAGGTCGACACCCAGCTCGCCCTGCGGCTGCGGCAGTTGCCCGACGCGACGCTGGTGGACCAGCCGGTGCTGGTACGCGCCGTCGCGGCGGAGGTCTACGAGCAGGACCCGGGGGCGCTCGACCACGCGCTGGAAGTCGTGGGGCTCCCCGGTGCCACCGACGGGGCTCTGGACGCCCTCGGAAGGGCGATCGATCGAGCGGTGTCCCGCCAGCCGAAGCTGCGTGGCGCCCTGAAGAAGATCATGGACAGTGCCGTCGGCACCCCCCTGCCGCAGACGTACGCCGTGTCGGCCGGGGTTGTGGCGGTACTGCGCGAAGCCCGCAACCGGGGCACCCTCGACCAGCTCGCGCGGCGGCTGCTCGTCCTGCGCGACGAGAGCGGGGAGATCGTGGCCGGTGTCGCGGAGGCCATGCGCGCGGGCACGGCCGGGACGCCTTGCGACCCAACCGAAAGGAACGGCCCCGACCGGCCTGGTGAGCCATGAACGCGTATCTCTCGTCGGAAGAGGTGGTCCAACTCCGCGACGCCGCTCTGGAGGCCGGGTTCGCCGATCCCTCGGTCCGGCCGCTGCTGTTCGACGGCATCATGCTCAAGTACCGGGGCACGCTGCCGCTCGTCGCGGCCCCCGGCCGTCAGGTGCACTCGGACCTGAATGAGATGAACCGTGTGGAGCGGCTGATCGACGGCTCCGTGCCGCTGGAGATCTGGCTGCGCAATGCGGTCGTCCAGACCACCGAGGCCGGACCGCTCGCCGCCTTCCAGCGCGCCCTGGACGATGTGGCTCGGGCCGCCGGCGGTGAGCCGGACATCATGACCGACATGCCCGCCGGGGAGATCAAAGAAGAGATCATCCACCGCGACGACACGGTGCCCTTCGAATTCCTCCGCGGCGGCGACCTGGCAGGAAGGGCGGTCGCCCGCGTCAAGGTTCCCCCCTACCAGGCAGGCACGCCGCTCCAGCCGAACGGCTTCCCCCACTCGGGGACGGGCTGGCTCATCGCCCCGACGCTGCTCGTCACCAACCATCACGTAGTGAACGCCCGGTCCCGAAACGGCGCGCAGCGGCCGCAGGCCGAGCCCGCGGACCTGCAACTGCAGGTGCAGCACTCCCGGTCCCGGTTCGACTACGACGCCGACGAGGTGGAGACCGACGAGAGCACCGCCACCGGCCTCGTCGCCTGGGACGAGGAGCTCGACTACGCGATCCTGCGGCTCACCACCGAGCCGTCCCGGCCCGTGCTGCGCGTCTCCACCCAGCCGCTGACCGTGGCCAAGGGCGAGTACGTGGCGGTCAACATCGTCCAGCACCCCGGCGGTCAGCCGAAGCGCGTCGCCCTGCGCAACAACCTTGTCTACGAGGCGAACGACCGCGACGTGCACTACTTCACCGACACCAGGGGCGGATCCTCCGGCTCGCCCGTCTGCACCGACGACTGGAAGGTGGTCGCGCTCCACCGGGGGACGCGGCGCGTGGAGGACGTGAACTTCCAGGGCCGGAGCACGGCCTTCGTCAATGTCGGCACCCAGCTGAGCACCATCATGCGCCACCTCGAAGAACACAGCGGGGAGGTGCATGCCGAAATCCAGGCGGCGCAGGCGAGTTGACGGAGCGTTGAAGGAGCACAGCGAGGCACAGGAGGCGTGACATGCGGAACAAGTCACCGGTGGCAACCGGTCCGGAGGAGGTATTCGGCGACCTGCGCGAGGTCGCCCGACGCGTACGTGCGGGTCTGCTGGAGGAACTCGCCGAGTCGTCGGAAGAACTCCCCCCGGACAGGGCGCCCGCCGGGCAGATCGCACACTTCGCCCAGCTGGAGCGGGCCCGGGTGCTGACGGCGGGCGTCAGCGGGCTGGAGAAGCTCGCCGACGGGCGTGCGGACGAGATCAGTGACGACGAGTACTTCGGGGTGGAGGCCATCGTCCTCCTCGAAGGCAGGCCGGCCATCCTGATCCAGGGCCGCGATTTCGCCTCGCAGCAGGGCGACTGGTCGGTGCTTGACGGTCACCGGGCCGCCATCCGCGACTCGATCGCCCGCGTCGGCCGGGTGGAGGTGTCGGGGCACACCGATCTGGACTGGCTGGGCACCGCCTTCCTTGTCAGCCCCGACGTGGTGATGACGAACCGGCATGTCGCCGTGGAATTCGCCCGCGCCGACGGCGTCGGCTGGACCTTCCAGCACGGCATGAGCGCCCGCGTCGACCTGGCTGAGGAGTTCGGCGGCACGCCGGGCGACGGCTCGCTCGCATACGGCATCACCGAGGTGATCGGGATCCACCAGGACGTCGACATGGCGCTGCTCCGCGTCGACCCGTCCTCCGACGGCGGGGCTCTGCCGCTCCCGCTGGCCGTGGCGGCCGAGCCGCCCGCCGAGGTGGCCGGGCGACCGGTGTACGTGGTGGGCTATCCCGCGTGGGACGGCCGCCGCAATGAACCGGAGTCGATGCGCAGGATCTTCATGGACGTGTACAACGTGAAGCGTCTCCAGCCCGGCACCACGACAGAGCTCGTCCCTGAGCAGTTCACCGTGAAACACGACTGCTCCACCCTGGGCGGAAACAGCGGCTCCCCGGTATTCGACCTCACCGACCACCGCGTCCTCGGCCTGCACTTCGGCGGCCGCTACGGCAGCGGCAACTACGCCGTCCCGCTCTGGCAGCTGGTGGACGACCCGCTGCTGCGCCGCGCCGGGGTCAACTTCGTCTGAACGGCCCTGGACCTGCGCCTAGCGCTTGGAGGGGGTCTCTTCGTCAGAGTCTGCGTCGTACGTCGACGTGCCCGAGTCCAGCAGCGGCTCCTGCTCCTTGAGATGGGCAGGGGCCAGCGCCCGAAGCACGTGATAGCCCGTGATGACCACGATCGTGCCGAGCGCGATGCCACTGAGCTCGAAGTTGTCGGAGAGCTTCAGGCCGACCCCGCCGACGCCGATGATTATGCCCGCAGCCGCAGGCACCAGATTCAGCGGATTGCGCATGTCGACCTTCGCGTTGATCCAGATCTGGGCGCCGAGCAGGCCGATCATGCCGTACAGAATGACCGTGATCCCGCCGAGGACACCGCCGGGAATCGCCGCCACGACCGCGCCGAACTTGGGGCAGAGCCCGAAGAGCAGCGCGAACCCGGCCGCCGCCCAGTATGCGGCGGTCGAGTAGACGCGCGTCGCGGCCATCACCCCGATGTTCTCGGAGTACGTCGTGTTGGGCGGCCCGCCGACCGCCGTGGACAGCATGGACGCGGCGCCGTCGGCCGCGATCGCGGTGCCGAGCTGGTCGTCGAGCGACTCGCCGGTCATCTCACCGACGGCCTTGACGTGCCCGGCGTTCTCCGCGACGAGCGCGATGACGACCGGCAGGGCGACGAGGATCGCCGACCATTCGAAGCTCGGGCCGTGGAAGGACGGGAGCCCGATCCAGTCGGCGTTGCCGACCGCGGAGAGGTCGAGGCGCCAGTGGTCGACGGCCTCGGCGCCGCCCGTGGGGGAGTGGATCCTGCCGAAGATCCGGTCGAAGACCCAGGAGATCGCGTACCCGAAGAGCAGACCGAGGAAGATCGCGATACGCGAGAAGAAACCGCGCAGGCACACCACGGCCAGTCCGGTGAAGAGCATCACCAGCAGCGCCGTCCACTGGTCCTGCGGCCAGTACGTCGACGCGGTGACCGGCGCCAGATTGAAGCCGATCAGCATGACGACCGAGCCGGTGACCACCGGCGGCATCGCCGCGTGGATGATCCCGGCGCCGAATCGCTGCACCACCAGACCCACGAGGAAGAGCACGGCGCCGACCACGAGGACCGCGCCGGTGATGGTGGCGCTGTCACCGCCCGAGGCCCGGATCGTGGCGGCGACGCCGACGAAGGAGAGCGAACAGCCCAGATAGCTGGGCACCTTGCCGCGGGTGGCGAGCAGAAAGATGACGGTGGCGACACCGGACATCATGATGGCCAGATTGGGATCCAGGCCCATGAGTACCGGCGCGACGAACGACGCCCCGAACATCGCCACCACGTGCTGGGCGCCGAGCCCGGCCGTGCGCGGCCAGGTCAGCCGTTCGTCGGGGCGTACGACGGCGCCGGGGGCGGGGGTCCGCCCGTCGCCGTGCAGGGTCCAGCGCACCCCGAGCTTCATGGTGGCTCCCGTACAGAATCGGTCGGAAAGACTCGGAAAATGATCAGCGTCATGCTAAGGCCGAAAACAGTCCCTCACTCGCCGTGCCGCTGAGAGCTCACCGAGGATCCCGTGGCGCGGTCGGCTCACGGCCGCAGGTCGGGAACCGGCTCTGCCGCCACTTCGGTCCGCACGCTTCCGCGGCCGGCCGAGCGCAGCACACCCGCACCCACCACCAGGCCGAAGGCCAGCACCGTCACCAGACCGAAGGAAACCACCAGCGAGGTCGCGTCGGCGACCGCGCCGATCGCCGACGGGGCGATCAGCCCGGAGGTGTAGGTGATGGTCGCGACGCCCGCGATGGCCTGGCTCGGGTTGGGCCCGCTGCGGCCGGCCGCAGCGAAGGCCAGCGGGACGACCACCGCGACGCCAAGCCCGACGAGCCCGAATCCGGCCAGCGCGACCGCCGGATGGGGCGCCACCACGACGAGGGCGCCGCCGATGGTCGCCGTGACACCGCCGACCCGGACCGTGCGTACCGGACCGAACCGGTCGACCACCGCGTCCCCGGCGAACCGCGCCACGGCCATGGTCAGCGCGAAGGCGGTGGTCGACGCGGCCGCGAGCCCCGGCGAGGTCTCCAGCACGTCCCGCAGATAGACCGCCGACCAGTCCAGGCTGGCGCCCTCCGCGAAGACCGCGCAGAAGCCGATCGCGCCAATGGCCAGCGCCGACTTGGGCGGCAGCGCGAAGCGCGGCGGAGCCACCTCGTCGGGGGCGCTGCACAGGTCGAGTACGCGCTGACAGGCGACCAGGCCGAGCGCCGTGAGGACGACCGCCGCGAGCGTGTGGTGCAGCCGGGCGTCGCTGCCCAGGTGGGCGGCGACCGTCCCGGCGGCAGAACCGATCAGGGCGCCCGCGCTCCACATGCCGTGCAGCCCCGACATGATCGACCGGTCGAGCCGGTTCTCCACCTCGATGCCCAGGGCGTTCATCGCCACGTCCGACATGCCCGCCGTCGCGCCGTACACGAACAGAACGGCGCACAGCGTGAGCAGATTGGGCGCGAGGGCGGGCAGGACCAGTGCGAGGGTCCACAGGGTGAGCAGCCCGCGCAGCGCGGTGCGGGCCCCGAAGCGGTGGCTGATCGCGCCGGCCAGGGGCATCGCCACCGACGCGCCGATGGCGGGGAAGGCGAGCGCGAGGCCCAGCTGTCCCGCGCCGACCGACGCGTGGTCCGCGATCCATGGAATGCGGGTGGCGAAGCTGCCCGTTACGGCGCCGTGCACACAGAAGACCGCGGCCACGGCGATCCGTGCCTGCCGCAACTGCTGCTGACTGAAGACCTTCTCGCCTGCCATACGTCCGCGCCCTCCCTGATCCCTGTTCCGCCCGGCCCGTCCAGCGTGCCGCCGTAAACTATCAGGAACCCTGCCTGATAAATAGGTGGAACAAGTCTGAGAGGATCCGTCGCATGCCCGCATCTCCGAGCACCGCCCGGGCCATCAACGACCGGTCCGCCCTTCGACTGCTCCAGGACGAGGGGCCGCTGACGGCAGGACAGCTGAAGAAGCTCACCGGACTGTCCCGCCCCAGCGTCGCCGACCTGGTGGAGCGGCTTCAGAGCTCCGGCCTCATCACGGTCGTGGGCGAGGCGGGTGCGCAGCGGCGCGGGCCCAACGCCCGGCTGTACGGGATCGTCGCCGACCGGGCGCATCTCGCCGCGCTCGACGTCAGGACCCGAGGTGTCACCGTCGTCGTCGCGGATCTGCTCGGCACGACCCTCGCCGAGGCGACCCTGCCGATCGACGAGGACGCCACCGGCACAGGGCCCGCCGTGGAGCAGGCCGTCGCGCTGCTCGAACGCACCGCCCGCAGGGCCGGCGCGGAACGACTGCACAGCGTCGGCATCGGCGCACCGGGCCTGATCGACCCCGCCACCGGCGAGCTGCGCGACACCAGCGGTCTGCCCGCCTGGCACCGCAGGCTGGTCGCCGCCCTGCAGGAGCGTCTCCCCGCCAAGGTGCTCGTGGAGAACGAGACCAACCTCGCGGCCGTGGCGGAGCAGCGCCTCGGCGCGGCCCGTGACCGCGACACCTTCGTACTGCTCTGGCTCGGCCACGGGGTGGGCGCCGCCCTCTTCCTGGACGGCAGGCTCCGCCGCGGGGCCTCCGGCGGGGCGGGCGAGATCGGCTTCCTGCCGGTGCCCGGCGCCGTGGGGCTGCCCTCGGCCACCGGCTGCGACGGCGGCTTCCACTCCCTGGTGTCGGGCGCCGCCGTCGCCGAACTCGCCGCGCGGCACGGCATCGGGACGGACGGCGGAACCTCGGCGGCGGCCGGTGTGCGGGCCGCCCTGGCGGCGGGCCCGCGCGGCGATCCCCTCCTCGACACCCTCGCCGAGCGCCTCGCGATCGGGGCGGCGGCCGTCACCGCGGTTCTCGACCCCGGCTGCGTGCTGCTGGGCGGTGAGATCGGTCACGCGGGAGGCGCGGCGCTGGCCGAGCGGGTGGCCGACCGGCTGGCCGGGCTCTCGCCGCTGCGCACGGAGGTGCGGGCGGGGGAGCTGGGGGACGGAGCGGTGCTGCGCGGGGCGCTGCTGACGGCCAGGGACGCGGCCCAGGACGACGTGTTCGCCCCCGGGGCCGGGTGACCCGCCCGGTAGTCCCGGGACCCGACGGCGGCAAGGGCCGTGTCTCCGCCGCCGGGTGCCGGTTGTGGGGGCCACCGTGCATCGAGTGCCCGCGGGCGCCCACTACTCGTTAGTACCCGGCCCTCCGCTGCCCTCACACCGCAGGGCCCCCGTGTGAGCCAGGCCACAGGCGGTTCATGTATGGCCGACGATCAGGCGTGGCAGACTGGCCGTGTACCAGTAGCAGCGCACTCCGGGGTCGGTGTAATTCCGAACCGGCGGTTATAGTCCGCGACCCGGTCACCTCCAGTGACCGGTTGAACAGGTGAAATTCCTGTACCGACGGTGAAAGTCCGGATGGGAGGCAGTGCGCGGCGGGCCCTCACAGGTCTTCGGTACGCCGCTGTCGGCGTTTCGTCCCACGGGCGATCCGTACCTCCGGCCTCGGCGTTGCCGTCTCCGACCAGTGGTGTTCCCGTTCTTCTGTCGTCATTGACAGGCCCCGGAGTCCGTGCCCCGTAAAGGCAGGAGGACCCGGTGGCCACCCAAGCCGCAGCCGATGAACAGGCCATGCGCCGAGCCATTTCGCTCGCCGCCCGCGGGCTCGGCTTCACCAGTCCCAACCCGGTCGTCGGGTGCGTCATCCTCGACGCCTCGGGGCAGCTCGCGGGCGAAGGCTTCCACCAGCGGGCCGGCGGCCCGCACGCCGAGGTTCACGCCCTGCGGGCAGCGGGTGAGCGGGCCCGGGGCGGTACGGCGTACGTCACCCTCGAACCCTGCAACCACACCGGCCGCACCGGCCCCTGCACCCAGGCCCTGATCGCCGCCGGAGTCACCCGCGTCCTGTACGCCGTCGGTGACCCGAACCCGCAGGCCACCGGCGGCGGCGACACCCTGCGCGCGGCCGGCGTCGAGGCCCAGGAGGGCCTGCTCGCCGCCGAGGCCGAGGCCGGCAACGCCGCCTGGCTCACCTCCGTACGGCGCGGGCGGCCGCACGTGCGGTGGAAGTACGCCGCCACGCTGGACGGCCGGATCGCGGCCGCCGACGCCACCAGCCGCTGGATCAGCTCCGCCGAGTCCCGCGCCGACGTCCACCGGCTGCGCGCCGAGGCCGACGCGGTCGTCGTCGGCTCCGGCACCATGCGCGCCGACGACCCGCACCTGGCCGTCCGCGGTATCGAGGGCGCGACCCAGCCGCTGCGCGTCGTCGTCGACACCTCCGCCACCGCCGTCAAGCCCGGTGCCCGCGTCCTGGACGACGCGGCGCCCACGCTGATCGCGGTGGCCGAAGACGCCGACACGCGGCAGCTGCCGGACACCGAAGTGCTGCGGCTGCCGCGCACCGCGACCGGCCTTGACATCCCCGCGCTGCTCGCCGCCCTGCACGCCCGCGGTGTCGTCTCCGTGCTGCTCGAAGGCGGCCCGACGCTCGCCGGAGCCTTCGTCGCGGCGGGCGCGGTCGACACCGTCACCGGTTATATCGCCCCGGTTCTGCTCGGCGCGGGCCCCGCCGCCCTCGGCGACGCCGGAATCACCACCCTCACCGAAGCGTTGCGGCTCGATGTGACCGAGACCGTCCGCATCGGCCCCGACCTGCGCATTACCGCCACACCGACTACTGCCACACCGAAGGAGCGCTGAGCGTGTTCACCGGAATCGTCGAAGAACTGGGTGAGATCACCGCTGTCGAGAACCTCGGCGACGCCTCCCGCTTCCGCCTGCGCGGCCCCGTCGTCACCGAAGACGCGAAGCACGGCGACTCCATCGCCGTCAACGGTGTCTGTCTCACCGTCGTCGACTTCGGGGACGGCGAATTCACCGCCGACGTGATGGCCGAAACGCTGAAGCGCTCCAGCCTCGGCGCGCTCGACGTCGGCTCGCGCGTCAACCTGGAGCGCCCCATGGCGCTCGGCGGACGCCTCGGCGGACACCTCGTCCAGGGCCATGTGGACGGCACCGGCTCGATCGTCGGCCGCGAGCCCTCCGAGCACTGGGAAATCGTCAAGATCTCGCTCCCCGCGGACCTCTCCCGCTATGTGGTGGAGAAGGGCTCGATCACCGTCGACGGCGTGAGCCTCACCGTCGTCGACGCGGGAATCGACTACTTCACCATCAGCCTCATCCCCACGACTCTCGCCCTCACCACGCTCGGCATCAAGCAGGCCGGCGACCCGGTCAACCTCGAAGTGGACGTACTCGCCAAGTACGTCGAGCGGCTGCTCGGCGCGGACCGGAAGGAGACCGTGAAGTGAGCGCCGTGTCCTGGCTCAACAGCGAGGCCTTCACGGCCTTCGGACAGCACATCATGTGGTCCGACATGATCGGCAACACCATCGGCCTGATCGCCCTCGCGCTCGGCTGGCGCCGCTCCATATGGACCTGGCCCGCCCAGTTCCTGTCCGGCGTCATCCTGGTCGCCGCGTACTCATCGGCGAACCTCAGCGGCGGCGTCGGCAAGCAACTGCTGGTCATCGGCGTCGCCCTGTGGGGCTGGCGGATGTGGCAGCGCGGCAGCCAGCAGGCCCAGGACGGGTCGATCGCCGTCCGCTTCGCCACCTGGCGCGAGCGCGGTCAGCTGCTGGCCGCGGCGGTCGTCGGCACCCTCGCCGTCGGCGGGCTCTTCACCCTGTACCCGTCGCTGTCCTGGAGCCCCTGGGCCGACGCGTACATCTTCGTCGGCACGCTCGTCGCGATGGTCGCCCAGGCCCGCGGCCTGGTCGAGTTCTGGTTCGCCTGGCTGCTGGTCGACCTCGTCGGCGTACCGCTCGCCTTCAACAGCGGACTGGCCTTCTCCGGATTCGTGTACGTCGTCTACCTCGCCCTTGTCCTCTGGGGTGCCTACGACTGGTGGCATCGCTCGCGTGCGAGCGTGCGGCCCGCCCTGGAAGGAGCTGCAGCATGACCACTGCCCTGCCCACCTGGTACAGCACCGACAACGTCGAGGACCTCGCTCTCGACCCGGTCGCGCGCGCGATCCGCGACATCGCGGCGGGCCGTCCCGTCGTCGTGGTGGACGACGAGAACCGCGAGAACGAGGGCGACCTCGTCATCGCGGCCGAGAAGGCCACCCCCGAGATCGTCGCCTTCATGATGAGCGAGTGCCGCGGCCTGATCTGCGCCCCGATGGAGGGCGACGAGCTGGAGCGGCTCGACCTCCCGCAGATGGTGGAGAACAACACCGAGTCGATGCGTACGGCGTTCACCGTCTCCGTCGACGCGAGCCCCGCGCACGGTGTGACCACCGGCATCTCCGCCGCCGACCGCGCCACCACGCTGCGGCTGCTGGCGGGCGGCGGGAGTGTCGCGGGTGACTTCGTCCGCCCTGGCCATGTCTTCCCGCTGCGCGCCAAGCCCGGCGGCGTACTCGTCCGCAACGGCCACACCGAGGCCGCCGTGGACCTGGCCAGGCTCGCGGGCCTGCGCCCGGCCGGCGCGATCGTGGAGATCGCCGGTGAGGACGGGGTGATGCTGCGGCTTCCCGAGCTGATCCCGTTCGCCCGCAAGCACGGCCTGACGATCATCTCGATCGAGGACCTGATCGCGTACCGCCGCACCTCGGACCCCACAGTCCGCCGCGAGGCCACGGTCCATCTCCCCACCGCCTTCGGGGAGTTCACCGGGTACGGCTACCGCTCCACCGTCGACGGCGTCGAGCATGTCGCCCTCGTCCACGGCGAGGTCGGCGACGGCGAGGACGTCCTGGTCCGGGTCCACTCCGAGTGCCTGACCGGCGACATCTTCCGCTCGCAGCGCTGCGACTGCGGCCCCCAGCTGGAGGCGTCGATGCAGCGCATCACCGAGGCGGGCCGCGGCATCGTGGTCTATCTGCGCGGCCACGAGGGGCGCGGCATCGGGCTGCTGTCCAAGCTGCGCGCGTACGAACTCCAGGAGCTCGGCCGCGACACCCTGGACGCCAATCTCGAACTGGGGCTGCCCGCCGACGCCCGCGACTACGCGGCGGGCGCCCAGATCCTGGAGGATCTCGGCGTGCACAGCCTCAGGCTGATGACCAACAACCCGGACAAGACCGCGGCGCTCGTACGACACGGGCTCAAGGTCACCCAGCGCGAGCCCATGCCGATCCAGGCGAGCGAGCACAATCTGCGGTATCTGCGGACCAAGCGGGACCGGATGGGGCACGACCTGCCCTGGCTGGACCCCGCCGCGTCCACCTGCGGAAACCAGTAAGCACCACCGGCATGAACATCATGAGTGAGCACGAGCACCGAGGAGAGCTGTGAGCGGCAAGGGCGCACCCGTACTGAGCGTGAAGAACTGCGGAGACCTGCGGGTGGCAGTGATCGCGGCCCTGTGGCACGAGAAGGTCATGGACGGCCTCGTCGACGGCGCCCTGCGCGCCCTGCACGAGCTGGGCATCGACGAGCCGACCGTCCTGCGCGTCCCCGGCAGCTTCGAGCTGCCGGTCGTCGCCAAGGTCCTCGCGGGCCGGGGATATGACGCGATCGTCGCACTGGGCGTCGTCATCCGCGGTGGAACCCCGCACTTCGAGTACGTGTGCCAGGGCGTCACCATGGGCCTGACCCAGGTCTCGGTCGACACCGGGGTTCCCATCGGATTCGGCGTACTGACCTGCGACACCGAGCAGCAGGCGCTGGACCGCGCCGGAATCGAAGGATCGACCGAGGACAAGGGCCACGAGGCCGTGACCGCCGCAGTCGCCACCGCGGCCACGCTGCGCACCGTCGCCGAACCCTGGCGCTGAGTCGCCGTACCCCACCCCGTACTCTAGGACCATCATGGCGAACAAAACCTTCGAAGAGCTCTTCACCGAGCTCCAGCTCAAGGCCGCCAACGGCGACCCCTCCACCTCGCGTACCGCCGAACTGCTGGGCAAGGGTGTGCATGCGATCGGCAAGAAGGTCGTAGAGGAGGCCGCCGAGGTCTGGATGGCCGCCGAGTACGAGGGCAAGGAAGCCGCCGCCGAGGAGATCTCGCAGCTGCTGTACCACGTCCAGGTGATGATGGTCGCCCGCGGAATCTCCCTCGACGACGTCTACGCCCATCTCTGAGCCCGTACGCCGGTTCCGTTCCCTCCGTCTGTAGAACTCCCTCCGCACCGAAGGACCTGACCTCATGCTGCGCATCGCCATTCCCAACAAGGGCTCCCTCTCCGGACCTGCGTCGGAGATGCTCCATGAGGCCGGCTACCAGCAGCGCAAGGAGTCGAAGGAGCTCGTCCTCGTCGACCCCGAGAACGAGGTCGAGTTCTTCTACCTGCGGCCGCGTGACATCGCGATCTATGTGAGCTCCGGCAAGCTCGACATCGGCATCACCGGACGCGACCTGCTCCTCGACTCCGGGGCCAGCGCCGAAGAGATCCTCCAGCTCGGCTTCGCCCGCTCGACCTTCAGGTACGCCACCCGGCCGGGCACCGCCCAGGGCGTCAAGGACTTCGGCGGCATGACGGTCGCCACCTCCTACGAGGGCATCGTCGCCAAGCACCTCGCCGACAATGGCATCGACGCCGCCGTCGTGCACCTCGACGGTGCGGTCGAGACCGCCATCGAGCTCGGGGTCGCCCAGGTCATCGCGGACGTCGTGGAGACCGGCACCAGCCTGCGCAACGCGGGCCTCGAAGTGATCGGCGAGCCGATCATGAAGTCGGAGGCGGTCGTGATCCGCCGCACCGGCGCCCCCGCCGACGACGCCAAGGTGCAGCAGTTCCTGCGCCGCCTCCAAGGCGTCCTGGTGGCCCGCAGCTACGTGATGATGGACTACGACTGCCGCGCCGAGCACCTCGAAGCGGCCGTCGCCCTCACCCCGGGCCTGGAGTCGCCGACCATCTCGCCGCTGCACAACGAGGGCTGGGTCGCGGTCCGTTCGATGGTCCCCGCCAGGGACTCCCAGCGCGTCATGGACGACCTCTACGAGATCGGCGCCCGCGCCATCCTCACCACGGCCATCCACGCCTGCCGTCTCTGACCGCATTACGCCCCGGCGCCCCCGCTCCACCCCGCCCGAAGGAATCCGGCACCGTGTCACAGCCCGAACTCCCCGTACTGCCGGTCACGTTCCGGCCGACCCGTACAAGGGCGGTCCTGCTGACCGTCGGGGCGGCGATGTTCGCCGTCATCACGGCGATCGCCCTGCTCCTGGAGACCCTGTCGCCGGGGGAGCGGGTCAGCTTCATCTTCACCGCGCTGCTGTTCTTCGGCGTCATGCTGCTGCTGAGCCGCCCCAAGGTCGTCGCGGACGAGGCCGGGGTCACGGTCGTCAACCTCACCACCAGGCGCCGACTGGAGTGGGCCGAGATCGTCCGCGTCAACCTGCGTCCCGGCGACGCCTGGGTCTTCCTCGACCTGAGCGACGGCACCAGCCTGCCGGCCCTCGGCATCCAGCCCGGCATCGCCAAGGAGCAGGCCATCCGCGACGCCCGCGCCCTGCGCGCCCTCGCGGAATTCCACGGCTCCGGCACACACACGCCCTAGCCCCGGCCCCGCTCGGCCCACTCTTGATTACCCTGTTGACTGTGGCGCCGAGAGCGCCCCGCCCCGCACCGAACGGCCGCACCTGGGCCGCGGGGCACCTGCGACCCAAGGAGTGACTCCCTCCAGCAATGGACGGATCGTCCGGTAGTACCTGCGCCGCCCCCTCTTCGGAGCCGGCGGCATGACCATCCCGCTAGTGCTGCTCGCCGCAGCCTTCCTCCTCATCCTCGCCAACGGGTTCTTCGTGGCCGCCGAATTCGGCCTCGTCACCGTGGAGCGGCCGGACGCCGAGCGCGCCGCGGCGGCGGGTGACCGGCGGGCCCGTACCGTCGTCACCGCGCTGCGCGAGCTGTCCTTCCAGCTCTCCGGCACCCAACTCGGCATCACGATCACCTCCCTGGTGGTCGGCATGCTCGCCGAGCCCGCGCTCGCCCACCTCCTCGCAGGCCCCTTCACCGCCATCGGCGTCCCCGACGGCGCCGTCTCCGGTATCTCCGTCGTGGTCGGCATGCTGCTCGCCTCCGCCGTCCAGATGGTGATCGGCGAGCTCGTACCGAAGAACTGGGCGATCTCCAGGCCCCTGCAGGTCGCGCGATTCGTCGCCGGTCCGCAGTACCTGTTCTCGACCGTATTCCGGCCGGTGATCTCCCTCCTCAACTCGGTCGCCAACCGCGTCGTGCGGATGCTGGGCGTCGAGCCCACCGACGAGCTGGCATCCGCCCGGACCCCGGGTGAACTCGTCTCGCTCGCCCGCCACTCGGCGCTGGCCGGCACGCTGGAGCAGGACACCGCCGATCTGTTCGTACGGTCCCTCTCGCTCGGCGGGCTCACCGCGCAGCACATCATGACGCCGCGGGTGAAGGTCAGCGCCCTGCAGTCCTCCGCGACCGCGGCGGACGTCCTCAACCTCACCCGGGCCACCGGCCTGTCCCGCTTCCCCGTCTACCGGGAGCGCATCGACGAGATCGTGGGCATGGTCCACCTCAAGGACGCGCTCGCCGTGCCGGTGGCCGAGCGGCTGCGGACCTCGGTGTACCGGGTCGCCGTCCCGCCGCTCCTGGTGCCCGAGACCCTGCCGGTTCAGCAGCTGCTCGACCGGCTGCGCAGCGAGCAGCCGATCGCCGTCGTCGTCGACGAGTACGGCGGCACCGCAGGGGTCGTCACCCTGGAGGACATCGTCGAGGAGCTCGTCGGAGAGGTCAGGGACGAGCACGACGACGAGGGCGCCGAGCGTCCTGAGCTCGCCGCGGTGCACACCGAGGACGGCCAGGCCGCCTGGGAGGCCGAAGGCAGCTGCCGGGTCGACGGCCTGCGGTGCATCGGCCTCGAAGTGCCCGAGGGCCCGTACGAGACTGTGGCCGGTCTGGTCGCCGATCTGCTGGGGCGCATCCCCGCCCCCGGAGACCGGGCCGAACTGCCCGGCTGGCGCCTGTGCGTGCGGCAGGTGGACCGCCACCGCGCCGAGCGGGTGCGTCTGGTCCGTACGGCGCAGGTCCCGGAGGCCGTGCGATGAGCGTGTTGCACCTGCTGTTCGCCCTGCTGCTCGTCCTGGCGAACGGGTTCTTCGTCGGGGCCGAGTTCGCGCTGATCTCCGTACGCCGCAGCCAGATCGAACCGCTCGCAGCCGGCGGCTCCGCCCGCGCCAGGAAGGTCCTGCACGGCCTGGAGCACCTGCCGCAGATGATGGCGGCGGCCCAGTTCGGCATCACGATCTGCTCGCTGACTCTCGGCGCGGTGGCGGAGCCGACCGTCGCGCATCTGCTGGAGCCCGTCTTCCACGCGGTGCACCTGCCCGAAGGCCTGATCCATCCACTCGGATTCATGATCGCGCTCGCCGTGGTCGTGTTCCTGCACCTTGTCATCGGCGAGATGGTCCCCAAGAACCTCGCCCTGGCCGCCCCCGAGAAGACCGCGCTGTGGCTCAGCCCCGGACTGGTCGGCTTCGCACGGCTGTGCCGCCCGGTGACAACCGGGCTCGGCGCCTGTGCGCGTCTTGTGCTGCGGCTGTTCCGCGTCGAGCCCAGGGACGAGGTCGGGTCGGTCTTCACCAGCGAGCAGCTGAACCGCCTCGTCGAGGACTCGGGGCAGGCCGGACTGCTGGAGCCGGGGGAGCAGGAACGCCTGGAGGACGCGCTGGAACTGGGCAGCCTCCCGGTTACCGACGTCCTGCTCGACCGCGCCTCGTTGATCACTGTGGACGCCTCGGTCACACCCCGCGAGATCGAGGAGCTCACGGTCAGGACCGGGTACTCGCGCTTCCCGGTGTGCGCCGACGGCGGTGCCTTCATGGGCTACCTGCACGTCAAGGACGTACTGGACCTGGAGGAGACCGAGCGGGCCGTGCCCCAGCAGATCTGGCGTCCGATGGCCGTCCTCAGCGCCGAACTGCCGCTGGACGACGCCCTGACCGTGATGCGCCGCGCCGCGACGCATCTGGCGCAGGTCGCGGACGGGGCGGGACGGGTGCTCGGGCTTGTCGCGCTGGAGGACGTCCTGGAGATGCTGGTGGGCGAGGTACGCGATCCCGCCCACCGGGTGGCGGTGCCCCGGCTGCCCCGGGACGCCACCCCGGCAGTCGGGAACGCCGCCGACCAGGTGGCCCTGGTCGGGTGACGTACGGGTGGTGTGCGTGCCCCGGCCGGGGCACGCACACCACCCGTCACAACAGCGGTGGTTCCTGCTGGCCGCGCCCCACCGGACCGCGGCCCGAAAGCACCTCGCCGTACGCCTGCATCAGGTCCGGCAGCCGCAGCGTGGCCAGGTCGTCGCGGGTGGGGGTGGCCGGGTAGCCGGAGAGCCTCAGGTCGCGGTACGCGCAGCTCTTCTCGTACAGCGTGCGCAGGAACCGGCCGTTGCCCAGCTCGTCGATCCAGCCCTGGTCGACGACGTGCCCGCTGATGCTGCGCAGCTCCTCCAGTGCCTCCTCGTCCCACGCGTCACCGTTCTCGGTGGCCAGCACCCCGCCGATGGCGGTCAGCTCCAGCGGGCGGTAGCTGGGGAAGTCGACGCGGGTGGTGAAGCGTGAGGAGAGCCCCGGATTGACGGCCAGCAGGCGGTCCATGCCCTCCGGGTAGCCGGCCAGGATGACGACCAGGTGGTCCCGGTTGTCCTCGGCGCGCTTGAGGAGCACCTGAAGAGCCTCGTCGCCGTACGCATCGCCCTTGCTGTACCCGGTGTTGGAGAGGCTGTACGCCTCGTCGACGAAGAGCACCCCGCCGAGTGCCGAGTCGATCAGCTCGTTGGCCTTGACCGCGGTCTGGCCGAGGAACTCGCCCACCAGGTCGGACCGTTGGGCCTCCACCAGATGGTCGCCGCCCAGCAGTCCGAGCGCATAGAAGACCCGACCCAGGATCCGGGCGACGGTGGTCTTGCCGGTGCCGGACGGCCCGGAGAAGACAAAGTGACGTTTCGGCGGCTGTACGGGAAGGCCCTCGCCGGACCGCAGACGAGCCATGTTCAGCTGCGCGGAGAGCGCCTTGACCTGGCGCTTCACCGGATCCAGACCCACCATCCGCTCCAGCTCCGCGAGCGCGTCGGCGAGCAGCGCGGGGTCGGCCGCACCGGCCGGAAAGGACGGCACGGCCGCCCGCACCGGGATGACCGCCTTCTCCCGTACGCCATCACCCACGACCGGCGGGACAACGCCACCGAGCGGCGTCTGGACCCCGTCGCCGAGCCGCAGGTCCCGGCCCTCCGGCGGGTCCGGGCCGATCAGGGTGTCCGCATCGCCGGTGGCGTCCGCGGTGTCCTGGCCGAGCCCCGCGAGCGACATCGCGGCGAAGTCCGTGGAGTCCTCGTACCCGTCCCCCTCGGCGATGGCCGCGAGCCGCGCCGAGGTGTCCATGAAGGCCGGGTCCACCCGGTGCACGGCCCGGTAGAGCGGCAGCGCCGCGGCGCTGCGCCCGGTGCCCTCGTGCGCGCGGGCCAGCCAGTAGCGCAGCTCCTTGCGCTGCGGCTGCTCACTGCGACAGCGCATCAGGGCGGCCGACAGCATCGGCTCGGCCTGCCCGAACACCTCCAGGCGCACCCGCGCCATGCCGCCGAACAGACCCGTCTCGATGCCCAGCAGCGGGTCGTTGACGAGCGGGTCCGTATGCCGTACGAGCTGCTCCCAGTCCTTGACCAGATACGCGCGGCACGCGTGCAGGAAACGCACCTGCGGGTCGGCGTCCACCGGCGGCAGGCCCGCCAGCGCCCGGTCCAGCTCGGGTACATGGCGGCCGTCGAGCCAGTGCGAGGCGTGCGCGAGCAGCAGATCGCGCGGGCTCTCCAGCACGGGTTGCACCCACCAGCCCAGCCAGTACCAGGAGTTGATGGTGCGACGGTGCCGGGCGCGCTGCTCGCCGAAGCGCTCGCGGTGGCGGTACATGCGCAGCAGGGCGGTGGTCGTGTCGACGCGCAGGGCGTGCAGCCCCAGCCAGCCGTCGGCCATGCCGGGATCCATTCGCACGGCGGCCCTGAACTCCTCCTCCGCCTGTGGATATCCGCCCATCGTGTAGGCATCGACACCGCGCAGCCAGGCGAGGTCGGCCGGGGCGTTCACACCCTGCGTGCCGAAGTCCGTCACGTCCACCACAAACTGTGCCCCCCGTGATGTGCCGCCGGGCCGGCGCCCGTCGGCAGGTCGCAGAACCAGATCAGAACCGCCTTGCCGCGGACGGGATTTGACCGCACCGAAGGGCATCGTACCTGTGCAGAGAGCTACGGCCCAAGGGTGGCGCAGGTCGGCCGCACACGGTGACCGAGGGTGAGCGAATGACGCCACTGGGCGGCCCGACGGGGGCTGCGGAGGCAGAACGAAGCCCCCGATCACGGGGGAACAACCGGGGGCTTCGCGTCTGCGGCGGCTCCGGAAAGCCGCACATTGAGAACGTAAGACCTGTACGCCCCCTGGGTCAAGCGGAGTTGAGGCACTCCCGAGGGCGGTTTTCAAGCCGTTTCGGGAGGCGGGGGCTGGTGGTCACGCGCAGTGACCGAAAGGGTCGGCCGCGCTGTCGCTGAGGGCCCACAGTGCCACTTGTACCCCTCCTGCCCCTCCTGTACCAGCGCATTCGCGTACGGGCGGGACGGGTCGGCCGCGAAATGGCGCGTCTCCGCCGCTGTCCACCCGTCCCAGAAGCCGGACTGGGCCGGTCCGTCCCTGCGCCGGCCCCGCTCCCACGACTGTCGCGCGTCCAGATCCATCCACAGCAGCCACGCGAGATCCGGGCGCACCGCCCCGCGCCCGGCTCCCACTCCCTCGACGATCACCACCGGCGCGGGGCCCAGGAGCCGCGGCGGGCCGAAGCGGCGCAGCGACCAGTCGTAGGGGGCGTAGTGCGCGCTCTCGCCGCGGGAGAGCGGTCCGGTCACCTGCTCGCGCAGCCGTCCGGTCCAGGCGAAGAGCTCCTCATGGGTGGCCAGGTCGTCGAGATGCAGTACGGGGGCGCCGCCGAGCGCCGCCGCGAGCCGGGCCGCGAAGGTGCTCTTGCCCGAGCCCGCGTGCCCGTCGACGGCGATCAGCCGCACCGGGCCGCAGGAGGGCGGCAGTGCGGTCAGCAGGGCGGCGAGCCGGTCGAGGTGTTTCACTCTGTCCACCCTAGGAGATGTCCGGCCCCGGGCGCCTCGCAGGTCACACCAGTGGTCGATACCAATATTGGTGGGAACCACGCGGTGTCAGGTGCTGGCAGAAGTCCGCCGTAACCGACCATAGTTGGGCCCACTGTCGTGCACCTGCCGCGCCATCCGCATCTCATTTGGGGGTCCATGACCATGACCAGATCCGCTTCGCGCCGAACTGTTCTGACCGCCGCAGTCGCGGTGGCGGCGGGCGCGGCCGCGGCATCCGCCGCGGTCCCCGCCGCCGCTTCGCCCACCGGTGCAGCGGCCGCCCCGCGCACCCCGCTCGTCGACAACCGGTTCTGGTCCACCTACCGGGACTGGCGGGGCGGCGCCGGCTCGGGCACCAGGGTCGCGGCGGGCCGCCGGCCGTCGCTGGTCATCGCCACGCCGTCCGGCCGCACCGAGTACACCGATCCGCACACCGGCACGACCTCCACCTGGGAGAGCGCGACCTGGACCTCGCCGGTCCACCGGTGCCCGGTCCCCGCGACCGAGGTCATCGCCTCCTGGAACGCGCACACCCCGGCCGGCACCTGGCTGGCGGTCGAGCTGAGCGGCACCTACTCGGACGGCGGGAAGACGCCCTGGTACGTGCTGGGCCGCTGGGCCGCGGGCGACACCGACATCAAGCGCACCTCCGTCGACGACCAGAGCGACGGCAGGAGCAGCGTCTGGACCGACACCTTCGCCATCGACGACCCGGCGAGCGGCCTGCGCGTGGCCTCGTACCAGCTGCGGCTGACGCTGCACCGCAAGCCCGGCACCCGGCTCACCCCGGCGGTCTGGCGGGCCGGCGCCATGGCGTCGGACATCCCGGACCGCTTCACCGTCCCGGCTTCCACGCCGCGGGCCGGCCGGGAGCTGATCGTCCCGCGCTACTCGCAGAACACGCATGTCGGGCAGTACCCGGAGTACGACAACGGCGGTGAGGCATGGTGCAGCCCCACCTCCTCGCAGATGATCATCGAGTACTGGGGCCGCAAGCCCACCGCACGCGACCTGGCCTGGGTGAACCCCGCTTTCGACGATCCGCAGGTCTGTCACGCGGCGCGCTACACCTTCGACTACCAGTACGACGGCTGCGGCAACTGGCCCTTCAACGCCGCGTACGCCGCGACGTACAAGGACATGAGCGCGGTCGTCACCCGGCTCCACTCGCTGAGCGACCTGGAGACCCTGGTCCGCGCGGGCATCCCGGTCATTACGTCGCAGTCCTTCCTGGAGAAGGAGCTGACGGGCGCCGGCTACGGCACGGCGGGCCACCTGATGACGGTCATCGGCTTCACTCCGGACGGCGACGTGATCGCGAACGACCCGGCATCGCCGAACAATCAGGCCGTACGCCGCGTCTACAGACGACGTGAGTGGGAGAACATCTGGCTCAGGACCAAGCGCTACAACGCGGCGGGGAAAGTGGTGTCCGGCACAGGCGGCGTCTGTTACGTCTACTGGCCCGCCCACCCGAAACTCGCCCAGCAGCGGGCTCTGGGAGCCGTCGGCATCCGCTGAGCCGTTGGAGGCCCCGGGGTGCGTGACCAACGTCATGTACCTCGGGGCCGGTCCCGCTGTCACTGTGGGGCGTCTCTCGGGGGACATCGACTGCCACGCGACCGAGTGGGATCCCATGACTGCCGCGACCGTGAACACTGCCGAAAGCGCCCGCGCCCGGACCGGCGGCCCCAAGGACGGCCCCAAGGTGCTTGAGCACCTGCTGGGCTGGACCCTGGTCGTCCTCCTGGCCATGTTCGTCACCGGCGCCGGACTCATGTGACCCGAAGCCGAATCTGCCCAGCCGGCGCTCAGGCGGCCCGGGTGAGCTCCTCGTCGGCCCTCCAGCGCTGACGGGGGACGCCCATCAGCCCGTACAAGGGTGAGCGCGAGATGGGGATGGGCGGCGCGGCTGCGCGTCCGTGGGCCATCGCGTCGCACCGACCGCTCCCACCACTGGAGTTGGCGCCCCGCCGGCAGGGCGAAGGTCGCCCCGATCGCGTACGACCAGAACAGCGCCGCCTGGATCTGGATCACGACGCCTCCAGCGTCAGCCCGTCGGTGACGATCAAGTCCGAGGTGACCAGGGCCTGTTCGGCGCTGACATCGGTCATGAAGACGAAGGGCGGCACAACGGGAGGCACCGGCAGGCCGTCCGGGGTGAAAGTGAGGCACAGGATCCCCTGGAGGCATCCGCTGAACTTGGTGAGGTAGAGCGTCACATCGCCGCTCAGGTCCAGGGTGTCCGCGCCGAGGGCGAGTTCGTCGTGGCCGTCGCGGGTCTTGAGCCGGTAGTCGGAGAGGGACGCGGACCGCATCTTGAGGACCATCGCCTTCACCGGTCCTTCGACCGTCTGGACCTCCCGCACCCCGGCGATCAGAAAGCCGTCCGGGGCGAAACGGGATGTGGTCACGGTCGGCGTCGTGCGCGGCACGAGGACGGCGCCGGGCTCCGGTGCCTTGTGCACCGGGCCGCCGCCGAGCGTGGCCAGCAGGACGACGGGCAGCGCGGCCGCGAGGGTCCGTGGTCCCTGCCCGTCGTGCAGCGGTGAGCGCTCCTGCTCCTCCTGCCCGTCCGGGGCGGGCGTCCAGCCGAAGCCCATCGCGCTGCCCGCGATCCCCAGCCCCATCCCGACCAGGAACCCGCCCAGATTCGTCGCGGCGAAGGACAGCACCGACAGCAGCAGCGCGTTGATGCTCACGTAGTGGCGGGTGTGCGGCAGGTACCACAGGAACAGCCCCGCGACGATCAGCGCGAGCCCGATGCCGATCGCCGCGAGCCCGCCGAGCCCGAGACTCACCAGGACCGTCAGCGGCGACAGCGGCACGAGCAGCAGCTCGACGCCCCCGAGCAACAGCAGCAGTCCGCCCCAGAACGGCCGGGTGCGCCGCCAGGCCCGCAGACGGCGCCGCGCGTCGGGGTACGGGAGCCGCTTCTCCAGCCGGCCCCTGACCGGATTCGTCAGAAGCACTTCTTGCCGTCCAGGCTCACATCGATGCTGAGCCCCTTCAGCCGGAAGTTCCCGCCGGTCGCGGACCAGGCGTGCGACTTCACGCCCGCGACCTCGATGTCCCCGGCCTGCAGCCCGAACTTCCCCGCCTCGCCCTTCACCCCCGGCACCTGGTCGAGGGTCGAGGCGTCCCGGCCGATCTCCGCCGTACCGAAGCGGGCGTCACCGACGAGGTCCTCGGCGTCGATGACCAGGCTGCTGGCCGTCACCTCACCGGCCTTGCCGCCCGCGGTCAGCTTGAAGACGACTTTCCCGACGGGCGTCTCGACCTCGGCGGCCTGGCAGATGTCGCTGAGTCTGGCGTCACCGATGCCAAGGAGCGCGACGGGATGCCCCTTGCCGTCCGCCGACCGGTCCGTCTGTACATAACTGGACAGCCCCTGGCTCGTCAGTTTTCCCGACGCCACCTGGAAAGTCGTGCCCGAGACGGCGAACGACGCGGCCAGCGCGCCCTCGCCCATCATGGAAGCCATCACCCCGACCGCCAGCACCGCCGGCATCGCGACGACCGCGGTCTTCTTCCAGGCCGTTCTGCCCTCGGCAGGTGGCCGCTTGGCTGCGCTCACTGTGTTCCTCCCGTACGTCGTCCGGTGCGCAGGGGGAGTGCGTGGAGGTGCGTGGAGGTGCTTGGAGGTGCGTTCAAAGCATGCTGAAAGCACCTCGAAATACCGCCGACAGGACGACGCGGGACCGGAGTTGGGCAGGTCTGTCATACTGCGGGGATCCTGTGGCAGTTGGAGACTAGGGCCGAATTTGAATATTAGTCAACAGCGCGGATCGACCGAACGATCCCAGCTGCGCCGCGCCGAACTCCTCGCGACCGGAAGGAAGTTGTTTGCCGACACGTCGTACGACGCACTGTCGATGGACGACATCGCCCGGCACGCGGGCGTCGCCAAGGGCCTCATCTACTACTACTTCAAGAGCAAGCGCGGCTATTACCTCGCCATCGTCGAGGAATCGGTCGCCGAACTGGTCGCGCGGGCGGGCAGCGACACCGACCTGGCGCCCACCCAGCGCCTCCAGCGCACCATGGACGGCTATCTGCGCTACGCCCAGCACAACCAGGCGGCGTACCGCACGATCGTCACCGGCGGCGTCGGCTTCGACACCCAGGTCCAGGCGATCCGCGACGCGGTGCGCGAGGAGCTGATCGCCACCATCGCGGAGGGTGCCTACGGCCGCCGTGACATACCGTTGATCGCCCGACTGGCGCTGATCAGCTGGATGACCGGCGTCGAAGGGGTCACGCTGGACTGGCTGGGCCATCAGGAGCTGGACCGCGACGAGGTGCGTGAGCTGCTCGTGCGGCTGCTGCGCTCCACTCTTCGTACGATTGGGGAGCTGGTCCCCGAGTGCCCGGCGCCGGCGCCCGCCCCATGACCCGTGACGGAACCCCTTCCATCGGGCATACTCAACCCGCCACAGCCGCTGGCCAGCAACTTCCGTGATCCGGGAGTACGCGGAGCGGCTCTGGTAGTGAGACCCGGCGGCGCCGCCACACCCTGCGCGTGCGACCGCCGCAGTGCCCGAAAGGGAGGAGTACGCCGCAATGCCCGACCGCGCCCCGCAGCCGGTGGAACGACAGCTGCCCACCGAAGAGTCCCGGGATCTGCTCGCGCTCGTACGCGACATGATCCAGCGCGACATCGCACCCCAGGCGGCAGCGGAGGAGGACGCCGGGCACTTCCCGCGCCCCGTCTTCTCGCTGCTCTCCGAGTCCGGCCTGCTCGGCCTGCCGTACGACGCCGAGTACGGCGGCGGCGACCAGCCGTACGAGGTCTATCTTCAGGTACTCGAAGAGCTCGCCGCAGCCCGCCTCACGGTCGGCCTGGGCGTGAGCGTCCACAGCCTCGCCTGCCACGCGCTGGCCGGATACGGCACCAAGGAGCAGCGGCGCGAGCACCTGCCCGCGATGCTGGGCGGCGGCCTGCTCGGCGCCTACTGCCTCTCCGAGCCCGCCTCCGGCTCCGACGCCGCCTCGCTGAGCACCAAGGCGGTGCGCGACGGGGACGACTGGATCATCACCGGTACGAAGGCCTGGATCACCCATGGCGGGATCGCCGACTTCTACACCGTCCTGGCGCGCACCGGCGGCGAGGGCGCCCGGGGCATCTCGGCGTTCCTGGTGCCCGGCGACGCAGCGGGCCTGACCGCGGCGCTGCCCGAGAAGAAGATGGGCATGAAGGGCTCGCCCACCGCCCAGCTGCACTTCGACGGCGTACGGGTGGCCGACTCGCGCCGTCTCGGCGAGGAGGGCCAGGGCTTCGCGATCGCGCTGTCCGCGCTCGACTCCGGCCGTCTGGGTATCGCGGCCTGCGCGATCGGCGTGGCGCAGGCGTCGCTGGACGAGGCGCTGTCGTACGCGACGGGAAGGCAGCAGTTCGGCCGGCCGATCGCCGACTTCCAGGGGCTGCGCTTCATGCTCGCGGACATGGCCACCCAGATCGAGGCGGGCCGGGCCCTGTACCTCGCGGCGGCGCGCCTGCGGGACGCCGGGCGGCCGTTCTCACGGCAGGCCGCCATGGCGAAGCTGTTCTGCACGGACGCGGCGATGCGGGTGACGACCGACGCGGTCCAGGTGCTCGGCGGCTACGGCTACACCCTGGACTTCCCGGTCGAGCGCTTCATGCGGGAGGCGAAGGTGCTCCAGATCGTCGAGGGTACGAACCAGATCCAGCGCATGGTCATCGCCCGCCACCTAGCGGGGCCCGAGTCCCGCTGATCCGCTCTGCCTGCTCCACCCGGGCTCCGGCCAGCCGGGGGACGCCACGAGCCGGACCCACTCCGGGTCGCGGCGTCCCGGCAGGGTCCGCCCCGCGCTGTGCCACTGGTACATGAGGGCGCGGTAGAGGGGCGGATCCGCAGGCTGCGGAACCGATTCTTCCGGCATGGGGGACGCATGGCGCCGGCGTCCCTCACCGATCGCGGTGGTGAAAAGCTGGGTCATGCATGACCAACTGCGCCAGGCCGCCGGGGTTATCGCCCGGCCGATTCGAGCGTCTGTTCATGGTGTGACCGTCCCGTGGGCGGACGGCGGGCGGGCGGTGACACGAGTATGGCCCTGAACGCAGTTTCTGACGTACCGTCATATCTGCCGCCGGGGGCCGCGCCACCTGGTGGCGCCGCATCCCGTCAGGGGGTGTCCGGCGGCTCCCCGTTCACGCCGCGGTGACCCGGCGAACGCCCCACGTCCGCGCCCAGGAGGACAGCCATGGCCGAGGACCGCCCCATCGCGCTCGACGAATACCCCATCCACCAGGCCCCGTTGTCGATGAAGCATGTCGCGACGGGCGACCGCAACGCCTACGACCGGTGCATCTTCCACCTGGTCGACCACACCGGCCGCGCCCTGCTGATCGCAGGCCTCGGCGTCTACCCCAACACCGGGGTGATCGACGCCTACGCGACGCTGCGCATCGGTGATCAACTGCATGCCGTACGCGCCTCCGACGCGCTCACCGACGACCGGATGAACCTCCGCGTCGGCCCGCTGCGGATCACCGTCGACGAACCGCTGCGCCGCTTCACCCTGCACTGCGACGCCGACCCGGAAAACCCGGACTCCCTGTCGTACGACATCACCTGGACCGCGGACTTCCCCGCCGTCTGGGAACCGCACCACGTCCAGCGGCGCGGCGACCGCCTGATGCTCGAAGGGCGCCGCTTCGTCCAGGCCGGCGGCTGCACGGGCGTGATCCGCGCCGGCGGCGAAGAGATACCCGTCGCGGCGGGGGAGTGGACGGGGACACGCGACCGCAGCTGGGGCGTGCGGCCCATCCCGGGCGAGGACGGCGGCCGGGCCGCCGAGGAACACCGCCCCGAGGGCTTCCACTGGCTCTGGGTCCCGGTGCGCTTCGACGACCGCTTCCTGATGGTGATCGCCCAGGAGGACGCCGACGGACACCGCAACCTCAACGAGGCACTCTGGGTGCGCGACGGCGAACACGACATCCAGCTCGGCTGGCCGCACGCCGACATCACCTACCGTCCGGGAACCCGTCACCCGGAGAGCGCCGTCATCCACCTCTCCGACCCCGCCCGCAAGCCGCTTGAGCTGGGCGTGGAGATCCTGAACTCCTCGCCGTTGGCCGTCGGAGCCGGCTACCCGCCCGCCACCGACTGGCAGCACGGCACCTGGATGGGCCGCGACTGGACAGACCGGCGCACCTACGACCTGTCCGACCCCGCGGCCCACCCCATGGCGGCGTACGGCGTCACCGACCACGCCGCCCGCTTCACCCTCGACGGGCGCATCGGCCACGGCATCTTCGAGCACGGCACCTTCGGCCGACACGACCCCAGCGGCTTCACCGGCTACGACTCGGTGGCGCCCTAGGGGGCGCCCGGTCGATCTCCGCGGCGTCGCGGGCCCCGGCGCCCACGCACGGCACGGACGGCACGGACGGCACGGCACGGCACCGCTCACGCACGGCACCGCGCGCTCGGCAGGCACGTACGCCCGGGGCGCACGCCGGGGGCCCGCAAGCCCGCGCCCGCTTATTCGGTGCCCCATCGACCCGCACAACCGGGGCCCGCACCCCCGCAGGCCTCCGAGCCCCGTCAGCACTAAGCCCTGGCCTCCCAGCGGGCCGCCACCTCAGGGGCTCTTGGTCCCGGGGCCCCGGAGCCCGCGAATCGTGAAGTTCCGGAGTCCCCCAGACGGGAGTACCGCCATGACCACCGCACCTCGCCCCCGCACCACCACCCGCGACCCCGAGGAGCTCGGCCGCCGCCTGACCGCCTGGTTCGCAGGCCGCCTGCCCGGCGCGCGCGTCACCGGCGTCCACGCCCCCGCGTCCAACGGCATGTCCAGCGAGACCCTGCTCTTCGACCTCGACCACCCGTCGGCCCCGGCGCCCCGCTGCGCCCTGCGACTGGCCGCGGACCCGGCGGCGTACACCGTCTTCCCCGTCTACGACATGGCCCGCCAGCACCGCGTCATGAGCCTCGTCGCCGAGCACACCGGCGTCCCCGTGCCGCGCGCCCTGTGGCTGGAGGAGGACCCCGGCCCGCTCGGCGCGCCCTTCTTCGTCATGGAGCGGGCCGAGGGGCGCGTCCCGCCCGACGTCATGCCGTACACGTACGAAGGCAACTGGCTGCACTCCGCCACCGACGCCGAGCGCGCCCGTCTCCAGGACGCCACGCTCACCGTCCTCGCGCGGCTGCACGACCAATTCCCGGCGAAGGAGGCGCGGTTCCTGCTGCCGCCGGGCGCGGGCAGCCCGCTGCGCCGCCATGTCGAGGGGCAACGGGCCTACTACGCCTGGGTGGTGGACGGCGTCGCCCGCTCACCCCTCATCGAGTCCGCCTTCGACTGGCTGGAGACGCACTGGCCCGAGGAGTCCGCGCCGGCCGTGCTGAGCTGGGGCGACGCCCGTATAGGCAACATCATTTACGACGGTTTCGAGCCCACCGCCGTACTCGACTGGGAGATGGCGGCCTACGGCCCGCGCGAACTCGACCTGGCCTGGACGGTCTATCTGCACCGCTTCTTCCAGGACCTGACCGAGTCCATGGGACAGCCCGGCCTGCCGGGCTTCCTGCAGCGGGCGGACATCGAGCGTCGCTACGCCGAACTCACCGGCCACACACCGCGGGACATGGAGTTCCACACGCTGTACGCCGCCCTGCGGCACGCCGTCCTGATGCTGCGCATCGGCTACCGGCAGGTGCACTTCGGTGAGGTCCGGGTCCCCGCGGACCCGGACACCATGATTCTGCACAGGGCGTCACTCGACGCCATGGTGCGTGGGACGTACTGGAGTGCCGACTGAGTCAGGCGGCGCGCCGCAGCTGCGCGGCCTTGAGCGGGCGCGAGCCCTGACCGCCGACGTGCGAGAAGGGCTGCGTCCGCCAGTCCAGTCCCTGGGGGAGTGTCAGAATCAGCGCGGTCTCCTGCTCCTGCACGTCCAGGGACGCGTCGGCGGGCTTGGCGTCCGACGACGGCCGGCCCGTGCCGGTGCACGCCGTGAGCCCGAACGGGTTCCACGGGGTGGGGCACTTCGCGTGCTCGGGCAGGACGGTCTCGTCCGCGAGCAGCGCGATGGGCTGGGTGCAGTCCGGGCAGAGCACCCGGTACATCTCGAAGGTGTCGTAGTCGTCGAACTCGTCCTCATCGACGGATTCGAAGGATTCGACAGATTCGACAGATTCGACGGACTCCGGTCCGGTACGTCCGGTGCGCTTCAGTCTCTGCATGGAAGTTCTCCCCCTCAGGTGGGCCGACAAAGGCACTGCGACCTCGACCACAGCAAGCACTTCCCGTCGCGCTCGCGCGGTAACCGTGCAGGCTCGGTGGACACGGCCACAACCCTGTGGTCTTCGTCACATGCCCGCCGCAGGTGCCCCCGCGGACCGCCTCAGGCTGTGCCGGAAGCCCTCCGGGGCAATAGGTTGATCCGTTATGGAGGAGCTGGATCGTCAGATCGTGGATTTGCTCGTCAAGGACGGGCGGATGAGCTACACCGACCTGGGCAAGGCCACGGGCCTGTCCACCTCGGCCGTGCACCAGCGGGTGCGCAGGCTGGAACAGCGGGGCGTCATCCGCGGCTACGCCGCCGTGGTCGACCCGGAGGCCGTCGGTCTGCCGCTCACCGCCTTCATCTCGGCGAAACCGTTCGACCCCAGCGCCCCCGACGACATCGCGGAGCGGCTCGCCGAGGTCGACGAGATCGAGGCCTGCCACAGCGTCGCGGGCGACGAGAACTACATCCTCAAAGTGCGGGTCGCCACCCCCCTCGAACTGGAACACCTGCTGAGCCGGATCCGCTCCCTCGCCGGGGTCTCCACCCGCACTACCGTGGTCCTCTCCACCCCGTACGAGGCGCGCCCCCCGCAGCTCTGACCCCGCGGGCAAAACCCCCCGCGCGAGGGGCGAGACTGGTCGGCATGACCGAGCACAACGCCCCAGGGGCCGCCGAACACCGCACCGTGCTGCTGCGCGGTGGAGAAGTCCACAGCCCCGCCGACCCGTTCGCCACCGCAATGGTCGTCGAGCGGGGACACGTCGCCTGGGTGGGCTCGGAAGGGGCGGCCGACGCCTTCGCCACGGGCGTCGACGAGGTAATCCACCTCGAAGGGGCGCTGGTCACCCCGGCGTTCACGGACGCGCACGTCCACACCACATCCACCGGCCTCGCGCTCACCGGCCTGGACCTGTCCACGGCGCGTTCGCTCACCGAGGCCCTGGAGCTGGTACGGGCCCACACCGCCGCCCGCCCGGACGGGCAGGTCGTCCTCGGGCACGGTTGGGACGCCACGCGCTGGCCCGAGCAGCGCCATCCCTCGCGCGCCGAGCTCGACGGGGCGGCGGGCGGCCGACCGCTGTACCTGCCCCGGGTCGACGTCCATTCGGCCGTCGTCAGCACGGGGCTGCTCGACCTGGTGCCCGGGGTCACCCGGATGGCGGGCTATCACCCCGAAGGACCGCTCACCGGCGCGGCCCACCACGCGGTGCGCACGGCCGCCCACAGGGCGATCACCCCGCGCCAGCGGGCCGACGCGCAGCGCGCGGCGCTCGCGCGGGCCGCCTCGCTCGGCATCGGCGCCGTCCACGAGTGCGGCGGGCCGGACATCTCCGACGAGGAGGACTTCACCGGCCTGCTGAGGCTCGCCGCCGAGCAGCCGGGGCCACAGGTCTTCGGCTACTGGGCCGAGCAGGTCGCCGACGCCGAGGACGCCCGTCGCATCCGCGAACTCGGCGCCATCGGCGCGGCCGGCGACCTCTTCGTCGACGGCTCCCTCGGCTCGCACACGGCCTGCCTGCACGAGCCCTACGCCGACGCGCCCCACACCGGCGCCGCCCACCTCGACGCGGCGGCCGTCGCCACCCATGTGACGGCCTGCACCGAGGCCGGGCTCCAGGCGGGCTTCCACGCCATCGGGGACGCCGCGGTCGGCTCCGTGGTCGACGGGGTGCGCGCGGCCGCCGAGAAGCTCGGTATCGCCCGGGTACGCGGCGCCCGCCACCGTATCGAGCACGCCGAGATGCTCACCCCCGCCACGATCGCCGCCTTCGCCGAGCTGGGCCTCACCGCCTCCGTGCAGCCCGCCTTCGACGCGGTCTGGGGCGGCTCCGACGGCATGTACGCGGGGCGCCTGGGCGCCGAGCGGGCCCGTACGCTCAACCCGTACGCCGCCCTGCTGCGCGCGGGTGTGCCGCTGGCCTTCGGCTCCGACAGCCCCGTCACCCCCCTCGACCCTTGGGGCACGCTGCGCGCCGCGGCCTTCCACCGCACGCCCGAGCACCGGATCTCGGTGCGCGCCGCCTTCGCCGCCCACACGCGCGGCGGCTGGCGGGCGATCGGCCGGGACGACGCGGGCACCCTGGTTCCCGGCGCGCCCGCCGACTACGCCCTGTGGCGCACCGACGAGCTCGTGGTGCAGACCCCGGACGACCGGGTCGCCCGCTGGTCGACCGACCCGCGCTCGGGAACGCCGGGGCTGCCGGATCTCACTCCCGGCGCCGAACTCCCCGTCTGTCTGCGGACGGTGCTCTTCGGACAAACAGTTTTCCTGCGACCGAATGAGTGATGTGTACGGGCCCGATACGGCCGATCGGTGTTCCCGAAGGCTCTCGTGTCACTTGGCCACCTTCCGCACTGACCTGGTGATTTGACCCAAACCCGCAGGTCGGGTGGCTGTTGACAGAAAGCGGCCATCCACGGGTAGGTTCGGCCGGGTCCACCGCAGGACGTCCGACCGCCGAACCTCCACGCAGTCGTCGAACGCCGCTGGGTCATGGGGCGGTGTGCCGCACCGGCGCATCCGCACCCGGAGCCAGGTTCAGCGCCCGCGCCTCGGGGCGAGGGAAGGTTTCAGCAGGTCGGCGGGTGGTACCCGGGTGGGGCCCGGACGTTCAGTAGACAACGGCTTTCGGTCGACCCGCAGCCAGCGGGTCCCAGGTCGGCCCGAAGGACGCCGGGCCCCGATCCGCAGAAACGACTTGGCACTGCCCGACACCCCGGAGCACGCCGTGCGGGGGCGACCGGGCATGCTCGCTATGGTGGTCCCTCTGTGCACGACATTAAGGGGCAGTAGTGAACGACGGCGGTCAGAGGCGTTACGGCCCGCTCGGCAGAGTTCTGGTCATCATTCCGACCTACAACGAGGCCGAGAACATCAAGCCGATCGTCTCCCGGGTCCGGTCCGCGGTGCCCGACGCGCACGTTCTCGTCGCGGACGACAACAGCCCCGACGGCACCGGCAAGATCGCCGACGAGATCGCGGCGGCCGACGACCAGGTCCACATCCTGCACCGCAAGGGCAAGGAGGGGCTCGGCGCGGCCTATCTGGCGGGCTTCCGCTGGGGCATCGAGCGGGAGTACGGCGTCCTGGTGGAAATGGACGCCGACGGCTCGCACCAGCCCGAGGAGCTGCCCCGGCTGCTGACCGCGCTCAAGGGCGCCGACCTGGTCCTCGGGTCGCGCTGGGTGCCGGGTGGCCGCGTCGTCAACTGGCCCAAGTCCCGCGAGATGCTCTCTCGCGGCGGCAGCACGTACTCGCGTATGCTCCTCGGTGTCCCGATCAGGGACGTCACGGGCGGCTTCCGGGCCTTTCGCACCGAGACGCTGGTCGGGCTCGGCTTTGAGGAAGTCGCGTCCCAGGGCTACTGCTTCCAGGTGGACCTCGCCCGCCGCACGGTCGAAGCCGGCTACAACGTGGTCGAGGTGCCCATCACCTTCGTCGAGCGTGAGCTCGGGGACAGCAAGATGAGCCGCGACATCGTCGTCGAGGCACTGTGGCGCGTGACGGCGTGGGGCGTCGGCTCCCGGGCGAACAAGCTGCTCGGGCGCAAGCCCTCCTGATCTTGTCCTTACGCCGTTCAGGCGCCCGCCCAGGCACACTGGGAGGCATGACGACCGGCTCACCGCCCCCGACAGTCCCCAAGCGCTCACGCGCGCGTACCTTCGTGCCGCTGGGCATCGCAGCCTGGCTGGTGCTCGAAATCTGGCTGTTGACCGTCGTGGCGTCCGCCGCCGGCGGACTCACGGTCTTCCTGCTGCTGGTCGCGGGCGCCGTGTTCGGCGCCGTGGTCATCAAGCGGGCCGGCCGCCGCGCCTTCCGGAACCTCACCGAGACACTCCAGCGCCAGCAGGCGGGCCAGACGCCCGAAGAGGCCAAGGAGGAGCGGGGCAGCCAGGGAAACGGCTTCCTGATGCTCGCCGGCCTGCTGCTGATGCTGCCGGGGCTCGTGTCGGACGTGGCCGGACTGGTATGTCTCCTGCCGCCCGTCCGCTCGCTGCTGAGCCGCTACGCGGAGCGGTCGTTGGAGCGCCGGATGAGCGCTGCCGGCGCCGGCAGCCTGGGCAGCGCCTTCCAGCAGGCCCGTATCCACCGCCCCGACGGCAAGGTCGTCACGGGCGAGGTCATCCACGGCGAGGTCATCAGGGAGGACGGCTCACCCGCGCCGCGCCGCGACGAGGGCCCGAGGCCGCCGCTCACCTCCTGAGCCGCCAGACCCGCTGCAGGACTTACTACGGGGCCCGACCGCCTCGGCCCACGACCATTGCGGCCCATGACCGCTTCGGAGCACGATCACTTCAGCGCACGACAAGAGCCGCGGGGCTGTGACACACACTGGGTGTGTCACAGCCCCGCGGCTCTTGTGTTGTACGACTTGCCGTTGTGCGACTGCTTATTGTGCTGACTGCCGTAGGGCGCAGCGCCGAGGCGCTACGCGGACTTGCGGCTGTCCCGCGGATGCACCGCAATGTTCATGGCGCCTGAACGCAGTACCGCCAGCCTTTCGGCCAGAACCTCTTCAAGTTCTTCGCGGGTGCGCCTTTCCATGAGCATGTCCCAGTGCGTACGCGCGGGCTTGCCCTTCTTCTCCTCAGGCCCGTCGCCGTCTACAAGGAGTGCCTGGGCGCCGCACGCCTTGCACTCCCACTCCGGCGGAATGTCTGCCTCAACCGAGAACGGCATCTCAAATCGATGTCCGTTCTGGCATGCGTACTCCACCGCCTGGCGCGGGGCCAGATCGATGCCGCGGTCCGTCTCGTAGCTGGTAACCACGAGTCGCGTGCCGCGGAGAGCTCGCTCACTCATGAATCGTGCCTCCCGGGCTTGTCGCCCACAGGACAGGTGTCGCTGTCGTCGTCATCCGGTCAACGTCCGGTCGTCGGTAAAGATTCCCGTTGCCGGTCATGCGTCGCCGGGCGTGCCGCCCCTTGTTGTACCCACCAGTGCCCGCTTTGTCACCTCTGGCAACATAATGTCACCCAGCGTTGTTGGTATCTGAGCGCGCAGTAACGGTCCGCCTGGCAGGCCAAAGGCGTACACTACCGGCCTTTCACTTCAAGGCCTAAATTCGCGTCGGCACGGGGTTTCCCGCCGCCTCCACGGCCCGCCGTACGGGTACCCGTACGAGCAGCACGAAACCCACCGCGAAGAAGACCACCAGCGAGACGATCGCATCGCGATAACTGCCGGTCAGCTGGTACGTGAGCCCGAAAACCAGCGGCCCCAGCCAGCTCATGCCCCGGTCGCTCATCTCGTAGGCCGAGAAGTACTCCGCCTCCTTGCCGCGCGGCACCAGATGGGAGAAGAGGGAGCGGGAAAGTGCCTGGCTGCCGCCCAGCACCAGGCCGATCGCCGAGGCCAGCACGTAGAACCAGACCGGTGATCCGGCGGGCAGGAAGTAACCCGCGCCGATCGTCACGGTCCACGCGGCGAGCGAGCCGAGGATGGTGCGTTTGGCCCCGAACCGCTGGGCCAGTCTGCCCAGGCCGAGCGCGCCGGCCACCGCGAGCACCTGCACCAGCAGGATGGCTGTGATGAGGGTGGTCTGGTCGAGATCCAGCTCCTCGGACCCGTAGATCGATGCCTGGGAGATCACCGTCTGGATGCCGTCGTTGTAGACCAGATAGGCGAGCAGGAAGGACAGCGTCAGCGGATGGCGGCGCATGTCCTTGAGCGTGGCGATCAGCTGACGCCAGCCCGCGCCGACCCGGCCGGCCACCACATCCTCCTGCCGCACCCGCCGGTCGCGCAGCCGCCGCAGCGGTACGAGCGTGAAGGCACCCCACCAGACGCCCGCCGAGGCCAGACAGATCCGTACCGCGGTCCCCTCCGTCATCCCGAAGCTCTCGTGTCCCGAGTAGAGGACGAGGTTGAGGACGAGGACAAAGGCGCCGGACGTATATCCGAAGGCCCAGCCCCGGGAGGAGACCTTGTCCCGCTCCTCGGGACCGGCGATCTGGGGGAGGTAGGCGTTGTAGAGCATCATCGACACGGACAGCGAGGCGTTGGCGACGATCAGCAGACCGGCGCCCAGCAGGTAGCGGTCCCCGTTCAGGAAGAACATGCCCGCTGTCGCGGCCGACCCCAGGTACGCGGCGACGGCCAGCAGCGGCTTCTTGCGGCCCGTGCGGTCCGCGACCGCGCCCGCCAGCGGCATGATCAGCACGGCCAGCACCACGGAGATGGAAACGGCGTAAGCGAAGACCGAGCCCGCCCGCAGTGGGACGCCCAACGGGTGGACGAAACCGTCGGCGTCCGCGGCGGCCTTGGCGA
Organism: Streptomyces changchenzhani; assembly: GCF_039766235.1. Taxonomy (NCBI): domain Bacteria; kingdom Bacillati; phylum Actinomycetota; class Actinomycetes; order Kitasatosporales; family Streptomycetaceae; genus Streptomyces; species Streptomyces changchenzhani. The sequence continues at coordinate 37,552 of NZ_JBDHNH010000006.1, read as the reverse complement.
TCGACGTCAGATACGGGCCGAGGAACACGGTGAGCACACTCGTCGAGTAGACCGAGCACGCGAAGTCGTAGAAGTACCAGCCGTGCTGCTCACGCTTACGGGCCGCGGCCGACCCACCTGCTTCGTCCGACCCGTCGACTCCACTGCTCTCGTCGAATCCGTCCGGCCCGCCGGTCCGGTCCACGGTGTCAGCGCTCACCGCGCCCCCTTGCTCGTCCCGTGCCGATGCGGGCCACGGGCGGGCGGGGTTCAGTTCCAGGCACCCCGCTCGGTCAGTACCGTGCGCAACGTCTCTGTGCGATCCGTCATGATGCCATCCACCCCGAGATCAAGGAGCGCCGCCATCCGCTCGGGCTCGTTGACCGTCCAGACGTGGACCTGCAGGCCCAGCGCGTGCGCGGTCCTCACGAAGCGCCGGTCGACCACCCTGACGCCGTTCTGCACCTCCGGGACCTGGGCGCACACGGCGCCGCGGCGCAGGGCGGCGGGGATCTTGTGCCCGCGCAGCCACAGGCCGAGTATCCCCGTGGCGCCGTACGAGGTGGCGAGGCGGGGGCCCGCCAGACGCTGCGCCCTGGCCACCCGGCCCTCGCTGAACGAGCCGACGCACACCCGGTCCCAGGCGCCGGTCCTGCGCACCAGTTCGATCAGCGGGCCCAGGGCCCGCTCGGCCTTCACGTCCACGTTCCAGCGGGCGTCGGGAAACTCCTCCAGCAGCTCCTCGAAGAGGGGCAGCGGCTCGGTTCCCGCCACGCGCGCGTGCCTCACCCGGCTCCACGGGAGCGCGGCGATGCGCCCGCCCGCGTCGGTCACGCGGTCGAGCGTCGCGTCGTGGAAGGCGACGAGACGGCCGTCCGCCGTCGCGTGCACATCGGTCTCGAAGTAGCGGAATCCGACCCCGGCGGCCCGCCGGAAAGCGGCCGCGGTGTTCTCCAGGCCGTCGGCCGCCCCGCCGCGATGGGCGAAGGGGATCGGCGAGGGGTGGTCCAGGAAGGGGTGGCGTACTCGATTCACCCTGAAAGTATGGCGCCTTCCGGGGTGTCGTCGGCGACGACCGCGGTGACCGGGGCCGGCGGGGGCACGGCGAAGAGCTTCAGGAAGAACTGGGCGAGCGGTCCGATGGCGAGGGCGTAGACGACGGTGCCGGCACCGAGCGAGCCGCCCAGGGCGAAGCCGGTGGCGACGACGGCGACCTCGATCGCGGTGCGGACCAGCCGGATGGAGCGGCCGGTGAGCCGGTGCAGCCCGGTCATCAGTCCGTCGCGAGGCCCAGGTCCGAAGCGGGCCGCGATGTAGAGGCCGGTCGCGACGCCGTTGAGCACGATGCCGAAGGCCATCAGCGGGATCTGCCAGCCGAGGCCGTGCACGTCCGGTACGAGGGCGAGCGTGCCGTCCATCGCCACGCCGATCACCACGACGTTGGAGACGGTGCCCAGGCCGGGACGCTGCCTGAGAGGTATCCACAGAAGCAGCACCGTGGCGCCGACGATGATCGACACCACGCCGATCGTCAGGCCTGTCCGCTCGGCCAGCCCCTGATGCAGGACGCCCCACGGCTCCAGACCGAGACCGGCGCGTACAAGCAGCGCCGAACTCACCCCGTACAACGCCAGACCGATGTACAGCTGCGACAGCCGACGGGTGAGTTCCCTGGACAAGGATTGCCCCCTGTGTAGTGGTAGTGGACCGACACATGACACTCTGTGGCTTGTCAGGACAGGTATTCCAGGGCCAATTCGGGTTAGGTGGACCGGTAGATATGGCGCAGTGGACCTCAGCGGTCGGTGCGGCTCAGCTCGCCCGCCAGCTCAACGCCCAGCAGTCCCGCCCGGCGGGCCCCGGCACCCGCAAGCCGCCGGCCTACCGCGCGCTCGCCGACGGCATAAGGCTGCTCGTCCTCGAAGGCCGCGTGCCGGTCGCCGCGCGGCTCCCCGCCGAGCGTGAGCTCGCCTTGGCGCTGGCCGTCAGCAGGACCACTGTTGCAGCCGCCTACGAGGCCCTGCGCGCCGAGGGCTTCCTGGAGTCGCGCCGCGGAGCGGGCAGCTGGACCGCCGTTCCCGCGGGCAACCCGCTGCCCGCACGCGGCCTGGAGCCCCTGGCGCCCGAGTCGCTCGGCTCGATGATCGACCTCGGCTGCGCCGCGCTGCCCGCGCCCGAGCCGTGGCTCACCCGGGCCGTCAAGGGCGCCCTTGAGGAGCTGCCGCCGTACGCCCACACCCATGGCGACTACCCGGCCGGCCTGCCCGCGCTCCGCCAGACGCTCGCCGACCGCTACACCGAGCGCGGCATCCCCACCATGCCCGAGCAGATCATGGTGACCACCGGCGCGATGGGCGCGATCGACGCGATCTGCCACCTCTTCGCGGGCCGCGGCGAGCGCATCGCCGTGGAGTCGCCGTCGTACGCGAACATCCTTCAGCTCATGCGCGAGGCCGGCGCCCGCCTGGTGCCCGTGGCGATGGCCGACGGTCTTGCGGGCTGGGACCTGCCCCGGTGGCGGCAGGTGCTGCGCGACGCCGCGCCCAGGCTCGCGTACGTCGTCGCGGACTTCCACAATCCGACCGGCGCGCTGGCCGACGAGGACCAGCGGCGGGCGCTCGTCGACGCGGCGCGCTCGGCAGGCACCGTCCTGGTGGTCGACGAGACCATGTCGGAGCTCTGCCTGGACCCGGACCTGGAGATGCCGCGCCCGGTCTGTGCCTTCGACCCCGCGGGCAGCACGGTGCTGACCGTGGGATCGGCGAGCAAGGCCTTCTGGGCGGGGATGCGCATCGGGTGGGTGCGGGCCTCCCCCGATGTGATCCGCAGTCTGGTGGCGGCCCGCGCGTACGCCGACCTCGGCACGCCCGTCCTTGAGCAGCTGGCCATCAACTGGCTGATGAGCACCGGGGGTTGGGCGCAGGCCGTCGACATCCGCCGCGACCAGGCCAGGGAGAACCGGGACGCGCTCGTGGCGGCGCTCGGCAAGGAGCTGCCCGACTGGGAGTACGACGTTCCGCGCGGCGGGCTGACGCTGTGGGTCCGTACCGGCGGGCTGTCCGGTTCGCGGCTCGCCGAACTGGGTGAGCGGGTGGGGGTCCGGGTGCCGTCCGGACCGCGTTTCGGGGTCGACGGGGCATTCGAGGGGTACGTCAGGCTGCCGTTCACCGTGGGCGGCCCCGTGGCCGTGGAGGCGGCGGTGCGGCTGGCGGCGGCCGCGAGGCTGGTCGAGACCGGAGCGAGATCCGGTTCCGAGGCCCCGCGGACCTTCGTCGCCTGACGGGCGTTGCCCCGGGGGGCTCAGCCCTCTGCGGGCACCGGCTCCGCGGTCGACTCCGGGGCCTGCGCCTGCGCTGACGGCGTTGCCTCGGGTTGTGCCTCGGGCGGCACCTGGCGCTCCGGGAGCAGGTCGAGGACGGCCTGCCGGTGGGCCTCGCTCGTCGCGTCGTCGTACGGGTCGGGCGTGGCCGGGACCTGGAGCCGCAGGACCGGCCCGGTGCCCAGTCGCGCGTAGCCGCGGCCCGGGGGGTTGTCCCGGGTCGCTGTGGTGTGCGGCGGCTCGCCCAGCACTTCCGCCAGCAGCTCCGGGGCGGCGGGTCCGAGCACGGCCCGCGCCCGGGTGTGCGAGCGCACTGGCTCGCTGAGGGTGTCCAGGGCGTCGAACTGCTCCGCCACGACCACCGTCACATTCGCCGCCCTGCCGTGCCGCAGCGGCACCTGGAGGAGCTGCTGCGGGTCGGTGCGTCCGTCGGCCGCCGCCAGATGGCCGAAGACGCTCGGCCGGTCCAGCAGGATCCACAGCGGACGCTTGGTGTCCTCGGGCGCCGGATGACCGGCTTGGCGGGCCCGGTTGGCGGAGATGAGCCGCCGTTCGGTCTCGTGTGCCGCCCACTCCAGGCTGGCCAGTGCCCCGGAGAGGCCGCACTCGACGGCCAGTACGCCCCTGCGCCCGGTCAGGCAGGCGTACTCGCCGGTGCCGCTGCCCTCGATGATCAGTACGTCGCCGTACTGGAGGGCCTGCAGTGTGATGGAGCGCAGCAGGCTGGTCGTGCCGCTCCCCGGCTGCCCGACGACGAGCAGGTGCGGCTCGGTCGAGCGCGCCCCCGTCCGCCAGACCACCGGGGGAGCGTCACGGGCCTCGCCGCCCTCGGTGACCGGCATGGTCCGCTGGACCGCGTCGGCGTCGGTGAAGCCCAGCACGGTCTCGCCGGGGGACGTGACGAACCGCTGGGCGGCGATGGTGGTGGGAAGCGCGTCGAGCACCGTCATGACCAACTGGTTGCCCTCCTCGTCCCAGGCGAAGTGGTACTCACGGCCGCGGCCCGACTTGGCGTGCAGCAGCTGTTCGATGCGGGCCCGGGACAGGGGCTCGCCGTCGGTGAAGTACGCGGGGTAGCGCAGCACGAGCCGGACGAGCCGGCCGTTGTCGTCGAAGGTGTGGTCGCCGAACGCCGTGGTCCAGTCACCGCCGTGGGTGAACAGCGGACTGGGGTCCTCGGGCACAGAGAAGTACGGCACCAGGGCCTCGTAGAGGGCCTGGAGCCGCTGTGTCTCGGCCGGATCGGGACCGGTGTGCACCGGAGTGCGGTCCCGGCCCTTCCAGGCGGCCGCGGCCATCACCGTGATCAGGGCGAGCAGCGGCCCGTACGGGATGAGCGCGACCACCAGGACGATGGCCGCCACCAGGAACAGCGCGGGACCGCGCCGTTCCTTGGGCGTGCCGGCCCACTTCAGCCGGCCTGCTGCGGCCAGCTGTCGCAGGCCACGGGTGATCGTGATCAGCGGATGGAGAACGTCGGTGGCGCTGTCGGCTGCCGTGCGCGCGATCTCGCGGCTGCGGACGATCGAGGCACTGCCGCTGCTCAGAATGCGGGGGAGTGGACGCCGGACCACTTCGGTCTCCTGATGGTGTGGAAGCGGGAACGGCAGGTCAGAACTTGATCCCGCCCAGAAGGCTGGCGAGGCTGGCGCCCCCGGCCGTGATGCTCGGGGCGATGGCGGTGCCCGCGAGGTAGAAGCCGAACAGTGCGCAGACGAGGGCGTGGGATGCCTTGAGTCCGTCTTTCCGGAAGAAGAGGAAGACGATGATTCCGAGAAGCACGACGCCTGAGATGGACAGGATCATGTGGGGTCTCCTGATTGAGGGGGACAGTCACCATGAGTTCTTCCAGGCTCACAGCATGTATCTATACGGCAAAAGGTGCAAATGGGTTACTTTTGGGCTTTTTCACTGGAGTGGCGGAGGGGGGTCCACCTGCCGTGATCTTTGCCACTGCCGGGTCGGGTCATGTCGTCCGACGGGCAGTACCCTGACGATTCACTCGTACGGCGCTGATGCCGTACGTACAGGTCACAGCAGTGGACGGCAGTGGAAGGCGGACCGAGCGATGAGCGAAACCCCGGAGCCCGAGGTGGTCGAGCTGGCTACCAAGATCTTCGATCTGGCACGCCGGGGTGAGGCCGAGGCGCTCGCCGCGTACGTCGACGCGAGCGTGCCCGCGAATCTCACCAACGACCGGGGCGATTCCCTGCTGATGCTGGCCGCGTACCACGGCCACGCTCCGGCGGTCGAGGCGCTGCTCGCCCGGGGCGCCGACGCGGACCGGGCCAACGACCGGGGGCAGACGCCGCTCGCCGGGGCGGTCTTCAAGGGGGAGGACGCGGTGATCCGCGCGCTCCTCACCGGCGGCGCCGACCCGGCCGCCGGCACACCGTCCGCGGTGGACACGGCACGCATGTTCGACAAGAAGGACCTGCTGGAGCTGTTCAGGGCCCAGTGACGGTGCGCCGTAAATGTGGTCGCGGTGGCGAAATGGGTGGGTCATCATGACGTCGGAATCACATGCACGGGTTACGGGCAGAAGATGCCGAACCACGGGGGTTGTGAGAGGGCCCGCACCGGGCCCCAGCGATGAAGGGCAGAGGAAATGGTCTACACCAGGCAAGAGATGACGGCGGACTGCCGAACATGTTGTCGCGCGGCCTAGGCACGGCACGTTTCCCGGTTGCGTCGACAGCTTGATGTGAGGCATTTTCCATGTTCGATCCAGTCATAGCGCCGAGCGGCACGCTGCTCGGCCTCCTGCAGAGGGGCCGTGGTGACGGGACGCTGCACGCGCTCGCAGCCCCCCGCCCCGAAGCACTCGCGGCCCTCAATCACTGCGTACTCGACGACCCCCGCCACGACTGGCAGGTCGAGAACCGATCCCTCTACTACGCACGCCTCTACGTGGACCTCGAAGGAGGACTCGAAGAGATCGAGCAGCACCTTTTCGACACCGTGGATCTCGTCGACACCGACGAGACCAGGACCGGACTGGCGCTCGCCGTGCTCGGCCACCTCGCCTCGTACGGCAGGGCGGACGCCCTGGCGCTGCTGCGGCAGTACGCCAGGACCGGCTCCAATTGGGCCTGGGCCCTCGACGAGCTCGCGCTGCGCGACGACGACGCCGGGCTGCGCCAACTCGCCGTCCCCGTCCTCGCCAGGTTCCCCGGCACCCCGCAGGGCGAGGCCGAACTGGCCACCGCGGTGCGGGACGCCTTCGAGCCCAGGCCCTGGCGGCTGTGGGCACAGGACCCGCGCGAAGCGATCGGCGCCCGGGTGCGGGCGGCCGGCGAGCAGGGATCCTTCGACCGCTGGCAGCGCCAGATGCGGCCGACCGGGCCCCGGCCGGGCTGGAGCGTCCAGGCCGTCTTCGACTGGGCCCAGCAGGGCCTCGACCGAGGCGCGCCTCTGCACGTGCCGGCCGCCAGGTGCCTGACCGCGGTGGCCGGACCCGCCGACCGGGCCGCGATCGTCACGGCGGCGCTCAGTGGTGAGGACGGGGCGCGCAGCACAGCGCTGCACTACCTCGCCGAGTCGCAGGACCCCGCGGTCCTCGACCTCATCGAAGCCGCCGCCCAGAGCCCCTCACGCAGCGTCGCGGACGCCGCTGTCGCCTCTTTCGAGCGGATGTGCGGCGCCGCCGCGGTGGACCGGGCCCGCGGCTGGGTCCACCGTCCGGACGCCCTGGGTGCGTCGGCGGCGGGGGTGCTCGCCTGCCGGGGCGGGGCGCAGGACGCCCCGCTGGTGCTCGGTGCGCTGCGGGAGACCGTACGGTCCGACGGGCCTGACGCGCCGCTCCTGTGGGCCCTCGTCGACGGGGCCGGCCGGCTCGGCATCTGCTCGGCCGCGCCCGTACTGCGCCACGTCTACCGGGAGACCGCCTCCTCGCACCTGAGAGGCCGCGCCGCCCGCGCCCTGGCCGCCACCGACCCCTCGTACGCCACCGGCTTCGCCGTCGAGTGCCTGTGGGACTGCGAGGAGACCACCCGCGAAGTGGCTGCGCTGCACGCCGAGACCGCCGACGCGCGCGTGGCCGACAGACTGCGGCGGCTCGCCGCCGACCCGGCCGAGGAGGCCGAGGTACAGACCGCGGTGCGCAGCAGGATCGGGCCCGACGCGCCGGCTCTCTGAGCTGACGCGACGGGCACGGGGGCCCGAAGACCGTCGCGCACCTCTCCACGATCCGCAGGTCCCTGATGACGGGGCCGGATGCACCCGCGCGGCCAGAGGCGGACTGTCGTTCAACGATCCTCCAAGAGTTGTGTTGTCCCGCTCCGGTATCTGCGATTCACTTCAAGGGCATTTCTGTGAAACCGGGAACACCCCGGGGGCGGCCGGGACCAGAAGGACGGGACACCGCGTGGGAACGAGTGGGGTCGAAGTGGGCGGACTGGCGGACGACCGCCCGCTGCTGGGGCGCACCAGCACGGCCGAGCGGGTCGCCGACATCCTGCGCAGCCGCATCGCGGAGGGTTTCTTCCCGCCGGGCACCCGACTGTCGGAGGACAGCATCGGCGGCGCGCTGGGGGTCTCGCGCAACACGCTCCGCGAGGCCTTCCGGTTGCTGACCCACGAGCGGCTGCTGGTCCACGAACTCAACCGAGGGGTCTTCGTCAGGGTCCTCGCCGTCGAGGACGTCGAGGACATCTACCGCATCCGACGGCTGATCGAGTGCGCGGTCGTACGGGGTCTTGGGGAGCCGCCGTATGCGCTGGACGGGCTGAACTCGGCGGTCACGGACGGCGAGCGGGCCGCCCGGAAGAAGGAGTGGAAGGGTGTGGGCACGGCCAATATCCACTTCCACCGTGAACTCGTCGCGCTCGCCGACAGCCCGCGCACCGACGAGCTGATGCGCAGCGTCCTGGCCGAACTGCGCCTCGCCTTCCACCTGGTGGCCGATCCACGCATGCTGCACGAGCCCTATCTCGTACGGAACCGCCAGATTGTGGACGTGCTGCGGACCGGGGACAGGGCGGGCGGCGAACATCTGCTCGACGCGTACCTCGACGACTCGCGCACTCAGCTCGTAGAGGTGTATGCACAACGGATCGAGGTCGGCGCGCAGAGCAACGGGCGCAGCGGCTGACACGCAGGCCGGCGTACCGGTCGGGGCGCGGAGACCGCGGTGCGTCGGGTGGCCGAGCCGCCTTGTCCCGGTCCCGCGCGAGGGGTCGCTTCTGCGCCGTTTCGACCGTTGTCAGTGTGAGGACCTAATCTGTGCCACGTGACTTCGCCTGCATCGACGGAATTCGTTCCGCCCCAGCTCAGCGCGGGGCCGCGGCCCGCACTGGGCCCGGCCGCCGACGAGGGGCTCGCGCGGCGGCTCCGCGCGCTCGCCTGCACGGCGCCGCTGCACGATCTCGACGTACGCAAGGCGAACCTCGCCGGTGAGTACTCGGGCTACGCGATGGCGGAGGTCGCGCTCGCCGCGATCGACCTCGTCACGCTCAACATGGACTTCGACACGGGCGCCGACCACGAGCAGATAGTGGCCAGACTGCTGCCCCGCGTCGCTGCCCAGTCCCCCCGGCGCCCGCTCGCCGAGCACGAGCGCGTCGCCCGTTGGGTCCTGGAGAACCTGATCAACGTCGGAAGCGTGGACCGCGGCTTCCGCGCGGTCTACGGCACATTCGGCCCCGACGGCGCCTATGTGCGCAGGGACTACGACTTCAAGCTCATCGAGGAGGTCCCTGGGTACGGCGGCAGCGTCTACCTGCGGACCACCGACGAAGCGGTCAACGTCCTGGTGGGCGCCCTCGACACCGACGTCACCAGTGCCCAGATCGCCGCCGAGGTGAAACTCGAAGTGCTGATCAGCCGGGGCAGGCTGGCCGACGCCCAGCTCGCCGCGGAGCAGGCCCGCTATCGGACCGTGCAGTACGCCGAGACGCTCCGCAGGACCTTGGAGGCGACCCGGCGCAATGTGCGCGCCGTGGACTGGCTCAACGCCGTACCGGACATGATCGCCGAGGCGCTCGACCACATCGCCGACCGATACCGCCACGAGAACGCCATCCTGACGAACATCCGCAAGGCCCGTGACGAGGCCGAGGCTGGTTCTGATCCAAAGACGGCCGAGCACAAGCGCCGCGCCGCCGAGCTTGTCGACATCGTCAAGGACTGCATCCGCCGGCACACGCAACTGCAGTCGCGGCTTCTGGAGGCCGGGCCGCTGTTCCGCGCCGAGCAGGACCGGCAGGCCTTCGCCACGCCCACCGCGCGGGTCGGGCTCGACCTGTACGGGCAGCTGCTCGCCCCACTGCTGCCGCTCCCCGTCGAGCAGGCGATCCGGATCACCGACGCGTTCTTCACCGCCGGCACCGGACTGCGCACTCCGGTGGCGGTCCGGGTGGGGGACCTGGTCGACATTCTGCTGACGCCGACGGTGGAGCGGGAGCATCTGGGCGCCGAGATGCCGGAGCCCGAGCTGATCACCACCCCCGACGACAGCCGGTTCAGCGAGGAGCAGCTCGCGAGCGCCATGGAGCTGCTCGACCTTCCGCACGACGCCCCGCGCAGGCTGTCGGGCCTGCTGGCCGACGCCCGGCTTCGCGATCCCGACCTCCCGTACCTCGTCGCGCTGCTCGCGGTCCACGCGGCGAGCCCGCCGGTCGGTACCGCCTACCGGCAAGGTGAGAAGCGGCTGCTGTTCTCCGTCGACGACGGGACCCAGCTCGATGATCCGGAGTTCGGCGGCGCCGACCTGATCGTGGGAATGGCTCTGCTCGACTCGGCCGCCATGACCGCCGACCGCAAGGAGGCGGCATGACGGCTTCGACGGGGGCGGCTTCGCCCCGCACGACGCGCGCGGGTGCGGCTTGTTCGACCAGCGCGACGCCGGCCGGTGCGATTCCGGCCGGTGCGACCGTGGTCGGCGCGACTTCGGCCACGGCCACTTCGGCCACTGGGGCTCCGAAGGCCGGGGCTTCGGCCACAGGGGCCTCGCGCGGCTTGGCTGCGCCTGCGGCGGTTCGGGCCGTCCCGGCTTCGCCCACGGCGGCCTCGCTCACGGCGGTTCGGGCCGTCCCGGCTTCGCCCACCCCTGCGTCGGACCGTACGACCCCGCCCAAGTCGGCGGCCACATCGATGACATCGGCCGGCGCGAGAGCGCGGGCGGGCCGCAGCGCCGGGCATGGCCCGTGTGCGGGCCGACCGCCTGCCCGCCACCGCCCCGCACCCCAGACCTTCCGCAGCAAGGAGCAGCAGTCGTGAGCGACCACCACGCAGAGCACGCCGGCGCGTGGAGCGAGCGCGGTTCCGAGGCCGCCGCGGAGGCGGCCACGGCAGTCGACCCGGCCGAGGTACCCACCTTCGGGGCCACGCCCGCCGGGAGCGGCGCGCTCACCCCCGCCGACGCCGCCGACGCCGCGCGGCTCGTGTCCTTCGGGCTGCAGCCCAAGCTGCTGCCCGCACGGGACGCCGAGTATGCCGACCTGCTCCGCCGCTACCGGGAGGAGCCCGCCTTCGCTCGGCTCGCCGACGCCGTCGCGACCGGGCTCGGGCTCATCGTCCTCGAAGTTTCCACGCGCGCGGGCATGGCCGTATCGGCCGGCGAGGACTCCGTCTTCGCCGTGCGGATGGGGGACTACGCCCGACGTGCCTCCGCAGAATCGGCCGACCGGTTCCTGCACGGCCTCGCCCATCTGGCCGTCGCCGCCCTGGCGTTCCCCCGCCCAGAGGACCTGGCCGACGACGGTTACATCGGCCGCATCACCGTCAACGGCGTCGACGCCTTCGTGCGCCAAGCCTGCCGCCGCCTGGAGGAGCAGGCCGAGGAGCACGGAGAGAACACCGACCCGGCCACCGAAACCCCCGGCCTCGAAGCGGCCTGGCGGATATACGCACGCCGCAGCGCGACCGGCGCCACCAAGGACGCGCGACGGCTGGCCGGTTCCACCACCGGCATCATCGGCAAGGCCGTCGCCTTCCTCACCGACTCCGGCTTCCTGCAGCGCACGGGCGACGACGCGGGAGGGGCGTACCGCACCACCGCCCGCTACCAGTTGCAGGTCCGCGACATGGCGGGCAGCGCCGCCATGGCCGAGCTCCTGGAGCTGGGTGTGGTGCCGGTGACCGACGGCAGCGCGACGCTTCTGCCGCCCTCGGACGCCGACGACCTGGAACTGACCGCCGACGCCGGCCTGCCCTTCCACAACTGACCCGTCACCCGACCGGCTGCCCCACGATCCGGCTGCCGGACTACCCGACTGCCGACCACTCGATCGCCCCCGAGCCGCCAAGCCCGACCCGCCCCACGCCTGATTCACGCCTCCTTCTGCCTGATCCACGCGTGGTCCCTGCCGCTTCACGACTTACGACGAGAGTCCGCCGCCATGTACGAGCTGTCCCGGGTCCGCCTCTACTCCATCGGCCCTGCCGGTGCGCGCTACGCCGACACCGTGCTTGACCTGCGTGGAGTCGGCAAGCCCGTGCCCAACCCCGCCCCCACGCAGGCGGAGTTCTTCGAGGACGAGCCGGTCGGCCCGCCGCGCCGCCCGGCCCCCGCCGGTGTGCTCTTCCTGGAGAACGGCGGCGGCAAGTCCGTTCTCCTCAAGCTGATCTTCTCGGTGATGCTGCCGGGCCATCGCAATACGCTCGGCGGCGCCAGCTCCGGCGTGCTGCGCAAGTTCCTGCTCGCCGACGACTGCGGTCATGTCGCCCTGGAGTGGCAGCACACGCTCACCGGCGAGTGCCTGGTCGTGGGCAAGGTCAGTGAGTGGCGGGGGCGGCAGGTCTCCAACGACCCGCGGAAGTTCGCGGAGGCTTGGTACTCCTTCCAGCCCGGCCCCGGACTAAGCCTCGACTCACTGCCGGTCGCCGAGTCCACCGCCGTCCGTCCGTACGGCGAAGGCGTGTCCGGCGCGCAGGGCCGCCGCCGCACCATGAAGGGCTTCCGCGACGCGATCACGGACGCGGGCAAGGCGTATCCGCACCTCGACATCCACTGGGAGGAGATCCACGACCGGTGGAACGAGCACCTCGGTGAAGTCGGCCTCGACCCCGAACTGTTCCGATACCAGCGGGAGATGAACTCCGACGAGGGCGAGGCGGCCGGCCTCTTCGCGGTCAAGAAGGACTCCGACTTCACCGACCTGCTGCTGCGCGCCGTCACCGACACCCGGGACACGGACGGCCTCGCCGACCTCGTCCACGGCTTCGGCAACAAGCTGGGACGCCGGGCCGAACTGATCGCGGAGCGGGAGTTCACGGCGGGCTCCGCCGACCTGCTCGGCCGCATCGTCGACGCGGCCGACACACGGCTGCGCTCCCGTGACGTCCACGCGGCTGCCGAGCGCCGGACGCGGACGCTCTCCCGCAGGCTCACGGTCCGCGCCGCCGAGGAGCGCGGCCGCACCGGCGAGCTCGCGCAGCAGGTCACCGCCACCGCTCACAAGGTCACCGAGGCCGAGCAGGTGCGCGGCCGCAGCTCACTGATCGCCGCCGAGCTCGCCTACCGGCACGCCTCGCTGGCCCTCACCGCCGCCGAGAAGGCAGCGGGCGGCCAGCGTCGTGAGCTGGCCGACGCCCGTACGCTGCACGCCGCCTGGCAGACCGCCGAGATCGTCCTGCGCCACCGCGCCGCCGCCGACCGCGCCGCGCGCGTGACCGTCGCGATCCGCGAGGCGGAGCGGGACGCGGCACCGGCGCTGGCCGCCCGTGGCACCGCCGCCGGTGAGCTCGTACGGGCGCTGCACACGGCAGCCGAGGACGGCGAGCGCGTAGCGGCCGAGGAGGAAGAGCGCTCGGCGGCGCTCCAGAAGACGGGCGAGGCGGCGCACCGCGATGCCACCACCGCGGCGACCCAGGCACAGCGTGCCCGCAGCGAGATCGGGTACCTGCGTCAGCGCCTCGGCGAGGTCGAGCAGGAGACCGCGGAGGCGGTACGGGCCGGGTGGCTCGACGACACCGCCCCCGACGCCGACCCGGCGCGCGCTGCGCTCGCCGCCGTCGACGCGGAGAAAGCGGCGGTCGCCGCCTGGGAAACCGCACGGGACGCCGCCCGCACAACGGGCGACCGGGCGAAGGAGGCCGCCGCCACGGAGAGCCGGGCCGACCTGGCTGCAGCACGCGCGGCGGACGCCGCGCAGGGCGCTGAACACGCGTACCAGGCGGAGTACCGGGCGGCCGAATCGATCGCCGCGCACGACCGCCTGGCAGAGCTTCTGAGTCTGCCGTCCACTCCGTCGGCGGCCGGGGGTGTACCGCAGCCCCGCCGGAGCGCGGCACAGGCCGGCCACCCGGATACGCAGGGCACGGACGAGGCCGCACGAGCCGCCGACGCCGACGCCGACGCCGATGAGTATCCGGCGGGAGGAGCCGGTGACGGTCACGCTTCGGTGGACGCCGCGGCCGAGGCCGGCGGGTCGGTGTCTGCGAGCGGTGACACCAAGTACGGGGCTGCCGGCGCCGCGATCCGTACCCAGGACGCGGCAACGGCCCGCCCGATCGACGAGGCGGACGACGCCAACGGCACCGACGACGCGCGGAGCGGCGTCCCTCACGAGCCGGGAGCCACCGCGGGCGCCCACCGCCCCCGCACCCCGCGCCCCGCCGCGGAGGGCCCGCTCACCGTCGCGGAGCTGGACCGCAACGCCGAAGACCTTCTCCACCTGCTCGACCAGGGCGTCACCTCGGCCGAGCGCCGGCTCTTCGGCATGCGTACGGCCGCCGCCGACGACGCGCGGATTCTCGGCGCGCTCGGCGACGGCGGTCTGCTGCCCCCCGGCCCCGATGTCCTCGCCACCGTCGAGTTCCTCGGTGAGCACGGCATCCCCGCCCTGCCCGGCTGGCGCTATCTCGCGCAGGCCGTCGCCCCGGCCGACCACGCCGCCGTGCTCGCCGCACGCCCCGAGCTGGTCGACGGCGTGGTCATCACCGATCCCGAAGCGCACGAACGGGCCCGCGAGGTCCTCGCCGGCGCCGCATTGCTGCCCCGCTCGGCCGTCGCCGTCGGCACCGCCGCCGCGCTGCTGGCCCCGGTGCCCGCACCCGGCACCGGCGCGTCCGACCGCGGCGATGTCTTCCTCGTACCGCCGAACCCGGCGATGCACGACGAGCACGCCGCCGACGAGGAGCGCCAGGCACTCAGGGCCCGGGTGGCCGCCCGCGACGAGGAGATCCGCGAGCTCGCCGCCAGGCTCACCGGCGACCGTGCCCTCGCGGCCCGCCTCGGCTCCTGGCGCGCCGACTGCCCGCCGGGCAGGCTCGACGAGCTCGCGGAGACGGCCAGGGGCGCGAGCGCCGCGGCCGAGACTGCCGAAGCCGCGCTGGCCGAGGCCCGTACGGCCCGCGCCGAGGCCGACGAGGCCGCGGCGGACGCGGCCCGCGTCCGGGACGATCGACAGGACGCCACCCAGCGTGCCCGTCGCGTCGCCGACGCCCTCGCGGGGCTCGCGCACCGGCTGCGCGAGCGAGCCGGCTGGCAGATCAAGCTGCGCGAACTGACCGAGGAGGCAGCCGAGTCGGAGGCCAGGGCCACGGTCTGCCTGGAGCGTGCGAGGGCCGCCGACGAGGACCGCCGCGCCGCCCAGCGCACCGCCGACGACGCCCACCGGACGGCCCGCACCCTGCGGGCCGAGCGGGCCGAGATCGCCGGCGCGCCCGAGACCCTTCCGGAGCGCGAGGAGAACGCACGGCGCATCGCGCTGCCCGCCCTGCGCGAGGCGTACCGCGCCGCTTCGCAGCTGTACGAGAAGGTCGGCGTGGGAGCGGATCTGCGTGCCGAGCAGGCCAGGGCGGAGAGCGACGAGAGCACCGCCCTCGCCGAACTCAACCGGCTCACCAACAAGGTCCGCACCAAGGCCGCCCTGATGCTGGAGGGCACCGACGGGGCCGACGGCCCGTCCCGCCAGGCCGCCGCGGCCCGCGCCGAATCCCTCGTACAGATGCTGGAGTCGAGGGCGTCCGCCGCCAGCGAGCAGCTCGGCCGACTGCGCGGCGAGGCCGAGCGCCTCGCGCCGCAGGACGCCCCGGCGCACACCGAGCTGCCCAACAACCTCGTGCCCACCGACGCCGAGCAGGCGCAAGCCCTGCTGCGCACCGCCACCGCGGAGCTCGCCACCTGCTCCGACGCCCTGGAGTCGGCCCGCGAGGCCCACGCCGAGTTGCTGCGGGCGCACCGCACGGCGGAGGACGCGGCAGGCGGCTTCGAGGAGACGGCCGCGATGCTGCGTGACCTCCTCAGGGACCAGCAGCGGTCCGCGGAGGCGGCGGAGGCCGCCGAAGGAGCCGACGCCCCCGAGCCCTACCCGGGCAGCCTGGAGGAGGCGCGGCAGTCCGCCGCCGAGTCCCGCCGCTCACTGCGCGGCTGCGCCGCCGACCTGTCCGCCGCCGACGCCGCGGTGCGCGAGACGAGCGATGTCCTCGTACGGCATGCCAACTCCACGCGGTACGAGCAGGTACGCACCCCCGCGCGCCAGCAGATCCGCGAACTTCCCGCCGCCGCGCTGCCCGAGCACGCCGCGGCCTGGGCGGCGGCCTTCGCGCCCCGGCTGCGGGTGCTGACCGACGAGCTGGAGCAACTGGAGCGCAATCGCGGCAGCATCGTCGACCGGCTCCGCGGCCTCGTGGAGTCCGCGCTGACGACGCTCCGTTCGGCGCAGCGCCTCTCCCAGCTGCCCGAGGGTCTCGGCGAGTGGTCCGGCCAGGAGTTCCTGCGGATCCGCTTCGAGGAGTCGGATCAGGCGACGCTCGTGGAGCGGCTCGGCGAGGTCATCGACGAAGCCACCCGCTCCGCCGTCAAGAAGAACTCGGACCTGCGCAGGGACGGAATGTCCTTGCTCCTGCGCGGTGTTCAGGCGGCCCTGCAGCCCAAGGGCATCTCCGTCGAGATCCTCAAGCCGGACGCCGTACTGCGCGCCGAGCGGGTGCCGGTCGGGCAGATGGGCGATGTGTTCTCCGGCGGTCAGCTGCTGACCGCCGCCATCGCGCTGTACTGCACGATGGCCGCACTGCGCAGCAACGACCGGGGCCGCGACAAGCACCGGCACGCCGGCACGCTGTTTCTCGACAACCCCATCGGCCGCGCCAACGCCACGTATCTGCTGGAGCTCCAGCGCGCTGTCTCGGACGCGCTCGGCGTCCAGCTGCTCTACACGACGGGCCTGTTCGACACGACCGCGCTCGCCGAATTCCCGCTGGTCATCCGGCTGCGCAACGATGCCGACCTCAGGGCGGGGCTGAAGTACATCAGCGTCGAGGAGCACCTGCGGCCCGGCCTGCCGCAGCAGGACCCGGAGGCCGAGACGGTGCACGGCGAGATCACAGCGACACGCATGTTCAAGCGGACGCCCACGCCTGCGGAGTGACTGCGGCGGACGCCCGCGCGCCCCGAGTGACCACGTGGGCGCCCGCGCCTGCCGGGTGACTTCGGCGGATGTCCACGCGCGCCGAGCGACCTCGGCGGCTGCCCGCGCGCCCCGAGCGACCACGTGGGCACGCCTGGGCACGCGCGGGCGCACGAGCGGGCAGCGGGGACGGGCGGAGGAACGGGCAGCGGGCCTCAGGCGGCCTGGGAGAGTCGGCCCGTCCCCGGCTGGCCCTGCGGCTCCCGTTCCCGTATTCGCGTCGACCGGCGGGCCGTCCGGCGGGCCCGGCGGCGCTCGCGGCGCAGACTGCGCGCCGTGCTGCTCGGCACGGACACCACGCCGTGCCGCTGATTCCACACCTGTCGGGTGACCCACACGTCCAGCACGCCCCAGGTCGCGACCACCGTACTGGCGACGCTGCTGAGGACCATCGGGAAGGCGAGCCAGGAGCCCGCGAGCGTGCACAGGAACGCCACCATCGCCTGGATCATCGTCAGCGACATGATGATCACGGCGCGCACGGCGGCCGTACGGACGGGGTCGGCCATCCGCGGCCGTACGGCAGGCTCCTCGACCCACAACTGCCGTGGTGCCCCGGCCTCCTCTGCCGATTCCGCCGCACGCGGGGCCGCCTTCGCATTCGCGTCAGCCGCCGGGCCCGGAACCGCCACGGTTGCTGCGGACGTCCTGCGGTGCTCTTCCGTGTCCATGGTGTCCATCAAACCTTCACTCCCCACCACCTGGCCCCACGACCTGGCGTGCCGCTCAACCCGGGCGTGGGACAACCGCCTTCACGAACGGCTGCCCGCCTTACGCCCTTTTATGCCGATCCGCCGGGCCCAATGTGATAGGTGCGTCCCCATCGTTCCCGTTCCCCCGTACAACAGGATGAATGACCGACCTCGAAGATTCCCGCCGAGCTGAGAATTTCAGCCATCTGCCTCGATGGGGAACGAGGCGTCTCTTCAGGCGCCCTAAGCCCCAGTAGGGCGGTCAACTGCCGGAAATCCAGGGCAACTCATGATCAACCAGCCACAGTGCGGCTGAAAATCGCCCGTACAGGTCTTCGAGTTGCCGGAGCGACAGTAGTAGGCTCACGCCGTTTGTTGACGGAACATTTACCCCCGCCCGACGGGGGTTGAGCTGGGGGAGGCCATGCGCTTTCGCGGGAAGTCCATCCGCAGGAAGATCGTGGCGTTGCTGCTGGTGCCGCTCGTCTCCCTCACCTCACTGTGGGGATTCGCCACCGTGATCACTGGGCGCGAGGCCGACCAGCTTCTTGACGTCGCCTACATCGTCGAGCAGGTGGGCTACCCCATCGAGGACACGGTCAGGGTCATCCAGCAGGAACGCCGACAGACGCTGATCTATTTGGCGGACCCCCGGGCTTCGGACGCCCTTGCCGCTCTCCGCCGTGAACGCGCCGTGACCGATGCGTCCGTGGCGAAGATCAAGGAGCGGGCCCGGCAGCCCAATGTGCGCGACGAGATGCGCAGCCAGACGGAGCGGCGCCTCGCCTCGCTCCTGGAAGCCTTCGAAGGCATCGAAGCGCTGCGCAGCTCCGTCGAGAACAGCACAGTCACGAGGCGACAGGCACTCGACCGCTTCAACCGGCTGGTCGACCCCTGCTACGCCTTCCTGATGACCCTCCACGCCCTTGAGGACGTGGAGATGGACAAGCAGGGCCGCGCACTGGTCGGCGTCGCCGAGGCCCGCGAGATGCTGTCCCGCCAGGACGCACTGGTCGCCTCGGCACTGGTCGCCCGGCAGTTCGCCGCGCCCGAGCTGCGCGAGGTCTCGGGCCTGGTCGCGAACCGCAAGCTGCTCTACACCGTCAACCTGGAGAACCTGCCCTACGAAGAGCGTGAAATCTTCGAGCGGTACTGGCGCAGCCCGGACACCGAGCCCCTGCGCACCGCCGAGGATCGCCTCATCGCGTCGGGCGCGGGCAAGGACCCGAAAGCCGTCAGCGCCAAGAGCTGGAACGAGGCCGCGACCGGCGTTCTCGATCGCCTGGCCGGCGAGGCCCAGGCCGCGAGCGACCGCTACCAGGACCGGGTCGACCCGGTTGCCTTCGGCGTCCTCGTCCGGGCGGGCCTGGCCGGTGTGCTCGGTTTCCTCGCGCTGCTCATCTCGCTCGTCCTGTCCGTACGGATCGGCCGCAGCCTCGCCCGCGACCTCTCCCGGCTCCGCAAGGAGGCCCACGAGGCATCCGGTGTCCGCCTGCCGAGCGTGATGCGCAGGCTCGCCGCGGGCGAGGAGGTTGACGTGGAGACCGAGGCCCCGCGTCTGGAGTACGAGAGGGACGAGGTCGGCCAGGTCGGCCAGGCCCTCAACACCCTCCAGCGCGCCGCCGTCGAATCGGCCGTCAAACAGGCCGACATGCGCCGCGGCGTCTCCGAGGTCTTCGTCAACCTGGCCCGCCGCAACCAGGTTCTGCTGCACCGCCAGCTCACGCTCCTCGACACCATGGAGCGCCGCACCGAGGACACCGACGAGCTCGCGGACCTTTTCCGTCTCGACCACCTCACCACCCGCATGCGCCGCCACGCGGAGGGCCTGGTCATCCTTTCCGGCGCGACAGCGTCCCGGCAGTGGCGCAAGCCCGTCCAGCTCATGGACGTCGTACGCGCGGCCGTCGCCGAGGTCGAGGACTACGAGCGCATCGAGGTACGCAGGCTGCCGCGCATCGGCGTCGGCGGTCCCGCGGTGGCCGACCTCACCCACCTGATCGCCGAACTCCTCGAGAACGCCACGGTGTTCTCGCCCCCGCACACCGCAGTCCAGGTGCACGGTGAGCGCGTGGCCAACGGCTTCACGCTCGAAATCCACGACCGCGGCCTCGGCATGATCCCCGATGCCCTGCTCGACGCCAATCTGCGGCTCGCCGAGACCCCCGAGTTCGAGCTGTCGGACACCGACCGGCTCGGACTCTTCGTGGTCAGCCGACTTGCCCAGCGGCAGAACGTCCGGGTCTCGCTCCAGCCGTCCCCGTACGGCGGAACCACCGCGATCGTCTTCATCCCCGCCGCACTGCTCACCGACGCCCCGGAGACCAACGGCACCGGCTTCCGGCTCGACCGCAAGCACGCTGCCGACAGCCCGGGTATCGGGGAGGGCGGCCGTCGTCAGCCCGTCACGACGCTCGCCCGCGTCCCCGCGGAGCTCGCCGCCCAGGCGGTCCTCGACGGACCGGTGGAGCTCGAACCCCCGCTGGGCGTCCTGGGCCTCGAAGAGGCGACGCTCGGCGGACTCGCCGACATCGAGGACATCGAAGACACAGAGAGCGGGCGCGGCGGCATCTTCCGGGCGCGTGAGCGCCCGCGGGACCGCGGCCGGGACGCTCTCGGCGAGCAGCACCAGCAGGCCTCCGAGCCGTTCCCCGAGAGCGGCGAACGCGCCCACCCGGGCACCGCGGTCCCGCTGCCCCGCCGCAAGACGCCGAGTCCGGCTCCGCCGACCGCGCAGCACCCGCCGAAGCCGCCGACCCTGGTGTCCGACAACGGCCGCCTCGTCGGCGGCCGCAGGCGCCCCCCGGCGGACCGTACGGACCGCACCTTCTCCACTCCGCCCGCACGGGAACCGGCCACGACGAACGAGCCCCCGGGCCTTCCGTCGCTGGACGGACTGCCCCGCCGCGTCCGCCAGGCCAGCCTCGCCCCGCAGCTGAAGGACACCGACACCGCCGGCCGCACCGGATCCGCCACTGACGCGCCCGTCACCGAGCAGGACACCGAGCGCGACGCGCACGAAGTACGCAGCCGCATGGCCTCGCTCCAGCGCGGCTGGCAGCGCGGCCGTCGCGAGAACGACGTGCCCGACGAGAACGGCGCGACGCGCGGAACCGGCGGGAACGACGCAGCACCGGGCGAGACAGCACCAGGAACCACACCAGAGGGGAACGGTCGATGACCGCACCGAACGCCGCAGCACACAACGCCACAGGCAGGGGTTCCGGGGAGCTCAACTGGCTCCTCGATGAATTGGTCGAGCGCGTCGGCAGCATCCGCAAGGCGCTGGTGCTCTCCAGCGACGGCCTGCCCACCGGCGCGTCGAAGGACCTGACGCGTGAGGACGGCGAGCACCTCGCCGCCGTCGCCTCCGGCTTCCATAGCCTCGCCAAGGGGGTCGGCCGGCACTTCGAGGCGGGCCGCGTCCGGCAGACCGTCGTGGAGCTCGACGAGGCCTTCCTCTTCGTCACCGCCGCCGGCGACGGCAGCTGTCTCGCCGTGCTTTCGGACGCCGACTCCGACGTCGGCCAGGTCGCGTACGAGATGACGTTGATGGTCAAGCGGGTCGGCGTGCACCTGATGACCGCGCCCCGCTCCGGTCTGCCCGCCGGAGGGTGAGTGGGATGGCATGAGCGAATCAGGCCAGCAGGGATCGCCGCACTGGTTCGACGACGACGCGGGTCCCGTCGTACGCCCGTACGCGATGACACGCGGCCGGACCAGCAGTGCGACCCGGCACCGGCTCGACCTGATCGCGCTGGTCGTTCCCGAGCCCGCTGCCGACGACCCCGGACGCGACCAGACGCTCGCCCCCGAGCATGTCGAGATCGTCGAACTGTGCAGTGAGACACCGCAGTCCATCGCCGAGCTCGCCGCGGGCCTCGACCTCCCTGTCGGGGTGGTCCGGGTGCTCGTCGGTGACCTCGTCGAGGACGAACTGGTGCATGTGACCCGACCCGTACCTCCGGCGGAGCTGCCGGACGAGAGCATCCTTCGCGAGGTAATCAATGGTCTTCGGGCGCTCTAGCCGCAAGAAGCGACCGGTGGACCCGGTGACGCTTAAGATCCTGGTGGCAGGCGGATTCGGGGTGGGCAAGACCACCTTGGTGGGCGCGGTCAGCGAGATCAGACCGCTGCGCACCGAGGAGACGCTCACCGAGGCGGGCCGTCCCGTCGACGATGTCGTAGGGGTCGAGGGCAAGACCACCACCACGGTGGCCATGGACTTCGGGCGCATCACGCTCCGCGAGGACCTGGTGCTCTACCTCTTCGGCACCCCCGGTCAGGACCGCTTCTGGTTCCTGTGGGACGAGCTGGCCCAAGGGGCGCTCGGCGCCGTGGTGCTCGCCGACACCCGGCGCCTGGAGGACTGCTTCGCGGCCATCGACTACTTCGAGCGCCGCGGCATCCCCTTCGCCGTCGCCGTCAACTGCTTCGAGGGTGCCAACCGTTATCCGCCGGAGACGGTGCGCGCTGCGCTCGATCTTGACGAGAACGTGCCCCTGTTGCTGTGCGATGCACGGGACCGCGAAACGGTCAAAACCGTGCTTATCGCCGTCGTCGAGCACGCCCTGACCCGCTCCGCCGACCGGCGGCAGACCGCGTCCACCTGACTCCCGGAGCCTGAGCATCGCAGCGGCCCGTACCCCCCCCGCCGACAGGGGTACGGGCCGCAGTCCTTGAGGGCTCGTCGAAGCCGACCGCGCGAGCCGTCGTACTCAGGAGGTGCCCGGCCCGTCCTCCTGCCAGCCGAAGCTCCGCTCAACGGCCTTGCGCCAGTTGTGGTGCTCGCGGTCACGCTCCTGCGCCTCCATCCGCGGCGTCCACTCGACGTCGCGCTGCCAGTGCGCCTTCAGCTCGTCCAGGTCCGACCAGACCCCGGTCGCGAGGCCCGCCGCGTACGCCGCGCCCAGGCAGGTCGTCTCGGAGATCTTCGGCCGGATGACGGGTACACCCAGAACGTCCGCCTGGTGCTGCATCAGCAGGTTGTTGCCGGTCATGCCGCCGTCCACCTTCAGCGTGGTGATGGCGACGCCCGAGTCCTGGTACATGGCGTCGACGACCTCCTTCGTCTGCCAACTGGTGGCCTCCAGGACCGCCCGCGCCAGGTGCGCCTTGGTCACGTACCCCGTCAGCCCGGTGATGACCCCACGGGCGTCGGAGCGCCAGTACGGCGCGTAGAGCCCGGAGAACGCCGGCACGATGTACGCCCCGCCATTGTCGTCGACGCTCGCCGCGAGCGTCTCGATCTCGTCCGACGTACGGATGATCCCCAACTGGTCCCTGAACCACTGGACCAGGGCGCCGGTGATCGCGATCGACCCCTCCAGGCAGTAGACCGGCGCCTCGCCACCGATCTTGTAACCCATGGTGGTGAGCAGCCCGTTCTTCGAGGCAACCGGCCGGTGGCCGGTGTTGAGCAGCAGGAAGCTGCCTGTCCCGTACGTGTTCTTGGCCGTCCCGATGTCATAACAGGCCTGTCCGAACACGGCGGCCTGCTGGTCACCGAGCGCCGAAGCCACCGGCACCCCCGCCAGTTGCCCCACGGCCGTCCCGTACACCTCGGACGACGACTTGATCTCCGGCAGTACGGCCTGGGGCACGTTCATCGCGGACAGGATCGAGGTGTCCCACTGGAGCGTCGCGAGGTCCATCAGCATGGTGCGGCCGGCGTTGGTCACATCCGTGACGTGTACGCCGCCGTCCGTACCCCCGGTGAGATTCCAGATCAGCCAGGAGTCGATGGTCCCGAAGGCGATCTCGCCCCGCTCGGCGCGACCGCGCAGCCCGGGGACGTTGTCCAGCAGCCAGGTCACCTTGGGGCCGGAGAAGTAGCTGGCGAGCGGCAGGCCGGTCGTCTCCCTGAAGCGGTCCTGGCCGTCCGTGCCGCCCAGTTCCTTGCAGAGCGCGGACGTGCGGGTGTCCTGCCAGACGATCGCGTTGTGTACGGGCTTGCCGGTCGCCCGGTCCCACAGCACCGTCGTCTCACGCTGGTTGGTGATGCCCAGCGCACTGAGTTGCTCGGGGCGCAGTCCCGCCTTGGCGATCGCGCCCGCGACGACGGCCTGCACCTTGGACCAGATCTCGGTCGCGTCGTGCTCCACCCAGCCCGGCTTGGGGAAGATCTGGCGGTGTTCGCGCTGGTCGACGGCGACGATCGCACCGGCGTGGTTGAAGATGATGCAGCGGCTCGATGTGGTGCCCTGGTCGATGGCGGCGACGTACTTCTCGGTCTGCCCAGTATTTTCCGTCATGACGTCCCCTCGGTCGGAAGTGTCGGAGGCTTGAGGACCCAACGGCCCTGCGGAGCATTCGGGGCCCTTTCGGGCGCTCAGGGTGTTCAGAAGGCCAGGTTGTAGACGACGCCCCCGAGGGCCCCGCCGATCAGCGGACCCGCCACCGGCACCCAGGCGTAACCCCAGTCGGAGGTCCCCTTGTTGGGGATGGGCAGCACGGCGTGGACGATGCGCGGCCCCAGGTCGCGGGCCGGGACGAGCCAGGCGAGTACGGCCCCGAGTACCGCACTGACCATCTGCCCGAGTACGTACACCCAGACCTGGCCCCACACGCCGGCGCCGAAGAGGATCAATATGGCGGTGCCGATGATCTCACCGACGAAGACGTCCCCGTTGCTCATGGCGGCTCCTAGGCCCTCGCCCGGGGTCGAAGCCCCGGTCCTGAAGTGCAGGGTGCGTTTTCCATGGCTGCGGAGCCGAAAGCGAGGCAGTCCCATACCTCGCCGGGCCCCGTGACGTGCGTGCCGAGCCGGTGGGATCGCCCGTGGGGGAGGCCCCCGGGAGGTGCCCCGGACGCAGGGCTGTGCCCCGCGTGTCTGGGAGCCGTCGTACGGCGACGCCGACTGACACGGGAAGTGTTCACCGGCGGTGATGGACCGTCAAGGTCGCCGACAGCAACCGCTGGCCGGGGCGCCACCGCCCCGCCCAACGGGTTTCCGGACCCTCAACGCACGGCGACCACCGCGGAGCCGTGCCCGAACAGCCCCTGGTTCGCGGTGAGTCCGACCCGCGCCCCCGGCACCTGCCGCTCGCCCGCCGTACCGCGCAGCTGCCAGGTCAACTCGCAGACCTGCGCGACGGCCTGGGCGGGCACCGCCTCGCCGAACGACGCCAGACCGCCGCTCGCATTGACCGGGATCCGTCCGCCGAGCGCCGTCGCGCCTTCCCTCAGGAGCTTCGCGCCCTCCCCTGCCGCGCACAGCCCGATGTCCTCGTACCACTCCAGCTCCAGAGCGGTGGAAAGGTCGTAGACCTCGGCGAGGGAGAGATCCTCGGGCCCGATGCCCGCCTCCTCGTACGCCGCCCGCGCGATCGAGGCCCGGAAGGAATCGGGGGAGGGGGCCACCGCGACGGACGAGTCGGTGGCGATGTCGGGAAGGTCCAGCACGGCCTTGGGATAGGTGGGCGTGATGGTCGAGACAGCGCGGATACGAACCGGGTCGGCCACCCCGCGGCGACGCGCGAACTCCATGCTGCACAGGACCAGCGCGGCGGCGCCGTCGGAGGTGGCACAGATGTCGAGCAGCCGCAGCGGATCGGCGACCACAGCGGACGCCGCGACCTCCTCGGCGGTGACGGCCTTGCGGTAACGGGCGTTGGGGTTGAGCGCGCCCGCCGCCGCGTTCTTCACCTTGACCTGGGCGAAGTCCTGCGGCGTATCCCCGTACAGAGCCATGCGGCGGCGCGCGTACAGCCCGAAGTACGCGGGGTTCGTCGCCCCGAGGACCCTGAAGCGCAACCAGTCGGGATCGTCGGGCCGCTCGCCGCCCACCGGGGCGAAGAATCCCTTGGGCGCCGCGTCCGCGCCCACCACCAGCGCCACATCGGCCATGCCGGACAGGATCTGCGCACGGGCGGTGTTGACGGCCAGTGCACCGGACGCGCAGGCGGCGTACACACTCGTCACGCGCGCCCCCTGCCAGCCGAGCGCCTGCGCGAACGTAGCGCCCGCCACATAGCCGGGGTAACCACCACGCACCGTCTCCGCGCCGACGACCGACTGCACGTCCTGCCAGCCGACCCCGGCGTCGGCGAGCGCGGCCCGCGCCGCCAGCGTGCCGTACTCGATGAAACTGCGCCCCCACTTGCCCCACGGGTGCATGCCCGCGCCCAGCACCGCCACATCGCCGGTCATGACCGCACCCCGGCCGCGTCCGCCGCGACGGGCCGCCAGTGCCAGGTCGTCCAGGTGGTCCCCGCCGCCTCGTCCTCGTTGAGCACTCCGGGGACGACTTCGACCTCCATGCCCACCGCCAGATCCGCGGTCGTCAGGCCCGGAGCGGCCTGCCCGAGCACCACCATGCCCTCGGCCGCGAGCTTGACGGCGACCAGCGTGTACGGCGTCCAGTCCACGGCCGGGTCGCTGACGTACGGCGCGGGCGGGCGGTAGCGGCTGTCGGTGTACGACCAGACGCGGCCCCGCTTGGACAGCGGCACCTCGGCCAGCTCACCGCCGGCGCAGGCCGGATTGCGGCAGAAGGCGTCCTGTCGGGGGAAGAAGACCGAGGCGCACGCCGAGCAGCGGGTGCCCAGCAGCCGGAAGTCCTCCCGGTCCGTTTCCACGGTGAACCAGCCGGCCACCACGGGTGTACGCACGTGCGTCAAGAGCCCTCCCCAGCACAGGAACTGACGGTACGTCAGAAGTGTGCCACGGGTCAGCGGTTCTCCGCGAGCCACTTGGCGGCGGTCTCCGCCAGCTCACTGTCGCGGCCCGCGAGCATCGTGCGGATCATCTGCACATCGCCGCGCAGTGACCAGGCGGGATGCCCGAAGGTGGCGGGATTGTTCTTCTCGATCAGGAAATGCGAGGGCCACGCGGCGCCGTATCCGATCAGCGGCAGCGCGGCGGCATACCGCTTCCGGCCGCGCGCCAGACCGTACGCGCTGACGGCGAGCCCGGTGAGCGTGCCGGTGAGATGGATCCAGCGGGTCGCCGCCCTAGAATGCATCGCGACGTAGTAGGGCCAGAATTCCTCGTACGAATCAAAAGTCGGCTGCTCCATACGGGCACCGTAATGGCCCGGCGGAGAACCGGATACGGCCGATGCGCGTCCGAAAGGGAGAGCGGAGGGCCGGGGCCCACGGGGGTGGCCCCGGCCCTCCGCCAACGCGACCACTAGTGACCGGCGACCGAGCGGCGCGACACCGGGAAGTCGAAGAACGTGTCGGGGAACAGCTCGGGTTTGAAGGTGTAGTGCCACCACTCCTCAGGCAGATTCACGAAGCCCACGTCCGCCAGGGAGCCCTTGAGCAGCTGCCGGTTGGCGCGCTGCTCGCCCCCGATCCGCGGATCGTCGGTGTGCGACAGGGTGTCGAAGCAGTCGTA
Organism: Streptomyces changchenzhani; assembly: GCF_039766235.1. Lineage (NCBI taxonomy): Bacteria > Bacillati > Actinomycetota > Actinomycetes > Kitasatosporales > Streptomycetaceae > Streptomyces > Streptomyces changchenzhani. The sequence goes on along the minus strand of NZ_JBDHNH010000006.1, from coordinate 10,868 downwards.
GCCCGTGCCCATGTCCACGGAGTTGTCCGGGAAACGCTCGGCCTTCGGCGCGAAGCAGGACGCGAGGGGCTCACCCGGCACGTACGGTCGCGTGGGCTTGGCCGGCAGCTTCACGATCGTCAGATCCACCGTACTGCCCCGGCTGTGCCCGGACTTCTCAGCGATGTACCCGTCCGCGAACAGCCGCGACTTGTCGACCCGGGGATAGAACTCGTTCTTCATCACCTCGTCGTCGAGGTCCTTCGCCCACCGTACGAAGTGGTCGACGGCCCGCTGCGGGCGATAACAATCGTAGACCTTCAGCGAGTAGCCGCGACGCAGCAGCTTCAGCTGGGTCAGCTGCAGGGCCTTCGCCGCGGGCCTGGTGAGGATGCACACCGGCTGCCGGTATCCGTCGACCGGCTCACCCATGAAGTTGTGCCCGGTGGTGTAGCGCATCTCCTGGATGATGGTCGGCGCCACGGACCGCAGGGCCACGAACTCCCGGGGGGCCTTCGGCTCGGGGTTTGCCTGCGCCGTGGGCGGGACGGCGGCGACGGTGAGCAGGGCGACGGCCGCGGTGGCCAGGGCGCGGAGTGCGGAGGCAAGTCCTGTCATGGACCTTCGTCTATCAGATCAACGGCCCGCGGGGGAAGGGCGATCGGATACAGTCCGCGCGTGCCCGGACCCACGAACAAGCCCGCCCAGGTCTTCGCGGGGGCCCCTGCCGAGCCCCCCGCGGCGACGTCTGCCCAGACCCACACGGGTGCCTCTACCCAAGCCTGTGCCGGGCCTCCGGCCCAGCCCCAGCCCCAGCCCCAGCCTCCGGCCGTGGCCGTCCCCGTTCGGGACTCCCACTGCTCCAGCTGCGGGGCGCCCTACCCGCCGGGCGTCGGCTGGCCCCGCACCTGCCCCGCCTGCGGCACCACGGCGTACCGCAATCCGCTGCCGGTCGCCGTCGCCCTGCTGCCCGTGCGTGACGTGCGGGGCACGGGACTCGTCGTGATCACCCGCACCATCGAACCGCAGCTCGGCGGGACCGCGCTGCCCGGCGGTTTCATCGACCACGGCGAGGACTGGAGGCACGCGGTCGTACGCGAACTGCGGGAGGAGACGGGCGTCCGCGCCGACGAGGAACAGGTACGCCTGGCCGACGCACGGAGCTCCCCGGCGGGCCACCTGCTGCTCTTCGGCCTGCTCCCCGAACGCGCGCTCGCGGAGCTGCCGCTGTCCGTCCCCACGGACGAGACGACCGGCTGGCACATCCTGCGCGAACCGGCCGAACTCGCCTTCCCGCTCCACACGGAAGCAGTAGAGGCCTGGTTCGCAGGCAACTACACGCACGCCCCTACAGCCTGACCGACACACCTAGCACCGCCAGCACCCCCACCCCGCCCAGCAAATCTCTCCGCCCGGCAAATCCGGCCCGTCCGGCGTTTGAGGACAATTTGAGGACAAAGGGGGCCCGGGGCCCCGCCCCCGGTTTCGGGAAGGGGCGGGTAGGGGAAGTCCCCCGGGCCCCCGCCTCACACCCCCCGCACCCGAACCGGCAGCCCCACCTCCCCGCCCCCCTCCCGCTCCACCACGACCCGCCCCTCGTGCACCCGAGTCGTGAACCGCTCCACCTCGGCCGGCTCCCAACCGTCCCCCGCGTCCCTGACGACCAGCCCACCGCCCGTACGTCCCGCCGCGGGCGCCCACACGTCGAGCGCGAGCCCACCGTCCTCACCCCGCACAGGAATCACCGCACCGGCCCGTGCCAGTACCGGGATACGGGAGAGCGGCGCGTCGATCAGCACCTGCCCCGGGCCTTCGTACGCCTCACCGGTCGCCGTGTCGTACCACCGCCCGCGCGGCAGCCGCACCGCCCTCCGGTCGGTCCCACGCTCCAGTACGGGCGCCACCAGCAGGCAGTCCCCGAGCAGGAAGGCGTCCTCGCAGTCCCGCAGCGCCCGATCCTCCGGGGCACCCCACCAAACGGGCCGCACATAGGGCGCCCCGGTGAGACGGGCCAGCTGGGACAGCGTCATGAGATAGGGCCGCAGCCGCTCCCGTTCCACCAGCGCGGCCCTCGCGTGCTCAAGCACCTGCGGACCGAACTCCCAGGGCTCCCGACGGCCCGCGGTGAGCGCCGCGTGCGTACGGAAGAGCGGCAGGTACGCGCCCAGCTGGAACCAGCGCAGATACAGCTCGGGTGAAGGACTGCCATTGAAGCCACCCACATCGGGCCCGGAGTACGGCACTCCGCACAGCCCCATGCCGAGCACCAGGGACAGCGAGGCGCGCAGCCCCGGCCAGCCGGTCGACACATCACCCGACCAGGTGCCGCCGTACCTCTGCATCCCGGCCCACCCGGAACGCGAGAAGAGAAAAGGCCGCTCGTCGGGACGCAATCGGCGCAAGCCCTCGTAACCGGCGCGCGCCATCGCCAGACCGTAGACATTGTGGGCCTCCCGGTGATCACCGCCCCGCCCCTCCAGATCGTGCCGCGCGGAACGCGGCAGCGTCGGGTCACCGAAGGCGGAGAAGGAAACCGGCTCGTTCATGTCGTGCCACACCCCGGAGAACCCCTGCGCGAGACGCTCCTCGTACAGTGATCCCCACCAGTCACGCGCGCGTGGAGCGGTGAAATCGGGATAGACGCACTCGCCGGGCCAGACCTCCCCGCGCACCTCATTGCCCCGCGCGTCCCGCACGAAAAGCCCGGCGGCCGACCCACTGTCGTACAACGCGCTGCCACGCTCCGCCCTGACGGCGGGATCGACGATCGACACGAGCCGCACCCCCGCCTCCCGGAGGTCGGCGGCGAGCCGAGGAAGATCGGGGAACCGCTCGTGGTCGACGGTGAAGACCCGGTGCCGGTCGTAGTGGTCGATGTCGAGATGCAGCACGGACAGCGGCAGCCCCCGCTCCTGATAGCCCGCGACGATCCGCCGCACCTCCCGCTCGCTGCCGAAACCCCACCGCGCATGCTGGGGACCGAGCGCCCACGACGGGGGGAGCGCGGGCGAGCCCGTGAGCGCCGCCCAGCCATGCAGCACACGCGCGGGCGCGCCGGCCACGACCCAGCAGCGCAACGGCCCGCCCTCCATGCGTATTTCACTGGTGCCCGGCCGGTCGTGCCCCGAGCCCGCCCCCTCCTCGCCCTCGCGCAGCGTCACCCGGCCGTCCCACGTGTTGTCGTGGAATGCCAGATGCGTGCCCGCGTCGGAAACGATCAGCTGCACCGGCATCGTGATGTAGAGCGGATCGTCACCCGGCGCGAAGCTCCCCCCGGGGTCGGTGTTCCACAGCCGATACGTGCCGTCACGCAGCCGGGGCCCGGAAGCCCGGCCGCCGAGGCCGAAGAAGCGCGCGTCGGCCGGCACCTCGCTGCGCTGCACCCAGCGCGCGGGCCCCCCGGCAACGGGCTCCCACCAGCGCGGCGGCAGCTCCCGGCGGAGCACCACCCCGCCGGGCGTACGGATCTCGACGGCGCCGTGCCGTGACACGGCGACCGTGAGCCGCTCCGACACCACCCGCCAGCCGCCGTCCTTGTCGGGCTCAAGACCGGCCCTCGGGTCGGGCTCGGGGCAGGCGCCCGCGAGCGCGTACGAGGGCTCGGGCTCCGCACCGTCCCAGCCCCAGAAGACCGCCCCGCCCACCGCCACCATCACGCGCAGCTCCGAACGGGCGAACCGCACGACCCCGCCGCCCGGCTGGGGCTCCGCCCCGGTCACCGGACCCGGCACCCGGGCACGCTCAGGGACCCTGGGGGGCAGCCCCCAGGCATCCGTGCGATGCCGCCGCCAGGCCGAGCGCGCCGCGCGCAGCCCCTGCACCGTGCCGACCATTTTCACCGAGCGCACCAGGTCACGACCGTCCATACGGCTCACCCTGCCACCCGGCGGACCGTACGCGGGAGGCGTTCAACAGCCGTTCACCCGTGGTATGCCCACACGACGGGATGTCCGACTGTGTGCGGCCCGCCCTGGTGCCGAAGACGATCACATGGCATCGTCCGTGTCAGCCGCCGCGTGCGCACACCCTCCGCACGCGCGCGCCACAACGCACACCACGCGTACAGCCCGGGAGCCGCCCCATGACCTCAGCACCCAACGCCGCGCCCCTCTGGCAGCCGGACGCAGACCGCATCGCCGCCGCCACGATCACCCGTTTCCAGGCCTGGGCGGCCGAGCGGTACGGCGCGCCGGCGGAGGGCGGCTACTCGGCGCTGCACCGCTGGTCGGTCGACGAGCTCGACACGTTCTGGAAGGCCGTGGCCGACTGGTTCGACGTCCGGTTCTCGACCCCGTACGAGACGGTCATCGCCGACCGCTCCATGCCCGGCGCACGGTGGTTCCCCGGCGCCACCCTCAACTACGCGGAGCACGCGCTGCGCACCGCCGAGGACCCGGCCCGCGCGGACGACCCGGCCCTTCTGTGTGTCGACGAGACCCACGAGCCCATCCCGGTGAGCTGGGCCGAACTGCGCCGCCAAGTGGGGTCGCTCGCCGCCGAACTGCGCGCCCTCGGCGTACGCCCTGGAGACCGGGTCAGCGGCTACCTGCCCAACATCCCCCAGGCGACCGTCGCCCTGCTCGCCACCGCCGCCGTCGGCGGCGTCTGGACCTCCTGCGCCCCGGACTTCGGAGCGCGCAGCGTCCTCGACCGCTTCCAGCAGGTCGAGCCGGTCGTCCTGTTCACCGTCGACGGCTACCGCTACGGCGGCAAGGAGCACAACCGCACCGAGGCCGTCGCCGAGCTGCGCCGCGAACTACCCACCCTGCGCGCGGTGGTCCACATCCCGCTCCTCGGCACCCCGGCCCCCGAAGGCGCCGTCGAATGGTCCGCGCTCACCGCCGCCGACACCGAGCCGGTCTTCGAACAGGTCCCCTTCGAGCACCCCCTGTGGGTCCTGTACTCCTCCGGCACCACCGGCCTGCCCAAGGCCATCGTCCAGTCCCAGGGCGGCATCCTCCTGGAGCACTTCAAGCAGATCGGCCTGCACTGTGACCTGGGCCCCCAGGACCGCTTCTTCTGGTACACCTCCACCGGCTGGATGATGTGGAACTTCCTCATCTCCGGCCTGCTCACAGGCACCACGGTCGTCCTGTACGACGGCAGCCCCGGGTACCCGGACACCGGCGCCCAGTGGCGCATCGCCGAACGCACCGGGGCCACGCTCTTCGGCACCTCCGCCGCCTACGTCATGGCCTGCGCCAAGGCGGACGTCCACCCCGCCCGTGACTTCGACCTCTCCCACATCAAATGCGTCGCCACCACAGGCTCCCCGCTCCCGCCTGACGGCTTCCGCTGGCTCCACGACGAGGTCGCGTCCGACCTGTGGATCGCCTCCGTCAGCGGCGGCACGGACGTCTGCAGCTGCTTCGCCGGCGCTGTCCCCACGCTCCCGGTCCACATCGGAGAGCTTCAGGCACCCTGCCTCGGCACCGACCTCCAGGCCTGGGACGCCCAGGGCAAGCCGCTCACGGGCGAAGTGGGCGAACTGGTGGTCACCAACCCCATGCCGTCCATGCCGATCCGCTTCTGGAACGATCCCGACGGCACCCGCTACCACGACAGCTACTTCGACACCTATCCCGGCGTCTGGCGCCACGGCGACTGGATCACCCTCACCGACCACGGCTCGGTGATCATCCACGGCCGCTCCGACTCGACGCTCAACCGCCAGGGCGTGCGCATGGGCTCCGCCGACATCTACGAGGTGGTCGAGCGCCTCCCCGAGATCCGCGAATCCCTGGTTATCGGCCTCGAAGAGCCCGACGGCGGCTACTGGATGCCCCTGTTCGTCCACCTCGCCGACGGAGCGACGCTCGACGACGACCTGCGCGCCCGTATCAAGCAGGCCATTCGCACCCAGCTCTCCCCGCGCCATGTTCCCGACGAGGTGATCGAGGTCCCCGGCGTGCCCCACACCCTCACCGGCAAGCGCATCGAGGTCCCCGTCAAGCGTCTCCTCCAGGGCGCGGCCCTGGACAAGGCCGTCAACCCGGGTTCGGTGGACAACATCGGCCTCCTGCGCTTCTACGAGGACCTTGCCCGCACCCGCCGCTGACTCCCGGCCATGATTGTCAGTGCCTGCGGTTACGGTGAGTGAGCAATCATCGACTGCGCGCAGGGGGAGTCATGGCGCACACCAAGCACACCAAGCACACCAAGCACACCAAGCACACCATGAGCAAGAGCATGCGACGGGTGCTCCGCCGCGAAGTGCCCAGCACGGTAGGCCTGTTGGCCGACGAGCAGGACTTCGCGGCGATGAAGAGGTACGGCAGCTTCGTCTTCGACGACCACGCGGCGTACCTCCATCAGATCGACGACCTGCTGCGGTCCCTCGCGGCCCAGGGCGTGCACACCACCGTCGCCCTCTTCGACCCGGAGGAGTTCCTGGAGTTCTGCGAGGCCACCGGCCTCGACCCGGACACACCAGTGAGCCGGACCCGTTTCACCGCAGAGCTCGCGATCTGCGGGGCGTCCGTTCCGTACAGCGGCCAGCCCATCGACCGGCTAGTGCCCCTGCTGATCAACGAAGCGGTCCGCCAAGCCACTTGGGACTACGCGACGCTCCTGCTGGCCGATCTGGGCAACTGCGCCGAGTGCGGCAAGGACATCGGCCGAGAATCCTTCGACCGCGCCTCGCGCCTTGTGCTGCGCCTGCTCGAAGCGGCCGGCCCAGGTACCCACCATCTGGTCTGCAGTGTCCCGGCCGAGCAGGCACAGCTGCTGGCCGTCCTGCACGCGGAGCGCACAGGCGACGAGCCGGTCCACCTGCCCGAATCCGAAAGCGCGGAATTCATGACGGTCCTTGCGGCCGGCATCGCCATGGAAAGCCCCGGGGGAGTGGTGCTCAGGACCACCGAGCCCGGCGAGCCGGCCAGGCTCCGCGGCTGGAGACTGAACCGCGGCAGCCTCGTCGCGCTCAGCGCCGGTGAGGTGTTCAGCGCCTACTGCACGGACGCGGACACCGGCGACCCGGTCTCACCGGAGCCGGGCGTCGAATACTGCCCCGGTTTCGACGTCGAAGATCCGGAGCCCCGCCACTGAACGACCGCGGGGCTGACCGCACCCGGCGGACAGCCCCGCGACCCGGATCACGTCCGGTCACTCCCCGGAAATCACTCCCCGGAAAGCACCGCCTGCGCGGCCGCACGGGCCTCGTCGGCGGTGTCCGTGGCACGCGCCGCCGCGGCTGCGCGCTCACACTGGGCGAGGGTGTACTTCGCCAGCGAAGCACGGACATAAGGAATGGCCTTCGCCCCCATCGAAAGGGAGGTCACACCCAGCCCCGTCAGCACACAGGCGAGCAGCGGATCGGCCGCGGCCTCACCACACACACCACAGCTCTTGCCCTCGGCCCTGGCGGCGTCGGCGGACATCGCGACCAGGTCGAGCAGCGCGGGCTGCCACGGGTCCTGGAGCCGCGACACCGCACCGACCTGGCGGTCGGCGGCGAAGGTGTACTGCGCCAGGTCGTTGGTTCCCAGCGAAAGGAACTCCACTTCCTGCAGGATCGACCGAGCCCTGAGCGCGGCGGACGGAATCTCCACCATCGCGCCGAACTTCGCCTGCAGCCCGGCCTCCCGGCACGCGTCCGCGAATGCTTTGGCGTCCGTACGGTCCGCGACCATCGGCGCCATGACGTCGAGGTAGACCGGCAGACCCTCGACGGCCTTGGCCAGCGCGGTCAGCTGGGTGCGCAGCACATCGGGGTGCTCCAGCAGGGAACGCAGCCCACGCACACCCAGCGCCGGGTTCGGCTCCTCGGCGGGCGTCAGGAAGTCGAGCGGCTTGTCAGCACCTGCGTCCAGCACCCGCACCACGACACGGCCCTCGGGGAAGGCCTCAAGCACCTTGCGGTAGGACTCGACCTGCTTCTCCTCGCTCGGCGCCTGCGCGCTGTTGTCGAGGAAGAGGAACTCCGTACGGAACAGGCCGATGCCCTCGGCGCCGGCCTCGACCGCGGCCGGCACATCGGCGGGACCACCGATGTTGGCGAGCAGCGGAACCTTGTGTCCGTCGGACGTGGCACCGGGGCCGGTCGAGGCGGAAAGCGCCGCCCGGCGTTCGGCGGCAGCGGCTTCGAGTTCCGCACGCTTTTCGGCGCTCGGCTCGACGAAGATCTCACCCGTGCTGCCGTCCACCGCGACGACCGTTCCCTCGGCCAGCTCACCGGCGCCCGGCAGGGCCACCACGGCAGGTACACCCAGCGCACGCGCGAGAATCGCGCTGTGGCTGGTCGGCCCGCCTTCTTCGGTCACAAAGCCCAGAACCAGAGTGGGATCGAGCAGCGCGGTGTCGGCGGGAGCGAGGTCCCGGGCGATCAGTACGTACGGCTCGTCGCTGTCCGGCACACCGGGCATCGGCACGCCGAGGAGGCGCGCGACGATACGATTCCGCACGTCGTCGAGGTCGGCCACCCGGCCGGCCATGTACTCGCCGGCGCCGGCTAGGAGTTCCCGGTAGGTGGCGAACGCGTCGTACACACCACGCTCGGCACTGCTGCCGACGGCGATCCGCCGGTCCACATCAGCCATCAGCTCGGGATCCTGGGCCATCATGGCCTGTGCCTCAAGCACATGCAGTGCCTCGCCGCCGGCCAGATTGCCGCGTGCAATCAGATCGGCCGCCACAGCCTCAACCGCCTGGCGGGCACGCCCCTGTTCGCGCCCTGCCTCCTCGGCGGGAATCTGCTTGGCAGGCGGTTCGAGAACTGCCGTGCCCATGTGCCGAACCTCGCCGATCGCCACACCGTGGCTCACGCCGACGCCTCGCAGCGTTGTCTCCATTTCACCCGTCTCCGGTTATTGCGGCGGACCCAGCCGCCACGATGAATGTCGTACCCGCGGCCGTCACTACGGCGCGAGCGTCACTTCCAGCTGAACAGAGCGTCGCCGGACTTCACTTCGCCGTCCTCGACCAAGCCGGAGAGGGAGTCGGCCGTAGCCTCCAGTGCCACGATCGGACATACCGGCGACTTGCCGGCCGCTTCCACGGCCGCAGGGTTCCAACGTACGACCTCCTGGCCGCGCGTCACGGTGTCCCCCTTATTGACGAGCAGCTCGAAGCCCTCGCCGTTGAGCTGCACCGTGTCGATGCCGAGGTGCGTCAGCACGCCGTGGCCCTCGTCGTCGACCACGACGAAGGCGTGCGGGTGCAGGGAGACAATGACTCCGTCAATAGGGGCCACGGCCGACGACGGCTCACGCACGGGGTCGATGGCGGTACCGGGACCGACCATCGCTCCGGAGAACACAGGGTCGGGGACTGCGGCGAGTCCGATGGCGCGTCCAGCAAGAGGGGATGTAACGCTGGTCATGGGGAGCCTCCCAGGGGCGGAGATTCGTGCCGCCGTCACTACCTGTCCTGGACGGCGTACTGTTCAGAAGCGTAGGTCATGAGAAGTCCCGGTTCCGCACGAGACGTACTACTTGGCGGACCTAGGGACGCACCACAAACGATTTGCCTCGTCTGCTGGTGCCATGTACTGTCGTACCTCTGCCTGACACCAACACGCACTCCATCGTGAGTCGTGGGTCGGCAGCGTCTATCAAGCCCTGATCCTATCCTGAATTCTGACTTCTGCGTGCTCGCAGAACGATGGTCAAGGTCGCGGAAAAGGCCTGATAGAGTCGGAATCGCCGGAAAGGGAAACGCGAAAGCGGGAACCTGGAAAGCGCCCCGCCGACGGGGAATCGGACGCGAAAGCGTCTGGTAGAGTCGGAAACACGAAATACCGAAGGGAAGCGCCCGGAGGGCCCCGTGAAAAGGGACCAAAGGAAGCGTCCGTTCCTTGAGAACTCAACAGCGTGCCAAAAGTCAACGCCAAATGTTGATACCCCGGCCCATCCTTTGCGGGTGGGTTGGTGGTTCCTTTGAAAAGACCCGGACGGCCCTTTTGCTTCGGCGGGGGGTGCGGCCGGGCAACACTAGCGAGGACGCTGTGGACATCACGCCTTATTCCGGCTGTGGTGTCCCGCTCGTCGTGTGTGTCTCCCGATTACGGGAAAACATTCACGGAGAGTTTGATCCTGGCTCAGGACGAACGCTGGCGGCGTGCTTAACACATGCAAGTCGAACGATGAAGCCTTTCGGGGTGGATTAGTGGCGAACGGGTGAGTAACACGTGGGCAATCTGCCCTTCACTTCGGGACAAGCCCTGGAAACGGGGTCTAATACCGGATAATACTTCCTGCCTCATGGGGGGAAGTTGAAAGCTCCGGCGGTGAAGGATGAGCCCGCGGCCTATCAGCTAGTTGGTGGGGTAATGGCCTACCAAGGCGACGACGGGTAGCCGGCCTGAGAGGGCGACCGGCCACACTGGGACTGAGACACGGCCCAGACTCCTACGGGAGGCAGCAGTGGGGAATATTGCACAATGGGCGAAAGCCTGATGCAGCGACGCCGCGTGAGGGATGACGGCCTTCGGGTTGTAAACCTCTTTCAGCAGGGAAGAAGCGCAAGTGACGGTACCTGCAGAAGAAGCACCGGCTAACTACGTGCCAGCAGCCGCGGTAATACGTAGGGTGCGAGCGTTGTCCGGAATTATTGGGCGTAAAGAGCTCGTAGGCGGCTTGTCACGTCGGTTGTGAAAGCCCGGGGCTTAACCCCGGGTCTGCAGTCGATACGGGCAGGCTAGAGTGTGGTAGGGGAGATCGGAATTCCTGGTGTAGCGGTGAAATGCGCAGATATCAGGAGGAACACCGGTGGCGAAGGCGGATCTCTGGGCCATTACTGACGCTGAGGAGCGAAAGCGTGGGGAGCGAACAGGATTAGATACCCTGGTAGTCCACGCCGTAAACGTTGGGAACTAGGTGTTGGCGACATTCCACGTCGTCGGTGCCGCAGCTAACGCATTAAGTTCCCCGCCTGGGGAGTACGGCGCAAGG
>NZ_JBDHNH010000005.1:0-583871 GCF_039766235.1 Streptomyces changchenzhani | reverse complement strand
GTGCTCGACGTCCTGGGCAAGACCATCGTCCTGTGCGGCCCGCACGGCTCCGGCCAGACGGTCAAGGCCGCCAACCAGCTGATCGTCGCGGTCAACATCCAGGCGTGCGCCGAGGCCGTGGTCTTCCTGGAGAAGTCCGGCGTGGACCTCGCCGCCGCGCTCGACGTCCTCAACGGCGGCCTGGCCGGCTCCACCGTGCTGACCCGCAAGAAGGACAACTTCCTCAAGCGGGACTTCGCCCCGGGCTTCCGGATCGACCTGCACCACAAGGACATGGGCATCGTCACCGACGCCGCCCGCAATGTCGGTGCCGCCCTGCCCGTCGGCGCGGTCGTCGCCCAGCTCGTCTCCTCGCTGCGCGCCCAGGGTGACGGTGGCCTGGACCACTCCGCCCTGCTGCGCGGCGTCGAGCGCCTGTCCGGTCAGCCCGTCAAGAGCTGACCCGACCCCCTGAACTCCGGGCTGCGGCAGCGCTGACACCTGTCCTGTCGCGCCCAGGCGCTGCCGCCGCCCGGACCCAGGCTCTCGATTTCAACAAACTGTTGACGCTAAGTCTGCCCGTACTTACGCTCCACATGACGGAAAACGTCTTCCGTCAGCAGCTCCCGCACGGAAGGTCCCCATGTCGAAGCGCGTGCTCACGACCGAATCCGGCGCCCCGGTCGCCGACAACCAGAATTCCGCCTCCGCCGGTCTCGGTGGCCCGCTCCTCCTCCAGGACCAGCACCTCCTTGAGAAGCTCGCCCGGTTCAACCGTGAGCGCATCCCGGAGCGCGTGGTCCACGCGCGCGGCTCCGGCGCGTACGGCTACTTCGAGGTGACCGACGACGTCACCGGCTTCACCCGCGCGGACTTCCTCGGCGCGGTGGGGAAGCGGACCGAGACATTCATCCGCTTCTCGACCGTCGCCGACAACCTCGGTGGCGCGGACGCGGTCCGCGACCCGCGCGGCTTCGCGCTGAAGTTCTACACCGAAGAGGGCAATTACGACCTCGTCGGGAACAACACCCCGGTGTTCTTCCTCAACGACCCGGTCAAGTTCCCCGACTTCATCCACTCCCAGAAGCGCGACCCCTTCACGGGCAAGCAGGAGCCGGACAACGTCTGGGACTTCTGGGCGCACTCGCCCCAGTCCACCCACCAGATCACCTGGCTGATGGGCGACCGCGGCATCCCCGCCTCGTACCGCCACATGAACGGCTTCGGCTCGCACACCTACCAGTGGACGAACGCCGAGGGCGAGGCCTTCTTCGTCAAGTACCACTTCAAGACGAACCAGGGCATCCGCTGCCTGTCATCCGAGCAGGCCGCCGAACTGGCCGGCTCGGACGCCAACTCGCACCAGACCGACCTGCTCCAGGCCATCGAGCGCGGTGTCAACCCGTCCTGGACGCTGCACATCCAGGTCATGCCGGCCGCCGAGGCCGCGGACTACCGCTTCAACCCGTTCGATGTGACGAAGGTCTGGCCGCACGCGGACTACCCGCTCCAGCGGGTCGGCCGGCTGGTCCTCGACCGGAACCCGGACAACGTATTCGCCGAGGTCGAGCAGGCCGCGTTCTCGCCGAACAACTTCGTGCCCGGTATCGGCGCGTCCCCGGACAAGATGCTCCAGGGCCGGCTCTTCGCCTACGCGGACGCCCACCGCTACCGCCTCGGTGTGAACCACACCCAGCTGCCCGTGAACGCCCCGAAGGCCACCGTGGCCGACAACTACGGCCGCGACGGCGTCATGTCGACCCGCTACGGCAAGCGCCACGACAAGAACTACGAGCCCAACTCGTACGACGGCCCGGCCCAGACCGACCAGGCACTCTCCGCCCCGCTCGCGGTGTCCGGCTGGACCGGCACCCACGAGAACGCCGTCCACGTCAAGGACGACGACTTCTTCCAGGCGGGCGAGCTCTACCGGCTGATGTCGGACGAGGAGAAGTCCCGCCTGATCGCGAACATCGCCGGCGGCCTCTCGCAGGTCAGCCGCGACGACGTGATCGAGAAAAACCTCGCCCACTTCCACGCGGCCGACCAGGACTACGGCAAGCGCGTCGAGGAAGCGGTACGCACCCTGCGCGAGGACTAGGACAGGACGCACAACCCACAGACCGCGCGAGGGAGTTGACGGGAGGTCATCTCCCACGCGCCGTCCGTACCGCCGACCCGACTGAGGGGTGGCCGACGATACGGACAGGACTGGGAACCGCGGCGGCGAGCGAGCCAGTGCGGTGGTCAAGACTTCCGGTTCGCTCTGCTCGACCTGAGAGCAGAGCGAACCGGCGGTTCATCGCCCACCGCCGCGGTCCCGGGCCCCCTTCCCCGTGCGCCCCTCGCAACCGCTACGCGGGCATCGGGCCGCTGCGCCGGACTCCGTCCGGCAGCCCACGCGGGCCACCTGTATCAGCCCGTCGCACCACCTGCGGTCACGACCGCACCCCATATACCCGCCCGGCGGCGCGAATGTCCTGTCGCGCCAGCCTCGTGCCGTCGGGCGGCTTCAACTTCCGTGAGAGTGCGCGGAGTACGGATCGTCCCGTACTCCGTGCACTTTTGCGCGCCCGCGATCCTGCGTGCTCCTACGCCTCCCCTGCACGCCCCTGCACGCCCGAGGCCACCGCCCCCGAGCGGGTGCCCTGCGCACTCGGGCTCCAGCAGACTCAGGCACGTACACACAAGCCCTCACACACACCCGCTCGTCCGACACCCGCACGCCACACCGCCGTACGCCGAAGGGGCGGCCCGCCGTGGTGGCGGACCGCCCCTTCAGGAGGTGCAGGTCGTGCGGGGTGCGGGCGTCAGACGAGCGGACGGATCGCCGTGGGCGCGTGGCCCGGCTCCGTGGCGAGGTCCTCCCACTCCTTGACGGCGCTGATGTCGGCCGTCGGGCTCATCGAGATGTTGGTGATCCGCTCCAGGATCGCCTCGACGACGACCGGGACCCGGAACTCGGCGGCCAGCTTCTTGGCCTCCTCGAAGGCGGGCAGCAGCTGGTCGGGCTCGGTGACGCGGATGGCCTTGCAGCCGAGTCCCTCGACGACCTTGACGTGGTCGACGCCGTAGACGCCCAGCTCCGGGGAGTTGATGTTCTCGAACTCCAAATTGACCTGGAAGTTGATGTCCAGGCCGGCCTGTGCCTGGCGGATCAGTCCGAGGTAGGCGTTGTTCACGAGAACGTGGACGTACGGGATCCTGTGCTGCGCGCCGACCGCCAGCTCCTCGATCATGAACTGGAAGTCGTAGTCGCCGGAGAGGGCGACGACGGGCGTCTCGGGGTCGGCGGTGGCGGCACCCAGCGCGGCCGGGATGGTCCAGCCGAGCGGGCCCGCCTGGCCGCAGTTGATCCAGTGGCGCGGCCGGTAGACGTGCAGCATCTGCGCGCCGGCGATCTGGGAGAGGCCGATGGTGGTGACGTAACGCGTCTCCGGGCCGAAGGCCTTGTTCATCTCCTCGTACACGCGCTGCGGCTTCAGCGGCACGTTGTCGAAGTGCGTACGGCGCTGGAGCGTGGACTTGCGCTCCAGGTGCGAGGCGACCCACGCGGACCGGTCGGGCAGCCTGCCCGCGGCCTTGAGCTCCTTGGCGACCTCGACGAAGAGCTCAAGGGCGGCCTTGGCGTCGGACGCGATGCCGTAGTCCGGGGCGAAGATCTTGCCGATCTGGGTGGGCTCGATGTCGACGTGGACGAACTTGCGGTCCTTGGTGTAGACGTCGAGCTTGTAGCCGGTGTGGCGGTTGGCCCAGCGGTTGCCGATGCCCAGGACGAAGTCCGACTCCAGGAACGTCGCGTTGCCGTAGCGGTGCGAGGTCTGCTGACCGACCATGCCCGCGTTCAGGTCGTGGTCGTCCGGAATGGTGCCCCAGCCCATCAGGGTCGGGACAACGGGCGTGTTGGTGATCTCGGCGAACTCGACCAGCAGGTCGGAGGCGTCCGCGTTGATGATGCCGCCACCGGCGACGATCAGCGGGCGCTCGGATTCGAGGAGGAAGGTGATCGCCTTCTCGATCTGGGCGCGGGTCGCGGCCGGCTTGTAGACGGCCAGCGGCGCGTACGTCTCCGGGTCGAACTCGATCTCGGTCAGCTGGACGTCGATCGGCAGGTCGATGAGGACCGGGCCCGGACGACCCGACCGCATCAGGTGGAACGCCTGCTGGAAGACGCCCGGGACCTGCGCGGCCTCCAGGACTGTGGTCGCCATCTTGGTGACCGGCTTGGCGATCGAGGCGATGTCGACGGCCTGGAAGTCCTCCTTGTGGAGGACCGCGACCGGGGCCTGGCCGGTGATGCACAGGATCGGGATCGAGTCGCCGATCGCGGAGTAGAGCCCGGTGATCATGTCGGTGCCGGCCGGCCCCGACGTACCGATGCACACACCGATGTTGCCGGCCTTGGTACGGGTGTACCCCTCGGCCATGTGGGACGCGCCCTCGACGTGACGGGCCAGCGTGTGGTCGATACCACCGCCCGCTTCGAGGGCCTTGTAGAAGGGATTGATCGCCGCGCCCGGCACACCGAACGCGGCCGTCACGCCTTCGAGCTTGAGGATCTCAACAGCCGCTCGGGCGGCGGTCATACGAGGCATTGGGTACTCCTGCTTCGGCCTGTCGGAACGACCCCACCGCTGTGGACCGGTGAGCGTCATTTCCATAATGCGGAAGTTTAGTTCTGCTATATGGAAGTAATCTAGAGGCGAGCCGTGCAGCCGTCAAGGGCGGCCAATGGTCGAAGTCCCTCCCCAAGGCGTCGCTCTTGGTGGACGATGGGACACGTACCGCTGTCATAAGCGCCGACGGTCCGAGGGGGACGGTCATGGGAGAGATCGTGCCGGTGCGCTGCCCGGCATGCCGCCGCCATCACACGTTCACGTCACCGGTCTTTCCCTGCGCGTGCGGCGCCCCGCTCGCGCCTCCCCTGCTCCGGGGTGCGGCGCCGGAGCGGATCACCCACCGCACCTGGACCGACGCCTGGGTCACCGTCCGCTGCGAATCCTGCGGGCGACAGGACCAGTGGCCGCAGCCCGAGCTGGGCTGCGCGTGCGGAGTGGTACTGCGTATTCCGGTACGCCCTGTGCCGCGCACGGCGGCGGCCGGCTCCACGCCCCCGGCCGGATACCCGTCCCACATCCCGCTGCCGCCGACCGCGGCTCCCCCGCGTCCGACGTTCCGCCCGATGACGATCAGGACCGCGCGGGACGCGGTGACCGCGGCTGCGCTCTATCTGAAGTGGCTCGGGTTCCGCGACATCATGCAGTCGCCCGAGCGGCCGGCCTCCGGCATAGATCTGCGCGGGCCCGGCCTGGTCGCACAGGTCGACCCGACGACCCGGCCCGCCAAGCTGCGCGACGTCGAATGCCTGTGGCTCAACGGTCTCAGCTCGTCGGCGGTGAGCGTCTTCTTCTCGCTCGCCGGGTACGCCGTCGACGCCAGGGCGCGCGCGGACTCGCTGGGCCTCCCGCTCTTCGTCATGGACCTCACAGGTACCCCACAGCCGGTCAACGGCCCGGCGGACAAGCTCATCAGCACGGGTGCGTAGGCCACTCCCTGAGCGATACTGCCGCCATGCGCGTCCGGCCCGCGACCCCTGCGGAACTCCCCCTGCTCCAGACCGTCGGACGAATCACAGCTGTACACCGCACACGGTGGCGCCATGCCGACGAGGGAAGAGATCGTCACCGTGCTCGACGTGGACATCACGGCCGCCTACGAAGAGCTCGTAGAGCCGCACCGCCCGTCGGCGGACGAGGCCTGACGATCCGCGCGGTGAGCGGCACCCCGGGGCAGGGCCGAAGTTCCGCCGGCGCATCCCGCTGAACGCGTGTCCCCCTGAGCTGGGCGGCTGGCGGCCATGGCACAACATCACACGACGATCCCCAGCAACAGCAACCGCCGGACATGGCTGCCGCTCACTCGCAACTGGCCTCGCGCAGGAGGTCGGCGGTCAGTTGATCCCCCGGTCCAGGCCTGACCAGTACGGCCCGCGAAGCTTGAACTTCTGGATCTTGCCGGTGGCCGTGCGCGGGATGACGTCGCGGAACTCGACGGTCGTCGGCGCCTTGTAGCCGGCCATCCTCTGCTTGCAGTGGGCGATGATGTCGGCCTCCACCACCGTCGCTCCTGCGGCGAGGACCACGAGCGCCTTGATCGTCTCGCCCCACTTCTCGTGCGGCACGCCGATGACAGCGACCTCGGCGACCGCCGGGTGGCTGAAGATCGCGTCTTCCACCTCGATCGACGACACGTTCTCGCCGCCGGTGATGATCACGTCCTTCTTCCGGTCGGAGATCGTCAGGTGGCCGTCGGTGTCGTCGACCGTGCCGCCGTCGCCGGTGTGGAACCAACCGTCCTCCAAGGCCGCCGATGTCTCCTCAGGCTTGTCCCAGTAGCCGTCGAGCACGACGTTCGAGCGGGCCAGGATCTCGCCGGAGTCTGCGACCTTCAGCTTGACTCCGAGTGCGGGCAGTCCCGCACGAGACAGCTTGCGGGCCCGTTCCTCGGCGGGTAGGTCCGCGTCGGCAGGCTGGGTCCGATTGAAGGTGAGGAGGGGGGAGGTCTCCGTAAGGCCATAGATCTGGGTGAACTCCCAGCCCAGTTCCTCGTCCATGCGTACGATGGTCTTGGTCGGGGGCGGTGCCCCGGCGCAGACGATCCGCACGCGGTCGCGACCCGGGATCTCGCCCTCCCAGGTTGCCGCCGCGTCGAGCACGGCGTTCCATACGGCGGGCGCGCCGCACATCAGGGTGACGCCATGTTCGTCGACCCTGCGCAGGATTTCCGCGCCGTCGACCTTGCGCAGCACCACCTGCTTCACGCCAAGTCCTGCCATGACATACGGCATGCCCCAACCGTTGCAGTGGAACATCGGCAGGGTGTGCATGTAGACGTCGCGTTCCCAGACACGGGCGTGCAGGCCGAAGGTCAGGCCGTTGACCCAGATGTTGCGGTGAGTCAGTTGCACACCCTTGGGGCGGGCGGTGGTCCCTGACGTGTAGTTGATCGTGGCGGTGGCATCCTCGTCCGGATTCGACCAGGGGCGGGGATCGATGCCGAACCGCATCAGCTCGGTGTCGGTCTGCTCGCCGAGGACGAAGCGGTGGCGGGCCTTGACGCCGGAGAGGGCGGCGTCCAGCTCGGGGTCGATGAGCAGGACCGAGGCCCCGCTCTGCTGCACCAAGTAATCGATCTCTTCGGGCTTGAGTCGGAAGTTGACCGGCACACAGATCCGGCCGCTCATCGGCACCGCGAACAACAGCTCAAGCATCCGCGCGGAGTTGTGGCTGACCACCGCTACCCGCTCGCCCTCGCCGACGCCGAGCGCGTCAAGCCCCGCCTGCCAGGCCCGCACCCGCTCGCCCAACCGCCCATACGTCGACTGGGGCACCGGTGGGCCGGGCTGATCCGGCTCGTCGACCACACCGGCGCCGGAGGAAAACCCCAGCTCTGCCCGGTTGAGGAAGTCCGCGATGGTCATCGGAATCCGCATTGCTCTCTCCTGTGTCCGAAACAGCTACTTCAGGCGGGAAATCCGGCACTTGCCGCTTCCGCCACCTGGAACAGCGGCTTGACTGGCTCGCGACGGCCCTTGGTCGCGGCGTCGATCTGCGCAACATAGACCTTGTGGGTCGGCGGGGCGTCCTCCGGCCGTGCCCAGTGGCCCCGTCAAGCACCCAGCCGCATGTGAAGTGGGTCAATGCGCCCCTCCACCCGCAGACGCGGCAGAGTGACACCCGGCGGTTGAACACCTGAGAACAACACGTACTGACGTCACACCGGTGGGCTACCCTGCTTCCTCGGCAACTATGGGGAGTGTGGACGACATGGTGTCGACGGATCGCATCCTGGCTTTCGCGGTGATGTCTCTCCTGATGATTGTGATTCCGGGGCCGAGTGTGCTGTTCGTGATCGGCCGGGCGCTGGCCCACGGCCGGCGAACGGCGCTGGCGACCGTGCTGGGCAACGTCCTTGGCTCCTACCTCCTGGTGGTGGCCGTCGCGCTGGGAATCGGCACGCTGGTCGCGCAGTCCGCGGCCGTCTTCATGGCGGTGAAGCTGGCGGGCGCGGCGTATCTGATTTACCTCGGGGTGCATGCCTTCCGCCACCGCAAGGACTTCGCTATGGGGTCCGTGCCGGTACCTGGCGCGCAGCACGCACGAGGTGATCTACGGACCGTCATGGACGGGGTCGCCGTCGGGGTCACCAACCCCAAGGGGATCATCTTCTTCGCCGCCGTCCTTCCCCAGTTCGTGGACCACTCGGCGGGGCAACTGCCCGCCCAGATGCTCCTGCTGGGCCTGGTCCCGATCACCATCGGCCTGGTCACCGACACGCTGTGGGGTCTGGGCGCGGTCGCGGCACGCGGATGGTTCGCGCGGTCGGAGCGGCGGCTGTCGATGATCGGCGGGGCGGGTGGCTTCGCGATGATCGGCCTGGGAGTGACCGTGGCGGCGACGGGCCGGGCGGAGTAACCGGGCGCGAAAAGTCCCGCGCGGCGGCCCGCCCCTTCAGCCCCCTCCAGCCCCCCGTCAGCCCCCGTCAGAAC
The DNA here is from genome assembly GCF_039766235.1 of Streptomyces changchenzhani. Lineage (NCBI taxonomy): Bacteria > Bacillati > Actinomycetota > Actinomycetes > Kitasatosporales > Streptomycetaceae > Streptomyces > Streptomyces changchenzhani. The sequence goes on along the minus strand of NZ_JBDHNH010000005.1, from coordinate 575,344 downwards.
AGCGGCAGCTGACCCGGAAACGTCGGCACGTCGTACCCGTCCAACGAAGCCTGCACCGCAGGATCCAACGGCGCGTGACGCCGCGACCCTGGGCACGACACGAGGTCGCCCATGTGGCGCGCCCCGGAAGGATCGTGGCGGGCGAACCTGCTCGCCACGACAGCGATTTCGCGGCGGCACACCGGGCAGGTGCGGCGGGGAGAGGACATGCCCCCAGTCTGCCCTGCCCACCACGGCCCCGTGCCCCGGGTGTGCGGGATGTCGCTCGGATACCGAGACCCCAGATGCCGAGCGGCGCGATCAGATGCCGAGCGGCGCGAACCGGATGTCGTGCCGGTCCGCCGACGCCATCGTGCCCAGCATCCGCTCCCCCTCCTCGGCGATCTCCGCACGCTGGGCGCGGGTGAACGTACCGAGCGCCTCGATGGTCAGCGTCGCGCTGTCCTTCGTCTCGTCCATGCGCCAGATTCCGGCCGTGAACCCGTCGACGAGGAGGGAGCGGTAGTACGCGTTCGTGTTCCAGACACGGAGCCGGTACGCGGGCGGCACCACCCGGCTGCGGTCGGCGTGCGAGAGCAGCAGGTTGTCGAACTCGGGGAGGAAGCGGGGCGGCGCCGGGGTGTCCTCCGCCGGGCGGGGCGCTTCGGGGAGGTCGAAGAGCTCGATGCCGTTCTCGTCGCTGAAGGTGAGAAGCCGCGGCCGGAGCCGTTCGAACGCCTCCCGCAGCCGGGTCAGCCCCGCCCACACCTGCATGTCCTTGACGGAGGCGGGCCCGAACGCCGCCAGGTAGCGCAGCACGGTCGCGTCGGGCGTCGCGGGGGCGGGCTCGGACGGCCGGCCCAGCCAGTGCTCGGCGGTGGTGAGCGCCACCTGGCCACTCCTGCCCCACAGGCCGCGCGGGGTGACCTGGACCAGGGGCAGCTTGCAGCGGGCCGCGACGGCCAGGGCGAACGGGTCGGCGTCCGGCCACTCCTTCAGCAGCGCATCCCGGAGTTCGGTCATGGTCCGGGGCCGCTCCTCGACGAGGTCGCGGCTCAGCGCGGCCAGCCGGTCGAGGTCCACCCCCACCAGCCCCTTGCGGAACGTGTTCAGTTCGCGGTCGCGCGCCGGCTGGACGAGGGGCCGCAGGGTGAGGCAGTCGTCGGCGGTGTGCGTGTGGATGGTGGAGCGCATGGTGACGATGCGTACGACGTCGCGCGAGGCCATCAGGCCCGAGAGCTCCTCGGGATCGAAGCCTTCGAGGCGGGCGAAGAGCTGGTAGTACGGCGGCTTGGTGTTCTGCGCCTGCAGGCCGACGACGTGCTCGACGGCGTCCACGGCGGGCATCGCGGCGCGGCTCAGCAGGAGCTGGCGCGCCAGGGTCGCGCGGTTCAGGGCACGGGTACTGAGCACGGCCTTCGCCGGGGATGCGGTCATGCTCCGCACGCTACTCACCCTTGCGGACAGTTTCCGTCCGCATCTCGGAGATTCCCGCACCTCGCAAGCCATGCGCCCGACATTTGGGACGTATATTCTGCACCGTGGCCACGACAGCGCATCACCCATGGGAGGCGGGACCCGTATGAAGCACTCCTGGAGGCGGCAGCCGGCGACCCCCGCCGCCGCCCCCACTCCCGCGCGCGCTCCTGCCCGCCCGGCCGCCGCCTCCACCGATCCGGCGCAGCAGAACCGGGCCAGCGTCGTGCATGCCGCGCTCTACCGGTACGGCCGGCGCGTCTCCACGCCGGACTCCCTCGCCGAGACGTTCCGTCAGCTGCGCGAGGATCCCGATGGCATGGCCTGGATCGGCCTGCACCGGCCGACCGAGGCCGAACTCCTCACCCTGGCCGACGAGTTCGACCTGCACCCGCTCGCTGTCGAGGACGCGATGGAGGCGCATCAGCGCCCCAAGCTGGAGCGGTACGGCGAGACGCTCTTCGTCGTACTTCGAGCGGCCCGCTACCTGGACGCCGCCGAAGAGGTCGACTTCGGTGAGCTGCATGTCTTCGTCGGCAGGGACTTCGTCATCACGGTCCGCCACGGCGCCGCGCCCGACCTCTCCGCCGTACGCAACCGCATGGAGGAGACTCCGGAGCTGATGGCGCTGGGGCCCGAGGCGGTGTTGTACGCGATCCTCGACGCCGTCGTCGACGGATACGCGCCGGTGGTCGAGGGCGTACAGAACGACATCGACGAGATCGAGACCGAGGTGTTCCGCGGTGACCCCGAGGTCTCCCGGCGCATCTATGAACTCTCCCGCGAAATGGTGGAGTTCCAGCGCGCCACCCGCCCCCTGGTCGGCATGCTGCACGGCCTGATGGCGGGTTTCGCGAAGTACCGCACCGACGAGGAGCTTCAGCGTTATCTGCGTGACGTCGCCGACCACGTCACGCACACCAGTGAACGCGTGGACGGCTTCCGTCAGGCCCTGGCCGACATCCTCACGGTCAACTCCACGCTGGTCACGCAGCAGCAGAACGCGGAGATGCGGGCCATCGCCGAGGCGGGCTTCGAGCAGAACGAAGAGATCAAGAAGATCTCCTCCTGGGCGGCCATCCTCTTCGCCCCGACCTTGGTCGGCACGATCTACGGCATGAACTTCGACCACATGCCGGAGTTGCACTGGACGTTCGGCTACCCCTTCGCTCTTGTCCTCATGGCTCTTGTATGCACCGGTTTGTATGTCATCTTCAAGCGGCGGGGTTGGCTCTGAGTAGTCGACTCGCAAGCGCACACACACCAGGCTCGGCGGCACGAGCACGGCTCCCACAGACACCGTTCAAGCCGCTGAGGAGAATCTGGGGAGACCAGAACACTCCCCGCTTCGGCTGGCTTTCCCCTCCGTAGCGAGCACCCCGCATGGATCGTTCCTTCCGCGCCATTGCCCACCGGGAGCGTTGACCGACACGGAGAGCGCTCAACCGGTTGGGCAACAGACGCCAAGGAGGGGAGCAGCACTGCTGCGCCCCTCCTACTTCGTCTATGCGGCCGCCGTAGCCAAGGGTCGTTGTCTTCTTTCTTACAGAAGAGGCGAGTTGGGCTTCGCGGACCAGGACTTCCATGACATGGAAGATACGGTCCACGCCACCCACCCACACACAGCGCAGGATCCGGCCGGGCGGTCGCGCGTAGTCACAACCGCGACCGCTGACAATGTGCCTGCTGCTACCCCGATCAGACTGCTTTCGATGCGCCACACGGAGCAACGTGGGCGGGCGGGGCCGGTGCTCGGCGGCGATAGTCGGGACTATGAGCGACCTTTGGTGGAGCAAGCGCCGCAGCGAATGGAAGCGCGAACGGGGCCCTTGGGAGCTCCGGGAAGAAATCCGCGCGAAAGCGGGCGAACTGAGGTCCCTCCTGGAAGCAAAGCGGGATCTAACGGAGCAGGCCACCCCCGAGCCCAGGCTGGAGAAGGCGCTCGACGAGTTGACGGCGGCAGAGGACGCAGTCAGTTACAAGGGCCACCGCAGGTGCCGGAACGGATCACATGTGGCCGTCGCACAGATCCACCTCAACACTGCCCGCTCGCTCTGGCTGCGGATGACTTCGCCGGTTGAAGTTGTGCCCTATCTGCCCGGTCTGCTGGCGGTCGTCAGAGAGCACCTCGCTGAGGGGGACACGCACAGGATCAGAGTCGAGGATATCGTCAAGAAAATCGAGACTCCTGGTCGCGCGTTGAACGAAACCGACTGTGTGGCGATCATCGAGGCCGTGGACGCCGCCCGAGGGGCAGCCCTCCGCGAGAAGCTGCGCGTCGGCAGCTTCGTGCGCATCGTCCGGCGGGTGACCTGTGGCTTGACCCTGCTAGTAGTCCTTGTCGCTGTGTTCACCGCGATCTTCAGCATGGCGGTGCCACTGTGCTTCCAGCCGCTGTTGGAGCCGGAGCAGGCCGAAAAGGCAGCAAAAGTCGGGTACAGCGTCGTCTGCCCGTTGGGCAGCAAGGAGTTTCCCGAGAAAGAAGACATTGATGATGACTACAAGGATGTCGTGACGTGGGGGGACTACATCGTTATCGAAGCTGTCGGACTCGTAGCCGCCGGCATCGCCGCGGCCTTGGCCCTGCGGAAGAGCAGAGGCACCGCCACCGCTTATCCGATCCCGGTCGCTCTGGCCCTGCTGAAGCTGCCGACCGGTGCTCTCACCGCCGTGTTCGGGCTGCTGCTCATGCGCGGTGGATTCGTGCCGGGGCTCAGCGCGCTCGACACGTCGGCCCAGATCATCGCCTGGGCCATCATCTTCGGCTACTCGCAGGAACTGTTCACCAAGTTCGTCGACAAGCAGGGCCAGACCGTCCTGGATGCCGTACGCGGGCCTACGATCCGACCGCCCGCCCAGCAACCCGAATCTTGATCACCCCTGGCCGGACAAGCTCCGCCGTGACGCGCCAGCTCCCTTCCGGCGGCAGGACGCCGGGGGGAAACAGAGCGGTGACAGTGCTGCCCGGGACGTCGGCGAGGAGGAACGGCCACTCTCCCACCGGGCTTGCCTGCGCGACACGGGCCTGGCACGCCGTCCAGCCCTCCCGGGGGCCAGGGCTGGGCTCGCCCACGACCTCCAGGAGGACTTCGGCGCGGTTATCCCTCGCGCTGACCATGTGGCGCCTGCCGCGTCGACAGCGTGTCGTAGACGGTGATCGCCGCCGTCACCGCAGCCTGAACAGCCGTGTTCTGGGCGTCTGCCCGGCCGGAGCGCCCGTTGTCGTTGGGGAGACCATCTGGCCGTCGCGGTCCGGCTCCGTCGCCGAGCACGCCCAGCAGTGCCTCCAGAGCTGCCACCCGTGCCGACAGGTCGTCCTGTTGCGCGACCTCGTGCGGCTGGGTGCCGGGCCGGACTTGGAAGCGGACGGTCATTCTGGGATCGGGCGGGGGAATCTCGGTGACCGCCACGCCCGTGGGCAGGCCCGCGTACGACTTGCTGTTGGGCGTCGAACTACCGGTGAAGGCGATATTGGTGGCCGACCCCGGGTAAGCGTCGCCCTCGTCGCCGCGGTTGACGTTGTTCTCCATGTCCCGCCGGGCGTCCGCCTGCACCAGGGCCACTTTGTAGTGCCGCTCGTCGCGGTTGGTGGTGGCGGCGTCGTCGATGTGCCAGATCAACAGTCCCTCCCCGGGCAGTTCGGCGTCGTAGTCCTTGCGCATCCGATTTTCCACGAGGAAGTACTCGTCGCTGCGCTCGCCGTTCCGCCACAGCCGGTGCACGATCCGGCTCTCCTTCACATCGCGGACGGTCACCTTGCCGTTGGTCCTCGCTTCGCGGGTTTTGACCCAGCCCTGGGCGGCCTTGCACCAGGCTGACGGGTGGACCGGCCGGTCTCCGCCCAGTCCCCACGAACCGCCGGCCATGAGGCACCAGTTCCCGATGCCCTCGGACGTTCCGTCGGTGTCGTACAGGTCGGGCCAGCTGAAGAGCAGATGGCCCAGTTCATGGGCGCAGACGCCGATCTTCGCGTCCTGCGGGATGGTGAGGTAGGCGAAGACCTTGGCCCCCGCGACGGTGCGCTCCGCTGGAAGGATCCATTTGTGGGACCAGATGTCTGCCATTGCGCCTGTCGCCTCGGCGCCTTGCCCGGCGTGGACGACGAGGAAGGCGTCGACGTATCCGTTGTCATCGTTGTCGTACGGAGCGAAGTCGACGTGGGCAGCGGCAGCGGCGGTCAGGGCGTCGTCGGCGAGGGTCCGCGCATTCGGCTCGGCCGCCTGGGTACCGTTCTCGGTGCCTGCGTAGGCGGCCAGCGGTTGTGGCATCCGGTAGGGACCGACGACTTCGCCGGCGAGGTTGACCAGGCCGTTGCTGACCTCGCTGAAGTATTCCTTCACGCTGCCGTGCTGGACAGTGCCGGTGGAGAAGAACAGATCGCGGAAGCGGGTATCGGCGTGGGCGGGCAATGCCTTGTCGTCGAATTCGACCAGCACCACCAGAACCCGGATCGTCCCGCGTAGCGGAGCCAGGGCTCGGGCCTCGGTTGCGGCGCGGCGCGCGGCCCGGGCGGATGTGCCCAGCGGCAGCTCGGTCCCTGGTCGGACCAGGCCGTCGTTGAAACCGATACGGTCGGTCTCGCCGAAGCGGAGGCGGGGTGCGAGGAACGCGTCGGCTTGGGCGCGCAGGGCCTGGAAGCGGTCTTTGAGCTGGTCGCCGAGCTCGGGGGACGGAGGCATGACACAGAGCTCTTCTGGCGAGTACGGAATCACGGTGTCTCCTTTCGAGCACCCCTGTAATCCAGCGAAACAGACCCTCGCGGACTACGCCACTCAGGTGAAGCCCCCTTCGCCGCTGGGGGTTCCCTCTACGGCGCTCCGGGCGTAATTCCCCATCAGCAGCGCCGCCTTCCCCGCCCAACCCTCCGAGGGGTTTTGCGCTCTCCACCCGGATCATCAGACCAGAGCGTCATCATTGATCTATGACCGCACTCAGCCTTGCCCAGCGACTCGCCGGCCACGTTCAGCACCTCCTTGGCGACGGCCCGTTTACCCAGCCCGGCGGATGGACCCACATGGGCGCTGTCATCTGCGACGCCAGCTTCCACGCCCGCTGTAGGTACGAAGTGACCCTCCGGCCGCGGCTTCTCCGGCTTCAAACAGATTGGCCCGATGCGACAACCGTCCGCGGCTTCCACGGGCGGCTCGCCACAGAAGACCTTGCCGTCGCCATGAATTTCAACAGCTCGCAGAAGGTCGCGACGGCCCACGCCATCACCGACGTGCTGGCTGCCGAGAGGGTCGATAACCGCGACGCTCTCCACGCATGGCTCGACCACCAGGCCAATCGCGCCGCTCTACGCTCTGTGAAGGGGGTGGGACCGAAGAGCATCGACTACATCGGCAACCTCGTTGGCCGCTCGCAGGTGGCCGTCGACGTACATCTGCGCACCTTCGCTGCGGATGCCGGTGTCCCGGGCCTCCGCTACGAGCAACTGCGAGCCGTGTACGAGGAAGCCGCCGCACTTCTTGGGCACGATCAGGGCGGCCTGGAGCATGCCGTCTGGCGGTATGGGTCGGAGTCCGTGTAGCCACCACTTCTGCACCCAGCCGTACGCACCTGTGACGTGTGACCTGTGCACCCTGTCGAACGGTTGGGCGGGGAAGGTGGGGCCGTTGGTGGGGAATTACGTGGAGTTCCACACCCCCCGACTATGAGGCCCTGAGCTGGATTTGTGGGTCTGCCCCTGGATGGGCCGGACGCCCCTGGACAGTCCCTATCACCTGTGCCAGGTGGTACTCGCCGGTGTTCAGCCCGCATCTGCGGGTGTACGCAGTGCCGGTGATCGGGCTGTCGGCGCTGGGGAGAATCTGGAACTTCGACCACATGCCGGATTTGCACTGGGCGTTCGGCTACCCCTTCGCCATCGTCCTCATGGCTCTTGTATGCACCGGTTTGCATGTCATCTTCAAGCGGCGGGGTTGGCTCTGAGCAGCCGACGAAGGAATGGTTCGCCCCGGGCCCAACGGCATCGCCCTGGCTGTTGAGAGCGAGGAACGGGCAGCTGAGATTCTCTTCAACCTCCTGCCGTCGTACGTCTCGGACCACGAAGTGCAGGGGATGCCCGGCCTGCGCATCACCCGGCGGAATCGGACGGCGATCGAACTGCAGGTACTCGAGGGTGGCGCCGTTGCCGTGCCCCGACGGAAGGCGATCAGTACGCGGCTGTGCCGTCGCGCGGCGGCACCACGATCAGCGGGCACGTCGCCTGGTGGAGGAGCACATGGCTCACCGAGCCGAGCAGCATGCCGCGAAAGCCGCCGAGCCCGCGGGACCCGACCACCAGGCACCGCGCATGTGCGGCCGTGTGGGCCAAGGCCCGTGCCGGGTGGCCGTACCTCACCTGATACTCCACCTCGACGTCCGGGTATTTCTCCCGCCAGCCTGCTGTTGCTTCCGACAGCTCGATTCTGGACCGATTCTCGACATCGTCCCGCTCACCGCCCGCCGCTTGCTCGGCATGCAGGTAACGCACGACGACGGCCCGCAGTCGAGCTCCGGACATTGCGGCCTCTTCGAAGGCGAACGCCATGGCGTCACGGGAATTCGCGGACCCGTCGACTCCCACGACGACCAAGGGCGGCTCTCCGGCAGCATGCTCGGCTTCGCGGACCACCACCACCGGGCACCCGGCGTGGGCAGTGAGGGTGACACCCAGGGGTGAGACGGTGAACAGCTGCTCCGCCACGTTCAGATGCTTTGCCCCCACCACCAACAGAGCAGCCTCCGCGCCCTGTTCCACCAGCACCCGAGCGCGTGGTCCGTCAGCGGCACGCGCTTCGACATGCAAGGCCGGATGGCGTGCGTGGACGAATTCCACAGCCTCACGCAACACAGCGTCCCCGCCTGACCGGAAATGTGCGCTCCAGGTGCGCTCCGGGTGGGGAACGTGGGGGGCGGGGTCTGCCCCCGGCGGCCACTCCAGCGCGTGTACCAGTCGCAGCGGCAGATGTCTCAGCACGGCTTCGTCCGAGGCCCAGGCAAGGCCGATCCTGCTCGCGGCGGATTTGCTGACTCCGACCACTACGGGCTTGGGTCCGTGGGGATGAGGGGCGGGGGTCGTCGACATTTTGGCTCTCTCCATTCATTACGACAACAGTCACTTTGGACGGTGGGCCCCGTCCAAAGGTGTCAGGGGTGCGGTACGACCGCGACCGCGGCGGGCGCGTGGTGGAGAACGGCATGGGCGACCGAGCCGACACGGCGCAGCCCCGTGTCGTGGGTGCGGCGCCCGACAACCACGAGACTCGCGCGGCGGCTGTTGGACAGCAGGACCTCGGAGGCCGCGCCGATCTCGACATGCTCGATGACGTCCACATCGGGATACTTCTGCCGCCAGGGCCTCAGTGCGTCGGCCAGGATCTCCTTCTGCAGCGGCTCCAAGCCACCCGCCTGATCAGCCAGCCACATCGAGCCGGGACTCCAGACAAGGACTGAGGGGATGCTCCAGGCCCGTACGGCTCGAAGCGTCGCTCCGCGTTCGGCTGCGGCCGCAAAGGCGAATTCGAGGACCGGTCCGGCGGCTTCCCCCGCGTCCTGGACGCCGACGACTATCTCGCCCATCTCGTCGGTGCTCTCTCGCACTGTGGTGTGCCGCGGCCCGCGCACCATGACGACCGGCCCGGCCGCCCGGCGCAGCACCTGCAGAGACACAGAACCGACCAGATAGCCGGTCAGCGTGCCGTAGCCGCGCGAACCCAGCACCAGCATCTCGGCCCGCGAGGCTTCGTCGACGAGCGTCGGCACGGGGTCGTCGACCAGCAGCTCGGTAGTGACATCGAGGTCCGGGTGCACCTTGGCCACGCGTGCTTTCGCCTCATGCAGCATGTTGCGCACCCAGCGCTCCTCCACAGCACGGTCCCCGACGTACACCGTGTCGGTGGTGCGCCACACCCAGGCGTGCACGAGGCGCAGGGCCGTCCCCCGGCGCGCCGCCTCGTGCGCCGCCCATTCCGCGGCGGCGAGGGCATGGTCTGTTCCGTCCAGTCCTACGGTGATGGTGCCGGGCATTGGTTGCCTCCGATGGTGCCGCAGTGGTCAGTGCTCGCAACGGACTTGTTGTCCTCTTGAGGGAGATGATTCCAGGGAGGCGCCCGGTGGTGCTTGGGCCGACCGTCCCTGACTCGGGTCCTCTCGGCCCTGCTCCTCGCCGTACCGACAGCCGGCGGGGCCGCGAGCCGTCCCTGCGCCTCGCTTCGGGGTCCCTGCTCAGTCGTGCGTCCATCGTCGCGGCCCGATTGGTCAGCCGGGACCGGCGGCGGCCCAGCCGGGTTGCGCCAACAGGTCTGCCGCCACAGTGCCGTTCGGCGGCGAAGAGAGGCCGCTCGGCCTCAGCGCACTGACTGTCCGCTGCGGGACATTGAGCTCGTACACCACTCATCGCGTTCTTTATGAGAGGTACGGACAGACATGCGTTCACCTTCCTCCGCGTCGGCATACCAGTATCCGCATGCCGTCGTGGCGCCGAGCCGGGACGATCAGGAGTTCCCGTTCGTACGCCGCAACCGCTGGCTGATCTGAGGTTCAGCCGGGACAGTGTGAAGAGGAACCTCAGGGTGCCCGCACCAACGGGACGTGCTGCACAGCTGTAGGGAGTGGATCGCACATGACCGCAGACGCGGGAATCAACGGGTTCGGCCTGGTCGGCCGCACCTATCCGCGAGCCACACCGGACAAGGACGACGGCGCCGCCACCGGCGCCGCCAAAGACGGCCACGCCCCGCCGGGCATCGCGCCCGTCCCACGCCATGGAACGGCCCGCAGCGGCCTGGTGCCCGAGCTGCGGGCCGTCCAGGCCGTGGTCCTCGACACCGACGGGGTGATCACCGACTCCGCCCGGGTACACGCGGCCACCTGGAAAACAGCCTTCGACGCCTGTCTGCGTGAGCACCCGCCCGAAGACCGGCGGCAACGCGCCCCATTCGACCTCCAGCGGGACTATCTGCGCTATGTCGACGGCAAGTCCCGGCTGGACGGCGCCACGTCCTTCCTGATGGCTCGCGGGGTGCCCGTACCGGCGGGCGCCCCCGGGGACCCTCCGGGGACCGGCACGGTCGTCGCGGTCGCAGCCCTGAAAGAGCAGCTCTACAGTGAACGGCTGCGCGGACCGGGCATCGACGCCTATCCGGGGTCGGTGCGGCTGCTGAACGCCCTGCGCAGCGAGGGCATCCCGCTCGCTGCGGCCTCTGCGTCCCACCATGCCCGGGAGCTCCTGACGCGCGCGGGGGTCCTGCATTTCTTCGCCGAGCTGGTGGACGGCGGAGAGGCCGCCCGTCTGCGCCTGCCGGGCAAACCGGACCCGGCTCTGTTCGTGGAGGCCGCCCGCCGGCTGCACGTCGCGGTCGCCCGTACCGCGGTCGTCGAGGATGCTCTGGCAGGAGTCGAGGCGGGCCGACGTGGCGGATTCGGCCTGGTCATCGGAGTGGACCGGGCGGGCGGCCCGGACACTGGGGCCGACCTGCTGCGACACGGAGCGGACTTGGTGGTGCGCGACCTCGCCGACCTGCTGTTGCCCGGAACTGAGGACTGATCATGCCGGAGTGGACCTGGAGTTACGACGGCTACGATCCCGCCGAGGAACGTCTCAGAGAGTCTCTCTGCGCCCTCGGCAACGGCTACTTCGCCACCCGCGGCGCCGCTCCGGAATGCCCGGCGGACGTCGTGCACTACCCGGGGACCTACGCGGCGGGCTGCTACAACCGGCTGACATCGACCGTGGCCGGACGGCAGGTCGAGAACGAGGACATGGTCAACCTGCCCAACTGGCTGCCCCTGCGATTTCGCATCCGCGACGACGACGCCGGCAGCGACGCTGTGCAGGACTGGTTCACCCCTGACAGCACCGCGCTGGTCGACCACCACCAGGCGCTGGACCTGCGCACCGGCACGCTGGCACGCACCGTGACGTACGAGGACCGAAGGGGGCGTCGGCTCTCCGTCCACCAGGTGCGGCTTGTTCATATGGCGGACCGTCATCTGGCGGCCCTGCGAACGGAGTTCACCGCACAGGGCTGGAGCGGTGAGCTCGACGTCGAGTCCGCCATCGATGCGACGGTCACCAACACGGGGGTCGCCCGCTACCGGGAACTCGACGGACAGCATCTGTCCCACATCAGCCGGGGTGACTCCGGTGCCGACACCGTGTGGCTGGACTGCCGTACCAACACCTCGGACATCGGTATCGCCATGGCGGCCCGCACCACCGTCGCTGAGCCCATGCGCCCGGTCCGCACCGACCACGAGCCGGCGCGCGCCGCTCTGGTGCTGCGTCTGACACTCACCGCTGATCGCACAGTGGCGGTCGACAAGACGGTTGCCGTGCACACCTCGCGGGATCCGGCAATCAGTGACCCGCGGGGGGCCGCGGTCGACCGGGTCACCATCGCCCCCGGCTTCGATGAGCTGCTGCTCTCCCATCAAGCGGCGTGGGAGCAGCTGTGGGACAGGGCCGATCTTCAGGTGCCCGGTGAGGCGGGCCGTATTCTGCGGCTCCATCTCTTCCACGTGCTGCAGACGCTGTCACCGCACACCGCGGACCTTGATGTCGGTGTTCCGGCCCGAGGTCTGCACGGCGAGGCCTACCGCGGCCATGTCTTCTGGGACGAGCTGTTCGTTCTTCCCTACCTGAACCTGCACTTCCCCGAGGTCTCCCGCGCCCTGCTCACCTACCGCCACCGTCGACTCGATCAGGCGTGCCAGGGGGCGCGCGACGCGGGACGAGAGGGCGCCATGTACCCCTGGCAGAGCGGCAGTGACGGCCGCGAGGAGACCCAGGAACTGCACCTCAACCCGCGCTCCGGGCGATGGTTGCCCGATCATTCGCGGCTGCAGCACCATGTCGGGTCCGCCATCGCCTACAACGTATGGCAGTACTGGCGGGCGAGCGGCGACACCCAGTTCCTGCACACCAAGGGAGCGGAGATGATGCTGCAGATCTCACGCTTCTGGTCGGATGCCGCGACCTACGACGCGGCTCTGGGCCGCTACCGGATCCGCGGAGTGGTGGGGCCCGACGAGTACCACGACGCCTATCCCGGTGCTGCCGCGCCGGGCCTGGACGACAACGCGTACACCAACCTCACCGCCGCCTGGGTACTCGCTCGCACTCTCGACGTCCTGGAGTCGCTGCCGGAACCGCTCCGTCGCGAGCTGTCCGAGCGCACCTGTCTGGAAGACCGGGAGCTCACCCGCTGGGAGGACATCTCGCGTCGGCTCCATGTGCCCTTTCACGACGGTGTCATCAGCCAGTTCGAGGGGTACGGCAAGCTCGCGGAACTCGACTGGGACGCCTACCGGGTCCGGTACGGGGACATCCGCCGGCTCGACCGGATCCTGGAGGCCGAAGGCGACACGGTCAACCGGTATCGGGCTTCGAAGCAGGCCGATGTGCTCATGCTCGGCTACCTTTTCCCGCCGGACGAGCTCCGCTCCCTCTTCAGCCGGCTGGGACACGACATGGACGACGCCTTGTGGCCGCGGACCGTCGACTACTACCTGTCCCGTACCAGCCACGGCTCCACCCTCAGCGGGCTCGTCCACGGCTGGGTCCTGGCCCGGGTCCGGCCCGAGCAGGCCTGGGCATTTTGCAAGGAGGCCCTCGAAGGAGACATCGCCGACCTCCAGGGCGGAACCACGGGCGAAGGGATCCATCTCGGGGCCATGGCCGGAACCCTCGACCTGGTGCAACGCGGCCTGTCGGGACTGCGGCCACTCGACGGCGCGCTCGGGCTTGACCCCGTCCCCTTGCCGGAACTCTCCACCTACGCCTTCACCCTCCGATATCGAGAGCACTGGGGAGTGCACTTCCGGATGCGCCCCGGACAGCTGGAGATCAGGGTCCCCGATTCGGACCTGTCGCCGATCGACATCGAACTCACCGACCGCACAGTTTCGGTGAAGCCTGGAGGAACGTACCTCCTGACTCTCCCCGGGCAGTGACCCGGGCCATCGCTACGGCGGGAGGACGCCCAGGGCCTTCGCCCCCGTCCCCTCTGGTCGCGGGCGTCCCCCGTGGGCAGGGGGCCTATCGGACCACGGAGGGGGTCTGGGCGGCCCCTGTTCCCATGGCCCGGCGCAGATGAGGCTGGTTACCAGGTACACAACAGACCAAGCAGGAGGTTCTTCTCATGGCTCGTGCCGTTATCGTCGGGATCGACGGCTCTCCGGAGAGCCTGGCTGCCGCTCGTTGGGCAGCCGCAGAGTCCGTTCTCCGCAGCGTTCCGCTCCACCTCGTGCACGCCTGGAAATGGTCTCCCTCCGCCTCCGTGCCGAGCAGTGAGACCCAGCGTCATTGGGCCGGTCGCATTCTGCGTACGGCCATCGAACATCTCCAGGAGAGTCACCCCGGCCTTCAGCTCACCCATGAGCAGATATCGGACTCGCCCGCCGCTGCCCTCCTGGCCGCGGCCGAGAACGCCGAAGTACTTGTCCTCGGCTCACGCGGCCTCAGTGGATTGACCGGCTTCGTCACCGGCTCGGTAGCACTCGGAGTGGTCGCCCACTCCCCGCGGCCGGTAGTTCTCGTACGAGCCGAGAGGCACACCGGGCCCCGGTCGCCCGGTGACGAACTCCGGCCGGCCGGTGCTCCCGGCGGCTCGGACGTTGTGGTCGGCATCGACCTCGCTCATTCCTGCGACGAAGTCATCGAATTCGCCTTCGAAGCGGCCCTGGTACGCGGTGTGGGCCTGCACGTCATGCATGGCTACGCCCTGCCAGCTTCCTACATGATCGCAGCCGGTGGAGGCATGCTGATCGACGATTCAGGGCTGGTCAGGGAGCGCGAGTACGCCCTGAGCACGGTCCTGGAACCGTGGCGCGAGAAGAGCCCGGACGTCGTAGTCCGCGCAAGCAGCGTTTCGGGGCAGGCCGTCGCCCATCTGGTCGAAGCGGGTGCCGACGCACCGCTCCTGGTCATCGGGCGACGCGAGCGGACCTCTCCCCTCGGAATGCATCTGGGGTCCGTGGCACACGGCGTGATGCACCACGCAGCCTGCCCGGTGGCCGTCGTGCCCCACTCCTGAGGCCACAGACCGGTCAAGGGTCTCCCCCGGAGCCGCACCGATGGCGCTCGCGCCCGCACGGGGCCCTGGGCCGGCTGTGGGCGCGGTACCGGCCAGGGCCGTCTCTCACCCTTTTGCCGTCGAGCGCCCGGCCTGTGCTCCCTGTACGTTCGCCGGTACGACGGGTGATCACAACCGGGCAGGGATCACGACCCGGACGGTCGTTCCATGCCCCTGGGCAGCCGTCCTCCCCCTGCGTCGCCGTCAATGAAAGGACGTGCTTGCTCATGTCGGAGAATCCGCTGCGCGGCGCCGCTGATCCCGGCCCGGCTTCCGCGGGGAGTGACATCGGCCGACGGGTGTCCGCTCGTCGTGAGCAGCTCGGGCTTTCCCGCGAGGATGTGGCCGAGCGCGCGGGATCCGCACCCGGATATCTCCAGTACGTGGAGGAGCGGTCGGCGAATCCTGGCATCGGGTTCCTCCTGAGGCTGGCCAATGCGCTGGAGACGACGGTCGCCCAACTGAGCGGCGAATCCGTTGATCTGCCGCCCGGTACCGGGCGCGCCGCCTACCACCCCGAACTGCTGGAGCTGAGCGGCGACGAATGCCGTGCCCTGCTGGGAACCCACGGCGTGGGCAGGGTGGCGGTGACCTCGCCGGAAGGACCCGCCATCGTTCCTGTCAACTACCTCGTCGCTGAAGGTGACGTTGCGTTCCGAACGGCCCCCGGTGCGGTCCCGGCGGCTGCGGCAGGGACCGAGGTCGCGTTCGAGGTGGATCACATCGACGATGCGATGAGTCAGGGGTGGAGCGTCCTGGTCGTCGGCGACGCCCGGATGGTCACCGACCCCGATGCCGCACACGTTCTGGATGAGCTGGCACGCACCACACCCTGGGCCGGCGGAGACCGCGCCCTGTGGGTCAGAGTCACACCGGTCCGTGTCACCGGGCGTCGGATCTCGGTGCGGCCGACGCACGCTCCGCCCGAGGCCGGAGACCCCGGGCACGAGTGACAACGCGCACGCGGACCTGAGGCTCGCGACCGGTTCAGGCTGACGGCCCGGTGCCCGTCGGCGCACCGCTCCAGCCGCCGGCCTCGGGTGCGAGTGCGGCACTGCCTTCCCGTCCGACAGGCACGGGAAGGCAGTGCCGACAGGGACCAGGCGCAGAGACCCGGCGCAGAGACCTTTCGGCCCTCGCCAGAGGCGGGCCCCGACCACTGCTGCGCTGTGCCGGCCTCACACGATGTCGAGGATCTCCTCCACCGGGCGACGCGGGGTCGCGGATGTGAGAGGGCCGAAGCCCAGGCGCAGCGCCATCTGTACGTATCCCATGGCTGACTGCGGGTCCCGCACGGCCCAGCGCAGTTCGGGCCATTCCAGGGCATGAGAGGTGAGTGAGGTGGACAGTCCTCGGAGCGTGGCCTCAAGCAGCACATGCTCCATGGCCTGCCCCGCGTGCAGCCAGTCCAGTTCGTGGTCGTCGGGCGTCCCGAGCAGAGCCAGCTGGGGTGACTGCTCGAAGACAGCAGTCCCACGGCCCGGCACGGTTCGTCCGGTCGCGAAGTCCCGCACGGGGGCTCGGCCGTCCCACCTGCGCGGCCCCAATGCGTGATCGGGGACGCCCTGCGTCCGCGAGGCGCCGTCTCCGGCCCCGGCACCCGACCACTGCGCTGTCTCATCTCGTACGGGCGAGGCGGCGCGCTCCCGCTCCTCGGCATCGTCGACCAGATCCAGAACCGACTGCGCATGCCACGGATCCGGGAAGACCAGCTGTGCGCCCTCGTCGGCCGCCGCGCTGCGGAGCCTGTTGCGGACCGTCTCCGAAATCGCCTCGTCCGTGAACGGCTGGCGGCTCGTGTGCCGTAGGCGGATCGCGGGGTACAGCCGGGCCAGATCAGCCTGGGACTTGTCCGATTCCACGAGTCGCACCTCCGCCAGCAGCTCCGGATCGGCGGGATCGGGCAGCAGCGTGGTGGCGGGCTCCCAACCGGCACGCGCGGCTGCGACCCGTAGGTTGAACAACGCCGCGCCACAACCGATGTACAGCGCACGGTGTGCGGGATCGGTCAGGTCCATGGCGCGTTCCAGGTCGGGGCGCAAAGAGAACGTCGCGCTTGCCGTGGCGAAACGGAACCTCCACGGCTGGGCGTTGTGCATGGAAGGGGCCGCTGCCGCGTCCGAGACGAGTGCGGTGATGGTCTCCCTGTCCATGGGCGATTTCGGCATCGGGTCTCCCTGGTGACTCGGGTGAACTGCCTTGTCGACGCTGCTGCGAACGTTGCTCGGTGACGCACGATCGCGGCGGCGGACAGCGTGCCGCGCTGGGGTAGGTCGTGCCAGCATTGTGGAACCCCCGACGCTCTGGGAAGAGGCCAGTGGTCCCCATCGCGTGCCGACAGGACCCCCTCTGGGAGGCGCCGCGGAGCCTGCGCCCGTACGACTACTGTGGGTGACCTTGCATACCGGACTCCGTACTGACAGCGGTGTCCATGGCACCGTCCTTCCGTGCGGCACCGGGCGAATCGGCCTTCGCGCGAGCCGATGCGCGATCAGCCCGGGAGGCCGGACCAGCGCCGCCTGTGTGCCAGTGGCCCATCCGACCCCCCTCCGTCAAGACGCCCCTGGCCGTCGGAACCGCCTGCCTACCACCGTAGCTCTCGCGTGCACGCCCGGCCTGGGGGCCGGTACGAGTCGGTCCATCGCCGCAAGGGCACCTTTCGCGTCCAGACCGGGGGCGCGGCCGGACCAGCGGTGGGAGCGTGACTCACACGGGGTCGGGGGATCCGTTCTGCACCGTGTGCTGCACGGGGCCGGGGATCGTCTTGGTGGAGTCGACCGGCAGTGCGGACGAGGCGGCGGCGGCCGTTTCCCTCGCGAGGAAGGAGCCGAGTTCGCCGATGGTGCTCATGAGGGGGGCGGGGAACACGACCGTAGTGTTCTTGTCCACGCCGATCTCCACCAGGCTCTGCAGATTGCGCAGTTGGAGCGCCAGGGGGTGAGCCATCATCGTGTCCGAGGCATCGCCCAGTGCCGCTGCTGCGAGGGACTCCCCCTCAGCGTTGATGATCTTGGCTCGCTTCTCGCGCTCGGCCTCGGCCTGCCGTGCCATCGCGCGTTTCATGCTGTCGGGAAGCTGAATGTCCTTGAGCTCGACCAGGGTTACCTCCACTCCCCATTCGGCAGTGGTGACGTCGAGGATCTCGCGTATGTCCAGGTTGATGCGATCGGTCTCCGAGAGCGTCTCGTCGAGCGTGTGCTGTCCGACGACCTTGCGCAGAGTGGTCTGGGCGATCTGGTCGATGGCCGCGTGCACGTTCTCGATAGCGACCACTGATTTGGTCGCGTCGACGACGCGGAAATAGGCAACAGCAGACACGTCGACGCTGACGTTGTCGCGGGTGATGATGCCCTGTGACTGGATCGGCATGGTCACAATCCGCAGGGACACTCGGTGCAGTACGTCGACGAACGGAATAATGAATCGGAGACCGGGCGACCGTGTACCGATCAGCCGGCCGAACCGGAACAGCACTCCTTGCTCGTACTGCTTGACGATCTTCATTGCCAGGGCGAGTGCCAACAGAGCCAGAAGGCCGATGATGACGATGAGGGGGATCAGAATCTGCATCGCGTTGCTCCTCAGAGAGAGGACCACGTCGTGCCTGCCCGAGGTCCCGGAGTGCTTCGACACCGCGCCCAGTGAGGCATGAGGACGTTACGAAGGCCGAAGTAGGAACTCCAGGATGGCGTTGCACGAAGGCTGACGGCAGGGCCGACCGGTCCCCACCTGCCCGGTCCCCACGGCCCGCGTGCCCCCGCCTGCCGCCACGGGGTGCTGAGCCGCTCCGACAGGGCCGGTGGGCCCCGCGGAAGGGCCGTTCGGCCCCCGCCACTGGACCCGCACACGACACATGCTGGGGCGGCGGGCAGGACCACGCCCGTGAGCCCTCACCCGCTGAAGTCATGGTGCATGGCCGCCGCGAGGATCAACACCGTAGGGCAGGGATTCGTGTCCATCATCGTCACGCCGTACGGGCGGCACGCGTCCCGGACACGTATCGACAGTGGTCGATCATGGTGAGATCTTCCTCCGCGACAACGCGCACCACCGGCGTCCAGGACATTGGCTCGTCGGCTTGCGTGGCCGTCGACGAAGTCCTGCGCGAGCTGGTGTCGACCAGGGAAGGCCTCTCCGCGGAAGAATCCGCCGAGCGGTTGAAGCGATGGGGACCGAACGCGGTCGCCTCACACAAGGCTCGGGTGCTGCCCGTGCTGTGGCGGCAGATGCGATCGCCGCTGCTGGGCCTCCTGTTCGTCGCCTCGGCCGTCTCCTATGTCGTCGGCCAGCACAGCGATGCGGTGATCATCGGTGTGATCTTGGCACTCTCGGTCGGCCTCGGCTTTGTGAACGAGTACCGCGCGGAGAAGGCCGCCGAAGCCCTGCACGGACAGATCAGCCATCAGGCCGTGGTGATGCGCGACGGACGTGCCAACGCGGTGGAGGTCTCCTCCCTGGTGCGGGGCGATGTGGTGAGAATCAGGCTGGGCGACATCGTGCCGGCCGATCTACGGCTGCTGGAGGTCACCGGCCTGGAGTGCGGCGAGTCGGTGCTGACCGGCGAGTCGCTGCCCGTCCCCAAGGAAACCGCCGCAGTCTCATCCGGCGCGGTGCTCGCGGAGCTGTCCAGCTGCGCGCTGATGGGCACGGTGGTGCACGCGGGAAGCGCCCTGGGTGTGGTGGTCACCACCGGTGCGGCAACCGAGTTCGGGAAGATCGCAGCCGGACTGAGCAGTCATCAGCTGGAGACCGAGTTCCAGCGGGGACTGCGTCGATTTTCCATGCTGCTGGTGTACGTCGCCGGCACGCTGACGACGTCGATATTCGTGATCAACCTGGTGCTGCACAAGCCGCTCATCGACTCACTGCTGTTCTCGCTGGCCATCGCTGTCGGAATCACTCCGCAGCTGCTGCCCGCCGTGGTCTCCAGCAGTCTGGCGGCCGGCTCGCGGCGGATGAGCCGTCAGAAGGTCCTCGTCAAACGACTGGTGTGCATCGAGGACCTGGGCGACGTCGACGTGCTGTTCACCGACAAGACCGGGACGCTGACGCAAGGCCGTATCGACTTCATGAGGGCGCTGCCCGCAGGCAGCCGAAGTCCTGAGGAGGTGCTGCGGTGGGGACTGCTGTGCACCGATGTCAACGCCGACGGCAGCCAGGTCCTGGGCGGCAATCCACTGGACACAGCGCTGTGGGAGGCTGCCGCCGCGCGGCCGAAGGACACGGACACGGACGCGACCGAGTACCAGCGAGTCGGGATGCTGCCGTTCGACCACGAGCGACGCATGATCTCCACCGTGGTCCGCGCCCCGACGGGTGACACCGTCCTGATCACCAAGGGCGCTCCGGAGGGCGTCCTGGAGCGTTGCGAGAACGTACCCGCGAAGGCGCGCACGCTGCTGGCCAAGGAGTTCGCGGCCGGCAACCGGGTGGTCGCCGTGGCCACCCGAAACGCCCCAGGACTGGTCCGGCCCACCGCTGCCGACGAACACGGCCTGGAACTGGTCGGACTGCTGGTCTTCCTCGACCCGCCCAAACCCGACGCCGCGGCGGCGCTGCTCCGGCTGGCGGAGCTCGGCATCACGGTCAAAATCGTCACCGGAGACAACCCGGCCGTCGCCCTCAGCGTCTGTCAGGAGCTCGGCCTCACCAGCTCCGGCGCGCTCACCGGCACCGACCTCGACGCCATGGACGACGCCCGGCTCACCGCGGCGATCGCACACACCACGGTGTTCGCCCGCGTCAATCCGGAGCACAAGGCCCGCATCGTGCGCGTGCAGCGCACTACCGGTCACGATGTCGCCTTCCTCGGCGACGGTGTCAACGACGCGCTCGCGCTGCACGCGGCAGACGTGGGCATTTCCGTCGACTCGGCCACCGACGTCGCCAAAGACGCAGCCGATGTCATCCTGCTCGAAAAGAATCTTGATGTCTTGGCGGACGGAGTCGTCGGCGGCCGACGGATCTTCGCCAACACCATCAAGTACGTGCTCATGGGAACGTCCAGCAACTTCGGCAACATGTTCAGCGCCGCGGGGGCCTCCCTGTTCCTCGGCTTCCTGCCGATGCTGCCTTCGCAGATCCT
The DNA here is from genome assembly GCF_039766235.1 of Streptomyces changchenzhani. NCBI lineage: Bacteria > Bacillati > Actinomycetota > Actinomycetes > Kitasatosporales > Streptomycetaceae > Streptomyces > Streptomyces changchenzhani. The sequence goes on along the minus strand of NZ_JBDHNH010000005.1, from coordinate 554,746 downwards.
GCTCAACAACCTGCTCTACGACACCAGCCAGCTCGCGATTTCCACGGACCGCGTGGACGAGGCACAACTGCGACGCCCTTCGCATTGGGACATCCGGTTCATCCGCCGTTTCATGATCTTCTTTGGTCCACTCAGTTCAGTGTTCGACTTTGCGACCTTCGGCGTCATGCTGTGGGTCTTCCATTCCGGACCCGCGCAGTTCCGGACCGGATGGTTTGTCGAGTCGCTCGCCACCCAGACCTTGGTGATCTTCGCGATCCGCACGCGCCGTATCCCGTTCTGGCGAAGTCACCCCAGCCTGCCATTGACCCTGGCTGCTCTCGGCGTTGTCAGCGTAGGAGCCCTTCTTCCCGCTACACCGCTGGCCGGCAGGCTCGGGTTCCAGCCGCTTCCGCTGGGCTTCTTCGTCGCGCTGGTCGCCATGGTGGTCTGTTACCTCGCTCTGATCGAGGGAGGCAAGCGAATCTTCTACCACCGCACCACGCCCATTGCCGGATCGCGGGACACAACAGGCCACCACCGTCTCCTACGTCGTCGTGCTGCCAGGTTCAGCACTGCTCTCCCGCGCGGCCTCTCACCCCACCCCGTTGAGAGATGAGCCAAGCAGGCGGCCGATGCCGCCCAACCCGGAATTGCGCGACCATCACACACCGCGCTCACCACCCCGGGCCCGCAAGACCATGAGGGCCTGAAACAACCGGAGTCACCATGCCCCTCACGTCCGCCCCCCTTTCGGGTGCCGCTGCCCGGGCGACGGGCCTCAGCCAGGAGCAGGTTTCCCAGCTGCTGGCGAAGTACGGTCCCAACGAGCTCGGCGAACAGCGCAAAGTATCGCTTCACTCACGTATTCTCGTGCAGCTTCGCGACCCGCTGATCATTGTGCTGCTGGCAGCAGTGGCACTCACCGTGGCAACCCAGGATTATGCCGATGCGGTCGTCATCTGTGTGGTCGTGCTCTTCAACACCACCGTCGGGGTGGTGCAGGAGGTGCGCGCCGATCACGCGGTCGCGGCCCTCTCCGCCATGACCGCGCCCACCACGCGCGTACTGCGCGGCGGGACGGGACACGAGGTGAGCTCGTCAGCCGTGGTACCGGGTGACGTCCTGCTACTCGGCGAGGGCGACATCGTCCCCGCTGACGCCACGCTCATGCAGGCCGCCGCCCTGCTGATCGACGAGTCCGCGCTGACCGGCGAATCCGTACCGGTCGACAAGGATGTCGACGGAACGGATCCGCACACGGGTCAACTGCAGGCGGGAACCGTCGTACTGCGTGGCCGAGCGGTCGCCACCGTCACCGCCACCGGGCCGCGCAGCGCTCTCGGCGTGATCGCCGCCTCGCTGCATCCCCGGCAGCAACAGACTCCGCTCCAAAAGCGCCTGGCCGGTCTCGGCCGGGTCCTGGCCCTGGTCACCGTAGGGCTGTGTCTCCTCGTGCTCGTTCTGGGGCTGGTGCGCGGCCAGTCCTTGGAGATCATGGCGGTGACGGCCATCAGCCTCGTCGTGGCTGCCGTCCCGGAGTCACTGCCGGCCGTCGTCACGCTCGGCCTGGCGCTGGGCGCGCGTCGGATGGCCGCCCGCAACGCCGTGGTGCGCCGCCTGTCCGCAGTGGAGACCCTGGGGTCGGTCACCGTATTGGCGACGGACAAGACAGGCACCCTCACTGAAGGCCGCATGGTCGTCGAACGCGTGTGGACCCCCGCTCATGGCACGGTGACCTTGACGGGCGCGGGGTACGAACCCGTCGGGGAGATTCTGGTGGCCGGTCGCCCTCCGGAACCCGCCGCCGAAGGCGCCGTACGAGAAGTGCTCGTCGCAGCGGCGTTGTGCAACGACGCGTCGCTGCTTCCGCCCGGGGAAGCAGACGCACCATGGGCTCCGCTCGGCGATCCGACAGAGGCCGCGCTGCTGGCCGCCGTCGCCAAGGTGGGCTCCGGCCGCGACGAATTGGCGCGCGCATACCCCCGCGTCGACGAGGTGCCGTTCGACAGCCTGCGCAAGCGTATGACCACCATCCACCGCGCGCCCTCCGGGACGATGAAGATCTACCTCAAGGGCGCGCCTGAAATGGTGCTGGACTCAGCGCTGTTGGACGAGAGCCCCGCGGCGCTGGAGTGTGCGCGAGAGAAGGCCGCTGCTCTTTCAGCCGAGGGCTACCGCGTCCTGGCCGTGGCGGCAGGTTCGTCCGACCGTATTCCTGTTCCGATCGAGGAGTCGGAACGCGGCTTGCGGCTGCTGGGGCTGACGGCCATCAGCGACCCGCCCAAGGAGGCAGCCAAAGCGACCGTGCAAGCCTGTCGGCTGGCCGGAATCACCCCTGTTCTCATCACCGGCGACCACCCGGCGACTGCTCGCGCGATCGCGCTGAGGGTCGGTATCCTCACCGGCGAAGCCGCCACCATGGCGAACTCTGTGGCCACCGGCAAGGAGTTGGCCGCCGGACAGGTCCCGGACCTCACTCAGGTCAGGGTATTCGCCCGGACCACGCCCCAGCAGAAACTGGACATCGTCCAGGCGTGGCGTGCCCGTGGGGAAGTCACCGCGATGACGGGTGACGGCGTCAACGACGGTCCCGCGCTGCGGCAGGCCGACATCGGCGTGGCAATGGGGCGACGGGGAACCGAAGTCGCCCGCCAAGCTGCCGATCTGGTCCTCACCGACGATGAACTGACCTCGGTGATCTCGGCCGTGGAAGAGGGCCGCCGCGTCTACGCCAACATTCGCCGCTTCCTCATCTACGCCCTGGCCGGCGGTGCTGCGGAAATCCTGGTGATGCTCATTGGCCCCATGCTCGGGCTGGCGTTGCCTCTGCGCGCGGGCCAGATTCTGTGGATCAACCTGCTCACTCACGGTCTGACCGGCGTAGCCATGGGCGCCGAACCGGTCTCGGCCCACGCCATGCGCCGCGCACCGCGCCCGCCGCAGCAGCACGTACTCGGTGACGGGCTGTGGCAGCGGGTGCTGCGACTGGCGGTGCTGGTCACGGCCGCCAGCCTCGCTGCCGGCCTCTGGGTACGGCACACCGGCGGCCCCTGGCAGACCGTCCTGTTCATCGCTCTGCTGGCCGCCCAGCTCGGCGTGGCTCTGGGGCTGCGGGAGCGACTGTTCACGCGCCAGAATCTGTCCCTGCCCGCAGCCGTGCTCGCCGCCGCCGGCCTTGGCGCCGCCGCACTGTACGTCCCCTTCCTGGCGGACCTCTTGCACACCTCGCCGCCGCCCTGGTCCGGTATCGCGCTCGCCGCGGCTGCCGGCCTGATCAGCTTTGGCGCAGCGCGCGCCGAGAGCTGGTGGGCGAGGACCGCCGAGCAGACGACTGCCGCACCGTGAGCCGGACCTACGCGGCGGTGAGCCGCTCCCCCGCCACGATCCGCAGAGCTTGCCCCGGGGTGAAACACGCGGCCGAAGGCCATTGGCCCGACCGATCCCGGCCGATCCCGGCCGAAACGCCGGACGGGTCCGCGACCCCCCTCGTTGGTCGCGGACCCGTTCAACCCTCGTGTCGTGAGCAACCGGTACGCGGCATACGGTCGCGCCTGTCCGACTGCACACCGGGCGCTACGACTCCCCGTCACGGGTGGTCGCCCGCCCCCTCTCACGTCGGCAAGTCTGCAACCGCTCGCGATCACCAACGCCCCCTCTTGATGCTCCACTGACGATCTTTCGACACCTCCTGATACAGCCTTGACGGTCACATCCTGCGGTCCGTAAGAGAGCCGCAAATACCGGCTCAGCCGGGCCATTTGGACCGCCGCGGGGGCTTAGGTTCGACTGCACCCGCCTCCCCGGCGGATGAGTACGCGTTGGCATGCCCGTCATCACGTCGCCGCGTCCCGGCAGCCCTTCCTCATGGGCCAGGGCCAGGGCCAGTGCACGGTTTCAGGCGGGCGGGCGGAGCCACTCATTCCTTGCCGACCCCGTCAGAAGGCCGTCAGCCATGCTTCCCGCCGCTCCATCGTCCGCCCCTACGTCACCGCAGGGACGTATGCCCCGAACCGGCCCTGGCCCCCAGCCGTCCGGGCATCGGCGCGCATCTGGTGGCCTCTTCGAGCCCGCGCAGTTGGTGAAAGGCCTCCCCGAAGCGCTGCGCAAGCTGCATCCGCGCGACCTCGCCAGAAACCCTGTGCTGTTCGTGGTGGCCACCGGCTCCGTGCTCACCACGCTCTCCGCGGTGATTCATCCGTCGGTATTCACGTGGGTGATCAGCTGCTGGCTGTGGTTGACCGTCGTCTTCGCCAACCTCGCGGAAGCCGTCGCCGAAGGCCGGGGCCGCGCGCAGGCGGACTCCTTGCGCAGGACGCGTACGGACACGGTGGCGCTGCGGCTGCGCAACAACTGGCGGATGGGGCTGGACCTCGACCGCGCCGAGACCGAGGCCGTCGCCGCCAGCGCTCTCCAGCCCTTCGACTTCATCCTCGTCTGCGCGGGCGAGCTCATCCCGGCGGACGGCGATGTCGTAGACGGCATCGCGGCCGTGGACGAGTCGGCGGTCACCGGCGAATCGGCGCCGGTCATCCGTGAGTCGGGCGGCGACCGCAGCGGTGTGACGGGCGGGACGACCGTGCTGTCCGACCGGATCGTCGTACGCGTCACCTCGCGCCCCGGCCACTCCTTCCTGGACCGGATGATCGCGCTGGTGGAAGGCGCGACCCGGCAGAAGACCCCGAACGAGATCGCCCTCAACATCCTGCTGGCCGCGCTCACCATCGTCTTTCTGCTCGTCGTGGTGACGCTCCAGCCCATGGCCGCCTACGCCGGCGCCGCACAGTCCACCACCGTGCTGGTCGCCCTCCTGGTCACGCTCATCCCCACCACCATCGGGGCCCTGCTGTCCGCCATCGGCATCGCGGGCATGGACCGGCTCGTGCAGCGCAATGTGCTGGCCATGTCGGGCCGGGCGATCGAGGCCGCGGGGGACGTCAACACCCTGCTCCTGGACAAGACCGGCACCATCACCCTCGGCAATCGCGAAGCCGCGAGCTTCGTCCCGCTGCCCGGCGTCGATGAGCTGCATCTCGCCGACGCCGCCCAGCTCTCGTCGCTGGCTGACGAGACCCCGGAAGGCCGCTCGGTGGTCGTGCTCGCCAAGCAGCGGTACGGGCTGTGCGAGCCGGCCGAGGGTGAGCTGAGCCATGCGACGTTCATGGAGTTCAGCGCGCAGACCAGGATGAGTGGAGTGACCCTGCGCTGGGACAACGGGGCCGGCTGCGCCATCCGTAAGGGCGCGACGGCCGAGGTCATCAACTGGGTGGAGCTGCGCGGCGGCACGGTCCCCGCCGAGGCTCGCTGGTTCGCCGATGCCATCGCCGCTTCCGGCGGCACACCGCTGCTGGTGGCGGTGCACGACTGGAACGGCCCGAGGGTGATGGGAGTCATCCATCTCAAGGACGTGGTCAAGGACGGCATCAGCGAGCGGTTCGGCGAGCTGCGTCGCATGGGCATCCGTACGGTGATGATCACAGGTGACAACCCGCTCACCGCCAAAGCCATCGCCCGGGAAGCTGGTGTCGACGACTACCTCGCCGAGGCCACGCCCGAGGACAAACTCGCCTTGATCAAGCGCGAGCAGGCCGGCGGCAAGCTGGTGGCGATGACGGGCGACGGTACGAACGACGCCCCCGCGCTGGCGCAAGCGGACGTCGGCGTGGCCATGAACACCGGCACCTCAGCCGCGAAGGAGGCCGGGAACATGGTGGACCTGGACTCCAACCCGACCAAGCTCATCGAGATCATCGAGATCGGCAAGCAACTCCTGATAACCCGGGGGGCGTTGACCACGTTCTCCATCACCAACGATGTCGCGAAGTACTTCGCGATCGTCCCCGCCATGTTCACCGGCGCCCATCCCGGGCTGGAAGCCCTGAACATCATGGGGCTGCACAGCCCCACCTCGGCGATCACTTCCGCGATCATCTTCAACGCGCTGATCATCATCGCGCTCATCCCGCTGGCCCTGCGCGGCGTGCGCTACACCCCCGCCTCCGCCCACGACCTGCTACGGCGCAACCTCACGCTCTACGGCCTCGGCGGCCTCGTTCTGCCCTTCGTCGGCATCAAGCTGATCGACCTCCTGGTCTCCCGAGTGCCGGGCCTCGGCTGAGTACGCGGCCGGACCCGTCATCAGGGCTTCGTCAAGGACAGCTCGTCCCTCTTGAAGCCGTTATGCGGCCCGGGTTGGATGGAGGGCGTGAACACCCGTCTGCGCCACGACGACCGGCCACCTCATGCGGTGGTCCGTCGGCCTCGCGCGCAACTCACGCGCTGACGCCCTCCTGACGAAGGCCGATTCCTGTCTTCGCACGCACGGCTCTTCGCACATACGGCTCTTCGCGCGTACGGCTCTTCGCGCGTACGGCCTCAGCCGCGTTCACCTTCACACCCCGCACATCGACGCCGTCGACCGTGCCTGCTCTCACCCCAGGACACCTCATGCCTTCAGCATCGCCGGACCGCCGTACCGCTCTCGTAACCGGAGCCACCTCCGGCATCGGCTGGGAGACCGCCCGGCTCCTCGGGAAGCAGGGTTGCCATGTCGTGGTCCACGCACGCGACTACAGCTCCGGCGAGGAGGCCATCACCCGGCTCGTGGCTGCGGGCGTTGCCGCCGACCAACTCGACCTGGCCGTCGCCGACTTCTCACGTCTGGACGAAGTCCGCTCCATGGCGCAGTCGGTGGCCCGCCACCACCCCGCCATCGACATCCTGATCAACAATGCGGCCGTCGCCGCCCCGGAGCGCCACACCATCACCGCCGACGGCGTGGAGCTGTCCTTCCAGGTCAACTTCCTCGCCGCCTACGTCCTCACCCGCGCCCTGAAAGGCCCGCTCACCGCACGAGCCGGCAGCCGTGTGGTCAACGTGTCGTCGTCGATGCACCGCACCGCATCCATTTCCTGGAACGACATCAACCGCACCCGCCGCTACTCCAGGCTGGCCGCCTACGCCCAGTCCCAGCTCGCACTGACGGTCTTCGCCCGAGCCGAGGCACCGCAGGGCTGCACAGTGGTGAGCATGCACCCGGGCATCTGCGAGACCTCACTGCTCCCGCTGTACGCGCATGCAGGCGACTCGCCCGCTCAGGGCGCCGCCCGCGTGGCGCGGCTGTGCGACCCGGCCACCGAGGTCGAACCGGGCGCCTACTACGACCGCACCGCGCTCTCCCCGGCCGCGCCCGTCGCCACCGAGGACCGCACGGTGCGCCGCCTCGTCAAGCTGGCCGACGCGCTGGCCAAGGCCGCCTGAAGGACCTGTCCAGCACGGCGGGCCGGGGGTGAACGCCGGGTTGGGGACGGCACCATCAGGGCCGTCCCCAACTCACACCCGGTGCATCAGCAGTGCTGCGCGTACGCCGTTGACCGCCTCCTAGGGCCTGTTGCGAAAGTGCTGGTCACAGCCACTCATTGATGGCTGCGACGAGGATGGTGGCTTCGTAGCGGACGGCGAGTTTGTCGTATCTCGTGGCGACGGCCCGGTGACGTTTGAGGCGGTTGATCCCGCACTCGACTGCGTGGCGTTCGCGGTAGTCGGCCTTGTCGAACTTCGGCGGTCGGCCGCCACGGGAACCAAGCTTCCTGCGGTTGCGGATCTGGTCCTTCTTCTCCGGGATCGTGCAGCGGATCCCGCGTCTGCGCAGGTAGGCGCGATTCTTCCGGGAGCCGTACGCCTTGTCGGCGCGGACTTTGGCGGGCCGTTTGCGGGGACGCCCCAGCCCCTTACGGGGTACCCGGATGCGCTCAAGTACCGGTTCGAACTGCGGGGAATCGCCGCGCTGCCCGGCCGTGATCACGATGGACATGGGTTTTTGCCCCTGCTCGACAGCGAGGTGAATCTTGGTGGTCAGCCCACCGCGTGAGCGCCCGAGCCCGTGGTCGTCCGGCTCGGTCTCGACACCTCCGGGCGGCTCCTTCTGGAGATCCCCCTTTTCACCGCACCGGCGGCGTGCTGATGGGCTCGGCACACCGTTGAGTCGACACTCACATCCCAGGTGATCAGGTCCTTCGCGTCGGCCTGGGCCTGCAGTTCGGTGAAGATCCGCTTCCAGGTGCCGTCCCGCTGCCAGCGCCGGAACAGATCGTAGACCCGGTCCCACGGCCCGTACCGCTCGGGCACATCCCGCCACGGCGTGCCGGCCCGGGTCCGCCACCGGATGCCGTTGATCAGCTGCCGCCTGGGCCATATCGGCGGCCGGCCGGACTTACTGCCCTTCGGCAAGAGCGGTCCCAGCCGTACCCACTGTTCGTCTGTCAGATCTCCACGCGCCACACCGTGATCGTTTCACAGTCAAGATCCACTTTCGCAACAGGCCCTAGGTGAGGCGGAAGCGCAGGCGGCAGATCACGGCGTCCGTGTCGCGGCGTACGGCGTGCGCGACGACTGCCCCCCGCTGGTTCTGCAGCACTCGCTGCCACCAGTGGGCCGGTTCGACTTCGGCCACCAGGACGGTGATCCGCGTGCCGGGAGTAGCGGACAGCTGCCGTACGTACGCGGCCACGGGGCGGCCCAGTGTGCGGCGTTGCGAGGTGAGCCGGACCAGCGGTACGCCGGGATTCCACCGGGCCCAGTCCCGTTCCAGGGCCTCTGTCTGGGCGCGGTCCTCGGGGTCGGGGTGGCAGACGGTGACCGCGAACACCTCGTCCCCCAGCGACACGGCGGCGGTCAGTGCCTCACGGGTCAGCCGGGTCAGGGAGGACACCGGCACGACGACCACGGAGCGGTCCCGCTGCGGGGGCTCGGGGATGCGGCCGACTCCGAGGCGTTCTCCGATACGGGTGTACGCGCGGTGGACCGCTTCGAAGGCCGCCACCAGCAGCGGAAGGGTCACCACCACGAGCCAGGCCCCGTCGTGGAACTTGGTGAGGGTGACGACGATCGCACTGACACCGGTGAGCAGGGCGCCCAGGCCGTTCAGCCACGCCTTGCCGGTCCACCTCGGGCCACGTACCCGGCGCCAGTGGATGACCATGCCGGTCTGGGCGATGGTGAAGCCGACGAAGACACCGATCGCGAAGAGCGGCACGAGGGTGTTGGTGTCCCCGCCGGAGAAGACCAGGAGCAGCGCGGAGACGAGTGCCAGCGCCAGGACGCCGTAACGGTGGACCTGGCGGTCGGCCCTCAGGCCGAAGACATGGGGCAGGTAGTTGTCCCGGGCGAGCAGCTTGAGCAGGACGGGCAAGCCGCCGAAGGAGGTGTTCGCGGACAGCGCCAGCAGGGCCACGGTGGCGAACTGGACGACGTAGAAGCCGGTGTGGTGACCGATGGACGCGTCCGCCAGCTGCGCGAGCACGGTGACACCTTCGACCGGCTGGAGCTCGAAGCGCGAGATGAGGACGGACAGGCCGATCAGCATCACGCCGAGCAGTGAGCCGAGGGCGACTTCCGCGTGCTGGGCGCGGCGGACTGCCGGGGCGCGGAACGCGGGCACGGCGTTGGCGATCGCCTCGACACCGGTCAGTGCCGAACAGCCCGACGCGAACGCCTTGAGCAGGAGCAGCACGCCGACGGTGGTGGCGTTGTCACCGAGGACGGACGCGTGGCCGGCAGCCGCTTCGGTGGAGGCGGGCGCGTCCCGGAAGAGCCCCACCACGATGACGACGAAGATCGCGCCGATGAATACAGCGGTCGGCACGATGAAGGCCCGCGCGGATTCGACGATCCCGCGCAGATTGATGGCTGTGATCAGTACGAGCACGGCCAGGCAGATCGGCAGCCGGTCGTCGTACAGCGAAGGAAAAGCGGACGTCAGAGCGGCGACACCGGCGGTGACAGCCACGGCGACATTCAGCACGTAGTCCAGGACCAGTGAGGCGGCCGCCACCAGGCTCGTACGACGCCCCAGGTACGTCCGGGCCACGGCGTAACTGCCCCCGCCGTCGGGGAAAGCGGCGATCACCTGACGGTAGGAGGCGACCAACAGGGCCAGGAGGGCGGCGATGAGGAGGGTGACGGGGACGGTGAATCCGAGGCCGTGGCCACCCGCCACAGCGAGGACGAGGACGATCGCTTCCGGCCCATAGGCGACGGAAGCCATCGCGTCGAGGGACAGGGCGGCAAGCCCGGTGACGGCCGTGAGCTTGTGCCGCGCGTCTGTATCTGGAGGCTCCTCGACGCCGGACTTCGCGTCGTTCTCCGAGGTCAAGATGGTCATACGGATCAGCGTGCGGGCGCGTGCGGGCGCCAGGGATCAGCACTGGCGTGTTCTTGGCGCGAATCAGTGTCTTCTTCACGCATCTCTGACGGGACTACGGGACGGCCGTCAAGGACCCGCTCGCGCACCGTCAAGATCGCGTCAATCTCAGCAGAGCCGGGCTGCCTTCGGCTCTACGGTCGCTGCCATGAGACGTATCCATGACGTCGGGCGCGTCACGCCTGGTGCATCAGCGGTGCGGGACAGCGGCTGGGCCGCGAACGCGAAGTTCGCGGTCGCCTGCGCGTTGCTGCTCCTCGGACTGTTACTGCTGATCGACGCGGGCGCGGCCAGTCTGACGGGGTCGCGCGCCGTGCTGTGGGCCGCGCTCGCCGTCCTGCTGTTCGTCGTGCTTCTCCCCCCGAGAGTCTCCGCGTGCCCGGGCCGGCTGGCGTCGCGAGGTCTGCTGCGCGAGCGCGTCGTGCGCACGGACCGCCTGGTGTCGGTGCGCTGGACCGACGGTGTGGCGCGGCGGCTGATCCTGCGGGACGCGGACGGGGGCCGCGTCGAGATCGACCCGGAGGTCCTCGTCACCAACCCGCCGCTCTGGCGGCTGCTCGACGAGGACGCTCGCGCCTGCCACGCCCGCGGGTCGCTCCTGTGCGGTGCGATCGGAATGCGGCAGTTGTCGGCCCGTATCGACCGTGAGACCGCGCGAGCCGTCTTCAAGGTGTCCGATCTGAGCTAGTGATCCGACCGTGCGCTCAGCCGGTGGCACCGAGCCGGTCGGCGACCCAGGTGTGGAACGCCCCGATGTGGTGCTCGGCCGGGACGAGGACACCGCCGTCGCGGTACGCCCGGGAGGCCATCGCGGGCTGGGTGCGCTCGCAGGCGTCGAAGTCCTGGGCGTTCACACGGTGGAACAGCTCGACGGACTTGTCGAGGTCCGCGCCCGACGCGACGACCCCCGGGGCGTACAGCCAGTCGCACTCGACGATCGTGCGGTCCTCGGCCAGCGGGAACATCCGGTGGAAGATCACGTGGTCGGGGACCAGATTGACGAACACCTGCGGCTTGACGGTGATCGCGTAGTAGCGGCGGTCCTGCTCGTCCGCGATCCCGGCCAGCCGCTCGAACCCGGCGCTGCCGTCGACGGTGAAGCCATGGGCGTCCGCGCTGAACTCGGCGCCGTGTCCCACGTAGTACTGCGCGGCCAGACCGTCCGCGAACTCCGGTAGTACATCGGTGAGTTCGGGGTGAATCGTGGCGCAGTGGTAGCACTCCATGAAGTTCTCGACGATCAGCTTCCAGTTGGCCCGTACGTCGTAGCGGATGCGCCTGCCGAGGGCCAGGCCCTCGGTCTCGTACGCCTCGATGGACTCTGTGTCGCCCAGCCGCTCCACGACCTCGCCGATCACCGTCTCGTCGAAGGACGGCGGCTCGTCGGCCAGGCAGACCCAGGCGTAGCCGAGCCACTCGCGGACCGCCACCTTCACCAGGCCGTACTGGTCGCGGTCGACGTCCGGCATCTTCACCAGGTTGGGTGCGGCGACCAGTTTGCCGTCGAGGCCGTACGTCCAGGCGTGGTACGGGCACTGGAGGTTGCGGCGGACCTCGCCCGCCTCCTCGGTGCACAGCCGGGCGCCGCGGTGGCGGCACACGTTGAGGAAGGCGCGCAGTTCGCCGGTGCGGGTGCGGGTGACCAGTACGTTCTCGCGGCCGACCTGCACGGTCCGGAAGGCGCCGGGCCGCTCCAGGTCGGCGGAGCGTACGGCGCAGTACCAGAGGGCCTCGAAGATCCGCTCCTGTTCCTGCCGGAAGATCGCCGGGTCGGTGTAGAAGTGGCCGGGGAGCGTGGAGATCAGGCTGCCGGCGGTGGGAGGGCTCGTCGTCATGGGGCTGCCTCTCAGGCGGACGCGGCGGCGAGCCGGCGGGGGTCGAACAGCTCGATGGGGTGCCGGGTGGCGCCGTCGACGGCCAGGTCCGCGAGGATCTCGCCGACCACCGGGACGAACTTGAAGCCGTGCCCGGAGAAACCGCAGGCGACAGTGACGGAATCGGGGTGCGCCGGATGGCCGGCGATCACGAAGTGCTCGTCGGGGGTGTTGGAGTACATGCAGGTCGCGGCCTTGAGGAAGCGGCCTGGGAGGGTGGGGATACGCGGGGCCATCTGGGCGGCCATGGCGGCGACCTCGTCGTCGTACACCGTCCGGTCGATGGTCTCCGGGGTGCAGACGGTGCCCCTGCGGAAGAAGGCGACCTTGGCGCCCTTGTCCGGGCCGTCGATCGCCGGGAAGCCGTAGACCTGCACTCCCGCCGCATCCTCCCAGATGTAGATGGGGTGCTGCGCGGGGAGGAAGGGCCGGGTACCGCCGGTGGGCTCGAACCAGTACATGACCTGGCGTTCGATGGTGAAGGGCACGCCGATGTCGGTGAGCAGCTGCGGCGCCCAGGCGCCGGGGCAGATGACCAGATGGCCTGCCGTGTACGTGTTCTCCGCGGTGTGCACCCGCACACCGCGGCCGCCGCCGAGCGCCTCCCAGCGGGTCATGGGCTCGTTGAAGTACAGGTCGGCGCCGTGCCCGGTGGCGAGTTGGAGGTGGGCGGCGACGGTGTGCTCGGGCCTGACCAGGCCGGCCCTGGCCTCGTAGAGCGCGACCTCGTCGTCGCCGGGGGTGAGGGTGGGGAAGCGGCGCCTGATCTCGGGGGCGTCGAGCATCTCGTGCGGCAGGTCCCACTGCCGGGCGGAGAGCAGCGAGCCGGAGACGGTACGGGAGTCGGGGCGGCCGATCATGACGCCGCCGCACAGGGTGGCGACCTCGCGGCCGGTGTCGCGGCCGAGGCGTTCGTACAGCTCGTAACTGCGCAGCAGCAGCGGTACGTACGCCGGGTCCTCGAAGTAGGACTGCCGGGTGATGCGTGAACCTCCGTGGCTGGAGCCCCTGTTGTGGACCGGGCCGAACTTCTCCAGGCCGAGTACACGGGCGCCGCGGGCCGCCAGGTGGTGGGCGGCGGCGCTGCCCATGCCGCCGAGGCCGACGACGATCACGTCATGGGTGGGTGGTGGCATCGGGGGCCTCGCTCACTTCAGGATGTGGGTCATCTTCGGGTCGAAGAGGGGCTCTTCGACCACGGTGGCGGCGGTCTTCTCGCCGAAGTACTCGATGTGTACGGGGGTGCCCGGCGCCAGCGGCGGGAGCCAGGCGTAGGCGACGCAGCGGCCGAGTGTGTAGCCGTATCCGGCGCTGGTGACGTAACCGGCGGCGGGCCCGGCCGGGTCGATGTACACGGGTTCCTTGCCGAGGACGACGGCCGCCGGGTCGTCGAGGGTGAGCGCGGTGAGTTTGCGGGCCGGTTCACCGAAGGCCGCGAGGGCGTCGCGGCCGATGAAGTCGCCCTTGTTCATGCGGACGGCGAAGCCGAGGCCGGCCTCGTACGGGTTGTGCTCGGCGGTCATGTCGTGGCCCCAGGCGCGGTAGCCCTTCTCCAGTCGCAGGCTGTTGAAGGCGGAGCGCCCGGCGGCGATCACACCGTGCGGCCGGCCCGCCTCCCAGAGGGTGTCCCAGAGGTGGAGTCCCAGGTCGGCGGTGGTGTAGAGCTCCCAGCCGAGCTCGCCGACGTAGCTCAGCCGCATGGCGGTGACGGGGACGTGGCCGATGTGGGTTTGGATGGCTTTGAAGTAGCCGAGGCCCTGGTGGGAGAGGTCGTCGCGGGTGAGCGGCTGGACGAGGTCGCGGGCCAGTGGGCCCCAGACGCCGATGCAGCAGGTGCCCGCGGTGATGTCCCTGATGTGTACGTCGTCGGGGGCGTGGCGCAGCAACCGGTCGAGGTCGGCGGGGGTGTTGGCGCCGAGCTGGAAGTGCTGCTCGGCGAGCCGGGCGACAGTGAGGTCGGACAGGACACCGCCCGTCTCGTCGAGGAGGAGCGTGTAGGTGACCGAACCGGGCTTCTTGGCAAGGTTGTTGGTGGTCATGTGCTGGAGGAAGTCGAGGGCGCCGGTTCCGGTGACCTCCAGCCGTCGCAGCGGCGTCATGTCGTACATCGCGACCTGCTCGCGGGTCGCCCTCGACTCGGCGGCGGCGATCGGTGACCAGTGGCGGGCCGACCAGGGTTCACGGGTGGGGAGTTGCTCGGCTGTGGCGAGTTCGGCGTTGGCTTCGTACCAGTGCGGGCGTTCCCAGCCGCCGCCCTCCAGGAAGTGTGCGCCGAGCTGGAGTTGGCGGGCGTAGAAGGGGCTGACGCGCAAGGGGCGGGGCTGCTCCATGCTCTGGAGGGGGTGGATGACGTCGTACACCTCGATGAACTGCCGTGCGGCCCGCTCCTCGACGTACGCGGGTGAGCTCTGCGCGCTCTCGAACCGGGACACCTCGCATTCGTGCAGGTCAAGGGATGCGCGGCCCTCGGTCATCCACTCGGCGACGGCCTTGGCGACACCGGCGGAGTGGGTGACCCAGACGGCTTCGGCGAGCCAGAAGCCGCGCAGCGCGCTGCTCTCGCCGAGGACGGGCATGCCGTCGGGGGTGAAGGAGAAGACGCCGTTGAAACCCTCGTCGACGCGGGTGTGGGCGAGGGCGGGCAGCAGGGTCTTGCAGTCCTCCCAGCTGGGGGCGAAGTCCTCTTCGGTGAAGGGGTACGAGGACGGCATCACGGGGGCTTCGTCGTAGCGCGGCACGGTGAACGCGTCGACGGGCAGCGGGCGGTGGGCGTACGAGCCGATGCCGATGCGGTCGGTGTGTTCCCGGAAGTACAGGTCGCGGTCCTGGTGGCGCAGGATCGGCCTACTGGCCTCCGTGCGGGGGTTGTTGACGCCCGCGAGTTCGGCGAGCGGCGTGGTCTTCGCGTACTGGTGGGCGAGGGGCAGCAGCGGGATGTCGACGCCCGCCATCCGGCCGATCACCGGGCCCCAGAAGCCCGCCGCCGACACGACCAGGTCGGCCGCGAAGGACCCGCGGTCGGTGGTGACACCGGTGACGCGGCCGCCGCGCTGCTCGATGCCGGTGACGGTGGTCCGGTCGAGGAAGCGCGCGCCGCGGGCGCCCGCCCGCTCAATCTGCGCTTGGCAGGCGGGCAGTGAGCGTGCCAGGCCGTCGCCCGGGGTGTGGAATCCGCCGAGGATCCGCTCGCGGTCGAGGAGCGGCCAGAGCTTGAGGCACTCGTCGGGTCCGATGATCTCGCCCTCGATGCCCCACGACGCGGCGAGTCCGGCCTTGCGGTGGAGGTCGGCCCAGCGCTCGGGGGTGGTGGCGAGTTCCAGGCCGCCGACGGCGTTGAAGCAGGACTGCCCGTCGACCCGGAGCGCGCTGAACTTCTCCACGGTGTACTGGGCGAAGGCCGACAGGGTCTTGGACGGGGAGGTCCGGTAGACCAGGCCGGGGGCGTGCGAGGTGGAGCCGCCGGGGGCGGGGAGCGGGCCCTGTTCGAGGACGGTGATGTCACTCCAGCCGCGGGCGGTGAGCTCGTCGGCCAGGGAGCAGCCGACGATGCCGGCGCCGATGACGACCACGCGGGGGCTGGTTGCGGGCGTGCTGGACATGCCCCTCCTTGCGGTGAAGTGGCTTACGGGGAAACGGTGTTGGACGGGCCGCCGACGCCGCGAGGCGTCAGAGCACCACCACTGAGCGGAGCACCTCGCCGCGCCGCATCTTGGCGAAGGCCTCCTCGACGTCGTCCAGGGCGATCGTCTCGCTGACGAAGGCTCCCAGGTCGAGCTTGCGGCTGAGGTACTGGTCGATCAGGATCGGGAAGTCCCTGCTGGGCAGGCAGTCGCCGTACCAGGAGGACTTGAGGGCGCCGCCGCGCGAGAACAGGTCGATCAGCGGGATGTCGAGCATCATGTCGGGTTCCGGTACGCCGACCTGGACGAGGATGCCGGCGTGGTCCCGCATGTAGAAGGCCTGGCGGTACGTCTCGGGGCGGCCCACCGCGTCGATGGCCACATCGACCCCGAACCCGCCGGTGAGTTCGCGTACGGCCTCGATCGCGTCGGTGCCGCGGGAGTTGACGGTGTGGGTGGCGCCGAAGCGGGTGGCGCCGTCGAGCTTGGCGTCGTCGATGTCGACGGCGATGACGCGGCGGGCTCCGGCCAGCGCGGCTCCGGCGATGGCGGCGTTGCCGACGCCCCCGCAGCCGATGACGGCGACGGTGTCGCCGCGGCCCACGTTGCCGGTGTTGACGGCAGCTCCGTAGCCGGCCATCACGCCGCAGCCGATGAGGCCGGCCGCTTCGGGCCGGGCGGCGGGGCTGACCTTCACCGCCTGGCCTGCGGCGACCAGCGTCTTCTCGGCGAAGGCGCCGATGCCCAGGGCGGGGCTGAGCGCGGTGCCGTCGAGCAGCGTCATCGACTGGGCGGCGTTGCGGCTGTCGAAGCAGTACCAGGGGCGGCCCCGGCGGCAGGACCGGCAGTCGCCGCACGGGGCACGCCAGGCGAGGACGACATAGTCGCCGGGGGTGAGGTCGGCGACGCCCTCCCCGACGGCCTCGACGATTCCGGCGGCCTCGTGCCCGAGCAGGAACGGGAAGTCGTCGTTGATCGCGCCCTCCCGGTAGTGCAGGTCGGTGTGGCAGACCCCGCACGCCTGCACGGCCACCAGGACCTCTCCCGGGCCCGGGTCGGGGACGATGATCGTCTGCACCTGGACGGGTGCACCCCTCTTCGCGGCAACAACCGCACGGACCTCGTGTGGCACGACCGAGCCCCTCTCCTGTTGCGCAGTGCAAGAACCATTGCGCTATGAGAGACATCTTGAGAACGCCATCAGGGACTCGTCAAGAGGGCTGAGACATGGATTCACAAAAGTCCGGGCGCGCCCAGGACGCCCCGGGCACACCGGAGCGCGGGACCGTATACCATCCGGTCCCGCGCTCCGGCGACTCTCCGTCAGGTGCGGTAGCCCATGCGGTACGAGAGTTCACCCGCCGCATCGACGGCCGACTTGGCCAGCTCGCGCAGCCGCTCCTCGTCCATCCGGTACACCGGCCCCGAGATGCTGACCGCGCCGATGACCTGGCCGTCGTGCGCCCGCACCGGCGCCGCGACCGCGCTCAGCCCGACCTCCATCTCCTCGGCCACGACGGCGTAGCCCTGGGCGGCGATGTCCGCCAGCTGGGCCCGCAGCTCGGCGGCGGACGTCACGGTGCGTTCGGTGAATCTCGGCAGTCTGCGGGCCAGGACGATCTCCTGCATCGGGGTCGACAGCCCCGCGAGCAGCACCTTTCCGCTGGAGGTGGCGTGCAGCGGCGTGCGCCGGCCCAGCCAGTTCTGCGCGGTGACGGACGCCGCGCCGCGCGCCTGCATCACATTGACCGCGCCGTCGTCGTCGAGGACGGCGATATTGACCGTCTCGCCCGCGTCGTCGGCCAGCTCACGGACGACGGGCGCGCTCTCCTGGGAGATATCCAGCCGTCCCGCCGCCGCTCCGGCCAGCCGCAGCACTCCGGCCCCCAGGTAGTACTTGCCGCGGTCCTTCGCCTGCCCGACGAGACCGCGGTTCTCCAGCACTCCGAGCAGCCGGAACGCGGTCGACTTGTGTACGTCCAGCTCGTCGGCGATCTCCGTCACCCCGGCCTCGCCGAGCCTGGCGAGTATTTCCAGCACACTCACCGCACGGTCCACCGACTGCACCGCACTCGCGGCCCCCTTGGACCGCCTCACCTCGTCGGACCCCTCCGCATTGCTCTTGCTCGCCATGTGTCCGCTCTCACCGCCCGGCGGCCGATTCCCGGCCGACATTCAGGGGGGCCCTTGACGCAGCGGCTCCCGATCCGGATTCTGTTGCGCATCACGCGCTTCGATGCGCCATATGGAACGCCATGTTACCGAAGAGTGAAACCTGGGGGCTCTGGTGAATCCCGTCTTCCACCTCGACGATCTGCCCGAAGGCGAATCCCTGCGGCTGCCCACAGAGCCGCCGATCGCCGTCTTCCACACCGAGGGCACGCTCTACGCGATCGACGACACCTGCTCCCACCAGGATGCCTCCCTCTCCGAGGGCTGGCTGGAGGGCTGCTTCGTCGAATGCCCGCTGCACGCCGCCCTGTTCGACCTGCGCACCGGGCAGCCCAGCTGTCTGCCCGCACGCCGTCCGGTGCGAACCCACCGGGTGACGGTCGACGCCTCCGGCGGCGTGCACGTCCAGCTCGCCACCGGGGAAGGGCACGCCGAGGAAGGTACCGCCGCATGAGCACCCTGCCACTCACGGACCCCATGGGCACCATCGCGGTCGTGGGTGCCTCGCTCGCCGGGCTGTACGCCGCGAGGGCGCTGCGCGACCAGGGATTCGACGGCAGGCTGGTGATCATCGGGGATGAGGCCCACCGCCCGTACGACCGCCCGCCGCTGTCCAAGGACTTTCTCACCGGAGCCATGGCAGAGGACCAGCTGGCCCTCTGCGACGCCGAGGAGGAGACCGGACTCGGGGCCGAGTGGCTGCTCGGCGTCCGCGCCGACGGACTCGACCCGGCCACCCGCACGATCCAGCTGGACAACGGCCGTACGGTCCGGGCCGACGGCGTCGTCATCGCCACCGGCGCGACCCCGCGACAACTGCCGGGCGCCGCCGCACTGCGCGGCGTACACACCCTGCGCACCCTCGACGACGCGCGTGACCTGCGCGCCGAACTGACCGGGCGGGCCGGGCGCCAGGTGCGGGTCGTGGTCGTCGGCGCGGGGTTCATCGGCTCGGAAGTCGCCTCATCCTGTGTCTCGCTGGGCCATCACGTCACGGTGGTGGAGGCCGCGCCACTGCCGCTCCTACCCCAGCTCGGCGATGCCATGGCAGGGATCTGCGCCGCTCTGCACGCCGGGAGCGGGGTGGAGCTCATCACCGGCACGGGAGTCGCGGCCCTGCACGGCGCCGACGCGGTGAGCGGCGTGGGCCTCACCGACGGACGGCTGCTGCCCGCCGATGTGGTTGTCGTCGGCATCGGCGCCGCGCCCAACACGCGGTGGCTCCACGGGTCTTCGCTGGCCGTGCGCGACGGGGTGCTGTGCGACGACGGCTGCGTCACCGCGCTGCCCCGGGTGGTGGCGGTGGGCGATGTGGCGCGGGTGGGCGGCGTCCGCGACGAGCACTGGACCAGCGCCACCCTGCAACCCGCCGTCGCCGTGCGGAATCTGCTCGCCGGGCACACCGTGCACCGCGCGCGCCCGCTGCCGTACTTCTGGTCCGACCAGTACGGCGTACGCATCCAGTTCGCCGGCCGGTCGCTGCCCGGCGCCACCACGCGGATCACCGAGGGGTCCGTGGCGGAGCACAGTTTCCTCACCCTCTACGAGCGCGAAGGCGCGGTCACCGGCGTACTCGCCGTGAACCGCCCACGTCCCTTCATGCGGGTACGACGCGAACTCGCCCGCACCCAGGAGCCGGTGGCCACCGGCTGACGAGGCCACCGGCTGACCTGGCCACCGACTGATCCGACCACCGGCCGACGTGGCCATCGGCCGACCGGGGTGGCGGCGCCGAAAGCATCCGTTCGTGCAGCCGCCGGGCCGCTTCCCGTAGCTCATTGCTCATCTGGTCGTTCCCCCCGCGAGGGTTGTTCCCCGCACATTCTGGTCCGCCAACCGGCGCGGCACAGTCGGTTGGCGGTATCGGCCCGGACTCGCCCCGGCCGTGTGCATCCGCCGACCGGCCGGGGGCCGTATGACTGGATGTGAAGGAGCTTTTCGTGACCAGTGCGAGCGGCGCGAGCGGCGCGGACGTCATCATCGTCGGCGCGGGGGCCGCCGGTCTGTCCCTCGCCCATCACCTCGCCGCGGCGGGCGGCCGGGGCGGGACCACACCCACCATGGTCGTCGTGGAGGCCCCGGACGGGCCGCTGCGGCCACCCGAACGCACCTGGTGCTTCTGGGAGGAGGGGGACGGCGCCTACAAGGAGGCCGTCGTCGCCTCCTGGAGCAGGCTGCGCGTGCGGGCGGCCGACGGGCGGGCGGTGGAGGGCGAAGCGGGCCCGCTGCGGTACAAGATGATCCGCTCCGGCGGCTTCGAGCGGCTGGTCGACAAGCGGCTGGCGGCCTGTCCCGAGGTGCGCCGCGTGCGGGCCACCGTCGATGTGGTGCGCGATGTGGCGGCGGGCGCCGAAGTGCTGTGCACCACGGCGGGCGGCGAGCGGCTCACCCTGCGCGGCCGCTGGGTCTTCGACTCGCGTCCGCTGCGCCGGCTGCCGCCCGCGCGGAGCACTCTGGTGCAGCACTTCCGGGGGTGGTTCGTCCACACGGAGCGGCCCGAATTCACCCCGAGTGTCGCCGACCTGATGGACTTTCGTACCGAACAGCCCGCCCACGGCCTGTCGTTCGGGTACGTACTGCCGCTCGGCCCACAGGATGCGCTCGTGGAGTACACCGAGTTCTCCGCCGCCCCGCTGACCGGACCGATGTACGAACAGGCGCTGCGGCACTACACCCGCGACGTCCTGGGGCTCGGCGCGTTGCGGATCGTCTCCACCGAGCAGGGGGCGATCCCGATGACCGACGCGGTCTTCCCCCGGCGCGTCGGCGCTTCCGTGTTCCGTATCGGTACGGCGGGCGGCGCCACCCGCCCGGCGACCGGGTACACCTTCGCGGCGGTGCAGCGGCAGAGCAGGGCGATCGCCGCCGCCCACCGGCGCGGCCGGGTGCCGGTGCCGCCGCCCGCGCATCCGGCCCGCGCACGCGCCATGGACGCGGTCATGCTGCGCGCCCTGGACACCGGGAGGGTCGACGGCGCCGACTTCTTCACCGGGCTCTTCGGCCGGACGCCAATGGAACGGATGCTGCGCTTCCTCGACGGCCGCACCCGGGTGTGGGAGGACATCGCGATCGGGCTGCGGACCCCCGTCGGCCCCATGCTGCGCACCGTCGCCGAGCTTCCGCTGCTCCCCCGCCGGGAGCAACGCCCCTGACCCCACAGCTGTCCTGCCCCGCCCCCTCGCCCACCACGGACCCGACACCCCGAGGAACATATTCATGAGTCTCCTGCGCGACGAAGACCTCGCCACCGCCTTCGATCACGCCGCGCACACCTACGACCGGCTGGTCGCGGCGAACCCCGGCTACCACTCCCACCTGCGGCGCTCCGCCCGCCGGCTCGCGCTGCCCTTCGGCGGCGCGGGCATGCGTCTCCTTGACCTGGGCTGCGGCACGGGCGCGTCCACCAGGGCGCTGCTCAAGGCGGCGCCGTACGCACAGATCACGGCGGTCGACGCGTCCGCGGGCATGCTGGAGCGGGCGACGGCCAAGTCGTGGCCGTCCCAGGTGCGTTTTGTGCACGCCCCGGTGGAGGGGCTGTCCGACATCGACGCCGGCGGCCCCTACGACGCGGCGTTCGCCGCCTACCTGTTCCGCAATGTCTCCGACCCCGACTCGGTCCTGGCCTCCGTGCGCGATCTGCTGGTGCCCGACGGGCGGCTGGCCGTGCACGAGTACACGCTGAGCAACGCGTGGGTGTCGCGGGCCCTGTGGACGGCGGTGTGCCGGGGAGTGGTGTTGCCTGCGGGCACCCTGACCGGCGACCGGGCGCTCTACCACCACCTGTGGCGCAGCGTCCTGGCCTTCGACCGGGCGCCCGCGTTCCGGCAGCGGATGGCCGGGGCCGGTTTCCGGCATGTCAGGTACGCACCGATGCCCGGCTGGCAGACCGGGATTGTGCACACCTTCGTCGGTGTCGCGGACGACACCGCCACCTCCGGACGGGGTGGGGCATGAGCACGGGCCGTGCCCCCGCAGGGGCCGCGCGCCGGGGCCGGGACCGCCGGGCGCAGGTCCTGCTGCCCACGCCAGGCCGGGACCGGTTCACCGACCCGAGCACGGCGCCGCGCGTCGCGGTGGTCGGCGGCGGCATCGCCGGGCTCGCCGCGGCCACGGGGCTCGCCGAACGCGGCGTACACATCACCCTGTACGAGAAGGAGTCCGCACTCGGCGGCCGACTGGCGGGCTGGCCCGTGGAGCTGGCCGACGGCTCGACCGCCACCATGAGCCGCGGCTTCCACGCCTTCTTCCGCCAGTACTACAACCTGCGCGGCCTGTTGCGCCGGGCCGACAGCGGCCTGACCTCGCTCACCGGCCTGCCCGACTACCCGCTTCGGCACAGCAGCGGGCTGAGCGACAGCTTTGCCAGGGTGCCGCGCACACCGCCGTGGAGCGCGCTGGGATTTGTCGCGCTCAGTCCCACCTTCGGGTGGCGGGACCTGGCCCGGATGGACCCCGTCGCCGCGCTGCCGCTGCTCGATGTGCGGGTGCCCGAGGTGTACGAGCGGCTCGACTCGACCAGCGCCTGGGACTTCCTGGCCGCCATCCGCTTCCCGGAGGCGGCCCACCACCTGGCGTTCGAGGTGTTCTCCCGGAGCTTCTTCGCCGATCCGCGTGAGCTGTCCGCGGCGGAGCTGGCGCTGATGTTCCACATCTACTTCCTGGGGTCGTCGGAGGGGCTGCTCTTCGATGTCCCCGACGAGCCGTTCCCGCAGGCCCTGTGGGAACCGCTGGGGCGCTATCTGACCGGCCACGGCGCCCGGTTGCTGACCGGTACGCCCGTCGGCCGGGTCGAGCCGCTGCCCGGCGGTGACCTGGAGGTGAGGACGGACGGGGCGCCGCCCGAGCGCTACGACGCGGTGGTCCTGGCCCTGGACACCGGCGGGCTGCGCGGCGTCGTCGAGCGGTCGCCCCGGTTGTGCGACGCGTCGTGGCGCGCCCGGATCGGCGGGCTGCGGAACGCGCCGCCCTTCCTCGTCTCACGGCTGTGGCTGGACCGCCCCGTGCGGGCGGAGCGCGCCGGGTTCCTGGGGACCAGCGGCTACGGGCCGCTGGACAACGTCAGCGTGCTGGAGCGCTGGGAGGGCGAGGCCGCCAGGTGGGCGGCGCGCACCGGTGGCTCCGTGCTCGAACTGCACGCCTACGCCGTGGACCCGGCGGCCGACCGTGACGCCGAACAGGGGCGGCTGCTGGCCGAGTTGTACCGGGTGTATCCGGAGACGCGGGACGCGAAGATCGTGGACGCGCGGCACGAGTGGCGCGCGGACTGCCCGCTGTTCCCGGTGGGCGGCTACCAGGACCGGCCCACGGTCCGCACCCCGGACCCGGCCGTGACGGTGGCCGGGGACCTGGTGCGGACCGGCCTCCCGGTGGCGCTCATGGAGCGCGCGGCGACCAGCGGATTCCTCGCGTCCAACGCCCTGCTGGAGCGCTGGGGCGTGCGCGGCCAGACGCTGTGGACTGTACCCCGCAAGGGGCGCTCGGGACTGCTGCGGGCGATCGCGGGAGTGGGGGGCGGGCGGGGCTGAGGTGTGATGCGGGGGCGGGGCTGACCGACTGCGGGAGCGGGGCACGGGCCTCGTACCGGAGACGGCGTACGTACCGTCCCCTCCCGTACGAGCCCCCTGGGGCCCGGGCCCTGAACTCCCGGGCCCCCGACCCCGCTCCTCCTTCGATTCCGCCGGGTATCAGCCGGGGAAGCGGCCTGTGGTGCGCAACTGCCAGCGGCGTTGCGCGTAGGCGAGGTCGTCCCGCCACAATCGGCCCGCCGCGAGCCGCATCAGCGGGCGCAGGGCGGGCGCCGCCGCGCGGGCCGCGGCGAATCCGGGGCGCCCCGACATGGCGATGACGGCTTCGACCACCGCGGTGCGCGGGCGGCCCTGCGGGTCCGGGGCGAGCGGCGTGGCGTGCGTCTCGACGACCGAGGTACGGCCCTCGCCCTCGGTGATGTGCATGACGACGGTGCGCGGCTCCGGCGCGCTGAACACCGCGCGCACCGGCACGACGACCCGGCCCGCCAGCTTGAAGGAGACGTCCACGGCGAAGCCGTCGTCCTGGTCGGGGTCCCCGTCCGCGGGTGTGCTGACCACCGTCAGATCCACGAAGGAGTACGGGTGGAACCAGGAGCCGTGCCACGGATCAAGCCGGTTCGCCACGATGTCCTCGGGCTCGCAGATGCCCACCGCGGAGTACACCGCGTCCACCGCGCCGGCGGCCGGCCGCTCGGGGACGATGGGCTTCGGGGTCGGTTCCTCGCCACCGAGCGCGTCCAGTCTGACCCAGGCCAGCACCCCGTCGTCGTGGGCGGGATAGGGCTCCCAGCCGGCGAACGGCGCACCGTTCAGGGCGAGTCCGTGCCAGTGGCAGACGACGGTGCCGCAGTGCACCCGGCTCTCCCGCAGAGGGGCGCCCAGGTGGGGGCAGATGCCGGAGCCCGCCGTGAGGCGACCGGACGCGTCCCGCCACGCGATGACCTCGGTTCCGCCGACGTTACGGCCGAACGGCTGTTCGCCCCGGCCGATGTCGCGGCTCGCGCCGAGCACGTACCAGTTGCCCGACGGACGGGCGCAGGCCCGCTTGAGCGCGTCCGAGATCAGCGCGGGCTTCGCGTCCCGCCAGGTGGGCCGCTGGCTCGTCCAGGGCACGGGCCGTCGCAGCCGCAGCGGGAAGCGGGCCCCGCGCCGGCCCGGTCCGGAGGGCGTACCGGGGGTCATGCCGGGGGTCATGCCGGGTCTCCTTCGCCGAGCGGCTGGAGCGGGTGAAGCGGGTGAAGCGGCTGCACAGGCTGCGCGGAGCGCAAAGGCTGTCCGGTGTCCGCCCGTTGCCGCGCCGCCCCGGGCTGCCGCACGGCCGGGGTGTCGGCCACCGGGCGACGCGGGCGCCGTACGCACGCGTCCCACAGCCGGGCCGCCGCGATCTGTCCCACGCCGCCGAGCGCCACCGCCGCCCGCCGTCTGCGGGGCACCACCGAGCGCCGGTGCAACGAGGCGTAGCCGTCGTCGGCGACGGCGTCCAGGATGCCGCCGTAGAGCGTGTACGCCGTCCGGATGCAGGGCCGTACCACCGGGTCGAGCATGTCCAGGCCGGGCGCGGCCTCGCGGTACACACCCCGGGCCAGCTCGGCCGCGTCGGTCAGGGCGGCCCGGATGCGCGGGTCGGTGCAGCCCGTGTCGCGGCTCCAGCGCAGCAGCTGCCGGTCGACGCCGTGCGCGGCGAGCAGGTCCGTGGGCAGATAGATCCGGCCGCGGTCGAGGTCCTCCCCCACGTCGCGCAGGAAGTTGGTGAGCTGGAAGGCGACACCGAGCGCGGCGGCGTGCGGGGCCGCTTCCCCGGTCGGGACCACCGTGCCCAGGACGGGCAGCATCTGGAGGCCGATCACCGCTGCCGAGCCGTGCATGTAGCGGGCGAGGTCGTCGTACGTCGGATAGTCGGTGACGTCCAGATCGCTGCGCATCGACCACATGAAGTCGCCGAAGTGCCGTGGATCGATGCCGTAACGCGTGGCGGTGTCGGCGACCGCCATGACGACGGGCTCGTGGGTCGCACCGCCCCGCAGCGCCGCGTCGAGGTCCTCCTGGAGCACCCGTAGCGCGGTGTCACGCTCCGCCTTGCCGACCTCCCCGTCCAGGTCGTCGACGATGTCGTCGGCCCAGCGGGCGAAGCCGTACAGGGCGTGCACGGCGGGGCGCCGGTCCGGCGGCAGCAGGCGGGTGGCCAGGAAGTACGTCTTGCCGTGCCGCGCGTTGAGCAGCCGGCAGTGCGTGTAGGCCGCGCGCAGCGCCGGGTCGGTGATCCGCGCGGCGTCGAGTTCACGTCGGGTCATCGCGGGGTGCCTTTCGCGGGGGCGGGACGGGGCGGCGGCGGCGCGGCCGACCGCAGCCGGGAGACGGCGGAGCGGGGGCGGGTGCGGGGTCCTGTGATGCGGGCCGCGGCGAGCTTCCCGGAGATCAGGACGGTCGGCACGCCGACTCCGGGGGTGGTGCCGCAGCCGGCCAGCACCACGTTGTCGACACCCCGTACGAGGTTGCGCGGCCGGAACGGGCCGGTCTGCGCGAAGGTGTGGGCCACCGAGAACGGCGTACCCGCGGCGTGTCCTTCGGCCGTCCAGTGCACCGGGGTCACCACGTGCTCCTGCTCGATGGAGTCGCCGAACCCGTCAAGGCCGCGCCGCTCCAGCTCGGCCACCAGGCTGTCGCGATAGCGCGGGGCGAGGTCGTGCCAGGCGCGGACGTCGGGTCCGGTGTCGGTGTTGGGGCAGGGCGCGAGGACGTAGTGCAGATGCTTGCCGTCGGGGGCGAGCGAGGGGTCGTGCGTCGTGGGCCGGGTGATGAGCAGCGAGGGGTCGCTCATGAGGCGGCCGGTACGGGTGATCTCGTCGAAGGTCTGCTTCCAGGCACCGCCGAAGGAGATGGTGTGGTGCGCCAGGTCGTCCCAGGTGCGGTTGGTTCCGGCGTGCAGGATGACGGCGGACGGCGAGTGCCGCAGGGCGATCGGGCGGCGCGGGGCGCGTCCGAGCAGCCGGTGGGCGACCGGCAGGTCCGGGGTGAGGACGACCGCGTCGCAGGGGATCCGCTCGCCGGTGGAGGTGTGTACGGCGATGACCCGCCCCGCGGACCGCTCAAGGCGGGTGACTTCGCTGCTCCAGTGGAACTCGGCGCCCGCGTCCCGCGCGGAGTCGGCCAGCGCGCGGGGCAGGGCGTGCATCCCGCCGCGCGGGAAGTAGACGCCGGCCACGGTGTCCATGTACGCGATCACCGCGTACGCGGCGAGGGCGCGGGCGGGCGGCACTCCGGCGTACAGGGCCTGGAAGGAGAAGACGCGGCGCAGCCGTTCGTCGGACAGGAAGCGGCCGATCTGGGCGTCGAGGGTGCTGAATCCACGCAGCGCCGCGAGACGGGCCAGGTCGGGGTGCAGGAGCTGGAGGGGTGAGTCGAAGTTGGTGTCGATGAAGCGGCGCATCTGGGCGGCGTACAGGTCCTGCAGCCAGCGGCGCAGCCTGCGGTAGCCCGCGGCCTCGCGCGCTCCGGCGAACCGGCGGATCTCCTCCTCCATCGCCTCGGCGCCGGTGTGCACGTCGAGGCCGGAGCCGTCGGCGAACCTGGCGCGGTAGGCGGGGTGCAGCTCGATGAGGTCCAGCCGGTCGGCCAGCGAGTCCCCGACTGCAGCCAATGCCTCGTCGACCAGGTGCGGCATGGTCAGGACGGTGGGTCCGGTGTCCGCCGTGAACCCGCCGAGGTCGAGGCGGCCCGCCCGGCCGCCGGGCAGGTCCGCGCGCTCGACGACGGTCACCCGCCGCCCGGCGCCGAGCAGATGCAGGGTGGCGGCGAGCCCCGACAGGCCCGCGCCGACGACGACGACATGGCCCGTGGGGCCGGGGACGGTCCTCATCGGCCACGCCCCATGTTCTCGGCGCCGACGCGGCGGGCTGCGGGGGCGACGGGGGCGGCCCCGAGCGCGATCAGCCTATTCCCCGGCTCCGGGGAGTTCGCCGTGAGCGGGGAGTCCGAAGGCGTCGCAGACACCAGGGAGTTCGGAGAGATCGGGACGGCGATACCGTCCACGCCCGCGGCCACCGCAAGGAGTTCGGACAGTCGACTGTGGGCACGCGGATCCATGGGAGCGCTCCTGAGATGGCGTCGGCTGTGCAGCACCAGCCGTTCGATCTTCGACTCGACGACGGCTCGCGCCCCGGTCTCCTCCAACACCGCGCGCACACGGCCCAGTTGTACGTCGGTCAGGTCCACCGCGCCGAGACCCGCGGCCAGCACGTCGAGCGCCGCCGTGTCCCCCGAGGCGTCGGCCCTGGAGCGGGCCACCGCCACCAGGTATGTCAGCTTGCCCTCGCGGATGTCGTCGCCCGCCGGCTTCCCGGTCAGCGCCGGGTCACCGAACACGCCCATCAGGTCATCGCGCAGCTGGAAGGCGATGCCCGCACAGCGCCCGGCGGAGCACAGGGCTGCGGTCGTCCGGTCGTCGGCTCCCGCCAGCGCCGCGCCGAGGGCCAGCGGGCGTTCCACCGTGTACAGCGCGCTCTTGAGGCAGGCGATGCGCACGGCCCGGCTCAGCGACGCCGACCCGGTGGCCTGGGCGTGCAGATCGAGGTACTGGCCCGCGACCATCTCGGTACGCATGGCCTGCCAGTGGTGGCGCACGCGCCTGCGGGCGTCGGTGTCGAGCTCCGAATCGGCCACCAGGTCGTCGGCCCAGGCCAGCGCGAGGTCCCCGGCGAGGATCGCGGCGGACCGGCCGAACGAGCCGCCGGAGCCGCGCATCGAGCGGCGCCCGTGCTGCCGCGCGAAGTCGATGTGCACGGCGGGGGCGCCGCGGCGCAGCGCCGAACCGTCCATGACGTCGTCGTGGATCAGCGCGCAGGTCTGGATGAGTTCGAGAGCGGCGGCCACATTGAGGGCCGCCGCGGCCTGCGGGCCGCCGTCGGCGCCGCCGCCCGCCCGCCAGCCCCACCAGGCGAAGGCGGCCCGCCAGCGCTTGCCGCCGCGCAGGGCGAAGTGTTTCACCCGTTCGGCGACATCGTCCGCGAAGACGGCGTCGACCTCGGTGGCCTCCGCGAGCCGGGTGTCCAGGTACGCGCCGAGTACCTCCTCGACGGCTCCGGCGATGTCCGCGTCCGCCCGGGAGAGCGGTGCACGGCCCTGGCGGTCCGCGGCCCCGCACGCGTGACCCCGCTGCGCTTCGTGCTCGGACGCCTGCTCACGGCCGCCCGTGCCCGGTTCGCCGTGCCCCGTGCGGTGGCCGGCGGGGAAGGGCCGCATCGCCCTGGTGGGGGGCATCGCTTGTCCTCTTCTCGCGTCTCTACGGTCGTCGGGTCGCCCTTGATTCCCCCCGGAACGCATTTACGGATGCACCAGCGTTTGCCCGATCTCACGCGGATGTCCCAGGAGGTGCCGCCGACCGGGCGAACGTGCGGCCCTGCTCGGGTCCTCGCGGACTGCTTCGCCTCGGGCCCGCGTGGGCCATTTCGGCGCGGGCCCATGCAGGCTACTTCGGCGCGGGGCGTCGGCTGCCGGGGGCGCGGCGGTCCATCACGGTACGCAGAGGTCCGCCACCGTGTTGATGGCCTCTTCGAGGCCGCGGGGCCGGACCGTGCCGGGGAGGTGCAGGCCCGACCAGCCCGGTCCCGCGACGATCATCGCCGGACGCGTGCGTGCGCCGCGTACGCCCCAGCCGATGGAGCCGATCTGCTGGGCGAGCGGGCGGCTGGCCGTTGCGCGGGACTGGGCCCACAGCACCACGGCCGCGGGTCCGGTACGGCGTACCGCTTCCTCCAGCGCCTCGGCCGGCACCGCCGCCCCGAACATCCGCACCAGGACGCCGCGTTCGCCCAGACCCGCGGCGAGCGCTTCGAGCGGCAGGGTATGCATCTCCCCCGGTACGCAGGCCAGGAGCGCGGGCGCGACACGGGCGGGGCGCCCGGCGGGCGAGGCGGCCAGCCTGCGCAGTGCGGTCGAGATGTGCCAGGACATCAGGTGCTCGACCTCGATGTACCGCTCGCCCGAGGTCTCCCACTTACGTCCCACCGCCCGCAGCGCGGGCATGATGACGGAGTCCCAGGCGGTGACGAGGCCGTGCTCCGCGATCGCGGCGGCCAGCAGCTCGTCGATCGAGTCCGCGTCGAGCCGGACGGCCGCGCGGGCCAGGCCCCGGCACTCCTGCCGGACGTTGCCCAGCGGCAGTCCGGTGCGTGAGCCGGGGCCGCGCCTCGGCGGCCGATCCTCACTCGGCGGCGTGTCCCCACCCGGCGGCTGATCCGTACGTGGCGGCTGATCCGTACCGAGCGGCTGATCCGTACGTGGCTGCGTGGCCTCCCGCTCCGCGGCCCGGACGGGCTCCGCGGCATCGGCGCCCGCGAGAGCCGCGCGGGCCGCCTCGGCAGGGGGCACTCCGGAGCTGGTGAGCCTGCACATCCGCTCCAGGACGGCGATGTTCTGGGGCGTCCAGCGCCGGTGCCTGCCGCCTTCGCGGGCGGCGGGTCCGATCCCGTACCGCCGGTCCCAGGAGCGCAGGGTCATGGGCGAGATGCCCAGTCCCCTGGCCACGGCACCGGTGCTCAGGCCCGTGGCGAGGACGACCGGTGGGGATACGGCCGAGGGGCCCCGCGAGTCACTCACTTCTTCACCATACGACGCACAACCGATGCATGTTGCCCCGGTTGTGGCGGTTCGGAAACGCTGAGCCAACCGCAGCGCAACCGGCCGCGCCCCGGCCGGCAGGAGGAGCGACGCTCATGGTGTCAACCACCGCACAAAGCCCGGCCGCTTCCCGCGTCCCCGAGCGAGCGCCGTCCGAAGAGACCCTGGGGGCCGAGGAGTTGGCCGCGGGCCTGGTGCGCGGGGACGAGCGCAGCTTCGCCGCCGCCTACCGCCTGTGGAGCCCGCTGGTCCACACGCTGGCTCTGCGCGCCCTACGGGACCCGCGCGAGGCCGAGGACGTGACCCAGCAGGTCTTCCTCGCCGCCTGGCGCGGGCGTCTCGGCTACCGGCCCGAGCGGGGGCCGCTCGTCGGCTGGCTGGTGGGCATCACCCGGCGCAAGACGGCCGACGCCCTCTCGGCCCGCACCCGGCGCGGCGAACTCACCGCCGCGGCGTCGGCCGCTGGGCACAGCGCACCGGCGTTCCGCGGTCCCGGCCCGGAGGCCGCCCTGGACCGGGTGCTTGTGACCCAGGCGATGCGGGAACTGCCCGATATCCAGCGGCACATGCTGTGCCTCGCGTTCTACGCCGATCTCACGCACGCCCAGATCGCCGAGCGGACCGGTGTCCCGCTGGGCACGGTCAAGAGCCATGTGAGACGAGGTCTGCACCGGCTGCGGCGCTGCCTCGACGGGCAGGCCGACGTACAGGCGGACATACGGGCCGACGGGCAGGCCGACGTACCGGCATAGCCGCCTCGGCCGGGCCCGACCGGGAGGGTCGCGCCCCTGGCCGCCGCCGCGAGTGCCGACGGGCGGGCCGAGAGCCGAACGATGCGCAATCGGCGCAATCTGCGAAAATGGGACTGCGGGTCGACTGTGGAAGGTGCGGTGTATCGCCCACACGCCCACCGGGCACCACCAGGCACCACCAGGCACCACATGGCACCCACGGGCACCACCGAGGAGGCAGTCATGCGGCTCAAGGACGAACTGCCGGTCGACCATCGGCTGGCTACGGTCTACCGGGCGGGCGCCGCGCTGTGCGGGGCCATCCTGATCGTCTTCGGGAGCCTGGGTTTCGCCGACCGGCTCAGCTTCTTCGACACCACCGGCTCCCAGGTCGCAGGCCTGTCCACCAACGGCCTGCTGAGCCTGATCTCGATCGTTGTAGGTCTCGTACTCATCGGCGGCGCCGTCGTCGGCGGCAATACCGCGTCGACCGTGAACATGGCGGTGGGCGCGTTGTTCGTGCTGAGTGGATTCGTCCACCTCTTCATCCTCGACCGACCGGCGAACATCCTCGACTTCAGCATGTCCAACGTCGTCTTCAGCTTCGTCATGGGCCTGTTGATCATGACGTTCGGCATGTACGGCCGGGTCACCGGCGGCCTCCCCCACGACAACCCGTACTGGCGTCGTCGCCACCCCGACCGGGCCGCGCGCGAGGATTCCGCGCGCCGCGCCCGGCCTGCTGGCGCACCCGCCCTGCACCCGGGGTCCGACACACCGGTGACAGCCGCCCCGGACCGCATCCAGCAGGGGCCCCCGAACGGAAGTGGTAGTCGCAGGACGACCTGATGGCCCGGCCGAGATCCAAGGCGGACGGCGGTGGAAGTTCACCTTGATCACACCCAACTGGCCGAGCTGGCACTGGCCCGCAACGACCCCGAGGAGTCGTGCGCCGAGACCGCGCACCTGCTGAGGTGCGCGCACTGCCGGGGAGAACTCGACGCACTGCGGCGGGTCGTGGACGCCGCGCGCGCCGCGTCCCCTTCGTTGCCGCTCGTCCCGCCTCCCGACCACATCTGGGACGCCGTCGCCGAGGACGTGTCCCGGGAACCCTGAGGCGAGGGCGCCTCGGGAGACCCGTGCGGCGTACGGACGCGTGTCGCGCTGGGCCGACCGGGTCACACTCCGCGTCGCCGCGCCGCAGCGGGGTAGACGTCCTGGGACGGGACCGCCGTCCCAGGGGAGGCGACGATGAGTACCGAGGCCAAACTGATTCTGGCTGCCGTGACCGTAGTGGTGGTCGCGACGCTGGTGTTCACCGCGGTGCTGCTGGTCCGGCTGGTCCGGGCGAAGCGGCACTTGCGGCAGGCGGGCGTGCCGGTGGGGAACAAGCTCGCCTTCTGGGGTGCGCTGCTCTACACGATCAGCCCGGTCGACCTGCTGCCCGATCCCATCCTCCTGGACGACATCGGCGTACTGCTCCTGGCACTGCACTCGCTGCGGGCCGCGGCCGAGGCGGCGGCGGGCCGGGGCGGGCAACCGCTCAAGGCGGGGCTGCCGGTGGAGCACGCGGGTCAATGGCGATAGGGGTCGGTGGCAGTCGACGGCGTAAGCGGTGGCCTGCCCCCCGCATCCGTTCAACGACGGGATGCGGGGCGGCAGTCGACTGATCGGCCGAACACCCGCTAAATGAGGCCGAGCCGCTCCAGCGGGAACGGCGGGCGGGCCAGCGGACCGACCGCGAGCCTGGTCAGCGGCAGGACGTTGTCATCGCCCGCCGTGCGGTTGGCATGGAGCACGCCGCAGCCGGCGCAGCGGTGGACGAGTATCCATTCGCCGTCACCGCGCACGGAGATGGCGAGGGGCTCCATCCTGGCCCCGCAGTCGGCCGCCCGGTCGCCCGGGGTGTCGTCGAGGTGACGGCTCCACAGGCAGTTCGGGCAGTGATTGCGGTGGGTGGTGCCTGCGGCGGCCATCGATACGTCGAGACCGCAGTTGAGACAGCGGAAGGACTCTGCGCGCGCCTCGCTGCGCGCCCTCCTGGAGGTATTGCGGGCGGAGGTGTCGCGGGTGGCCGGGTTACGGGTAGCGGTGTCGCGGGTGGCGGCATTACGAGCGGCGGTGTTGCGGGACATCGTGAGAACGACTCCTGAAGTGATGCGCGGAGGAACGTGGCCGTAGCTGAACGCCGTCTCGCACCAAGGGAGTTCGTACCGGTTCGGCAAAGCCGTCAGGGCATCGCCGGTGCGGATGACCTTCCTCGATCGCGAGAACGGTTCCGCGGGGCCCGTGTCATACAACACCACCTGTCTTCTTCCGGTCAGGCTGTTTTCTTCCGGTCAGGACAACTCAATGAAAGCGGGTGCGCCGATGCCTCGGCAACCGGTTATTCCGGCGAGGCCGTCACGTCGGGCGGCAGGATCGACGGGCGGGCGAGCCTCACCAGTTCGATGGCCTGCTGGGTAAACCAGTCGCCCGCCCTGGGGTCGACCGTGCGGCGCTCGGGGTCCTTGGGGCCGCTCGTACCGCGCAGGCACAGGCCGTCCGACTCCCCCGGTGTTTTGATCCACAACCTGGCGTCGTTCAGCGGGTCCTTGGTCACCGTGGTGGGGCGGGCGCCGAGGCCACGCCCCGGCGGGTTGCACCAGTCCTGCGCGTCGCGGTACTTGCCCGCCGGCGGGGTCCACGGGCCGCGCCCGTTGCGGCTGCTGTCGGTGACGAAGTGCTTCATACGGCCGGGGGCGGTGCGCGGTTGCTTGTCGAGCCAGGTCCGAGCGCGGGCGCGCGGCCAGCGCTGCTCGGCGCAGGCCGTGACCTCGCCGCCTCGCGCGACATGGGCGAGGCAGGCCGAGATGAGCCTGCCGTACCAGGAGTTGGCGCTGTCGGTGCTGTAGTTGGACACGTTGATGGTGAAGCCCGTGGCCCCCTTGATGCCGCCCTTGACCAGCCGGGGCACGATGCTGCTCACCGCGTGCCAGGCTGGGTGACCCGCATCGAGGTAGACCTTGGTGTGCGCCAGGCGCCCGAGAGCGGTGACGGCGTGGCCGAGGTCGGCGTACCGCGCGGTGGTCCTGGCTGCGGCGACGGCCTTCGGGCAGTCGGCGGGCAGCAGGGCGAGCGCGTCGGGTTCGAGGACGACGAGCGCCGGGGCGCCGCCGATGCCCCGGGCAACGGCGGCGATCCACTGCCGGTACCGGGCACTGTCGCGCGCACCGCCCGCCGAGTACTGGGCGCAGTCACGGCCCGGGACGTTGTAGAGCACCAGGGTGGGCAGCGCGCGGCGCCGAACGGCGTCCCGGACGACCCGGCGCGTCTCGCGCTCGGCCGACGCGGGGTCGCCGCCGGGCAGCCAGACCGCCTGCGGGGTGCGGACCATGGTCAGGATGCCGGCGGCTTCGCGCAGCTGCTCGGCGCGGACCAGTGCCAGAGCCTGGCGGTACGCCGCGGGATTGGCCGCCGGGATGTAGAGCTCGGTGGCGGCGGGGGTGGTGACCGGGTCCCGGACCGTGGCGGGGGCGGTGGCCGCAGCCGTGGCGGGAGAGCCGAGGAGCAGCGTCGAGGTGAGGGCGAGCGGGAGGCCCACCGGAAGGACCCTGCTGAAGATCCACCCACGGTTCGATGCGTTCGTCGATGTGTTCGTCGATGTGGTGGCCGATGTGATGGCCGATGTGTTCGTCGATGTGCTGCGCACGCGGTCGCTCCGTGGTCGCGGGGGAGAGTTGGCAGCGCTCCCACGGCCCGCGTATCCCCATCAGGGCGCGTGGCGCAGGCCGCTCGGGCGAGGCACCACGGTGCGTATGAGAAGGAAGAGGCCCGCGCCGACCGCGTACCAAAGCAGGTCCGGCGCGTTGAAGGTCGAGCCGAGAATCAGCCGGGCAATGACGCTGTGCTGCGACAACTCGGCTGGAACACCCGTGAGTTGGCTGAGCTCGATGGCCCAGCTGAGGCCGAGTCCGATACCGGCGGCAGTCCGCCGCGTCACGGCCGCCGGCGCGATCAGGACGACGAGTGTGCACAGGAGGAGGGTGTAGAGCGCGTCCCCCGCGTACTTGGCGACGTCTCCGTCCGCGACCGCCCTGATGCCGAGCCCGGCGCAGAGCGTCACCGCGGCGGCCCCGTCTGCGGCGAGGCGGGTGCGGCGAGTGCAGCGGCGATCGGTCATGGCGCTCTCGGGGGCACGGCGGTCACAGCCGTCACTTTAGGGCCTGTGCCCCCGTCACATCCGGACCAGCGGGCCGACGCCTGGGATCCGTCGGCGTGGAGTCCGTCGGCGTGGGGCCCGTCCGCGTGAGGCCCGTCCGCGTGAGGTCCATCGGCGTGGGGCCCGTCCGCGTCGGCCGTCAGGCGACGGACCCTATCCGCCCCGCCGGCTCCTGCGGGCCCTCGTGGTGGATGGGGGTGTGCGCGCCGGTCAGGGAGACTCCGGTGCCGCCGCGCCGGGCTGCGACGATCTCCGCCGCGATGGACAGGGCGGTCTCCTCCGGCGTACGGGCGCCGAGGTCGAGGCCGATCGGCGAGCGCAGGCGGGTCAGTTCGAGCTCGGTGACGCCGACCTCGCGCAGCCGCTTGTTGCGGTCCTGGTGGGTGCGGCGGGAGCCCATAGCGCCGATGTAGGCGACGGGAAGCTTGAGGGCCAGTTCGAGGAGCGGGACGTCGAACTTGGCGTCGTGGGTGAGTACGCACAGCACGGTGCGGCCGTCGGTGGCGGTCGACTCCAGGTAGCGGTGCGGCCAGTCGACGACGATCTCGTCGGCCTCCGGGAAGCGCGCCTCGGTGGCGAACACGGGCCGGGCGTCGCACACGGTCACGTGGTAGTTCAGGAACTTGCCGACCCGCACCAGCGCGGCGGCGAAGTCGATGGCGCCGAAGACGATCATGCGCGGGGCGGGCACGCTCGACTCGACCAGCAGGGTCAGCGGCCGGCCGCACAGTCTGCCGTCGGCGCCGATCTCCAGGGGCGCGGTCTGCCCGGCGTCCAGCATCGCGCGGGCCTCGTCGGCGACCGCGCGGTCCAGCTCCGGGTGGCCGCCGAGGCTTCCCTCGTACGGCCCCTCGGTCCGTACGAGAAGCGCTCGGCCCATGAGCTCGGCCGGTCCGTCGGTGACCCGCGCGACCGCCGCCGCCTCCCCTCGGGCGGCGGCGGACAGCGCGGCCGTGAACACCTCCCTTGCGGGAGAGTCCACACGTACCCGCGTGATGAGTATGTCGATGACTCCGCCGCAGGTCAGACCCACGGCGAAGGCGTCCTCGTCGCTGTAGCCGAAGCGTTCCAGGACGGTCTCGCCGTCCTGGAGCGCCTGCTGGCACAGCTCGTAGACCGCGCCTTCCACACACCCGCCGGAGACCGACCCGATCGCCGTGCCGTCGCTGTCGACGGCCAGGGCGGCGCCGGGCTGCCGGGGCGAGCTTCCGTTTGTCGCCACGACCGTGGCGACGGCGAAGTCGCGTCCCTGCTCGACCCACCGGTTGAGTTCTTCGGCGATGTCCAGCATGGCTGTCTCCTTACGGGGTGTGGAAAGCAGGCGGGTCGCTACTTGACGCCCAGCCAGCCCTCGATGGGATGGAGTGCGAAGTAGGCGAGGAAGACGACGGCCAGCACCCACATCAGCCAGCCCACCTCACGAACCTTGCCCTGTGTGACCTTGATCAGCACGTGGGCGATGACGCCGGCCGCGATACCCGCGGTGATGGAGTACGTGAACGGCATCAGCACGGTGGTCAGGAAGACCGGGATGGAGGTCGCCAAGTCGTCCCAGTCGATGTGCTTGGCGTTGGTCAGCATCATCGCGCCGATGACGACCAGCGCGGCGGCGGCGACCTGCGTCGGGATGACCTGGGCGAGCGGGGTGAAGAAGAGGCAGAGCGTGAACGCGAGGCCGGTGATCACACTGGCGAAGCCGGTGCGCGCACCGTCGCCGACGCCCGCGGTCGACTCGACGAACACCGTCTGTCCTGAGGCTCCGGCGAGGCCGCCGATCGCGCCGCCCGCACCGTCGATGGCCAGGGCCTTGTTGAGGCCGGGCATCTTGCCGTTCTTGTCGGCGAGGCCGGCCTGCTGGCCGATGCCGATGATGGTGCCCATGGCGTCGAAGAAGCCGGCAAGGACCAAGGTGAAGACGATCACGCCGACGGTGATGCCGCCGACGTTGCCGATGCCGTCGAAGGAGACCTTGCCGAAGAGGCCGAAGTCGGGGCTGCTGACGATGGAGCCGGTGATCTCGGGGGCGTTCAGACCGCCCCAGGCCTTCTTGTCGAGGCCCGCGAACTGGTGGACCAGCGCCGCGAACACGGTGCCGCCGATGATCCCGATGAGGATCGCGCCGGGCACCTTGCGCACCTGGAGCAGGAAGATCAGTACGACGGTGAAGGCGAAGCACAGCACCGGCCAGCCGGTCAGCATGTCGGCCGTGCCGAGCTGGATCGGCTTGGCGCCGGCGATGCCGCCGTCGCCGGGCATGGAGGTGACAAAGCCGGCCTGCACCAGACCGATGAGGCAGACGAAGAGGCCGATGCCCATGGTGATGGCGTGCTTGAGCGCCAGCGGAATGGCGTTCATGATCAATTCCCGCAGGCCGGTGACGACCAGCAGGATGATCACGAGGCCGTAGATGACGCACATGGCCATCGCGTTGCCCCAGGTCATCTGCGGGGCGACCTGGAAGGCCATGACGGCCGAGACGCTGAGTCCCGCCGCGAGGGCCAGCGGCACATTGCCGATGAAGCCCATCACAAGGGTGGTCGCGGCGGCGGCGAAGACCGTCGCGGTGGTGAGCTGGTCACCGTCGAGCCTGGCGCCGGTGGCGTCGGGCACCGAGAGGATGACCGGGTTCAGCAGGATGATGTAGGCCATCGCCATGAAGGTGGTGATGCCGCCCCGCACCTCGCGGGCGACCGTGGACCCCCGGTGCGTTATGTGGAAGTACCGGTCGAGCCAGGACCGGCCGGCGGGCTGGCGCGTTCCCGCACCGGCGTCCTCCGCCGTCGTCTTCGGCTCTGTGGACTGCTGGGTCATGATGCCTGTCTCCCAAGGTTCAAAGGGGCACCCGCGTGGAGACTGGAGATACGGGATTTGGGATGCTGCCGATGGCTGCACGACCCGGGGGACGGCCCGAGACGAACTGGGTGAGTGTTACTGCGGTTCTGCTCTTCAGTGCTCTGTGTTCAGTGCTCTGTGGTGCGTGTGTTGCGGTGGTGCGTGGTGCTAAGAACCGCGAGCGGTGCGGTACTTGGGCCCCGGGCGGCGCAGGCGGCGGAAGTGTGACGTTCCTGGAGGCTTTGCGCTGCCCGGGGAGCTTGGGTGGACTCAGGTGCCCGTGAGGTGCTCGGGTCGTACCGGCGTCCTGTTGAGTTCCAGACCGGTCGCGTTCCGGATCGCCGCGAGGACGGCCGGGGTGGACGAGAGGGTCGGGGCCTCGCCGACGCCGCGCAGTCCGTACGGCGCGTTCTCGTCGGCCAGTTCGAGTACGTCGACGGGGATCGTCGGAGTGTCGAGGATGGTGGGGATCAGATAGTCCGTGAAGGAAGGGTTCTTCACCTTCGCGGTCACCGGGTCGACGATGATCTCCTCCATGACCGCCATGCCCAGGCCCTGGGTGGTGCCACCCTGGATCTGGCCGACGACGGACAGCGGGTTGAGCGCCTTGCCGACATCCTGCGCGCAGGACAGCTCGATGACCTTGACCAGGCCGAGCTCGGTGTCCACCTCGACGACCGCGCGGTGCGCGGCGAACGAGTACTGGACGTGGCCGTTGCCCTGGCCCGTACGCAGGTCGAAGGCCTCGGTGGGCCGGTGGCGCCACTCCAGCTCCAGGTCGACCGACTCGCCTTCGAGTACGTCGACCAGGTCGGCGAGGACTTCGCCGCCGTCGGTGACGACCTTGCCGCCTTCGAGCAGCAGCTCGGCGGTGGCCCAGGCGGGGTGGTACGAGCCGAACTTGGCGCGGCCGATCTCCAGGACCTTCTCGCGGACGTTCTCGCAGGTGTTCTTCACCGCACCGCCCGTGACGTACGTCTGACGGGACGCCGAGGTGGAGCCCGCCGAGCCGACCTGGGTGTCGGCCGGGTGGATGGTCACCTGGGTGACGCCGAGCTCGGTGCGGGCGATCTGCGCGTGGACGGTGACGCCGCCCTGGCCGACCTCGGCCATCGCGGTGTGCACGGTCGCGACCGGCTCGCCGTTGATGACCTCCATCCGCACCCGGGCGGTGGAGTAGTCGTCGAAGCCCTCGGAGAAGCCGACGTTCTTGATGCCGACCGCGTAGCCGATGCCCCGTACGACGCCTTCGCCGTGCGTGGTGTTGGACAGTCCGCCGGGCAGGGCGCGGACGTCCGGCTGCTCGCCGGCCGCGAGCCACTGCTGCTCGGGCGGCAGCGGCCTGGCCTTGATGCGGCGCAGCAGCTCGGCCACCGGGGCCGGGGAGTCGCACGGCTGTCCTGTCGGCAGCAGGGTGCCCTGCTCCATGGCGTTGAGCTGGCGGAACTCCACCGGATCCATGTCCAGCTTCGCCGCGAGCTTGTCCATCTGTGCCTCGTAGGCGAAGCACGCCTGGACCGCGCCGAAGCCGCGCATGGCGCCGCAGGGTGGGTTGTTGGTGTAGAGCGCGAGGGCCTCGATGTCGACGTCCTCGATGACGTACGGGCCCACCGCGAGGGACGAGGCGTTGCCGACGACGGCCGGGGAGGCCGAGGCGTAGGCGCCGCCGTCCAGCACGATCCGGCACTTCATGTGCGTGATCTTGCCGTCCTTGGTGGCCCCGTGCTCGTACCAGAGCTTCGCCGGGTGGCGGTGCACATGGCCGAAGAAGGACTCGAACCGGTTGTAGACGATCTTGACGGGCTTGCCGGTGCGCAGTGCCAGGAGGCTCGCGTGGATCTGCATCGACAGGTCCTCACGGCCACCGAAGGCACCGCCGACGCCGGAGAGCGTCATACGGACCTTGTCCTCGGGCAGGCCCAGGACGGGGGCGATCTGCTTGAGGTCCGAGTGCAGCCACTGGGTGGCGACATAGAGGTCGACGCCGCCGTCCTCGCCGGGCACGGCGAGGCCGGACTCCGGGCCGAGGAACGCCTGGTCCTGCATGCCGAAGACGTAGTCGCCGGAGACGATGACGTCGGCGCGCTTGGCGGCCTCGTCGGCGTCGCCGCGCACGATCGGCTGGCGGTGCACGATGTTGGGGTGCGCGACATGACCGATGTGGTGGTCGTCGCGGCCCTCGTGGATCAGGATCGCGTCGGGGGCGGTCGCGGCTGCCTCGTTGGTGATGACCGGCAGGTCGACGTACTCGATCCGGATCTTCGCGGCGGCGCGGCGCGCGGTCTCCGGGTGGTCGGCGGCGACGATCGCCACCGGCTCCCCGTGGTGGCGGACCTTGCCGTGGGCGAGAACCGGGGTGTCCTGGATCTCCAGGCCGTAGTTCTTTACCGCGGTGGGCAGGTCGTCGTACGTCAGCACGGCGTAGACGCCGGGCATCGCCAGCGCCTCGGCGGTGTTGATCGACTTGATCTCGGCGTGCGCGACGGTACTGCGCAGGGTGTGACCCCAGAGCATGTCCTCGTGCCACATGTCCGACGAGTAGGCGAACTCGCCGGTGACCTTGAGGGTGCCGTCGGGGCGCAGCGTCGACTCGCCGATGCCGCCCTTGGTCTTGGAACCCTGGGTGATGTTCGTGGGTGTACCGGTGGTGGCCATCTCGCTCAGACCGTCTCTTCCTGACGGGCGGCCGCGAGGCGGACCGCGTCGAGGATCTTCTCGTAACCCGTGCAGCGGCACAGGTTGCCGGAGAGCGCCTCGCGGATGTCCTGGTCGGACGGGGAAGGGTTCTTCTCCAGCATCTCGTCGGCCATGACGAGCAGACCGGGGGTGCAGAAACCGCACTGCACGGCGCCCGCGTCGATGAACGCCTGCTGGATCGGCGACAGGTCGCCGCCCTCACCGGCCCGGCCGTCGGAGGGCTTGGCCTGCCAGCGCTTGGCCTGGTCGACGGTGGTGCCGCAGGCGCCGGAGGCACCGGAGACGCAGCCGCCGCCGGGGTGCTCGGCCGCGCGGTGCCCGGCGTAGTCCGCCAGGCCCTCGACGGTGACGACCTCGCGGCCCTCGACCTGGCCGGCGGCGACGAGGCAGGAACAGACCGGGACGCCGTCGAGGCGGACCGTACAGGAGCCGCACTCGCCCTGCTCGCAGGCGTTCTTGGAGCCGGGGAGCCCCATGCGCTCGCGCAGGACGTAGAGGAGGGACTCGCCCTCCCAGACGTCGTCGGCCTCGTGCTTACGGCCGTTGACCGTGAAATTTACTCGCATGGTTACGCAGCTCCTTCCAGCGTGCGGCCGGCGCCGCGGTACTGCTCCCAGGTCCAGCCCAGCGTGCGGCGGGCCATGATGCCGACCGCGTGCCTGCGGTACTTCGCGGTGCCGCGCACATCGTCGATCGGGTTACAGGAAGCGGAGGCGAGCTCCGAGAACTGCTTGGCGATGGACGGCGTGATGATCTTGCCGCTCTCCCAGAAGCCGCCCTCTTCGAGCGCGGCGTTCAGGAAGTCCTCGGCGGCGCGGGCGCGCACCGGAGTGGGGGCCGCGGAGCCGATACCGGTCTTCACCGTGCGGGTCTCCGGGTGCAGCGCCAGGCCGAAGGCGCAGACGGCGATGACCATCGCGTTGCGCGTGCCGACCTTGGAGTACTGCTGCGGCCCGTCGGCCTTCGTGATGTGCACCCACTTGATGAGCTCGTCCGGCTCCATCGCGTTGCGCTTGACGCCGGTGTAGAAGTCGTCGATCGGGATGCGGCGGCTGCCGCGTACCGACTCGACTTCGACCTCGGCGCCCGCGGCGAGGAGCGCCGGGTGGGCGTCGCCGGCCGGGGACGCGGTGCCCAGGTTGCCACCGACGCCGCCGCGGTTGCGGATCTGCGGCGAGGCCACGGTGTGCGAGGCCAGCGCCAGGCCGGGCAGTTCGGGCCTGAGGTGCTCCATGATCTGCGCGTACGGGACGGAGGCGCCGAGCCGGACACTCTCCTCGCCGACCTCCCACTCCCGCAGCAGGCCGATGCGGTTCAGGTCCAGGAGGTACTCCGGCCGACGGTGATCGAAGTTGATCTCGACCATGATGTCGGTGCCACCCGCGATCGGCGCAGCGGAGGGGTGCGCTGCCTTAGCGGCGAGCGCCTCCTCCCAGCTGGCGGGGCGAAGGAAGTCCATGAGCGGCTCTCTTCTCGGTATTCGGGTCGTTCAGTTCAAGCCAATGGGCCGATGGGCCTCTCGACTGATCGTTCACGTGCTGTTAACGCGGTGTGGCCCCAGTACACAAGCCGTGCTCCGCCTGGTGCAGTCACCGAAACCATGAAGGAGTTGGCTGGTCGCCTCTGATGTCTTGTAGATTCATATGAAAGGCGGGGCTCAGTAACCTCACCGTTTTCCACCGGCAACAACGAGACAGATCGGCGGCGACACCATGCGGCTGCGCGCACTGCTGGAAACCGATGCGCTGGGCCTGCGGCTGCTGGGCGGCGAGGACGAGCTCGACCGCACGGTGCGTGGGGTCATGACCACCGACCTACGGGATCCCAGCCGTTATCTCACAGGGGGCGAACTGGTGCTTACCGGACTCGCCTGGCGGCGTGACGCCGCGGATTCCGAGCCTTTCGTACGAATCCTGGCGGGCGCGGGCGTCGCGGGGCTCGCGGCGGGCGAGGCCGAGATGGGCGCGATCCCCAGCGATCTCGTGGAGGCGTGTATGCGCCATCGGCTGCCGCTGTTCGCGGTCACCGAGGCTGTTGCCTTCGCGACCATCACCGAGCATGTGGTGCGCCAGGTGTCCGGCGAGCGGGCCGGTGACCTGGCGGCGGTCGTCGACCGGCACCGCAGGCTGATGACCTCGGGCCCGGCGGGCGGCGGCCCGGAGATGGTGCTCGACCTGCTCACCTCCGACCTCGACCTGCGGGCCTGGGTGCTGTCCCCCACCGGCCGACAGATCGCGGGCGCGGGTGCGCCGCTGCCGGCCGCCGTGAGCGCGGCGCTCGCGGGCGAGCACCTGGCCGCGGTCAGGACCGGACGCCGCGGCCCGCACCGGACCGCCGTCCAGGGCGTGACGTACTCGCTGTTCCCGATCCGCGCCGCCGGGCGTGGCGCGAGCCCGGTGGCGGCCTCCCGCGATGTGCGCGAGACCGTGCTTTCCGACTGGCTGCTGGCCGTGGAGGCGGACGCGGGCGACTGGCCCGCCGCCCGGCTGGACCTGCTCCAGGGCGTGACACAGCTGATCGCCGTGGAGCGCGACCGGCGCGACGCGGCCCGTACGGTACGGCGCAGGCTCGCCCAGGAGGTGCTGGAGCTGGTGCAGGCAGGCGCGCCCCCCGCGGAGATCGCGGCGCGGCTGCGGGTGGCCGCGCCGGTGCTGCTGCCGGGGCTCGGCTCCGCGCCGCACTGGCAGGTCGTGGTGGCGCGGGTCGACTGGCAGGAGGGCGGGGAGATCCCGGCCGGTCCGGTCGCGCAGTCGCTCCTGGAGGAGATCCTGGTCGACCCGATGGTGGTGGGGTCCGACACCTCCGACCGGATCGCGGTGGCGCATGCGGGCGACGAGGCGGTCGCGCTCGTACCGCTGGCAGCCGTGTCGTCGATCGGGAGCGACGGCGGTGATGTGGACAGCGAAGGCGAGAGCGAGGCCCGGCTGCTCGGGCTGCACGCCGACGTGCTGCTTGAGGCGGTGCGTGCGCCGCTGTCGGGCGGCCTGGCCGACGACGGCCGGCTGACCCTGGGTGTCAGCGCCGCCGTGAACTCGGCGGAGGGGCTGCGCGGGGCGCTGGAGGAGGCCCGGCACGCCCGCCGGGTGGCGGCGGCGCGGCCCGGCAGGGTGTGCGCTGCGGGCCACCACGAGCTGGCGTCGCACGTCCTGCTGCTGCCGTTCGTGCCGGACGACGTGCGGCGCGCCTTCACCGCGCGGCTGCTCGATCCGCTGCGCGACTACGACCGGCGGCACCGCGCGGAGCTGGTGCC
Organism: Streptomyces changchenzhani; assembly: GCF_039766235.1. Classification (NCBI taxonomy): domain Bacteria; kingdom Bacillati; phylum Actinomycetota; class Actinomycetes; order Kitasatosporales; family Streptomycetaceae; genus Streptomyces; species Streptomyces changchenzhani. The sequence continues at coordinate 511,046 of NZ_JBDHNH010000005.1, read as the reverse complement.
CACCCTTGAGGCGTTCCTCGACTGCGACGGTTCGTGGACGCGCTGTGCGGCCCGGCTGCATCTGCACGTGAACACCCTGCGGTATCGGGTGGGTCGGATCGAGCAGCTGACGGGCCGTGACCTGTCGCGTCTTGAGGACAAGTTGGACTTCTTCCTCGCGCTGAGGATGAGCTGAGGGCTGTCCCTGCTGGTCGGCCGGACACCTCCAGGGGCCCCGGTCGGCCGACCGGATGCCCCATACCGGGTACTTCCGCCCACCCTTTGTGAATCCGTTCACCAGATCCCTTGGCCCGGGGTGCCAATCCGTGCTGAGATTCGCCCACTACTCACAGCTCAATGGTGTGCTCGGGGAGGGCAATGTGGCGCAGTCCGTCATGTCTGGTTCCGGAATGACCGCAGGGGACGGAAGCCCACTCCAGACCGCTGTATGGCGGCTGCGCTCGCGCGGCTGCTGGACGGACGCCGCGGCGTTGCTCGAACCACATGCGGCCACGCCGGCCGCCGCACTCCAGCGCGCCGCCCTGCTCGTCGAGCGGTGCCTGTTCACCGAGCAGGGCTGGGCCCAGGCGGAGGACGCCCTGCGTACCGCGGAGGCCGTCGCCCGGGAGGACGACGAACGCGGCGCCGCGGCCTGCGAACGCGGTCACCTCGCGTACGCCTCCACCGTGCTCGGCACCCGCGACCGCGCCGACGAGGCGCGCGCCGCGCTCGGCAGGGCGGCGGCGCTGCTGGCCCCGACCGCTGCGGCCAGGCCGCTGCTCGATTTCCGCCGCGGCCTGATCGCCGAGCACATATCCGACTCCCCGCAGTCGGCCCGCGCCGCCTACCGCCGCGCGCACGCCGGAGCCACCGCCCACGGCCAGCCCCTGCTGCTCTCCTTCACCTGGCGCCACCTGGCCGGACTCTCCCTGCGCGACGGCGAGTTGGCGGACGCCAGGCACGGCTTCGCGGAGTCCCTGCGCATCCGGGAGGAGCTGGGATACCTGGTGGGCACGGCGCCCGCGCTCGCGGCCCTCGCCGGGGCGGAGCCGGAGCCGGAGGCGACCCGGCTGCGCGCGGAGGCCGGTCGCCTGTTCCGCCTGCTGGACGGCGTCCCGACCTGGCTGGCGGCCCAACTGACCCCTCCGACAGCGGCGTAGCGGCGACGGGGCGGCAGACAGCGGTCCGCGCCGCCTCTCGGAACGGTCGGCGCCGTCTCAGCGGTCCGCGCCGCCTCAGCGGTCCGCGCCGTGTCAGCGGTCCGCGCCCGCGAAGTGCTCCCGTACGAGTGACTGAACCACCGTCAGATCCTGGGCGACCAGCGCGTCGAGGAGCGCCAGATGCTCCGAGGCGTCCGCGACGAGGTCCGCCCGGCGGCTCAACGGGTCGCCGGTGGCCAGGGGCCACTGGGAGCGTCGGTGCAGCTCGTCGGCGACCGTGACCAACTGGCGGTTGCCCGCGAACCTGAGCACCGCCCGGTGGAAGGCGCGGTCCGACTCGGCGTACGCCCCACGGTCCCCGGTGGCGGCCGCCGCCGTGGTGGCCTCGGCCAGCGGGCGCAGGGCGTGCCAGTGGGCGGCCGGGACCGTACGAGCCAGCCGGAGCATGACGGGAACCTCGATCAGGGCCCGTACTTCCGCCAGCTCGGCCAGCTCCAGGGCGCTGCGCACGGTGACGCGGAAGCCGCGGTTGGGTACGACCTCGACCGCGCCCTCCAGGGCCAGCTGCTGCATGGCCTCGCGCACGGGGGTCGCCGAGACCCCGAAGCGGGCGCCGAGCCCGGGGCCCGAGTAGACCTCGCCGGGTACGAGCTCGCCGCTGACCAGGGCCGCGCGCAGGGCGTCGAGAATCTGGCCGCGGACGGAGTGGCGCTGCACGGTCCGGGGGGCGGCCGGCTCGCTGTGCGTGTGCTCGCCGCGCGCCTGCTCCGGGACCCGGGTGGCGTAGCCGGCGGCGGGAACGTGCGGGGGTGCGACGCTCCACGGTCTGCCCTGCTCCATCCGGGTCCTCCTCCGGTGACGTTGTCCCATATGCACGATAGGCGGGCAGGGGCACAGTTCAAACCTGGAATTGATCGGGTAAGGTAAGGCTTACCTGCTAACGATCGCGATTCGGTGGTCCCTGCATGACCGTCCACACGCTCTTCCCCGGCGTCGCCGCGTCCCCCGTCGCGGACTCCTACGCACGCCTCGGCGAGGTCTTCTCCGGCCTTCGGATCAGCGAGCTCACCGACATCGAGCAGGTCCCCAGCGGCGCCGGCTGGGTGGGCGCGAAGGATCTCGCGGCCGGTGGCGCCGCCCTGGACGCCTTCCTGGCCTGGGACAACGCACAGGTTCTGCGTGACTACGGCCAACAGGCCCGCCCCGATGTGATCGCCAGCTTCGGCCTCCACCGGTACGCCTGGCCCGCCTGTCTGCTGATCACCGTGCCGTGGTTCCTGCACCGCCGGGTGCCCCGCGTCCCCGTCGAGGACGTCGCCTTCCATCGCGCGTTGGGCCGGATGACCGTACGGGTAAGGGAATTCGCCTGTCTGCCCGACGACCCCGCGGCCTGCCTCCCCGGCGCCCGCGTGGTCCCGGACGAAGAGGCGCTGCGCGCCGAGGTCAGGGCGTCCGTCGCCGAGCATCTCGGGCCGGTGCTCGACGGCTTCGGTCCGCGGATGCGGCGCGGGAAGCGCGCGCTGTGGGGCATGGCGACGGACGAGATCGTCGAGGGTCTCTGGTACATCGCGCATCTCGTCGGCGAGGAGCGCCGCGCAATGTCGGAGCTGGAGCTGCTGCTGCCGGGTACGACCAAGCCGTACGCGGGCACCGCCGGCTTCCGTGAACTGACCGGGCCGAACGGTGAATCGCTGCCGACCCGGGACCGGGCGAGCTGCTGCCTCTTCTACACCCTGCGCCCCGAGGACACCTGCGTAACCTGCCCCCGGACGTGCGACGCGGAGCGGGTGCGGAAGCTGAGCGAGACGGCAGCGGCAACCGCCTGACGGCACGCCCCTCGATCGGTCGGTCTAAATCGAACCCAACCCTCTTTTCCCGTACGGCAGTTCGACCGGATCGCCCTCATTCGTATGCCAGGGGACTCCCTTGGCGTCCTCTTGCACCGAAAGCCCCTTTGCGTCACCGCGGTTTTGCCAATATGGCGCCGAAACGCCCTACCGCGATGCAAGGGACACCGCATGAGACTGACCGACATATCGCTGGACTGGCTGCTTCCGGGCGGCGTACTGCTCGTGGGGGTCCTGGCGGCGGTCGCGGTGCTCGCGCGCGGCAAGCGCGCCGGTGGCAAGGCCGCCGCGGCCGACGACACCTGGGAACGCACCGAGGAGCGGCGCAGGCGCAAGGAAGCGGTCTACGGCACCGCCTCGTACCTCCTTCTCTTCTGCTGTGCGGCGGTCGCCGCCGCACTCTCCTTCCACGGCCTGGTCGGCTTCGGCCGGCAAAACCTCAGCCTCTCCGGCGGCTGGGAGTACCTCGTCCCGTTCGGCCTCGACGGCGCGGCCATGTTCTGCTCGGTGCTCGCTGTCCGCGAGGCCAGCCACGGCGACGCGGCGCTCGGTTCGCGCCTGCTGGTGTGGACGTTCGCGGGAGCGGCAGCCTGGTTCAACTGGGTACACGCGCCAAGGGGGTTGGAGCACGCGGGCGCCCCGCAGTTCTTCGCCGGGATGTCACTCTCGGCCGCGGTGCTCTTCGACCGCGCGCTCAAGCAGACCCGCAGGGCCGCGCTGCGTGAGCAGGGCCTGGTGCCCCGCCCACTGCCGCAGATCCGGATCGTACGGTGGCTGAGGGCGCCCAGGGAGACCTTCGGCGCCTGGTCGCTGATGCTCCTGGAGGGCGTACGCACGCTGGACGAGGCGGTCGAGGAGGTCCGTGAGGACCGGCGCGACAAGGAGCAGAACCGTATCCGCCGACGGGAGCACCAGAAGCTGGAGCGTGCCCAGTTGAAGGCCATCAACCGACAGCACAGGGCCTGGGGCCGCGGTCGCGGCGGTGGTGGCGGCGGCGGCCGGCAGGTCGAGATCACCAGCGGCAGTGCCGTCCCGAGCACTGGCTCCGCGCCGCAGGCCGTCGCGGAGCCTGTCATAGCAGAGCCAGGACAACTGCCGCTTCGTTCAAGGCCCTCCCTTCAGGCAGTGAAGGGAACTGACATGGCGACCGTCGACCTCACCGCCGAGGACGACACGCAGACCCTGCCGCGACTCGATTCCCTGGAGCAGAAGCTGAAGGATCTGGAACAGCAATTCGGCTGAGCCGAGGCTCAGTGAGCAGTCCCGGGCAGCGAGCAGTCCCGGGCTGCGCGTACCCGCCCGGTGGCGGACCGGCCCGTCTACGCCGGTCCGCCACCTTTCAGGTCGAGTCCGCCGCCGTTGAGGTCCAGTTCGAACCAGACGACCTTGCCCACACCTTGCCCGCGGACCCCCCATGCATCCGCGAGCGCCTGCACCAGCATCAGCCCTCTGCCGTGCGTGCCGTCGTCGCCGACCGCCACATGCATGGTGGGGTGCCGGGCCACGAAGTCCCGTACTTCCACGCGCAGTTTGAAGGCGGTGAGGGTGACCGTCAGCTCGGCGTCGTGCTCCGTGTGCACAAGAGCGTTGGTCACCAGCTCGGTGGTGAGCAACTCGGCCGTCTCGGCCCGGCCCGCGTCGCCCCGGAGTCTCAGTAACTCGCGCAGTGCGCACCGCACTTCGGGCACCGCCGCGAGATCCGCGTGCCCCAGTCGGCGTCGTAGCTGACCCAGCTTGCCGTCCGCCTTCCCCTCCGGTACCTCCGTCGCCTCCGGTGCGTCCGGCGACCCGTGCGTAACTGCCCTTCGTCCGCTCGCCTGGTGCCCTGTCATAGCCCCCACCCGCACGCTGGATCGGTCCTCTCTCTCGAACAGGTTCACCGGATGCATGCCCCGCGGGCGGAAGAGGCACGCATGTGCTTTTATCAACAAGTTGTCAGAGATGGCCCGGGATTACCCGGCCGTGGACGCTCCGGACCCATGGGGTGCCCTTTGGGCGGGCCCGGTGAGATCCACACAACACCCCTACGGCCTCGGCACGTTGCGCAGGTTGGAGCGGGCCATCTGGAGCATCCGTCCCACCCCGCCGTCCAGGACGACCTTGCCGGCGGACAGCGCGAACCCCGTGACCATCTCCGCCCGGATCTTGGGCGGGATGGAGAGCGCGTTCGGGTCGGTGACCACGTCCACCAGGGCCGGGCCCTTATGCTTGAAGGCGCCCTTGAGCGCGCCCGCCAACTGCTTGGGCTTCTCGACGCGCACACCGTAGGCGCCGCAGGCTCGGGCGACCGCCGCGAAGTCCGGGTTCTTGTTGGTCGTTCCGTACGACGGCAGGCCGTCGACCATCATCTCCAGCTCGACCATGCCGAGGGCGGAGTTGTTGAAGACGATCACCTTCACCGGCAGGTCGTACTGCACGAGGGTGAGGAAGTCGCCCATCAGCATGGTGAATCCGCCGTCGCCCGACATGGAGATCACCTGCCGGTTGAGGTCGGTGAACTGGGCGCCGATGGCCTGCGGCATGGCGTTGGCCATCGAGCCGTGGGTGAACGAACCGATCACGTTGCGACGCCCGTTGGGCGTGATGTACCGGGCAGCCCACACATTGCACATGCCGGTGTCGACCGTGAACACGGCGTCGTCGTCGGCCAGTTCGTCGAGGACCGACGCGACGAACTCGGGGTGGATCGGGACCTGCTTGTCGACCTTGCGGGTGTACGCCTTCACGACGCCTTCGAGCGCGTCCGCGTGCTTCTTCAGCATGCGGTCAAGGAACTTCCGGTCGGGTTTGGCCTTCACCCGCGGTGTCAGACAGCGCAGCGTTTCGCGTACGTCGCCCCAGATCGCCAGGTCGAGTTTGGAGCGGCGCCCCAGGTGCTCGGGCCGCACATCCACCTGGACGATCAACACGTCGTCGGGCAGGAAGTCGTAGTACGGGAAGTCGGTGCCCAGCAGGATCAGCAGATCGCACTCGTGCGTGGCCTCGTAGGCGGCGCCGTAGCCGAGCAGTCCGCTCATGCCGACGTCGTACGGGTTGTCGTACTGGATCCACTGCTTGCCGCGCAGGGCGTGCCCGACCGGGGACTTGACCCGCTCGGCGAACTCCATGACCTCCGCGTGCGCGCCCGCGGTCCCACTGCCGCAGAACAGCGTCACCCGCTTCGCCTCGTCGATCATCCGGGCGAACTTCTCGATCTCCGCCTCGCCGGGGCGCACCGTCGGGCGCGTGGTGACCAGCGCGTGCTCGATGGCCCGCTCGGAGACCTCGGCGGACGCGACATCACCGGGCAGCGCCACCACGCTGACCCCGCTGCGGCCGATCGCGTGCTGGATCGCGGTCTGCAGGACGCGCGGCATCTGCTGGGTGCTGGAGATCAGCTCGCTGTAGTGGCTGCACTCGCGGAACAGCTGATCGGGGTGGGTCTCCTGGAAGAAGCCCAGGCCGATCTCGCCGGAGGGGATGTGCGAGGCGAGGGCGATGACCGGGGCCATCGAGCGGTGGGCGTCGTAGAGGCCGTTGATCAGGTGCACATTGCCGGGGCCGCAGGAGCCTGCGCAGGCCGCGAGCTTGCCGGTGACCTGGGCCTCGGCGCCGGCCGCGAAGGCTCCGACCTCCTCGTGCCTGACCTGGACCCAGTCGATCGCGGGGGTACGGCGAATCGCGTCGACGACCGGGTTGAGACTGTCCCCGACCACGCCGTACAGGCGCTGCACCCCCGCGCGCACGAGGATGTCGACGAACTGCTCCGCCACCTTCTGCTTGGCCATGGAATGCGCACACCCTCTCGGGACGTCGGCGGGTTCGGCGCGGCGCGGCCACCCACCACATCAACCCATGACGGGCGCCGTTACGCCTCCCAGACCGCCACCGCCGTCCGGTCGTCCGCGTACCCCTTGACCCTGAGCCTGATGTCCGCGAGGTACTCCGCGAGGCCGGGCGGATCGGCGCTCGCCCAGCGCTCGGCAAGCTCATCGGCCAGTGCGGCCTCACCCCGCAGCGGCTCGGCGAGACCGCCGCTGCACAGCAGGAGCGTGTCACCCGGGCGGGCCACCGAGGCCCGGAAGCGGAAGGGCTCGGTGGGCGGCGGCCTGCTCTCGACGTACGGGGACGGGCTCGTCGTAATGCCCAGGTCCATGGTCAGGCGGTCGCCACCGGGGCTCTCGGCCGGGACCGAGCCGAAGCCGACGACGGGCTCGCCGACAACGGCTGCGGGCTCGGGTGCGAGGGGCTCGATGTCCTGCCAGACGCCGTCGCGCAGCCGGAAGAGGCCACCGCCGCCGACGCCGAAGAAGACCCTCGTCCGGCACTGCGGGTCGGCGGAGAGCAGCAGGCAGCGCAGGCTCGCGGTGTACTCCTCGGGCTCCAGGCCGAGGTCGCCGGCCTGGGCACGGAGCCGGCCGTAGCTGCGGTCGGTGAGGCGGTGCAGACCTGACTTGAGGTCGCCTCTGCGGCCGGCCCTTATGTCGTCGGAGAGCCGGGCATGGCTGCGGCCGACGGCCTCACCGATCGACCGGCACGCGTCGGCGGCGGCCAGATGCGCGCTCTCCGACGCACGGGCCCCACTGGCCACCGCCACCAGGACGAGCGCGCCCTCACCGCGGCCGAAGCGGGCGGTGAGCAGGGCGTCGCGCCGCGGCTCGCCCCGGTAGCGGGCGGAGTCACCGCGCACGGAGGCGCCGCGCAGGGTGTACGTGCCGTACTGGGCCCCGTCGAGCACGGTGTCCGCGACGAGGGTGTCCAGTCCGCGCGGGTCGGCGGAGGGCAACGCGGTGGGCTCGGCGTCGTAGGTGGGCGGACCGTCCCCGACGTAGTCGCCCCGGGGCCGCCGTCCAGGGGCACCGCGCGTCGCGGCGCCCACGGGGAGCGTCGGCGGCCCGGTGGCGGGGCGGGGGTCGGGCGTGGTGGGCGTGCCGGTCGGCGGCCGGCGCTCCCCCGGAGCCGGCCTTGGGGCGTCGGACCGCGGGGGCGTCTCGGGGGACGCCGGTTGCCAGGCGTCCGGGAGTGTGGGGACGGGGGGCAGGTGCGGGCGATCCGGGGATCCGGTCTCGCGTGCTTCCGGGACCGGGGGGACGCCGGACGGCCGGCGTGGGCCCGGGGGCGTCGGGCGCCAGGCCTCCGGGGGCGCGGTCGCGTCCCAGGCGGCGCGGCCCTCGGCCGGGTGGTACGGAGCCGGGCCCGGCACCGGGCGCCAGGCCTCCGGGGGCGCGGCTCCCGGCGGGGGACCGGCGGGGGCGTCGGACGGCGGGGGCGGGGCGGGCGGGGGCGGGGGCGGGGGCGGGGCGGGTGCCGCGGGCCGCGCCGGTGCGCCGGGCGGTGCCGGTGCCAGCGGGGGCTCCGGGGGCTCCCACGGGGCGCGCTGGCGCGGCATGACCGGCGGAGCCGGTGCCGTCAGGGGCGGTGGCTCCGGTGCCGGTGGCTTCAGCGCCGCCGGTACGGGCGGGGGCGGTGGCTCCGGTCCCGGTGGTCCCACCGTGTCCACCGCGGAGTCGAATCGGTCGTCCAGAGTGTCGCCCGCCGGCGCGGGGCCCGTGTCCGGAGCGGTTTCGTCGTACAGCCGACTCCACCACTCGTCCTCGTGCGTGGTGCGCCTCTCCCCCTGCTGGCTCATGCCCCTATTGTCCACCGCTGAGGCCGTACGAAAACGGGTCATCAGGAAAAAGACGTCCGCCGGGCGGCCCCACCCCCCACGGGAAGGACGCCCGGCGGACGGATCGTGGCTGACGCACGTCGTACGCACGCACCACGAGCTGAGTGACGGAGTTGCCCTTGGCGTCCGTCAGTTCGGTCTTCAGTGTGACCGGCTTGCCCGTCGCGCCCGTGTGATTCACGGTCGCGGTCCAGGTACCTGACTGCTGCCCGACCTCGGCCTCGGTCCAGGTGTTTCCGTCGTCGTAGGAGTAGGAGTACGACAGCTTCGCTGCCGTCAGGGCTCCAGGTGTGCAACCCGCGTGGCCGCTCACGCTGAGGTCGATCTTCTGACCGTCCTGCGCGCGGAGCGTCTTACGGCCGTCCGCCGGGAGTTGGTAGTCCGGGACGAGCAGCGGCACACCTTGGGAGTAGGCGCTCTCATCGAGCTTCGAACGGAACTTCCAGGCCGTCCGCGTCTCGGTGGAGCGCTTCCAGACTGCCGCGGGCTGCCCGAACTTGGTGGTGGACAGCGCCAGTTCGTACTCGGCTTCCTTCGACGGTACGTCGAAGACTCCGAATGGGTAAGGAGATTCACCGATCATCTCACCGTCGCGGCTCAACTGCATCCCTCCGACGTCACCGAAGGAACCGGCCAGACCGGCATGTTCGCTGTCGCCCCAGAACGCGGGGCGACTCCAATCCGGTTGCCCTGCCGTTCGGCGGCGAGGCCGGGCCGCCCTTCGCGTCGCGCGGAGCCGCGGGGGGCGAGTACGCCGCCGTACCAGTGGAGGGTGTTGGTGCTGCGGTGGCGCCACATTGGCAGAGGGACGGGCGGTGCAGGGATGATGTGTGCGGCGGGTTTGTGCCGTGGCCGATTTCCGCCACGACCGCCGCGACCTGCCAGATCCGCGTCCGGGGAGGAGTCCAGGAGTGCTGGGAGCCATAGGTCTTGATGAGGCACAGGAGTCGACGTACCGCGCACTCGTCGCCGTCGGCGCCGGGGAGGTGCCCGACCTCGCCCACCGGCTTGCGCTGCCCGAGGCCGATACGGAGCGTGCGCTGCGCCGCCTGGAGCGCCACGGGCTCGCCGCCCAGTCCTCCGCCCGTGCGGGGCGCTGGGTGGCGGCGCCGCCCGGGGTCGCCCTCGGTGCGCTGCTCACCCAGCAGCGGCATGAGCTGGAGCAGGCCGAGATGGCGGCGGCGCTGCTCGCCGAGGAGTACCGCTCGGAGGCGGCCGAGCCCGCCGTGCACGATCTGGTCGAGGTGGTGACGGGCGCGAGCGCGGTCGCCCACCGCTTCCTTCAGCTTCAGCTCGGCGCGTCGAGCGAGGTGTGCGCGCTGGTGACCGGGCGGCCGAACGTGGTGGCCGGGCGGGACAACGAGGCCGAGGAGCGGGCGGCGGCGCGCGGGGTGACGTATCGCGTGGTCATCGAGCGCGAGGTGCTGGCGCTGCCCGCGGGCATCAGCGAGCTGGCCGCCGCGCTGGGGCGCGAGGAGCGGGTCCGGGTGGTGGAGAAGGTGCCGACCAAGCTGGTCGTCGCGGACCGCACCCTGGCGATGGTGCCGCTGACCGGGCGCGGCGCGGAGCCCTCGGCGCTCGTCGTCCATGCCAGCGGGCTGTTTGAGTCCCTGATGGGTCTCTTCGAGGCGGTCTGGCGCGAGGCGCTGCCGCTGCGGCTCGGGGAGGGCGGCGGCGTGGCGGAGGAACCGGGTCGGGGACCCGACGCCACCGACCTCCAGGTGCTTTCACTGCTGCTCGCCGGGATGACGGACGCGAGCGTGGCCAAGCAGCTGGAACTGGGGCTGCGGACCGTGCAGCGGCGGGTGAAGGGGCTGATGGAGCTGGCGGGTGTGACGACCCGGCTGCAACTGGGCTGGCACGCGTACGAGCGGGGCTGGGTGGCGCGGGACCGGCCGGGCGGGGACGGCCGCGGCGGCGCGCGGACGGCCGGCAGCGGCCCACCCCGGCTCGCTTGACCTGCGAGGACGCTCCGGCTCCTGCACGCTTGACCTGCGAGAACGCTCCGGCTCCTGCACGCTTGGCAGATGGGTGCGTGGCAGCTTGTCGCGGTCGGCCTGGTGATGATGCTGGGCCTGCTCGGTGTGCTCGTCCCCGGAGTGCCGGGTCAGGCGATCGTGTGGGCGGCCGTGCTGTGGTGGTCGCTGGCCGCACCGACGAGCCTCGCCTGGGGCGTCCTGATCGGCGCGACGGCCGTGCTGCTGTTGAACCAGGCGCTGAAACCACTGCTGCCGAGCCGCCGACGCCATGAGTCGGGGGCGCCCCCGCGGACGCTGTTCGTAGGCGGGATCACCGGGATCGCCGGCTTCTTCCTGGTGCCGGTGCTGGGCGGCATCGTGGGGTTCGTCGGTGGGATCTACGGGTCGGAGCGGGCGCGGCTCGGCAGCCACCGGGGCGGCTGGGCCTCGACGCGTACGGTCATGCGCGCCATCGGCCTTCCGGTGCTGGTGGAGCTGTTCGCCTGCCTGCTGGTGGTCGGGGCGTGGCTGGGCGCGGTGCTCTGGGGCTGAGGGGGGGGCGACGTACGCGCGGGGCCGGGGCTGAGGGAAGCGACGTACACACGAGCCCGCGGCTGAGGGAAGCGACGTACGCGCGGGGCCTGGGGCTGATCCAAACGACATCCCCTGGGCCCTCGGCCCGATGTGGGGTGGTCAACGGGCGTGTGAGGGTGGCCCCATGACCGCTTTCAGCGAAACAGAACGCGCGTATCTCAAGACCCAGCGCCTGGGACGGATGGCAACGGTCGACGCCAAGGGCCAGCCGCAGGCCAACCCGGTCGGCTTCTTTCCGCAGGACGACGGCACGATCCTGGTCGGCGGCCATGCCCTGGGCACAACGAAGAAGTGGCGCAACCTCCAGGCGAACTCCAAGGTCGCCCTGGTGATCGACGACATCGTGAGCTTCCAGCCGTGGGCGGTGCGCGGGGTGGACATCCGGGGTGAGGCAGAGCTGCTGACCGGGCCGCACGAGCTGGGCCCGCACTTCAGTGACGAGATCATCCGGATCCACCCGAACAAGATCCACAGCTGGGGCCTCGACACGCCGTGACGCGGTGATTGGGCGATCCGGTGCCTGACGCACTGTTCCCCGGCGGCCGAGGGGCGGCGCGGCAGCCTCCGGGGCCGGGGCTGCTCGGCCGCCGCTCGTCCTTAAGCCGTGCTCCGCAGTTCCCCCGCCCACAGGTGGCGCATCGCGTACGAGCGCCAGGGGCGCCAGGCTTCCGCGTCCGACTCCGCGTCCGGTTCCCCGGCCGGTGCCACATCGGGGTCGCCGAGCGCCCGCATCCGGATCAGGCCCGCGGTCCTGGCGGTGATGCCGGGCAGCGCCAGCAGCGCCTGTTCGGCCTCCTCGCGGTCGGCGCCCGGGTCGAGGCGTACGGCGCCGTCGGCGAGCGCGGTCGCCAGGGCGCGCAGCACGGGATCGTCGGCGCCGGTGAGGGCGCCGGGCTCGGGGAAGAGGTGGGTGAGCCCGCCGCACGGCAGGTCCAGGGCCTTCCCGTACGTCTCGACGAGCCGTTCGGCGCGCTCCCGGCCGACCAGGGTCCGTACCGCCAGTTCGTCCGGGTCGGCGGCGCCGGGTGAGCGCAGCCCGGGGCGGGCGGTGACGAGGGGTGCGAGGCGGGGGTCGGCGCCGAGCCGCTCGTCGACGGCGTACGGGTCGGCGTCCAGGTCGAAGAGTCCGCGCAGCCGCTGCACGGCGGTGGTGAGGTCGCGCAGGTCGGTGAGGTGGATCCGGGCCTCCAGCCAGCCGCTGTGCGGTGCTTCGTCGACGGCGGCCAGGCCGGTGCCGTAGGGCAGCCGCAGGGTGCGCCGGTAGGTGCGGGCGCCGGGCTCGCCGATGACCTCCTCGACGCGGGGCAGCGCCTCGCGCGCGAGGAGGCCGAAGACCTCCCCGGCGGCGTACGCACCCCGGTACGCAAGCCGCAGCGGGATCCCGGCCGCGCGGGCGGGCGCGCCGGTGCGGCCGGCCGCCCTTTCCCCCGCGCTGCCGCCCGTCCCGGTGCCCGCCTCCACGCGCAGCTCGCTGGGGGTGCGGGCGTAGATCTGCCGGATGGTGTCGTTGAACTGCCGCACGCTCGCGAAGCCCGAGGCGAACGCGATCTCCGTGACGGGCAGCCCGGTGGTCTGGAGCAGCACACGGGCGGTGTGCGAGCGCTGCGCGCGGGCCAGCGCGACGGGCCCGGCCCCCAGCTCGCCGGTGAGCTGGCGCTGCACCTGCCGGGTGCTGTAGCCGAGCCGGCCGGCCAGGCCGGGCACGCCCTCGCGGTCCACGATTCCGTCGCCGATCATCCGCATGGCGCGGCCGACGACATCGGCGCGTGCGTTCCAGTCGGCGGAGCCGGGTACGGCGTCGGGGCGGCAGCGGCGGCAGGCCCGGAAGCCGTTGCCCTGGGCGGCGGCCGCCGTCGGGTAGAAGCGGACGTTCTTGCGCTTCGGTGTGACGGCGGGGCAGCTCGGGCGGCAGTAGATGCCGGTGGTTTTGACGGCGAAGAAGAACTGGCCGTCGAAGCGCGCGTCGCGGCTGCTGACCGCCTCATACCTGGTCTCTTCGTCCATCACTCCCTCAGTGTGCGCCGGATACGGGCTCCGGGCTCGCGGGATTCGGACACCGCGTGCGGGCATGCCGGGCGCCCGGCGGGATCCTCATCGCTGAGCTTCAAGCGCCGGACGGGGCCCGGAATCCGGCCCGTCCGGCGCTTGACGCGGGTCAATCAGAACGGGTCAACGGGTCCGGCCCCGCTTGGCCTCCATCGCGGCCCGGCCCTGCGCGGACTTCATCCGCCACTCACGGCCGATCTCGGCGCGCATCCTGATGTCGGTCTTGGCGGCGATGTGGCGGTTCTCCCGCAGCAGCTTGCGGTAGCTCTCCAGCCGGCGTTCCGGCAGCGAGCCGTCGGCCAGGGCGGCGAGCACCGCGCAGCCCGGCTCCGCCTCGTGGGCGCAGTCGTGGAACCTGCACGATTCGCCCAGTTCCTCGATCTCCGAGAAGACCTGCCCGACGCCCGCCTCGGCGTCCCACAGGCCGACCCCGCGCAGTCCCGGCGTGTCGATGAGTGTTCCGCCGCCGGGCAGCGCCAGCAGGTTGCGGGTGGTGGTGGTGTGCCGGCCCTTGCCGTCCACGTCACGGATGCCCTGCACATCCATCAGGTCCTCGCCGAGCAGCGCGTTGGCGAGGGTCGACTTGCCCGCGCCCGACACGCCGAGCAGCACGCTCGTACCGCCCGAGACCATGGCGGCGAGCACGTCGATGCCGTCGCCCGTCGCGGCGCTGACGGGCAGCACCTGCACACCGGGCGCGGTGGCCGCGACATCCTCGACAAGGTACGAGAGCCCGGTGACGTCCGGCATCACGTCGGCCTTGGTGAGCACGACGATCGGCTGGGCATGGCTCCCCCACGAGGGCTTCGCACCGCGCAACAGCGCGTCGCCGCTGGAGCTGGACATCGCGAGGGCGAGGAACCGCTCGATGCGCCCGAGGTCGAGTTCGGCCGCGAGGGACACACAGATGACGATGTGGTCGATATTGGTGGCCAGTACCTGGCCCTCGGAGCGCTTGGACGAGGTGGACCTCACGAAGGCGGTACGCCGCGGCAGAAGCGTCCGTACGTACTGCGGATCGCCGCCGACCGGGTCGACGGCCACCCAGTCACCGGTGCACACGACCTTCATCGGGTCGCGCGGCACCACGAATTCGGTGTCGGCCCGGACGGTGCCGACCGGAGTGACGATGTCGCACTGACCGCGGTCGACCCGTACGACCCGGCCGGGCAACAGGCCCTGCGCGGCGTACGGGGAGAATTCGGCGGCCCAGCCTTCGTCCCAGCCGTAGGAGGCGAGGGCGCTCCGAGCGTCGGACGGGTCGGAGGCGTCAGAAGTACCGGACGTGGACAGCGTGTTGAGCGAAGCGTTGAACGAGCTGGACAAGGGGGACCCTTCGGAGGGTGGCCCCGGCAGCGCGCTCGGCGCGCGGAAAGCGGGTGGGTGTCAGCCGGAGACCACAGGGGTGGAAACGATGATGAACTCCTGAATGCGGGCAGCACCCGTCACCGTGACAGCCATCAATGTCCTCACCTCCTGCTTCTTCAACGAACCGGCACACCCCGGGACGACGCACAGCGTCGCCCGGCAACACCGAGAACCCTAGCCCTGCGCCGGCGCCGGGTGCCAGCCATTTATCGGTCGCTGTACGGACCCGGGGTCAGCCCATCGTGGGGAACGACCGGCGGACCCGGGGTCAGCCCGCCGAGGGGAACGACTGCTCGGTCCAGATGGTCTTCCCCGACCGGGTGTACCGCGTGCCCCACCTCTGGACGAGTTGCGCGACGATGAACAGCCCCCGGCCGCCCTCGTCGTCCTCGGCGCTGTGCCGCAGGTGCGGTGAGGTGTGGCCGGTGTCCGCGACCTCGCACAGCAGGGTGCGGTCTCGGATGAGGCGCAGGTGCAACGGCCCGTCGGCGTACCTGATCGCGTTGGTGACCAGCTCGCTGACGACGAGCTGAGTGGTGAACGTCAGGTCTTCAAGACCCCAGTCGCGCAGCTGTCCGGTGGCCAGCTCGCGGGCGTGGCTCACCGCGACGCGCTCCGCGGGCAGCTCCCAGTCGACGACTTGCCGGGGGTCGAGTTCGCGGGTACGGACGAGCAGCAGAGCCGTGTCGTCGGCGGTCGTGCCGTCGGGCAGGAGTTCGGCGACCGCCCGGTCGCACAGCTCCTCCAGCGAGGCCTGACGGTCACTCAGAACCCGCCCCAGCGCGTCGAGTCCCACATCGATGTCGCGGTCACGGGCCTCGACAAGACCGTCGGTGAAGAGGGCCATCAGGCTGCCCACCGGCAGCTCGATCTCCATGGACTCGAATGGCAGGCCACCCAGTCCCAGCGGCGGACCGGCCGGGAGGTCCGGGAAGGTCAGCCGGCCGTCGGGGTGCACGATCGCGGGCGGCAGATGTCCGGCGCGGGCCATCACGCAGCGGCGCGAGACCGGGTCGTAGACCGCGTAGAGACAGGTCGCCCCGGTGGTCACATCGGCGTACGAGTCGGCCACCTTGCCGGAGACATCCGGCTGTTCCTCCGCCGCCTGCCCCACCAGATCGTCGAGCCGGGTGAGCAACTCGTCCGGGGACATGTCCATTTGGGCGAAGGCGCGCACGGTCGTACGCAGGCGTCCCATGGTGGCGGCGGCCTGCAGACCGTGACCGACCACATCCCCCACCACCAGACCGACCCGGGTCCCGGACAGCGGGATCACGTCGAACCAGTCACCGCCCACCCCGGTCTGGTCGTCCGCGGGGAGATAGCGGTAGGCGAGGTCGACCGCCGACTGCTGCGGCACGTGCTGCGGCAGCAGTTGGCGTTGCAGAGCGAGGGCCGCGGTGCGTTCGCGGGTGAAGCGGCGGGCGTTGTCGACGGACACGGAGGTACGGGTCACCAGCTCGTCGGCCAGGGCGACTTCGCCGCTGTCGAAGGCGGCGGCGTGCGGACCACGGACGAAGGTGACGAGCCCCAGGGTGCTGCCTCCGCCGCGCAAGGGCACGACCAGGGTGTTCTCGTCGAGTACGAGCCCTCCCGAGGCGAGGCTGCGGTCCTGGGGCGAGCCGGGCAGGTAGTCCACCGGCACCGGGTCGTGCGGCGACGGCTCCAGGGACTCCGCCGACTCCCCCGGTTCACCGGACTCCCCCGCGCACTCCTTCGCGCCCTCCCCTGCGTCCCCCTCCGCGTCCTGCGAACCGTCCGAACGGCAGGCGACGCGTACGAGACCCATCTCCACCGAACCGCCGGTGGCCGGCACCTCGCCGTCAAGGACCGCCCTCCCGAGGTCGACGGTCACCAGACTGGCAAAGTCCGGCACCGCCACCTCCGCGATCTCCTCGGCGGTGACGATCGCGTCCAGCGTGGTGCCGACCCCGCGGCCCGCCTCCACGAGCAGGGCCAATCGATTCTGCGCCTGGTAGCGATCGGTGATGTCGAAGGCGTCCTCGCACACTCCGAGCACATGCCCGTCGGCGTTCTGGAGCCGGTAGTAGGAGCAGGACCAGAGGTGGTCAGGACCCGGATCACTGGGCTGCTCGGCGCGGAAGTGCAGGTCCAGGACCGGTTCGCCGGTGTCGATCACCTGGCGCATCACCGCGTCGAGGGTCCGCGGGTACCCCTTGGTCACAAAGGTGCCACCGGGGTACAGCTCATCGGCCCGCATGCCGCGAAATTCGGCGAACGGGCGTCCGATCTCGCGTTCATACGCGGCGTTGCACCAGGTCAGTCGCAGGTCGGTGTCGTAGAGGCCCAGGCCGACGGGCGACTGGGTGGCCAGCCCGTGCAGCATGGACAGCCGGGATTCCCACAGCCGCAGCCCCTCCAGCTCCGCCGCGACGAGGATGCGCTCGGGCGTGCCGGTACGGGTATCGGCGCCCTCTACGCCCTCGGCGCCCGGCAGGAGGCACACCGCGGTTGCGACCAGCAGCTCATGGCCGTCCCGGTGCCGCGCGACCCGGATCTCGCTGCCTCCGAACGGGGGGCCGAGGGGCAGGACGGGCTTCTCGGGGGGCGGGAGCGCGGACATGGGCCGGGACGGCAGGAACGTGTCCACGGGTCGCCCGACGATGTCGTCGGGCCGGTAGCCGAGGAGCGCCTGCGCCGCGGGGCTCCATCCGACGATCGTGTTCCGGGCGTCGAGTACCGCCGTGGCCGCCCTGGTGACGTCGAGGGGACCACGGAAGTCGGCACTCTCTGCCGCGTCCCACGCGTTCACGGCGCCACACCAGCCCGGTTCATTACCTACAGAATCAGCCCTC
Organism: Streptomyces changchenzhani; assembly: GCF_039766235.1. Lineage (NCBI taxonomy): Bacteria > Bacillati > Actinomycetota > Actinomycetes > Kitasatosporales > Streptomycetaceae > Streptomyces > Streptomyces changchenzhani. The sequence continues at coordinate 493,631 of NZ_JBDHNH010000005.1, read as the reverse complement.
GCGGGGACCGGCACAACCGCGATGCGCAAGACGGAGGGTGCGGTATTCGCTCGGCGCCCGACGCGGTATCCGCTCAGCGCACGTCGTGGGGGCGGAACTGCACGCTGATACGTGGTCCCACCGGTCGCGCCGTCTTGGGAATCGCATGCTCCCAGGAGCGCTGGCAGCTGCCGCCCATGACGATGAGGTCACCGTGGCCGAGTGGCTTGTGCACCGGGGTCGGGCCCGGTCTGCGGGGTCTCAGCGCCAGGTGCCTGGGCGCCCCGAGGGAGATGATCGCGACCATGGTGTCCTCCCTCCTGCCCCGGCCGATCGCGTCCCCGTGCCAGGCGACGCTGTCCTGCCCGTCCCGGTAGTAGCAGAGCCCCGCCGTGGTGAACGGCTCGCCGAGTTCGGCCGCGTAGTACGCGCTGAGCGCCGAGCGGGCCTCGTCGAGCTTCGGGTGCGGCAGGGGGTCGTGGGCGCCGAAGAAGGACAGCAGCCGCGGCACCTCCACCACCCGCTCGTACATGACGCGCTGCTCGGCCCGCCACTCGACGCCGCGCGCGAGTTCCTCGAAGAGCGCGTCCGCCCCGGTGAGCCACTGGGGCAGTACGTCGATCCAGGCGCCGTGACCCAGATCGGTGCGGCGCAGCCCGTCCAGGGGGCGCAGCCCGACCTCGTCCTCCTGGTCGAAGAGTGAGCTCTGCAGGTGTACGGCCATGGAAAGAGCGTACCTCGAATCAAACACCTGTACGAATCCGAGGCTCGGCACCCCACCCGCCGCAAACCAGCCCCGGCGGCGGACGACCAGGCTGCCGGGCTGCCCGCCTGGCTGATACTCCTGCGCGAGTTCGTATGCGGGCGCACATTCGCCTCCATGGTGGAAAACGGGCCGACCGTCCGGACGACTCTCCCGCGCCCCACCCGCCACGGACCGCCACAGAGGTCAATGAATAGCCACGTACAGCCATGGACAGCCATGGACAGCCATGGACAGCCATGGACAGCCATGGACGGGAACGTCGGACACGGATGAGAACCAGTGGTCCGGACCAAAGTATTGACAGCGCATTAGTTCACTTCTTAAATCACGTAGTGAAGTAAGTCCCCCCACCCCCCACTCGGCGCATCCAGGCGCAGCCGCATCGAGCCTTCACCTGTCATATACATGACAGCACCTTTCCCCCTTCCTCCTTACATACTCCGGAAGGAAAAGTCATGGACTCCCCACGCTCAACACGACGCATCCTCGTGTCTGTTCTGTCCGTGCTTGCCCTCACCTCAATCGCCACCGGCCCTGCGAGCGGCCACCCCGCCCCCGAAAGGTCCACGGCCGCTCCGGCCGCAGCAGAAGCAGTCCCCGCGCCGGCCGCGCCGGCCGCCGACACGTTCACCGACAACTTCGACGGCCCGGCCGGCTCCGCCGTCAACAGCGGCAAGTGGCAGATCGAGACCGGCGACAACGTCAACAACCACGAACGGCAGTGGTACACGGCCGGCAACCGCAACGCCGCCCTCAACGGCCAGGGCCAGCTGGTCATCACCGCCCGCAAGGAAAACCCGGGCAACTACCAGTGCTGGTACGGGCGTTGTGAGTACACCTCGGCCCGGCTGAACACCGCGGGCAAGTTCACCCAGACCTACGGACACGTCGAGGCGCGCGTGAAGGTGCCGCGCGGCCAGGGCATGTGGCCCGCGTTCTGGATGCTCGGAAACGACATCGGCCAGGTCGGCTGGCCCAACTCCGGCGAGATCGACATCATGGAGAACGTGGGCTTCGAGCCGTCCACCGTGCACGGCACCCTGCACGGGCCCGGCTACTCCGGCTCCGGCGGCATCGGCTCCGCGTTCACACTGCCCGGCGGCCAGCAGTTCGCCGACGCGTTCCACACCTTCGCCATCGACTGGTCCCCCAACGCGGTGACCTGGTCGGTCGACGGCCAGGTCTACCAGCGGCGCACCCCCGCCGACCTGGGCGGACGCGCCTGGGTGTTCAACAAGCCGTTCTTCCTGATCCTCAACCTCGCGGTCGGCGGCTACTGGCCCGGCGACCCCAACGGCAGCACCGTCTTCCCCCAGCAACTCGTCGTCGACCACGTCCGGGTCCGCACCGGCACCGTCGCCAACCAGAAGTGAACGGTGGCAGCCAGATGAACCGCAACGCGAAGCAACAGTCGAACGCATCCCGCAGCCCCTCCTGCGCACACCCGCGATGCGCGGTGTGCTGGGCGCCGGAGCCGCCGCGGCTCTTGTCCTGGGCCTGACCAGCACCCCGGCCACCGGCACGGTCGCGGCGAACGCGCAGATCAACAGCACCGGCGCCGCGCACCAGAAGTCGGCCGCGCCCACCGGAGGTGCACCCACCGGAGGCGGAGCACCGCTGCAGGCCGCAGCCCCGATAGCGGTGGCGCCGTACATCTACAACGGCTGGGGCAGCCCGCCCAGCCCGACCACCGTCATGAATGCCACCGGCGTGAAGTGGTTCACCCTCGCCTTCGTGCTCAGCAACGGGTACTGCAACCCGCAGTGGGACGGTGGCCGGCCGCTCGTCGGCGGTGTGGACCAGCGGACGGTCAACACGGTCCGCGCGGCGGGCGGCGACATCATCCCGTCCTTCGGCGGCTGGAGCGGCAACAAGCTGGAAAGCTCCTGCGGCAGCGCCGATGAGCTGGCCGCCGCGTACCAGAAGGTGATCAACGCGTACGGGCTGAAGGCCATCGACATCGACATCGAGGCGGCGGCGTACGACAGTCCGACCGTCCAGCAGCGCACGGTCGACGCACTGAAGACCGTCAAGGCCAAAAACCCCGGCATCAAGGTGTTCGTCACCTTCGGCACCGCCCAGAACGGCCCCGACGGCGGCCTCATCCGCAGGGCCGCGACCGCCGGGCTGACCGTGGACAGCTGGACGATCATGCCGTTCAACTTCGGTGGAAACGGCCAGAACATGGGCACGCTCACCGTCCGCGCCGCCGAGGGCCTGAAGAACACCGTCAAGAGCGCCTACGGGTACACCGACGACCAGGCCTACCGCCACACCGGTATCTCGTCGATGAACGGCATCACCGATGTCAACGAGACCATCACGGTGGCCGACTTCCGCACGATCCTCGCCTACGCGCAGCAGCGGCACCTCGCCCGGCTGACGTTCTGGTCGGTCAACCGTGACCGGCCGTGCACCGGCGGCGGCGCGGACACCTGCTCGGGCGTAGCGCAGCAGCCCTGGGACTTCACCCGGGTCTTCGCCCAGTACAACGGCTGACCAGCGCCTCCCCGCACCGGTTCGGCCGTTCCACCCCCACGCCGTGATCACGGTGTCCCACACCGGGACACCGTGATCACGGCACCCCCGCACAGGAGAAACCGTGCTCCGATCCGCGTACACAAGAAACGTACAAAACGTCCCGGACGGTCACCATGCTGACGTACAAAACCGCCCGGCTCGGCGGCACCCTGCACAAGGTCCCCGCCCCACACACCTCCCAACGCTGCTCCGCGTGTGGCTTCATCACGCCCGGCAACCGGGAGAGCCAGACCGTGTTCGTGTGCAAGAACCCGGACTGCGGCTGGTCGGGCAACGCCGACCACAACGCAGCCAGGAACGTCTTGCACCTGTACCGGATGGGCCACGCGCTCATCCCGGCTGCCGGGAGGGCAGTCGCCAGGCGCGCCCACCGCGTCAAGCCCGCCACCGCAAGGTAGGCAGGAACCTTTCCCTTGGAGGGAGAGCACTTCAACAGAACGAGATGCCCTACGACCCGCCCAACCAGGCTGCCTGGATGGACGGTTCGACCCAGGGCTACACGGCGTACAAGGTCGCCAACAATGTGACCAGCCATCAGGCCTTCGGCCTCGGAAGCTACTGCTTCTTCAACGCGAACCCGAGCGTAGCGGCCGAACGGGCCTCCCAGGCGCCGGACAACGCGAATGTGCGCTTCCGGAGCATGGTGACCGTCTCGCTCGGCGGCACCGGAACGATCCGCCATGTCATCAACAACAGCGGCGGGCCTTCGAACTCCTCGACCAATGTGGCGAACCTCGTCAGCCATCCGTAGCCGAACCTCCAGCTGAAAGGGACCTGTCGATGACCATGGTCAAGACCGGCGCCACGCGAGTCGGAGTGCGGATCCTCGTACTGCTGGCCACACTGCTCGGCCTGTACGCCGCCCCCGCGGCGGCGGAAACCCAGGCACCGCGCGCCCCCGCCTTCAAGGTGCTCGCCTTGTACAGCGGCACCTGGGACGCGGCGCACATCGACTTCGTCAAGGACGCCAACAAGTGGTTCCCGGGCGCCGCCGCCCAGAACAACTTCTCGTACACCTCAAGCAACAACTGGAACCTGCTCACAGGCAGCGCCGTCGACCAGTACCAAGTGGTCGTGTTCCTCGACGACATGCCGCAGACGCCCGCTCAACGCTCGGGCTTCGAGCGGTACATGCGGGCCGGCGGTGGCTGGCTGGGCTTCCATGTCGCCGCGTTCACCACCGAGGCGCACAAGTGGCCCTGGTACCACGATCAGTTCCTCGGCAGCGGCAACTTCCGCTCCAACACCTGGGGGCCGACGACCGCGGTGCTGCGCAGCGAGAACAGGACCCACCCGTCGAACGCGGGGATACCCGCGACCTTCACCTCGTCCGTCAGCGAGTGGTACAGCTGGTCCAACGACCTGCGGAAGAATCCGTCCATCAAGGTCCTGGCCTCGGTGGACCCGGTGAGCTTCCCGCTGGGTACGGACCCCAACCAGTCCTGGCGCAGCGGTGACTATCCGATCATGTGGACCAACACCCAGTACAAGATGCTGTACGCCAACTTCGGACACAACGCCATGGACTACGCGGCGAACAAGCCGCTGTCGTCCACGTTCGCCAGCGAGACCCAGAACCGCTTCCTGGTGAACAGCCTGAAGTGGCTGGGGCAGCGCCCCTGACACGCCCGGGTCGCGGATTGACCTGGATAGGCCACAGCGCCCAAAGGATCAAGGGTGAGCGGGAGAGGGCAAGGTCACAGGCCTTCCCTCTCCTGCACCTTTGCACGGTTCCCCTAACATCTGAGCATGACGGTCCTCCCCGATGACGGGTTTTCGCTGGCCGCCGAGTTCCCGGACGCGACCCATGAGCAGTGGCAGAGCCTGGTGGCCGGCGTACTGCGCAAAACGGGTAAGGATGTCCCGGACACGGCGGCCGAAAGCCTGCTGTCCACAGCTTTCGACGACGGGCTCACGGCCCGCCCCCTCTATACCGCCGACGACGGCGCGTACGCGGACAGCTCCGGCTATCCGGGCTCCGCGCCCTTCGTCCGCGGCGGCACACCGGCAGGCGGCGCGGTCGCCGGCTGGGACGTGCGCCAGCGCCACGACCGGCCCGATCCGGCCCGTACCAATGAGGCCGTGCTCGCGGACCTGGAGAACGGCGTCGCCTCCGTCTGGCTGAGCGTCGGTGCGGCCGGCGTGCCGGTTTCCGGCATCGGCACGGCCCTGACCGGCGTCTATCTCGACCTGGCTCCCGTCGTGCTGGACGCGGGCGCCGAATTCGACGAGGCCGCCAGAGAGTTGCTGCGCCTGTACGAGGAGCGGGGCGTCGCCCCCGAGGCCGCGCTCGGCAACCTCGGCGCCGACCCGCTGGGCCACGCCGCACGCTCCGGCGACCACAGCGGCCTCGCCGCCCACACCGCCGCCGCTGCCGCCCTTGCCGCGCTCTGCCACGAGACGTACCCGGGGCTGCGGGCGCTGACCGTGGACGCGCTGCCGTACCACGAGGCCGGCGCGTCGGCAGCCCAGGAGCTGGGCTGCTCGCTCGCCACCGGCGTGTCGCTGCTGCGTGACCTCACCGCGGCCGGGCTGTCCGTGGAAGCGGCCTGCGGCCAGCTGGAATTCCGGTACGCGGCCACCGCCGACCAATTCCTGACGATCGCCAAGCTGCGCGCCGCCCGCCGGGTGTGGGCCCGCGTCGCCGAGGCGTGCGGCGCGCAATCCGCCGCCGGGGCGCAGCGCCAGCACGCGGTGACCTCCGCGGTGATGATGAGCCGCCGCGACCCGTGGGTGAACATGCTGCGCACCACGGTCGCCTCGCTCGCCGCGGGCGTGGGCGGCGCCGACGCCGTGACCGTGCTCCCCTTCGATCACGCGCTCGGCCTCCCGGACGCCTTCGCCCGCCGCATCGCCCGCAATACGTCGACGATCCTGGTCGAGGAGTCGCACGTGGCCCGGGTCATCGACCCGGCGGGCGGCTCCTGGTACGTCGAGCAGCTCACCGACGAGCTGGCGCAGGCCGCCTGGGCCTGGTTCCAGGAGATCGAGCGGGCCGGCGGCCAGGCGGCGGCCCTGCGCTCCGGCCTGGTGGCCGAGCGGATCGGCGCCACCTGGCAGAGCCGCAAGAAGCAGCTGGCGAAGCGGCGCGAGCCGATCACCGGCGTGAGCGAGTTCCCACTGCTCGCCCAGGCACCGGTGGAGCGCGACCCGCGGCCAGCCGCGCCGGCGGGCGGTCTGCCGAAGGTGCGCCGCGACGAGGACTTCGAGGCACTGCGGGCCCGCTCGGACGCGCACATCGCCGCGACCGGCGCCCGGCCCCTGGTTTTCCTGGCCGCCATCGGCCCGGCCGCCGCGCACACGGCGCGCGCGTCCTTCGCCGCCAACCTCTTCCAGAGCGGCGGCATCGAACCGGTCCACGACCCGGTGTCGGTCGACGCCGCGTCGGCCGCCGCGGCGTTCACGGCGAGCGGGGCCACGGTGGCGTGCATCTGCTCCAGCGACGCCCTGTACGCCGAGCACGCCGCCGGGGTGGCCGAGGCGCTCAAGTCGGCCGGCGCCCGGCGGGTATACCTCGCGGGACGTCCCGGCGAGCAGCGTGAGACGTTTGAGCGGGCCGGGGTCGACGAGTTCGTCGTCGCGGGCGGCGACGTGGTCGCCGTCCTCACCTCCGCCCTCGACCGAATCGGAGTGGCGTGATGCGGATCCCGGACTTCACACAGGTCGAGCTCGGAGACCCGGGCGAGGCCGCGGCCGCCGCCGGTGTCTCCGATGACCAGTGGCGCACGGCCGTCAAGGAGGCCACCGGCAAGGACGACGGCGACCTGGTGTGGAACACGCCCGAGGGCATCCCCGTCAAGCCGCTGTACACCTCGCAGGACCTGACCGGGCTCGACTTCCTCGGTACGTACCCGGGTATCGCACCGTATCTGCGCGGCCCGTACCCGACGATGTACGTCAACCAGCCGTGGACGATCCGGCAGTACGCCGGATTCTCCACCGCGGAGGAGTCCAACGCCTTCTACCGGCGCAATCTCGCCGCCGGGCAGAAGGGCCTTTCGGTCGCTTTCGACCTGCCGACGCACCGCGGCTACGACAGCGACCACCCGAGGGTGACGGGCGATGTCGGCATGGCGGGCGTCGCCATCGACTCGATCTACGACATGCGTCAGCTCTTCGACGGCATCCCGCTGGACAAAATGAGCGTGTCGATGACGATGAACGGCGCCGTGCTGCCGGTGCTCGCGCTGTACATCGTGGCCGCGGAGGAGCAGGGCGTACCGCCCGAGAAGCTGGCCGGGACCATCCAGAACGACATCCTCAAAGAGTTCATGGTCCGCAACACCTACATCTATCCGCCCACGCCCTCGATGCGGATCATCTCGGACATCTTCGCGTACACCTCGCAGAAGATGCCCCGCTACAACTCCATCTCCATCTCCGGCTACCACATCCAGGAGGCCGGAGCCACGGCCGACCTGGAGCTGGCGTACACCCTCGCCGACGGCATGGAGTACCTGCGGGCGGGCCTCGGCGCGGGCCTCGACGTGGACGCGTTCGCGCCCCGGCTTTCGTTCTTCTGGGCCATCGGCATGAACTTCTACATGGAGATTGCCAAGCTCCGCGCGGCGCGCCTCCTGTGGGCCAGGATGGTCAAGACCTTCGGCCCGAAGAACCCCAAGTCCCTTTCGCTGCGCACCCATTGCCAGACCTCGGGCTGGTCGCTGACCGCGCAGGACGTCTTCAACAACGTCACCCGCACCTGTGTGGAGGCGATGGCCGCCACCCAGGGGCACACCCAGTCGCTGCACACCAACGCGCTGGACGAGGCACTCGCCCTGCCCACCGACTTCTCCGCGCGCATCGCCCGCAACACCCAGCTGCTGCTCCAGCAGGAGTCGGGGACCTGCCGGGTCATCGACCCGTGGGGCGGCAGCGCGTACGTCGAGAAGCTCACCCACGACCTCGCCCGGCGCGCCTGGGAGCACATCGAGGAGGTCGAGGCGGCCGGCGGCATGGCGCAGGCCATCGACGCCGGTATCCCCAAGCTGCGCGTCGAGGAGGCGGCGGCCCGCACCCAGGCCCGTATCGACTCCGGGCGCCAGCCGGTCATCGGGGTGAACAAGTACCGGGTGGAGACCGACGAGCGGATCGACGTGCACAAGGTCGACAACTCCTCGGTGCGCACCCAGCAGGTCGAGAAGCTGCGGCGGCTGCGGGCCGAGCGCGACGAGGACGCCTGTCAGGACGCGCTGCGCGCCCTGACCGCATCGGCGCGGGTGGGCGCGGATCAGACCAACGGCCTGGACGGCAATCTCCTCGCGCTGGCGGTGAACGCGGCGCGCGCCATGGCGACCGTCGGTGAGATCTCCGACGCGCTGGAGGAGGTCTACGGGCGCCACTCGGGCCAGATCCGTACCATCTCCGGTGTGTACCGAACCGAGGCAGGCACTTCCCCGGCGGTGGAGGCCACCCGCGTCCTGGTCGAGGAATTCGACCGGGCAGAGGGCCGCCGCCCGCGCATCCTGGTCGCCAAGATGGGCCAGGACGGGCATGACCGCGGCCAGAAGGTGATCGCCACGGCCTTCGCCGACCTGGGCTTCGACGTGGATGTCGGCCCGCTGTTCCAGACGCCGGGCGAGGTCGCGCGCCAGGCGGTCGAGGCCGACGTGCACATCGTCGGGGTCTCCTCACTGGCCGCCGGGCACCTCACGCTGGTGCCCGCGCTGCGGGACGAACTGGCCGCGGAGGGACGCGCGGACATCATGATCGTCGTCGGTGGGGTGATCCCCCCGCAGGACATCGAGACCCTGCACCAGGCCGGCGCCGCAGCCGTCTTCCCGCCCGGCACCGTGATCCCGGATGCCGCGCAGGACCTGGTGAGGAAGCTCGCCGCCGCACTCGGTCACGAGCTGTGAGCCGATGGCACCCACGATCGACATCGACACCTACGTCAAGGGCGTGCGCGACGGGTCGCGGGCGTACATCGCCCGCGCCATCACGCTCGTCGAGTCCAACCGGCCCGACCACCGGGTGCTCGCCCAGCGGCTGCTGACCGAGCTGCTGCCGTACGCCGGTGCGGCCCGCCGGATCGGCATCAGCGGGGTGCCCGGCGTCGGCAAGTCCACCTTCATCGACGCGCTCGGCACCCGGCTCACGGGCCTCGGCCACCGGGTCGCGGTGCTCGCCGTGGACCCGTCGTCCAGCCGTACGGGCGGTTCCATCCTGGGCGACAAGACCCGGATGGAACGCCTCGCGGTGGACCCGGCGGCCTTCGTACGGCCGTCGCCCACCTCGGGCACGCTGGGCGGGGTGGCCAAGGCGACCCGCGAGTCCATGATCGTGGCGGAGGCCGCGGGGTACGACGTGGTGCTGGTGGAGACGGTCGGGGTGGGCCAGTCGGAGACGGCGGTGGCCAACATGGTGGACACCTTCCTGCTGCTGACCCTCGCCCGCACCGGCGACCAGCTCCAGGGCATCAAGAAGGGCGTCCTCGAACTCGCCGACGTCATCACGGTCAACAAGGCGGACGGCCCGCACGAGCGCGACGCGCGGTCCGCGGCGCGCGAACTGGCGGGCGCACTACGCCTGATGCGCCCCGTGGACGCCGCGTGGACCCCGCCGGTGCTGTGCTGCAGCGCGCGCGAAGGCACCGGGCTCGACGCGCTCTGGGAGAGCCTCGAACAGCACCGGACGCTGCTGGACACGACGGGCCGGCTCGCGGCGAAGCGGCGGAATCAGCAGGTCGACTGGGTGTGGGCGATGGTCCGCGACGAGCTCCTGGACCGGCTGCGCACCCATCCGGAGGTACGCGAGGTAACCCCGGACCTGGAACGCCGCGTCCGCGACGGCGAGTTGACGGCGACGCTGGCGGCGGAACGGATCCTGGAGGCGTTTCAGGGGCGGCGGGGGACGGAGGCGGGCTAGGGTGCGGGCGCAGACACCGGAAGGGACCCACGAGATCATGCACGTCGACGCCGCCCCCAGTCCGCCCGACGACACGGTGCTGCTGGACACCCGGGGCCGCGCGGGCCGCATCACCCTGAACCGCCCGCGCGCCCTCAACGCCCTCACCCACGCCATGGTCCGCCGGATCGACGCGGCACTCACGCGGTGGGAACAGGACGACGACGTACGGACCGTGGTCATCTCCGGGGCCGGCGAGCGTGGACTGTGCGCGGGCGGCGACATCCGCGCGATCTACGAGGACGCGCGCACCGGCGGCACCGCGTCGGCGGCTTTCTGGCGCGACGAGTACCGCCTCAACGCCCGGATCGCCCGCTTCCCCAAGCCGTACGTCGCCCTCATGGACGGCATTGTCATGGGCGGCGGAGTGGGTGTATCGGCGCACGGCGACGTGCGGATCGTCACCGAACGCTCGAAGGTCGCGATGCCCGAGACCGGCATCGGCTTCGTCCCCGATGTCGGCGGCACGTATCTGCTGGGGCGCGCGCCGGGCGAGCTGGGCACCCATCTCGCCCTCACCGGGGCGCCGGTGGGCACGGCGGACGCACTGCTGTGCGGGCTCGCCGACCACTTCGTACCGGCCGGGCGACTGGCGGAGTTCGCCGACGCCTTGTCCGGGACGGAGGTCGCGGACGCGGTGGGCCGGTACTCCTCGGCCGCGCCCGAGGGTGAGCTGGCGGGGCACCGGGAGTGGATCGACGCCTGTTACACCGCCGCTTCGGTCGAGGAGATCGTCGAGCGGCTGCTCGACAGCGGCATTTGCGCGGCGAAGGAGGCCGCCGATGTGATCCTCACCAAGTCGCCGACCGCTCTCAAGGTGACCCTCGCGGCGGTGCGCGGCGCGCGGACGCTGGGCTCACTGGAGGACGTACTGGACCAGGAGTACCGGGTCTCGTACGCCGCCCTGTCCTCGCCCGACCTCGTGGAGGGCATCCGTGCGCAGGTCATCGACAAGGACCGCAGCCCGCGCTGGTCGCCCGCGGAGCTCGCGCGGGTGACGGACGCGGACGTGGCCCGGTTCTTCGAGCCTGCGGGCGACGGGGAGCTGGGGCTCGGGCCGGGCGCGGTTCCCCGGCGCTGACAGCCGGGGCCTCGGCACGAGCGCGGTCCCCCACCCGCCCCTGATACCGGCGGTCTCGGCAGAGGTACGGGCAAAGGCCCCCGCCCCGGCTCAGCCTTCCGCCGCCGGCAGCGTCACCTCGAACCGGCAGCCCCCCGGCACGTTCCGGACATCCGCCCGCCCCGCATGCGCCTCCACGATGCCGCGCACAATGGCCAGCCCCAACCCCGCCCCGGCCGGCGGTGTCCGCGCCTGTGTGCCGCGCCAGCCCGTGTCGAAGACCCTCGGCAGGTCCTGTTCCGGGATCCCCCCGCAGCCGTCGGTGACGGAGAGCACGACCGTGTCCGTCCCCGGCTCCCCGCGCCGCGCGGCGACCGCGACCGTCCCATCGGCCGGGGTTCTGCGGATCGCGTTGACCAGCAGGTTCGCCAGGACGCGGGTCATTTCCTTGCCGTCCACCTCGACGGGCAGCGGCTCGACGCCGTCACCGACAAGGCGCACACCGAGCTCGCGCGCCAGCGGATCCGCGCCCGCGAGCGCGTCGCCCACCAGGTCGTACAGGGACATCCGGCTCGGGCTGAGGGCGAGCGCGCCCGCGTGGATGCGGGACAGCTCGAAGAGGTCGCCGACCATGGAGTTCATCCGGTCGACCTCGGTGCGGATCTGCCGGTAGTAGCGCTCGGGGTCGGCGACCAGGCCGTCTTCGAGCGCCTCGGACATGGCGCGCAGGCCGGCCAGCGGCGTACGCAGATCGTGCGAGATCCACGCGACCAGCTCCCGCCGCGAGGTCTCCAGCGCCCGCTCCCGCTCCCTGGAAACGCCCAGCTTCGCGCTCGTAGCAGCCAACTCCCTTCCCAGCGCGTCTAGTTCGGCGGTGGCCGCGCGAGCAGGCGCGGCGAAGCTTCCGCCGTCGCCGAACGAACGGGCCGCCAAGGTGAGGGCGTTGCTGCGGGCCACCACCCAGCGGCCGAGGATCAGCGCGGTGGCGAGGGAGACGACCGCGGCCATCGCGATGACCGTGGTGACCACGCCGAGGTCGTGCGGGTTGAGGAACATCGCCTGGGCGACGGAGAGGGTCCCGGCGAGCATGGCGGTGACCGCGACGGCGGCGATGACGGTCAGCGAGACGGCCACCGAGCGGTGCCGCAGCAGGCGCAGCACGAGCGCCCCGAGGAGTCCGGCGGCCGCGGCGCCGAGGAAGGCGAAGGCGGCCATGATCAGCAGTTCGCGCACGGCGCTCAGCCTTCTTCCGTCCGGGGTGCGTCATCGGTCCGGGGGGCGTCGTCCGCCCGAGACCCGTCCCCCATCCGGGACCCGTCCTCCGAACCCCCGTCAAGCGCCTCTTCCAGCGCCCCACCAGAATCCGCAGGTACGTCGAACCGGTAGCCCACGCCCCACACCGTCCGGATCAGCCGCGGCCTCGCCGGATCGTCCTCGATCTTGCTGCGCAGCCGCCGCACATGGACGGTCACGGTGGACAAATCGCCGAACTCCCAGCCCCACACCTCCCGCATCAGCTGCTCGCGCCCGCACACCTGTCCCGGGCGCCGCAGCAGATACGCGAGCAGGTCGAACTCCCGCAGGGTCAGCGCCAGGTCGTGGCCGTCGCGGGTGACGCGGCGGGCCCGCGGGTCCAGGTGGAGCCCGGCGGCCCGCAGGTGCGGTCCCGGCCGGCCGTCGGCCGACCGGGCGCGGCGCAGCACGGATTCGACCCGCAGCACCAGTTCGCGCGGGCTGAACGGCTTGGTCACGTAGTCGTCCGCGCCTATTTCCAGGCCGAGGATCCGGTCATCCTCGTCCCCCCGCGCGGTCGGCATGATCACCGGCACGGGTCCCTTGGCGCGCAGTGCACGGCACACCTCAAGGCCGTCCATGCCGGGGAGCATCAGGTCCAGGACCACCAGGTCGGGCCAGCGCTCCGCAGCCGCCCGCAGCGCGGCGGGCCCGTCGGCGGCCCGGTCCACGGCGAAGCCGGCCCGGTCGAGATAGCGGGCGACGACCTCGGACACCGTCGGGTCGTCGTCGACGACCAGGACATGCACCTCACTGCCGTGCCGCTGGTTCTCCATCCCACCACCGTAAGCCGCCCACCAGGGACGACCGCGCTTCTGGCACCTTACGAATCCATGACGCCCCGTCGTCCGGACGTCCGATTTCTTCAAGAGCCGCGCGCACCTCCCGGCCTACGGTGCATCCAACCGCAAGCTCGGCCTCGATGTCCCGGCCGAGGCCGATTCCCAGCCGCACGTCGAGGCGACCCTGCCCGGCGGCATACGCGTCCTGTGGGGGTCGGCGCAGCCCGCGATGAGCGCCTCGTCGGCGGACGGCGCACCGGCCGTTCCACCGGCCCGCTAGGGGCGCTGCTCACGGGGCTTCTGAGGCTCCCGGGGCTCCTGGTTCTCCGCTGCCTCGCGCGCCTCCCGTGCCTCGCGCGCCGCGCGCGCCTCCCGGGTCTCCTTGTCCCGGCCGGTGTGCAGCCGGGACTTCAGATCGTCCGGGGGCAGGAACCTCGACCAGCGCTCCGGGAACTCCGATGGCATGTCCGGGTCGGACGCGTCGTAGTCGTCGCTCTCGCCCGCCGCGCGCACCGCCTCGGCACGCGCGATCACCGCCGCCGCCTGCGCCGTACGGACCCGGTCATTGGCCTCGCGGGCCGCTGCGGTGGCGACCGAGGGCCAGACGCCGTCGATGGCGGCGTTGACCGCGGCGCCCACCAGGACGGCGAAGGCGGAGATGCCGATCCACAGGAGCACGGCGATGGGAGCCGCGAGGGAGCCGTAGATGGTGAGGCCCTCGACGGTCCTGGTCAGGTAGATACGGAGCAGGAAGCTGCCGAGCACCCACATGCCCAGGGCAACCAGTGCGCCGGGTACATCCTCGATCCAGGGCGAACGGACGGGCACCGAGACGTGGTAGAGCGTGGTGAGGAAGATGACGGACAGCAGTATCACCACGGGCCAGTACAGGACACTGACGACTTCCGTGCCGAACGGGACGAGGTCCACCACCCGGTCGGGACCCACCACCATCAGCGGCAGCACCACCGCGCCGATGATCAGCGCGACGATGTACAGCAGGAAGGCGAGCAGCCGGGTCTTGACGATGCCGCGGTGGCCGTCGAGGCCGTACATCACCGTGATGGTGTCGATGAAGACGTTGACGGCCCGGGAGCCGGACCACAGGGCGATCGCGAAGCCGATCGAGATGATGTCGGGGCTGGCGCCCTTGGTGACGTCCGCGAGGAGCGGTTTGGCGAAGTCGTTGACACCGCGGTCGGACAGGACGGCCTCGGCGGCGGTCAGGATGTTCTTCTCGATGGAGGCGACCGACTCGGCGCTGGTCCACGCGTCGACGTAGCCGAGCAGACCGATCATGCCGAGCAGCAGGGGCGGCAGGGACAGCAGGGTGAAGAACGCGGCCTCGGCGGCGAGACCCAGGATGCGGTACTCGATGCACGAGTTGACCGTGTCCTTCAGCAGCAACCAGGCCAACTTGCGCTTGGAGACGTTGCGGTAGTGCACTCGGGCCCGGCGGAGTCGGCCCTCGGGCCGTTCGGGTGTTTCTTTTGCTGCCTGCACCTCCTTACCGTAGCGGCATGGCAGCCAGCACCCACACAGTGACCAATCAGGCTCCGCCCCTGGTGGGGTACGACGTCTTCACCGCCGACCGGACCCTGTCCGAGGCAGTTGAACGGCATACGGACCCCTCGATCCTCGACGAAGTACAGAGCGAACTGTCGGAGCTCGGCCGGAGCGCCGGATCCGTGCAGGCCCAGGAATGGGGGGCGCGGGCCAATGAGAACCCACCGGTTCTGCGGACGCACGACCGCTACGGGAACCGGATCGACGAGGTCGACTTCCACCCGTCCTGGCACCGCCTCCTCGGGCACGCGGTCGCGGCGGGTCTTACGGACGCCTGGGGCAGGCCGGGCGGGCATGTCCGGCGCGCGGCCGGTTTCCTGGTGTGGACGCAGGCCGAGGCCGGTCATGGCTGCCCGCTGTCCATGACACACGCGGCGGTCCCCGCGCTGCGCACGGACCCGGTGCTCGCCGCCGAGTGGGAGCCCCGGCTCACCTCTCATGTGTACGAGCAGGATCTGCGGGCCGGGCCGCTCAAGGCCGGGGCGCTCTTCGGCATGGGTATGACGGAGAAGCAGGGCGGCAGCGACGTCCGGGCGAACACGACGAGCGCCCAGCCGCTGGCAGGTGAGGGCGAGTATCTGCTCACCGGGCACAAGTGGTTCTGCTCGGCGCCGATGTGCGACGGCTTCCTGGTGCTGGCGCAGGCACCGGGCGGCCTGAGCTGCTTCCTGGTGCCCCGGGTGCTGGCGGACGGGACGCGCAATGTGTTCCAGATCCAGCGCCTCAAGGACAAACTGGGCAATAGGTCCAATGCGTCGAGCGAGGTGGAGTTCGACGGGACCTGGGCGCGGCTGGTCGGTGAGGAGGGGCGCGGGGTGCGCACCATCATCGAGATGGTGGCGGCCACCCGGCTCGACTGTGTGATCGGCTCGGCGGCGCTGATGCGCCAGGCCGTGGCGCAGGCCACGCACCACGCGGCGTACCGGGGCGCGTTCGGCGGCAAGCTCATCGACAAGCCGCTGATGCGCAATGTGCTGGCCGACCTGGCCCTGGAGTCGGAGGCGGCGACGACGCTCGCGCTGCGGCTCGCCGCGGCCTACGACAGCGACACCGAGCAGGACCGGGCCCTGCTGCGGCTCGCGGTGCCGGCCGCCAAGTACTGGGTGACGAAGCGGTGCACGCCGGTCACGGCGGAGGCCCTGGAGTGTCTGGGCGGCAACGGCTACGTCGAGGAGTCGGGCATGCCCCGGCTGCTGCGCGAGTCGCCGCTCAACTCGATCTGGGAGGGCTCGGGGAACGTACAGGCCCTGGACGTTCTGCGGGCGTTGCAGCGTGAGCCGCAGGCGCTCAACGCCTTCCTCACCGAGGTCGGCCAGGCGCGCGGGGCCGATCACCGGCTGGACGGGGCGATCAAGGGGCTGCTGACCGAACTCGCCGACCTGGACGGCATGGAAGGGCGGGCGCGTCGGCTGGTGGAGCGGATGGCGCTGGTGCTGCAGGGCTCGCTGCTGGTGCGCTGGGCGCCGCCGGAGGTCGCGGACGCGTTCTGCGCTTCGAGGCTCGGCGGGGACTGGGGCACGGCCTTCGGGACGCTGCCGCACACCCTCGACCTGGGGTCCGTCGTGGAGCGGGCGCGCGCGAAGGTGCCGGACGTCCCGTAGACGCCGCGGCTCGGCCGGGTTGATGCTGCGCCGACGCGGCATCAGCCCGGCCGAGCACAAGCCACCCTCGTACAACCGGGCCGGGGCGCGCGAGGGTTGCATGGAGTTGCATAGCGTTGCACCGGTTGCACCGGTTGCACCGGGTTGCACGGAGTGCACCACGCGGCGTCCGACGGCGAGGCACGATGGCCCTTGAGCGTCTGAGCGTCTGACGTCGAGTGCCCGTGTCCGTGCCCGTCGGGGAGTATCCATTGAAGTTCCGCCCACCCGACAGCGCCCTGCAGGGCTCCCGGCATACCGCCGAGACTGTTCGCGCGCTGCACGGGATACGGGACGCCGTGCTCTCCGGCGAGCCTTCGCGCATCGCGCCGCGCCCCGTCATCGACGCCTCGTGGCAGCGGATGCTGCGTATCGGGATCAATCCCGAGCAGTCCACCAGCAGTCTGCTGCTGCCGGCCGACGAGATGGAGCGGCGCCGCAGGACCACCGCGCTCGGCGAGCTGCTGCCCGCGCTCAGCAAGGGGCTCGCCGCGATCACCGACGCGTCGCAGCAGATCATGGTCGTCACGGACGCGGAGGGCCGGGTGCTGTGGCGTGATGGCAACCGCGGTGTCCTGCGCCGGGCCAACGGCATCTGTCTGGAGGAGGGCGCCGCGTGGAGCGAGGACTCCACGGGCACCAACGCGATCGGCACCGCCCTGGAGTCGCGGGTGCCCGTACAGGTGCACTCGGCCGAGCACTTCGTCCGTACGCTGCACCACTGGACGTGCGCGGCGGCGCCGGTGCACGACCCCAGGGACGGGCGGCTCCTTGGCATCATCGATGTGAGCGGGCCCGACTCCACGTTCCACCCGGCGATGCTCGCCCTGGTCGACTCGGTGGCGCGGCTGGCCGTCGGTGAGCTGCGCGACCGGCATCTCGTGACGATCGAGCGGCTGCGTGCGGTGGCCGCGCCCATCCTGTGCCGACTGGGCGGCCGGGCGCTGGCGGTGGACTCGCACGGCTGGCTCGCCGCGGTGACCGGGATGCCGCCGGTCGACCGGCTGCCGCTGACCAAGTCCTTCGGCGCGGGCCGCAGATGGCTGGCGTCGCTGGGCATGTGCACGGTGGAGCCGCTGCCGGGCGGCTGGCTGATTCGGGTCGACGAGACCTCGTCGGCCCCGGACGAGGAAGCGGCGAACCGGGTCGTGCTGGATCTGAGCGGGCGGCGGCAGTCGACGGTGACCGTGTCCGGCGCGGCGGGGCAGTGGACCCAGACGCTCTCCCCCCGCCATGCCGAGCTGCTGTATCTGCTGAGCGTGCACCGCGAGGGGCGCAGCGCGGCGGAGCTGGCGGCCGAGCTGTTCGGGGATCCGACGCGCACGGTGACCGTGCGCGCGGAGATGTCGCGGCTGCGGCGGCATCTCGCGGAGGTCCTCGCGCACCGTCCGTACCGCTTCGTGGACGAGATGGAGGTGGAGGTCGTTCTCCCGGAGCACCCGGCGGATCTGCTGCCGCGCTCCACGGCCCCGGCGATCGTGCGTGCGCGGCGCAGGCAGCCGGATGTCGCACCCCGGGGTGCGTCCGATGACTGAGGGCGGGGTTCCACTTTGGCCGGAGCGGCGGCGCATGGTTCTCTGGCTCGCATGAGCAGCAGCATCACGGTGACCACCTGGTCCCTGGAACAGACCTCGCCCGCCGATCTGCGGCCGGCCAAGGAGCCCGCGGGTGACGTCCGGATCGTACGGGCCGAGATCCCCTCTCCGGAGTTCAGCCGCTTCCTCTACACCGCGGTGGGCGGCGACATCCGATGGACGGACCGGCTCGCCCTGACCTACGCGCAGTGGCGGGAGACGGTGGAGCAGCCCGGGACCGAGACCTGGGTGGCGTACGAGAAGGGCACCCCGGCGGGTTACGTCGAGCTGGTTGCGCAGGACGAGGGCGTTGTCGAGGTCATGTACTTCGGTCTGATCCCGGCCTTCAGGGGGCGGCGGATCGGTGGGCATCTGCTGGCGTACGGCGTCGCACGGGCCTGGGACCTCGCGGAGCGTTGGCCGGACCGGCCGGAGACGAAGCGGGTGTGGGTGCACACGTGCAGCAAGGACGGGCCGCACGCGATGGACAACTACCAGAGCCGCGGTTTCCGGCTGTTCGAAACGAAGACGACCGAGGAGCCCGATGTCACATCCGAGGGCCTGTGGCCGGAGGAAAATGCCTGACCGGCCGCCCCCTCCGCCCTCCCTCCCCGAGTGACCGACAACACACCGTCTCATTCTTCGAGACAGTGTTGTCCACATGTTGGTCAGTGGTGGACTGGTCCGAGATGCGCGTGACACGCTTCCGTCATGTCTTCAGCTGGAGTTGCCTTGGTGAGTCGGCGGCACGTCGACCTCGGCCGCATGT
Source organism: Streptomyces changchenzhani (assembly GCF_039766235.1). Classification (NCBI taxonomy): domain Bacteria; kingdom Bacillati; phylum Actinomycetota; class Actinomycetes; order Kitasatosporales; family Streptomycetaceae; genus Streptomyces; species Streptomyces changchenzhani. The sequence goes on along the minus strand of NZ_JBDHNH010000005.1, from coordinate 474,755 downwards.
CCAGCGCCATCTGTCCGGCGGGCTGACAGCACCAGCACTGTCGAGTTCTCCGCCGTCCCCGCAGTCGCGGACGAGCTAATCCCCCCCTGTCGCGCATGTGATCTCCGGGTGCCTGCCGGACTATCTCGCCATGTCGCGCCTGACCGCGTTCACGCAGGTCGCAGAGGTACGGTCGCCATCGTTCCGCACCTCTTCGAGCCGCCAGAGAAGGACGAACCACCATGGCCGCCACTCCCGAACAGCCCGCCGCCCCCGCGCCCCGCCGCAAGGCCGGACGCCACCGTGGCGAAGGTCAGTGGGCCGTGGGTCACTTCACTCCCCTCAACGGCAATGAGCAGTTCAAGAAGGACGACGACGGTCTCAATGTGCGGACACGCATTGAGACGATCTACTCGAAGCGCGGATTCGACTCGATCGACCCCAATGACCTGCGCGGACGTATGCGCTGGTGGGGTCTCTACACCCAGCGCAGGCCCGGCATCGACGGCGGCAAGACCGCGATCCTGGAGCCGGAGGAGCTGGACGACGAGTACTTCATGCTCCGGGTCCGTATCGACGGCGGGCGGCTGACCACCGAGCAGCTGCGGGTCATCGGCGAGGTCTCCGAGGAGTTCGCGCGCGGGACCGCCGACCTCACCGACCGGCAGAACGTCCAGTACCACTGGATCAGGATCGAGGACGTCCCGGAGATCTGGCGCCGCCTGGAGGGCGTGGGCCTGTCCACCACCGAGGCCTGCGGTGACACTCCCCGGGTGATCCTCGGCTCCCCCGTGGCGGGCGTCGCCGAGAACGAGATCATCGACGGTTCGTCCGCCATCGACGAGATCCAGCGCCGCTTCATCGGCAACCCCGACTTCTCCAACCTGCCGCGGAAGTTCAAGTCCGCGATCTCGGGCTCCCCGCAGCTCGATGTGGCGCACGAGATCAACGACATCGCCTTCGTCGGCGTCGAGCACCCCGAGCACGGCCCCGGCTTCGACCTGTGGGTCGGCGGCGGCCTGTCCACCAACCCCAAGCTGGGCGTCAGGCTCGGCGCCTGGGTGCCGCTCGACGAGGTGCCGGACGTCTACGGCGGTGTCATCGGCATCTTCCGCGACTACGGCTACCGGCGGCTGCGCACCCGCGCCCGTCTGAAGTTCCTCGTCGCCGACTGGGGTCCCGAGAAGTTCCGCCGGATCCTGGAGGACGAGTACCTCAAGTACAAGCTGGTCGACGGCCCCGCGCCCGAGCAGCCCACCGGGACGTGGCGCGACCACCTCGGGGTGCACAAGCAGAAGGACGGCCGCTTCTACGTCGGCTTCGCACCGCGTGTCGGACGCGTGGACGGCACAAAGCTGACGAAGATCGCCGACCTGGCCGGGGCCCATGGCTCGGGCCGGCTGCGGACCACCGCCGAGCAGAAGATGATCGTGCTCGACGTCGAAGAGGCACAGGTCGATTCGCTCGTCGCGGGGCTGGAAGCACTGGACCTACGGGTCACTCCCTCGCCGTTCCGGCGGGGCACGATGGCCTGCACCGGCATCGAGTTCTGCAAGCTGGCGATCGTCGAGACCAAGGCGCGCGGCGCCTCGCTGATCGACGAACTGGAGCGGCGCATCCCGGCGTTCGACCAGCCCATCACCATCAACCTCAACGGCTGCCCGAACGCCTGCGCCCGCATCCAGGTCGCCGACATCGGACTCAAGGGCCAGCTGATGCTGGACGCCGCCGGCAACCAGGTCGAGGGCTTCCAGGTCCACCTGGGCGGCGCGCTCGGCCTCGAAGCCGGGTTCGGCCGCAAGGTCCGTGGCCTGAAGGTCACTTCGACCGAACTGCCCGACTACATCGAGCGGGTGCTGCTGCGCTTCCAGGACCAACGCGCGAACGGCGAGCGCTTCGCGACCTGGGCGCTGCGGGCCGAAGACAAGGACCTGGCATGAGCGAGCGAGCGGCGCCGTTCTACTGCCCGTACTGCGGCGACGAGGACCTGCGTCCCAACGAGACGGGTCACGGCGCCTGGGAATGCGCGGCGTGCAATCGCGCTTTCCAGTTGAAGTTCCTCGGGCTGCTCAGCCGGGGAGTTCAGCGCAACGACGGTGGAGGGGACGAGATATGACGCTTGTTCAGGGAAACCTCAAGTCGCAGGAAAGCCACAAGAAGACGCAGGAAAGCCTCAAGTCGCTGGCCGAACAGGCCGGGCGGGACCTCGAAGACGCCTCAGCCCTGGACATCCTCAAGTGGGCCGCCGAGACCTTCGGTGACCGCTTCTGCGTGACGTCCTCCATGGAGGACGCGGTCGTCGCGCACCTCGCCTCACGCGCCAGGCCCGGGGTCGACGTCGTCTTCCTCGACACGGGCTACCACTTCCCGGAGACCATCGGGACGCGGGACGCGGTCGAGGCCGTGATGGACGTCAACGTCATCACGCTGCTGCCGTGGCAGTCCGTCGATGAGCAGGACGCCGAGTACGGGCCGAAGCTCCATGACCGCGACCCCGACCTGTGCTGCGCGCTGCGCAAGGTCGCGCCCCTCGAAGACGGGCTGAAGGGCTACCGGGCCTGGGCGACGGGCCTGCGCCGCGACGAGTCCCCGACCCGGGCGAACACCCCGGTGGTCAGCTGGGACGAGAAGCGCCAGAAGGTCAAGATCGCCCCGATCGCCCGCTGGACGCAGAACGACGTGGACGCGTACGTCGCCGAACACGGTATCCTCACCAACCCGCTGCTGATGGACGGCTACGCGTCGGTGGGCTGCGCCCCCTGCACCCGACGGGTGGAAGCGGGCGAGGACGCCCGGGCCGGCCGCTGGGCCGGCCGCAACAAGACCGAATGCGGGCTGCACGGCTGATGACCAATGATCAGGAGAACCACGTGACTGGGGCCACCATCTGGCTCACGGGTCTGCCGAGCGCCGGCAAGACCACCATCGCCCACGCACTGGCCGACCGGCTGCGCGGCGAGGGCCACCGGGTCGAGGTGCTCGACGGGGACGAGATCCGCGAGTTCCTCTCGGCGGGCCTCGGCTTCAGCCGCGAGGACCGGCACACCAATGTCCAGCGCATCGGCTTTGTCGCCGAGCTGCTGGCGTCCAACGGCGTGAAGGCCCTCGTGCCGGTCATCGCGCCGTACGCCGACAGCCGCGAGGCCGTCCGCAAGCGCCACCAGGCCGAGGGCAGCGCGTACCTGGAGGTGCATGTCGCCACGCCGGTGGACGTGTGCTCCGTACGCGATGTGAAGGGTCTGTACGCCAAGCAGGCGGCCGGCGAGATATCGGGACTCACCGGGGTCGACGACCCCTACGAGGAACCCCGGTCGCCCGACCTGCGGATCGAGTCGCACCAGCAGACCGTGCAGGAGTCCGCGGACGCCCTGTACGTACTGCTCACCGAAAGGGGTCTGGCATGACGACGACCGCCGGCGCTGCCACCGAGGGCCTGGAAAGCCCCTACGCGCTCAGCCACCTGGACTCCCTGGAGTCCGAGGCCGTGCACATCTTCCGCGAGGTGGCGGGTGAGTTCGAGCGGCCGGTGATTCTCTTCTCCGGCGGCAAGGACTCGATCGTCATGCTGCACCTGGCGCTCAAGGCGTTCGCGCCCGCGCAGGTCCCCTTCACCCTGCTGCACGTCGACACCGGGCACAACTTCCCGGAGGTCCTTGAGTACCGCGACCGCACGGTGGCCGAACACGGGCTGCGGCTGCATGTCGCCTCCGTACAGGAGTACATCGACGCCGGGAAGCTCCGCGAGCGCCCCGACGGCGTCCGCAATCCGCTGCAGACCGTGCCGCTGACCGAGAAGATCCAGGCCGAGCGGTTCGACGCGGTGTTCGGCGGCGGGCGCCGGGACGAGGAGAAGGCGCGCGCCAAGGAGCGGGTCTTCTCGCTGCGCGACGAGTTCTCCGCGTGGGACCCGCGCCGGCAGCGCCCCGAGCTGTGGCAGCTCTACAACGGCCGGCACGCACCCGGCGAGCACGTCCGGGTCTTCCCGCTCTCCAACTGGACCGAGCTGGACGTGTGGCAGTACATCGCCCGCGAGAAGATCGAACTCCCGGCCATCTACTACGCCCACGAGCGCGAGGTATTCCAGCGTGCGGGCATGTGGCTGACCGCGGGTGAGTGGGGCGGCCCCAAGGAGCACGAGCAGGTCGAGACGCGCCTGATCCGCTACCGCACCGTCGGTGACATGTCCTGCACCGGCGCCGTCGACTCCGACGCCACCACGCTCGACGCCGTGATCACCGAGATTGCCGCCTCCCGGCTCACCGAGCGCGGCGCGACCCGCGCCGACGACAAGATGTCCGAGGCCGCGATGGAAGACCGCAAGCGCGAGGGGTACTTCTAAATGACCACCATCAACGAGCAGTTGAGCACCACCACCCTGCTGCGCTTCGCCACCGCCGGCTCCGTCGACGACGGCAAGTCCACCCTGGTGGGCCGGCTGCTGCACGACTCGAAGTCGATCCTCACCGACCAGTTGGAGGCCGTCGAGGCGGCGTCACTCAAGCGCGGTCAGGCGGCGCCCGACCTGGCGCTGCTCACCGACGGGCTGCGCGCCGAGCGCGAGCAGGGCATCACCATCGATGTCGCCTACCGGTACTTCGCGACGGCCCGCAGGCGTTTCATCCTGGCCGACACCCCCGGGCATGTGCAGTACACCCGCAACATGGTCACCGGCGCCTCCACCGCCGAGCTGGCCGTCGTCCTGGTCGACGCCCGCAACGGCGTCGTCGAGCAGACCCGACGGCACGCGGCGGTCGCGGCGCTGCTGCGTGTCCCGCACGTCGTGCTCGCCGTCAACAAGATGGACCTCGTCGAGTACGCGGAGCCCGTATTCGCCGCGATCGCCGAGGAGTTCACGGCGTACGCCGCCTCCCTCGGCGTCCCCGAGATCACCGCCATCCCAATCTCGGCGCTGGCCGGTGACAACGTGGTGGAGCCCTCCGCGCACATGGACTGGTACGGCGGCCCCACCGTCCTGGAGCACCTGGAGTCGGTGCCGGTCAGCCACGACATGGCCGACTGCCCCGGCCGCTTCCCGGTGCAGTACGTCATCCGCCCGCAGACCGCCGAGCTGCCCGACTACCGCGGTTACGCAGGCCAGATCGCCTCCGGCGCGCTGCGCGTCGGCGAGGCCGTGACCGTGCTGCCTTCGGGCCGTACGAGCACGGTCACCGGGATCGATGCACTGGGCAACCCGACGGACATCGCCTGGGCCCCGCAATCGGTGACGGTCACCCTCGCCGACGACCTGGACATCTCGCGCGGCGACATGATCGCGCCGAGCGCGACGGCCCCGCGCACCACCCGGGACGTCGAGGCGACGGTCTGCCATGTGGCCGACCAGCCGCTCGTCGTCGGGCAGCGGGTCCTGCTCAAGCACACCACCCGCACGGTCAAGGCGATCGTCAAGGACATCCCGTCCCGGCTCACCCTGGACGACCTGTCCCAGCACCCGGCCCCCGGGCAGCTGGTCACCAACGACATCGGCCGGGTGGTGGTCCGTACCGCCGAGCCGCTGGCGCTCGACGCGTACGCCGACTCGCGGCGCACCGGTTCCTTCCTGCTGATCGACCCGGCCGACGGTACGACGCTGGCGGCCGGCATGGCGGGCGACTCGTTCGCCGCCCCCGACGTGGTGGCCGTGGCCGACGACGAGGGCTGGGACTTCTGATGAGCATCGACATCTACGCGACGTTCGCGAAAGAGGGCGGACGCATCGGCAGCGGCAGGCTCGGCGCGGGAACGGGCGGGGTGGCGCGATGTGCGTGATGACGTACGCGCACCGCATGCGCGCCCGCACCCCCCACAAGCCGTACAGACGAAAACCTGCCGACTTCCCGGTCGCGTCACCAGTGACGTAGCACCGGGCCAACGAGAGGAACACCTCCCGTGCGTGCCAACCGACCCTCCCTGCGCCGCAGTATCGCTGCCGCCGCCGCACTGCCCCTGCTGATCGGCGCGCTCGGCGCGTGCGGTTATGGCTCCGACGCCAAGGACGACGGCTCGGAGAAGGCCAATGCCGCCGCCGAGGGCAAGAAGCTCTCCGTCGACACCGTACGGATCGGCTACTTCCCCAATCTCACGCACGCCACCGCTCTGGTCGGCGACAAGCAGGGCATCATCCAGAAGGAACTGGGCGGCACCCAGCTCACGTCGGCGACGTTCAACGCGGGCCCGTCGGAAATCGAGGCGCTCAACGCCGGATCGATCGACATCGGCTGGATCGGCCCCTCGCCTTCCATCAACGCGTACGTCAAGTCCCAGGGCAAGAGCCTGCGCATCATCGGCGGTTCGGCGGCGGGCGGCGTGAAGCTCGTGGTCAATCCGAAGAAGATCAAGACCCTGGACGACGTCAAGGGCAAGAAGATCGCCACCCCGCAGATCGGCAACACCCAGGATGTGGCCTTCCTCAACTGGGCCGCGAGCAAGGGCTGGAAGGTCGACGCGCAGAGCGGCAAGGGCGACGTCAGCGTGGTCCGTACGGACAACAAGATCACCCCGGATGCCTACAAGTCCGGCTCCATCGACGGCGCTTGGGTACCTGAGCCGACCGCGTCGAAGCTGGTCTCCGAGGGCGCCAAGGTACTGCTCGACGAGTCCGACCTGTGGCCGGACAAGAAGTTCGTGATCACGAACCTCATCGTGTCGCAGAAGTTCCTCAAGGAGCACCCGGACGTGGTCGAGGCCGTGCTGCGCGGTTCGGTGAAGACCAACACCTGGATCAACGCCAACCCGACCGAGGCCAAGGCCGCCGCCAACGCAAAGCTGAAGGAGCTCTCCGGCAAGGCGTTGAAGCCCGGGATCATCGACCCGGCGTGGAAGTCGATCCAGATCACCAACGACCCGCTGGCGTCCACCCTGGAGTCCCAGGCCGAGCACGCGGTGAAGGCCGGCCTGCTCAAGGAGCCCGAGCTCGGCGGCATCTACGACCTGACGCTGCTGAACAAGATCCTCAAGGCCGACGGCAAGCCCGAGGTCTCCGACGCCGGTCTCGGCGTCAAGTAGCCCATCCGCACAAGTTCCCAGGAGGTGACGACCATGACCACTGCTCTCGCCAAGGCCGCGACCGACGCAGGTGCTGCGGTGACGCATGCCGCGCGTATCGAGCACGTCTCGAAGTCGTTCGGCGGCCCCGCCGGACAGCAGCTCGTCCTGGACGACATCACCCTCGATGTCGCGCCGGGTGAGTTCGTCACCCTCCTGGGAGCCTCCGGGTGCGGGAAGTCGACGCTGCTCAATCTGGTCGCGGGACTCGACCGCCCGACCGCGGGGTCCATCGAGACCCCCGGCGGACGGCCGGCCCTGATGTTCCAGGAGCACGCCCTGTTCCCGTGGCTGACCGCGGGCAAGAACATCGAACTGGCGCTGCGGATGCGCGGCGTACCGAAGGCGGAACGGCGCGGTGAGGCCGAGCGGCTGCTGGAGCTGGTACGGCTCCAGGGCGCGCACGGCAAGCGCGTGCACGAGCTCTCCGGGGGCATGCGGCAGCGGGTCGCGATGGCCCGCGCGTTCGCCCAGGACAGCCAACTGCTGCTGATGGACGAGCCGTTCGCGGCCCTGGACGCCATCACGCGTGATGTCCTGCACGACGAACTGACCCGGATCTGGCGCGAGACGAACGTCTCCGTCCTGTTCGTCACCCACAACGTCCGCGAGGCCGTTCGGCTCGCCCAGCGCGTCGTCCTGCTGTCCTCACGCCCGGGGCGGGTCGCCCACGAGTGGCAGGTGGACATTCCGCAGCCGCGCCGTATCGAGGATCCCGCCGTGGCGGAGCTGTCCGTCGAGATCACTGAAGAACTGCGTGGGGAGATCCGCCGCCATGGCCAGCACTGAGACCAAGGCCGACCGCAGCGACCTCGCCGGGCTCGAAGCCGGGCTGGACGCACTGGACGCCGTACAGGTGCACCGCACTCCGGTGCGCCAGGTGCTGCTCCAGAAGGCGCTGCCGCCGCTGACGGCCATCGCCCTGGTCATCGTCGTGTGGCAAGGCCTTGTCTGGGCGAAGGTCACCGACGAGTCGAAGCTGCCGGGACCCGGCCTCGTATGGGACAGCGTGTCCGAGCTGTGGCTGCAGGGCACGCTGCTCGAAGTCGTCTGGACGAGCGTTTCGCGCGGTCTGCTCGGCTTTCTGCTGGCGCTGGCGATCGGCACGCCCCTCGGCCTGCTGGTCGCCCGGGTGAAGTTCGTCCGGGCCGCGATCGGCCCGCTGCTGTCCGGCCTCCAGTCGCTGCCCTCGGTGGCCTGGGTGCCGCCGGCCGTGATCTGGCTCGGCCTCAACAACTCGATGATGTACGCCGTGATCCTGCTCGGCGCGGTGCCTTCCATCGCCAACGGCCTGGTCGCGGGCGTCGACCAGATATCCCCGCTCTATCTGCGAGCGGGTCGCACCCTGGGCGCGACGGGCCTGCGGGGCGCCTGGCACATTGTGATGCCGGCCGCGCTGCCCGGCTATCTGGCGGGCCTGAAGCAGGGCTGGGCGTTCTCCTGGCGGTCGCTGATGGCAGCCGAGATCATCGCGTCCTCACCCGAACTCGGCCTGGGACTGGGCCAGTTGCTGGAGAACGGCCGGAGCAACTTCGACATGCCGGGCGTCTTCCTCGCCATCCTACTGATCCTGTTCGTCGGCATCGCCATCGACCTGCTCATATTCTCCCCGCTGGAGCGGCGCGTACTGCGCGGCCGCGGTCTCCTCGTCAAGAGCTGATCCCTCATGCCTCCTCCCGTGCTTCTCCTCATCGCCCACGGCAGCCGCGACCCGCGGCACGCGGCCACCGTCCACGCGCTCAGCGAGCGCGTGCGGTGGCTGCGGCCGGGCCTGCGGGTGGAGACCGCCTTCCTGGACTTCAACGCTCCCGCCGTCCCACGCGTCCTGGAGCGGCTGGCGGCGCAGGGCGTACGGGACGTGGTGGCTGTACCCCTGCTGCTGACCCGCGCCTTCCACGCCAAGTCCGACATCCCCGCCGTGCTGCACGAGGCCTCGGCGCGACTGCCGCAGCTGCGTATCCAGCAGGCCGAGGTGCTCGGCCCGTCGCCACTGCTGCTCAGCGCCGTGGAGCGGCGGCTGTACGAGGCCGGGCTCACCCCCGGCGACAAGCGCTCGACCGGGCTGGTCCTGGCCTCGGCGGGCTCCACAGACCCGGAGGCGATCGCAGTGATCGCTGAAATCGCGCGGGAGCTGCGGCACACCGGTTGGTGCGCCGTGCGGCCTGCGTTCGCCTCCGCATCACTCCCCCGCACCGAGGACGCGGTACGGGAACTCCGCGCGGCCGGCTGCGAGCGGGTGGCCGTCGCGCCGTACGTCATCGCGCCGGGCCGGCTGCCCGACCGCATCGTGAACGGCGCGCAGGCCGCCGATGTGTGCGCCGACGTACTCGGAGACGCACCCGAGCTGGCGCGGCTGATCCTCACGCGCTTCCACGCGCACCGGGAGCAGCTCGCACCGTCCTTGTCGGCGTGACCGGCCCTGGTCATACGGACGAGGCCGGCGACGAAATGCCCTAGCCCCCCGGGCCATTCGGGCGAGGCATCAGTGGGCCACTTCGGTCGTTCCTGCTGCGGCGTCGACGACTTGCACCAGTTCGCCCACGGTCATGGAGCTGGCTGCCCGGCGCTCGCGGGCGAAGGAGTTGGCGAGACGCTGCAGGGTGTCGTTGACCGGTGTGGGGACGCCGTGGAGCCGGCCGAGCAGGGCGATCTCACCGTTGAGGTAGTCCGCCTCGATCGTGCCCGTGCCGCGGTCGAGGCTCTGCCAGGAGGAGCCGCCGACGCGCTCCGAGCCGTCAAAGGGGTCGAACATGATCCGGCCGTCGCGCGCCTCGGCCTGCTCCTCCCTGCCCGCGGCCTCGATGCCCGCGGCGGCGAGCACGGCCTGCCCCTCGGCGAGGGCGCGTGCGAACAGGGCCCGGCCCCCGTCGCTGGTGAGCAGGCCGGAGACGGCCTCGATCGCGTTGGCCAGGTTGCTCAGCAGCTTGGCGTACTTCCAGCGCATCACGTCCGGTACGACCGGGGCGAGGAAGCGGGACTTCTCCAGGTCGGCGGCGATGTGCCGGGCGGTCTCGTCGGTGCCCGTGGGGTAGCGGCCGAGGTGCAGCATGCCGGACTGCGGGGTGCCCGCGGCGGAGACGGCACCCGGCTCGATGTGGGTGGCGGGCAGCCAGACGCACATGGCGTGGACGCGGCGGAAGCGGCGCAACGCGAGGCGTTCGCTCTCGACGCCGTTCTGTGCGCAGACCAGGGGCAGCAGTTCGCCCGCTGTGCCGCCGCCGGTGACCGGGCAGGCGCTCCAGGCGTCGAGCGCCGCCGTGCTGTCCTGGGTCTTCACGGCCAGGACGAGTACGTCGTCGCTGCGCAGCGGCGCGAGATCGTCCGGGCCCTGGACAACGGGCAGTTGGTGGACCTGGGTGCCTTCGGGGGTGGTCAGCCGCAGCCCTCCGGCGCGCAGGGCCTCGTAATGCGCGCCGCGTGCGACGAGCACCACGTCGTATCCGCTCTCGGCGAGCCTTCCGCCGATGGTGCCGCCGACCGCTCCTGCTCCAATGATGATGTAGCGCATGCGTGCGAGCCTGCCATACGGGTGGAGGCTATGCGGTGGCACTGCACGGAGTGCCTTGGTGGAAGTACAGGAGCCAGCCCCTGTCCGTAAGACGCCACAGGGAACTGCGGTGGGAGTGGCGGTCGCCCGACCGGATGTCGAAGGTGAGGTGCACCAGGTCGGGGGCGAGTTGGACGCCTCGCATCCGGGAGGCGGTGATCGGGCTGGGCGCCGACGCACCCTCGGCGGTGAGCGCGGCGACGATCGAGTCCCGGTCCCAGTGGCGGCCCGAGGCCCCGAACTCGCTGAATTCCGGGTGGAGGAGTTCCGCGAGGAGTTCGGCGGAGGCACGGACGGCCGGGTCGAGGAGCCGCAGTTCGCCCTCGATGGTCGCTTCGACGCCCGCTTCGACGGCGGGGGACGGCTCAGTCACGGGTCATCTCCGCCAGCTTGACGACGGTGTTCCAGTTGCGGGAGGTGGCGATCACGCCCTTGAGGAGGGCGGGTCTGGCCAGTGCCTCGCCGAGCTTCGAGCGGCCGAGACCGTTCGGGGCGTACAGATACAGGGCCCGGTCGCCGAGCCTGAACTCCTCGGGCAGATACGCCGCCGGGTCGATCCGGGCGAACCGCTCGGGGGTGAGTGGCTCCGAGCAGTAGGTGACGTGCAGCTGTTTGCCCTCAAGCTCCGCGGCCGGGAAGGGGCAGGCGTCGGCGACGGCGCTCAGATACGCGGCGCTGCGGACCAGGATGTCGACGGTGAACCCGAAGTGCGCCTCGACGGCCCGCCCCAGGCCCGCGGCGAGCACGTCCTCGGCGTCGTCCGCGTCGTCCGCCTCGTCGGCTTCACTGGTGAAGACCGCGTTGCCGCTCTGGAGGTAGGTGGAGACGTTCGCGTGGCCCAGGTCGGTCATCAGGGCGCGCAATTCCGCCATCGGGACCTTCCGGTGCCCGCTCACATTGATGCCACGCAGCAGCGCCGCGTATGTCGTGGTCATGTACAGAAAGATAGGCGTACGCAGCAAAAAGAGAGGCGGTCGCCGCACCCCGTGGGGGAGGGCACGGTGACCGCCGGCTCAGTGCTGCGAGGTGATTCCTACTCAACGACCTTCAGTAGCTTGTTCGGCGTGCCTGCGCTCGGGTTGCTGATCTTGTCCGCGGTCGCACCGCCCGTCAGCGCGGTGGCGACCTGCTCCGGAGTGGCGTCCTGGTGGCCCGCCAGGTAGACCGCGGCGGCGCCCACGACGTGGGGGGTCGCCATGGACGTACCGGAGATGGTCTTCGTGCCCTCGTCGCTGTCGTTCCACGAGGAGGTGATGTCCGAGCCCGGCGCGTAGATGTCCACGATCTCGCCGAAGTTGGAGAAGTCGGACTGCGCGTCGTCCTTGGTGCTGGAGGCGACCGTGATGGCCTCCTTCACCCGGGCCGGGGAGCTGCCGCTCGCGTCGCTGGAGTCATTGCCCGCGGCGACGCCGTAGGTGACGCCGGAGGCGATGGACTTGCGTACGGCCTCGTCGAGGGCCTCGTCGGCGCCGCCGCCGAGGCTCATGTTGGCGACGGACGGGCCCTTGTGGTTCGTGGTGACCCAGTCGATGCCCGCGACGACGCCTTCGGTCGTGCCGGAGCCGTTGTCGTCGAGGACCCTGACGGCCACGATCTTCGCCTTCTTGGCCACCCCGTGGGCGGATCCGCCGATGGTTCCGGCGACGTGTGTGCCGTGGCCGTTGCCGTCGTCGGCGGAGGTGTCGTTGTCCACGGCGTCGAAGCCGTGGGTGGCGCGGCCCGCGAGGTCCTTGTGCGTGATGCGGACACCGGTGTCGATGACGTACGCCGTGACACCCTCGCCCGCGCTGTCCGGGTAGGTGTACTTGCTGTCGCCGGCCGTGTCGGCCTGGTCGATCCGGTCGATGCCCCAGGACGGCGGGTTGTCCTGGGTGGCGTCGATGCTGAACTTCTTGTTCTGCACGACCTTGGCGACGGCCGGGTCGGCGGCCAGGCGCTTGGCCTCGGTCTCCGAAAGGCCGTTGGCCGAGAAGCCGTTGATGGCGGACTTGTAGTTGCGCTTGAGCGTGCCGCCGTACTCCTTGGCCAGGTCCTGCTTGTCGGCCTTCTGGTCCAGCATCACGATGTAGCTGCCGGACACCGCGCCCTTGGCGTCGGCCCCGTACACGATTCCCTGGGCCGGAGCCGCGCCGGCGAAGGGCGAGTTGAGCAGGGTGACACCGGCCGCGGCCGCGACGGCGGTTATCGCCGCGGTGAGCCTGATCTTGTTCGTGCGCTTGTGAATTGCCATGAAGAGGGGTCTCCTCGTGCAGATTTGTGGGGGGATCAGTCACCGGCCCGGAAGATCTCCGGCGACTGGGTCGAAACACTTACTGATTGACGCGCTCAGATCAAGAGCTATATGAGCCTGTCACTTACTAAACAGGCTTTCGTAATAAAAATCGGGGCAGGCCTCCCCAAGTCGGACACACACCTTGCAACTCCTTTACGTGTAAGGGGCGTTCATCCACCTCTTCCGCCTTGATGAGGAGCCCGCCGACGCGCAGGGAGGAGACGGGCGATCTACGCCTCCCCTGCACGCACGACGAGACGGGCCACCCACCGCCATAGCTTCGAAGCGGAGGTCGCGGCGCGGTGCCGCCACCGCTGACGAGGGGGCGACGGGGCATGGGCAAGGCAGAGCGCGGGACGGGACGGCCGCGTCGACGTGAAGGAAGGCCAGCAACTGTCCGGCGAGGTCGGGCAGGCGATGCGGATCGTCGAGGACGCGGGGCTTGAGGAGCCGGCGGGCGAGACAGTGCTGATCCAGGCCGAGGACGGCTCGGTGCGGCGATCATCATGGTGGCGGTGTTCGCCATCTTCGGCACCCTGTCAATGCAGGCGCTGCTCGACGACCGCAACTGGTATCTGCCCAAGTGGCTGCGGTGGCTGCCGGACCTGACACACGACGAGTCGGTGGTGGCCTCGCCACCGCCGCCCGCGCCTTCGGTGGAGTCCGAGCGGGTGCGGGTCTGACGGTCACGCTGTGCCGAGAACGTGCGTCACCGGGCGGGCAGTTCGGCCTCGATGAGGTCGGCTGCCCGCTCGATGCCGCCCTCGGATCCCATGCCGAGGCGGATCTCCTCGGCCCTGCGGGCCACTTCGGGGTCCGCCAGCAGGCCGAGAACCGCCGTCCTGAGCGCCTCGGCGGTGGCTTCCTCGGCGTCGATGCGGCGGGCGACACCCAGCGACACGAGCATGTCGGCGTTGCCGAACTGGTCGACGGCCTGCGGCACCGCGACCATCGGGGTGCCGGTGGCGAGCCCCTCGCGGCTGCCGCCGGCGCCCGCATGCGTGATGAAGACGTCGGCCTGCTCAAGGATGCCCAACTGCGGTACCCAGCTGTGAACTTCGACGCTTTCGGGGATGTCGCCGAGGTCGGCCGCGTCGACGTGCTTGCCGATCTGGAGTACGACGTGCCAGCGGGGCAGGGAGCCGAAGGCCTCGATGCAGGCACGGTAGAAGGCGGGCTGCTTGGTGAACGTCGAGCCGAGCGAGACCAGCAGTACCTTTTCGACCCCGGCCGGGCGCCGCCACTCCCCCTGCCCGGCACGCTTGCCCTGGCAGGCGCCGACGAAGGTGTACACGGACGCGTCGACCCGGTCGGCATGGGGCTGGAGCACCTCGGGGATCAGCACAATACTGCGGCGGGGGCGGCCCACGAACCGGTCGGGGTCCGTGTCGGGCAGGCCGTTGCTTTCGAGCCAGGCCCGGAAGCGGTCGAAGTACGCCTTGCCGCGCTCGGACTGCCTGAGCTCGCGGAACAGCGGTTCGGCGAACTCCTCCTCGTACCCCTCCCAGGCCACCAGGTTCGGGGAGAGCGAGAGGGCGGGCACGCCCCAGCGGTGGGCGAGGACGGGCGCCGGGTAGGCGGTGATGTCGTGGATGACAAGGTCCGGCTCGTCGCCCTCGTACACCTCGATCAGCTGCGGCAGCGTCTGGACGGCGTCGGCGAGGAATGGCTCGATGTTGTCGATCAGCTCGGTGCCCCACGCCTCGGGGTCGTCGTCGGTGGGGAGGACCGAGGTATAGACGACGGGCTCGGCGCCGGTCTCGGCGACCTTGCCGGCGAAGGACGCGGGGATCGCGTAGGTGACGCGGTGTCCACGCGCGACAAGCTCGCGGACCACTTCGATGCTCGGGTTGACGTGCCCCGGAGCGGCGATGGAGAACATGGCGATATGGCTGCGCGCACGCTTCGATGAAGTCATGCCGTCACTTTAACGAGACGAGACGTCTCGTGCAACATGTTTTGAGCGTCCCCGATCAGCGCTGATAGCGGGCCAGCACGAGATTCCCGTCCTTGACCAAGCGTTTCTCCAGCTCATCGAGATCGATCGCACCGCTGTAGTACTCCTCGTAGGCAGGGGTGGCGACCTTGTCCTTCCACTCCGGGTAGCCGCGCACCGACTGGGCGGGCGCCGAGCGCAGCTGCTCAGCGAGGGCGGTGCCGGTGGCCCAGTCGTCCTTTTCGGTACGCAGCGACGGATCCTTGAGCGCCCGGGTACCGGTCGGCAGCATCCAGTCGCCCTTGGCCAGCCGCACCATGTTCTCCGGCTGGAGCAGGAAGTCGATGAACTCCACCGCCTCCTTCTTGTACGGGCTGTCCTCGGCCACCGAGAGGGTCTGCGGGCTCACGCCCTGGGTCGGGCCCTCGCTGCCGGCCGGGGCGGGCAGCACCTTCCAGTCGAAGCCCTCGGGGGGCCTGCTGGACGATCTGCTGACGGAACGAGAAGCCCAGCGGCACCATCGCGTACTTGCCGCCGAAAAAGACCGGGCAGGGTGTCTGAGCCGCCCATGCCCAGAGTCGAACTGGACGCGCTGCCATCGGTGTTGACCTGGTCATGGATCGTGCGGGGCACCACCGCGTCGCCGTCGGTGAAGCGCACCTTCACCTTGCCGTCGTCGCCCCGGTGGAAGAGCTCGCCGCCGGCCGAGAGTCCGAGGTTGAGGGTGGCGGAGACCGGTTCCTTCAGCGGCCAGGCCACGCCGAACCTGCCCTTCCCGGTCAGCTTCTTGGTGACCTGCCGGAACTCCTCCCAGCTCCACGGCTTCTCCGCGGTGGGGATGCGGACTCCGGAGGCCTTGAGGAGCTTCTCGTTGGCGATCAGGACGCGCGGCTCCTGGAGGAATGGGACGCCTTGAAGTGCTCTCCCGGCTGGAGCCGGGAGATTCCTGCTTACCTTGCGGCAGCGGGTTTGACGCGCTTGGCACGCCTGACGACTGCCCTCCCGGCAGCCGGGATGAGCGCGAGGCCCATCCGGTACAGGTGCAAGACGTTTTGGGCCGCGTTGTGGTCGGCGTTGCCCGACCATCCGCAGTCCGGGTTCTTGCACACGAACACGGCCTGACTCTCCCGGCTGCCGGGCGTGATGAAGCCACACGCGGAGCAGCGTTGGGAAGTGTGGGGGGCAGGGACCTTGTGCAGGGCGCCGCCGAGCTGGGCGGTCTTGTACGTCAGCATGGTGACCGTCCGGCCCCACGCTTCCCCGCTGATGGCGCGGTTCAGCCCGGACTTCTGGGCCACGTTCTTCCCCGGCTCCTCGATGGTTCCCCTGCCGGACTTGACCATGTTCGTGATGGTGAGCGCCTCGACCACGACCGTGCCGTAGGTGCGGGCGATGGCGGTGGTCGTCTGGTGCTGCCAGTCCAGGGCCCGGCGCTTGGCTTTCGCGCGCAGTCCTGCGATCTGGTCATAGGTGTGGTGCAGTCGGCGGCTGGTGCGCTCGCCAGGCTTGCGGCGCTGCTTGCGCTGCGCGGCGCGCTGCTCCAAGTGCAGGAGCTTGGCCTTTTCCTTCTCCGTCAGCCATGCGCCGTGCTCGTACGTCTGGCCGTCCGACAGGGCAAGGGGCACGGTGACGCCCACGTCGATGCCGACGTCCGGTCCCTGGTGGGGCTCGGGCTTGACTTCCAGGGTCTGGGCACGGAAGGCGATGTGCCAGCCGAGCGCGTCCTTGATCAGTCGTGCCCCGGTGATCCTGTTCTCCGCGCCTGCACGCTTGCCCACGGGCAGGTCTTTGGTCCAACGGAAGCGGACCCGGCCCACCTTGGGGATATTGGCCATGCCCCAGCGCCGGTGCACGCGGCTGATGTTCAGATCCCGGCCCTGCGGGATGTCCACGGACATCACCGTGCGCAGCCGGCCCTTGAAGTTCGGGGCGTCGGCGCGGCCCTCCCAGCAGTTCTTCCACGCCTGGACGTACGTCTTGAGTACCGCTTGCGCGGCCTGGGCGGGGAGGACGGCCAGGAAGTCGATGTCCTTGCGGGCCTGGCGGATAGCGGCGTCCGCGTTCGCCAATGTTCGCTTGTCCTTCGGCATCATCTGCCACCACGCGTGGAGAAGGTTCCACAGGGTACGGGCCGCGTGCGCCTGATCATCCGCCGCGCGAACCCCGGCAGGAGCGAGCGCCAGCCGGGCACGGTGCCCGAACTGCCGCTTCTCCAGACCGCGTTCACTCATACACTGGACTATATAACTCTGATTTACGTCACCGCAGCGGAATCCAAATCCGTACATTCGTACGAGTCACCAAGCAATTTCGTCACGAAGTACCGGCGTGAAGCGTTCACCGACGCCATTCCGACCCGCACCGAAGAGATCATGCGAGAGGTCTGCGCCGACTTCGAGGCCGAGCTGAAACAGCTCAACGGCGAACAGGACCACGTCCACCTGCTCATGCACTACCCGCCCAAGGTCCAGCTCTCCAAGCTGGTCAACTCCCTCAAGGACGTCAGCTCCCGCAGGCTCCGCCAGGAGTACGACAGCCACGTCCGCCGGCACCTGTGGGGCGGACACTTCTGATCCAGCTCCTACTCGAGCAGGAACTGCGGCACGCTCACCCCGACCGCCCACAGCAGGCCGATCCGGAACGAGTCCCAGAAGAGTGTGTCGTGCAGCAGGTCCTGAAAGTTCAGCGCGCCGACCTACTGAGTGGGTGCGGTGCGGCCCGACTGGGAGTCGGTGAAGGCGAGCGCGATGCCGTAGAGCAGTGGGCCGACGCTGAGGATCAGGATCGGGATCAGCGCGGGCAGTACCAGGAACCAGGCACCGTGATCCGCCGTGCTGCCCGGCCTCTTCCTGGACCGCGCCCTTGCGGTCTCCAATGTCACTGATTCAACTCCTTCGGGCGGCTCATCCTGGTCTGGCCGCCCTGGCGGCCCCCGTCATCGTGCTGACGGGCCGTTGGTTCGTCAAGCCAACCTGCGAGGATGCGAGACTTCGGTCCGGGGATCTTGGATCGGGTCTTGGATCGGCTCTTGGGTCGGCTCTTGGATCATCGGGAGATATCGCTAGGAGATGTTGATGGACGAGGCACGGGCGCGTGAGGTGCTGGCCGCGGTGCGGCCGGGGTCCCGTGCGGAACTGCTGGCCCTGGGCGAGAACGCGGTGTTCGCGGTGGACGGGCTGGTCGTCAAGGTCGGCCGCCGGGACATCGAGCTGCTGGCGCGGGCCGAGCGCGAACTGGCCGTCGCGCGCTGGCTCGCCTCATCGGGCGTCCCGGCGGTACGGGCCGCCGAGCCCGCGCCACGTTGGGTGGACGGCCACCCGGTGACGTTCTGGCACCGGCTGCCCGAGCCCGTACGGCCGGCCGAGCCGCGTGACGTGGCCGAGCTGCTGCGCCTGGTCCACGCCCTGCCCGAGCCCCCTTTCACACTCCCCCGGCGCGAACTGCTCGGCGGGGTCGAGCGGTGGCTGCGGCTCGCGGGCGACGCGATCGAACCGGCGGACGCGGCGTATCTGCGCGAGCGGCGCGACGGTTTCGCCACCGCCGCCGCCGCGCTCACCCCGTACCTGCCGCCGGGCCCCATCCACGGCGACGCGCTCCCCCGCAATGTCCATGTCGGCCCGGAAGGTCCTGTGCTGGTGGACCTGGAGACCTTCTCCGCCGATTTCCGCGAGCACGACCTGGTGGTCATGGCCCTGTCGCGGGACCGCTACGGCCTGACGCCCGAGGCGTACGACGGTTTCACTTCCACCTACGGCTGGGACGTTCGTGAGTGGTCCGGCTGTACGGTGCTGCGCGGCGCCCGCGAAACGGCCAGCTGCGCCTGGGTGGCCCAGCACGCCCCGTCCAATCCCGCGGCGCTGACGGAATTCCGGCGGCGGGTCTCCTCACTGCGCGATGAGGACCCCGAGGTGCGCTGGTACCCGTTCTGAACGGGCGGGACATGCTGCGGCTACGGGATCCGGACGACCGGCGAGGCCGCTCAGCCCGCTGCCGGGGCCAGCTCGCGCAGGGGCCAGTCCGCCTCGACCACCGCGTCCGGGGTGCCCTTCTTGCGGAGGAACTCCTGGAAGCTCGCCGCCCACTGGGCGTACCACTCAATCTGGCGCCGGTGCAGCTCCGGCGGAGCGAGTGCCGCCACCTCCGGGTGGCGCTCGGCTATCGCGCAGGCGACCCGGACCGCCGCCAGGGCGTCCGCGGCAGCCTCGTGCGCGCTGTTGAGCACCACGCCGTACTCGACGCAGACCGCTTCCAGCGTCCGCTTGCCCTTGCGGTAGCGGTCGACGGCGCGATCGATCGTGTACGGGTCGACGACCGGGCCCGCCGCCGCGCCGCCGAGGCGCTCGGCGAGCGAGGGCAGAGCGTGTCTGCGCAGCTCCGCGGCGAGCATCGTCAGGTCGAACGCCGCGTTGTACGCGACGACCGGCACGCCCCGCGCCCAGTACTCCGTGAGTACCTGGGCGATCTCGTCGGCCACCTCACGCGCGGACCGGCCCTCAGCCACCGCCCGTTCGCTGCTTATCCCGTGGATCGCAGACGCCTGCGCCGGGATGCGGATGCCCGGATCGGCCAGCCAGCCCCGGTGCCGAATCGACTCGCCGTCCTTCACTTCGACGACCGCGGCCGTCACGATCCGCGCCTCGCGCGGATCGGTGCCCGTCGTCTCCAGGTCGAAGCCGACCAGCGTCTCCCGGTGCCAGCCCATGGTGACCCTCCTTCATGATGCGTGTGCTTCCCCCGTGGTTTTCCCCGGCTGGAAATAACCCTCGCACGCACCACTGACAGTCGGCGGACCGGCCGCGCGACACTCGGCGGACCGCCCGCGTGACACTCAGGAGACCGGCCGCGAGTCCGTCCACACGGACTCGAATTCCTCCCGGTACGTCTCGAAAAGGCCATGCTCGGCGTCCTGCCCGTGCCGGACCACTCCGCGCCCGCCGCCCCGCAGGACCAGCACCGGCGCCTCCATTCCGCGCGCCCTGCGCAGATACGACTGGACGACGGCGAGGCCGTCCGAGCCGTCCCCGTCCACCAGGTACGCGGTGAAGCGCGGTGTCTCGTCGAAGACCTGGATTTCGAAGGCCCCCGGGTCGCGCAGCTTGGAGCGCACCCGGCGCATATGCATGATGTTCATCTCCACCGAGCGGCTCATCTCGCCCTTTTTCAGACCCAGTTCACGCTCGCGCCGCTTGACCGCGCTGCTGGCCGGATTGAGGAAGAGCAGCCGGACCCGGCAGCCCGACTCGGCGAGCCGCACCAGACGCCGGCCCGAGAAGTTCTGGACGAGGAGATTCAGGCCTATCCCGATCGCGTCGAGGCGCCTGGCCCCGCCGAAGAGGTCCTCGGCCGGCAGCTGGCGCTGCAGGCGGACCCGGTCCGGGTGGACGCTGACCACGTCCGCGTACCGGTCCCCCACCAGGTCCTCGACCGCGTCGACGCGCAGCCGGTCGGCGGACGGCACACCGGACCCGCTGCCCAGGATTTCGAGCAGCCTGGCCGACGCCCGCTCCGCCTGGGCGAGCACCGCCTCGGACAGCGCGCGGTTGCGCGAGACGACGTTGCGCGTGACCTCCAACTCGTCCAGGGCCAGCTCGACATCACGCCGGTCGTCGAAGTACGGCTCGAAGCACGGCCAGTGCTGGACCATGAGCTCCCGCAGCTGCGGGAGCGTGAGGAAGCTCAGGACGTTGTCGTCGGCCGGGTCGAGCAGATACCCCTTGCGCCGGCTCACCTCACGTACGGCCACCGCGCGCTGTACCCACTCCTGGCCCGCCGGTCCTGCGGCCGCGACGACCCAGTCCTCCTCGCCGTGCACCGGCTCGTAGATGGGGCGGAGCACCGCGGCCACGACAGCGCGCAGCCGCTGCTCCACGAGGTTCAGCCAGATATAGGCACGCCCCGCCCGCTGGGCGCGCGTACGCACCTCGCTCCACGCGTCCGCGCCCCAGTCCAGTTCCGCTCCGATCTCCACCGGCCGCGCGAGCGAGACCGCTCCGGGTGGGACGTCTGTGGAACCCCCCTCGTGACTCGCGTCACCGGGGGGCAGTTCCAGCCCTCCCGAGCTCACCCACGCACCACCTTCAGCTCCTGGAAACCCCCGTCTTCAACGATCAAGGAAGGGTACTCCGGGAGCGGGAGGCGGTGCAGCAGGATCCACAGGCTCTTTTCTCAACTCCCCTAGTCGTGCTGTCCGTTCTGTCCGGCGAGATCGGCCGGAGTGAGCGGATTCATAGCGGTTACGTCCCGGGGTGCGAGGTGGAACCCCTGCCAGTGGACGGGCATGGGCTGCTGGTCCTCGTCCCTGGCGATGTGATGGAACCCGATGTTGACCCAGGCGATCGGGGTCTTGAGCGTCTCGCCGCTCACCCATTTGTCGACGCTCTTGGGCGCGTTCGCGCCTCCGCAGTCACGGATGTTGTTGCTCGCGAACTGCTCGCAGGCGCGGTGCTGGGTGAAGTACACGTCGTGCTGGGTGAAGCCGCGGCCCGGGTACTTGTTGGAGGAGCCGGGGACGATCTCGTAGCTGCGCGCGTGTCCGTCCTTGTTCTTCCCGGTGGCGCTGACCATCCGCCACCACCGCATGTTCTTCGCGTCGCCCGCGAGTTCCTTGGTGACCGGGGTGCGGGTGGTCTTGGTCTTGGGCGTGCCGTTGCCCGGCGGCACGGTGACCTTCGAGTCGTACTGCTCGACGCGGTTCTTGGAGTTGCCGTCGAGGCCGAAGTTCAGCCGCCAGAAGACGTTGTGGCTGTGGCTGGTGGCGTAGTCGCGGGCGCCCTTGCCGATCGGCCAGCCGCGGCCGTCGGCCGCGTCGTAGTCGCCGGGCGAAAGGCTGCCGGTGGCACCGACGTTGGCCGAGATCGTGCCGTCGGAGGAGAAGCGCCACTCGGTGATGTACTCGTACCAGGACACCTTGTTGACGGTGTAGACGAGCAGGTCCTTGCCCTGGGCCTGCCAGACCTTCGTGCCCATGTCGTTGGCGAGCCGGTACGCGTGCCCGCGCGCACGCGTGGTGGTGCACAGCCCCTTGATGTTGCCCACATCGCGGACCTTGACGGTCCTGATGGTGCCGCCGGGGCACTCGGCCGGCTTCAGGTTCTGCAGGCCGTAGCCGAAGCCGAAGCCGGTGAGGTCGTCGTACTCCGCCTTGCCGTTGTCGTACGGCACGTGGACCTGCGCGAGCTTGCCGGTCGTCAGGACGCGGATCGGCTTGGTCTCACCCTTGGGCTGGTACGAGACCCTTTCGAGGACGAGGCCGGCGTCACTGTCGTAACTCCAGCACATGCGCCAGGTGGTGCCGCCGTCGAGCTTCTGTTCGATGCGGTACGCGGCGCTGCAGTCGGCCGGCGGCGGGGTCGGCGCCTTGGGCGCGGACCGGACTGTTTCCTTGGGGGCCTTGGGGGCCTTGGGGGCCTTGGGGGCCTTGGGGGCCTTGGGGGCCTTGGGGGCCGCCGCCGTGGCGGTGGTCCCGGTGGCGGCTGCCAGGCTGCCGAGCAGGGCGGCCACGGCGAAGGCCGCCGCGGCGCGCCTACGGACGCGCGAAGCTCTGTCGAAGTGCATGTAAAGGGACTCCCTCGTGCGGAAGTGCGAGATGCGGGATGCGGACGCAGATACGGATGCAGATGCAGATACGAAACGGACGGGCGAGCGGGTCAGTCGGTGCGGCCGACGGTCCTCGCGCTCAGATCGACGACGAGATGCTGAGTGTCGATCCACGGCCCGTTCTTGACCTTGGACGTGATGCGGACGCACCGGTGCTCACCGCATTTGCCGAGCGCCGCGGGCACCTGCGACTCGCGCTCCTGCCGGTAGACCCCGCCGTTCACCTGCAGCTGGTCCACGGAGGTGAGGGCCTTGCCGGTGGCGTCCCGGTAGTCCTTCTTCAGCCCCTCGCCGAGCGGGCTCGCAAGGATCAGCTCGGCCGCTTCGCGGACCTCCCGCGGGTTGGGTGAGGGCTGGACGCCCCGGACGGTGGAGGACCGCTCGACCTTGCCGGTGGCGAGGTTGACGGTCTTCGTGACCAGTTCGTCGGTCTTGTAGTCGTAGTACGAGACCTCCGCGCGGCGCGGCGGCGCGGCGGCGTCGACCTCCGACGGCTCGGGTTCACTCAGATTCGTGGCGAGATGCTGAGGGCCGCGGTCCCCCTCGACGTTCTGCCCGCCCGCGAACTGTGCGGGTGTCATCGCGAGCTTCTCCACCCGCTCCAGCTCGTCGTCGGTGAGCGGGTCGCGGCCTATGCCCTTCTCGCCGTCCGCCGCGGCGCCCTCGACGATGCCGGGCTCAGGTGCTCCGGCCGCGACCCCCTGTCCGCCTTGTCCGCTCTGCCCGCCCTTGCCGTTCTGTCCGCCCTGGGCGGAGCCCGAGGCCGCCGCCTGTCCGGTGCCGCTCGCACCCGCCGCGTCATCGGCTCCGGCCGAATTCGGCAGCGTAATCCCGATCATCACTGCCGTGCCGGTGACCGCGATTGCGGCTCCTGCCAGCACTTTCCCCAGATGACGGCGCACTGTCTTGTGCACATTCCCCCCTGCTGCTCCCCCCGGCGCCCTGCCGCCACGCTGGTCGCGTCGGCCACTTCCGACGACAACTGGCATACCGGGTATGCGTGGTCACCCGGTAGGACGGGTCGAAGTCCTAGGAGGTTGCCCCACTTTCCGGGAAGATCTGAGCCAAGTGCCCCGCATCAGCCGGATCAGAAGTGGAAGAGTCTTGTCTATGCAGGTCTGGCCGGGAGAGGCATACCCACTCGGCGCCACGTACGACGGCGCCGGCACGAATTTCGCGGTCTACTCAGAGGCCGCAGAGCGAATCGAGTTGTGCCTGCTGCACGACGACGGTTCGGAAACGGCGGTGGAACTGCGCGAGGCCGACGCCTTCGTGCGTCACGCTTTCCTGCCCGGCATCATGCCGGGCCAGCGGTACGGGTACCGGATCCACGGCCCGTACGACCCGCAGTACGGCCAGCGGTGCAACTCGGCCAAGCTGCTCCTCGATCCCTACGCGCGCGCCATCAGCGGCAAGATCGACTGGGGCGAGGCGGTGTACGGCTACCACTTCGGCAAGCCGGACTCGCGCAACGACCTGGACTCGGCGCCGCACACGATGACTTCCGTCGTCGTCAACCCGTACTTCGACTGGGGCGACGACCGCCCGCCGCGCACCGCCTACCACCGCACGATCCTCTACGAGGCCCATGTGAAGGGCCTCACGATGCTGCACCCCGACCTCCCGGACGAACTGCGCGGTACGTACGCCGCACTGGCGCATCCGGCAGTCATCGAGCATCTGACGCAACTGGGCGTCACCGCGCTGGAGTTGATGCCGGTGCATCAGTTCGTCAACGACCACAGGCTCGCCGACGCGAACCTGAGCAACTACTGGGGCTACAACACCATCGGCTTCTTCGCGCCGCACAACGCCTACGCGTCGTGGGGCGACCGGGGGCAGCAGGTCCTGGAGTTCAAGTCCGCGGTGCGGGCGCTGCACAAGGCCGGCATCGAAGTCATCCTCGATGTCGTCTACAACCACACGGCGGAGGGCAACCACCTCGGCCCCACGCTGTCCTTCCGCGGCCTCGACAACGCCTCGTACTACCGGCTCGCCGACGATCCCCGCTACTACATGGACACCACGGGGACCGGGAACTCCCTGCTGATGCGCTCGCCGCACGTGCTTCAGCTGATCATGGACTCACTGCGGTACTGGGTCACCGAGATGCACGTCGACGGCTTCCGCTTCGACCTCGCGGCGACACTGGCCCGCCAGTTCCACGAGGTGGACCGGCTGTCGTCCTTCTTCGACCTGGTCCAGCAGGATCCGGTGGTCAGCCAGGTCAAGCTGATCGCCGAGCCGTGGGACGTGGGCGAGGGCGGCTATCAGGTGGGGAACTTCCCGCCGCTGTGGACCGAGTGGAACGGCAAGTACCGCGACACCGTGCGGGATATGTGGCGGGGCGAGCCGCGGACGATCGCCGAGTTCGCGGGGCGGCTGACAGGGTCGTCGGACCTGTACCAGGACGACGGACGACGGCCGCTCGCCTCCATCAACTTCACCACCTGCCACGACGGATTCACGCTGCACGACCTGGTCTCGTACAACGAGAAGCACAACCTCGACAACGGCGAGGACAACCAGGACGGCGAGAGTCACAACCGGTCGTGGAACAGCGGGGCGGAGGGCGACACGGACGACCCGGCGATCCTTGAGCTGCGCGCCCGGCAGATGCGGAACTTCATCGCCACGCTGATGCTGTCGCAGGGCGTGCCGATGCTCTCGCACGGCGACGAGTTCGCCCGGACCCAGCAGGGCAACAACAACGCGTACTGCCAGGACAACGAGGTGTCGTGGGTCAAGTGGCCGAACCCGGACGCGGCTGCCGGGGAGGAGGACGGGGAGGACAACACGCTGCTCGCCTTCACCCGCGCGATGGTGTGGCTGCGGCGGGACCACCCGGTCTTCCGGCGCAGGCGGTTCTTCCACGGCCGGCCGGTGGAGGGTACGCACGACGACCTGACGGACATCGCGTGGTTCACCCCGGAGGGCGAGGAGATGGCCCAGCCGGACTGGCAGGCGGCGCACGCCAAGGCGCTGACGGTCTTCCTCAACGGCCATGCGATCTCGGAGCCGGGGCCGCGGGGTGAGCGGATCTCGGACGACTCCTTCCTGCTGATGTTCAACGCGAGTGCCAAGACGCTGGAGTTCGTGGTGCCGGTGAATCACGGCAAGCAGTGGGAGGTCGTGGTCGACACGGCACGGCCGGACGGGGTGCCGCCGGGTACGGGGCCGAAGGTGGCCGGGGGCGAGCAGGTCACGATGATCGGGCGCAGCCTGGTGGTGTTGCAGCGGCCCGCGTAGGGAGATCCCGGTTCGCCATCGCCGGACGGGCTCGGACGCCCTGGGCCCGCCCGGCGCTTTTCGGGCCGTCCGGCGCTTTTCGGCCCGCTCGGCGTCCGGGTCCCGGCGTCCGGGCCTGAACCCCGGGCCGGGAAGTTCCGGACATCGGCCGACCGTATGCCTCCTTCCGGAGACCGACGCATGGGTCGATGACACAGAAGCCTGGAATGCGGGTACGTACGTTCGCATGACGCCGACCGCCACCTATCGCCTCCAGCTCCATTCCGGATTCCCCTTCTCGGCCGCCGAGGACGCGGTGCCTCAGCTGGCCGCCCTCGGGGTCTCCCATCTGCATCTGTCACCGGTCCTGGAGGCCGTACCCGGCTCGCAGCACGGGTACGACGTCGTGGACCACACACGCGTGCGGGCCGAACTGGGCGGTGAGGAGGGGTTGCGCGCGCTGTCCCGCACCGCGCGGGCGCACGGGCTGGGCCTGGTCATCGACATCGTGCCGAACCATATGGCCGTACCGGCCCCGGAGAGCCTCAACCGTCCGCTGTGGGAGGTGCTCAGGGAGGGGCCCGACTCCCCCTGCGCCCGCTGGTTCGACATCGACTGGGAGGCGGGCGGCGGCAAGATGCTGCTGCCCGTCCTCGGACACCCGATCGGTGACGAGCTGGCCGCGCTGCGGGTCGACGGCGATGTGCTGCGCTACTACGAGCACGAGTTCCCGCTGCGCAAGGGCACCGCCGGGCTGCCGCTGCCCGAGCTGCTCGACGCCCAGTGGTACCGCCTCACCTGGTGGCGGCTGGCCAGGACCGAGCTCAACTACCGCCGCTTCTTCACCATTTCGGATCTGATCGGGGTCCGGGTGGAGGACCCCGAGGTCTTCGCCGCCTCCCATACGAAGATCATCGAGCTGGTACGGGACGGGGTGGTGGAGGGGCTGCGCATCGACCACCCGGACGGTCTCGCGGACCCCGAGGCGTACCTGACCCGGCTCGCGGAGGCGACCGGCGGTGGGCTGTGGACCGTCGTGGAGAAGATCCTCACCGGGCAGGAGCGGCTGCCCGCGGAGTGGCCGGTCGCCGGGACGACGGGGTACGACGCGCTCCACCGGATCGGCGGTCTGTTCACCGACCCGGCGGGCGTCGACCAACTCATCGATCACTACCGGGACTTCGCGGGCCCCTCCGGCGACCGCGGCGGCTACTGGGACGCGACGGTGCGCCGGGCCGCGTACCGGGTCATCACCCATGAACTGGCCGCCGAGACCCGTTTCCTGGTCCGTACGGCCGAACGGATCTGCGCGGCGGACCCCGCCCTGCGCGACCACGCGCCCTGGGCACTGCGGACCGCGGTGCGGGAGCTGCTGGTGCGGGTCCCCGTCTACCGGCCGTACGTGACGGCGGGCGGCCCCTGCCCGGAGAGCGCGGAGGCCGCCGTTCCGGCGGCGGCGGTGCGGCGGGCGAAGGCCGTGTTCACGGTGGCCGAGGAGGCGGCGGTCGTCGATGTGGTGCGCGACCTCGCGCTGGGCAGGCTGGGATCGGGCCCCGACCACGCGGCGTTCTGCGCGCGCTTCGCCCAGACGTCGTCGGCGCTGCGTGCCAAGTCCGTCGAGGACACCGCCTTCTACCGGTACGTGCCGCTGCTCTCGGCAACGGAGGTGGGCGGCGATCCCGGATTCCCCGCCGTGCCCCCGGCGGACTTCCACGACTTCTGCACCCGCCTGGCCCGCGACTGGCCGGCCACCGGCACGGTGCTCTCCACCCACGACACGAAGCGCAGCGCGGACGTACGGGCCCGCATCGCGGTGCTGTCCGAGTGCCCGCAGCGGTGGGCCGGGCTGCTGGCGGAGCTGGCGGGCGTGTCCGCCCCCGATCCGCATCTGGCGTGGGTGGCCTGGCAGACCGCGCTCGGTCTCGGCGCCCCCGACGCGCAGCGGCTGACGCCCGCGCTGCTCAAGGCCGTCCGGGAGGCGGGGCTGCATACCAGTTGGACCGAGCAGGACCCGGCGTACGAGCAGGCGGTGGCCGACTTCGTGGCGGCGGGACCCGGGGGGCCACCGTTCGAAGCGGTGGTGGCGTTCTCGCGGGAGATCGATCCGTACGTACGGGCCAACGTGCTCGGGGCCGCGCTCGTACACCTGACGATGCCGGGGGTGCCCGATGTCTACCAGGGTACGGAGCACGAGTCCCTCGCCCTGGTGGACCCCGACAACCGGCGGCCCGTCCGGTTCGACGGCGATGGGGACGGGGACGGCGACGGGGGCAAGGCCGAGGGCCTGTCCGGTGAGAAGTACGCCCTCACGAAGGCGGCCCTGAGGCTGCGGCGCCGCCGCCCGGAGGTCTTCGGCGAGTCGGGGACGTACCAGCCACTGACCGTCACGGGCCCGGCGGCCGGGCACTGTATGGCGTTCTGCCGGACGGGCCGGGCGGTCACGGCCGTCACCCGGCTGTCGCTGCGGCTCGCGGAGTCGGGCGGCTGGCGGGACACGGAGCTGGCGCTGCCGCCGGGAGAGTGGGCCGAACTGCTGGCGCCCGGCCGGGAGTTCACGGGGTCGGTACGGATCGCCGAGCTGTTCGCGGAGGCGCCGGTGGCGCTGCTGGTGCCTGCCGGTGATCGGGCCGAGTGAGGCGGACAGAGCCTCGGACGACCGCTGCCGGGCCCGCCTCAGCAGAGAGGGGAAGGACCCGCCGTCCCATGAGCCCTGTCCGCGCGGCCCCACAGGGTTGTCATCGAGCGCCGGACGCCCCTGCTCCCGGGTCGGGCCGCGTACCGATGACAACCGTGGCCTCTAGGTCCTCGCACCTGGCCACCCGTGGGATCAGCCCATTGCGGATGAACGCCTCCATCGTGCGCGTCGCCTGCCGCTCGCTCGTCTCGATCAGCAGATGCCCGCCCGGCGCCAGCCAACGCCGGGCCTCGGCGGTCACCCGGCGCTGGACGTCGAGCCCGTCCGAGCCGCCGTCGAGCGCGACCCGCGGCTCGTGTATCCGGGCCTCCGGGGGCAGCAGCCCGATGGCCTCGGTGGGGACGTACGGCGCATTGGCGACCAGGACGTCGACGCGGCCCCGCAGCTCCGCGGGCAGCGGCGCGTAGAGATCACCCTCGTAGACCCGGCCCCCCGCGGCGGTGACATTGCGGCGGGCGCACCGCACCGCGGCGGGTTCGACGTCCGCGGCGTGCAGCTCGATCCCGTCCAGGATCGAGGCCAGGGCCGCGCCCACCGCGCCCGAGCCGCAGCACAGGTCGACGACAACGGGCCGGGGCCGGGCGACGGCCAGGGCGACCGGGCCGGGGCCCGGCCGGGCGGGGGCGGTCGCGCCGGCCGCCCGGCGGACGAGCGCGGCGGCCTCGCCGACCAGGAACTCGGTTCGGCGGCGCGGCACGAAGACCCCGGGGTCCACCGCCACTCTCAGTCCGCAGAACTCCGCCCAGCCAAGGACGTGTTCGAGGGGGAGGCCGTCGACACGCCGGTCCACCATGGCGGCGAGATCAGCGGGCGTACGGGCCGTGGAAATGAGCAGCTCCGCCTCGTCCTCGGCGAATACACAGCCGGCGGCGCGGAGCCTGGTGACGATGACGGAAGCAGCGGAAACAGCGGAAACAGCGGGAGATGAAGGGAGAGCCGACATGGGAGCCTTTCGGGATGCCTCTGGGCACTCCCGCGGTCACCAGTGTCAGCGTTGGACCGCACGGTCGCGAGAGGGGAGCACCCGACCTGATACAGCGGTAATGGGTCCCACCTCCTTGATCGTTTGTGTCCGAGATGCCGACATTACCCGAGCCGGACGCCGGGCGCTACAGGACTTTCCCGCGCCTGTTCCACCCGACATCGGGCATCGCGTTCCCTCTCGTCACTCCCGTATCAGGCGCCCCGGCGGCCGTCACCGCGCGCGGACGGTCGGGAAGGGCGCAGGTGGTGCGGGCTCAGCCCGAGGAGAGCCGGAAGCTCATCCGGCCGAAGCTCACCTGGTCCCCGTCGTGCACCAGCACCGCCCCGGTCACCCGGCGCCCGTTGACCGAAGTGCCGTTGGTCGAGCCGAGATCACGCAGGATCCAGCGACCGCCTCGCAGGGACAGTTCGGCATGCACGCGCGAAACCGTCTCGTGGCTGAGCCGCAGCCCGTTCCCCGGGTCGCGGCCGATCCGCAGCGGGTACGGGCCGGGCTGGGGGAACAGCAGCTTCGGCAGCCGCTCCGACTGCCATGCCCTGCGCAGCCGCACCGTGAACGCCGACGCCCGGCCTACCGCCGTGAACAGCCCGCGCGACCAGCGTCCCTCGGTCTCCAGGTCGGCGGTGAGCACAGCCAGCTCGTCGGACCTGCGGGCGACCAGGGCCAGTTCCATCCGGCGCATGAAGGTGTCGTGGGACAGCTTGCCGTCGGCCGCGCCCTCTCTGAGCATCCCGAGAGCACGGTCCCGCTCGGCGTCGGACAGCCGCGCGGGATAGGTGGGGAACTCGAAGGAGGACGTCACAGAGCTGATTGTCGGGCCGACCCGCCTGAGGTGTCCAGAAGAACATGACATCTCGTAGGACCTGACCTGTGTGTTTTAGACCCATTCGGGATCCCGGAGAACGTTGCCAGTGTCTGCCGCCTCACCCACCACAAGGAGACGGCTTGACGGCCACACCAAAGGACTTGGGCCCGCAGCCGCAGCCGGCACCGGACCCCGCACTGACTTTCCGGCCGATGGCCGCCGTATTCACCAAGGCTGGACATCCGGTGATTCAGGAGCGGATCCACGTCGTCTGAAGCACGATGGTGTCGGCATCGACGACGAGAGGGGCCGCCAGTGCTTTTCGAGGTGTGGGCACCACATGCGGACCGGGTCACGCTCCAGTTGGCGGGCACCGCGCCGGCGATGCGGCGCGATCCGGCGCGGGTCGGCTGGTGGACCGTGGAGGCGGACGCGGAGGAAGGCGCCCGCTACGGCTTCGCGCTGGACGAGGGCCCGGTCCGGCCCGACCCGCGTTCGCGCCGCCAGCCGGACGGGCCCGACGGCCTCAGCGCCGTCGTGGACCACAACGTGTTCGACTGGCGGGCCGAATGGGCGGGGCGCCCACTGCCGGGTGCGGTCCTGTACGAGCTGCACGTCGGTACGTACACCCCGGAGGGCACCTTCGACGCCGCCGCCGAGCGGCTCGGGCATCTGGTGGAGCTGGGCATCACCCATGTCGAACTGATGCCGGTCTGCCCGTTCCCCGGCGTCCACGGATGGGGGTACGAGGGGGTGTCGCTGTGGGCCGTGCACGAGCCGTACGGCGGCCCCGAAGGGCTGAAGCGCTTTGTCGACACGGCGCACGGGCTCGGTCTGGGTGTCGTACTCGACGTGGTCCACAACCACCTCGGCCCCTCCGGCAACCACCTGCCCGACTTCGGGCCGTACTTCACCGACACCCACCACACGCCCTGGGGTTCGGCCGTCAACCTCGACGCCCCCGGCTCCGACGAGGTGCGCGCGTTCCTGCTGGGCAGCGCGCTGTCCTGGCTGCGCGACTACCGCATCGACGGGCTGCGGCTCGACGCGGTGCACGCCCTCGCCGACACCCGCGCGCTGACCTTCCTCGAAGAACTGTCCACGTCCGTCGACGCGCTGTCCGCCGAGACGAACAGGCCGCTCTTCCTGATCGCCGAATCCGACCTGGGCGATCCGCGGACGACAACACCGCGCGAGTCGGGGGGACTTGGCCTGCACGCCCAGTGGAACGACGACTTCCACCACGCCCTGCACACCGCCCTCACCGGCGAATCCCAGGGCTATTACGCCGACTTCGCCCGCGCACCGCTCGGCGCGCTCGCCAAGACGCTGGGCCACGCCTTCTTCCACGACGGTACGTACTCGACCTTCCGGGGCCGCGCGCACGGCCGTCCGGTGGACCGCACGAGGACCGCGGCGCACCGCTTCCTCGGCTACGCCCAGACCCACGACCAGATCGGCAACCGGGCACTCGGCGACCGGCTCTCCGCTTCCCTCTCCCCCGGGCTGCTGGCCTGCGCCGCCGCGCTCGTGCTCACCGGGCCCTTCACCCCGATGCTGTTCATGGGCGAGGAATGGGCGGCGCGCACGCCGTGGCAGTTCTTCACCGACCACACCGACCCGGAGCTCGCCGAGGCCGTACGCAACGGCAGGCGCCGGGAGTTCGCGGCGCACGGGTGGGCGGAGGAGGACATTCCCGATCCGCAGGACCCGCGGACCAGGGAGCGCTCCTGCCTGGACTGGTCGGAGCCCGCGAGCGAGCCCCACGCGCGCGTGCTGGCCTGGTACCGCGAGTTGATCGCGCTGCGCCACACGCGGCCCGACCTGGCCGACCCGGATCTGGCGGCGGTGAAGGTCGCGTACGACGAGAACGCGCGCTGGCTCGCGTACCGCCGCGGTGACATCCGCGTCGCGGTGAACCTCTCGAAGGAGCAGGCCACGATCAGCCTGGGCCGCAACGGGCGCAGCCGCGTACTGGCGGCGTGGGAGCCGACGGAGGCACCGGGCGCGGACGGGCTGCTGGTGCTGCCGGGCGAGTCGTGCGTGGTGCTGGGGCCGGATGTGGCGCCCTAGCCCATCCGGCGTTCGAGGACACGCCCGCAGGGCGTCCCGGGGGCTGGGGACACGCCCCCAGCCCCCGGGCGGCAGCCGCACAATGTCACAGCGGGAAGGGGCGGGTAGGGGACAAGCCCGCCGCAGGCGCCCCGCCCCTCAGCCGACGATCGCCATTTCCCGTGCCGTTGTGTTGAGGCGTCGGCCCCCCGTCTCGGTGACCGTGACGATGTCCTCGATCCGCACCCCGAAGCGCCCGGGGAGGTAAATGCCGGGCTCGATCGAGAAGCACATGCCCGGCACCAGCGCCCGCAGCTCCCCTTCGATCATGTACGGCGGCTCGTGCGTGGTCACGCCGATTCCGTGCCCGGTGCGGTGGATGAACCGCTCTCCGTACCCCGCATCGGTGATGATCCCGCGCGCCACCCGGTCCACCTCCTGGCACGCGATCCCTGGACGTACCGCGTCGAACGCCGCCTGCTGCGCCTCCCGTACGACGTCATGGACGCGCTGCTCCTCGGCGCTCGGGGCGCCGACGTGGACCGTGCGAGAGGTGTCGGAGCCGTAACCGTGCTTGAGGCCGCCGAAGTCGAGGACAACCATGTCGCCCTCCTCGATGACGCGCGGGCCCGCCTCGTGGTGCGGGCTGGCACCGTTCGGGCCGCTGCCGACGACCGTGAAGTCCACCTGCTCGTGCCCGAACTGCGTAAGGAGGTGGGCCAGTTCGGCGGCCACCTCGCTTTCGCGACGACCCGAGAAGCGGACCTTGACGATCTCCTCGTACGTGGCGTCCGCAGCCGCGCCCGCCGCTTCGAGGCGGGCCAGCTCGGACGCGTCCTTGACCGCCCGCAGCAGGGGCAGGGCCGTGGTCAGCGATACGTACGAGGAGTTGGGCAGTTCCCGCTGGAGGCCCAGGAGATGCATCGCCCAGGCGTTGTCGCTGATGCCGAAGCGCCCGTGCGCGTCGAGGAGCGGCGCGGTGACGTCGTACGGGTCCTTGCCGTCGGTCCAGTCGCGCAGGGTGAACGCGGCGGCTCCGGCGGCCCGTTCGGCGTCCGCCGCCTCCAGCGTCGGGACCACCAGGACGGGGTCCTGTCCCACGGCAAGGACCAGGAGCGTCAGCCGCTCGGTGATCGCGGTCGGCCGGTAGCCGGTGAGGTGGACCAGGTCCGGGCCGGGGGCGACGAGCACACCGGCCAGCCCGGCGTCGGCGGCGGACTCGACGGCGCGGGCCATGCGGGCCCGGTAGTCGTCGGCGGTGAAGGGGGCGGGGGCATCTGACATGGCCTCATCCTGCCCGGCGCAGCGGGTCCCCACCACCCGTGGCAGGACGGTGTCCGGCGCGAAGGACACCATAAGGTCGGCGCGGTCGCGGCCCTGCCGCACCAGACGGGCGTTGGCCTCGTCCGAGGCACGGGCGAAGCGTTCGGCGCTCTGCCGGGGCTTGCCGAAACGTTCATGCCGGTCGATGAGCCTGCGCATCCGCTCGTCCTGGTCGAGCTCCAGGAACCAGACCTCGTCGAGCAGGTCACGTACGGCCGCCCAGGGGCCCTCGTCGAGCAGCAGATAGTTGCCCTCGGTGATGACGAGCGGGGCGTCCAGTGGTGCGGGGACCGGGATGCTGCCCGCCACCGGCTCCTCCAGCGACCGGTCGAAGGCGGGCGCGTAGACGACGGTGCCCGGTGGCTGGGGAGTGCGCAGCCGGGTGAGCAACGCGGTGAATCCGGCGGCGTCGAAGGTGTCGGGGGCGCCCTTGCGGTCCGTGCGTCCCAGGCGCTCAAGCTCCGCTCCCGCCAGATGGAAGCCGTCCATCGGGACGAGTACGGCATCCGGGCCGAGGCGGCCCGCAAGGTACGCGGCGAGGGTGGACTTCCCGGCGCCCGGAGCGCCCGCGATGCCGAGGATGCGGCGACGGCCGGGGGCGATGAGCCGGCGGGCGCGATCGACCAGGTGCTGCGGTTCCATGAGGGCATTGTGGTGGCGGCGGGCCGAGGTGGTACGTATGACCTCCGTCCTTCGATCGGAAGTGGTCCCGCCCATGTCGCACATCGCCCTGACCGCCCTTGTCGTCCGTGACTACGACGAGGCCATCGCCTTCTACACCGGCGCACTCGGATTCGAACTGGTCGAGGACACCGACCGGGGTGACGGGTCCCGGTGGGTCGTCGTCCGGCCGGGCGGCGCGGGGGCCGGGACGGGGCTGCTGCTCGCTCGGGCGAAGGGGGACGCGCAGCACGCGCGCGTGGGCGATCAGACGGGTGGCCGGGTCGGATTCTTTCTGTATACCGAGGACTTCGCGGGTGACCATGCGCGGATGGTCGCGGCGGGGGTCCGGTTCGTGGAGGAGCCTCGGCATGAGACGTACGGGTCGGTCGCGGTGTTCGAGGACCTGTACGGGAACCGGTGGGATCTGCTGGAGCCGGCGGTGTGAGGGGGCGGGGGATGCGGTGCGGGGTGCGGATCGGTTGCGGGAGGCGGGCGGCTCGGGCCGATGCCCCGCCGTGGAGGCAGCGGGAGTGTCACCACCCCTCTCGTGCGATCCGCCGTCAGCACGGGAGCGGCGGCACCTGTCCGCTCCCGGTGCCCTGAGTCCCCACTGAGCACACCGGCAGCGGAACCAGAACTAAGTTGGACGCAACTCATCCTGTCAATGTAGGTTGACGTCATGAGCTCGGTGGCATCAGAACACGACACAGCGGTCCGCCTACCCGACGACAGCCAGGTTGTGCAGACGCGCGATGCCGAGTACCGCGTAGTGGACGCCGTCACCTCTGAGCCGGCAATCACCGCGGTCTGGGGCGGAGCCCCCACACGGCGGCAGCCGCACAATGTCACAGCTGGGAAGGGGCGGGGAGGGGACAAGCCCACCGCAGCGCCCCGCAACCCCGCACCCGCACCCCTACTGCCAGCGCGGCGCCCTCGTGCTCTCCCTCTGCTCCAGGTGCGGGAGTTCGCCCTGGAGGCTGCGGACCGGGCCGCCGTCGATCAGGGCCAGTAGTTCCTGTGCGGCCAGGCGGCCGAAGCCCGAGGTGTCCCGGACCAGGGCCGTGAGTCGGGGGTGGGTGACCCGGCACAGGGCCGAGTCGTCCCAGGCCACGATCGACAGGTCGATGGGGACCCGCACACCGCGCTGCGCCGCCACCGACGCTCCGGCGACCGCCATCACATCATTGTCGTAGATGATCGCAGTCGGCGGCACCGGCTCGTCGAGGATGCGGCGGGTGGCCTCCGCGCCCTCCGCGTCGGAGTAGTCGGTGGCGACCGACCTGACCTGCTGCTCGTCGAGTTCGCGGCGAGTGGCCTCGGCACGCAGCGACCGAATGCGCCGCTCGGTGTGCGCGAGCCCGCGCATGCCCGCGACATGGACGATGCGCCGGTGCCCGAGAGCGTAGAGGTGGTCGAGCACGGCGGCCATCGCGCCGGAGTCGTCCGCCCAGACGTTGGACACGGGCAGCGGCGTCGTGGCGTGCTGCTCGTCGGCCTCGATGCCGCCGATGATCACGGCGGGCAGCCCCAGGGAGGCGAGCAGTGCCGGTCGCGGGTCGCCGACGCGGGGGTCCACGACGAGGACGCCGTCGACCCTGCGCTCCGCCCACCAGCGGCGCAGCACCGCCATCTCCGCGTCGACGTCCTCGACCACCTGGAAGAGCAGGGCGACCTGCCGGGCGGAGAGCACCTCCTGGATCCCGGAGACCAGTTGCAGGAAGAACGACTCCACACCGAGGGTGTGCGCGGGCCGGGCCAGGACCAGTCCCACGCAGCCGGACCGTTCGCCGGAGAGCGCGCGGGCGGCGCTGTTGGCCTGCCAGCCCAGTTCCTGCGCGACGCGCCGGACGCGCGCGCGGGTGTCCGGGGACACCCCGGGACGGTCGTTGAGCGCGAAGGAGACGGCGCTCTCCGAGACGCCCGCGCGGC
The DNA here is from genome assembly GCF_039766235.1 of Streptomyces changchenzhani. Taxonomy (NCBI): domain Bacteria; kingdom Bacillati; phylum Actinomycetota; class Actinomycetes; order Kitasatosporales; family Streptomycetaceae; genus Streptomyces; species Streptomyces changchenzhani. Next base: position 438,704 of record NZ_JBDHNH010000005.1, on the reverse strand, counting down.
GCGCGATGTCCTTGATGGTGGGTCTGCGCGCCGGCCTGGGCCGAACACTGTCACCGGAAGTGGTCATCTCGGTGCGCGGTCCTCTCCTCGTGCTGCTTGTACCTGCTTGTACCTGCTTCACGGGCCGTCGGGTGCGGTCGCCTCGATCTCAACGCTTCGGGATAAACCGCCGGGGTTTCCTCAGCTAAATCGCATTAGCGCAGCTCAGCATTGCCGCGTACCTGCACGGTGTCAACAGACTACTGAACCGCATTAGTCCACTCCATAAGCCTTCTCCCGAGCACCTGTTGACGCCATGCCCCTCTCCGGCACATGGTGTCTCTCGAAATCCGGTGGTGCGGCCGGTGAAGGAGGAGGAACCTCGATGAACCGTGGACGCCCGACCTGCATTTCCATCGCCGCCGCCGTGACAGCGCCACTGTTGTCGACCGCCGCGTGCGGCGTCAGCGGCGGCTCCGATGACAACGATGCCAAGCAGCCGCGGAAGTCGGGCAAGCTCCCAAGGAGGACGACGTGAAGTGGTGATCGCCCTCAACGGACCGCTCCAGGAAGCCAGGAAGCCGCAGCCATGAACTTCACCCCCCTGCCGCCGCTGCGCCTCGGCGCGAACTACACGCCCTCAGTCGGCTGGTTCCACCACTGGCTCGACTTCGAGATCGACGACGTACGACGTGACTTCGACTCGCTCGCCGCGCTCGGCCTCGACCATGTCCGGGTCTTCGCGCTGTGGCCGCTCTTCCAGCCGAACCGCACCCTGATCCGGCCGCGCGCCATCGAGCAGCTCGGCCACATCGTCGACGCAGCAGCCGAACGCGGCCTCGATGTGGCCGTGGACGCCCTCCAGGGGCACCTGTCGAGCTTCGACTTCCTGCCGTCGTGGCTGACCACCTGGCACCGCCGCAACATGTTCACCGACCCCGACGTCATGGAGGGCGAGGCCCGCTACATCGAGACGCTCGCCGCGTCGCTCGCCGACCGGCCGAACTTCATCGGTATGACGCTAGGCAATGAGGTCAACCAGTTCTCGGACCGCCCGCACCCGGACCCGCACCCGTGCACGTACGAGCAGGCTGGGCGCTGGCTGGAGCGGCTGCTCGCGGTGTGCGAACGGGCGGCGCCCGGACGGCTGCACACACATTCCGAGTACGACGCGGTGTGGTTCCAGGGCGGCCACCCCTTCACCCCCGCGCACGCGTCGCGGCTCGGCGGTGCGACGACCATCCACTCCTGGGTCTTCAACGGGACGGCGCAGCGGTACGGCAGAGCGGGTGCGGCGACCGAGCACCACGCCGAGTATCTGATCGAGCTGTCACGGGCCTGGGCGGAGCCCGGCCGGCCGGTGTGGCTCCAGGAGGTGGGCGCGCCCGCGCCGCTGATTCCGGGCGAGTACGCCGCCGAGTTCACCAACGCCACCATGGAGAACGCCCTGACCTGCGAGGGCCTGTACGGCATCACCTGGTGGTGCTCGCACGACGTGTCGCGGGAGCTGGCCGACTTTCCCGAGCTTGAGTACAGCCTGGGGCTGCTGACCTCGGACCGTGAGGTGAAACCGGCCGGGCAGACCGTCGCGGAGACGGCAGCGCGGCTGCGGACCGCGGGCCGACCCGAGCCGGTACGCCGCAGCACCGGCCTACTGCTCGAAGTCGGGGACGAGGAGACCGCGCCGGGCAGGCCGACCTGCGCCCCCGGCGGTGAGTTCTACGAGGCGTGGGCGCGGCTCGCCGCCGACGGGGTGCGGGCGACGGCCGTGCTGGCGGGGCGCGCGGAGGACACCGGGCATCTGGCGGCCCGGGGCATCACGGAGCTGATCAGCCCGCTCGACGTCAAGTGACCCTTCGAACGACGACTACGAGGTGCACAAGGTGCACAAGGTGCACAAGGTGCTCCCAGGCGGCGGGCGGCGTTTCCTCGGCGGCACGGCGGGCATCGCGTACTACGCAGCCTCGCTGCGCCGTACGTCGAACGAGCCTGCCACCTCGCTCGAAGTGCGCGCCGTCGGTCAGCTGCCGGCCTCCTCGCGTCCCGCCCCGGTCACCCCCCACCTGGTAGTCACCCCCACTTTCTCGTCCCAGAACATCGGAGCCACCCTCATGCACGACGACCGAAGCATCGTCGAACACCGCCTGCGCCGAGTGCTCAAGGACCGTATCCAGCCCGCCGTCCACTCCACGCCCGTCCCGCTGACCATCGAGCGGTGGGAGGCGCCGGGCGAGCCCGTCCCGGTCGCGGAGGGCCTGGCCGCCACGTACGTTCCGGCCGCCGCAGGCGACCCCTGGGGCCCGGCCTGGGGCACCACCTGGTTCAAGGTCACCGGGCGGGTCCCGGCCGAGTGGCGCGGGCGCACCGTCGAGGCCGTCATCGACCTCGGCTTCGACCGGCAGATGCCCGGCTTCCAGTGCGAGGGCCTGATCTACCGGCAGGACGGGGAGGCGGTCAAGGCCCTCAACCCGCGCAACGACTGGGTGCGGATCGGTGAACCGGCCGTCGGCGGCGAGGAGATCCTGCTGTACGTCGAGGCCTCGTCCAACCCCGTCCTGGTCGACCACGCGCCGACGTACGAGGGCGACAGGCTCACCGCGGGCGACGAGCCGCTCTATCGCGTCGAGCGGATGGACCTCACGGTCTTCGAGACCGAGGTGTGGGAGCTGGTCCAGGATCTGGAGGTGCTCGGCTCCCTGATGACGGAGCTGTCGCAGGGCGACGCCCGCCGCTGGGAGATCCTGCGGGCGATCGAGCGCTGTCTGGACGCCGTCGACCTGACGGACGTGCCGGGCACGGCGGCGGCAGCCCGCGCTGAGCTGGCCGGGGTGCTGGCCTCCCCCGCGAACGCATCGGCGCACCGCATCAGCGCGATCGGGCACGCGCACATCGACTCGGCGTGGCTGTGGCCGCTGCGTGAGACGGTGCGCAAGGTGGCGCGTACGTCGTCCAACATGGTCAACCTCATGGACGATCACCCGGAGTTCGTCTTCGCGATGTCGCAGGCGCAGCAGCTCGCCTGGATCAAGGAGCACCGTCCTGAGGTCTTCGCCAAGGTCAAGAAGAAGATCGCGGACGGGCAGTTCGTGCCGGTCGGCGGCATGTGGGTGGAGTCCGACACGAACATGGTCGGCGGCGAGGCGATGGCCCGTCAGTTCCTGTACGGCAAGAAGTTCTTCATGGACGAATTCGGCATCGAGACCAACGAGGTCTGGCTGCCGGACTCCTTCGGCTACACGGCGGCGATGCCTCAACTGGTGAAGCTGTCCGGGTCGAAGTACTTCCTGACGCAGAAGATCTCCTGGAGCCAGGTCAACAAGTTCCCGCACCACACCTTCTGGTGGGAGGGCATCGACGGCACCCGCGTCTTCACCCACTTCCCGCCGGTCGACACGTACAACTCCGACCTCGGCGGCGAGCAGATGGCGCACGCCGCACGCAACTACCAGGAAAAGGGCCGGGGTTCACGTTCCATGGCCCCCTTCGGCTGGGGTGACGGCGGCGGCGGGCCGACCCGCGAGATGCTGGTGCGGGCGGAGCGGCTGCGGGACCTGGAGGGCTCGCCGAAGGTCACGGTCGAGAAACCGTCGGCGTTCTTCGCGAAGGCCGAGGCGGAGTACCCGGACGCGCCGGTGTGGGCGGGCGAGCTGTATCTGGAACTGCACCGCGGTACGTACACCTCGCAGGCGAAGACCAAGCAGGGCAACCGGCACAGCGAGTCGCTGCTGCGGGAGGCGGAGCTGTGGTCGGCGACGGCGGCGGTGCGGGTCGCGGGCTTCGGCTATCCGTACGACGACCTGGAGCGGATCTGGAAGACGGTGCTGCTGCACCAGTTCCACGACATCCTGCCGGGCTCCTCGATCGCCTGGGTGCACCGGGAGACGCGGGAGACGTACGCGCGGGTGCGCGCGGAGCTGGAGGCGATCACGGCCGCCGCGCAGACGGCGCTTGCGGGCGAGGGCTCAGACACGCTGACCTTCAACGCGGCCCCGCACGCCCGCGGTTCGGTCCCGGCCGGCGGCGCGGCGGTCGCCGACCCGTCCCCGACGGCCGACACGGTCACGGCCTCCACCCGTACGGACGGCGGCTTCGACCTCGACAACGGTCTGCTGCGCATCACGGTCGACGCGCGCGGCCTGGTGGTCTCGGCGTACGACGTGGCGGCGCGGCGGGAGGCGGTGGCACCCGGCCTCGCGGCCAACCTGCTCCAGATCCACCCGGACTTCCCGAACATGTGGGACGCCTGGGACATCGACGAGTTCTACCGGCACAAGGTCACCGACCTGGTGGACGTCGACACGCTCGCCCTCACCGAGTCGACCGGCGACCACGCGGTGCTCACCGTCGCCCGGTCCTTCGGCGGGTCGACGGTCGTGCAGCGGCTGACGCTGCGCTCGGGCGCGAAGGCCCTCGACATCGAGACGGACGTGGAGTGGCACGAGACGGAGAAGTTCCTGAAGGCGGCCTTCCCGCTCGATGTGAAGGCCGACCGGTCTGCGGCCGAGACCCAGTTCGGCCATGTGTTTCGCGCCACGCACACCAACACCTCATGGGAGGCTGCCAAGTTCGAGATCTGCGCCCACCGCTGGATTCAGGTCGAGGAGTCCGGCTGGGGCGCGGCGGTCGTCAACGACTCGACGTACGGCCATGACGTCACCCGCGACATGCGGGAGGACGGCGGGCAGACCACGACGGTCCGCCTCTCCCTGCTGCGCGCCCCGCGCTACCCGGACCCGGAGACCGACCAGGGCAGCCACCGGCTGCGCTTCGCGCTCGCCCCGGGCGCCACGGTCACCGACGCGGTCCGCGAGAGCCACTGGATCAACCTCCCGGAGCGCACGGTCCCGGGCGACGGCAGCAGCCCGGTCGCCCCGCTGGTGTCCGTCGACAACGACCGGATCGTGGTGGAGGCGGTGAAGCTGGCCGAGGACCGCGGCGGCGATGTGGTCGTCCGTATCTACGAGTCGGGCGGTGGCCGCGGCACGGCGACGCTCGGCGCGGGCTTCCCCATCACGTCGGTGGTGGAGACGGACCTGCTGGAGCGCCCGTTGGCGGACGCGGCGGCGTACGTCCTGACGGACGACGGGACGGTGGAGCTGTCCCTGCGGCCGTTCCAGATCCTCACGTTGCGGCTGGGGGCGGGCGGGTAGGCAGCGACGGTACGGGGCGGTCCCTCGGCGGGACCGTCCGGTGCGGCCGGCGGGGGCTGGGCGATGTCATGAGTGCGATGTACAGGACCGTTCGCTGCCCGTAGCATCCGCCCACGTGTCCTACGAACTTCACGACCGCGCCGTCGTAGCCGATACCCACAACGACCTGCTGATGGCGGTCACCGCCCGGGAGCCCCGGAAGTGGGCGGGATTCTTCCGGGAGCAGTGGCTGCCACAGCTGCGCGGCGGCGGGGTGAACCTCCAGGTGCTGCCGGTCTTCATCGACGACCAGTACCGGCCCGAGGGCGCGCTGCGCGAGACCCTGCGCATGATCGAGTGCGCGCACACGCTGGCCGAGGGCAACGCCGACGAGGTAGCGCTGTGCCTCGACGGGTCCGATATCGACGCCGCGCTGGCCGCGGGGAAGATCGCCCTCGTCCTCGCCCTGGAGAGCGCGCCGGGTGTCGACGCCAACGTGGAGCTCTTCGCCACCCTGCACCGGCTCGGCGTGCGGGTCGCGTCCATCGCCCACTGGGGCCGTACGCCGCTGGCCGACGGCAGCGGGGAGGACGTCACCGGCAGCCGTCTCACCGGTGCCGGGGTCGAGGCACTCGCCGAGATGGAGCGCCTGGGCATCCTCTTCGACGTGTCCCACCTCGGCGCCGCCGGGGTCGGGCACGTCCTGGAGCTGGCCACCCGTCCCGTCATCGCCACGCACTCCTCGGCGCGCGCCCTGCGCGACCACCACCGCAATCTGACCGACGCCCAGCTCCGCGGGGTCGCCGCGACCGGCGGCACGGTGTGCGTGAACTTCCTCCCGGAGTTCCTCGCCGCGGACCCGGCCGACTGCACGGTGGACCGGCTGGCCGACCACATCCTGCACATCACCGAGGTCGCCGGCGTCGAACACGTAGGCCTGGGACCGGACTTCATCGAGGAAGTCATCGGCGACACCACCCCGCCGTGCTGCGAGAAGGACTATGGGTTCCCCTGGTCCCTGCCCGGCATCGAGGGCCCGCGCGGGCTGCCCCTGGTCACCGGGGCGCTGATCCGGCGGGGCCTGCCCGAGGACGACGTACGCAGGATCATCGGCGGCAACGTCCTCGACCTGTTCCGCAAGGAACTGGGCCGCTCTGCCTAGGAGTTGTTCCCCTCGGTCTGCCGTGTGGGTGGGGCGCTCACCCGGAGCGCACCACCCACACGGACGGGGTCACTGCCGCGTCAGTACCGCGTGGAGACGGTCGCGCCCGCGAAGCCCTGGGCCGCGTGCAGACTGACGTAACGCGCCCCGGCCCTGGGGTTGTTGACGGTCAGGGTGTGACTGTTCCCCGCGCCGGTCGACCTGCTGGTGTGGCTCGTGGTGGTCGCCCAGCCGGTGGCGCTGTAGTAGAGGTCGGCATTGCCCGTGCCGCCGGTCGTGGTGATCTTCAGCTGGGTGGTGCCTGCCGGTATGTAGAGGTACAGGTAGGCGTAGTTGCCCGTGGTGGCCCTCAGTGCGCTGCGTCCGCAGTCCTTGTCGAGCAGCCTGGCGTCACTGCCGGTGCACTCGGGCAGGGCGGGCGGTGTGCCGGTGGAACCGCAGTCGCCCGCCGCGCACGCCGCCAGCCAGGTGTTGAAACCGGCGTCGTAGCGACTGCCGATGGTGGACGTCAAGTGGGTGCGGGCCGCTGCCCAGTTGCCGGTGCGGTAGTGGCCGAGCACGGTGTCGACGTCCGCGCGGTGCGACTGGAGCAGGTAACGGACTGCGAGATAGCCCCAGTTGTAGACCCTGGTCTGGTCGGCGTTCTCGTAGGTCGTGTCGAAGAGGGTCCGCAGGGCGTGGGTGTGCTTACCGGCCTGGGCGATGGCGGCCTCGTACACGACCTGGCGGTACGAGTAGGAGATGTACTCGGCGAAGCCCTCGACCCACCAGATGGTCGGGGTGCTGACGCCGGCGGCGAAGTCACCGGACATGTTGAACCGGCCGTCGAGGTAGTGCGTGTACTCGTGGTTGAGGTTCCAGACCTGGAACGCGGGCCTGACCCACTCGGCCTCGTAGGCGATGAACCGCGGCTGGTTGCCCGCGGCGGCGGGGTCGCCCTCCAGGTACATGCCACCGTTGTTGGTGTCGATCCCGTAGATCGCCCCAGCGTACGTCTGGTAGTTGGCACTGGAGTCGAACGCGACCACCTCGATGGTGGTGTTGTTGTCCCCAGCCACCGGGCCGTTGTCCCGGGCCACGTCGTGGAAGTACGCGTCCTGGTCGCGCAGGCTGGTGCAGCTGGCGGCGAGTTCGGCGGCGGACATCTGCTGGGCCAGGATGCGAATGCTGGGGCTGCACGTGTGGCTGACCGGCAGCACGGCGCGCTTGAGCCGGTCGGCCAGACCGCAGATGTCGTAGTAGGCGCAGTTGGCCCGGTCGAAGTAGTCGGCCATCTCGGCGACGCCGACCCACAGAGGGGCGGTACGGCCGGTCATGGAGCTCTGCTTGAGCAGCGCTGCCGCCAACGGACTGGCCTTGGCGCGCAGTGACGTCTCCTGGAGGAAACGGGCCAGTTCGCGGCCCGCGTTGGAGGTCAGATACGACTGGGCCGTGCCCAGCAGGTCCAAGTGGCCCGAGGCAAAGGCGTGGAGCGAGTCGATCAGGCTGGGGTCGGCCTCCACGGCCCTTACGAACTCGGGCAGTTGGTGCCCGCGGAAGGTCACGGTGTACACGTTGTTGACGGCATTGAGCATGTACCAGGAGCTGTTGTACGAGGCGTTGTACCCGGCGAGCAGCCGCTTGACCACGTAGAGGTAGCGGGCGTTCTGCTCGGCACTGTCGATCAGCGTGACGGCCTCGGCCAGGGTCTCGCCGTTGGCATCGGTGACGTCGGAGGAGTGCGAGGAGGCGAAGAAGGCGTCGAGTCCGCCCTGGATGGCGGTGCGCAGAGTGGGCCCGTAACTGCCCACCACGTCGGGGTTGTAGTACTGAACGAAGTAGCCGGCCCGCAGGAACAGGACCAGGTGCGGCATGCCGGTGCTGCTGTTCCCGGGGTAGGCGGCCGAGCCGTCGCGCAGGGCGTTGGCGATGCTGACCATCTGGGCTTCGCGGAAGGCGAGGTACGCGTTGTTGCCCTTGATGCCGAACAGGGTGTTGACGCAGTCGGTGGTCGACGACTTGACCTGCTCGACCAGGGCGCTGCCGGTGCGGCCGGTGAAGTCCTCGACCCGGCACTCGGCCGCGGCGGCTCCGGGGGCCTTCATCGAAGGTGCCGGGTGGCTCGGGTCGGCGGCGCCGGGGTCGTCGTAGTCCCTCTTGAGCGCGTCCTTGGAGGCGCTCAGCGGCGGGCGGTCCGTCGGCTTCAGTGACTTGCGGTCCGCGTGGCCGGCGTCCCCGGCGGGTGCGGTGAGCGCCTGCGCGGCGGGGCCGCCCGGCTTCTCGGCGTCGAGGATCTTGGCCGCGGGCGCCGTCACGGGCGCACTGGGGCGCAGCTCGGCGGCGCGGCTCGGTGCGGCGAGCATTCCGGTGCCCAGGCAGGCCGCCAGAACGAGCGTGGCTAAGCCGGTGAGTCTCTGTCGAACGGTTCGGTTCTTCACGTGCCGCCTCCCAGCGGGGTGGAGGCCGCGCGGCGCGCGGCCGTGGGGGATCTCGCGGGAGTGAGAGCGGGGCGGTGATCCGTCCGCACTGGGGAGAGTCGCGGAGCGGATTCCGGCCGGCCTCTGGTGCGGCCGTCGGCGCCACGCTGTGGCATGAGCACGACCGCCTCTCGCGGCAGTACAATGGCACATGTCACATGGCTCCGGAAGACGCAGCACGCACATTCGTCGGCCGGACTGTGGCGCGGCGCCGTCCGTCGGCCGGGGTGAAATGAGGCCCGGGGGCACTACTTGCGGTGCCAGGTGGGGACGTGGCGGGGCGCTCCCCGCAGGGTGTCGAACGCAACCACCGCGAACCTCACGCAGCAGTACCCGAACGTTCGGCATCCGAGGAGACGCCCCGGCGCGGCACCGCCCCCCGGACCCGGCGATCTGGGCCGCGCGCTACGCCGTGCGCCCAGGGACCGGCCGAAGCTCAGCACCCGCCGGGGCGCTGCTGTCCGTCGGCCCACAGCGAGCGGACATGTGACATATGGGCGAGCATGCACGCCTCGGCGCCCTCGGCGTCCCCGGCGACCAGCAGGTCCAGCAGCTCGATGTGTTCCTCGGCCGAGGCCGTCAGCTGGCCCGTTTCGGCGAGCCGGTTCAGGCCGAAGAGTCGGGAGCGCTTGCGCAGGTTCCCCACCTCTTCGACCAGCCGGCGGTTGCCGGCCAGCGCGAGCAGGCCGAGGTGGAACCGGCGGTCGGCCTCCAGATAGCCCAGGATGTCGTGATTGCGCGCGGCTTCAACGATCTCCAGCGCGATCGGGCGCAACACTTCCAGCTGCTCGGTCCTGGCCAGCCGCGCGATCCGGCCGACGGTGGGTACTTCGATCATCGCGCGGAGTTCGGTGAAGTCGTCGAGGTCCTGCTCGGTCAGCTCGGTGATCCGGAAGCCCTTGTTGCGTACCGCCTCGACGAGCCCCTCCCGGACCAGGTCGAGCATGGCCTCGCGGACAGGCGTCGCGGATACGCCGAACTCCGCGGCGAGCGCCGGAGCGGAGTAGATCATCCCCGGCCGGAGCTCCCCGGCGATCAACGCGGCCCGCAACGCGTGCGCCACCTGGTCACGAAGATGCTCCTGCGCCGAGATCACGTTGAGCGAGGTCAGGCGGGCCATGTCTGTTCCTCCAGGACCGGGCGGGGCCCCAACAGTACAATGTGACGTTTTGATTCGGCCTCGCCGTTCCCCACAGGAACGAGCGGTGGAACGAGGGGTAGGGCGAGGCGTGGGGCGAGGGCGCGCTCAGGGGTGGATCGATGCCGTTATCGGTGCCGGGCGGCGCCCGCCGCGACTACGCTGTCCGCAGGGCCCGCCCCTTCATCACCCAAGGCCGGGGGTTTGAACCGGTCCCCCGGCCACCCGTACGATTGCCGCGTTCGGTGTTCTGCCGAGAGCACCCACCGGGGCCCTGGAGAGCGGGACTTGTACGTGAGGGCTACTCACTGGTTGGGCGCGATACGTACGGTCCACGACCGTCGCCGGGAAGTGCGCCCCTGGCTGCGCGCGGAGTTCCTTCCCTGGCTGAGCACCGGCCTGGTGGCCGCCAGGCGCGGCCTGGCCCTCTCGATAACCTCGCAGCTGGGCTGCTACCCGCTCGTCATCCTGTCGGTCGTGTCCCTGCCGCTGCTCCCGCTGGGCGTCGGGATCTTCACGCTGCCGATCATCAGTGTCGCCGTCCGGAATCTGGCCGATCTGCACCGGCGCTTCGCGGGTGAGTGGTGCTCGATCGCCATTGCCACGCCCTACCGCCCGCACAAGGACGAGAATTTCGAGCCGCTTGATCTGCCCAGCAGTCTGCGGCGTTCAAGATCGCTGCTCGCCGACCCGGCGACCTGGCGCGATCTGCTGTGGATGACGATCAACATACCCTTCGGCCTGGTGGCCGGTCTGCTGCCGGGATGGATGATCGTCTACGGCATTCACGGGGTGGTGGCGACTCCCCTGTTCTGGCCCTGGATGGACGACACCTATGGGTACGCGCTGACCTGGCCGGTCCACAGCCCGTACACCGCGGTGCTCGCCTTCTTCCAGGGCCTGGTGTTCCTGTTCTTCGGTTTCTGGTCGGGGACGCGGCTGCTGCGGCTGCACTCCCGGTTCACGTACAAGCTGCTGGCACCGACCGAGAAGACCCGGCTGTCCCTCCGCATAGCGCAGCTGACCGAGACCCGCTCGGAGGCCGTGGACGCGCAGGCCGCCGAGCTGCGCCGGATCGAGCGGGATCTGCATGACGGCGCCCAGGCCAGACTGGTGGCAGTCGGTCTGAAGCTCGGTCTCGCGGACCAGGTGTTCAGGAAGGACCCCGAAACCGCCTACCGGCTGCTGACGGACGCGCGGAAGGCCAGCGGCCAGGCCCTGGTCGAGCTGCGGGACCTGGTCCGCGGCATCCATCCGCCGGTGCTCGCGGAGCGGGGCCTCGACGGCGCCATCCGGGCGCTGGCCCTGGACCTTCCGATCCCGGTGGAGGTCGACATCGTCCTGCCAGGACGGCCACAGGCCCCCGTGGAGTCCGCGGGGTACTTCGCCGTTGCCGAGGCCCTCACGAATGTGGTGAAGCACAGCGGCGCCACCTCGGCGTGGGTACGGCTGCGCCACACCAACGGGAAACTGAGCATGACGGTCGGCGACAGCGGGAAGGGCGGTGCGGTGTTCCAGGCCGCCGGGGGGCTGCACGGGTTGCAGCGCCGGCTCGCGACCTTCGACGGAACGCTCGAACTCAACAGCCCGGTGGGCGGACCCACCGCCGTGACGATGGAGTTGCCATGCGTGTTGTGATTGCCGAAGATCTGGCTCTCCTCCGGGAGGGCATTACCCAACTGCTGACGATCAACGACTTCGAGGTCGTGGAGGCCGTGGACAACGGCCCCGACCTGCTGCGGGCGCTGCTCCACCACCGGCCCGACGTCGCGGTCGTCGACGTACGGCTGCCGCCGACCTTCACCGACGAGGGGCTCCAGGCGGTCAGCAAGGCCCGCCTGGAGGTCCCGGGGCTGCCGGTGCTGGTGCTGTCCCAGCACGTGGAGCACCTGTACGCACGGGAGTTGCTCTCCGACCACCGTGGGGGCATCGGCTATCTGCTCAAGGACCGTGTCTTCGAGGTGAGCGAATTCGTCGACTCCGTACGGCGGGTGGCGGCAGGCGGTACGGCGATGGACACCTCGGTGGTCTCCCAGCTGCTGGCCAAGAGCTCGGCGCGGGAGCCGATGCAGTCGCTGACGGCGCGGGAGCGCGAGGTGCTTGGGCTGATGGCGGAGGGGCGGACCAACGCGGCGATCGCCAGGCAGCTCTACATCTCGGAGAAGTCGGTCGGCAAGCACACCAACAGCATCTTCGCGAAGCTCGGTCTCGCGCCCTCGTGCGACGACAACAGGCGGGTGCTGGCCGTACTCGCCTCGCTCAACCTCTGAGGCTCCGGGGCCCCTGTCGGGAGACAATAGGGGTACCACTGGGGGCGGTGCGTCGCATACCTTGCTTGTCTTTCCACTTCTTCTGCGCCCACCCGGGCCGAGGTGTGTGACAACGACTCGAAGGATGAAAGCACCTTGCCGGAATACAATTCCTCACGGGATACGGAAGGAGAATCGCACGGCAAGCGCTCGGGGAAGCTCCTCGCCGTCAGCGACCTCCATGCCGGGATATCCGCCAACCGGGACATCGTAGCGGGCATACATCCACAGTCCGATGACGACTGGCTGCTTGTCGCAGGTGACGTCGGCGAGATCAGCACAGACATCGAGCAGACGCTCGGGCTCCTCGCCGACCGTTTCGCCAAGGTGGTCTGGGCGCCGGGCAATCACGAATTGTGGACGGTCCCGAAGGACCCCGTCCAGCTGCGCGGAGAGCCGCGGTACCGCTATCTCGTGGAGCTCCTGCGGAGCCTGGGCGTGGTGACTCCGGAGGATCCGTATCCCGTCTGGGAAGGCCCGGAAGGGCCCTTGACCATCGCTCCGCTCTTTGTGCACTACGACTACAGTTTCCGTACGGATCCGACGCTGACCAAAGAGGAATCACTGGCTCGGGCAAATGATGCCGGAATTGTCTGCACCGATGAATACATGCTCGATCCGACACCTTATTCCAGCATGGACGAATGGTGCCGGGCCCGAGTCACGTACACCGAAAAGCGCCTGGCCGAAGTCGACCCCGGGGTGCCTCTTATCCTGGTGAATCACTATCCCCTGGTGCCGGAACCCACTCATGTGCTGCATTATCCGGAGTTCGCCCAGTGGTGCGGCACGGAGCTGACCGGCGACTGGCACCGCAGATTTTCCACGGCGGCCGTTGTCTACGGTCATCTGCATATCCCGCGGACCACCTGGTACGACGGCGTCAGGTTCGAAGAAGTCTCCATCGGATATCCTCGCGAGTGGCGCGCCCGGGGTCTGGTCCGCGGCACTCTGCGTGAGATCTTTCCGGACTGGGAGCAGCGGTGATCGAGAAGATCGTGCCCGCCTCGGTCGCCTGCGCCGACCGGTTCGACGACACGGACCCCGTGTCGCCGTTCCCGCAGGAGGAGGCGGTGGTCGCCCGCGCCGTGGACGAGCGCCGGCGTTCTTTCCACACCGCGCGGCACTGCGCCAGGATCGCCATGGCCCAACTGGGCCTGCCGGCCGCGCCGGTGCTGCCGGGCGAGCGGGGCGAACCGCTATGGCCCGCCGGCACGGTCGGCAGTATGACCCACTGCACCGGATACCGCGGCGCGGTGCTCGCCACCGCCGGTGACGTGCTCGCTCTCGGCATCGACGCCGAACCGCACCAGCCGCTGCCGGACGGCGTACTGGACGTGGTGTCCCTGCCCCAGGAGCGCGGGATGCTGGCCGAGCGGGAGGCGCAGCGGCCCGAAATCCACTGGGACCGGCTGCTGTTCAGCGCCAAGGAGTCCGTGTACAAGGTGTGGTTCCCACTGAACCGCAGCTGGCTCGACTTCGAGCAGGCGGACATCGACCTGGCCCTCGACGGAACATTCACGGCCCGCCTCCTGGTGCCCGAGGGCCTACGGGTGAACGGCGGCCGGGTCGGTCTGCTCTCCGGGCGCTGGCTGGTCGAGGCCGGGCTGGGGCTCACCGCCATCACCCTGGAGGCACGGCATACCCATGAGCGACACCAAGGCCGACCCTCCACCCCCTGACCGTCCGGGACTCCAAGGTCGAGCAGGGCCCGCAGCTCACGCTCTCCCCCACCGCGTGGACCGGCTTCGTCGTGTACGCCGCCCAGATCTGACCCTGCTCGCGATCGCGCCCGCACCGGATCAACTCCGGTGCGGGACGCTCTCGTTCAGCCGGTCAGCCCTCGTCGGGCGTCAGCCGCAGCGAGATCGAGTTGATGCAGTACCGCTGGTCGGTCGGCGTCGCGTAGCCCTCGCCCTCGAAGACGTGGCCCAGGTGCGAGCCGCACTTCGCGCAGCGGACCTCGGTGCGGGCCATGCCCATGGTGCGGTCCTCGATCAGTTCGACCGCGTCCGTGTCCTTCGGGTCGTAGAAGGACGGCCAGCCGCAGTGCGACTCGAACTTCGTGTCGGAGCGGAACAGCTCGGCGCCGCACGCCCGGCAGTCGTAGGCACCGGTGGTCTTGGTGTCCGTGTACTCACCGACGAAGGCGGGCTCGGTGCCGGCCTTGCGCAGCACGGTGTACTCGGCGGGGGTCAGCTCCGCGCGCCACTGCTCGTCGGGCTTCTCTACGTCGTACGACATGTGATGCGTCCCCTTTCAGTTCGACTTCAGCTCGACGGACCGGCCGACGGACCGGCCGACAGGCGGGCCAGGATGGCCGGACCGAGGTCCGTGACGTCGCCCGCTCCCATCGTGAGAACGAGATCGCCCGGCTTGGCCATTCCCGCGATCACATCCGGGACGGCTTCCTTGTCGGAGACGGCGGTCACATCGGCGCCGGCCGTGCGGGCCGCGTCGACGATCAGGGCGCTGGTGACGCCCGGGATCGGGTCCTCGCGGGCCGGGTAGATGTCGAGGACCACCGAGGCGTCGGCGAGCGCCAGTGCCTGGCCCATCTCGGTGGCCAGCTCCTGGGTGCGGGAGAAGAGATGGGGCTGGAAAACGACGAGGATGCGGCCGGAGGGCGAGTCGCCCGCGCCTGCCGCGCCGCGCATGGCTGCCAGGTCCGCGGTCATCTCGGTCGGGTGGTGCGCGTACGAGTCGATGACCTGTACGCCGCCCTCCTCGCCCTTGAGCTGGAGGCGGCGCTTGACGCCCGTGTACTTGCCGAGGGCCGACGCCAGGTTGTGCGCCGGGATGCCCAGAGCCACGCCCGCGGCCAGTGCGGCGACCGCGTTGTGGGCGTAGTGGCTGCCGGGGACCGACACCGTGAAGGTGAGGAACTTGCCGCCGAGTACGACGGTCACCTCACTCGCCAGGCCGCGCGGGGTGACCTTGTGGACGCGGACGTCGGCCGAGGGCGCCTCGCCGTAGGTGACGACCTTCAGGGTGGAGAGATCACGCAGCCGCGACGTCAGTTCGACGGCGCCTGCCTGGTCCGCGGAGATGACGAGTGTGCCGCCGGGGACGACCTTGCCGACGAAGGTCTCGAAGGAGTCGTAGATCTCGTCCATCGACGCGTAGTTCGCGTGGTGGTCGAGCTCGGCGTTGAGGACGATCGCGACCTCGGGGTCGTACTTGTGGAAGCTGCGGTCGCTTTCGTCCGCCTCGGCGACGAAGATCTCGCCGCCGCCGTGGCGCGCGTTGGTGCCGGGCCCGGCGAGGTCGCCGCCGATGGCGTACGACGGGTCGCTGCCCAGCTCGGTCAGGGCGACCGCGAGCATCGAGGTCGTGGTCGTCTTGCCGTGCGTGCCCGCGACGGCAATCGCCCGCAGGCCGTCCATCAGCGAGGCCAGCGCGTCCGCGCGGTGCACCACGGGGATGTCCAGCTCGGCGGCGCGGACCAGCTCCGGGTTGTCGGCGCGGATCGCGCTGGAGACGACGACGCAGGTCGCGTCGGTGGCCAGGTGCGCCGCGGCGTGGCCGATGTGCACCGTGACGCCGAGGTCGCGCAGGGCAGCGACGGCGGTGGATTCCCGCGCGTCGCTGCCCGCGACCTCGGCGCCACGCTGGGCGAGGATCTTCGCGATGCCCGACATTCCGGCGCCGCCGATGCCGATGAAGTGCGGTCGGTCCATCGAAGTGGGCAGGCCGGGTGCCATACGTGTGTCTCCCAAGGTGCGGCGTGTGAGCGGTGCCCCAGCCTATTCGTTGTGGGAGAAGAGCTTGAGCACCGGTACACCGACCTTGTGGCGCGCGCGGGACGCCCAGTCGCGGTGGAAGAACTCCTCGACGTAATGGGGTGCGGTCAGCACGATCACCTCGTCGGCGCCCGTCTCGGTCACCACGGACTTGAGCAGTTCCAGCGGGTGGTCCTCAACGACCTGGCCCACCGCCTCGCTGCCCGACGCCCGCAAGGACGCCAAGGACTCCGCCAGGGCGCGTTCCGCGGGCACCCGCGCGTCCTCGCCCTCGGGCTCGTCGCCCTCCCGGGCCACCTCGTCGAGCTCACCCAGCGCAACGTCGTCGATGCTGCGCAGCAACCGGTCCGCCTGGTCTCCGCGGGGCTGCATCAGCACGACGAAGGAGACGGTCTCGTCTCCGTGCAGGGTGGTGACGAATTCCACGTCTACGGGAGTCAGGGGCTTCTCGATCATCAATACGCTCGTGAACACGACGGGCGCCCTTCTCTTCTTCGAGGGCCGGTGCACTTGGGTAGCGCGGCCGGTCCTGCGGAAACCATCCTTCCCCGTGTCCGCACGGGGTCTGCGAGAGCAAGTGTGCCCAACGTGAGCAAACCGGAACGGTAAATTCCGCTGCCGGTTGTCAATTCCGACGGTACTGGGTGAAAAGGAACCCGGCCTCCTCCAGTAGCGACGCCAGCGTGAACCACTCCGGAACCGCCACCCCCGGCCCGTCCGCGATCCGCTGCGCGCGGCCCGCGACGAGGGTGGGCGAGACGGTCAGGCACAGCTCGTCGAGTACGCCGCCGGTGATGAACTGCGCGAGCAGCCTCGGCCCGCCCTCGGTCAGCAACCGGGTGAGCCCACGCTCCGCCAGCGCCGCCACCGCCAGCGAAGGCTCCACCGCAGCCTCGTCCCCGGCGACGACGATCTCGACCCCGGCCTCACGGGCCGCGCGGACCCTGTCCGGGGGCGCGGTGGCTCCGGTGAGCAGCAGGGTCGGGACGAGCGGGGAGGTGAAGAGCGGCAGGGAGAAGTCCAGGTCGAGGCTCGCGCTGACCACGGCGACGGCGGGCGCGGGGCCCTGTCCGGCCGCCGCCCTGCGGGCCGCGAAGGCCGCACGCGCGCGTGCGGGTCGGTAGCCCTCCAGCCGTACCGTTTCCGCACCGACGATCACCACATCGGCGAGGCCCCGCAGGGTGCCGAAGATCCGCATGTCCGTGCTGGAGGAGATCGGCTGCGAGCGGCCCTCGTGGTGGGCCGCGCCGTCGAGCGAGGAGACCATGTTGGCCCGCAGCCAGGCCCCCCGTGCGCCGACCGCCTTCGGATACGCGTAGGCGTCGGCCAGTTCGTCGAGGCTCCACTCGCGGTCAGCGGCGGAAACCGGGGCAGGAGCCGAGGCAGGAGCCGTGACAGGGACCGGGGCGGAGACTGTCTCATCGGTCACAGGGAACAGGCGTCGCATGTCGTGCAGTGTGCCACGGCCCTAGAGTGGACTGTTGTGTCATCCTCCATCGCCGCTCAGGGGCAGAGCCCCATAGCCGAAGCGGCCCCCCAGTCCCTGTGCGCACGCGCGCCGCACGTCCACGCCGACCGGCTGGTCGCCGAGATGGTGCCGCCGCCGCGCTTCGACTCGGTGCGCTTCTCGACGTACGTGCCCGACCCGAATCAGCCCAGCCAGACCGAGGCCGTCCAGGTGCTCGGCGCCTTCGCGGCGGGTCTCGGCGGGGCGTCCGCGGTCGGTGGGGGCAAGCGGCGCTGGTTCGCGAAGAACCCCGCCACCCCGGCCGGGCCGCGCGGCGTCTACCTGGACGGCGGCTACGGGGTCGGCAAGACGCACCTCCTGGCCTCCCTCTGGCACGCCACGCCCGCGGCCCGCGAGCAGAAGGCCTTCGGCACTTTCGTCGAGCTGACGAACCTGGTCGGCGCGCTCGGCTTCCAGCAGACCGTGCAGACGCTCAGCGGTCACCGACTGCTGTGCATCGACGAGTTCGAGCTCGATGACCCGGGCGACACGGTCCTGGTGTCCTCGCTGCTGCGCAGGCTGGTCGAGGCGGGCGTCGCCCTCGCCGCCACCTCCAACACGCTGCCGGGCAAGCTCGGCGAGGGCCGGTTCGCCTCCGTCGACTTCCTGCGGGAGATCCAGGGCCTGTCGGCCCACTTCCGCCCCCTGCGGATCGACGGCGAGGACTACCGGCACCGGGGGCTGCCTGCGGCCCCCGCGCCGTACTCCGAGGAGCAGGTCACCAAGGCGGCGTACGCCACCGAGGGAGCCAGCCTCGACGACTTCCCGCATCTGCTCGACCATCTCGCCAAGATCCACCCGAGCCGGTACGGGGCGCTCACGGACGGCGTGCGGGCCGTCTGCCTCACCGATGTGCGGCCGGTAGCCGACCAGTCGACGGCGCTGCGCCTGGTCGTACTCGCCGACCGGCTGTACGACCGGGAGGTCCCGGTGCTGGCGTCCGGGCTGCCCTTCGACCGGCTGTTCAGTGACGAGATGCTGAACGGCGGGTACCGGAAGAAGTACTTCCGGGCGATCTCCCGGCTGACCGCTCTGGCCCGCGACGCGAAGGGCCTGGTCACCCAGTAGGTTTGGGGCAGTTCCGCTCCAACTTACCGCGAGAAGGGTTCCACATGGCCACCACGCGTCAGGCACACACCGTCTGGGAGGGCGACCTGCTGAAGGGCACGGGCACCGTGACCTTCGATTCGTCCGGCATCGGCGACTACCCGGTCTCCTGGCCGGCGCGCGCCGAGAAGGCGAACGGCAAGACCAGCCCCGAGGAGCTGATCGCCGCCGCCCACTCCAGCTGCTTCTCCATGGCGCTGTCCGGCGGGCTCGCCAAGGCCGGCACCCCGCCGACCAGGCTCAACACGCAGGCCGATGTGACCTTCCAGCCCGGCGAAGGCATCACCGGCATCCACATCACCGTGCAGGGCGAGATCCCCGGCATGGACGAGGCGGACTTCGTGAAGGCCGCCGAGGACGCCAAGGCGAACTGCCCGGTGAGCCAGGCGCTCACGGGTACGACGATCACGCTGACCGCGTCGCTCGCCTGACGCCCGGCATCGGCTGACGCACGGCACCACGCACCACGGCGCGCCGAAGAAGGCATTGTGGCCCGCATGGTTCACGTACCACTCATTGCGTGGTACACACGTGCGGGTCACATTCCTGTCCGCCAACAGGGAGTTACCTCATGCCCACATCGTCCGCATCCGCAGCATCATCCACACCGTCCGGAGCATCCGGACCGCCCACCACACCCGCCTCAACCACCCCGTCGGTCCCGTCCGCCTCACGGCGACAGGTCCTGGCCCGCACCGGCGCCCTGGGCGTCGGTATCGCGTTCGCCGGGTCCGTATCGGAGATCTTCGCGGGCACCGCAGCAGCGCAGGGGCTCGGCCGCAGTGGTTACGGACCGCTCGTGCCCGACCCCGCCGGACTGCTCGATCTACCCAAGGGCTTCCGCTACAAGGTCCTCTCCCGGGAGGGCGAACCGCTCCGTTCGGGCGAGGGCAGAGTGCCCAGCAACCACGACGGCATGGCCGCGTTCAGAGGCCATCGGGGCCGCGTCAATCTCGTCCGCAACCATGAGAACCGGCCCAACGCCGCGATCGGCGTCCCGACGGTCGAAGGCCTGACGTACGACCCGGGGGCCAAGGGCGGCTGTACGGCTATCGCCCTGGACGGCCGCAACAACGTCCTCGGTGAACGCGTCGCCATCGCCGGCACCGCCGTCAACTGCGCGGGCGGGCCGACCCCTTGGGGCACCTGGCTCACCTGCGAGGAGAACGAGGACAAGGCCGGCACCAACGGCTACACCAAGGACCACGGTTTCATCTTCGAGGTCGACCCCGTGGACCCGCACCGCACCGGCGCCGTCCCGCTCACCGCGATGGGCCGCTTCCAGCACGAGGCCATCGCGGTCGACCCCAGGAGCGGGGTCGTCTACGAGACCGAGGACGCGTTCCTGAAGCCCTTCGGCCTCTTCTACCGCTTCCTGCCGAAGAAGCCGCAGGGGGGCAGGGGCTCACTGCGCGCGGGCGGCGAACTGCAGGCGATGCGCGTTCCCGGCGTACCCGACCTGTCCGCGATCCAGGAGACCGGCGCGACGTTCGCCGGGGTCGAGTGGGTGGACGTACCCGACCCGCTGGCGAAGGAGACGCCGATCCGGCTGCAGGACTTCGGCAAGAAGGGCATCACGCACGCCCAGAAGCTGGAGGGCTGCTACTGGGGCGACAAGGCCGTCTACTTCGTCTCCAGCTTCGCGAAGAGCGCGGAGGGCTCGGCGGCCACCCACTTCGGCCAGGTGTGGAAGTACGAGCCGCACCAGCGGCGCCTGACACTGGTCGTGGTCTTCGGCCCGAGCACGGACATCCAGCTGCCCGGTGAGTCCCCCGACAACATCTGCCTGGCGCCCCGCGGCGGCCTGATGGTGTGCGAGGACGGCAGCGGCACGCAGCATGTGTACGGGCTGACGAAGCGCGGCGAGGTGTACGCCATGGCGCGCGGCCGGCAGAACATCGGCACGCCGGAGGTTCCGGAGTGGGGTGAGTTCGCCGGGGTCACCTTCTCGCCGGACTGCGAGACGATGTACGTGAACTGCTACACGCCCGGGACCACGTTCGCCGTGACGGGCCCCTGGAACCACTGAGCGAACCCGTTCCGCCGTCCGTCCGCACTCGCGGATTGTGCGGTCCCGTCGCAGGATCGAGGGGACCGCACAAGGCCGGCAGAGGACCGCGGAGGTCCGTAGAGGGGCGCAGTGGCCAAGAAGAAGCCCAAGCAGCGAGACCGGCCGGTACCGCCGAAGAAGGCACCGGAGCGGACACGGCAGAGCCCGTCGCCGACCGCGCTCACCGACCTCCTGCACATCCCCGGGGGCGAACACGTGGACCTCTCCGCGTACGACGCCAAGGCCACCCCCGGCGGCCCGCCCGACAAGGCCGCGGGCCTGGCCGCGACCACCCTGATGGGCGAACGCCTCGCGAGTCTCCAGGAGCGCCTGTACGCGGCCAGCACCGCGGGCGACGGCCGGCGCGCCTGCTGCTCGTACTCCAGGGCATGGACACCAGCGGCAAGGGCGGCACGGTCAAGCACGTCATCGGCCTCTTCAACCCGTCCGGCTGCCGGATCAAGGCCTTCAAGGCACCGACGGCGGAGGAGCGGAACCACCCCTCCCTCTGGCGGATCACGCAGGGGCTGCCGCAGCCGGGCGAGATCGGCATCTTCGACCGCTCGCACTACGAGGACGTCCTGATCGCCCGGGTCCGCGAACTGGCGACCCGCAGCCAACTCGGCCGCCGCTACGGCCAGATCAACCGCTTCGAGAAGTCCCTCGCCGACGACGGCGTGACCGTGGTCAAGGTCTTCCTGCACATCAGTTACGAACAGCAGCGCAGGCGGCTGCTCGAACGTCTCGACAACCCGCAGAAGCACTGGAAGTTCAACCCGGGCGACATCGAGGAGCGCGCCCTGTGGCCGGCCTACCAGGAGGCCTACGAACTGGCCCTGGAACGCTGCTCGACCCCGGCCGCCCCCTGGGTTCTGGTCCCGTCCGACCGCAAGTGGTACCGCAACTGGGCGATCAGCAAGCTGCTGCTCGAACACCTGGAAGCGCTGGATCCGCAGTACCCGAAGGCGGACTTCGACGTCCCGGAGAGCCGCGCGCGGCTGCTGGAGATGGCCTGACACCTGGGGCATACCCACCGCTCCGTCAGCGCTGCCGTCAGAGGTACAGACCACTGGTCGGGCTATGGCAGGAGTGTCAGCGCGGGGACGTGGGCGGGCTTGACGACGCTGAAGTGCCGCCGGTCGAGGGTGGCTACCCGGTCCACGCCGAAGCGCTCGGCCACCGCGATGACCGAGGCGTCGACCCCGCCGAGCGGGAAGTCGGCGTACTGGAGGACCAGCTCACCCATGCGCGTCAGGTCGGTGGGAGTGAGGTGCACCAGCTCGAATGTTCCCCGTGCGACCTCGGCGAGGAACGCCGCTTCGACCTGGGGCCAGCGCTCCAGCAGCCAGCAGACCTCGGTCATGACCGGGCTGGGCAGCAGACGGCGGCCGGTCAGCGAGGTCAGTAGGGAGGCGCACTCCGGGTGACGCCGGTCGGCCGCGTTGAACGCCGCAGCCAGGGGTCCGGTGTCCAGGACCGTGGCGATCACGCCGAGTCGCCGAAGCGCTCGCGCATCCGCTCGCGGATGTAGTCGTCGTGCCGTTCAGCCAGATCCTCTGGGCCGTTCACGCTGCCGATCAGGGCCAGCAGCCCGGCCGGGACCGACTCCTCGGCCTCGTTCGCGTCGACTGCCGGCAGCGACTGGGCAACCTGGGACAATTCCTCATCCTGGGTGACGAGCAGGCGCAGGCGTCGCACCTGGGTCGGGGTGAGCCGGTCCACCAGGTGATGCATGTCCTCGTAGTCGTATGCAGCGGTCACGTCAGCAGTGTAGGACGGTCCCGCGGCTTCGGACAGCTGGATCGGCAGAGGTTCACCCCCGCTGGCTTGCGGGCAGCCGCCCGACGATTGCCAGGAACTTGGTCGTTGTCCCCGCGTGTGTCCTGTCTGGTACTTCCCCCGACGGCCCGTTCGCCGGGGAGGGCGGTCCTCGGGCGTCGGGGCGGTGCTGGTGCCCCCGCCAGTGCGGCAGCGCGGAGGCGCCGGGTGGGGAGGGGTCCGCCGACAGCGGGCCGCCGGAAGCATCGCTCCCGGCTGGAGGCGGGGCCGGCCACCGCCCTCGGTGAGTCTGCGCGGCGCACGTTGAGGGTCGGCCCCCTGGTCGGCCCTTGCCTGCGATCCGGCCGTAGGACGGTCGCAGGCGACAACTTGCTCTGCCAGGAGCCCAATTCAGGTCAGCCCGGCGATCTGCCCGGTTGCCGCCCTCGCAGCCCTGGATCACGCCCCGGCTACAGGGGCACCTCGCCACCCAACCCCAGCACGCCCACCTCCGCCTGCGCCAATGGGCCCACATGCTCGGCTTCCGCGGCCACTTCTCCACCCGCACCCGCCACTACTCCACCACCCTCGCCCACCTCCGAGCCGAACGCACCGCCTGGCGAACCAGCCGACCCGACACCCAGACCCCCGCCCCGGCGTCGGCGTCGGCGGAGACGCAGGCCGGTCAGACAGGCGGCAGTCCGATCGGTGACCAGGCCCAGCAATCCACTGACCCGGCCGCCGGTCACCGTCCCGGTCACCGCAACAGCGCCGGTCAACGCGTGGACTCGGACACGACGCTGGTCATCTCCCACTGGCAGTACGCCGGA
Organism: Streptomyces changchenzhani; assembly: GCF_039766235.1. Classification (NCBI taxonomy): domain Bacteria; kingdom Bacillati; phylum Actinomycetota; class Actinomycetes; order Kitasatosporales; family Streptomycetaceae; genus Streptomyces; species Streptomyces changchenzhani. The sequence goes on along the minus strand of NZ_JBDHNH010000005.1, from coordinate 415,536 downwards.
ACCGGCCTCCTACCCGAACTCGAACACCTCGGGCGGGAGGCGTCGGCTAGCGAATGGATTATGTCGGCTTGGAAGCCGTCGCCAAGAGGGGAGACGGGGCGCAGGGTATCGTCGTATCACTCTCGGCACAGTGGTCGCCGGCAACAGCCAGAAGGCCTTGAATGACCAACTCGCGTGATAGCGCGGTTCGGCAGGCCGCCACGTTCACGGAGCGTGCCGCCAAAGACGGACTGACAGTTCGCTGTATCGATCCGAGACTGATCCGTGCGCCGAGTTACCGCCGGAGCGCCGTAGACGGAGATTGTCCGACTAATCGGTTAGTTTCCGTCAGTGATCATTTCTGCGCGAAGACTGGTGACTGCGGCTGCCCTGGGCGCGCTGCTCGCGGGCTGTGGCAGCAGCAGCAACAACACCGACAGCTCCGGGGCCGCTCCCGTCCCCGCCCCTTCCTTCCCCCGCGAGGCCCGTCCCGGGCTGCCCGCGCCGCCGACCCTCGCGCCCGGTCCCCGTGGGCTCACCCCCGTCTTCAAGCGCGGCCGCGCCACCGGGGCGAAGGCGGCGAAGACCGTGGCTCTCACCTTCGACGCCGACATGACCGCCGGTCAGGGACCGCGTGCGGCGGGCGGTGAGCGGTTCGACAATCCCGCCCTGATCTCCTCGCTGCGCAGGCTCAAGGTTCCTTCGACGGTCTTCATGACGGGCCGGTGGGCCGAGGAGTATCCGCGGCAGGCCCGCTCCATCGGCCGGGACCCGCTCTTCGAGATCGCCAACCACTCGTACAGCCACTACGCCTTCGCGTCCCCCTGCTACGGACTCCCGACGGTCTCCAGGCAGCGGATGCGCGCCGACGTGGAGCGCGCCTTCGCCGCCTTCCGCAAGGCCGGCGCGCGGCACATCGTGCCGTACTTCCGGTTCCCCGGCGGCTGTTACGACGACCGCGCGCTGCGCGCACTGGGCCCGGCGAAGGTGACGGCGGTCCAGTGGGACGTCGTCAGCGGCGACGCGTTCGCGCGGGACGCGGACGCCGTCGCCGAGCAGGTGCTGGCCGGTGTGCGGCCAGGATCGCTGGTGGTCATGCACTGCACGCGCAGCGCAGCGCCGGTCACGGACGCGGCCGTCAGGCGCATCGTGCCGGAGCTGCGCGAGCGCGGCTATCGCTTCGTCAAGGTCTCCGACCTCATGAAACGCACGTGACCCCATGAAACGCGTGTGACCCCTCAGGGGCGGGCGGGGCGCTCGTACAGCGTCTCCATACCGTCCTCCTCGTCCCACAGCTCTCCGACCTCCTGGAAGCCGAAGCCGGCGATGGTGGCCTCCGAGGCCACGTTCCCGGGGCTGATCGAGGCCCGCACGGTGGTGGCGCCGGGGTCGGCCGCCGCCCTGCGCAGCAGTTCCACGAGCATGGCGCGGGCGTGTCCCCGGCGGCGGAACTCCGGCAGCACGGCGTAGCCGACCTCGACCATGCCCACCTCGTCGGGCGGGCCGTGGAACCCGGCGTGCCCGACGACGGCGCCGGCCGGCTCGCAGGCGAGGGTCCGCAGGATCCACGGTGCGCCGTCGGGGTGGTCGGACAGCTGGCCGAGCCGGTAACGCCACAGCCACATCGCGCTGTCGTTCAGGAAGTAGTCGGTCAGCTCGACCCCGGCCAGCGCACTGGCTTTCACCAGGTCCTTGCCCAGGAGAGCGGTCATGGCCGCGGCGGGCAGCTCGACGAAGCGAAGGGGGGTTGCGGGGTGATTTGTCATCGTGCGGATCATCGTCGGGCACCGGAGGGGTGTCCACCGGATTTCACCCGGAGCAGGCCGTGCGCTGCGCCTCCTGCCACTCGCAGACCGGGCAGTACACCACGCCCTTGACCGACTCGGCGCCGCGCTCCGGCCGAGGCCGCGGATGCGGATGCGGATGCGGATGCGGATGCGGATGCGGTGACCGAGGCAGCCGGCGGCCGAGGTCGACCCCGCGCAGTACCCACGGACCGCCGAGGCCGTACCGGCGGCCCACCCCTACGAGGCCTCAGGCGGCCGGCTTCGCGGTGAGCTCGCTGGGCCGGATGATCACGAAGCCATCGCCCTGGAGCATCAGCTGGACCGCCTCGCCGGAACCGCCGCGCACCATCGACCCGACGGACTGCGAGCGGTGCAGGCTCGTGTTGAGCTGGGCGCTCCAGCCGACCACCGCGTCGGTGTCGACGTACACGGGCTGCTGCTGGGTCACGGGGATCACGATGGGGTTGCCCTCACAGATCACGGCGAGCTTGCCGTATCCGGTGAAGAGGCTGTTGAAGAGCCCGCCGCCGGTCATGCCGGCGCCCTTCACCGTCTTGATCTCGTACGAGAGGGTCGCGTCGAAACACAGCACGTTGCGGCCGTTGACGGTGAGCGCGTCGCCCTGGTCGATGTCGACGATGAAACAGTTCTGCGCCTCGTGCGCGAACCACGCCTCGCCCTGTCCGGTGACCGCCATGAGGGCCAGGCCCTCACCGGTGACGGCACGCTTGAGCATGCCGCCGATGCCCTGTCCCTTGCGCTCGAACTGGAGATTGCCGCGGAAGGCGATCATCGAGCCCTGCCGCGCGTGCATCTCGCCGTTGACGGCGTACTTGACCGACTTGGCGTTCTGGAGGGTCATCCCGGGGACGGTGGCCTGCTGCGCCATGTTCTCTGTGGCAAAAAGATCGCTCTTCATGGGGAGCATCCTCACCCGGACTGCCTCCCTCCGCCAAGACGCAAGGGGAATCCGGCTGCAGGGGATCCGGCTGGCAGACTGGGGCGAGTGAGCACCGACGACACCCCCGACAGTCCCTTCCGGCACGAGCCGACGGCACGCGACGAGGCACCGCAGTACGTGCTGCCCCTCGTCGTCCACATCGAGAAGACCGAGCCCCCGGCCCGTACGGACGCCCTGGAGGCCGCGGCGCGCGCGGTGCTGGTGATGCTCTCGGACGAGCGCTCGCTGGGTGAGGGCGAGTGGGCCGAGGCCGTACGGGACTGGCAGGACGCCCGGATCCGCAAGGTGGTGCGGCGGGCACGCGGCGCGGAGTGGCGCAAGGCGTCCGCGCTGCCCGGCATCACCGTCACCGGAGGCGGAGGCGGAGGCGGAACGGGAACGGCGGACGCGGCCGAGGTGGCGACGAACGCCGCGAACGCCGTCGAGGTGCGGGTCTTCCCGCCCGTGCCGCTGGACGGCTGGCCCAAGGAGCTGGCGAAGCTCCAGGTGTCGGGGACGGACCTGGACGACCCAGAGCCGCCGCCCGCCGCCGACCCGGCAGCCCCGGTGCTGTGGCTGAACCCTGACCTGGGCATGTCGGCGGGCAAGGCGATGGCGCAGGCCGGGCACGGGGCGCAACTGGCCTGGTGGGAACTGTCAGAGATGGAGCGCGCGGCCTGGCGGGACGCCGGGTTCCCGTTGTCCGTACGTACCCCTCCGGCCGACAGGTGGCGGGAGCTCACCGCGAGCGGGCTGCCGGTCGTCCGGGACGCGGGGTTCACGGAGATCGCCCCCGGGGAAACTCTTGCAGTCGAAGGCGGAAGTCGCTACTGCCCCCTCCCACGTAGACGACGGCCGTAGGCATGCACCCCGCTCACGCATTCCATCGGCGGGGCTTGGGATCACGAGGCATCATCGGGAGTTCATGTACTTCACCCGCCCGGTCTTCCCCTTGCCGGTAACTCCCGGATGGAACGGAAGTCCTTGGGCTTTCCCCTGAGCTTCGCACCACGCCGTTACCGGCATCGCACGTCAAGGGGGGACGGGTCATACGGACACGGACCCGTGACTGCACCTACAGCTTCATCAACTGCCTCTCCAATACCCCGCAATGGGCTCCTGGCCCCCGGGCCCCTGCCCCGAGCCGCCGGAGGATGGGAGGCAGGCTGAGCCAAACCTCCCGACGCCCCTCCCGCACCGCGTCAGCCAGGCACCAGGCCAGTCGACATCCACCGCACCACCGAAGCTGCCGAGTACAGCACTCCGTCCGGGGAGATCCGCGGCAGGAAGTCCAGGTCCTGGCCGATGGTGACGATGGGGAGTTCCACAGTGGAGCGGGGCCGTCGCTGCCCGAGCCCGATGGTGGCCAGCAGCCCGTTGCACAGGCATTGCTTGGCTTCTGTCTGTGCGAGGGATCCGCCCTTGCGGACGTACGCCTGGCTGGGTTCCGCCGGGCATCGGTAGCCGATGGCACCGCGCTCGGTCCGGTACGGAGTGCGAAGGTATCCAAGGTCACAGACCCGCCTGCGGGCGGCGCTCACGGCGGGGTCGGAGAGGGTGCCGGGCAGATCGGCGACCTTGAAGGGGAATGCCGTCGGGGAGGCCGCCGGGTCGTTGCGCACGGTCAGCTCAGAGCGAAGCCGGCGCTCGATCAGCTCCCGCCGCAGCTGCGGATCGAGACCCGACTCCTCACAGAGCGCGAAGATACTGCCGAGCTGGACTCCCGCTGCGCCTGCTGCCCGTGCCTGCGCAAGCAACTCGGGGCCGCACTGGCCACCGGCGATCCAGAACGGCAGGCCCAGGGCTGTCATCTTCGCGAAGTCGGGGTTGTCGCGGGGGCCGTAAACGGGATCGCCGCTCGTGTCGAGGCTCAGCGGCCCACGGGGTGGGGCGCTGTGGCCGCCGGCGCGGTGGCCTTCGACGACGAATCCGTCCGGCCGGATCTCCTCGGAGCGGTTGAGATACGAAGCCAGGGCCGGCAGCGAGACAATGGCCAGCACGTCGGGACGGCGCAGCTCGCCCACCTCGGACCCGCGCAGCACCGAGGCCGGATCGAAGTGCTGCTGCCAGGGCTGGTCATCCCCTTCCACGGATATCTGCGCGGTGACGTGTTGCCGCCGGGCCAGCCCGGTGGCCAGAGCGGGAATCTGCGCGGGAATGCCCGCGCCGACCAGGACGTAGTCCACGCCCGCCATGATTGCCCCGAACATGGCCGGAACGGTGGCGAGTTGGACCTTCTCCAGGTAGTTGACGCCGACAGGCCCACTATGGCCTTCTTTGGCGAGCCACACTTCGCAGAAGTTACTGACGACGGTCAGCAGCCGAGCGGGGCATGTTTCGTCGGCCCTCATCCGGGGCGTGGCGAGGAACCGCTCGTTGTCCCCGATGCCTCCCTCGACGAAATACCGCTGCCGGACGGCTTCGGCGAGTTCCGGAACGGGGAATGCGGCCAGTGCCCGCCGGACGTGCCCGCCGGGGTCCCCGCTCTGCAGCACCCGGATCACCAGGGTGTCCAGCGCGGTACCCGAGACGACACCCAGCTGCCCGGTGCGCGCGACGGCCCGGGCGAGCCGCCATCCGGACACCCCTACACCCATTCCGCCCTGGATCAGCCATGGCTGGCTGGTCACCGTCTGGGATGTGCTCATGGGGCCTCGCTTCAAATCGATGAAATCGGGATGCACACCTACGGCTCCGTAACCTACGGTGCCGTAACTATGCGCTGCGCGCCGTTAGCAAATCCCGGCCGCCGACTGGGCGGAAGGGCCGATTGGCCCTGTCGCCCGGGGCCGATCGGGCCGATATGCCCGATGCGATACTGACGCGCTGCTCGTGGCGCACGACGCCATGCGGCTGCGGTGCGGCCGCCGGAGCCGGAGAGCGGCTCCCCGAGCACGGTGCCGATCTCGCAGGTTCTGCGACCACTCCAGCGGTCCGGCCGCGCAGAGCCGCGCAGGTCGCGGCCCATGAGGCCGTCGAGCCGGACGTCCAACTCGCGGGTGCGGTGCGGTGCGGTGCGCGGCCCGGACGATCCTACGGTTGACCGCCAGGGCCGGCTTCGAGGCGAGCGGCAACCGAGTGCGACGGGGATCTCCACGGCTTCTCCTCCCCGTCACGGGTCGCTCCCTCCACCGGGGCGGGGATGACCCTGCCCAGCCAGACAGGTACGGCGTGTTCACCAACGAACTTATTTGGTGCACCCAACTTCCCGGCTCCGCCGGAGTGGTGGGCCGATGGTCCCTTCTTCGAGGGCCGGACGGCCCGTGCTAAAGCAGGCTGCTCCAGTACGGCCAGAAGCGGGTGAGCACCAGCAGCCCGATCGCCGCGTACCAGGCAGTGAGGAGAATCGCCCGGGTGTTAAGGACGACGGCCAGGACACGCCTGCCTCCCCGAGACAGCGGCATGATCCCCCGTTCCAGGCAGTGCAGGGTCACGTACCAGAACAGTGCGCCCTCGTCGAAGCGGGGCAGAGAGACCTCGACCAGGTCCTCGGCCCGCTCCAGAAGACTCAACTCCGGCTCGATGTCACCAAGTTCAAGGTTCCAGCATCCCTCACCCTCCTTGCCCCAGCGGAAGCCGAGCGAGCCGTTCGGGACGACGGGTTCGCCGGTGGCCCGGTCCAGCAGGCTCTCCCACTTCGGGTCGCCCTCGCCGAACACCGCGCGGCCGTCGGCGGACACCTCGCGGCGGGTCAGTAGTCTGCGGGCGGCGAGCGGCCAGCTGTGTTCGGCGCCCGGCCCCGAAGGCTGCGCGATGTTCTCGTTCTCCATTGCACGGAACGCTAAGCCCGGCCCTCACCCCGCACTCTGGGCCGAACGGCCCTGCCGAGGTGGCTGCGCGGCCACCTCTCACGGTCTGGCCAGGGCCTTTCGGCAGGCGATCGAGGGCCGGTCGGCGCAGGCGCCGGCCGCGGACGGCGTTGCACACTGTCGGTGACCGAACCGGAGGTACGACGTGTACGACCGCAAGGGGCGACCGCCCGGCCAGATCCCCCGTCGAGTGCCGTGGCAAGCCCGGCGTACATACCGGTTCGGTCACCGTCCGGCCGCCTGTCACGTCTGCCCTGACATCCAGGCGGCCGGAGCCGGACACCGGACTGCCGGCCCCTCGATACCCGGGTGCCGCTACCGAGGGCGGGACCAGTGACACGGGTGCGCGCGGTGCCCAGGCAGCACCAGGATGTCGCGGACAAGCCGTTCATCGTCATCTGGGAGTCGACCCGGGCCTGCCCGTTGGCCTGCCTGCACTGCCGCGCCGAGGCGGTACCCGACCGCGACCCGCATGAGCTCGACACCGCAGCCGCCAAGGACCTGATGGACCAGGTGGTCGCCTTCGGGCACCCCGCACCCCTCTTCGTCATCACCGGCGGCGACCCCTTCCAACGCCCCGACCTGCTGGAACTGATCGCCTACGGCGCCCTCTCGGGCATCCGGGTCGCCGTCTCCCCCTCCGGCACCCCCACCCTCACCCCGGAGTGGCTCCTCGCCGTGCACGAGGCGGGCGCGACAGGCCTCTCCCTCAGCCTGGACGGGTCCACCGCCGAACTCCACGACGGATTCCGCGGGGTTCCGGGGTCTACCGATGGACGCTCGACGCCTGGGACGCCGCCCGTGTGTTCGGCATGAAGGTGCAGATCAACACCGCGGTCACCCGCCACAATCTGCATGATCTGCCCGATATCGTCCGCCTGGTCCGCGACCACGGGGCCATGCTGTGGAGCGCCTTCTTCCTGGTGCCCGTCGGGCGCGGCCGGCAGCTCGGTGTCCTGACCCCGGCCGAGGCGGAGGACGTACTGAACTTCGTGTACGACGTCGGGCTGACCGTGCCCGCGAAGACGACCGAGGCGCACCACTTCCGCCGCGTCGCCCTCCAGCGGCAGGTGCTCGCCGACTTGGGTGAAGACCCAGTGGCAGCGCTTGCCCTCGGGCCGCTTGGCGGGCCCGCCGCCCCCCGCTGGACGTCAACGCGGGCCGCGGCTTCGTCTTCGTCTCCCACACCGGCACCGTCCACCCCAGCGGATTCCTGCCGCTGGGCGCGGGCAGTGTGCGCGAGCAGCCGCTGGCCGAGATCTACAGGTCCTCCGAGTTGTTCACCGGACTGCGGGATGCCGACCGCCTCGGCGGCAAGTGCGGCAGCTGCGAATTCCGCCGCGTCTGCGGCGGCTCCCGCTCCCGCGCCTACGGCTCACCGGCGACCCGTACGCCGAGGAACCGTGGTGCGGCTATCTGCCGACGCGGCGCCGGTACGAGAGCCACTGCAGCCACCACAGCCACGAGCGCAAGGAGCGACATGACCAGCGTCCGGGGCGGCCCCGAAGAGACCAGTGCCCCGCCACCCAACAGCCCGCCCAGCAGATTCAAGCGGTCCGGGCCGCGCGCCCGCCATCTGCGCGCCCACATCTTCGTCGTGGCATGGCTGGGCCTGGCCCTGTTCGCGGCCACCGCCCAGCAGACGCCGCCGGTGGCCCGCTGGCTGGCGATCCATCTGTTCCTGCTCGGTGCCGTCACCACCGCCATTGTGGTCTGGAGCGAGCACTTCGCCGTGGCGATGCTGCACGCCCGGCTCCCCGATGAGCGGTGGAGCGACGCCCGGCTCGCGGGCGTCAATCTCGCCGTGGCGGGGATCCTCGCCGGCGTATGGGTAGAGGTCCCGGTACTGACGGGCGCCAGCTGCCTGCTGCTGGTCACTGCGGTCACCGCGCACCTGGTGGTGCTGGTCCGCATGGGCCGGGGCGCCCTGGGCGGGCGGCTGCAGCCGATCGCCGCGTACTACCGGGCGGCCGCGGCGGCATTGATCGCCGGGGCGGTGCTGGGCTGGCTGCTGGCCTCCGGAACGGCCGGCCCGGGTCGGCACACCGGACTGCGACTGGCCCACATCCACGTCACCCTGCTCGGCTGGATCGGGCTGCCCGTGCTGGGCACCCTGTTCATGCTCTGGCCCACCGTGCTGGGCGTACGGATGCAGGAACGCACCACCCGGGTGGCCCGGCCTGTGCTGTGGCTGACCGGCGGCGGGCTGCTGGTGGCGGTCGCGGGACTGTCGGCCGGGTGGCGATGGCCCGCCTCGGCCGGAGTCGCCGTCTACGCCACCGGTGTGGCCGTCGCCGTGCAGCTGCTCGCCCGTACCGTACGCAAGCGGCCGCCGGTTTCGGCGGCGGCGGCCTGGATGCTCGCGGCGGCCACCGGCTGGCTGCTGGCGGGCGTGACCGTGGACCTGGCGCTCATGACGACCCGGGCGCCCTCGGAGATGGCGGCCGACATCGAGTCGCTCGTCCCGGTGTTCCTCATCGGTTTCGTCGCCCAGGTCCTGGTCGGTGCCCTCACCTATCTGCTGCCGATCGTGCTGAGCAGCGGCCCCAAGGACCGGGCAGCGGTACGGGCCGTCCTGGAGCGGGCCTGGCTGCCCCGCCTGCTGGCCCTCAACCTCGCGGTGACGCTGCTGGCGCTTCCGCTGCCCGGCGTCTTCGGCACGGCGGGCATGGTGCTGGCCGCGGCGGCCGGGGCCGCGTTCCTCGTCCTCGTCGTGTCCGTGCTCGGCCGCCGCCACGAACCGGCCGCGGCTTCCCGGCGGCCCCTGCTGCTCGGCACCGCCGCCGGGGCCGTCCTCACCGTGCTGGCCGTACTGGTGGCGAACGGAGGCCAGGGAACGACGGAGGACCGGGCCGCCGCCACGGCTTCCGGCTCCACCGCCAGTACTCGTACCGTCGAGGTCTCCCTGCGGAACATGCGCGTCAGCCCGGACCGGATCGAGGTCACCGACGGCACCTCCCTGCGGCTGAAGGTCACCAACCAGGACGCCCAGCGCCACGACCTCAAGGTTGACGGCGGCCCCGCCACCCCATTGCTCGCAGGCGGGCAGAGCCGCACCCTCGACCTGGGGCACATCACTGCCGACCGCCAGGCCTGGTGCACCGTGCCGGGCCACCGGGCGGCCGGGATGACCCTCGACATCGTGGTGAATGCCCAAGACGCCGGCGGTCACGGCGGGCACTCCACGGGTACCACCACGACGGCCGGCGACGGGTTGGACCTCGGCGAGGACTTCTCCAGCGGCTGGAAGCCGCGCTCCGCCGCGCTGCCACCCGCCACTGACGCGAAGGTGCACCGGATCGAACTGCACGCCGGCCACACCGAGGCCGAGGTGGCGCCCGGAGCGAAGCAGCAGATGTGGACCTTCGGCCGTACCGCACCCGGCCCCACCCTGCGCGGCAAGATCGGGGACATCTTCGAAGTGACTCTCGTCAACGACGACCAGGACATGGGCCACGGCATCGACTTCCACGCCGGCGCCCTCGCCCCGGACGGCCCCATGCGCACCCTCGACCGGGGCGAGCGGCTCGTCTACCGGTTCCGTGCCGAGAGGGCCGGAGCGTGGCTGTACCACTGCAGCACCGCGCCGATGCTTCAGCACATGGGCAACGGCATGTACGGAGCCGTGATCATCGACCCGCCCGGGCTTCCCGAGGTCGACCACGAGTACGCCCTGGTCTCCTCCGAGCTCTACCGCGGTATGCCCGGCAGCGAGGACCAAGTCGCCAAGATGCGCGAGGGGACCCCGGACGCCTGGGCGTTCAACGGCGCGGCGGCCCAGTACGCCAAGGCTCCACTGAAGGTACGGGCCGGGGAGCGGGCGCGCTTCTGGGTGATCGCCGCCGGACCCGGTGACGGGATCGCCTTCCACATCGTCGGCACCGTCTTCGACACCGTATACAAGGAGGGCGCATACCTCCTGAAGCCGGATCAGCCCGGTGGCGCCCAGGTGCTGGACCTGGCACCCGCCCAGGGCGGCTTCGTCGAGACGGTCTTCCCCGACGCCGGCCACTACTCCTTCGTCGATCACGACATGCGCCACGCAGAAGCCGGGGCGCACGGCATCGTCGAGGTGAGCTGAGTGGACGCCGTCGGACTGTGGACCCTGGTGCGGTTCGCGCACGTCACCGGTGCCGTGCTGTGGGTCGGTGGCCAACTGGCCCTGTCCCTGGTGGTTCTGCCACTGGCCCGGCGCATGCTCGCCAAGGAGGCGCGGGCTGATTTCGCGGCCGCTGCGGGCCGCCGCTTCGGGATCCTCACCGGCGCGCTGTTCCTGCCGGTCCAGCTGGGCACCGGCTGGACCCTGGCCTGGCACAAAGGCGTCACCTGGGCCTCGCTCGCAGAGCCGGGCTACGGGCGCACTATGGCCGCCAAACTCGGCCTGTTCGCCGCGGTGATGCTGGCCGCGGCCGCCCACGGCTGGGCCCACTCCAAAGGACGCCCCGAACTGGCACGCGCACTGGCCGTAGCCTCACTGGTCGGGTCGCTGGGTGTCGTTCTGCTGGCCACCGCCCTGCCCGCCACCTGAAACAAGGGGGATGTGATGCGTACACCAGAAACACCGGAAATCGACGCCACGGCCCTGGAGACGCTGCTGAGCGCGGCGATGGCGGCACCTTCCATCCACAACACCCAGCCCTGGCGCTTCGGCCTGGACCGGGTCCGTGCGGTGGCCCGGCGGTCACTGCCATTGGCCGATCCGGCGCGGCGAGCACAGTCTCTGTCGGTCGGCGCGGCCGTGTTCAACCTGCGCGTGGCCGCCGCGCACCTGGGCTGGCAGCGTCGCGCGTTCACGCAGTTCGTCGGGGTACTTACGGGGAGCAGCCATGATCGGCATCCTTCCGGGTCTTCGATGTCTCCATCAAACCCGGGGCGATTCACTCAACGCCTTCGACATCGCCTTCGACGGTCGGCTCACCTCCGGACGCCGATAGCAATCAACCAAGCGAGTTCCACCGTTCGCTAGGCTCTGTCTCACTTTCGGTGGTAACGGTGGGTGAGGTCAGCCCAGCAGGATGCGGTGGCGGAGGAGTTGGAAGCCCGCTCGCCCGTACATTTGCCGCTTGATCAGCTTGGTCTTGTTGTTCACGCCCTCGGTGCCTCCGTTATGAAACGGGAGCGTGAGAGCGGCGACGACCGCGTCGTGGTCTCGTTCGAGGCCGCGGACGAAGGCATGCAGGTGAGGCAGGTCGGCTGCGCGGGCATCGGTGGCCCAGCGGCTGAGGGCGGCGGTGTTGCCCGGCTTGGGCACCAGGATCGAGGCGAAGGTGCGGACATGGTCAGCGAGCCGGGTCATCTCCGGGCAGGCCGCGGTGAGCCGGTCCAGGAGGTTCTGCTGCTCGGCCTTGAGGCCTTCGGGCCTGCTCAGAAGCATCCGGGCGAGGCGGCGGGGCGAGATGTGGCTTCGCTCGGCGTCCGCGCGGCCTTGGTGGATGTACTTGTGCAGGAGGTTGAGGCAGCCGGTGAATCCGAGGGCTTTGATCTCTTCGAAGAGGTGCTGGACGGGGACGGCAGGGTCTTCGGCCCGGCGTTTGCGCAGGTGTTCGCGGTAGGGATCGACAAGACTGGTGCGGTACTTGGGGACACGGAGCATGCGTTCGGGCCGGTCTGCCCGGGCGTAACGCTTGACGGTATTGAGGGCCAGTTCCAGACGCCGGGCGCATTCGAGCAGACCTACACCCTTGTCGAGAAGGGCGTGGACCTGGTGCCAGCGTTCGAGGGTGGTCTGTGCGCGGGGCCCGTCGGACAGGGGTGCGTCCAGCACGGTGGCCCAGCAGCTGCTGTGTGCTTTGACCTCACTGAGGGTGACTTCGCACAGGTTGTGCCACAGGTGCCAGCGGTCGGAGACTTGAATGGCATCGGGCAGAGCGCGGCGGATAGCTTCGGCATAGGTGGCCGAGCCGTCGCGGCACACGATCTCGGCGCCCGGATGGGTCCGCAGCCAAGCCTCCAGGGTGTCGGCCGTACGGTCGGGCAGCACGTCGATCCGCTCGTGAGTTTCGGCGTCGATGATCACGGTCGCGTAGCGGTGACGCCGGCGCAGGGCGAAGTCATCGACACCGATCACACGGGGCACCCGCGATCTGGGCAGCGGAATGCGCAGGAGGGTGCGCAGAGCGGTGTGACGCGACAGGCGCATAGCCAGCGCCGTCAGCAGACGCGCACCCGCCCGGCCCGCTAACTCCTTCACCACAGACCTGACTTGCCTGGTCAGACGGGCAGTGCGGCGCTGGTATCGCTCCAGCACCCCGGGCACCTGCTCGCGGAAGGTGTGGCGGCAGCCGCGCGTGGGACACACCAGGCGCCGCACCCGCACACGCACCACCACTCGCCGCCCGTCCACCGACACATCGGCCACCGTCCGCAGGTGATAGCCGTGCACGCGGCCGGACGCCGCCCCGCAGCCCGGGCACGGCACCGAGTCGCGCGGTGTCTGCGCCCGCACCACAATCCGCTCACCTTCATCGACCACGTCCTCGATGACCAGCGGGGCCAGACCCGAAAACACCATGGCTACAAGCTCGTTGACGTCACGCATGCCATGCCAACGACCCGCCAGCACACTGAGTCACCACCGAAAGTGAGCCAGATCCGTTCGCTACACAGACCCACGCCTGGGCGCGTTCCTGCCCACGGGAGACCGGCGGGCGCCGAGGTGTGGTTGGCCATGCCGGTGTTGCCGTGGCCGGCCGTGTACGGGCGTCTGCCCTCACACGGCCGGCGCACGTACCCGAGGTGCACCGTGCCGCCTGCCGGTCACGGAGCAGGAAAGCACCGTCAGCGACGCGGGGCGCGGTCCCGGAGCGATGCCGCGATCTCCTCGGACGCCCGCTGGGCGCCCTCGATGCAACTGGTGATACCCACTCCGTCGTACGCGGCCCCGCAGACCGCCAACGTGCCGGACTTGCGGACCTGTTCGTGAACGGCCGCCATACGGCCGGCATGCCCGAGCGTGTACTGCGGCAGCCCGGTGGTCCAGCGGGTGACGGCGCTGTCGGACGGGACAGCGGTCAGACCGGCCGCTTCCGCGAGCTCCGTGCGGGAAGCGGCCACCAGCTCCCCGTCGTCGAGGTCCATGGCGGTGCTCTCCCCGTGCCGGCCCACCGAGGTGCGTACGACGACCTTGCCGGGGGCGTACTGCTCCAGCCACCTCCACTTGTTACTGAGGAACGTGGACGCCTTGATGACGTGGCCGTCCACCTGCGGGACCAGGAAGCCGCTGCCCGGTAGCTTTTCCGACAGGTCCGCCCGGTCGAACACCAGGGTGACCAGGGCCATGTCCGCGTATTCGACGTCCCGCAGCCCGGCGGCGGCGACGCCCGCCTCGTGGGCCAGCAGCCGGGCGGCGGCGGGTGCCGGCACGGCGAGCACCACGGCATCGGCCTCGATCTCCCACTCCCCCCCGTTGCTCTCGACGGTGAGCCGCCACCCGCTGTCCGTACGCCGCATGGCCCGGGCCGCGGCGCCCGTGCGTATGTCCACGCCCGCGGAGCGGCAGGCCCGCGCGACCGCGAGGGGGAGCCGGCCGAGACCGCCCCGGATACTGCGGAACGGAGGAGGGGAGACGCCGGGCGTCCGCTCCCCGGCCGCCGGCGCACCGGGCGCGGGCGGCTGCATCCGGCGGATGCCTTCGAGGAGGGAGCGTTCCTCACGGGCGACGGCCAACAGAGCGGGCATGGTGGCACGCAGGGAGAGAAGGTCGGCGTGTCCGGCGTAGACGCCGCCGAGCAGGGGCTCGACCAGCCGGTCGACAACCTCACGACCCATCCGGGCCGCCACGTACCGGCCGATCGTGATGTCCTCGCCCACGTCCGTACGGGGAAGTTGCCTATCCCGGCCGGCCCGGGCGAGACCGTCCGCCGACAGCACCCCACTGGCGGCCAGCGCGTCGAGATCTCCGGGGATGCCCATCATGTGGCCCCGGGGCATGGGCCGTAGCGTGCCGCGCGTCCACAGCGAGGCACGCATCGTGGCCGGCGGCTCCAGGTCGTGGCCCAGACCGACTTCCCGGGCCAGCTCGACAGCCGCCGGCTGCCGGACGAACACCGCCTCCGCTCCCAGGTCCACCGGGACGCCGCCCACCTCCCCGCACAGCAGTTTGCCGCCGAGCCGCTGCCCGGACTCCAGCAGCGTCACGCGGGCCCGCGGGCCGCCGGCGCCCGCCGCGCCGCTGAGATGGGCAGCCGCGGTGAGACCGGCGATGCCGCCCCCCACGACCACGACGTGAGGCGGCGTGTCGCCCGGACCCGGGCCGGCGGAGGGAGAACGGTATCGGACGGCGGGTGCGTTCATCTGGGAATCACTGCCTTTCTGACTGCGCTACGACCGCGCTTCTCCCCGTACCGGGGGTGCCGGTCGACGCCGTCCGGTGCCACCCGTCCCCCGGCACACCGGGGGACGGGCACGGACGGCGTTTCGATCACGGTGCTCAGGTGGTCACACCGCTCCGCGCACCCCCGGTACCGGGGTACCGGTGTACTGGGCGCGGACGGTGTCCAGCACGGTCCACTGCTCGGGGCTCAGGAACGTCAGGGCGGCGGGGAAGAGCCCGTCCTGTTCCTTGAGGATGTGCTCCCGCAGTGTCGCCAGGGCCTGTATCAGCGCCGAGGGCCAACCGGGATCGGCCGGCACCCCGTCGG
Source organism: Streptomyces changchenzhani (assembly GCF_039766235.1). NCBI lineage: Bacteria > Bacillati > Actinomycetota > Actinomycetes > Kitasatosporales > Streptomycetaceae > Streptomyces > Streptomyces changchenzhani. The sequence continues at coordinate 400,382 of NZ_JBDHNH010000005.1, read as the reverse complement.
CCGCCTGGACAAGGACGGACTCGATCCGCCGGTGTTCCGCTTCCAGCGTCGCGATGTGGTCGGGGAACTCCTCGGCCATGGCGGGGAAGAGGCCGTGCTCCTCGACTTCGGTGTGTGGGGCCAGGACGGTGGTGATCTGCCGGGCCAGTTCTGCCATCCGGGTGGTGTTCCCGTCGTGATGGGCGGTGTGCACAGCGCCGATCAGCTCGACTACGGCGTCGTGTTCACGGGTCAGTTCCTCGATGGCCGCGATCGCTTGGCAGCCGCAGTACTCACACATGGCGTGGTCCTCGTAGTAGGTGGGCTGTCATGCCGGGTTCGCGGTGCCCGGCAGCCCGCCCGGGCCGGGGCCGGCGGCGGCCCGTCGCACCCGGGTGAGGGTGAAGACGAGCGCGGCGGCGGCGACCACAACCAGCAGCAGCAGTCCCAGGGAGTAGGTCCCCGACGTGCTGAAGATGACTCCCATGGCCAGCGGCGGGACGAAGCCGCCCAGGCCGCCCGCGGCCCCCACCACACCGGTGACGGAACCGACCTTGTTCGCCGGCGCCATGAGGGCGACCAGTGCGAAGGTGGCGCCACTGCCCGCACCGAGAGCGGCTGCCATCGACAGGAAGGCGATCGTGCCCACCGGGGCGAGGGACGGAGTGACCGACTGCACGGCCGCGCCCACGACCACGACCGACAGAGCGCCGGCCAGGACCCGGGTGGGATCCCACCGGTCCGACAGCCAGCCGCCGATCGGACGCATGGCCACCGCCAGCAGGACGAAGCCGGCCATCCGGTTCGCCGCATCGGCCTGTCCCAGTCCGTAACCGGTCTTCAGATACGTCGGCAGGTAGACCGAGAAGGCGACGTAACCGCCGAACGCCACCGCGTACAGGGCGGACGCCTGCCACGTGACGGGCAGCCGTACGGTGTCCGCCAGCCGACGCGAGAGCGGTTCGCTGGGTACGGTGCGACCCGGGGCGTCACGCAGCAGTACCGCAGCCAGCACGGCGTACAGGGCGAGGCCCGCGGCGGTGATGAGGAAGGGGTTGGCCATGCCGTAGGCGTCGACCAGCTTGACGGTCGTGAGCGCGCTGATCGCGGTACCGCCCATGCCGGCTCCGAAGATGCCGATCGCGAGACCGCGCCGCTCCGGCGGGAACCAGCCGCTGACGAACGGCACTCCGACGGCGAAGGCCGTCCCACCGATACCGAGGAAGAAACCGCCCACGAGCAGGGCCGGCAGCGAGGAGTGCCCGGCCAGTCCCAGGTAGAGCACGGGGATGATCGTCGCGGCCGACACCAGGGGGAACATCACCCGGCCCCCGAACCGGTCGGTGAGGGCCCCCACCGGGATCCGCCCCAGGGAGCCGACCACGACCGGCACCGCCACCAGCAGCGACTGCTCGAACGAGCTGAGCTCCAGAGTCTCCCTGAAACGCGGACCCAGCGGGCTCAGCAGTGCCCACGCCCAGAAGTTGACCGCGAACCCCAGCGTGGCCAGCATCAGCATCATCCACGGACTGCCGGCCGGGGAGGTTCGGCCTCCTGCCGTCGATGGTGCCATGTCGGCGGTGTCCTCAAGCGGGCGCATCGTGTACCTCTCGGTCGAGTCGTTATGGGAGCGCCGCCCGGATGCGGGACCGTGGTGTCCCGGCACCGCCCCAGCGGCTCCCAACCACCAGATTCGTTGAACCTGTCCGCGATTGCATGGGGCCATTCGTCCCGCCGCCCCGGCCGACCGGCCGTCATCACAGGGCCGGTACACCGAAGGCCGCCCGGGGACGGACATCGACCGCGCCGGCCCTCAGCCGGCGGACCTCGTCCCCGGGTGGCGGCCGCGACATCGCGGCGTCGAAACAGCCCAACGGCAGCCATGCACAGCCTGGTTCAGCCGCCTTGAGGCCGCCCTCACCTCGCGCACCCGACACCCGGGACCAAGGTCCCGACACCCGGGACCTAGGTCCCGATACCCGGGGCCAAGGTCCCGACACCCGGGGCCGCCCGGTCCGGTTCCCGTCCCCGGAGCCGGGACCAGCGGCCCTGCGTGGTCCACGATGAAGGTGCCATGGTTTCTTTGCCGGCCGATCAGGGACGGTCAGCCCTAGGCTGCCGGGGTCCGGCCTGCCTCACTTGGGCTATGAGACGCACTCCCCCTGCCCGCCGTCAAAGGCGGGAGCGATGTACCGCCGTTCTCTGTCCGCGTCCGGAAGAAGCCCTGTCATGACCGCACACACCGATTCCGGCCGCCCGCCCTGGCGAGCGAGCTGACCCGGTTCGAGGCGCTCTCCCTTCTCAGGAGTGTGCCGATGGGCCGCGTGGTCTTCACCCACGACGCGCTCCCCGCCATCCGGCCGGTCAACCACGTCCTCTGGACGACCGGATCATCATCCAGACACACACCGGAGCCGCGCTGCTCAGCCCCGCACAGGACGGCGCGGTCGTCGCCTACGAAACGGACGCGCTCGATCCGGTCATGCGCACCGGCTCGAGCGTCGTCGTCACCGGAGTGGCGCGTCTGGTCAAGGACGCAGCCCAGCAAGAACGCTACGCGGCTTCTCTCCAGCACTGGGTCGCCGGGACGAAGGACCAGATGATCAGCATCAGCATCGACATGGTGACCGGCTACCGCATCGCCTGACGCGCAACTCCCCCGGCCCGGCCGGGCCCGCACGGCCTGCCCCGTTGCCCGCTCGGGCCCCGCCCGCGCGGACCGTTGTCTTCTCCTTGCCGGGGTGGGCGCGATCCGTGGCGCCACTTCGATGGCGCCACTTCGTGCCCGTCCGCACATCAATACCGACGAAAGCGTGAGCGGCAGGGTCCTCAACTCTCGGGGGGGTTCCCCAGGGATCCCGCCGGATGCTCCCCGCCGGGGCGCGTACGGATCCGTGAGCAGTGCCGCCGCGCTTCCCGCGATGGCCGCGAAAGTACGGGCACACGCAGAGTGCGGGAGACGCGTCGACGTCTCCCGCACTCTGCGTGTGCCCGTGCTGCACGGACCCTCTCGCGGCCACTGCGGCCCGGCCGTTGGCCGCACTGTGCCGACGTCAGATCAGCGTGGTCCAGTAGCTCCAGAAACGTACGAGGACGAAGAAGACGATCGTCCCGTACCAGGTGAGCAGGACGATCCAGTGAGAGACGCTCAGCGCCGACACAACGGCTCGCCCGCGGCCTGTCACCGGGATGACCCCGTGCTTGAGGCTGTGAAGCGTGACGTACCAGAACAGGGCGATCGTAACGACCCACACGACGGCGCAGTACGGGCACAGCCTGCCCAGTTCGTAGAGCGACTGCTGGATCAGCCAGTGGGCCATCACCACGCCTGCCAGCGTGGCGGCGTTCAGGGCGAGCCAGAGGGAACGGTGCAGGCGGCCGCCGGTCATCAGGACGGCGCCCAGCGCGGTGACGGCCGCGAACGCGCCCAGGCCCAGGAGCGTGTTCGGGAAGCCGAGGAGGTTTCCCTGCCAGCCGGAGATCACGCTGCCGCATCCCACCACCGGACTGATGTTGCACCCGGGCTCATAGCCGGGATTCTTCAGGACGTTCCAGTGCTCAACGGTGAGCTGGAAGGAGGCCAGCCAGCCGATGACGCCGAGACAGGCCAGGAGCACGCCGATGCGCCGGCCCCCTGTGGCGGTCGATCGGTGAAGGGGGCCGGTGTCGACCTGTGCGGCAGTCACAGTCGTGCTCCTCTGGCCAGGGATGGGTGTGCGGCCGATCACGGACCGGCGAACAACGGGGTGCTGAGGTAGCGCTCACCGGTGTCGGGAAGTACGACCACCACGAGCGCGCCCGCGTGTCGCGGGTCGCGGGCCACGGTGGCGGCGGCGTACAGCGCCGCTCCGCCCGATACTCCGGTCAGGATTCCCTCCGTACGGGCCAGCCGCCTGGCCTCCTCCCGCGCGTCGGCGGTAGGTACCGTACACACCGTGTCGTACACGCCGGTGTCCAGAATGGCGGGTACGAATCCGGCGCCCAGACCCTGGATGCCGTGGGGGCCGGCGGATCCGCCGGAGAGTACGGGGGACTCGGCCGGTTCCACGGCGACCACGGTGATGCCGGGCTTCTTCGCCTTGAGTACCTGTCCCACCCCGGTGATCGTGCCGCCGGTGCCGACACCGGCCACCAGAACGTCGATCCGGCCGTCCGTGTCTGCCCAGATCTCCTGGGCCGTGGTGAGGCGGTGGGCATCGGGGTTGGCGGGGTTGGTGAACTGCCCCGGCATGTAAGCCCCATCGCGCTCGGCGAGTTCCTCGGCGCGTGCGATGGCTCCCTTCATGCCCTCGGCGGCCGGAGTGAGGATGAGCTCGGCGCCGTAAGCGCGCAGCAGCGCGCGTCGCTCGGTGCTCATGCTCTCCGGCATGGTGAAGGTGACCTCGTAGCCCTTGGCCGCGGCCACCATCGCCAGACCGACGCCGGTGTTCCCACTGGTGGGCTCGACGATGCGCCGGCCGGGCCGCAACTCGCCGGAGGCTTCGGCGCGTTCGATCAGCGCCAGAGCGATGCGGTCCTTGACGCTGCCGCCCGGGTTGGCCGACTCCAGCTTGGCGACCAGCCGCACCGGAAGTCCGTCACCGTAGCGGGAAAGCTCCACCAGTGGGGTCCGGCCGATGAGCGCCGTGATCGAGGGATATATGCCTGTCATGTCCGTTGTTTCTCCTCGTGCGGGAAGGGGGTAGGCCGCGTGGTGCTCCCGGGTGTGTGGACGGCGGTGCCGACGGTGGCCCGTACGGAACTGTGAGCGGGAACGTCGTGCAGTACTAGGGACTGCGCGCCGATGACCGTGTCATGACCTATGGAGACAGGTCCCAGCACGGTCGCGCCGACACCGAGTACCGTCCGGTCACCGATCGCGGGATGCCGTCTGGCTGCCGTGGGTCCGTGCCACCACCCGGTGCCGCCCAGGGTCACGCCGTGGTAGAGCATGACGTCGTCGCCGAGCACGGCGGTCTGGCCGATCACCACTCCCATGCCGTGGTCGATGAAGCACCGACGGCCGATCACGGCTCCCGGGTGGATCTCGATGCCCGTGAGGAAGCGGGTCAGCTGGGAAAGCACCCGTGGCAGCAGCGGCACCTGCCACCGGTGCAGCCGGTGGGCGATCCGGTGCGACCAGACTGCCCACAATCCCGGATAGAGCACGACCTCGGCACAGCTCCATCCCCGCAGTGCCGGGTCCTTGTGCCGCGCGGTGCGAAGGTCTTCCAGGATCATTTCCGAGCTCTTCCTTCCCGGCCGGAGGTCACCGGATGACCTTCCGCGCGTCCGGCCTGCGCCGAGCGGGACGCCGGCCGTACGCGGGGGCCGGCTCCTGGCGCCGGTAGACCAGGTAGGGGCGGCGCAGATAGCCGACCGGCGCGCTCCATACGTGGACGAGGCGGGTGAAGGGCCATACGGCGAAGAGCAGACACGCGGTGAGCGCGTGCAGCTGGAACAGCAGCGGGGCACCGGCGATGGCCTCGGGCTGGGGCTGGAGCGTGAACAGCCCGCGGAACCACACCGAGACAGTGGACCGGTAGTCGTATCCGCCACCGGCGATGTTGTGGACGAACGTGGCGGCCACACCGATGAGAACGGTCGCCGACAGCAGGGGGAAGAGCAGCTTGTCGCTGCCGCTGGTGGTGGGGCGGATCCGGCGGGTCAGCAGACGGCGGGCGCTGAGCATGCCGAGCCCGGTCACCATGGCGATGCCGGCCACCGAACCGAGGGTCACCGCGACGGTGTGGTAGGCGTGTTCGTCGATACCGACAGCCCGGGTCCAGGACGCGGGGACGGCGAGGCCGACGACGTGCCCGCCGATCACGGCCAACGCTCCCAGGTGGAAGAGCGGGCTGCCCCAGCGCAGCCAGCGGCGTTCCAGCAGCTGGCTGGTGTGACTCGTCCAGCCGAACTGGTCCTTACGGTAGCGCCAGACGTGTCCGACGACGAACACCGCGAGGCAGATGTAGGGGACGGCGACCCACAGCAACAGGTCGGCACCGTTCACGGCGGCCACCGGGCCGCTGGACGCGCTCATCGGCGGATCTCCGAATCCATGGATGTAAGCGGCGGCATCAGGGTGGGTTCGGCCCGATGCGGCGGGACAAATGTGTCGGGCGGCGCGAAGCCCGTGCCGCTGTACGGGTCCATGCCGACTTCCTCGGCGGGCGGCCCCTCGGCCGCCAGCTTCGCCACCGCTTCCCGGTCCGCGCCGGTGGCCGGCGGCAGGAGCGACAGCAGCGCCGCCGTGAGATGACGGTAGGGCGACTCGATGTCCGTCAGGGCGTGGTGGATGAGTTCCAGACCTCGCCGGTGCCGGCGCAGCGGCGCCTCCCCGGCGCGGGGCCCGGCCAGGGCGGCGAACTCCAGGGCGACCGGCAGGTGATCGGGGAGCTCCCCGCTGTCGGCGCTCCAGCCCGCGGCCCGGTAGGTCTGGGCCAGGGTGAGCAGCGCCATGCCGCGGCGCCGCGTGTCACCGTGGAGGTAGTAGGTCAGGTACAGGCTGCTCTTGCGCCGCAGGTCGAAGACCTCGACGTAGTGGCTCTCCAGCGCGTCGGAGGGCTCGGCGGCGAACCAGGTGGTGAACGAGGCCAGGTGCTCCGCAGCGGGCGAGGGCGCCAGCGCGTCGACCGCCGCGGTCAGCGCGGGCCGCGCCGCGGCCAGTTCGGCGTCCGGGTACTGCAGCAGGAGCGACAGCAGCCGCAGCAGGAACGCGCGCTCTTCGCTCTCTTTGGCGCTGAGACGAACGCGGCGCCCGGAGGGGCGGATGAGGGTACGCAGCGCGCTCATGCGGTTTCTCCTGCGGGGCTGTCAGAGGTGGCGGCCCGGCGCCGGAAGGTGGGAAGACCGAGCATGACCTTGCGCTCCGAGGCGGGCTGGTCACCGGAGGTCTCGACGGGGCAGCGGTTCTCCATCGCACTGAGTGCGGCGGCGTCCTCCTTGTGAGCGGCGGGGATCACATACCGGTCGGAGTACTTGGCGATGGCCAGCAGCCGGTGCATGTCCTCGGCCTGGGTCGGGGTGAGTCCCACCGCCTTGAGGGCGGCCTCGTCACCTTCCTCGCCGAGCGTCTTGGAGCGCATGTAGCTGCGCAGCGCGGTCAGCTTCATCAGGACCCCCGCGACCACGTCGGTGTCGCCGGCGGCGAACAGGCTGGCCAGGTAGTCCAGGGGGATGCGCAGGCGGGTGACCGCGGCGAAGACGTGATCGGGATTGTCCGCGTTGCCGCCCGCCTCGCCCACGGCGTCCAGGACGGGGGACAGCGGCGGTACGTACCAGACCATGGGCAGCGTGCGGTACTCCGGGTGCAGGGGCAGCGCCACCTTGTACTCGCTGATCAGTGCGCGTACCGGGGAGCGGCGGGCGGCGTCGATCCAGTCCTCGGCTATGCCCGAGGCCCGTGCGGCCGCGCGGACCTCGGGGTCATCGGGGTCGAGGAAGACGTTGCGCTGGGCGTCGAGCAGGTCCTTCTCGTCCGGGACCGCGGCGGCTTCGCCGACACGGTCGGCGTCGTAGAGGACGAGACCGAGATAGCGCAGCCGTCCCACGCAGGTCTCGGAGCAGACGGTGGGCTGCCCGGCCTCGATGCGCGGGAAGCAGAAGGTGCACTTCTCGGCCTTGCCGGTGGCGTGGTTGATGTAGACCTTCTTGTACGGGCATGCGGTGACGCACATCCGCCAGCCGCGGCAGGCGTCCTGGTCGACCAGGACGATGCCGTCCTCGACACGCTTGTACATGGCGCCGGACGGACAGGCCGAGACACAGGCCGGGTTGAGGCAGTGTTCGCACAGCCGCGGCAGGTGGAACATGAAGGTCTGCTCGAACTCGAACTTGACCTTCTCGGCCAGTTCGCCACGGAGGTTGGGGTCGCCGGCGGCGGTCTCCGACGCACCTCCCAGGCCGTCCTCCCAGTTCGCGCCCCAGGTGATGGACACCGGCTTCCCGGTGAGCACGGAACGGGGGCGGGCGACGGGCACGTCCTGGCCGGCGGGCGCGTTGACCAGGTTGTCGTAGTCGTAGGTGACGGGCTCGGCGTAGTCGTCGATGGTGGGGAGGTCGGGGTTGGAGAACAGCGAGGCCAGCCGCTTGAGGCGGCCGCCGGAGCGCAGCACCAGACGGCCGCGCCGGTCGAGCATCCAGCCGCCCTTCCAGTGCTCCTGGTCCTCGTAGCGCCTCGGATAGCCCACACCGGGCTTCGTCTCGACGTTGTTGAACCAGGCGTACTCCACGCCGGGGCGGTTGGTCCAGGTCTGTTTGCAGGTGACGGAGCACGTGTGGCAGCCGATGCACTTGTCGAGGTTCATCACCATCGCCACTTGAGCCATGACGCGCATCAGTAGTCCACTTCCTGGGAGCGGCGACGGATGACAGTGACCTCGTCGCGCTGATTGCCGGTGGGCCCGTAGTAGTTGAAGCCGTAGGTGAACTGTGCGTATCCGCCCACCATGTGCGACGGCTTGAGCAACAGACGGGTCAGGGAGTTGTTGGTACCGCCGCGTTTACCGCTGACCTCGGTCTTCGGCACGTTCACCGTGCGGTCCTTGGCGTGGTACATGTACACGGTGCCCTCGGGCATCCGGTGGGTGACCACGGCACGGGCGGCGACGACACCGTTGCGGTTGTACGCCTCGATCCACTCGTTGTCCTTGACGCCGATCTTCTCGGCGTCGGCGTTGCTCATCCAGATCTCCGGGCCGCCGCGCGACAGGGCGAGCATGTAGGCGTTGTCCTGGTACTCGGAGTGGATCGACCACTTGGAGTGCGGGGTGAGGTAACGGACCGTCACCTCGGCACGCCCGTCCTCACCGAGGTGCTCATTGCCGTAGTGCCGCAGAGCGTTCAGCGGAGGCCGGAAGACCGGCAGCTGTTCACCGATCTCGGTCATCCAGTCGTGGTCGACGAAGAAGTGCTGCCGGCCGGTGAGGGTGTGCCAGGGCTTGCGGTGCTCGACGTTGATGACGAAGGGCGAGTAGCGCCGCCCGCCGGTCTCGCTGCCCGACCACTCGTAGGACGTGATCACGGCCCGGGGCTGAACCCTGGTGTCGGCGAAGGTGATGCGCTCCGCCTCCCGCTCGGCCGACAACTCCGCCAGCGCCGTGCCGGTACGCTTCTCCAGCGCCCTGAACCCCTCGGTGGCCAGCCGGCCGTTCGTGGTGCCGGACAGGGCGAGGATCGCCTCGCACATGTCGCTCGCCGTGGCCAGCGACGGCCGCCCGTCGGCCACCCCGCCCCGCCGCACACCGTTGCTGTGCCGCAGCTGCTCCAGTTCCTGGTCGGGGTGGACGGTGACGCCCTTGGTCGTGGTGCCGAGCGAGTCGAGCAGAGGTCCGACGGCGCGCATCTTGTCCGCCACCGCCCCGTAGTCTCGCTCGATGGTCACCAGCTTGGGCATGGTCCGGCCCGGAATGGGTTCGCACTCGCCGGTCTTCCAGTCGCGGACCACACCGCCGGGCTGGGCGAGCTCGTCGGGGGTGTCGTGCAGCAGTGGCACGGCCAGCACGTCGGTACGGGTGCCCAGGTGGTCCTTGGCCAGCTCGCTGAACCGGTCGGCGATGGTCATGAACGTGTCGTAGTCCGTGCGGGCCTGCCACGGCGGCGGGATGGCCGGGGTGAACGCGTGGACGAAGGGGTGCATGTCCGTGCTGGACAGGTCGTCCTTCTCGTACCAGGTGGCGGCCGGCAGCACCACGTCGGCGAACAGACCGGTCGATGTCATCCGGAAGTCCATCGCGACCAGCAGGTCGAGCTTGCCCTCCGGGGCCTCGTCCCGCCAGACGACCTCCTCGGGACGCCCCTCGGGCGGGGTTTCCTCCCCGCGGATAGCCGCGTCGGCGCCCAGCAGGTGACGCAGGAAGTACTCGTTGCCCTTGCCGGAGGATCCCAGCAGGTTGGCACGCCACACGGTCAGGACGCGCGGGAAGTTCGCCGGGTCGTCCGGGTCCTCCGCCGCGAAGCGCAGATCGCCGGACTTGAGCTCCTCCACGATGTGATCAGAGACATTGCGGCCCTTGGCCGCCGCCTCGTCCGTCAGGTCCAGCGGGTTGCGGTTGAAACCCGGGTGGCCGGGTGTCCAGCCCATCCGGATCGCCTGGGCCAGGCAGTCCGCGGTGGAGCGGTTCTTGAACCGTCCCTCGCCCAGCGGGCTGGCCAGCTCGTCCGGGCCGAACGCCTCGTAGCGCCACTGGTCGGTGTTGAGGTACCAGTACGAGGTACCCGCCATGTGGCGGGTGGGCCGCTGCCAGTCGAAAGCGAACGCCAGATGCTGCAGGCCGGTGATCGGGCGGACCTTCTCCTGTCCGACGTAGTGGGCCCAGCCGCCGCCGTTGACGCCCTGGCAGCCGGTCATGGTGGTGAGCGCGAGGAACGCCCGGTAGATGGTGTCCGAGTGGAACCAGTGGTTGGTGCCCGCCCCCATGGCGATCATGGACTTGCCCTCGGTGCGCTCCGCGTTGCGGGCGAACTCCCGGGCGATACGGGCCGCCTGGACGGCCGGGACGGAGGTGATGGTCTCCTGCCAGGCGGGCGTGTACGGCTGGGAGGCGTCTTCGTACGAGGAGGGCCAGGCGCCGGGGAGTCCGGGCCGGTGCACCCCGTACTGGGCGAGCATCAGATCGAAGACCGTGGTGACCTGCTTGCCGGCGATCCGGCGCACCGGGACGCCGCGCACCATGATGGAGCCGCCCTCGGTGGGGCCCTCGTCGAAGCGCGGCAGGGCCACCGTGACCGTGTCCTCGGCGTGCTCCAGCAGGCTCAGCTCCGGTTCGGCGTCACCGAGTTCGAGGTTCCACCGGCCCTCGCCCTCCTCGCCCCAGCGGAATCCGAGGGAGCCGTTGGGAATGACCGGCTCACCGCTCCCGCCGTCGAACAGGACGGTCTTGAACTGTGCGTTCTCACTCTCGTCACCGAGGTCGGCCGCATTGAGGAAACGATCCGGCACCATGTCGCCGTCCCGCTCGCGCAGCGTGATCAGGAACGGGGCGTCGGTGAACCGGCGCAGGTAGCCCTCGAAGTAGGGCGTGGAGCGGTCGACCAGGAACTCGCGCAGGATGACGTGGCCCATCGCCATGGCCAGTGCCCCGTCGGTCCCCGGGTGAGGGGCCATCCACTCGTCGGCGTGCTTGACGTTGTCGGCGTAGTCCGGGCTCACGGCGACGACCTTGGTGCCGTTGTACCGGGTCTCGGTCAGGAAGTGGGCGTCCGGGGTACGCGTGACGGGGATATTGGACCCCCACATGATCAAGTAGCCGGCGTTCCACCAGTCGGCGGCCTCCGGCACATCCGTCTGGTCGCCGAAGACCTGCGGCGAGGCGATGGGCAGGTCGGCGTACCAGTCGTAGAACGACAGCAGAGTCCCGCCGATCAGCGACAGGAACCGCGTGCCCGCGGCGAACGAGGCCATCGACATCGCGGGGATGGGTGAGAATCCGGCCACCCGGTCCGGACCGTAGGTCTTGACGGTATGCACATGGGCCGCGGCGACCAGCTCGGACACCTCGTCCCAGTCGGCGCGCACCAGGCCGCCCTTGCCCCGGGCCCGCTTGTACGCACGGGCCTTGGCCGGGTCGCCGGTGATCTCCGCCCACGCGGCGACCGGGTCGCCCAGCCGGCGGCGGGCCTCCCGCCACATCGTCAGCAACTTGCCGCGTACATAGGGGTAGCGGACCCGGCTGGGTGAGTAGGTGTACCAGGAGAAGGACGCACCGCGCGGGCAGCCGCGGGGCTCGTACTCGGGGCAGTCGGTACCGATCGACGGGTAGTCGGTGGCCTGGTGCTCCCAGGTGATGATTCCTTCCTTGACATAAACCATCCAGGAACAGGAACCGGTGCAGTTGACCCCGTGAGTGGAGCGCACCACCTTGTCGTGGGACCAGCGGTCGCGGTAGAAACTCTCCCATTTCGGATCGCCTGTGCCGAACACGGCGCGGCCGTCTGCGGACACCTCGCGACGCGTCAAAAGCCTTCGTCCGGCCAGCGGCCAGCCTTGCTCGCCACGGATATCCGAGGCACCCGTGTCTTCGTCGTTCTCCATGGTCGGAACGCTAGTTCCCCACCAGTACAGGTGGCCGGGGCCGAAGCGTCCTGCAGTCAGTGGCCGGACGGCCCTCAAACGATTCGGCCGGGAGGGACCAATGGCCCTGCTCCGAGTGCTGGCCGACCCACGCGATGCGCGCCTTCGCCACCGCATGCTGTGGGTGACCGACTCGGAGGTACTGATCATGTACGACCGCTCCTGGTACGCGAGTGGCTGCCCCGCCCCGTGTCCGCCGCCCTCCAGGCACGCGGCCGCGGCCGGTTGCCGCTGCTCCACCCCTCCCGCGGCCCCCGTCAGGCGGGCGGCCCAGCGCTTTCCCCGTCCCCGATGAGCGGCGCCCGACCGGTCCGCCGGCAACACCAGGACGTGGGGGAAAAGCCCTTCATCGTCATCTGGGAATCGACTCGGGCCTGTCCACTGGCCTGTTTGCATTGCCGGGCCCATGCGGTCCCCGACCGTGACCCCCGCGAGCTGGACACCCGGGCAGCCAAGGATCTGATCGACCAGATCGCCGCCTTCGGCCGTCCCGCCCCCCTCTTCGTGATCACCGGCGGCGATCCCTTCCAGCGCCCCGACCTGCTGGAACTGATCGCCTACGGCACACTGGCCGGCGTACGCGTCGCGGTGTCCCCCTCTGGGACCCCCACCCTCACGGCGGACAACCTTCGTGCCGTGCACGAGGCGGGGGCAGCGGGCCTCTCCCTCAGCCTCGACGGATCCACCGCCGAACTCCATGACGGCTTCCGCGGCGTCAAGGGCGTCTACCGGTGGACCCTGGACGCGTGGGACACCGCCCGCCGACTGGGTATGAGGGTGCAGATCAACACCACCGTCACCCGGCACAACCTCCACGACCTGCCGGAGATCGCCGCCCTGGTGCGCGAACACGGGGTCATGCTGTGGAGCGCGTTCTTCCTCGTGCCCACCGGTCGGGGCCGCCAACTGGCCTCGCTCAGCGCCCAGGAGACGGAGGACGTGCTCAACTTCGTCTACGACGTCGGTCTGTCGCTGCCGGCCAAGACCACCGAGGCGCACCACTTCCGCCGGGTCGCCCTGCAGCGCGCGGTGCTGACCGCGAAGGGCGAGGACCATGTCGAGACACTGGGCCTCGGACCGCTCTACCTCCAGCTGCGTCAGCGCTCGCAGGAGCTGGGCCTGAACGACGGGCAGCGCCGGGCCCGCCGTCCGCCGCTGGACGTCAACGCCGGCCGCGGCTTCGTCTTCGTGTCCCACACCGGGACCGTGCATCCCAGCGGCTTCCTCCCTCTCGGCGCGGAGAACGTGCGCACCCGGCCGCTGACCGAGATCTACCGCGAATCCGAACTCTTCACAGGGCTGCGCGATCCCGAGCGTCTCGGCGGCCGGTGCGGCCGCTGCGAGTTCCGCCGCGTATGCGGGGGTTCGCGCTCCCGCGCCTACGCCGTCACCGGAGACCCCTACGCCGAAGAGCCGTGGTGCGGCTACGAGCCCGGATCCTTCCCGTACCAGAGCGAGCTGGCAGATCTGCTGACCGTGCCCGCGCCGACATCGCCATCGGCTGACCGCCCCGGGCGCCCCGGCTCGGTCGACGCCTCACCACTGGCGCCGCGTCCCTGACACCTGCCACCTGTCACCACGGGTGGCGGGGACGACGGACCGCCCTCGACGTACGCGGGGGAGCCCGGCCTCCGGGCCGGGCTCCCCCGCGATTCCTTGGCCCGGGGCACGGAGCGTCGCAGGTCCTCGCGTCCGCGCTCCGATGCTCGGATGCTCGGACGGGACGCTTCCGGTTCTCGACGCGTCCCTCGACGCCGCTCGGCGGTGCGCCGCCGCAGGACCCGGCGCGTGCGCCGGGCCGGCTGATCCGGCCCGTGTACGTGCCCCTGGGCAGCGGGCAGCGGGAGCCGCACCTCCGAGGCTGTGGACCGTCCCGCGAGACCGCGACCGCCTCGCAGCGCGGCCGTCGTCCGGTCATCGAAGACCCCACACCGGTGCCCGGTGACCCGCTTGATCCGGCGTCAGGTGCGATGCCGGCCCGTCGGGCGGGCGGAAATGGTGATCACCGCTCCGGGGGTTGTGACGGAGAGGGCCGGAACCGAAGAAGCGGGGGCGTCGCCGGTACCGGATGGACAACCGCTGTCCGCGGAGCGCAGACGGCAGCCGGAGCATCCCGTCGGCGGGCACGGAGCCATCGCGCTGACCCGCAGCCGGCCGCGGCCGGCCCAGTACTCCACGATGGCCTCGACCTCGTCCCGGCTGATCCCGAGATCACGGGCGATACCCGCGAGGGTGCTGCCCGCAGGGGCTGTCTCGACCGCGGCGAGGACGTCACGCAAGGGGTTCACGACAGCAGACTTCCGATCTGGAACACGGCGACGGCAAGGACGTAGGCGATCGCGAGCTGGCCCACCGTCCCCAGCACCGCCCAGCGGGTGCCGAATTCAACCCGTTGGGCGGCCACGGTCGCCACGCACGGCGTATAGGCCAGCAGGAAGACCATGAACGCCAGGACCGCCGGCAGGGGGTGCCCACCGGAGGCGCCATCGAACGTTTCCTTCAGACGTGCGCCCAGATCACCGGCTTGCCGTACATCGTCCGGTTCGTCCGTGCTGTAGCTCTGGGCGAAGGTGGAGACCACCGCTTCCTTGGCGACGAACCCGGTGATCAGCGCACCGGTGGCGTGCCAGTCGCCGAATCCGGCGGGCTCGAAGACAACCGAGACGGCTTCGCCGGCTTTGCCGTACAAGCTCTCGGAGACCGGCACCTCGGCAAAGGAGCCGTCCTGCGCGGGAATCGCCGTGAGCAGCCACACCGCGGCAGTGGCGGCGACGATGATGCCCGCGGCGGTGCGCAGGAAGCCGGCGAGCCGCTGCCAGGACTGCGCGGCGACGACCCTCACAGTCGGCAGCCGGTAGGGCGGCAGTTCGAGGATCATCGCTTCGCGGGGCTGGTGGCGAAAGAGTGTGTGGCGCAGTGCCAGCCCGACGACGACGACCAGCACGATGGACAGCACATACATGGCGAAGACGACAGTGCCCGCATGACGCTGGAAGAACACGTCGGCCAGCATCAGGTAGACGGTCAGACGGGCACTGCAGGTGACGAAGGGGACCAGCAGGCCGGTCATCAACCGGTGGCGTGCGTCGGAGAGCACCCGGGTGGCGGCGACGGCGGGAACATTGCAGCCGAAGCCCACGATGAGCGGCAGGAAAGCTCGGCCGGGCAGTCCGATCAGACGAAGCATCCGGTCCGCGACGAAGGCCGCCCGTGCCAGATAGCCGGAGCCCTCGAGCAACGCCAGCAGCACGAACATGATGGCCATGAGGGGCACGAAGGCCAGTACCGCTCCGACGCCGGGGATCAGCCCTCCCAGGAGGAACCGGGCGCACCATGTGCCGTCCAGCCGGCCAGCAGCCAGCAGGTGGCGCACCCCGTCCGAGACCGGCCCGTCGAACAGTGCGGTCAGGGCGCCCTGCAGTGGGGCCGACAGTGTGGTCGTGGCGGTGAACACACCCCACATGACGGCCAGGAACAGCGGCATGCCCAGCCAGGTGGAGGTGGCGAACCGGTCCAGGCGGTCCGAGAGCGTACGTGTGGACTCCGCGGCGTCCCGCACACAGGAGGCCATGACGCGCCGCACCCATGCGTACCGCTGCTCGGCGAGCAGCGTCTCGAGGTCGAGGTCCTCGTCCGGACCGGTTTCCCCGGGCGGCTCGCCCGGAGCGACGATGTCGGCCCGCAGGCGGTCCAGATGGTGCTCGAGCGCGTCGGTGACGGTAGTGGCCGGGGGCGGCGCGGTGTCCTTGACCGGGTCACTGTCGCTGCCGGTGAGCAGGTGCAGGGCAAGCCGGCGAGCGGGGACCCCGGCGACGTTGTGATCGCAGGTGGCCGGTTCGGCCGTGAGGCGTGAGATCAGCTCCTCGACGGCGGCCTCCACGGGCTCGCTCAGCCGGGGCGGAAGTGGTGGAGGCGCATGAAGGGCGCGTCGGATCTCGGTGGCGAGCGGGTCCAGGCCGTCGCGCGATCGCGAGCCGACCGCGACGACCGGGGTACCAAGGACCCGGGACAGCTCCTCCTCGTCCACCGTGCGGCCGCGCGCGCGTGCCAGGTCGAGCATGGTCAGGGCGACGACGACCCGCACCCCGGTGTCCAGCACCTGGGCCAGCAGATACAGGTTGCGGGCCAGGTTCGCCGCGTCCAGCACGGCGACCACCAGGTCGGGGGCCTGCGGATCGGCCCGGTGGTCCAGCACGTCGCGCACCAGGGCCTCGTCCGGCGATCGCGGCGTCAGACTGTACGTACCGGGGAGATCGAGGACCTCCATGACGGTGCCGGCGGCGGACCATGAGCCGCTCGCCACTTCGACCGTGGTGCCGGGCCAGTTGCCGGTACGCCGACGTGCCCCGGTCAGGGCGTTGAAGAGGGTCGACTTACCGACGTTGGGATTGCCCACCAGAGCGATCCTGAAGGATGTGGGACCGTCCGCCGGAAGCTTCTTCTGTGCCGGCGAGCAGCACGACGCGGTGGACTGCGGCGTCCGCCGCGCCTGGGGCGCGCCGCGGACGCCGGATGTCCTCACCATTTCGGTTCCGCTTCCACGACGAGCGCCGAGCCGGTCGCGCCGTCCAGGCCCAGCCGGGTCTCGTTCACCGCGACGACGATCCGGCCGGTGACATCACGGCTGATCACATGAAGACGCGCGCCAACGACGAAGCCCAGCTCCGCCATCCGCAGCCTGTCACGCCGATGTGTCTCGACCCCTCGCAGCACAACGTGCGAACCTGCCGGACACTCCCCGAGCACCATGCGCCCTGCCCTTTTCGTACTGTGGTTAGGCTAACCTGACTTGCTTGCAATCTAAGGTTCGTGACAGCACGTCGGGCAGTGCCGTTCGGCCCTGCCGTGTGGGCCGGCCGGCCCGTGAGAGTCCTGCCGGGCCGGTGGCGGCGCCCCGTTGACGGGGCCGGCGCAATCAACCGGAGCCGCACGGTTTCGCTGCTCGGAGGCGGCCGGGGCCGTGGGGATCGGCGGCCGCGCTGCGGGCCGCCGCGGCGGTCGATGCCGATGTCGGAGCCGCGCAACCGGTCCACTGCGATGGTCCTGACCGGACGGGCCTGGGCACCCTGCTCCTCGGCCTCCTCACCCCGGCCAAGGAAGCCGACCGGGCCGACGTCTTCGACATCGCGGTTGTGGCGAGGAGGCTGACGGGACGCCACAGGCCGGCGGCGCGCGAACACCACGACCACTCCGGCGCCCTGCGGCAGTGCGTGCACGGTCTCCCGTACCGCACAGCGCCCTGACAGCCGCCGCTCACCGAACGGTGCCCGTCCTTCGCCCGGGCGGGACGGTTCTCTCACGGCGCCGGCGCCTTGCGGACTGCCCTGCCTGCCGCGGTGCCGCCGCTCGGGCGGCGCGAGGCGGCCGCGGACAGGCTCGCCGCCGCGATGACGAACCAGAGCACGGCCGCTATGTTCAACGCGCCGCCCAGACGCCACGCCCACTCGATGTCCCGCAGGTCACCGATGAGCACACGCAAGGCCAGCGAGGTGTGCAGCAGCCAGGCCGGAAGCGCCAGCAAGGGGTGATACGGCAGGGGGCGGCGCAGCACCGCGGGAAGGATCACCGGTGCGTGCGCCATGATCATCGACATGACGAACCCCAGGAAGACAGCGTGCACCAGGGCGTCGTAGTACCGGCCGCCGGTGATCGGCCCGATGACGAGCCACAACACTCCGGCAAGCGCCAGCCAGGCGTATCCGGCGAGCAGGCAGGCGGCGGTGAAACGGGACTGTCCCGAGGAGCGCAGCAGCCGGCGGGCGACATCGTGCTCGGCGAGCCAGCCGACGAGCGCGAGCACCGCCGCCCCGAGCAGCAGACTGCCGGCCGCGGGCCACAGCAGTGTGGTGGCCGCGCCGGCCAGGAGGGCACCCGCACAGCCCAGGAACACGTGTTCCGCACGCGGGCTCACAACCGTGACACGGGACAGCTCCAGGCGCTCCCCGGCGATGGTCAGCACCAAGAAGCCGGCAAACCATGGAAGGAGCAGGGGTATGTCCATCCCTCCCAGCCACAGCAGCGCTGCGCCGAGCGCGGCCACCGCTCCCGCGGCCTGGGTGAGGAGGGCAGCGCTCCGCTGGCGGCGCCAGAAGCGCGCGTAGAGCGCCAGAAGGACGGCGGTGCCCCCGACGAACAGCAGTTGCCCGGCGCGCTTTGGGAGGGGGGTCACCAGCAGGACTGCGCCGGCGCCCAGCAGGGCGGGCGAGAGGTAGGCCCATCTGCTGCGCAGGGCGACGGCCCGCTCCAGTGCCACCAGCGTCCCTGCGAAGCCGAGCACCAGCAGCGCCCCGTGGACCTCGGGCAGCCGCCGGGCCGTCACCGGGCTGGGCAGGCCGAGCAGCATCAGTGCCGCGTCGAGGCCGGACAGCAGGGCGAACGCGGCAGGCAGCATGAGCAGCCCTCGACGGGTCCGGCGCTGCGGGCGGAGACCACCGGGCGCGGTCACCGACGATCTCCGACGGGCGCGTGCCCCTCGCGCCCGTCTGCCGGGCCGTCCCCTGCCCGGCCGCTGTCCGCTCCCGCGGACTCGGGACGGCCGGTCCTGGGGAAACCTTCCTGCGGACCGGCGTCGAACCGCAGCAGGCAGGCGCCCGGCTCCGCGAACGGATGCAGGGCCACCCGCTCCGCCTCGCCTCCCAGGGCGGCCGTAGCAGCGGTGACCAGCCCGGCGTGGACCCCGCAGATCACGCCTGGGTACTCGCGGGCGACCTCGATGAAGGGGCACTGCGGAAGCCGTGCGCCGAGCCCCTCGTCGTCGGACTCCGGGGCGAAGCCGATGTCGCCCAGAAGGGCCAGCATCCGCCCGCGCGCCTCCCGCGCGCTGGTCGCCGGTTCCTGTCCGGCGACCAGGGCACGCCCCCACTCCTGCCCTGCAGCCAGCGCGTCGCGCTGCGGATCGGTGCTGAACCGGGCGATCTGCCCGGCCAGCACGGCTGCCAGCCCGGCGTAGTCGCGGGCGGCCGACGCTTGCGGCGGCACGGCGCGATAGAGCCAGGCCGGGCGCCCGCGCCCGGCGGCAGGGGCGCGCTCACGCACCGCCAGACCGGCGTCCACCAGCGCATCCAGATGTTCCCGGACGGTGTTGACGTGCAATCCGCACAGGTCAGTGAGCGCGGTGGCCGTCACAGGACGCGGCCGGCCCCGCAGGTGCTGCAGAACCGTCCGGCGCTGCCGGGAGAGGGCCGGTCGGCTGGCCGGCCCGTCACCGGGAAGGGGACCATCATTTTCCACGGACATGTCCGTAGTATATTGCGAGTATCGGCCCGGGCGGGTCTGCCCGGCCGCGAATCGCTGGAGACACCCATGAACCGTCTCACTTTGGCCTCGACTTCCGAGGACGCCGCAGCAGTCGAAGCTGTCGAGGCACACCACGCCCACTTGGCCGGAGAACTGGCCGGCCGCGTCACGATGCTGCTCGACTCCGCCGACCGCAGCCCGGGCACAGCCGACGACATCCGCGTCGGCCTGGTCGCCTTCTGCGACCGTGAACTCCTCCCGCACGCTTCGGCCGAGGAGGCCGCCCTCTATCCCACGGCCCGTCGCACCGACGAGGCACGGCTGCTCGTCGACGGCATGCTGGCCGAGCACCGCCGCATCCACGCACTCGTCGAGGCGATGCGCACCGCTCCCTCCGCCGTCCACGCGGCAGCCGAAGCCCGCGCCCTGCAGGTGCTCTTCGAGGAGCACCTGTGGAAGGAGAACACCCTCGTACTCCCGCTGCTCGCCTCGGCCCGCAATGTCTCACTGGCCGAACTGCTGAACGGCATGCATGAGTTGCTCGGTGCTCCGGCGCACGACGAGGCGGTCGCGGAGGGCGCCGACAGCGAGGGCGGCGGGTGCGGAGGCACCTGCGCCTGCGGAGACGCCGACGACGAGGACATCCCCGTCCTCGACGTTCGCGAGGTGCCGCACGCCCTGCGTCACGCCACAGTCTTCGGCGCCCTCGAAGCCATCTCCTCGGGCGGTGCCATGATGCTGGTCGCGCCGCACGACCCGCTGCCTCTGCTCGGACAGATCGAGGACCGCAACCCCGGCGTTTTCTCGGTGAGTTACGCCGAACGCGGCCCCGAGGCCTGGCGGCTGCAGCTAACCCACCGCTGACCCGGCAGGCACCGAAGGTCCCGGGCCGGCCCGCGCAGGGCCGGTCAGGGGCAGGGTGCTTCACAGCGGCACCCTGCCCCTGACCGGCCTCCATCCGGACGCCGCGCACGGCGCCCCGGCCGGAGCGTATCGGGGCGACACGGCCAACGGGAGGATGCTTCACCGTCCGGCCGGGTCCGGAAGACCCGCCCCCAAAGGGCCGAAGAGCCCTGTCACCGGGACCAATGCCAACCCGCCAGGACAGTCACCCGCGGTGAGAATCAGGCCCATAACGTCCCCGTCGAGAAGTGGGACTCCCAAGGAGCACGCGTGGTCACCCTCTCTTCCCCGACCGGATCCACCGCACCGCACCGGCCCGGTGACGGTTCGAGTCTCCGTTCGAGCCACGCGCGCCGGCACCTTGTCGTCGTCGGCTGGCTCGCGGCCGCGCTGCTGACCGCCGCTGTCGGCCAGAGCTTCCCTCCCGCACGGTGGCTGACCCTGCACATGTTCCTGCTCGGGGCGGTCACCAACGCCATCGTCGTATGGAGCGAGCACTTCACTGTCGCCCTCCTCCACGCCCCCGAACCCGACGTCCGGTGGAGCAACACCCGCCTGGCCGGGCTCAACCTCGCCATCCTCGCGGTACTCGGTGGCATAGCCGCTGACATCCCCGTTCTGACAGGTGCCGGGGCTGCCGCGTTCACGGCCGCCGTCCTCGCGCATCTGACGGCCCTGGTGCGCATGGGCCGCCGCGCGCTCGGCGGCAGGCTGACCCTGATCACCCACTACTACAAGGCCGCCGCACTCGCCCTGGCCGTGGGAGCCGTACTCGGCGGGCTGCTGGCCACCGGATGGGGCGCCGGCCGGCACACCGAGATCATGCTCGCCCACATCCACGTCAACCTCCTCGGCTGGGTCGGACTGCCGGTCATCGGAACCCTGTTCATGCTGTGGCCCACCGTGCTGCGCCTGCGCATGGAGGACCGCACCGTACGGGTGGCCCGACGGACCCTGGGACTCCTGCTGGCCGGACTGGCACTGATCACCGCCGGCCTGCTGGCAGGTACGCCACTGCCGGCCGCGGCCGGACTGGCTCTCTACGCCGCCGGTCTGATCGACGCGGCCGTCCTGTTCGTCACCACGGCACGGCGCCGCGCCCCCCGCTCCCCGGCCGCCCTCATGCTCGCCACGGCGACCGGCTGGTTCATCGTCGCGGTCCTGGCCGACCTGGTACTGGTGAGCACCCGCACCCTGCACCATCTGCACACCGACCTGGAACCGGTGACGTGGCTGCTCCTGGTCGGCACGGTGGCCCAAGTGCTCATCGGAGCGATGACTCACCTCCTGCCCGTCGTCCTGGGCAAAGGACCGGCCGGCCGCGCCACCGTCCAGGCGGGACTCGACCGGGCATGGCCCGCCCGCCTGGCTGCCCTCAATATCGCCGTGCCACTGCTCGTACTGTCCCTGCCCCACCCGGCCGCCCTTGTCGGATGGCTGCTGGCCGGCGCCTCCGTGGCGTCGTTCGCCGTGCTGTGCGTCGGTGTCCTGTACAAACAGCGCTCCACCAGCGACAAGCCGAATCCGCGCACCCTCCCGGGCGGGGCACCCCTGCTCGGCGGCGCGGCCGGTGTCCTGATCACCGTCATCGCAGTCGTCCTGGCCATGACGCCGGGCAGCACGCCGCCGGCCCGGGGCGGGACAGCCGACACGGCCGCTACCGGGACACGCACCGTCGAAGTAACGCTCTCCGCGATGCGCGTCAGCCCGGCAACCATCACGGTCCCCGCCGGTACACGACTGGTGCTCGAGGTCACCAACAAGGACAGCATGCGGCACGACCTGCGCGTCCAGGACGGGCCGGGCACACCCCTGCTCGGCCACCACGCCGAGGCCCGCCTGGACGTGGGCACGGTCACCGCCGACCGCGACGCGTGGTGCACCGTGCCCGGCCACCGCGCCGCGGGCATGAGCATGCGCATCATGGTCCAGAAGACCGATACGGCCGCAGCCCCCGCCACTGGCGGCCACGACGGCCACACCGCGGCTCCCGGCACGCCCGGCGCCCAGCTGAACCTCGGCGCCGACTTCACCCGAGGATGGAAACCCCGCCCCGCCACCCTCGCGCCCGCAAGCCCGGAGCGCGTCCACAAAGTACGCCTGAACGCGGTCGAGAAAGACATCGAAGTCGCACCCGGAGTACGCCAGCGCATGTGGACCTTCGGCGGCACCGCGCCCGGACCCGTCCTGCGCGGCAAGGTCGGCGACACCTTCGAGATCACCCTCGTCAACGACACCCGCATGGGACACGGCATCGACTTCCACGCCGGAGCCCTGGCACCCGACCGCCCCATGCGCACCATCGAACAGGGCGAAGAACTCGTCTACCGCTTCCGCGCCGAACACGCCGGGGCCTGGCTGTACCACTGCAGCACCGCCCCCATGCTCCAGCACATGGGCAACGGCATGTTCGGGGCCGTCATCATCGACCCGCCCGATCTGCCCCCCGTCGACCGCGAGTACGTACTCGTCAGCTCCCAGCTGTACCTCGGCAAACCCGGGAGCAGCGGCCAGGTGGCCAAGATGAACAACGCCCGCCCCGACGCCTGGGTGTTCAACGGCATCGCCGCCCAGTACGCGAAGGCTCCCCTCACCGCCCGCGCCGGAGAACGAGCCCGCTTCTGGATCATCGCCGCCGGTCCCAGCGACGGCATCGCCTTCCACCTGGTCGGCACCGTCTTCGACACCGTCTACAAGGAAGGCGCCTACCTGCTGCGCCCCGACAATCCGGACCGCGGCGGCGCCCAGGCGCTCGATCTGGCCCCGGCCCAGGGCGGATTCGTGGAAACCCGCTTCCCGGGTGCCGGGAACTACCCCTTCGTCGACCACGACATGCGGCACGCCGAATCCGGCGCCCACGGCACCGTACGAGTGGGGCAGTGAACGGCGTGGACGGATGGGCCTTCGTACGCTTCGCCCACGTCACCGGCGCGGCCCTGTGGGTCGGCGGACAACTGGCACTGTCACTCGTGGTCCTGCCGCTGGCACGGCGCATGCTCACCCCGGAGGCCCGAAGCGGCTTCACCCAGCAGGCCGGCCGCCGCTTCGGGCTGCTCACCGCGGCGGTCTTCCTGCCGGTCCAGCTGACCACCGGTGTCGCCATGGCCTGGCACAAGGGCGTGACCTGGGCCTCAGAGGGCGGAATGAGAGTGCATAGGAGTTTTGTCGTCACCTGAACGTGTGGCGGTGCGGCATCCCGGCCGGTCGGCGGCCATAGGCATGTTGGGCTGGGCACCGTGAGCGAGCGCAAGCCCTACAAGACCGACGTGAGCGACGAGCAGCGGGCGCTGGTCGAGCCTGTGATCGCCGCGTGGAAGGCCGCGCATCCCTCGGTCAGCGGCCATCAGGGCCGGTACGGGATGCGGGAGATCGTCAACGCGCTGCTCTACCAGGGTCGGACGGGTTGCCAGTGGGAGCTGCTCCCACACGACTTTCCGCCACCCGGCGCGGTGAAGTACTACTTCTACACCTGGCGTGACGACGGCATCGACCAGACCATTCACGACCTGCTGCGCTGGCAGGTGCGGGAAATGGCGCGTCGGAAGGCGGACCCGAGCCTGGTGGTGCTCGATACCCAGAGCGTGCACGCCGCGGCCGGAGCGCCCGCGCAGTCGACGGGGCGCGATGCGGCAAAAAAGTACCGGGCCGTTACCTTGAGCCCGCGCGAGCGTGTCGTTCATGTGCGTGAAGCACGTGGAAAGTCCCCCAACTCCCTTGGTGGATGCGGTTATCTGCCGTTGTCCATCACGGAGGGGTTGGAGGCGCGATGCGCGTACAGAGGGTGCTGGCACCCGGGTCGGCGACGGAGTCGTGGACGCTGTTGGGGGATGATCTGCGGCCGGTCGGTCCGGTGGAGTCGTTCCTGGCCTACTTGACGGCGATCGAGCGGTCGCCGAACACGGTCAAGGCGTACACCCACGACCTGAAGGACTGGTGGAGTTACCTCGACGGCCGCGGTCTGGACTGGAAGTTGGTGGACCTGGAGGTCGTGGCTGCCTTCGTGGCCTGACTGCGCCTGCCGCCACTGGCCCGGAACGGGACGGTGGCGGTGCTGCCGACGGTCGAGCACCACTGCACGGCGTCCAGCGTGAACCGCAAGCTCGCCGCCGTCAGCACGTTCTACGAGTTCCACGCCCGCAGCGGCATCGAGGTTGCCGACCTGCTGGTGACGATGCGTCCGGCGGGTCGCCACCGGTCGGCGGCCACCTCCTACAAGCCGTACGTGCGGGCCACAGCATCCAGCTCTTTGTCCCCGCCATGGACTTCCCTGGCGCTGCCCGCCTTGACATTTTCGCCTGGCAGCACACCCCCAGGAGGATAAAGAGGTTCGTGACCGGGGTGTACGTGTCCGGCCTGACCTCGGTGGAGTCGTGCACTGGGACAGACGCACCATCGGCACGTGGGACTTCAGACCCTTCCCCCCAGACTTCACTACTGACTACCACTGCCCCGACAGCTGAATGAGGCTGTCCCACGCGGAGGAACGCCTGCAACGGCAGGGGCAACCGCTCGCGTGAGCAGGTGCGCCGACAAGGTGCGAGGTGCTATCGGGTCTCCGGGCGAATCGGTACGGACGCCCAGGCGACATAGCCGCCCGCGTCACCAGGGTGCTGCCCGAGGTCATCGGCAAGGCGGTGCACGAGGTACAGGCCAGGCTCGTCTTCTGGCGCGGGCAGGATTCCGTTCATCTCCCCCACCGACACGGTGACGTGCGCGCCGTCAAAAAAACGACTCGCCCAAGGACGTCAGTGCCGCACCGGTGCCGAGCGGTGATGTCGACGAGTTCAGTGACCACCGCCAAGACGTCTTGGCTGAGGACACCGGCGCTCTGCTCGCCCTTCAGGAGCATGGGCAGCGTCCGCCGGACGAACGCCGCGGCCCGCTTCATGGCGTCGATCGGCTTCGTCTCTGGGCCGATGGTGAAGGTGATGTCGCGGTCCATCGTGAGGTGCTGCCACATCGTCGACGGCAGGGTCTGCAGGCGTCGTTCAGTGGGAGAAAGGGTCACGTTTGGGAATCCCGTCACTTGAGCCATGTTCGAGTACTAGTTCGACGGCTCCTGCTGTTGCAGGCAGGGAGCCCCCGCTCGCGGCGCGCGAGCGACCCAGCTCCAGCCGGTCGAGCAACCTGAGTTAACATTCTAAGCGGATGGTTGACCGACACGCTCATCTAGGTCAACTCAAATGAATGGAGGGAGGGAGCGCCACCGTGACCCATGACCACGGGACGCAGACTCCGCAGGAGGAGCCCGATGTGGGCAGCTTCGCGGAGCGTCTTGATTTTTTGTGTTCCAACGACCCACGGGGGCCGTTCACCAACCCGACGGTCGTAAAGATGCTGGAGAAGCAGGGGTTGCCTAGCTTCTCCAATACCTACATGTGGCAGTTGCGCACCGGCCGGGCCGACAACCCGACCAAGAAGCACATGGATGCACTCGCGGCATTGTTCGGTGTGCCGGAGGACTACTGGTCGAGCCGCGCTACGGCTCAGGTCATCAACCGCCTGATCGCTCGCCTCAACGGGTTCAAAGGGAACGGTGCGACCCCGGAGCAGCTGCAACGGCAGCTCGTCAGCTTCACGAAGCGGATGAGCGAAGGAGCCGCCCCCGAAGCTCTCGTCGCACAGTTGGATGAGCTGGCCCGGATGAACCAGCAGGGAGTGACCGCAAGCACGCTGAAACGCTTGCAGGACGCTCGCGTGACCAGCATCGCCATGCGGGCGGTCGGCCTATCCGACCAAGGACTCTCCGCCGCCGCCGCGATGATCGAACAGGTCCGACGGCTCGAAGGTCTACCAGCCGAGCCATCGGACGAAACCGACACCAGTCAGAGGAAAACCTGACCACCAGCACGAGGAGCGATCCATGAGGCGCCGCCGCTCACGCCGCACCGGCAAGGCTGAGCCTTCGATACCGGTGGACCCTGTTCTCGACGAGAGCCGCAGCTTCGTTCAGTCCCTGGATCTCCCCCGTGTGTCGAGTGTGCGCGACCTGCGCGGCTACATCGAGACCCTGATCGGTGAGCCCATCGAGATCGCGGCTGGCAGCGCTGCCGACGGGGATACCCCCTGCGGCATGGTGGTCAAGAGCGGCGGGGTGCACTACGTCAGGTACGACCCTGACACCAGCCCCGCCCATCAAGATCACATCATTGCCCACGAGTTCGGTCACCTCCTCATGGGCCATAGCGGCAGCCGTGTGGACCCGGCCTCCCAGGACGGGATCATTCTCGGCGACGTCGAGATGGACCTGTGGGCCACCGTGCTCGGCCGGACGAACTACGCCGAGACGATCGAGCGGGAGGCGGAAGCCGTCGGCTCCTTCCTCCAGGCGCACGTCATCACCAGCCGCCCCGCATCACAGAGCGAGTCGGCTGACCGCATCACGCGCACGCTCTTGCGGCGCGACGACTGACCAGACGGAAACATGAAAGACATACTTCACCCGCTGTGCTTGATCATCGCGGGTTCCGGCTTCCTCCTACTCCTACGCGACCTGCGCACGGCCTGGCGCAAGCCCCAGCAGCGCGACCCTGCACTGGTCGCGCTTGCCTTCACGTACCTCTTCTCCGCACTGAGCTACGCCATCTCCCTGACCTGGGTGTGGGTACGCATCGACGGCGTGTTCGGCGTGCCCAACATCGCCGTGCCCTTGGCGCAAGGCTGCGTCATGCTCGTCTTCGGCCTCCAGGCCAGCGTCCTCGCGTTCTGGACGAAGGAGCCTGAGCAGGCTGCGCGCCGCGCGAAGCGGCTGATGGCCGGCGCGCTCTCGGTCATCGTGATGATGGCAGCGCTGTTCGTGCTGCTGACGCCCGTCTCACAGCGCCCCACTGACTTCACCCTGTACTACGCGCACGACCCGGCGTTCCAGGCGTACCTGCTGCTCTACATGTGCACGTACACGGCAGCCGAGATCTACCTCGCCCGTGTGTGCTGGAAGTACGCCGGTGAGATCGCGGACCCGTGGATCAGCCGCGGTCTGCGCTTGATCGCCGTCGGCGCCGTCATCACCCTCGGCTACAGCGGCATCCGCCTGTGCGCCATCCTCGGGGCCGAGTTCGGTTTCAGCGTGCGGCCCGCCGAGCCCTACGCCTGGATCTGCGGCGACGTCGGAGCGACCCTGACCCAGATCGGCTACTTCATGCCCATCGTGGCCGCGCGCCTGTTGGGCGCCCGCCACGGACGCCGTGAGCGCCAGCAGTACCAGCAGCTCGAACAGCTCTGGCAGGCCGTCTCGGCTGCGGAGCCGAGCATCGTCTTCGTCGAGCCTGCCAAGGGCTCCCGCGACGTGTCATTCGACCTGTACCGGCACGTCGTCGAGATCCGAGACGCCCAGATCGAACTGCGCCCCTACCTTTCTCCCGATGCACGTGCTCTTGCCGAGACCGGCCGCGCCACCTGGTGGCGGTCGAGCAAGGACCAGGCCGCCGCCGTTACCGCCGACCAGATCCGTGCCGCACTCCTCCAGCGCCAGCACGGGCCGGTAAGCAAACCGGCCTCCTACGCTGACGCGGCCTTGAACACCCCGACCCCGCAGAAGGACCTCCGTCACCTCGTCCGAGTCGCCCGCTACTTCACGGCACCGGCGCCGAAATCAGAGGCCGACTGCGCGCCTGGAGTCCGCACTTGAACCGCAGAACACTCCTCGCCGCAGCCGCTACCACGGCGGGCGCCGTCATTCTGCCGAAGACGGCCTTCGCGGCAACCACAGCCGCAGCAACCAAGGACGCCATGAACAGCACCGCCCCGTACCGATCCACCGCGCGCGCCCAGCTCTCCGCCCTGCGGCGCGGCACCATCACCGCCCGCGACCTCCTGGACCAGGTCCTCACCCACCACGCCAAGGTCAACCCCGGCCTCAACGCCGTCGTAACCCTCGACGCTGACGCCGCCCGCGCCGCCGCCGACAAGGCCGATGCATACCTCGCAAGGACCGGCCGCACTATGGGTCCGCTGCACGGCCTGCCCATCACCATCAAGGACTCCCTGGAGACCAAAGGGATGCGCACCACGTGCGGCTCCCCCGACCTCAGCGACCACATCCCCAGCACGGACGCCGACATCGTGGCCCTGCTCCGCCAAGCCGGGGCCATCATCATCGGCAAGACAAACGTGCCGGCGATGTGCCAGGACATCCAGACGGCAAACCCGATCTTCGGTGGGACGAACAACCCTCACTCACCGGCGCACACCGCTGGTGGTTCCTCAGGCGGCCCGTCCGTCGCCGTCGCTACCGGCCTCAGCGCCCTGGAAGTCGGCTCGGACCTCGCCGGGTCACTAAGGCTGCCCGCCGCGTACTGCGGTGTGTTCGCCCTGCGCACCTCACGCGGCGCCTCACCGATCATCCCCACCCGCGGACACATCCCCCGGCCGCCTGGCTGGCTCACCTCCAGCGACATGCTCACCCTCGGCCCGATCGCGCGAGACGCCGATGACCTCGACCTGCTCTTGGATGTCCTCGCCGCCCCGGCCGGCGCCGATGCCGACGCCTGGAAGATCGACCTGCCCGCCCCGACGAAGGCTCGACTTGGCCAGTACCGGGTGGGCCTGTGGGCCGACGATGATTTCTGCCGCGTGGACGCCTCAACGCGCAATCTGATGGGCCAGGTGGCCAACGCACTGCGCACCTCCGGCGCCCACGTCGACAACGCCACGCGCCCCGTGGACTTCGCCGCGAGCAACACATTGTTCGAGCGGCTGATGTACGCCACTTCTGCGGCTACGGCAACCGACGAGGCGTTCGCCGAAGAGGTGAAGGCCGCCGAGTCCGTCGCTGATGACGCGCCGTCCGCGCGCTACCTGAAGTCCCGCACCATGCGGCACCGCGACTGGGCGCGCGCCGACGAGGACCGGCAGAAGCTGCGCGCGCAGTGGGCCGACTACTTCGCCGAGCACGATGTGCTGATCACCCCGGCTGCGCCGACCGCCGCCGTCCTCGACCAGACCTCTGTGCCCTTGCAGGACCGATACATCACTGTGGACGGCGAGAAGCGCGGCTTCTTCGACCAGACGAGCTGGGTCAACCTTGCGTCCCCCGTCGGTCTGCCGGCTGTGGTGATGCCTACCGGCCAGACCAGCGACGGCCGTCCGCTCGCCATCCAGATCGTCGGCCCCTACCTCTCCGACCGCACCGTTATCGCCGTGGCGAAGCTCCTGTCCAAGGTGCTCCCCACCCCGCCTCAGGCTCCCGCCCTGACGGCCTGATGGACCGGGCTCGTCCTGCCCTCGCGGGGGTGAGGCGGGGCGGGCCTGCACGAGAAGAGGGGACCCAGCACAGAACCTGCGCTGGGTCCCCTCTTCGCTGTCACTGAGCGATTGGCCGCGTGATCAGCACCGCGTACGCTGCCCGTTCGCTCCGTCACGGCCCGCGCTCGGAGCCCTTGGTCGGTTCCGTCGGCAGCGCCCACCACGTGTTTCGAGTCTGTCCGAGATCCTCGGACAGACTCGAAACAAGGGAAACATTCAATGCTCATTGTCCGAGGTTCCTGCCAGGGGTTGCAGTGAATTCTCGCCGCAACCCCCAGTTGCCTGAAGCCAGGGTTTATCGAGTTTGTGTCAGCCTTCGTGCTGGATGCGGCTGCCAGTGCTGGTCATTTTGCTCAGCACGAGGCTGTAAATACCGGCCATCACGAATGTGGCAACGTACTGCGCCCAGGTGATATCGACGAGTGCCCTGTTCAGCAGGATGAGGCAGGCCGCCCACACGAGGGTGACAATGATCTTGGCTATCACGGTGTACCAGCCTTCTTAAGCAAGCGCTGCGAGGCAGCCTGCAGATCCTGCGACGATGGTCTTCTTGGCGATGTCGCTAGCGAGATCCTTGCTGACGAACCGGCCGACGATGAGCGCAGCTGCCCCACCGATACCGGCCTTGACCAGGCAGTCTTTCACTGCCTTCTTCATCTTCTTCGTCATCAAGAGGGACTTGCAAGCGTTCTTGCTCTTGTAGACGGTACACATTGAGCGCTGCTCACCGATGGGGTCGACCATCGCGATCGGCGGTGCCGCACTTACAGCGGCGGTCCGCGGGCCCGTGTCGGCGGATGCAGTTCCGACACCGACGAACAAAGCACCACCGAGCAGGGTTGCGGACAGCAGAGTGGATATAGCGCGCTTCATATTCGAATATCCCCGATTCGTTTTTTCTTGAAGGACGGTTCTGGTCAGGAATGACGCCCTCCGGTCAGGCATGACACTAGCCTCAAGATCGTTGGGAATGAAACAGAGTTGAGGGAAACTTGAGCCAATCACCGTCTCGGCCGCGTTAGGAAACAAACCCACCGGTTCAATGTTGTACATATAGCAAGCACTCCCTGAGCGTTTGGTCCGGTGGCCGGCATTTGATCCCGGGCCAGGTGCCGCGCCAGTCGAGGGTGGCTTCGCCGGTGAGGCGGCGGGTCATGAGATTGATCATCGCGAGGCGGACCATGGCTTCGGAGCGGCGCGGGTGTCTCTCGTAGTCGCGGGCAAGTCTGCGGTGGCGCATGAGCCACCCGATACTCTGCTCGATCGTCACCGCCTCGGGATGACTTGAAGCCCCTGACGTTAGGTTCGCGGTAGACCGGGTGGACGTCGACGCCGAGGCGGGCGCCGTACTCGAAAGTGGTGGTGCGGTGGCCGGCGTCCACCCAACGCCAGCCGCGGTGTGGCCGCCTGGTCGCAGACGTGAGAGGCCATTGTCAATCCCCTTGAGGTTCCCCCGGTGTGCGGGAGGTGCTGATCAGCTGGTCAGGATGGGTTGACGTGGTTTCAGGTTCGCTTGTTCGGTCGTCGCCTGGTTGGCGTAGTGCTTCTCCTCGAACTCGATGGGACTGAGGTAGCCGAGGCGTTTCTGGATGCGTCGGCTGTTGTAGAAGCCGTCGATGTACTCGAACAGCGCGAGGTTGGCCTCGGCCCGGGTGACGAAGACGCGTCCGCGCACGCACTCGGTCTTGATCAGCATCCACAGATTCTCCGCGAGGGCGTTGTCGTAGCTGTCGCCCACGGACCCCATCGACCCCTCAATACCCGCACGTACCAGCCGTGTTGTGAGCTTGATGGACGTGTATTGACAGCCGTGGTCGGCGTGATGGATCAAGGTGCCGGGCACGGGCTCGCGGCTGGCCAGGGCGTACTCGAGGCAGGACAGGACCAGGTCGGCGTCCGCGCGGGCGGAGGTCTCCCAGGCCACCACCCGGCGGGAGAAGGCGTCGCGGATCGCGGAGAGCCACAGCGGTCCCTCACCCGTGGGGATCATGGTGAGGTCGGTGACCCACAGCCGGTTCGGCACGGGAGCGGTGAAGTCCCGCTGCACCAGGTCCGGGGCGAGCGTGGCCGTCGGGTCGCGGCGGGTGAAGCCCTTGCCCGTGCGGCGTGGGCTGAGGCCCGCCAGATCGGCCTCGCGCATCAATCGCTCGACCCGCTTGCGGCCGATGGCCACGCCCTCGCGCTTGAGCACGGCATGCACGCGGGGCGAGCCGTAGATCCCGCCGGAGTCGGCATGGATCTCCTCGATCTTGGTCGTCAACTCCGCGTCACGGCGGCGGCGTTCACACGGCTCCTTCTCCTGCCGGCGCCAGCGGTAGTAGGTGGACGAGGGGACGTGCAGTTCCCGGAGTACGGGCTCGACACCGAGGTCACTGCGTTCGCTGAGGAACGTCAGTACCTGCGCCGGGTCGTGTCGAGTTCCTGGGCGAAAAAAGCCGAGGCCGTGCGCAGGATCTCGTTCGCCCGGCGCAGTTCCTTCACCTCCCGCCGCAGCTGGCCCAGCTCGTCCTTCTCCTCGGTGGTCAGCCGGTCGTCGCGCTCGCCGCGGTCGGCCTCGGCCTGGCGGATCCAGCCGCGCAGTGCCTCCGGGTGGACCCCCAGCTCAATGGCCAGGCGCTTGATCTGGGGCTTCGGCTCGGCGGTGCGATACATCCGCACCGCACGCTCACGCAACTCCAGCGGATATTTCCTCGGAGCGGCCATGGTCAGAGTTCCTCTCATGAGAACCATCTGACCCGCTGTCATCGCCCTCCGCATCTCGGGGGAACCTCACCTCGAAGTGTGGAGCCCTTGCTATGCAGCCAGCCCCACGCTGAGGCCGGCCCGGTACTCGCGTTTGTAGTCGATCGGGCTCTTGTAGTCGCACACACTGTGTAGCCGACGGGTGTTGTAGAAGTCGGTGATCCAGGTGGCGATCCTGATCCGGGCCTCGGCCCGGGTGGTGAAGGTGTGCCGGTAGACGTACTCGACCTTGAGGACGCTGTTGAATGCCTCGCTCACGGCGTTGTCGAAGCAGGATCCGACTCGGCCCATCGACTGAAACACGCCCAGCTTCCGGCAGGCCC
This sequence comes from Streptomyces changchenzhani, assembly GCF_039766235.1. Lineage (NCBI taxonomy): Bacteria > Bacillati > Actinomycetota > Actinomycetes > Kitasatosporales > Streptomycetaceae > Streptomyces > Streptomyces changchenzhani. The sequence goes on along the minus strand of NZ_JBDHNH010000005.1, from coordinate 367,904 downwards.
GGCCGAACTTCCGTGAGGTGTATTCCTCAGGTTCAAGGGGTCGTTATGAAAGATCACGCCCCGTACGTCACCGCCGCGGGTCGCCGCGGCCATGTTCAGCGCGGCCACGACCAGGTCGGCGTCGTGGAAGGTACCCATCGCGTAGCCGAGCAGGCGCCGGGAGTACAGGTCGATGACCGTGGCGAGATACAGCTTGCCCTCTCCAGTAACGATCTCGGTCATGTCACCCACCCAGACAAGATCGGGTTCCTCCGCGGTGAAGTCGCGTTTCACGAAGTCCGGTGCGGCCGGCCGTTTCCCCTGCCTGGTCAGGCACCGACGACGCCTGATCTTGCGTCCGGCCAGGCCGAGATCGGCCATGACCTTCGCGACCGTGTTCACCGAGATCCGCCAGCCCGTGCGGACCAGCTCGATGAACACCTTCGGGGAGCCGTAGGTGCCGCCGGACTTCTCGAAGACGCCCGCGATCGCTTCCTCCAGCTGCCGCCGCCGCAGCTCACGCCCGGTGGGTTCGGCCATGCGCCACTTGTAGAACCACGACTCGCGCACCCCCAGCGCACGGCACGAGACGGTGTGCGGGATGCCGTGCTCGGTCCTCTGGTCGCTGATCACCCCGGCCACCACGACCGGGTCCGCCACAGCTACTTCACCCACAGGACCATGCAGCGTTTGAGGACATCACGCTCCATGGCCAGCTCCTTGTTGTCCTTCTTCAACTGGGCGTTCTCCCGCCGCAGCCGGGCGTTCTCCTCGGCTTCGTCCGCCGCTTGGCCTCCGCCGGCACGATTCACCCGCGACACCCAACTCGCCAGCGTCGTCTGGTTGATGCCGAGGTCCTGCGCAAACACGGGGATCGACTTCCCCGTCTCCGTCACGATCCGTACAGCCCCCTCACGGCACTCCGGCTTGAACACCCGTCGCTTCTCCGCCATGACTCTCAACTTCCCCTGCAGCCACGGACTCCACGCTACGAGGGGAACCTCAGAAGTCGGGCCACGACAGGCGGGCGCCCATCGCTCGACCATCGGCCTCCTGCCGCTCCACCTTTTCCAGTGACCCGTCGGGCGCGTAGGACAATCGGCAGTACAGGACTGGTCGCTGAGGTATGAGGACGTTCATATGCCGAAGAATAGTGCATGAGTTACATTGATGGTCAGTGAGATCGCGCCGGGCTCCTGCACGGTGGTCGCCGACCACCCCGCGCTCCGCCCTTTGCGACCCGTCTGAAACACCTTCCTCCTGAGTCCCGTTGAACACGTCGACTGCGTCACACGTACCTAGGAATACCTGTGATTGGGTTGTCCGGCCGTTCAGTAGGCGGTTGGTTCGACGGTGGTAACGCATCGGCTCGGGAGACACATTTTGTTGCGACGTATCAACGGAACAGCGCTCATCATCGCGGCACTTGTCGCCACTCTCGGCGCGCTCGCTTTCCCAGTGTGGTCCTACGCGGACCGCTCGGGAACCGGTGAGGCCAATCTCAACGCCTCGTCCGTCGGGACCCAGTGGGGCCCACTGTCCGCCGCCGACCGCGATCTGCTGGTGAAGGTGCGGCTGGCGGGCCTGTGGGAGCTGCCCGCGGGCCAGCAGGCGATCGAGCGGGCGCCCAGCGAGGCCATCAAGGAGGCGGGCGACCATCTGATCGTCGGTCACTCGGACCTCGACAAGCGGGCCCGTCTGGTGGCCGCGCAGCTCAACGTACCGCTGCCGAATCAGCCCACGGAGCAGCAGCAGGGCTGGCTCAGGGAGCTGTCGGCGGCCAACGGCCAGGAGTACGAGCGTAAGTTCGCCAACCTCCTGCGCAACGCGCACGGCAAGGTCTTCTCGGCGGTCGCCGAGGTGCGGCACACCACCCGCAACTCCCTGATCCGGCAGCTGGCGACCGACGCCAACCAGACGGTCCTCGACCACATCACCATGCTGGAGGCCACCGGGCTCGTCGACTTCGACGCCATGGCCAACGAGGCAGCGGGTGGCGCCACCGCGAGCCCCTCGGGGCCGCCGCCGCCCAACGGCGGGGTCACCGTGCCCTCGGCGCCGGCCGTGCGGCCGACCGGGGGCCAGAGCGCCACATCGAAGCCCTCCGCGCAACCGACGGAGGAAATCGGCAAGCCCGCGGTCAATACGAACCGCCCCGAGCCCTCGCCGTAGGAGGAACCGCACCGCGGCAGGAACCTCAAATCAACCTCTGAACGTCCCCTCCTGCGGGTTCGATGCCGCGCGCCGGGGCCATTACCCCTGTACGAAGCGCAGGAGGGGGACACACACATGGAGCGTCTGGGAATAGGAATCGGCTGGCGTCCCGAGATCGCGGACACGGTGGAGCGGCTGCCCGGCATCGACTGGGTCGAGGCGGTCGCGGAGAACATCTGCCCCGGCCACATCCCCGAATCCCTGCTGCGCCTGCGCGCCCGCGGCACGAAGGTGATCCCGCACGGGGTCTCGCTGGGCCTGGGCGGCGCGGACCGCCCCGACGCGGACCGGCTGGCCGACCTGGCGGCCCGCGTGGAGGCGCTGGGCGCTCCCCTGGTCACCGAGCACATCGCGTTCGTACGGGCGGGCGGCCCGCTCACCGCATCGCCGCGGCTGGAGGCGGGGCATCTGCTGCCGGTCCCCCGCACGTGGGAGGCCCTGCGTGTGCTGTGCGAGAACGTCCGCATCGCGCAGGGCTCGCTGCCGGTGCCGCTCGCCCTGGAGAACATCGCCGCGCTGATCAACTGGCCCGGCGAGGAGATGACGGAGGGCCAGTTCCTTGCCGAGCTGGTGGAGCGCACCGGCGTGCGGCTGCTGATCGACGTGGCCAACCTGCACACGAACCATGTGAACCGCGGCGAGGACCCGGCCGCGGCGCTGGACGAACTCCCGGTGGAGGCGATCGCGTACGTCCATGTCGCGGGCGGCATGGAGAAGGACGGTGTCTGGCACGACACCCACGGGCACCCGGTGACGCGCCCGATCCTGGACATCCTGGCCGAACTCCGCTCCCGCACGGACCCGCCGGGAGTGCTCCTGGAGCGGGACGAGAACTTTCCCCCGCACGAGGAACTGGCGGCGGAGCTGACGGAGATACGGACCACACTGACCGCCCATCGATCACAGCCCACGACCGGTGAGACCCAACGCCCCGGCGCGACAGACCGCGAGGGGACGGCCCTGCTCCCCGCACCCCCGGCCGCGCCGCGCACCGCGAGAAATCCTGGGTCCGGCTCCCGGCTGCGCGAAGAGGCGGGCCAGGGGGCGAACGCCACCACCGCCGACACCCGCACGCGCGTCGCCCTCACCCAGACCGCCCTCCTGTCCGCCCTCGTCGCCGGTACGCCCGCCCCCGAGGGCTTCGACTCGACGCGACTGCGCGTCCAGAGCCGCGCGCTCGCCGGCAAGCGGGCCGACGTCGTCGCCAAGGTCGCTCCGGAGCTGGCGGAGATCCTCGGCGACGGCTACCGGCCCGCGTTCCTCGCCTACGCCAGGTCCCTTCCGATGTCGGACGGCTACCGCCGTGACGCCCTGGACTTCGCCGAGCGGCTGCTGGTCACCGACCCGCCGTCGGACGCCGCCGTACGGCGCAGGCTGACCCACTGGTGGCAGGACCACTCCGGGCCGCGCCCGACCCGCCGGGCGACCCGCATCGTGCGGGCGGCGCGTGCCGCGATCACCAGGGAAACCAAGCGAAGGGAGACCAAGCGAAAGGGGACCAAGCGAAAGGGGACGAAGTGACCGGACATGACAGGTCCCCGGACCCACAGCGGGCAGTCCACATGCTGGACAGCCCATGGCGCCCCGCCGAACCCTTCGCGTAGACATCCGCCATGTTCTGGGTCCTCTTCCTCGTCGTGGCCTGCGCGGCAGCGGTGACCGCCTGCGCCAGGCTCTGCCTCGCCGCCACCGCGACCGCCGCCACCGACTTCGCGGCGCCCGCGGAGGCCACCGCCACGGAGCGCGGACTGAGCCTGCCCGAGGCCGCGTTCCTCACCGGCGGCCCGGCCAGGGTCGCGGATCTGACGCTGCTGTCGATGCATCACCACCGCATGCTGCTGCTCGCGCACACCGGCTGGGCGACCGTCGTGGATCCGGCGGGCCGTGACGACCTGGAGTGCTCCGTCATCCGCGCGATCGGCTCAGGAGGGCAGGCCAGGACGGCGGCCGTACGGACCGCCACGGCTGCCGCGGGCGCCGTACGGGGCGTGGCCGACCGCCTGGTCGCCGCGGGCCTCGCCGTCCCCGACGCCACCCGGACGTCCCTCGCCACCGCGGTGCGCACCGTGCGGGGCGCGACGCTGCTCGTGCTCGCGCTGGGCGCCGTGTCCCTGCTGATGCCCGATCAGGAGCAGTCGGTACGGATGCACATCGTGGCCTGGTTCGCGCTCCCGCTCGTCCTCAGTCTGGGCTGTCTCCTGGTGGCCCGGATCGAGGTCGGCGCGAACACCCGCTGGGCCTCCCCCACCGGCCTGTGGCTGCTCGGCACGCTCGCGCCCCGGCCGGTCGGCGACCATGACGGCGCCGATGTCGAGTTCCTCACCGCCGTCGCCCTGCACGGCGCCCACGCCGTCGCGGATCCCGATCTGCGGGCCGCTCTGACCAGCACCGACAGCGGTCACGAGACATCCGTATGACGCATCGGGGTCATTGATCCCGACACCGTGCCCAGGTGCTTTACATCGCCGGGCACCTCACCAGGATCCCCTTTGTCAGCTAATCGTACGAAGGGACGACAGCGGTGAGAGCAGTTGTGATGTACGGGACGGTGGCCTCCCTCGGTTCCCTGGTCCTGACGGCCCTCGTCGCCGTCCCCCCAGCGGGCGGCGCCGAACCACGGGCCGCCGAGACCCTCGGCACCGCGGTGGCCGCCCGGCGCGCGGCCACCGCCGGTATCACCTTCGGTGCCTGCCCCAAGGCCGAGGATCTGCCCGCCCCGGTCCGGTGCGGCACGGTGAAGGTCCCGCTCGACTACGCCGACCCCTCGGGCCGGCTGATCACCCTGACCGTCAGCCGCGTCAAGGCGTCCGGCAAGCCCGTGGAGCGCCAGGGCGTGCTCGTCTACAACCCCGGCGGCCCCGGCGCCTCCAGCATGTACTTCCCGATGGCCGCCCAGCTGCCCGAGTGGAAGCGCATCGGCGCCGCGTACGACTTCGTCGGCTACGCGCCGCGCGGCGTCGGCCGCTCCGCCACGCTCTCCTGCCAGAGCCCCAAGGACTTCACGAAGGCGCCGACCCAGGACCCGGCCGATCCTTCGGCGGCGTACCGGCAGAAACGGATCGACGCGGCCAAGGCGTACGCGGCGGGGTGCGCCCGCAACGCGGGCGACGCGCTGCGCCACTACACGTCCCTCAACAACGCCCGCGACCTGGACGTCCTGCGGGCGGCGCTCGGCGAGCGGAGGCTCACCTTCATGGGAGCCTCGTACGGCACCTACTTCGGCGCCCTGTTCGCGACGCTCTTCCCCACCCATGTGCGCCGTATGGTCTTCGACTCGGCGGTCAACCCGGCCCCGGGGCAGATCTGGTACCGCAACAACCTCGACCAGTCACTGGCCTTCGAGGGCCGCTGGGCGGACTTCCGCACCTGGGTCGCCAAGCACCACAGGACCTACCGGCTCGGCGATACACCGCGGAAGGTGCTGGCCAGTTACGAGAAGGTGCGCGCCGCGCTCGTCAAGAAGCCGGCGGACGGCACTGTGGGGGCCGGTGAGCTCCAGTCGGCGTTCCTCAGGGCGGGTTACTACGACGACTACTGGGCCATGCGGGCCACCGCGCTCAGTGAGTACCTCAAGGGCAATCCGAGGCCGCTGATCGACCAGGCCTCGCCCAAGCCCGAGGCCGCGTGGGACGACGAGAACGGCAACGCCGTGTACACCGCCGTCGAGTGCAACGACGCGCCCTGGCCGACCGACTGGCGGGTGTGGAACCGCGACAACACGAAGCTGGCGCGGCGTGCGCCCTTCGAGACCTGGGCCAACGCCTGGATGAATCTGCCGTGCGCCTACTGGAGCGCGCCGCGCCAGGTGCCCCTGGAGGTGCGGGTGAAGCCGGGCGCACTGCCCCCGACGCTGATCCTGGCCGCCGAGCGGGACGCGGCGACGCCGTACCCGGGCGCTCTGGAGCTGCAACGGCGGCTGCCGGGAGCCGCGCTGGTCACGGAGCGGGACGCCGGTACGCACGGCATCGGCGGTGGCGACAACGCGTGTGTCAACGGCCACCTGGAGAGGTATCTGCTGACCGGCCGGACGCCGGTGCGGCGCGCACAATGCGCGCCGCACCGGGAGCCGAACCCGGTGTCGCTGGACGAACGGGCAGTGGCCAGAAGGCCTGCGCCCGCCGTCTGATCTTCCGGGCCAGGATGACGGAACCGCCGGTCAGGCGAGCCCCGCCACCAAGTCCGCGACGTCCTTGCGACGTCCGGTGTAGAAGGGCACCTCTTCGCGTACGTACATCCGGGTCTCGGACGCGCGGAGGTGCCGCATGAGGTCGACGATGCGGTAGAGCTCGTCGGCCTCGAAGGCCAGCAGCCACTCATAGTCGCCCAGCGAGAAGGAAGCGACGGTGTTGGCGCGCACATCGGGGTAACCGCGGGCCATCTTGCCGTGCTCGGCGAGCATCCGGCGGCGGTCCTCGTCGGGCAGCAGATACCAGTCGTAACTGCGCACGAAGGGGTACACGCTGATGTAGTCGCGCGGCGTCTCGTCGGCCAGGAACGCCGGGATGTGCGACTTGTTGAACTCGGCGGGGCGGTGCAGCGCCATGTTCGACCAGACCGGCTCCAGCGCGCGGCCCAGCTTGGTGCGGCGGAAGAGGTTGTACGCCTCCTGGAGCTCGTCCGAGGTCTCCGCGTGCCACCAGATCATGACGTCCGCGTCGGCGCGCAGGCCGGACACGTCGTACGTGCCGCGCACGGTGACGTCCTTCGCAGCGAGCTTGTCGAACAGCTCCTGCACCTCGTCCGCGTATCCGGCGCGGTTCTCGGGCAGCACGTCGCGCAGCTTGAAGACGGACCACAGCGTGTATCGGATGACGTCGTTGAGGTCCTTGGCCTTCTTGCCGGCGTTCGGACCTCGGGGGGATGTCGCAGTCTCCGGGGCATCAGTCATAGGGCTATTCTCCCGCGCCGTGATCCGTGCCCCGCGCCGGGGCCAGGGTGACCATGATCTCGTCGGCGGCCCGCGTGCCGCTCGCGACACAGGCGGGAATGCCGACTCCGTCGTACGCCGCCCCGCAGACCCGCAGCCCGGGAAGCTTCGCCACCTCTTCACGCACGCGTGCGGTGCGGGCGAGGTGCCCGACGGGGTACTGCGGGAGGCCGCCGATCCAGCGGGTGACCTCGGTGGCCACCGGCCGGGCCGCGAGCCCTGTCGCCGCGCCGAGATCGCGCAGCGACACACCGACGAGCTCGGCGTCCTCCTTGTGCAGGTGCTCCTCCTCGCCGTAGCGCCCGATGGAGGTGCGCAGCACGAAGAGGTCCGGGGCGCCCGCGTCCACCCAGCTCCACTTGCGGGTCGAGAAGGTGGCGGCCTTGATGGTGTGCCCGTCGACGGGCGGCACCAGGAAGCCGGACCCCTGGGGCATCCCCGCCATGTCCTCCCGCCGGAACGCCATGGTCACCAGGGCCATCGAGGCGTACTCGACGGTGGACAGCTCGGTGGCCGCGGCCGGTGACTCGGCGGCGAGGAGCGCGGAGGCGGCCCAGGCGGGCGACGCGAGGACCACGGCGTCCGCCTCGATCAGCAGCGCGTCGGTACGCACGTGCCAGCCGGTGGCGGCACGGGTCAGGCCGATCACCGGAGCGTCCAGGAGGATCTCGCCGCCCCGGGCGCGCACGGCGTCGGCGACGGCGTGCGGCAGCGTGCCCACGCCCCCTTCGATGCCCATGAAGACGGGGCCTGTCTGCTGCTTCTCGTCGGCCCGTCGCTGAATGTCGCGTACGCCGTCGAGAAGCGAGTCGTACGTCCTGGCCGCCTCGAAGAGCGCCGGTACGGCGGCCCGCATCGAGGTCCGGTACACGTCTCCCGCGTACACCCCGCCGAGCAGCGGCTCCACGAGCCGGTCGACGACTTCGCGGCCGAGGCGGGCCGCGACGTAATCGCCGATCGCGATGTCCTCGCCGACCTCGGTGCGGGGCAGCTCGTGGTCCTGCCCCATGCGGGCGAGGCCGCTCTCGGAGATGACTCCGCCGAGCACCGAGGGGTCGCCGGGCACACCCATGATGTGCCCCTTGGGCATCGGCTGGAGCGTGCCCCGGTTCCACAGGGAAGCGGTGGCGGTGGCGGGCGGCTGAAGCCGGTCGCCGAGCCCCACCGCGCGGGCGAGATCGACCGCTTCGGGCCGTCGGGCGAGCATCGACTCGGCGCCCAGGTCGACGGCCGTGCCCGCGATCTCGCCCGCCAGCAGCTTGCCGCCGAGCCCATGGGTGGCTTCGAGCAGGGTCACGCGCACGCCGGTGCCGGTGAGCCGGTGCGCGGCGGCCAGACCGGAGATGCCGCCGCCGATGACGACGACATGGGGCGCATGGGTGTCCACGTGGTGCGAAGAACGCTGCATGGGTCCACTCTCTCAAACCCTGAACGAGTCCCGACCGTGACCGCTTCGGGACCGGAAAGGGGCAACCCGTTCCAGTGCCTCCCGCGTCGAACCGGCAACATCCATCACGACATTCGGGGGAGCCGACATGCGTGCAGTACGTACGCCCAGGCATCGTTCTCTCAAGGTCCTCGCGGCCGCCCTGCTCACCGCTTCGCTGGCACTCGGGGGATGCGGAGCGGGCGATCGCGGGGGCGACAACAAGGCCGCCGGCCAGGAGGCCGCCGCGCCCGCGGAGCAGAACGGTGACCGCGGCGTCGCCGACGGCCCGGACGAGGACGCGGGGGCGAAGGCGCCGGACAACGGGAGCGGATCCGGGTCCGGCTCCGACAAGGCCGCCGACCGCGCGGGGCAGCAGAAACTCCCCCGGGCCGCGACCCACATGGTCCGCACCGCGTCGCTCGACGTACAGGTCGACAGCGCCCCCAAGGCGCTCGCCAAGGCGCGGGCGGCGGCCGAGAAGGCGGGCGGCATCGTCGGGAACGAGAGCACCGAACGGACCGAGGACGACCATGTGTTCTCGCGCGTCGTCCTGCGGGTCCCGCAGGACGCGTACGACTCGGTGCTCAAGGAACTGGCGGGCACCGGCAAGCTGTTGAGCCGCAAGGCCGAGGCCAAGGACGTCACCGGTGAGGTGGTGGACGTCGAGAGCCGCATCACGTCGCAGCGGACCAGCATCGCGCGCATCCGCGTGATGATGGACAAGGCGACGAAGATCAGCGATCTGGTCATGACCGAGAGCGAATTGACGACTCGTCAGGCAGATCTTGAGGCGCTGCTCGCACAGCAGGAGTCGCTGAAGGACCGCACGACCATGGCGACGATCACCCTCGAACTCTCCGAGACCGAGCCGAAGAAGGACCCCAAGGCCGACGACCCCGGTTTCCTGGACGCGCTCGGGGGCGGCTGGGACGCGTTCATCACGACCCTGAAGTGGGTCGCCATGGCGCTCGGCGCGGTCGCTCCGTTCGCCGCCGCGCTCGCCGTGGTCTATGTGCTCTGGCGTCTGCTGCGCGACCGGCTGCCGCAGCGGCGGACCCCCGTCCCTGCTGTCGCGGCGGCCACCCCGGCCGGACCGCCCGCCGGGGAGAAGCCGCAGGAGTGAGACTGTTCTCAGGGTTCACACACTGAGGAGGACACGCCATGGCGGCGGAGCGACTGGTGGTCATCGGGGGCGATGCGGCGGGCATGTCCGCCGCATCGCAGGCCCGCCGGCTCAAGGGCAGGAACGAGCTGGAGATCGTCGCCTTCGAGCGCGGCCACTTCACCTCGTACTCGGCGTGCGGCATCCCGTACTGGGTGGGCGGCGAAGTGGCGGGCCCCGACGCCCTCATCGCCCGTACGCCCGAGGAGCACCGCGAGCGCGACATCGATCTGCGCGTCAGAACCGAGGTCACCGAGATCGACGTCGCCGGGCAGCGGGTCCGCTCCCGCGACGTCGAATCGGGTGCGGAGTCCTGGACCGGCTTCGACAAGCTGATCGTCGCGACGGGCGCCCGTCCGGTCCGGCCGTCACTGCCCGGCATCAACGCGCCCGGGGTGCACGGCGTGCAGACCCTCGACGACGGCCAGGCGCTGATCGACACCCTGGAGAAGACGAAGGGCCGCCGGGCGGTGGTCGTCGGCGCCGGTTACATCGGTGTCGAGATGGCCGAGGCGCTGATCCGGCGGGGCTACGACGTGACGGTGCTCAACCGCGGTGAGCAGCCGATGGCGACCCTCGACCCGGACATGGGCCGCCTGGTGCACGACGCGATGAACGGCATGGGCATCACCACCGTCGCGGGCGCCGAGGTCACCGAGGTCCTCACCGGCGCCGACGGCCAGGTCACCGCGGTCGCGACGAAGGACGCGCGGTATCCGGCGGATGTCGTGGTCCTCGGCATCGGTGTCGAGCCGGAGACGGCCCTGGCCCGCGCGGCGGGACTGCCGCTCGGCGGATCCGGCGGGCTGGTCACCGATCTGTCGATGCGGGTACGGGGGCACGACAACATCTGGGCGGGCGGCGACTGCGTGGAGGTGCTCGACCTGGTCTCGGGCCGGCTGCGCCATATCGCGCTCGGCACCCACGCGAACAAGCACGGCCAGGTCATCGGGTCGAACGCGGGCGGCGGCTACGCCACGTTCCCGGGGGTCGTGGGCACGGCGGTCAGCAAAGTCTGCGACCTGGAGATCGCCCGTACCGGGCTGCGGGAGAAGGACGCGCGGGCGGAGGGCCTGCAATTCGTGACGGTGACCATCGAGTCGACGAGCCGCGCCGGTTACTACCCGGGCGCGTCGCTGATGACGGTGAAGATGACGGCGGAGCGGCGTACGGGGCGGCTGCTCGGCGTGCAGATCGTCGGCCGGGAGGGTGCGGCGAAGCGGGTGGACGTGGCGGCGGTCGCGCTCACCGCGCGGATGACGGTGGACCAGATGACGGCCCTGGACCTGGGATACGCGCCACCGTTCTCCCCGGTCTGGGACCCGGTCCTGGTGGCGGCGCGCAAGGCGGTGACCGCGGTGCGGAAGGCGGGGGCGTAGGGGGCGGGGCGGGCGGGCCGCCTGCGGCGGGCTTGTCCCCCACCCCGCCCCTTCCCGAAACCGGGGGCAAGCCCCCGGACCCCCGGACGCCCCTTCGGGCGTGTCCTCAAGCGCCGGACGGCTGGATGTTGCCGCTTGCGGCAACCATTCCAGCCGTCCGGCGCTTGAGGACCGGGGTCTGGGGCGGAGCCCCAGTTGTGGGAAGGGGCGGGGTGGGGACAAGCCCGCCGCAGGCGCCCCCGCCCCCTACCGCGCCGTCTGCTCGTGGACGTCCTCGACCAGGCGGGTCAGCGCGTCCGGGTTCGTCGTCGGCAGGACCCCGTGACCGAGGTTGAAGATGTGCCCGTCGAGACCCGCCGCCGCATCCAGCACCTCGCGGGTCTTGGTCCTGACCGCCTCGGTCGTGGAGAAGAGGACGGCCGGGTCGAGGTTGCCCTGCAGCGCCTTGCCGGGTCCGACCCGGCGCACCGCCTCGTCCATCGGGACCCGCCAGTCGACGCCCATGACGTCCGCGCCGGCCTCACCCATCAGGCCGAGCAGCTCGCCCGTACCGACACCGAAGTGGATGCGCGGGACGCCGTACCCGGCGACCGCGTCGAAAACTTTGACCGAAGCGGGCATCACCGAGCGCCGGTAGTCCGCGGGCGAGAGCGCGCCGACCCAGGAGTCGAAGAGCTGCACGGCGGACGCGCCCGCCTCGATCTGCACCTTCAGGAACGCCGAGGTGATCTCCGCGAGCCGGTCGAGCAGATCGGCCCACAGCTGCGGGTCGCCGTACATCAGGGCCTTGGTGTGCTCGTGGTTGCGCGAGGGGCCGCCCTCCACGAGGTAACTCGCGAGAGTGAATGGCGCGCCCGCGAATCCGATGAGCGGAGTGGACCCGAGCTCCCCCATGAGGATGCCGATCGCCTCGGTCACATACGCGACGTCGTCCGGCGTGAGGTCGCGCAGCTGTGCGAGATCGGCGCGGCTGCGGATCGGCTGGGCGACGACCGGGCCGACGCCCGGCTTGATGTCCAGGTCGATCCCGATGGCCTTGAGCGGCACCACGATGTCGCTGAAGTAGATCGCCGCGTCGACCTTGTGACGTCGTACGGGCTGCATGGTGATCTCGGCGACCAGGTCGGGCCGCATGCACGAGTCGAGCATCGCGATGCCCTCGCGCAACTTCAGGTACTCAGGAAGTGAGCGCCCCGCCTGCCGCATGAACCACACCGGCGTGTGCGGCACGGGCTCGCGCCTGCATGCCTTGAGGAAGGTGGAGTCGTACGTCTGACTCTGCGGTCGGCCCGAGGATGAGGTCTCCCCTGCTCGAAGGGACCTGAGAGTTTGGGGAACGTCGTTGGCACTCACGCCCAGAATCTTCGCATGCGCGCCTAAGCCGTTGTCCCCGGCCGGGTGTCTGTCCCTGCGCGAAGACCCCGTTCCGCCTACTCTTCCCCGCATGGCTCCGGCTCAGGGACGACTTTCGGATGATGCTGACGACACGGGTGGCACGGAGGACAACTCCGCCCCGCCCGCGTTCCGTCAGGCGGTCGACGCCCTGCGCACAGCGCGGCTGCGCCCAGGGATCGAGGTCGATCCCACCAGACCGCCCAAACGACTCGCGCCGCACGCGTATGCCCTGGAGGCGGCGGTCGTCGACGGCGATGACGATCTCGCGGACGGCAGACTCGTACTCCTGCACGACCCGTCGGGGCACGACGCCTGGCAGGGTTCGTTCCGGCTGGTGACGCTCGTACGGGCGGAACTGGAGCCGGAGATGGCGGCCGACCCGCTGCTGCCCGAGGTGTGCTGGTCCTGGCTGACCGGCGCCCTGGAGGCGCGGGACCTGTCGTACGGGGAGGCGAGCGGCACCGTCACCCGGGCAGGGTCGCACTACTTCGGCGGCCTCGCGGACCGCCGCCCCGCGACACAGATCGAGATCCGTGCGTCGTGGACCCCGCGCGAGGGTCGCGGCGGAGTGCCGGACACCGCGGCCCATCTGGCGGCCTGGTGCGATCTGCTGTGCCAGCTCGCGGGGCTGCCGCCGGCGCCCGTCGGCGGGCCGGGTTCCGGTTCGGTGGACGCGGGTGCGGGCGTGGTGTCGCTGCCGCAGCGACGCGGGCCACAGACGTCCTGACAGACACACTGGAGGGTGTCGGGGCGCGCCTTCGGGCGCGCCCTTATCCGTGCCCGAAGCACTTCCGGGACGCTTCCGCCGCGTTCGCATCGCGTTCCCATTTCTTCACATGATCGATCACGCGTCTGAATTGCCCGAATTGTTACTCACTAAATCGTGATCTTCCCCTAAAGGAGAGCGGCACTGCTGCCGAAGAGGTCATTGACCCTTCCAGCACGGTTCGCCCCGGCTTCATCCCCGAGCCGGCCCGTCCGCCACTCCCCCCAGGAGGCCTGGTGTCCGTTCTCCTCGAGCAGCCCGCAAGCCTGGTCGCCTACCGCCCGAACAAGCCGACGGCCATGGTCGTCGTAGCCGACCCGCGCGTCCGCTCCACCGTCACCCGCCACCTGTGGGCCCTTGGAGTGCGCGACGTCATCGAGGCTTCGTCCATCGCGGAGGCACGCCCTCGCATCGGCAACCCGCGCGACATCTGTGTCGCCGATGTCCACCTGCCCGACGGTTCCGGGCTGACCCTGCTGTCCGAGACCCGGGCGGCGGGCTGGCCCAACGGCCTCGCCCTCTCCGCCGCCGATGACATCGGCGCCGTACGCAACGCCCTCGCGGGCGGCGTGAAGGGCTATGTCGTCACCGGTACCCGCACGAACATCGGGCACCCCAACCGCCCCGGCGCCGCCCCCATCGGCGCCGCGGCAGCACGGATGCACCGTCGCCCCCCGGGGTCCCCGAGCCACCCGGGCGGCTATCGCGAGCTCTCCGGCCGTGAGGTCGAGGTGCTGCGGCTGGTCGCGGAAGGCCAGTCCAACAAGGCCATCGGCGTCTCGATGGGACTGTCCGCACTGACCGTCAAGAGCCACCTCGCCCGCATCGCGCGCAAGCTCGGCACGGGCGACCGCGCCGGCATGGTCGCGGTGGCTCTGCGGACCGGAATCATCCACTGACCGGTTCGCAACCCTCCAGCGCCCGCCGACGGAACGTTCCGTCGGCGGGCGCTGTCCATACACAGATACCCTTTACACGTGACCGACGCCCAAGAGACGACCGCAGCAGAGCCAGACCTGCGAACCCCCGGGGACCAGCGGCCGCTGCCGCCGGCGTCGCAGCCCCCGGTCGACGTCGAACCGGCGCCGATTCCCTTGTTGGAGCCCCGCGAAGGCATCCCCCCGGTGGTGACCACCGCCGAAGCACTTGCCGAAGTGGTCGCGGCGTTCGCCGCGGGCACCGGACCTGTCGCCGTCGACGCCGAACGGGCGTCCGGCTACCGCTATGGCCAGCGGGCCTATCTCGTACAGCTGCGCCGTGAAGGCGCGGGCAGTGCGCTCATCGATCCGGTCGGCTGCCCCGACCTCTCCACCCTCGGCGACGCCCTCGCCGACACCGAGTGGATCCTCCACGCGGCCACCCAGGATCTCCCGTGCCTGCGTGAAATAGGCATGGTTCCGTCCCGGCTGTTCGACACTGAACTCGCCGGCCGGCTCGCGGGCTTCCCTCGCGTGGGCCTGGGCGCGATGGTCGAGTCCGTCCTCGGATACGCCCTGGAGAAGGGCCACTCCGCGGTCGACTGGTCCACCCGCCCCCTTCCCGAGCCCTGGCTGCGCTATGCGGCGCTCGATGTCGAGCTCCTCGTCGACCTGCGGGACGCGCTGGAGAAGGAGCTCGACCGGCAGGGCAAGCTGGACTGGGCCCACCAGGAGTTCGACGCGATCGCTTCGGCCCCACCCGCCCCTCCCCGCAAGGACCCCTGGCGGCGCACCTCGGGGATGCACAAGGTGCGGCGCCGCCGTCAGATGGCGATCGTGCGCGAGCTGTGGAACGCCCGGGACAAGATCGCCCAGCGCCGCGACGTGTCGCCGGGCAAGGTCCTCAGTGACACCGCGATCGTCGAGGCCGCCCTCGCCGTGCCGCTGGACACCCAGACCCTGACCGCGCTGCCCGGCTTCGGCCACCGCATGGGCCGCCGGCAGCTCGATCAGTGGCAGGCCGTGGTCGACCGGGCCAGGGCGCTGCCGGACCTGGAGCTCCCGCAGCCGGGGCAAGCCATGACGGGCCCGCCCCCGCCGCGTTCCTGGGCGGACAAGGACCCGGCCGCCGCGGCCCGCCTCGCGGCGGCGCGGGCGGCGGTCACGGCTCTCGCCGAGGAGCTGAACATGCCCCAGGAGAATCTGATCACCCCGGACACGGTGCGCCGGGTGTGCTGGGAGCCGCCGGCGGACCCGGCGCCGGAAGCCGTCGCGGCCTCGCTGGCCTCGTACGGCGCACGGCAGTGGCAGATCGACCTGGTCACGCCGCTGCTGACGACGGCGCTCGCCGCCGCCGCCGCCTGACCGCGCCCCGACCGCTCTGAGCCCCACGGGCCGCCTCCCCGGAGGCGGCCCGTGGGGTTTTCCGCGTGTGACGTTCGACGCTCCCGCCGTGGGGGGTGGGCAGCCTGGTTACCCGCAAGTAGCATGGCGGTACGCAGCACGCCTTCGCGGCGTGCCGTGCGTGCAGCAGTGCCACCCCGTTCCCTGGAGGAGAGCCATCGTGCCTCGTACCGTCAGGGACGTCGTCTTCGTCGACGGCGTCCGCACCCCGTTCGGCAAGGCGGGCCCGAAGGGCATCTACCACGAGACCCGCGCGGACGACCTCGTCGTCAAGTGCATCCGGGAGCTGCTGCGCCGCAACCCGGATCTCGACCCCGCCCTCATCGACGAGGTCGCCCTCGCCGCGACCACGCAGATCGGCGACCAGGGTCTGACGCTGGGCCGTACCGCCGGCATTCTCGCGGGCCTGCCCACCACCGTCCCCGGCTACTCCATCGACCGCATGTGTGCGGGCGCGATGACCGCCGTGACCGCCATCGCGGGCGGCGTGGCCTTCGGTGCGTACGACATCGCCGTCGCCGGCGGTGTCGAGCACATGGGCCGCCACCCCATGGGTGAGGGCGTCGACCCGAACCCGCGGTTCGTGTCGGAGAAGCTCGTCGACGAGTCCGCCCTCTTCATGGGCATGACCGCCGAGAACCTGCACGACCGGTTCCCTGCCATCACCAAGCAGCGCTCCGACGAGTACGCCGTCCGCTCCCAGGAGAAGGCCGCCAAGGCCTACGCCGACGGCAAGATCCAGGCCGACCTGGTGCCCGTCTCCGTACGCCGCACCAACCCGGACGTCGGCGAGACCGGCTGGGGTCTGGCGGTGTCCGACGAGCCGATGCGCCCCGGCACCACGCTGGAGAACCTGGCCGGACTCAAGACGCCGTTCCGCCCGCACGGCCGGGTCACCCCGGGCAACGCCGCGGGTCTGAACGACGGTGCGACCGCCTCCCTGATCGCCGCCGAGGACGTGGCGCGCGAGCTGGGACTGCCGGTCAAGATGCGCCTGACCTCCTACGCCTTCGCGGGCGTCGAGCCCGAGGTCATGGGCATCGGCCCGGTCCCGTCGACCGAGAAGGCACTGGCCAAGGCCGGTCTGTCCATCTCCGACATCGGGCTGTTCGAGGTCAACGAGGCCTTCGCCGTACAGGTGTTGGCCTTCCTCGACCACTACGGCATCGCGGAGGACGACCCGCGCGTCAACCAGTACGGCGGCGCGATCGCGTTCGGCCACCCGCTGGCCTCGTCGGGCGTACGCCTGATGACGCAGCTTGCGCGGCAGTTCGAGGAGCAGCCGCACGTCCGGTACGGCCTCACCACCATGTGCGTCGGTTTCGGCATGGGTGGATCGGTCATCTGGGAGAACCCGCATTTTGACGGAGGCAACAAGTGAGCACCACTACCGCTGAGCTTCTGAAGGGCGCGGCCGAGCTGTTCCCCGGCGAGGTCGTCACGCAGGCGCACGTGCGCCACATCGACCTGCCCTCCAACGGCGGGCGCTTCGCGCTCATCACGTTGGACAACGGCCTGGACCACACCAAGCCGACCACCTTCGGGCCGCAGTCGCTGGGCAACCTCGACCGCGCCATCGACCAGGTCGAGAAGGAGGCGTCCGAGGGCACGATCGTCGGCATCGGCATCACCGGCAAGCCGTTCATCTTCGCGGTCGGCGCCGACCTCAAGGGCGTGGAGCTGCTGAAGCGCCACGAGGACGCGCTGGCCATCGGCAAGGGCGGCCACGACGTCTTCCGCCGCCTGTCCGGCCTGGCCGTCCCCACCTTCACGTACTACAACGGTGCGGCGATGGGCGGCGGCGTCGAGGTCGGCCTGCACTGCTCGTACCGTACGGTGTCCTCCGCGCTCCCCGCCTTCTCCCTCCCCGAGGTCTTCCTCGGGCTGGTTCCGGGCTGGGGCGGCTGCGCGCTGCTGCCGAATCTGATCGGCGCGGACCGCGCGGTTTCGGTCATCATCGAGAACTCGCTCAACCAGAACAGGCAGCTCAAGGGCAAGCAGGTCTTCGAGCTCGGGATCGCGGACGCGATCTTCGAGGGCGCGGACTTCCTGGAGCAGTCGCTGATCTGGACGTCCGCGGTACTGCGCGGCGAGCTCCAGGTCGCACGGCCGGAAATCGACCGCGGCGACGCCTGGGACCAGGCCGTCGCGCGCGGCAAGGCCATCGCCGACTCCAAGGTGCACGGCGCGGCCCCGGCGGCGTACCGCGCACTGGAGATCATCGCGGCGGCGAAGGATGGCGACCTGAGCGCCGGCTTCGACGCCGAGGACGCTGCCCTGGCGGACCTGATCATGGGCGGCGAGCTGCGCAGCGGCATCTACGCCTTCAACCTGGTCCAGAAGCGCGCCAAGCGCCCGGCCGGTGCGCCGGACAAGGCGCTGGCCCGCCCGGTCACCAAGGTCGGCGTCGTCGGCGCGGGCCTGATGGCCTCGCAGCTGGCGCTGCTCTTCCTGCGCCGCCTTGAGGTCCCGGTCGTCCTGACGGACATCGACCAGGAGCGCGTCGACAAGGGTGTGGGCTACGTCCACGCCGAGATCGACAAGCTGCTCGGCAAGCGCCGCATCAACCAGGACAAGGCCAACCGCTACAAGGCCCTGGTCACCGGTGTGCTGGACAAGGCCGACGGCTTCTCCGACGCCGACTTCGTCATCGAGGCGGTCTTCGAGGAGATCGGCGTCAAGCAGCAGGTGTTCGCCGAGGTCGAGGCCGTCGCCCCGGCGCACGCGATCTTCGCCACCAACACCTCCTCGCTCTCGGTCACCGAGATGGCGTCGAAGCTCAAGCACCCCGAGCGGGTCGTCGGCTTCCACTTCTTCAACCCGGTCGCGATCCTCCCGCTCCTGGAGATCGTCCGCGGCGAGCAGACCGACGACGCCGCGCTGGCCACGGCCTTCGGTGTGGCCCGCAAGCTGAAGAAGACCGCGGTCCTGGTGAAGGACGCCCCGGCGTTCGTCGTCAACCGCATCCTCACCCGCTTCATGGGCGAGATCCAGAACATCATCGACGAGGGCACCCCGGTCGAGGTCGCCGAGAAGGGCATCGAGCCCCTCGGTCTGCCGATGTCCCCGCTGGTGCTGCTTGAGCTGGTCGGCCCTGCCATCGGTCTGCATGTCTCCGAGACCCTGAACCGCGCCTTCCCGGAGCGCTTCACGGTCTCCGAGAACCTGGCCGCTGTGGTCAAGGCCGGCAAGCGCGGCTTCTACCAGTACGACACGGGCGCGCCCGTGCTGGACCCCGAGGTCGCGGCGCTGCTCAAGCAGGGCGACAAGGTCCTGACCGCGGACCAGGTCCGCACCCGCGTCCTGGACGCGGTGGCGCAGGAGATCGGCCTGATGCTCGACGAGGGTGTCGTGGCCGAGGCCCAGGACATCGACCTGTGCCTGATCACGGGCGCCGGCTGGCCCTTCCACCTGGGCGGCATCACGCCGTACCTGGACCGTGAGGGTTACTCGGAGCGTGTGTACGGCAAGAAGTTCCTGGCGCAGGGCGTGGCGAGCGTCCCCGCGTAACGCCTGACGGACATGCGGAACGGGCCGTACGGATTCTCTCCGTACGGCCCGTTCGTATGTTCCGCCGGTCTACGGCACCTTGCTCTCAGACGCGGGTCCAGGCCGCCAGGGCCAGGCCCGTCTCGGGCTTCTGACGGGCCACCTGGAGCCCGCCGTCCGCGCCGATCACCGCCATGACCACGCGGCCCTTCGCGTCCACCGCAAGCGCCGGGGCGCCCAGGCACTCGTCGCCCGTTTCCGTCCACCACACGCCCTCGGCCTCGGCCTGCGTGACGCAGGCCGCCAGGACGGGGCGGTCGTCGCTGCCTCGGTGGGCCAGGACCGTGCAGTCGTGGCCGTCGATCGCGGTGCGCAGGGCCGCGAGAGGGCCGTCGGACGGCGTGCCCCCCAGCGGGACGGTGTCCGCGCCGGGGCGGTGTGCGGTGATGCCCTTGGAGGCCGCGTCGTTCCAGTAGTACGTGACCGCGCCATCGGCGGTCCCCAGACCCGTGACGGTGCCCGCCACCGGGCCGAGCACGATGTCCTCGGCCTGCTTCAGCTCACCGCCCGGCTTCTCCTGCGTCCAGCGCAGCGCCCTGCCGTCCGCGGCGGCCAGCACCTCCACCGTGCCGGTGGCCGTGGCCACCGCCGCCGGGGCGTCCTGGGTCTTGCTGCCGCGCAGGTCCTTCCAGCTCTCCCACTTGCCGTTCGCGGCCTGCCTGCGCATCTGCACGCCGCCGCCCGCGTTGCGGACGAAGACATGGACCGAACCCGCCGCGTTGACAGTGACGGCCGGGACGCCTATGCGCGGAACGCGGTCCGCGTCCGTGTACGGGTTGCCGAGGGAGAACCAGGCGGTCAGTGGGCGGCCCGTCTGGTACTGGATCGCGTGCACGATGTCGACGGCAGGACCCTTCTGAACGGCCTTCCCCTTCCGGCGGCGGCCGATGAGGTGCACATAGCCGTCCGGGCCCTGGGCCAGGACCAGATGCTCGATGCCGGGGGCCGGGAAGAAGTCGGGGCCCGACCAGTCGGGGCCGCCCGGATCGGTCTCCGTCCAGCGCAGCACCCCGCCCGGGGTGGGCGCGTACGCCGTGAGCCTGTCGTCCTTGCCGCGCAGCAGCCAGCGCGCGGACCGGGGACCGGTCGCCGCCGGGGTGCCGGACTGTGGCGGCGGAAGCTCTCGCTCGGACTTGCCTGCGGCCCGCGGCCTCATTGGCGTCACGCCAGCCTTCCGTACATCGACGCTTTCTGCTTTCGAACAAGCATAGCGTTTTGGCTGGTAGCGGCCGCTACGCATGCCACGCTGATGGTATGAGAACTCTGGTGATCGTGGACGCGGCGAATGTCGTCGGGTCCGTCCCGGACGGCTGGTGGCGCGACCGGCGCGGGGCGGCCGAACGACTGCGGGACCACCTCCGGACGTACGCCGAGCAGGGCGTCCCGGGCCACCCGGGCCCCCTCGACATCGTCCTCGTCGTCGAGGGCGCGGCCCGCGGCATCGACTCCGTGCCCGGGGTGCGGGTCGAGTCCGCGCCCGGCAGCGGGGACGACCGGATCGTCGAGGTGGTGGTGGAGACGGGGGCGAGGCCTGTTCTCGTCGTCACCGCCGACCGGGAGCTCAGACGACGGGTGGAGGTGTACGGCGCACAGTGCGCCGGGCCGCGCACCGTGCGGCCCGTGAGGGGCGACGAGGGCGACGGGCGTACGTAGCCGCGCACGGCATCCGGCCCCGCTGTCCGCATCGAGCGGGACCTGCGGGGCCGGGTGCACTCCGGGCAAATCAGCTGCTGTCAGCGGGACTTGCGGCTCATCCGGCTGTGGCTGCGCCCGTACGCGAAATAGATCACGAAGCCGAGCAGCATCCAGATGGCGAACCGCAGCCAGGTCTCGGCGGGAAGGTTGAGCATCAGCCAGACCGAGGAGGCCACCGAGAGGATCGGGACCAGCGGCACCCACGGGGTGCGGAAGGAGCGGTGCAGCTCGGGCCTGGTCCGGCGCAGCACGATCACGCCGAGGGCGACCACGACGAATGCGAAGAGCGTGCCGATGTTCACCAGCGTCGCGAGTTCGTCGATGCTGGTGAAACCCGCGACGATCGCGATGATCACGCCGAGCAGGATGGTCGGGCGGTAGGGCGTGCCGAACCGCGGGTGCGTGACGGAGAAGAACCGCGGCAGGAGCCCGTCGCGGCTCATCGCGAAGAACACCCGGGTCTGCCCGAGCAGCAGGATCAGGCACACCGTGGTCAGGCCGATCGCGGCGCCGAAGCTGATGACACCGGCGTAGAAGGGATGCCCGGTGGCCTTGAAGGCGTCGGCCAGCGGGGCGCTCACCGACAGTTCGCTGTAGTGCTGCATGCCGGTGACCACGATGGACACCGCGACGTAGAGCACGGTGCAGATCACCAGCGAGCCGAGGATGCCGCGCGGCATGTCCCGCTGCGGCAGCTTCGTCTCCTCGGCGGCGGTGGCGACGACGTCGAAGCCGATGAAGGCGAAGAAGACGACGGACGCGGCGGTGAAGATGCCCATGACGCCGAAGTTGGTGGGCTCGTAGCCGAACAGCAGCTGGACCATGGGCGCGTCCATGCCCGCTCCGGCGGGCTGCTTCACGGCGTCGGGGATGAAAGGCGTGTAGTTCTTCGTGTCGATGAAGAAGGAGCCCGCGATGATCACGATCAGCACCACGGTCACCTTGATGGCGACCACGATCGCGGTGATCCGGGCGGACAGCTTCATGCCGATGACCAGGACGACCGTGAGCAGCAGCACCAGCACGAAGGCCAGGATGTCGAAGCCGAAGCCGTCCGCCACGTCGGTCCCGGAGAGCACTTCGGGCATCTGCCAGCCGATGTTGTCCATCAGCGAGCGGACGTAACCCGACCAGCCGACCGCCACCACGGCCGTGCCCAGCGCGAATTCGAGGACCAGGTCCCAGCCGATGGTCCAGGCGACCAGCTCACCGAGCGAGGCGTACGAGAAGGTGTACGCGGAGCCGGCCACCGGGACGGTGGAGGCGAACTCGGCGTAGCACAGGGCCGCGAGGGCGCAGACGATGCCCGCGGCGACGAAGGCCAGGGCCGTCGCGGGGCCCGCGGTCTCCTTGGCCACCTTGCCCGTGAGGACGAAGATGCCGGTGCCGATGATGACCCCGACGCCGAAGACCGTCAGGTCGAGAGCGGAAAGGGTTTTCTTGAGCCCGTGCTCGGGTTCCTCCGTGTCGAGGATCGACTGTTCGACCGTCTTGGTCCGGAACACGCCGTCTCCGGCTGGGCCCGGGTCCTGCTGCGTACTCACCGGCGTACCTCCGCGTATCGACCCCCGCCCAACCTGAAATGAGCGAGTTCCACCCATGATCGGAGCGAATCGGGGCGCCCACGCGTGCCGCCGCCCGGTACCACTCCACAGTTGACCCTTTCGGGGGACCCAGAACGGCACACCTGGCACAGGAGAGGCAGAAAAGAGAGGCCGGGCCCGGAGCGTGCTGCTCCGGGCCCGGCCCTCTCGGTACGTGTTGCCGCTTCGCGCGTCAGTCGCGCGCGACCTCGGCCGTCGCGTCCGCCAGGCGGCCGTCCAGCTTGGCCACCAGACCCGTCACCTGACGGGCGATGTCCGGCGCGGTGAGCCCGATCTCGGCCATGACCTCCTTGCGGGTGGCGTGGTCGAGGAAGCGCGACGGGATGCCGAAGTCGCGCAGCGGTACGTCGACTCCCGCGTCGCGCAGCGCCTGGGCGACGGCGGAGCCGACACCGCCGGCCCTGCTGTTGTCCTCGACGGTGACGACGACGCGGTGCTGCTCGGCGAGCGGCGCCAGCGCCTCGTCGACCGGCTTGACCCAGCGCGGGTCGACGACGGTCGTCGAGATGCCCTGGGCGTCGAGCAGGGCGGCGATCTCCAGGCACATGGGCGCGAGCGCGCCGATGGAGACCAGCAATACATCGGGCCGCTCGGCGCCGGCGTCCGCGTTGCGCAGGACGTCCATGCCGCCGACCCGGCCGACGGCCTGCACGGCGGGGCCGACCGCGCCCTTGGAGAAGCGCACCACGGTCGGGGCGTCGTCGACGGCGACGGCCTCGCGCAGCTGGGCGCGGAGCTGGTCGGCGTCGCGCGGGGCCGCGATCCGCAGGGTCGGGACGCACTGCAGGATCGACATGTCCCACATGCCGTTGTGCGAAGCGCCGTCGGTGCCGGTGACGCCGGCCCGGTCGAGGACGAAGGTGACTCCGCACTTGTGCAGGGCCACGTCCATAAGGACCTGGTCGAAGGCGCGGTTGAGGAAGGTGGCGTACACCGCGAAGACCGGGTGCAGACCGCCGGTGGCCAGGCCCGCCGCGGACACCGCCGCGTGCTGCTCGGCGATCCCGACGTCGTAGATGCGCTCGGGGAAGGCCTGCTGGAACTTGTGCAGGCCGACGGGCTGGAGCATCGCCGCGGTGATCGCCACGATGTCCTTGCGCTCGTGGCCGAGCTTGAGCATTTCCTCGCCGAAGACCGAGGTCCAGTCCATGCCGGAGGCGGCGATGGGCAGGCCGGTGTCGGGGTGGATGGGGCCGACGGCGTGGAAGCGGTCGGCCTCGTCCTGGACGGCGGGCTTGTAGCCGCGGCCCTTCTCGGTGAGGCAGTGCACGATGACCGGGCCGCCGAAGCGCTTGGCGCGCAGCAGCGCCGACTCCAGGGCCTCCAGGTCGTGGCCGTCGATCGGGCCGACGTACTTCAGGCCGAGGTCCTCGA
Source organism: Streptomyces changchenzhani (assembly GCF_039766235.1). Lineage (NCBI taxonomy): Bacteria > Bacillati > Actinomycetota > Actinomycetes > Kitasatosporales > Streptomycetaceae > Streptomyces > Streptomyces changchenzhani. The sequence goes on along the minus strand of NZ_JBDHNH010000005.1, from coordinate 344,110 downwards.
ACATGCCCTGCGGGGCGATGAAGTCCTTGAGGCCCTTCTTGGCGCCGTGCAGGGTCTCGTAGAGCGGGCGGCCGACGACCGGGGTGCGCTCCAGGAAGTCCTTGCCTCGGGCCAGGAAACGCTCGTAGCCGTCGGTGGTGCGCAGGGTGGCCAGGTGATTGGCGAGGCCGCCGATGGTCGGGGCGTACGAGCGCTCGTTGTCGTTGACCACGATGACGAGCGGGCGGTCCTTGGCGGCGGCGATGTTGTTCAGCGCCTCCCAGGCCATGCCGCCGGTGAGCGCGCCGTCGCCGATGACCGCGACGACGTGGTCCTCCTTCGCCAGCACCTCATTGGCCTTGGCGAGGCCGTCGGCCCAGCCCAGGACCGTGGAGGCGTGCGAGTTCTCGATGACGTCGTGCTCGGACTCGGCGCGCGAGGGGTAGCCGGACAGGCCGCCCTTGGTGCGCAGGCCGACGAAGTCCTGACGGCCGGTGAGCAGCTTGTGCACGTACGACTGGTGCCCGGTGTCGAAGAGGACCTTGTCCTTCGGGGAGTCGAAGACCCGGTGCAGCGCGATCGTCAGCTCGACGACGCCGAGGTTGGGGCCCAGGTGTCCGCCGGTCTTGGCGACCGCGTCGACCAGAAAGGACCGGATCTCTGCGGCCAGCTGTTCCAGCTGCTCCGGGCCGAGCCTGTCCAGATCGCGCGGTCCCGTGATGCGGGTCAGCAGAGCCACCCGTGCCTCCTTGCAGTTGAACTGTCTGGCTTGCCGGTCTGCCGAGTCTAATGTTCCGCTCGCGACCGCGGACGGCGGGCGGTGCGTTCTGTGTCACTCGGGCGGCCTACAAGCGGTCATACAAGCGGCCGTACACGCAGGCGTGCCCGGCACCGGTGTTCGGTGCCGGGCACGCCTGCGGTTTCGCGGTTCAGGCGCGGCCCGCGGTCTTCTGGGTCTTGCGCGTGACGGAGTCGATCACAACGGTGGCCAGCAGTACGCCACCAGTGATCATGTACTGGACGGGGGTGGCGATGCCTTCGAGCGCCAGCCCGTACTGGATGGACGTGATCACCATGACGCCGAGGAGCGCGTTCCAGGTGCGACCGCGGCCACCGAAGAGGCTGGTGCCGCCGATGACGGCCGCGGCGATGACGTTCATCAGCAGGTCACCGGCGCCGGCGCCCTGGTTGGCCGCGGCGATCTTGGAGGCCCAGAACAGGCCGCCGATGGCCGCGAACATGCCGGCGATGGCGAAGACCGAGATCCGGACCATCTCGACGTTGATACCGGCACGGCGGGACGCCTCGACGCTGCCGCCGAGTGCGAAGACCTTGCGGCCGTAAGTGGTGCGGCGGAGCACGAAGTCCGTAAGGACCAGCACGACCAGGAAGAGCACGACGGCCAGCGGGGTGCCCTTGTACTGGTTGAACATGATCGCGGCGGCGAAGGCCACGATCGCGAGCAGGACCGTGCGCAGCACGATCTCGCTGAGCGGCCGGGACGGGATACCGGCCGCGTTGCGGCGGCGGCTGTCGGTGTACGACGAGAAGAAGAACGCCGCCACCGCGACGACAGCGAGGCCGTAGCCGGCCGCCACATCGGTGAAGTAGTACGTGGTCAGCTGGCCGATCAGGCCATCGCCGTCCAGGTTGATCGTGCCGTTCTCACCGAGGATCTGGAGCATGAAGCCCTGCCAGAACAGCAGGCCGGCCAGGGTGACGGCGAACGCGGGGGCGCCGATCTTGGCGAAGAAGAAGCCGTGGATCGCGCCGATGAGCGCACCGCCGGCAATGGCGGCGAGCAGCGCGAGCCACTCGTTGACGCCGTTGGTGACGCTGAGCACCGCGACGATCGCGCCGGACACACCACTGACCGCGCCGACCGAGAGGTCGATCTCGCCGAGCAGCAGCACAAAGATGACGCCGACGGCCATCATGCCGGTGGCGACCATGGTCACCGAGATGTTGTTGAGGTTCTGCGCGGTCAGGAAGTTGGAGTTCAGTCCCTGGAAGATCGCGCAGATGATGATCAGGCCGACGACCACGGGGATCGAGCCGAGGTCACCCGCGCGCATCTTGCGCTTGAACTCCGACAGATAGCCGGCGAAGCCCTGCTCGCGGACGAGCAGTCGCGGGTCGACGGCGGTGAGCGCGTCGGCCGCGGGGGCCGGTGCGTCGACGGGGCCCGGTGCATCCTCGGGGCCCGTGGTCTTCTTGGTGCTCACTTCTGGGCCTCCCCATTGCGCGCCGCACGACGGGTCACGGCGTTCTCCGTGGCACCTGTGATGGCGGAGATGATCTCTTCCTGCGAGGTGGTCTTCACATCGAAGACACCGTTGTTCCGGCCCAGCCGGAGCACGGCCACCTTGTCCGCGACGGCCTTCACATCGGCCATGTTGTGGCTGACGAGGATGACCGCGTGGTTGCGCTCGCGCAGCCGCTCGACGAGGTCGAGGACCTGGGCGGTCTGCTCGACGCCGAGGGCGGCGGTGGGCTCGTCGAGGATGACGAGCTTGGGCTCACCGAGCATCGAACGCGCGATGGCCACCGTCTGGCGCTGGCCACCGGAGAGCGAGGCGATCGGGATGCGCACGCTGGGGATACGGATCGAGAGCGTGGTCAGCAGCTCTCGGGCGCGACGCTCCATCTCGACCTCGTTGAGGACGCCGCGCTTGCGCAGCTCCCGGCCGAGGTAGAGGTTGCCGACGACGTCGAGGTTGTCGCAGAGCGAGAGGTCCTGGTAGACGGTCGCAATGCCAAGGCCCTGGGCGTCGTGCGGCTTGTTGATCGCCACGGACTTGCCTTCCCACTCGATGACTCCGTCATCGATGGGGTGCACACCGGCAATGGTCTTGACCAGTGTGGATTTTCCAGCGCCGTTGTCGCCGACAAGGGCGACCACTTCGCCGGCGTGGACCTCAAGCTCTACGTCGGTGAGCGCCTGGACGGCACCGAACCGCTTGGAGACCCCTCGCAACGCCATTACGGGCGTAGCGGACACTTGAACCATCTCCTTCGCCGCCTGACCGGCGGGGATGCCGCGCCGGGGTGGGGCGCGGAGGCTGAGCAGAAACGAACAATACGGGCAAGGTGTTCTGTCCGGTGCCCCGCCAGTGCGGCGGGGCAGTTGAAGGCGGGGCACCGGACAGGCTTGAACGGTGCGTAAGTCCCTTGCGGGGCAGGGGACTTACGACCAGTCGGTTACTTCAGGCCGAGCTTGTCGCACGCGGCCTTGTACTTCGGCGTGCAGATCTCGGCGAGCGTGTAGATGCCGTCCTTGAGGACGGTGTCCTGGATGTTGTCCTTGGTGAGCGAGACCACCGGGATGATCTTGCTCGGGACGGCCTTGGCCGAAGCGCTGTCGACCTTGTCCGAGGCGAAGGAGTCGAGCTTCTCGCCCCTGGCCAGCTTGACAGCCATCTCGGCGGCGGCGGTGGCCTCGATCGCGTACGGCTTGTAGACGCTCATGAACTGCTCACCGGCGATGATGCGCTGCACGCCGGCCAGCTCGGCGTCCTGGCCGGTGACCGGCGGGAGCTTGGTGATGCCGGCGGCCTTGAGGGCGGTGATGATGCCGCCCGCCATGCCGTCGTTCGCCGAGTAGACACCGTCGATCTTGTCCTTGCCCAGGGCGGTGATCGCACCGTCCATGTTGGCGTTGGCGTTGACCGGCTTCCATTCCTTGGTGTCGTAGCTCTTGCCGATCTTGACCTTGCCGTTGAGCTCGGACAGCGCGCCCTTCTTGAAGAAGGCGGCGTTCGGGTCGGTGATGGCGCCATTCATCATGACGATCTGGGCGTCCTTCTTACCGCCCAGCGCCTCCAGCAGCGCCTTGCCCTGCACGCGGCCGACCTCTTCGTTGTCGAAGGAGGTGTACGCGTCGATCGGGCCCTCGGCGAGGCGGTCGAAGGCGACGACCGGAATGTTCGCGTCCTTGGCCTTCTGCACCGAGTTCTTGATGGCCTTGGCGTCCACCGCGTCCACGATGAGCGCGTCGACCTTGTTCGTGATCATGGTGTCGACCTGCTGGTTCTGGGTCGACGCGTCCTGCTTGGCGTTGGCGTAGACGACCTCGCCCTTGCCGCCGGTCAGTTCCTTGACCTTCTTCTCGATCTGCGGCTTGTCGAACTTCTCGTACCGCGCCGTCTCGTTCTCCGGGAGGAGCAGACCAATCTTGAGATTGTCGCCCTTCTTCTCCCCGGAGTCCTTGGTCTTGTCGCCGGACTCCTTGGCACTGCCACAAGCGGCAAGAGAAACGGCCATAGCGGTGGCGGCCACGGCCACGGCGGCACGACGCATCTGCGTGTTCACTTCAGAAACCTCCCTGACGAGGCCGCGACGTTGCGGCCGAGGTGGCTGGAAGTCAACTCGGCCCCGCTGCCAGCGTCAAGGAGTAAATCCTTAACGAGATGACAACGGTGCCATTCGTTATCTAAGTGAAGGCAGGTGTACTGGCGGGCAAGGCACTGTCCAGAAGGGTCGAATCGCCCATTTCATTGAGTACCAGAGCCAGCGCGCCGAGCACTTCCGCCCGGCCGCCGAGCGCTCCGGGCAACACAGAAAGTTGCCGCGCCGCACTCGGAATGGCGTAACGGGACACCGAATCGCGGATCGGACCGAGGACCAGCTCCCCCGCTTCGGCGAGGTCGCCGCCGAGGACGACCCTGCTGGGGTTGAGCAGATTGCACAGGGTCGCGACACCGCTGCCGATGTGGCGGCCCACGTCCACGATGACGCGGCGGCAGCCGGGATCGCCCTCGCGGGCCAGCTGCACCACCTTCTCCATGGTCAGACCGGGCGCGTGGCTTGACTGGAGCAGAGGCAGGACGTACCGGGCGGCCGTGAAGGTCTCCAGGCAGCCACGGTTGCCGCAGCGGCACACGGGGCCCGATTCGTCGAGCGTGATGTGCCCGATCTCGCCGGCCGTGCCGCCGGGGCCGCGGTAGATCTGTCCGCTTATCACCAGGCCGGCGCCGACGCCGCTGGCGACCTTGATGTACGCCAGGTCCTTGACCCCGCGCCCGCTCCCCCAAACCAGCTCACCCAGCGCGCCGAGGTTGGCGTCATTGTCGACGTACACGGGCACCCCCAGGCGCCCGGCGAGCTCCTGGCTGGGGTTGATGCCCTTCCAGCCCGGCAGGATCGAGGTGGAGCCGAGCGTGCCCGACTCGACGTCGATGGGGCCCGGCACGCCGAGACCGACGCCGATGACCTTGTCCTGGCTGATGCCACTGGCCGCGACCAGCCGCTTGACCAGGTGTTCCGCCCGGTCGAAGCCCTCGGCGGACGAGGCGTCGACGTCCAGCGGCTCGGCCTCTTCGGCGAGCACCTGGTGGGCCAGGTTGCCGACGGCGACGCGGAGGTGCGTATGACCGAAATCGACGCCGATGACGATGCCGGCGTCACCGCTCAGCGAGACGCTGCGCGCCCGGCGGCCACCCGCGGAGGTGGAGATGACCTCGACGGTCCCGCCATCCTTCAACTCACGAACGATATTGGAGACCGTGGCTGCGGAAAGCCCTGTGGTCCTGGCGATCTCTGCCTGAGTGAGGGAACCCGCCATGCGAACGGCGCGTACGACCCGTTCGAGGTTGGCCCGGTGCAAAGACGTCTGCGACCCCGGAGTCTCCATTGACCCATCCACTCCTGCCCTTGGCGGACGGCCCGAGGGCTGTCCCGGTCGGGGCCGCATCGGTGAGGACCCCGCCCTTCCTCCAACATATGAACTCTAAGCTGAGCCTTTCGGGTTGTCCCCCGTCAAGACCTTGAGCATTGCAAGACAGCTGCAGACCACACCGAACCGCCCGTCGGCATGCTGCCGACGGGCGGTTCGGGTGAGGCGGAAACACTCCCCGCCGGATGCGCTACTTGATGGCTCCAGCGGTCAGGCCCGCGACGACCTGGCGCTGGAAGATGATGTACGCCGCCAGGACCGGCAGCATCGCCATCACCAGGCCGGCGAAGAGGCCCGACCAGTCGCCCTTGTAACCCTGGCTGGCCGCGAGCTCGACCAGGCCCTGGGAGAGCACCCGGTGCTCCGGGTCGTTGTTGAGCACCGTCGGCAGCATGTACTGGTTCCACTGCCCCAGGAAGTTGAAGATGCCGACACTGATCAGGCCGGGCTTGGCCATCGGGATCATCACCTGGAAGAACGTCCGGGTGTGCGACGCCCCGTCGATCATCGCTGCTTCCGCCACCGAGCTGGGCAGCGTGCGGAAGAACGAGGTGAGGAAGAAGACGGTGAAGGGCAGCGAGTACGCGATGTAGACCAGGATCAGCCCGGGGATGGTCTCAAGCAGACCCATGTTCTTCAGTACGTAGAACAGCGGGACCAGCGCCAGCATGATCGGGAAGCTCATTCCTCCGACGAAGAGGAAGTAGATGAGGCGGTTGCCGGGGAAATCGAAGCGCGCGAGGACGTACGCCGCCATGGAGCCCAGCAGCAGCGTGCCGACGAGCGAGAAGCCCACCACGATGATCGTGTTGAGGAAGTACTCGCTCATGTGCGCTTCGGACCAGGCCCGTGACCAGTTCTCGAAGTGCAGCCGGTCCGGCAGTGACCAGGGCGATTCGAAGATCGACGCGTCGTCCTTGAAGGACGTCATCACCGCCCAAAGGAGCGGCATGACGACCATGAAGGCCCAGAGGATCAGGATGCCGTGCGAGAAGACGTTGAGCGTACTGCCTCTCACGTCCTTCTTGGGCTTGGCGGGTCCCTGTACCGCGGTCTTCGACACGGGACGGGCGTCTTCGGGCGCGCCGGTGGGCGGGGTGTCAGTGGTCTTCATCAGAACTCCAGCCGCTCACGCCGGCCCACCCGCATCACCAGGGCCGCGAGGGCCAGAGTGATGACGAGCAGCGCCACACCGATCGTTGTCGCATAACCTGCCTGGCCGTCCCTGAACGCCGTTTGGTAGACGTACAGCACCAGAACGGTCGTCGAGTAGTCGGGGCCGCCGGGGCCCACGGTCATGATCTGGACGACCGCGAAGGACTCCGCGCCCAGCGCGAGGATTCCCATATAGACCCAGCCAGACTGCACGGTGTCCCAGAGCAGCGGGATGGTGATTCGGAAGAAGGTGGTGAACCGGCTCGCGCCGTCGAGCAGCGCCGCCTCGTAGAAGTCCTTGGGAATGGACGCCATTCCGGCGGAGAAGAGCACCACGAAGAAGCCCACGGTGCTCCAGACGAGCACCGCCATGACGGCCCAGAGCGCGTAGTTCGGGTCGCCCAGCCACTGCGGCTGGAAGCTGTCGAGGCCGATGGCCCGCAGCGCCCCGTTGATCGCGCCCTCGTTCGGGTTGTACGCGAAGGCGAACAGCACCGCGACGATCGCGATCGAGAGCACCTGCGGGAAGAAGTAGGCGATCTTGTAGAAGGACGAGCCGCGCACTCCCCCGATGGCGGCGCCCTTACGGCGCCGCCCGCCCACATTGAGCATGAAGGCGAAGAAGAGTGCGAGGCCGAGCGTCACCAGCGGCAGCAACAGCGCGAACAGCAGGCTGTTCCACAGCGAATCCCAGAAGATGTCGTCCTTCAACATCTTGCTGTAATTGTCGAAGCCGACCATCTTGAAGTCCGGGCTCAGGCCGGTCCAGTCCGTGAACGAGTAGTAGATGGACTGGATGAACGGCCAAATGACGAAGATTGCATACAACGCCAGTGGGGCTGCCAAGAACCCCACAATGAACCGGTACTTGCCGTGTTGCATGGTTACCGACCCCGATCTTCCGGCGTGCGCCGCCGCTGGTGACGCTTACTCACTGGTGCTTGTAGTGCTTGATGGACTGATCCTTGGCCGTCGCGTCCGCGAAGGCCTGGATCTTCTTGATGGTCTCGGCCGGGGTCGCTCGGCCGGCCATCATCTCGCCGAGGCCGGCGACACCGATCTGCTCCTTCTGGAGCTTCACGTACCAGTCCTGCAGGCGGGGGTTCACCACGTTCTCCCCGGCCTTCTCCAGCGCCGCGGTGGCGGAGGTGAGGCCCGGGGTCAGCTCGATGCCTTCCGTGCCGCCGTTGAGGGCGGTCAGCGACTTCACGCTGGTGGTGAAGTTCTTCGACGACGCCTCGCTGAGCATGATGCGCAGCTGCTCCATGCCGCCGTCGGGGTTCTTCGCCGACTTCGGAACGATGAACGGCTCACCGCCGGACGCCCAGATGGTGCCGAAGGGCATCTTGTCCGAGCCGTCGAGGCCGGTCGGCGCGCCCACGGACAGCTTGAAGTCCGCCGGCATCGTCTTGGCGGCCTCGTTCTCCACCCAGGAGCCGTTCGGGATGAAGAGCGCCTGCCCCTTGGTCCAGGCGGTCTGCGACTGGATGTGGTCGATGCCCGGGGTGCCCTTGAGGATGTAGCCCTTCTTGAAGAGCTCGTAGTACGCCTCGAAGGCGGCCTTGACGGCCGGGTCGCCCCAGGCGTTCGGCTCCAGGTTGTCGATCTTGTCGAGGACCTCGCGGCCACCGATCTTCGCGATCATCGGGTACAGCGAGAACGGCAGGTAGTACGGGTGCTTGCCCGCGTACGTCCAGCCGGCGATGCCCTTCTTCTTCGCCTTCGCACAGACCGCGAGCATGTCGTCCCAGTTCTCCGGGTACGTCACGTCCAGCTTCTCCAGCGCGGTCTGGGAGTACCAGACGCCGTAGACCGTGTACGCGTAGTACATGATCCAGACCGGGTCGCCGTCGAACTGGCCCATCTCGACGATGCCGGGGCGCAGGGTGTCGCGGACCTTCTTGCTCGGGTCGTCGACGGACGGCGAGTCGAGAAGCGGGGTCAGGTCGGTCAGCTGCTTCTTGCCGACCAGGACACCCATGTCCATCTGCTCGGCACCCGAGTTGTCGATCAGGTCGGGCGGCGAGCCACCGTTGAAGCGCGGCTGGAGCTGCGAGCGGATCTTCTGCGTCGAAGCGAACTTGACCTTCGCCTTGGGGAAGTTCTTCTCGTAGATCTTCTTGGCGTCCTCGGCGTACTTCGCGCCGAACCCACCGTCGAAGATCACGATCTCGAGAGCCGCGCTCTCATTGACGCCAAGGGGATTCTTGGCGGTCTTCTTGCCCTTGTCGACCTTGTCGCCGTCGCCGCTGTCGCCGCTCGCGCAGGCGGACAGGAAGCTCATCGTCGGAACTGCGATCAGGCCGAGAGCGGCCGACCGCTTGATCAGGTCGCGACGGCCAAGGCCCTCATTGTTCTGGGCGGAGGTGGATCCCATGCTCAAGTCCTCGCCTTCTACAGGACTCAGGCGGTGTACCGGTCGCCCGTTCATATTCGCCTCAGGCGAAGGGGCCCCGCCACCGCGGTCAAATGACGCTGGGTCGTACTGGGTTACAGAAGATACGGGCACGGCACGCGGCAGCCGACAATCAAGGCTCCCCCACCGTTTCCCGCCCCCTGGTCCGCGGCCAGAAAATGTGGTGCAGACGCCGACAGGTATAGTCCACTTCCCGCCAACTGAGCAAGATCGAAAGCAAGTTTGGGCAGCAGTCTTTCCCGATTTGAGACCTCGCGGATATCTGGGGAACGCGCACGTAGCCGCCCGCATCGCTCCGCGCAACCCGGCGCGCCCTCTTTGTCTCACCCGACACTTACAACACCCTTGACACTGTCGACCACTTGGCTCCCTACTAGGTGCTGCGCACCACCTATGACAACGTTGTCCAAGGGGAGGAACAGCCCGGGATGCCACGCAGACCTCGCTCCAGACAAGGCCACACGGCAGCCGCTCTCGTAACGGCCGCCTCACTTCTCGCCGTGACGGCCCCTTCCGTGGCCGTCGCCCAGCCCTCGCAACCCGCGCCCGCTCCGCGGTCGTTCAGCTCCTCCTTCGAGGAGGACGAGCCGCAGCCCGATTGGCGCAACACCGTCGAAGTCGGATCTGACGGGACGAAGCGCACATCCGGAGTCGATGGCGGCTTCGGCGCCGGAATCCCGGGCAATGTGACCGACCGGGTCGTCGAGGTCCGGGCCAGCAGCGAGAACGCGGGCGGCGGCGAGACCAAGGAAAACCTCGTCGACGTCCAGCCCTCCACCAAATGGCTCGCCTTCCAGTCCACCGCCTGGCTCGAGTTCGACCTGGACGAACCGGCCAAGCTGGTCACATACGCCCTCACATCGGCCAATGACCACGCCGAGCGCGACCCCAGGGACTGGGTTCTCAAGGGCTCCGCCGACGGCAAGGAGTGGACGTCCCTGGACTCCCGCGAGGGGCAGGCCTTCGAGAAGCGCCACCAGACGAAGACCTTCGACTTCGAGAGCACCCAGGCGTACGCGCACTACCGTCTTGAGATCAGCAAGAACAACGGTGCCTCGGACGCCACTCAGCTCGCGGACGTTCAATTCTCGAACGGTGACACCAGCACCCCCGTCCCCGAGGACATGCGCAGCCAGGTCGACCGCGGCCCCTCGGGCTCCCCCACCGCCAAGGCCGGCGCGGGCTTCACGGGCAAGCGGGCGCTGCGCTACGCGGGTACGCACAAGCCGGACGGCCGTGCGTTCTCGTACAACAAGGTCTTCGACGTCAATACGCGCGTCACCAAGGACACCGAGCTGTCGTACCGGGTCTTCCCCTCCCTCCCGGAGACCGACCTCAACTATCCGGCGACCAATGTGTCGGTGGACCTGGCCTTCACCGACGGCACCTATCTGAGTGACCTCCGCGCCCTCGACCAGCACGGAGCCGTGGTCTCGCCGCAGGGTCAGGGAGCCTCCAAGACGCTGTACGTCAACCAGTGGAACCACAAGGAGTCGCGGATCGGCTCGGTCGCGGCGGGTAAAACCGTCGACCGGGTGCTGGTGGCGTACGACTCCCCCAAGGGCCCGGCGAAGTTCAGCGGCTGGATCGACGACGTCACCATCGCCCCCAAGGCACCCGAGAAGCGCCTGGCGCATCTCTCGGACTACGCGTCGACCACCCGCGGCACCAATTCGAGCAGTTCCTTCTCGCGCGGCAACAACATTCCGGCCACCGCGGTCCCCCATGGCTTCAACTTCTGGACGCCGGTGACCAACGCCGGATCCACCAGCTGGCTCTACGACTACGCGCGCGGCAACAACGCGGACAACCTGCCGACGATGCAGGCGTTCAGCGCGAGCCACGAGCCGAGCCCCTGGATGGGCGACCGGCAGACCTTCCAAATGATGCCGTCGGCCGTGGCGGGCACCCCGGACGCTGCCCGTACCAAGCGCGCGCTGCCCTTCCGGCACGAGAAGGAAAGCGCAAAGCCGCACCACTACGGCGTCACCTTCGAGAACGGCCTGAAGGCCGAGATGACCCCGACGGACCACGCGGCGATGATGCGGTTCACCTACCCGGGTGACGACGCAAGCATGATCTTCGACAATGTGTCGAACGCCGGCGGTCTGACCCTCGACCCGCAGACCCGCTCCTTCACCGGCTTCTCCGACGTCAAGAGCGGCCTGTCCACCGGAGCCACCCGGCTCTTCGTGTACGGCGTCTTCGACGCGCCGGTCACCCAGGGCGGCAAGCTCAGCGGTGGCGGCGGAAGCGACGTGACCGGCTACCTGCGCTTCGACGCCGGCGCCGACCGCACCGTGAACCTGCGCCTGGCCACCTCGCTCATCAGCCTGGACCAGGCGAAGAAGAACCTCGCCGACGAGATCCCGGCAGGCTCCCGCTTCGAGCGGATAAAGGACCGGGCGCAGGACGCCTGGGACGACATCCTGGGCCGGGTCGAGGTCGAGGGCGCGAACCGCGACCAGCTGACGACCCTCTACTCCAGCCTCTACCGGCTGTACCTGTACCCGAACTCCGGCTTCGAGAACACCGGCACCACGTCCCGTCCCAAGCAGCAGTACGCGAGTCCGTTCTCCAAGCAGACCGGGCCCGACACCCCCACCCACACCGGCGCGAAGATCGTCGACGGTGAGGTATACGTCAACAACGGCTTCTGGGACACCTACCGGACGACGTGGCCGGCGTACTCCTTCTTCACCCCGAAGAAGGCCGGCAAGCTGGTCGACGGCTTCGTCCAGCAGTACAAGGACGGCGGCTGGATCTCCCGCTGGTCCTCGCCCGGCTACGCGGACCTGATGACGGGCACCAGCTCGGACGTCGCCTTCGCGGACGCCTACGTCAAGGGCGTGAAATTCGACGCCGAGGCGGCGTACGAAGCGGCGCTGAAGAACGCCACCGTGGTGCCGCCCGCCTCGGGTGTCGGCCGCAAGGGCATGGAGACCTCCCCCTTCACCGGGTACGCCTCCACCGAGACCCATGAGGGTCTCTCCTGGTCGCTGGAGGGCTACAACAACGACTTCGGCATCTCCAAGATGGCGGAGGCGCTGTACAAGAAGACCAAGAAGCAGCGCTACAAGGCGGAGGCGGACTACTTCCGCAACCGCGCCCAGGAGTACGTCAAGCTCTTCGACGACAAGGCGGGCTTCTTCCAGGGCCGCGACCTCAAGGGCGACTGGCGCGTCCCGTCGGACAAGTTCGACCCCCGCATGTGGGGCTACGACTACACCGAGACCAACGGCTGGGGTTACGCCTTCACCGCGCCCCAGGACTCCCGCGGTCTGGCGAACCTTTACGGCGGCCGCCCGGGCCTCGGCAAGAAGCTCGACAGCTACTTCACCACCCCCGAGACGGCGAGCCCCGATTTCGCCGGTTCGTACGGCGGCGTCATCCATGAGATGACGGAGGCGCGTGACGTACGGATGGGCATGTACGGGCACAGCAACCAGGTCGCCCACCACGCCACGTACATGTACAACGCAGCCGCGCAGCCGTGGAAGACGCAGGAGAAGGTCCGCGAGGTCCTCTCGCGTCTCTACACCGGCAGCGAGATCGGCCAGGGCTACCACGGCGACGAGGACAACGGCGAGCAGTCGGCCTGGTACCTGTTCTCCTCGCTCGGCTTCTACCCGCTGGTCATGGGCAGTGGTGAATACGCCGTCGGCTCCCCCCTGTTCACCAAGACGACCGTGCGTATGGACAACGGCCGCAAGCTGGTCGTCAAGGCTCCGAAGAACAGCGCGAAGAACATCTACGTGCAGGGGCTGAAGGTCAACGGCAAGTCCTGGAAGTCCACGGCTCTGCCGCACGACCTGATGGCACGCGGCGGCACGCTGGAGTTCGACATGGGCTCCCAGCCGTCCGCCTGGGGCACCGGCAAGGACGCCGCGCCGGTCTCCATCACCAAGGACGACAAGGTGCCCGCCCCGCAGTCGGACGCGATCAGCGCGACCGGCCCGCTCTTCGACAACACCTCCGCCACGAAGGCGGAGTTCGAGTCGGTGGAGCTGCCGGTCAAGTCCGCGACCCGCGCGGTCCAGTACACCCTCACCTCCTCGGAGCACGCAAAGGCCCCCACGGGCTGGGTGCTTGAGGGCTCCGACGACGGTGCGAAGTGGACCGGGATCGACAAGCGGTCGGGCGAGGCCTTCGGCTGGGACCAGCAGACCCGGGTGTTCACGGTGGACGCCCCGGGCACGTACCGGCACTACCGGCTGGTGAGCACCGGGACCGCGACGCTCGCGGAGGTGGAGCTGCTCGCCAAGTAGCGTACGTCCGGCAGGCGTTCGCCTCCGACAGACATACGAGAAGGGTCGCATCCCCGGTGACGGGGATGCGACCCTTCTCGCGTAGTACAGGTACCGACTAGCTGCGGATCAGGCTGCGCAGCACGTACTGGAGGATGCCGCCGTTGCGGTAGTAGTCCGCCTCGCCGGGGGTGTCGATGCGCAGCTTCGCGTCGAACTCGACGTCACCCGCCACCACATGGAGGGTGTCCGGGATGCCACCGTCGTTGAGGCCGGTGACGCCCGTGATCGAGAAGGTCTCCTCGCCGGTCAGACCGAGGGACAGCGCCGTGGCGCCCTCCGGGTACTGGAGCGGCAGGACGCCCATGCCGATCAGGTTCGAGCGGTGGATGCGCTCGTAGGACTCGGCGACGACGGCCTTGACGCCGAGGAGCGCGGTGCCCTTGGCCGCCCAGTCGCGGGACGAGCCCGAGCCGTACTCCTTGCCCGCCAGGATGACCAGCGGGGTGCCGGCGGCCTGGTAGTTCTGCGAGGCGTCGTAGATGTACGACACGGGGCCGCCCTCGACGGTGAAGTCGCGGGTGAAGCCGCCCTCGGTGCCCGGCGCGATCTGGTTGCGCAGGCGGATGTTGGCGAAGGTGCCGCGGATCATGACCTCGTGGTTGCCGCGACGCGAGCCGTAGCTGTTGAACTCGCGGCGCTCGACGCCGTGCTCCGTGAGGTACTGGCCGGCCGGGGTGTCGGCCTTGATCGCACCGGCCGGGGAGATGTGGTCGGTGGTGACCGAGTCGCCCAGCTTGGCGAGCACGCGCGCACCGGCGATGTCCTCGACCGGGGTCGTCTCCATCGTCATGCCGTCGAAGTACGGGGGCTTGCGGACGTACGTCGACTCGGCGTCCCACTCGAAGGTGTCGCCCGTCGGGATGGACAGCGCCTGCCACTGGGCGTCGCCCGCGAAGACGTCCTTGTAGGAGTCGTTGAACATCTCCTGGCCGATGGAGGCGGCGACGACCTCGTTGACCTCGGCCTCGGAGGGCCAGATGTCCTTGAGGTAGACCGGGTTGCCCTCGGTGTCGGTGCCCAGCGCCTCGGTGGTGATGTCCACCTTCATGGAGCCGGCGATGGCGTACGCGACGACCAGCGGCGGGGAGGCCAGGTAGTTCATCTTGACGTCGGGGTTGATCCGGCCCTCGAAGTTGCGGTTGCCGGAGAGCACCGAGGTGACGGCCAGGTCGTTGTCGTTGATGGCCTTGGAGACCTCGTCGAGCAGCGGGCCCGAGTTGCCGATGCAGGTGGTGCAGCCGTAGCCGACGAGGTTGAAGCCCATTTTGTCGAGGTAAGGGGTGAGCCCGGCCTTGTCGAAGTAGTCCGTGACGACCTTGGAGCCGGGGGCGAGCGTGGTCTTGACCCACGGCTTGCGGGTCAGGCCCTTCTCGACCGCCTTCTTGGCCACCAGCGCGGCGGCGACCATGACGTACGGGTTCGAGGTGTTGGTGCAGGAGGTGATCGCGGCGACGGTGACGGCGCCGTGGTCGATCTCGTACGTCGAACCGTCGGGGGCCGTGACCAGGGTCGGCTTGGTCGGGACGCCGTTGCTGGTGGCCGGGGAGTCGGAGGCCGGGAAGGACTCCTTGCCCGCCTCCTCGTCGTCGTTGACGTAGTTGCGTACGTCGCGGGCGAACTGCTCCTTGGCGTTGGCCAGGACGATACGGTCCTGCGGACGCTTCGGTCCTGCGATGGACGGGACGACCGTGGAGAGGTCGAGCTCCAGCTTCTCGGAGAAGTCGGGCTCGGCGGCCGGGTCCAGCCAGAGGCCCTGCGCCTTGGCGTACGCCTCGACGAGCGCGACCTGCTGGGCGTCGCGGCCGGTCAGGCGCAGATAGTTCAGCGTCTCGTCGTCGATCGGGAAGATCGCGGCGGTGGAGCCGAACTCCGGCGACATGTTGCCGATGGTGGCGCGGTTCGCGAGGGAGGTCGCGCCGACGCCCTGTCCGTAGAACTCGACGAACTTGCCGACGACACCGTGCTTGCGCAGCATCTCGGTGATGGTCAGCACCAGGTCGGTGGCAGTGGTGCCGGCGGGCAGCTCACCGGTCAGCTTGAAGCCGACGACGCGCGGGATGAGCATGGAGACGGGCTGGCCGAGCATCGCGGCCTCGGCCTCGATGCCGCCGACGCCCCAGCCCAGCACGCCCAGGCCGTTGACCATGGTGGTGTGCGAGTCGGTGCCGACGAGCGTGTCGGGGTAGGCCTGGCCGTTGCGGACCATGACCGTACGGGCCAGGTGCTCGATGTTGACCTGGTGGACGATGCCGGTGCCCGGGGGGACGACCTTGAACTCGTCGAAGGCGGTCTGGCCCCAGCGCAGGAACTGGTAGCGCTCCTTGTTGCGGCCGTACTCCAGCTCGACGTTCTGCTGGAAGGCGTCGGCCGTGCCGAACTTGTCGGCGATGACGGAGTGATCGATGACCAGCTCGGCCGGGGCCAGCGGGTTGATCTTCGCCGGGTCGCCGCCGAGCTCCTTCACGGCCTCACGCATGGTCGCGAGGTCCACCACGCAGGGGACGCCCGTGAAGTCCTGCATGATCACGCGAGCCGGGGTGAACTGGATCTCCTCACGGGGCTGAGCCTGCGAGTCCCAGTTCCCGATCGACCGAATGTGGTCGGCGGTGATGTTCGCGCCGTCCTCGGTGCGGAGCAGGTTCTCCAGCAGAACCTTCAGGCTGTAAGGGAGGCGCGCGGAGCCCTCGACCTTGTCCAGCTTGAAGATCTCGTACGACTCGTCGCCCACGCGCAGCGTGCTGCGGGCGTCGAAGCTGTTCGCCGACACGACAGTCTCCTTCTTCAATGTGCGCTTTCTACGCGCCTTCTACCGCATCCTGCCGCCGTGACCCCTGGCCCATCCGCTAAGGTAAGACTTACTAAGGTCACCCTTATCGGTCGGCGGCTGCGGTACGCCTTCGGCAGATATCTCGATGTCGAGATAACTCTAGTACATGACCGCGGATCGGTCATGCCCGGACCCGGTTGGACCGCATCACCGTAGGCCGAGCACGCCCCGTCAGCGACCCCGGCGGGCGTTGAGCCGGGCGGCCTGGCGCGTCAGGTGGTCGCGCTCGGCGAGGTTGGGTGCCTTTTCGGCCGCCTCGGCGTAGAGCCGTGCCGCCGTCGCCAGGTCGCCGTCGCGCTCGTGGAGGTACGCCGCCACCGCGGCGTGGCGGGGGATGGGGTATCCCCTGCTCGAGCGAAGCCGAGAGCTTGGGGAAGAGTCGTCCAGCGCCAGGAGCGCCGCCAGGCCGGCGCGCGGTCCGTCGGCCTCGCCGACGGCCACCGCGCGGTTGAGCCGGACGACCGGGCTGTCGGTCAGGCGCGCGAGCTCGTCGTACCACTCGACGATCTGCACCCAGTCGGTCTCCGCGGCGGTGGGCGCGTCGGCGTGGAGTGCCGCGATGGCGGCCTGGGCCTGGAACTCACCCAGCCGGTCGCGGGCGAGCGCCGCCTGCAGGATCTCGACGCCCTCGGTGATCGACTCGGTGTCCCACCGGCCGCGGTCCTGCTCGGCGAGCGGCACCAGGCTGCCGTCGGGCGTGGTCCGGGCGGCGCGCCGGGCGTGGTGGAGCAGCATGAGGGCAAGCAGCCCCGCCACCTCGGGGTGGTCGATCGCGGTCGCGAGCTGCCGGGTGAGCCGGATGGCCTCGGCGGCTAGGTCGACGTCGCCGGAGTAGCCCTCGTTGAAGACCAAGTAGAGGACGCGCAGCACGGTGGCGACGTCGCCGGGCTGGTCGAACCGCACGCCGGAGACGGTGCGCTTGGCCCGGCTGATGCTCCCCCAAGCTCTTCGAGCAGGGGGTACCCCCTGCGCCATGGTCGCCTCGGGCACCAGGTAGGCCTGGGCGATCTGGCGGGTGGTCAGCCCGCCGACGGCGCGCAGCGTGAGCGCGACCGCGGACGACGGCGTCAGTGACGGGTGGGCGCACAGGAAGTAGAGCTGGAGCGTGTCGTCCACCGCTGGTGCGAGCCCGGGCGCCGGCTCCTCGTCGACGAGGTTCTCACGCCGGCGGCGGGCGGCGTCCGCCCGGGTCGCGTCGAGGAACCGGCGCCAGGCCACGGTGACCAGCCAGCCCTTCGGGTCCCGTGGCTGGTCGGCCGGCCAGACGCGGACCGCCTCGACCAGCGCGTCCTGCACGGCGTCCTCGGCCGCCGCGAAGTCGGCTCCGCGGCGGACGAGGATCCCGAGCACGCTCGGCGTGAGGCTCCGGAGCAGGAACTGGTTCACCTCGGAGGTCACTCCGTGATGGTGGGCGGCGCGGCCAGGAACGGGCGCACCTCAAGCCACTCGTGGATCGGCTTCCCGCCTGCCCCGGGGGCGGCCGACAGGTCCCCGGCCAGCTCGATGGCGCGCTCGTAGCTGTCGACGTCGATCACCATCCAGCCGGCGATGAGGTCCTTGGTCTCGGCGAACGGGCCGTCGGTGACCGGCGGGCGGCCCTCGCCGTCGTACCGCACGAACGTCCCCTCGGGGGCGAGCGCCTGACCGTCGACGAACTCGCCGGTCCCCTCAAGCCGGGTCGCGAAGTCGCTCATGTACTGCACATGCGCCGAGATCTCCTCCGGCGTCCACTTGTCCATGGACACGTCATTGACCGCAGCCGGGGCGCCGCGGTAGTGCTTCAGCAGCAGGTACTTGGCCATCGTGTTTCTCCTCGGAGCTGGTGCGACCCATTGTGGTCGCGTTCAATGCGGGGACGGAGCCGGCCACGGATTCTCGACATCGCTGTCCGAATTTTCTGGACACCCGATTGCGCCGCATCAACGCAGCCCCGCCGCGAGCGCCGGGGCGCCCTCAGCGCAGACCGGGCAGACTCCGCAGCTCGGTCACGCGCAGCAGGCGGGCCAGCAGGAGGAAGACCGCGATCATGACGACCCCACCCGCCACCAGCATCAGGCCCATCGTCCAGGTGCCAGGCGCCGCCCACGAGCCGATCGCGCGGGCCGTGGCCCAGCCGAGCAGTGCGGCGAGCGTCGCGGCCGCCGTGAGCTTCCCGTACGTACGGGAAATCTCGCGGCCGTCCATGCGCCCGTCGAGGCGGCGGCGCAGCAGCAGGACGGTGAGGAGCAGGCCGGCCGTGCAGGAGAGCGTGTAACCGGCGGCCATGCCGGTGACCGCCCAACGGGCGGGCAGCAGCAGGTGACAGGCGGTGGCCAGGGCGATGTTCACGCCGGCCGCCGCGGCGGCCACCCAGAACGGGGTGCGGGTGTCCTCGAAGGCGTAGAAGCCGCGCAGGAGCAGGTACTGCGCGGAGAACGGGATCAGCCCGAGGCCGAAGGCCTGGAGCATCTGGCCCAGCGGCTCGACCGAGGCCGCGGTCGCGGTGCCGTGGGCGAAGAGCAGGTTCGCGAGCTGCGGGCCGAAGGCGAGGAAGAAGAAGGCGGCGGGGACGATGACGACACCGCTGACCCGTACCGCCCGGGAGAGGTCGCCGCGCAGGTCGGCGATGCGGTGCTCGGCCGCCGCGCGGCTCATCCGCGGCAGCAGCGCGGTGACCAGCGAGACGGTGACGATGGACTGCGGCAGCAGCCAGATGACCTGTGCGTAGGTGTACGCCGAGTAGCCCGCGCCGGCGTGCGGCAGGGCCAGGTCGGCGGCGTTGGCGTAGTTGGTGACGACGGCCAGGGCCACCTGGTTGGCCAGCACGAACAGCAGGGTCCAGCGCGCGGCCTGGACGCTCTTGCGCAGGCCGGCGCCGCGCCAGTCGAAGCGCGGCCGGAAGCGGAAGCCCGCGGCGCGGACGAAGGGGACGAGGGCGACGGCCTGGAGCGCGATGCCCAAGGTGGTGCCGAGGCCGAGCAACTGCACCTGGGTGCCGGTGATGTCCTCGACGCGGCTCGGGACGGTCATCAGGCCCAGATACGCGCCGAACATCGCGATCAGGACGACGTTGTTCAGGATCGGCGTCCACATCATCGCGCCGAACTTCTGCCGGGCGTTGAGGACTTGGCCCAGCATGCCGAACATGCCGTAGAAGAAGATCTGTGGCAGCAGGAAGCGGGCGAAGATCACGGTCAGCTCGAACGCCTCGTGGTTGTCCGGGGTTTCGGGCATGTAGATGCCGACGATCTGCGGAGCAGCCCACACCGCGAGCGCGGTGCCGACCGCGAGTACACACAGCACGAGGGTCACCAGGCGTTGTTCGTACGCCCGGCCGCCGTCCGGCTGCTCCACTCTGGCCCGTACGAGCTGCGGCACCAGGACCGCATTGAGCGCGCCGCCGATCAGCAGCGTGTACAGGCTCGTCGGCACGGTGTTCGCGGTGTTGTACGTGCTGGCGAGCAGCCCGGTGCCGAGCGCGCCGGCCTGAAGCACCTGCCTGATCAGGCCCGTTGCCCTGGACACCACCGTGCCCAGGGCCATGACCATGGACGAACGCGCGAGACCCCCCGGTTCAGACTTCGTCGGCCCCTTGGTTTTCTTGATCTTTGTCCCCACCATGAGGGCAATCTACGGCCCGGCCACGGCCCGGGGAAAAACCTGACGGCAGGTGTCAGGTTATTGCGGAACGATCTCCGCCATGACGAACTCCGTGACGAGCACGACGCACCTCCCGGCCCATGAGGTCAAGGCCCTGAACGACCGCACGCGCGGCCCCGTCCTGGTGCCGGGCGACGGCGGATTCGACGAGGAACGGGCCGGGTTCCAGACGGCGTACCGGCATCGGCCCGCCGTGGTCGTCGGGGCGGAGTCGGCCGAGGACGTGCGGGCGGCCGTGCGGTTCGCGGCGGCGTACGGGCTTCCCGTCGCCGTGCAGGCCACCGGGCACGGGCTCTCGGTGGCGGCGGACGGCGGGGTGCTGATCAGTACCCGCCGGATGGACGGGGTCCGGATCGATGCCGGGGCGCGGACTGCCTGGATCGGGGCGGGGGCGCGCTGGGAGCAGGTGGTCGAGGCGGCGGCGCCGTACGGGCTGGCGCCGTTGAGCGGATCGGCGCCGGGCGTGGGCGCCGTCTCGTACACCCTGGGCGGCGGGATCGGGCTGCTGGCCAGGCAGTTCGGGTACGCCGCCGATCAACTGCGCTGCGCCGAAATCGTCACGGCGGACGGGCGGTTGAGGCAGGTCGACGCGGCGGGCGATCCCGAGCTGCTGTGGGCGCTACGTGGGGCGGGGCACAACTTCGGGGTGGTGACCGGGATCGCCGTGGGTCTGGTGCCGGTCGGCTCGGTGTACGGCGGCGGGATGTACTTCGACGGCGGCCGGGCCGATGACGTACTGCGTGCGTACGCCGACTGGACCGCGACCGCACCCGACGAGGTTACGTCCTCGGTCGGCCTGATCCCCTACCCGGACCTTCCGCAGCTGCCCGGGCCGCTCCGCGGCCGGTACGTCGCGCATGTGCGGATCGCGTTCAACGGGACGCCGGACGACGGCGAGCGGCTGGTGGCGCCGCTGCGGGCGGTCGGGCCCCGGCTGATCGACGACCTGCGGGAACTCCCGTACAGCGAAGGCGCGTCGATCTATCAGGACCCGCCGTTCCCGCACGCGTACAGCGGCAACAACACCATGGTGCGTGCGCTCGATCCGGCCGCGCTGCGCGCCGTGCTCGAACTGACCGGTCCCGGCGCGCCGTTGATGCACGTGGTGGATCTGCGGCAGCTCGGCGGCGCGCTGTCGCGCGAGCCGGCCGGGGCGAGCGCGGTCGGCAACCGCGAGGCGCGGTACATCCTGCGGGTCGTCTCGATGCTGGAGGGTCCGGGCGCCACCGAGGCGGCCAGGGAGGTGCACGACCTGGTCACGGAGGCGCTCGCGGGCGCGGCCACCGGCAGCTCGCTGCCCTTCCTGTACGGCGACGGGGAACGGGCGACCGAGGCGCAGACCCGCACCGGGTACAGCGAGGAGACCTACCGTCGGCTGGCTGCGCTCAAAACAGCTCTCGACCCCGCCAACCTTTTCCGGTACAACCGGAACATTCTCCCCGTCACCCCGGTGGCCCACCACAAGGAGGCGTCATCTCATATCTGAGATAACCTGCCCCCATGGCAGACGACTACCTCGTACGCATCGGCAAGCTCATCCGTGACGCCCGTCAGCACCGGGGCTGGACACAGACCCAGCTCGCCGATGCTCTCGGCACCAGCCAGAGCGCCGTGAACCGCATCGAACGCGGCAACCAGAACATCAGCCTTGAGATGATCGCGCGTATCGGCGAGGCGCTCGACAGTGAAATCGTCTCACTGGGGTACTCGGGGCCCATGCATCTGCGTGTGGTGGGCGGACGGCGCCTCTCGGGCTCCATCGACGTCAAGACGAGCAAGAACGCCTGCGTGGCGCTGCTCTGCGCCTCGTTGCTCAACAAGGGGCGCACGGTGCTTCGCCGGGTGGCGCGCATCGAGGAGGTCTACCGCCTCCTGGAGGTGCTGAGCTCCATCGGTGTCCGGGCGCGCTGGATCAACGACGGGAAGGATCTGGAGATCGTCCCGCCCGCCCATCTCGACATGGCGGCCATCGACGAGGAGGCGGCGCGCAGGACTCGGAGCATCATCATGTTCCTCGGTCCGCTGCTGCACCGGATGGACCGTTTCACGCTGCCGTACGCGGGCGGCTGCGACCTCGGCACCCGGACCATCGAGCCGCACATGATCGCGCTGCGCCGCTTCGGCCTGGAGATCACCGCGACCGAGGGCATCTACCACGCGGTGGTGGAGCGTTCGACGGGGCCGGACCGCCCGATCGTGCTGACCGAGCGCGGTGACACGGTGACCGAGAACGCCCTGCTCGCGGCCTCCCGTTACGACGGCACGACCGTGATCCGCAACGCGTCGTCGAACTACATGGTCCAGGACCTGTGCTTCTTCCTGGAGGCGCTCGGCGTACAGGTCGACGGCGTCGGGACGACCACCCTGACCGTGCACGGCGTGCCGAACATCGACGTGGACGTGGACTACTCACCCTCCGAGGACCCGGTCGAGGCGATGAGCCTGCTCGCGGCAGCCGTGGTGACGGAGTCGGAGCTGACCATCCGTCGGGTGCCGATCGAGTTCCTGGAGATCGAGCTCGCAGTGCTGGAGGAGATGGGCCTCGACCACGACCGCTCCACCGAGTACACCGCCGACAACGGCCGTACGCGCCTGGTGGATCTCACCGTCCGGCCTTCCAAGCTGGAGGCGCCGATCGACAAGATCCACCCGATGCCGTTCCCCGGGCTCAACATCGACAATGTGCCGTTCTTCGCGGCCATCGCGGCCGTCGCCCAGGGCAAGACCCTCATCCACGACTGGGTATACGACAACCGCGCCATCTATCTGACGGACCTCAACCGTCTCGGCGCACGCCTCCAGCTGCTCGATCCGCACCGCGTCCTGGTCGAGGGCCCGACGCGCTGGCGCGCCGCCGAGATGATGTGCCCGCCCGCGCTGCGGCCAGCCGTGGTCGTGCTGCTCGCGATGATGGCGGCGGAAGGCACCTCCGTACTGCGCAACGTGTATGTCATCAACCGTGGTTACGAGGACCTGGCCGAGCGCCTCAACTCGATCGGGGCGCAGATCGAGATCTTCCGGGACATCTAGCTGGAGGGATGCGGCTCGCGTAGGGGCGGCGGCCGGCTCTCGGACCCGGGGCCGCCCGGCGCTCGTGCGTGCCTCCGCTGGTGATGGGCGCGATCTACAGCGCGAAGGGCTCGTACTCGATCGGCTTGATGCTGCTGTCCGACCTGGCGCTCGCCGGGTGCGTGTACGCGTACGGGCGGATGCGCGTGATCGGGGATTGCTTTCATACGTGCATGCATGTAGGAAATATGCGCCGAACCGCCGAGGAAGCCGCCCAGACCCGTGCAGCCCTGTTGGAAGCCGCCCTGTTCCAATTCGCCGAGCACGGGGTGGCTTCGACGAAACTGGCGGACATCGCCCAGCGCGCGGGACTGACACGTGGCGCGGTCTACCACCATTTCACCGACAAGACCGCTCTGTACGCGGCTGTCATCGCTGATTCCTGGGATTCCGTCACCGCGCCGGTCTGGGCCGTGCTCGACTCCGACGCGCCGGTCGAGGACCGGCTGCGCGATTTCCTCATCACCTGGCTGCGCCGGCTGCGCGAGGACAAGCACTTCCGGGCGCTGCTCACGATCACGCTCAACGCCTCCTACGGTTCCGACCAGCCCGAGGGCATCTCCGACGGGCGGGCCAGCAAGGCGTACGGCCTCATCGACTGGCAGCAGCGGCTCGAAGCCTTCCTCGCCGAGGAGCGGGGCGGCAACGGCCGTGCGCGCGCCGCCGACCCGCACGGCGCCGCGGCGGGCGTCCTCGCCTGGCTCTGCGGGACCGCGCTGCTCGCCGCCACCGATCCGGACCTTCTTCCCCCGAGCGATGCCCGGGGTGTCGCTCTTCTGCTTCGAGGAGCACTGCCATGATACAAACAGTCACTGCCACCAGGCCCGGCGCGGCCGTCGCTGTCACGGCGATCGCGCTCGGCGTCGACATGTTCCTCTACGGCAGCATCGTGCCGCTGCTGCCCGGCCTCCCGGCCGTTCACGGCTCACCGTTCATCGCGGGAGCCCTCTTCGCCGTCTACGCCGTGGCTCTGCTCGGCGCGACGCCCTTCATCGGCGTCTGGGTGGACCGCTCAGGTCCCCGCGCCCCCATGCTGGCCGGCCTCGTGGGGCTCGCCGCGGCGACCGTGCTGTTCGCCGCCTCGATCGATGTCGCGGGCGCGACCGGACTGACCCTGCTGCTGCTCGCACGGGCCGCCCAGGGCATCGCAGCCGCCGCGTCCTGGACCTCGGGGCTCGCGCTGATCGCCGCCACCCATGAGCCCGAACGGCGCGGCCGTGTCATGGGCCTTGCTCTGTCCGCCGTCGGCGCGGGCATCCTGCTGGGCCCCGCCGTGAGCGGCCTCCTCAGCGACGCGTTCGGCCGGCACGCGCCGTTCCTGGTCATCGCGGTGCTGGCCGCGGCCGACGCCGTCGCGCGCATCGTGCTGATCAAGGGAACGGCGACCCTCGACGTACGGACCCCCTACCGCGTGATCCTGCGTGGACCCCGCATCGGGCTGCTGGTCGCGCTCACCGCGACCGGCGCCGCGGCCATCGCCTTTCCCGAACCGGTGCTCCCGCTGCACCTGGACGGCCTCGGCCTCGGCACCACCGGCATCGGCCTCGCCTTCGCCGCGGCGGCGCTGGGCGGCAGCCTCGCCGCTCCGATCGCGGGGCTGCTCACCGACCGCACGGGGGCATCGCGGGTCGCGGGCATCGGGGCCGCCGTCACCGCCATCGGGTTCCTGCTCTCGGGGCGCGACTCCACGGTCTGGTCGGTCACCGGTCTGGTCGTGGTCGGCTTCGGCGCCCAATTCGTCCTCGCGCCCACCCTGGTACTGATCGGCGCGCTCGCCGAGCACACCCGGCCCGCCGCCTACGGCGCCGCGTACGCCATCTACAACCTGGCGTACACCGGCGGCCTCGCGGTGGCTCCGCTGGCCGCGGGCTCCACCGCGAACGCCCTGGGCGTACCGACGACCACGGTGGTCGCCGCCGCACTGGCCGCGCTGGTCGCGGTAGTCATGTTCACGCGCAGACAGAAGGTGGGCGGCACCCTGGCCGCCGAGCCACCGCGCGTCGAGGCCTGAGGGCGGGCAGCCCGTGCTGGGGCTGGGAAAGCAGCACGCAGCGTGGGCAGTTGGCCTCGATGCGCAGCACCGCCGAGCCGACGCGCATCCCGCGCCCCACCCAGCCCGGTGAAGCCGGGCCCTCCACCAGGAGGTTGGGCCGGAAGCGTCGCCGAAGACCCTGTGGACGCGAACGAGAGCTGATCGGCCGAGGCCACGATACGGGAGCGTGAACAGGCCGTTTACGGGGCATGAATCTGACCAAAACCGGAGGTAATGCCGATCGAGTTTGCGTTCGAGGGAGGCACGCATGGTGGGATGAGCCGATGCGACCCCCCACACGCATAGCCGGACACCCGCCCAACCCCTACGACGAGCTCGCACAACTGGCCCCACCGGAGCCGGACCCCACCGACGACCACCAGGAACTCGGCAGCGAACACCCCAGGAGCGACGGCAGCAGCCACGACGACCCGCTCGGCCTGGGGCTCGCCCCGGACGACAAGGACGAGGACTGGGCACCGCCCAACCACCGCGGCAAGAGCCGTCTCGCGGCTGTCCCCGTCGCGCTCAAGCTGGTCCTCACCGGGCTGGTCTGCGTCTCATTCCTGCTGCTCTCCGACCGGTTCGCCGTGATGTACGCGCAGGGCAAGGCCGAGGACAAGCTCCAGGAGTCACTCGGGCTCGCGACCGCGCCCGATGTCAACATCCACGGCTTCCCCTTCCTCACCCAGGTCCTGGACCAGCGACTGGACAAGGTCGACGTCGCGGTCCCCGACGTGGCCGCCAACCGGGTCTCACTCGCGGAAGTACGGGCCACCGCCAAGGACATCAGCATCGTCGGCAGCCTCCCGACCTCGATCGAGGGCGCGGTCATCGGCAGCGTGGACGGCGACGTACTGCTGTCCTTCGACGACCTGAACCGTGAACTCGGTTCCTCGCAGGCCAAGTTCACCAAGGACGGCGCCAACCGGGTCCGGGTGGACGGTTCGCTGCCCGTCGCGGGGCACGAGGTGCGCATCGAAGCCGAGGCCCATGTACGGCGCGAGGGCGACCAGGCGGTCTCCACCACGGTCGACCACATGCAGCTCGATATTCCCGGGCTCGTGATCTACCGGCCGGGCAAGGACCCCAAGTCCTCGGGCCTGCGACTGCATCCCGAGGCCGCCGAACGGATCAGCCGCGAGGGCGCGCGCATCAAGGCGATGCTGGCAGTGCCGGCGGTCGTGGACCGGCTCGGTGTGCCCAAGGCGCGGGTCGATCAGGCGTTGCGCAGCGAGAAGGAGCTGAGCAGGCTCACCGGCTCACCGCGCTTCGTCGAACAGCTGATGAAGGTCAACCTCGTCGATGTGGTCATGGAAAACCCCTGGCTGCTGAAGAAGGTCGGCATCGATCCCAAGCTGGTCGCGGCGCTGCTGAGCCTGCGGCCGCCGGAACTCTCCGAACAGCTCTCGCTGTCCTTCCGGCTGCCGAAGACGCCCGGCGATCTCCGACTGCGGGACATCACG
The DNA here is from genome assembly GCF_039766235.1 of Streptomyces changchenzhani. NCBI lineage: Bacteria > Bacillati > Actinomycetota > Actinomycetes > Kitasatosporales > Streptomycetaceae > Streptomyces > Streptomyces changchenzhani. The sequence goes on along the minus strand of NZ_JBDHNH010000005.1, from coordinate 317,543 downwards.
GTGGAGAGCGAAGGCATCAGGGCGGACCTGGCAGGCACGGGTCTGACCTTCGGCAAGGTGGCGGCAGGCAAGAAGTAGCGGGCGTCGGGGAAAGGTCGAAGGGGGCCCCGTCCCTACTCGGGACTCGGAAGCCGGCCCCTTCCCCACTCGGGACTCGGGCGAGGACCCCTTCCCCACCCAGAGGAGGCCCCTCCCACCCAGAGCGGGCCCGCTCCCACCCGGAGCGGGCCCCTCCCCCAACCAAGCGCGGCCCCGAATGTCGCCCCGGCTCATCCCTCGCCCCGTACCGACTCCGCTCCCTCACCCCGCACCCATTCCGTATCCTCGCCCCGCACGAACTCCGCCCCCGCGTCCCGCAGTCGCGCGTGCAGCGCGGCGAAAACCTCCGCCGACCGGGCGCCCGGCCAGTCCTTGGGCAGGAGTTCCGCGGGCAGGCCCGGGTCCGCGTACGGCAGGCGGCGCCAGGAGTCCAGGGCCGGCAGATAGTCCCGGTACGCGTCCTCCGCGGATACGCGCACGGGCACAGGCATAGGCACAGGCGCGGACTCGGACGCGGACGCGGACATGGACGGGGACGTGCGCCGGGACGGGGACGCGCCACCCACCTTCGTCCAGGCCCGCAGCACCGGCTCGTGCCGGTCCAGGAACTCCTCGTGCTGCTTCGCGATGGCTGGCAGGTCCCACCAGCGCGCCACCGCCTCCGCCGTCGCGGCGAACCCGAGATGGTCCCCGCGGAACAGGTCGACGTAGGGCGCCAGTTGCAGCCGCTCCAGGGTGTGGCGCGTCTCCTCGTACAGCCGCGCGGGGGCGATCCACACGCCCGGTGCGGCCGTGCCGAAACCGAGGCGGGCCAGGCGGGAGCGCAGCAGGTGGCGCTTGCTGCGCTCGGCCTCCGGGACCGAGAAGACGGCGAGCACCCAGCCGTCGGACAGCCGGGGCTTCGGGTGCTCGTAGATGCGGCGGTCCCCGTCGTCCAGGAGCTGGCGGGCATCGTCGGACAGCGTGTAGCCGGCCGCTCCCCGCGTCGTGCGCGCGGCCACGAGCAGGCCCCGGCGCTTGAGGCGCGAGACCGATGAGCGCACGGACGGCGCGTCGACGCCGACCGCGGCCAGCAGCCGGATGAGCGAGGCCACGGGCATCGGCTCGCCGCCCCCGCCCGGGGAGCGGCCGTACGCACCGTAAAGGGTGACGATCAGGGAGCGGGGAGTGTGCTGGTCGGCCACGCGATCACTCTACGGCCCGGAGCCGGAAGCGCTGGAGCTTGCCGGTCGGGGTGCGCGGGAGGGCGTCCAGGAAGACGATCTCGCGCGGGCATTTGTACGGCGCGAGCTCGGCCTTGGCGAAGTCGCGCAGCAGGGCTGCCGTGCCCTCGCCGCGCGAGACGCCTTCGCGCAGTACGGCGTACGCGACGACGACCTGGCCGCGCCGTTCGTCGGCCCGTGCGACGACCGCGGCCTCCACCACATCGGGGTGGCGCAGCAGCGCGTCCTCGACCTCCGGGCCCGCGATGTTGTACCCGGCGGAAATGATCATGTCGTCCGCGCGGGCGACATAGCGGAAGTAGCCGTCGGGGTCGCGCACATAGGTGTCGCCGGTGAGGTTCCAGCCGTCCTTGACGTACTCGCGCTGGCGCTCGTCCGCGAGGTAGCGGCAGCCCACGGGTCCGCGCACCGCCAGCAGCCCCGGCTCACCGTCGGCAACCGGCCGACCGGCGGCGTCCACCACGCGCGCGCGCCACCCCGGTACGGCGACCCCCGTCGTACCCGGCCTGATCGCCTCGTCCGCCGCCGAGATGAAGATGTGCAGCAGCTCGGTCGCGCCGATGCCGTTGATGATGCGCACCCCGGTGCGCTCGTACCAGGCCTGCCAGGTCGCGGCGGGCAGGTTCTCGCCGGCCGAGACGCAGCGGCGCAGGGCGCTCAGATCGTACGAGCCGATGTCGTCCAGCATCGCCCGGTACGCGGTGGGCGCGGTGAACAGGACCGAGACCCGGTGCCGGTCGAGTGCGGGCAGCAACTGCTTGGGGCCCGCCTGTTCGAGCAGCAGCGCGGAGGCGCCCGCTCGCATCGGGAAGATCACCAGCCCGCCGAGGCCGAAGGTGAAGCCGAGCGGTGGGCTGCCCGTGAAGATGTCGTCGGGCTCCGGCTTGAGCACATGGCGCGAGAAGGTGTCGGCGATGGCCAGCACGTCCCGGTGGAAGTGCATGCACCCCTTGGGCCGCCCGGTCGTCCCCGAGGTGAAGGCGATCAGCGCGACATCGTCGGCGGACGTCTCGACGGCGGTGTACCGCGCGGGTTTGACGGCCGCCAGCCGTACCAGATCGTCGGGCGCGTCTCCGCCGTACGCCGTGATGCGCAGCCCGGGCACCTCCGCCTTCACCAGGTCGTCGACGGACCGCACGTCGCACAGGGCGTGGCCGACCCGGGCGATCTCGCACATCGTCGCCAGCTCGGCCGGTCGCTGCTGCGCGAGCACCGTCACGGCCACGGCGCCCGCCTTCATCACCGCGAGCCAGCAGGCGGCCAGCCAGGGCGTGGTGGGGCCGCGCAGCAGGACGCGGTTGCCGGGTACGACGCCGAGTTCGTCGGTCAGGACGTGGGCGATCCGGTCGACCCGGTCGTGGAGCTCGCCGTATGTCCACACCTCACCGCCGGCCGTCCGGAAGACGGGCCGCTCGGCGCCGAAGCGCTCGACGGTGCGGTCGAGCAGCTCGGCCCCGCAGTTGAGCCGGTCCGGGTAGGGCGGGCCGGGTGCGTCACCGGGTGGATCCGGTGCGTCGAAGACGAGTTCCGGCCACTGGTCGGTGGGCGGCAGTTGGTCGCGCGGAAAGGTATCGATGTGCGCTGAGGTATTCAGCTCCATGACGGGATCGCCCCCTTGTCGCCTCTGGAGCGTATCGTTTGGGTGACGACAGTCAACGGTCCGCGATAAAAGTGGGGTGCCGCTCTATGCCGGGATTCGCGCTCGAACCTGAACAGCAGGGGTGGTGCGAGGAGCTGCGCGCGCTGGCCACCGACCGGCTGCGCCCCCTCGCCGAGAAGGGGGAACCGGGCCGGATCAACCGTCCTCTGGTCGAGGCACTGGGTGCGTCGGGGCTCCTGGAGCGACTGTTCACCTCCGGTGCCCTCGACCTCTGCCTGATGCGTGAGTCGCTCGCCCGCTCCTGCACCGAGGCCGAGACAGCCCTTGCCCTGCAAGGGCTCGGAGCCTCTCCCGTCGCCCGGTTCGGCACCGCGGAGCAGCGTGCGCGCTGGCTGCCCGAAGTGATCGCGGGCCGGGCGGTCGCCGCCTTCGCGCTGAGCGAGCCCGGCGCCGGTTCCGACGCCGCAGCCCTCTCGCTCATGACCGTACCGGAGGGGGACGGGTGGCGCCTGTCCGGTGAGAAATGCTGGATTTCCAACGCGCCGTACGCCGATTTCTACACCGTGTTCGCGCGTACGACCGAGGGCGCCGGAGCCCGCGGTGTCACCGCGTTCCTCGTCCCCGCCGACCGGCCGGGGCTGACCGGGACCTCGCTCGACATGCTCTCGCCGCACCCCATTGGCGCCCTGACCTTCGACGCGGTCCCCGTCACCCCCGCGGATGTGATCGGCGAGGTGGACCGGGGGTTCCGCGTCGCCATGGACACGCTCAACCTCTTCCGCCCCAGCGTCGGCGCCTTCGCCGTCGGCATGGCCCAGGCCGCACTCGACGCGACCATCGACCACACGGCCCGGCGCACGGCTTTCGGGGGCCCCCTGAAGGACCTCCAGTCCGTCGCCCACCAGGTCGCCGAGATGGCCACCCGCACGGAGGCCGCGCGGCTCCTGGTGTACGCCGCCGCCTCGGCCTACGACGCGGGCGCGCCCGGCGTCCCCCGGCGCGCCGCCATGGCCAAGCTGTTCGCCACCGAGACCGCCCAGTACGTGGTGGACGCCGCGGTCCAACTGCACGGGGCCCGCGCCCTGGAGCGCGGCCACCTCCTGGAGCACCTCTACCGCGAGGTACGCGCTCCCCGCATCTACGAAGGCGCCACCGAGGTCCAGCGCACGATCATCGCCAAGGAGCTGTACCGATGACCCTGCACCGCATCAATCCGGCCGAGCTCTCCCCGCCGACCGGGTTCTCCCACGCGGTCACCGCCACCGGCTCCCGGCTGGTGTTCCTGGCTGGGCAGACCGCTCTGGACGGGGACGGCAAGGTGGTCGGCGCCGGGCTCCCCGAGCAGTTCGAGACGGCCCTCGCCAATCTTCTGACGGCCCTGCACGCCGCCGGGGGCGCGCCCGCCGACCTGGCCAGGGTCACCGTCTACGCCACCGATGTCGCCGACTACCGGGCCAACGCCGCCGAACTGGGCCGCATCTGGCGGCGGTTGGCGGGCCGTGACTATCCGGCGATGGCCGTCATCGGGGCGGCCAGGCTGTGGGACGAGCAGGCGCTGGTGGAGCTGGACGGCATCGCCGTACTGCCCTGAGCGCCACCCCGCTCCCCCGGCCCGCTCTCACCTCACGTCAGGCTGAGCCGCGGCTTCGGCCCGTCCGTGCGGCCCGTCGGGGGTTTGCGGCTGCCCGCCCGGTACGGGAGGGGCCATGGCGCGCCGGGGCCGGTGTAGTCCTGCTCGGCCGCCGCGTGCAGCGTCCAGTGCGGGTCGTACAGGTGCGGGCGGGCCAGCGCGCACAGGTCCGCGCGGCCGGCGAGCAGCAGGGAATTGACGTCGTCCCACGAGGAGATCGCGCCGACCGTGAGGACGGGGACACCCAGCTCGTTACGGATGCGGTCCGCGAACGGGGTCTGGTACGAACGGCCGTACTCGGGCGCCTCGTCGGAGACGACCTGGCCGGTGGAGACGTCGATGGCGTCGGCCCCGTGCGCGGTGAAAGCGCGGGCGATCTCGACCGCGTCCTCGGCCGTGGTGCCGCCCCGCGCCCAGTCCGTGGCGGAGATCCGGACCGTCATCGGCTGGTCGTCGGGCCAGATGCCGCGCACCACGTCGAAGATTTCGAGGGGGAACCGCAGCCGGCGGTCGAGGGAACCGCCGTAGGCGTCGGTGCGTTGATTGGTGAGTGGGGACAGAAAGCCGGACAGCAGGTAGCCGTGCGCGCAGTGGAGTTCAAGGAGATCGAATCCGCAGCGTGCGGCGCGCCAGGCCGCCGAGGCGAACTGCTCGCGGATGTCGGTGAGTCCGGCCCGGTCGAGCTCATGCGGGACCTGGTTGACGCCCGCGCGGTACGGGAGCGGGGAGGCCGCGGACAGGGGCCAGTTGCCTTCCGGCAGGGGCTGGTCGATGCCGTCCCACATCAGCCGTGTCGAGCCCTTGCGGCCCGCGTGGCCGAGCTGGACGCCGATCGCGGTGCCGGGCGACTGCTGGTGCACGAAGTCGGTGATCCGGCGCCAGGATGCGGCCTGTTCGGGGGTGTAAAGGCCGGTGCAGCCGGGGGTGATGCGGCCCTCGGGGCTGACGCACACCATCTCGGTCATGACCAGGCCCGCTCCCCCGAGGGCGCGCGAGCCGAGGTGGACGAGGTGGAAGTCGCCGGGGACGCCGTCCACCGCCTTGTACATGTCCATGGGTGAGACGACGACCCGGTTGCGCAGGGTCAGACCGCGCAGCCGGAAGGGGGTGAACATCGGCGGGGTGTCCGGGGGGCAGCCGAAGCCGGCCTCCACGTCCCGGGTGAAACCGGCGTCGCGCAGCCGCAGATTGTCGTGGGTGACACGGCGGCTGCGGGTGAGCAGATTGAAGGCGAACTGGCGCGGGGGCTGGTCGAGATACGTGCCCACCTCCTCGAACCAGCGCAGGCTGGCGGCTGCCGCGCGCTGCGTGGACTCGACGACGGGGCGCCGCTCGGTCTCGTACGCGGCGAGGGCCGCCGCCCGATCGGGCTGCTCCTCGATGCAGGCGGCCAGGGCGAGGGCGTCCTCGACGGCGAGTTTGGTGCCGGAGCCGATGGAGAAGTGCGCGGTGTGCGCGGCATCGCCGATGAGCACCGTATTGCCGTGCGACCAGCGGTCGTTGACGACAGTGCGGAAGGGTATCCACGCGGACTTGTTGCCGCGCAGTGGCCGGCCACCGAGCGCGTCGGTGAAGATCTTGGCGCACCGCTCGGTGGATTCGGCCTCGTCGCACCGGTCGAGTCCGGCCGCCCGCCAGACCTCCTCGCGCATCTCGACGATGACGGTGGAGGCGTCCTTCGCATACGGGTAGCCGTGCAGCTGCATCACGCCGTGTTCGGTCTCGGCGATCTCGAAGCGGAAGGCGTCGAAGGCGAAGTCGGCGGCGAGCCAGATGTAGCGGCAGCGGTGGGTGGTGATGCGGGGCGCGAAGACGTCGGCGTGCGCCGCCCGGGTGAGGCTGTGCACGCCGTCCGCGGCGATCACCAGGTCGTACGCCGTGGAGAGCTCGGCGGCGGGCGGCGCCTCCTCGCGGAAGCGCAGGTCGACGCCGAGCGAGCGGCAGCGCTCGTACAGGATCTCAAGGAGCCGGCGGCGCCCGAGGGCGGCGAAGCCGTGGCCGCCGGAGGTCAGCCGGTGGCCGCGGTGGACGACGTCTATGTCGTCCCAGCGCACGAACTCGGCCTGCAGCGCCCGGTAGACGACCGGGTCGGCGTGCTGGATGCCGCCGAGGGTCTCGTCGGACAGGACAACGCCGAAGCCGAAGGTGTCGTCGGGGCCGCCCCGCTCCCAGACGGTGACGGAGCGGGCGGGGTCGAGCCGCTTGAGGAGGGCTGCCGCGTACAGCCCGCCGGGCCCGCCACCGACCACGGCGATTCGCATGACACGACCGTCCGCGCCCGCGCTCGCGCCCGCGCTCGCGGCGCTCGTCGCGGGCCCAGAGCCCGTCGCCACAGGCCCATGCCCCGTTGCCGCAGGGTCCCCGGCCATCGCTGTGCGGCCGGTCGCAGCCGCATCGCCGCTCACTGCTGTGCGCCCCGCCGCAGGGCCGCCACCGGCGCCCGCCCCGGCCCCGTCCGCTGCCGTACGGCCCGGCATCGCTAGCGCCCCTGCCACTTCGGCGGTCGCTTCTCGGTGAACGCCGCGTGGAATTCGGCGTAGTCCTCGCCGTTCATCAGCAGCGCCTGCGTCGCGGCGTCCATTTCGACCGCGGCGGCGAGCGGCATGTCGAGCTCCGCGGTGAGCAGCGCCTTGGTCTGCGCGTACGCCAGAGCCGGGCCGTCCGCGAGGCGCCGTGCCAGCTCGGCCGCGCGCAGGTCCGCCTGCCCCTCGTCCACCATTTCGCTGATCAGGCCGATCCGCTCCGCCTCGGGCGCGCGCACCGCGTCGCCGAGCATCAGCAGCCGGGTCGCGTGCCCGAGCCCGATGACGCGGGGCAGCAGATACGCCGCTCCCATGTCGCCGCCCGACAGACCGACCTTGGTGAAGAGGAAGGCGAAACGGGCCGACGGGTCGGCGATCCGGAAGTCGGCGGCGAGGGCGAGCACGGCTCCCGCGCCCGCGGCCACCCCGTGCACGGCCGCGATCACCGGGAAGGGGCATTCGCGCAGAGCCCGTACGACCTGCCCGGTCATCCGGTTGAAGTCGAGGAGCTGCGCGGTGTCCATGGCGAGGGTGGCGCCGATGATCTCGTCGACGTCGCCGCCCGAGCAAAAACCCCGGCCTTCTCCACCCAGTACCAGTGCGCGTACCGTGCGCTCACGGGCCAGCTCGGCCAGGAGATCGCGCAGATCGGCGTACGCACCGAAGGTCAGCGCGTTGAGTTTCTCGGGCCGGGCAAGCGTGACGGTGGCGACTCCGTCATCGACGGTCAGCCGCAGATGGTGCCACTGTTCCGTGCGGGACGCTGAGCTGGGAAAGGGGCTCATGGGCTGCGCCCTCCTTCAACCTGGGGGCCGATGCCTGCCCTGCGAAGTTATCACCTGTCCGTGACTGCCGTCACGAGTGCGCGATATCCGATGCGCACCGCAGCGAAAGTCCTGCTCCGGTGTGGCGGAGGTCCCACCCCTCGCGGCCGAGCGGCTCTACGCGTATCGCATGACACTTTCGTATCGTTGAAAGCGCGACCTCTTACTCCCCGAAAGGGGCATCCTGCCTTGCTCGAATCCGCCGGGCCCGCTTGTTGGCGCATCGCGCTGCCGCACACGGCGGCCGCCGTGCCGATAGCCCGCGCCCTGATACGCACCGCACTCGCGGACATCGAGGCGCCCGCGGACAGCGACACGGCGGAGCTGCTGACGGCCGAGCTCGTCGCGAACGCCGTGGAGCACACCGGCCCGGACGAGCCGATCGAGCTGGTGGTGGAGCTGCTCGCGACCGGCTGCCAGGTCGAGGTGCACGACGGCGACCCGTCCCCGCCCGGCAATCTGGACCGGACGGTGGCCGACCGGTCCCCCGACCCCTGGCAGGAGCACGGGCGCGGGCTGCTGCTCATCCGTACGCTCAGCTCCGCCTGCGGGCACCGCCCCACCGCGCACGGCAAGGCGGTCTGGTTCACCCTTCCCGCCGCTCCCGGCCGCCCCGGCTGACCAGCCGCGAGTGACGGCGGCCGTAGAGCGCGTACACAGTGCCCACACGTCTCCGCCTCGGGCGTACAGCTACTCGGACTCGGCCCCGGCCTCGGCCCCGGCCATCGTGGCGACCAGCACGGCCTTGATGGTGTGCATCCGGTTCTCGGCCTGGTCGAAGACGACGGAGTGCGCGGATTCGAAGACCTCGTCGGTGACTTCCAGCTCGGCAAGGCCGTACTGCTCGTGGATGTCGCGCCCGACCTTGGTCCCCAGGTTGTGCAAGGCGGGCAGGCAGTGCATGAACTTCACCTCCGCCTTGCCGGTGGCACGCAGCACGTCCATGGTCACGGCGTACGGCGAGAGTGCCTTGATGCGCTCGCCCCAGACCTCCTTGGACTCACCCATCGACACCCACACGTCGGTGGCGACGAAGTCCACGCCCAGCACCCCTTCGGCGAGATCCTCGGTGAGGGTGACACGGGCGCCGCTCGCCTCGGCGGCCTCGCGGGCCCGCGCGAGGACCTCCTCGGCCGGCCAGTAGGCCCTGGGCGCGACGATCCGTACATCCATGCCGAGCAGCGCGCCGGTGACCAGGTAGGAATTTCCCATGTTGAGGCGGGCGTCGCCCAGGTAGGCGAAGGCGATCCGCTCCAGCGGCTTGTCGCTGTGCTCGGTCATGGTGAGCATGTCGGCGAGCATCTGGGTGGGGTGCCAGTCGTTGGTGAGCCCGTTGAAGACGGGGACCCCCGCGTACGCACCCAGCTCCTCGACGGCGGCCTGGCTGTCCCCGCGGTACTCGATGCCGTCGAACATCCGGCCCAGCACCCGCGCCGTGTCCTTCACCGACTCCTTGTGCCCGATCTGGGAACCGGAGGGGTCGAGAAACGTCGTCGACGCCCCCTGGTCCGCGGCGGCGACCTCGAAGGCGCAGCGGGTGCGGGTGGAGGTCTTCTCGAAGATCAGAGCGATGTTCCTGCCGCGCAGCCGCTGCACCTCCGTGCCCGCCTTCTTCGCCGCCTTGAGTCTGGCGGCGAGATCGATCAGGCCGCGGAACTCGTCGGCTGTGAAGTCCAGCTCCTTGAGGAAGTGACGGCCTGCGAGGTCTATCGCCATGGTGGCTGCTCCTGGGGCGCGAGAGGTCGCGGATGGAAGGTCGCGGATGGAATAGGACTGGAAGTCTATACGACGGACCGCATCACTATACAGAATCGCGTTCGACAGGGCAGCTCATGCAGCGGGGGCCGCCCCTTCCGCGGCCCAGCTCGCTGCCGCGGATCTCGATGACCTCGATGCCCTCCTTGCGCAGATGGGTGTTGGTGGTGACGTTGCGGTCGTAGGCGACGACCACGCCCGGCTCGACCGCCAGCACATTGCAGCCGTCGTCCCACTGCTCGCGCTGCGCCGAGTGCACGTCCTGGGTGGCGGTGAGCACCCGGATCTCACTCAGGCCCAGGGCTGCGGCGATGGCGCGGTGCATGTGCTCGGGCGGATGGTCGGTGACCTTCAGATCACGCTCCCCCGCGCCCGGTTCGATGGTGTACGAACGGAGCATGCCCAGCCCGGCGTACTGGGTGAAGGTGTCGCCGTCGACCATCGTCATCACGGTGTCCAGATGCATGAACGCGCGGCGTTTGGGCATGTCGAGCGCCACGATCGTGGTGGCTGATCCGGCCGCGAAGAGGCCGCGGGCCAGCATTTCCACGGCCTGCGGGGTGGTGCGCTCGCTCATCCCGATCAGCACCGCGCCGTTGCCGATGACCAGGACGTCGCCGCCCTCGATGGTGGACGGGTAGTCGACCTGCCCCTCCGACCAGGTGTGGAAGGAGCCCGCCTCGGGGCTCTTGAAGAGCGGGTGGTGCTTGTAGATGGCCTCGAAGTGGACGGTCTCGCGCTGCCGGGCGGGCCAGCGCATCGCGTTGATGGACACCCCGTCGTAGATCCAGGCCGAGGTGTCCCGGGTGAAGAGGTGGTTCGGGAGGGGGCCGAGCAGGAAATCGTCCCGGTCCATGACGTGGAAGCGCACGGACGTCGGCTCGGGGTGGCGCGCGAGGAACTCCCGCTTGGTCATGCCGCCGACGAGCGCCTCGACCAGATCGGTCACGGGCAGTTCGTCGAAGGCTTCCCGCAGATGGTCGGTGGCGAGTGGTCCATACTCCTTCTCGTCGAAGACCCGGTCGAGCACCAGATTCCTGGCGGCCGGAACCTGGAGCGCTTCGCAGAGCAGATCACCGAAGAGATGCACCTCCACCCCACGGTCGCGCAGCACATCAGCGAAGCCGTCGTGCTCCTGTCTCGCCCGACGTACCCACAGGACGTCGTCGAAGAGAAGAGCGTCCTTATTGCTGGGCGTGAGGCGCTTCAGCTCCAGATCGGGCCGGTGGAGAATGACACGGCGTAGCCGTCCGGTCTCGGAGTCGACATGGAATCCCATGTCCCCATCCTCACCACACGGACCGCCCTTCACTCGGCGAATGCCGACTCGTTCCCGGGACTGCGGGACGCGAGCCCCCGGCCGTGGGACGGCAGCTGGAGAGGCTGCCGCCCCACGGCCGGGGCCAGGAGGCTCCTTCGGGCATCAGAGCAGCGGGTCGGAGCCGGGCGTCAGAGCCGCGGGTCGACCGGCTCCGACTCCAGCGCGAGGACCGCGAAGACCGCCTCGTGGACGCGCCACAGCGGTTCGCTGTCCGCCAGCCGGTCCAGGGCCTCAAGACCGAGCGCGTACTCGCGCAGCGCGAGCGAGCGCTTGTGGCCGAGGGACCGGCCGCGCAGCCGCTGCAGGTTCTCCGGACGGGTGTACTCGGGACCGTAGATGATCCGCAGGTACTCCCGGCCGCGCACCTTGATGCCCGGCTGCACCAGCCTGTTCTTCGCGTCGCGCGCGAGCGCCTGGAGCGGCTTGACCACCATGCCCTCGCCACCGCGGCTGGTCATCTCCAGCCACCAGTCGATGCCCGCCTGTACGTCGGACTCGTCACCGGTGTCGACGATCAGGCGGCGGGTGGTCTGCAGCAGGCCCGACTGGTCGTGCTCGATCAGCCGGTCGATCAGCGCGAGCTGCTCGTCGTGCGGCAGCCCGGCGAGGCTGCGGCCCTGCGCGGCCAGGATCTGGAAGGGCGCGAGACGCACGCCCTCCAGGCCGTCGGTCGCCCAGCAGTAACGCCGGTACGCCCGGGTGAACGCGGCCGCGTCGACGGCCCTCTCACGCTGCTTGACCAGCAGCCCGTCCACCTCGACGCCACGGGCCCGAGCCGCTTCGAGGGCGTCGATCGCGACAGGGAAAACCGCGCGGGACGCGGCGCCCACCGCCGCGTACTGCGAACGCAGCAGGCCGGTGGCCTTGAGCGACCACGGCATCAGCTCCGCGTCGAGCAGCAGCCAGTCCGTCTCCAGCTCCGCCCAGAGACCCGCCTCGGTGGCCGCCTCGCGCAGCCGGGCCAGGATCTCCTCGGTGACTTCGGGGCCCGCGGCGGAGCCGCTGTGGGAATCAGTGAAGAAGGGGCGGCCGGTACGGGTGCACAGCGAGCCGGTCGGGCCGTCGACACCGAAGCGCTCGCGCGCCGCGTCCGCGTCGCGGCAGACCAGGGCCACGGCGCGCGAACCCATGTGCTTCTCCTCGCACACCACCCTGGCGACACCGTCCGACCTGTACTGGGCGAAGGCCTCGGCCGGGTGCTCCAGATATCCCTCGCGCTCCGAGGTCCCGGTCGGCGACATGGTCGGGGGGAGGTACGGCACGAGGCGCGGGTCGACCGCGAAGCGGCTCATGACTTCGAGCGCCGCCGCCGCGTTCTCCTCGCGTACGGCGACCCGTCCCAGGTGCCGGGTCTCCACGATGCGCCGGCCGTGCACGTCCGCGAGGTCCAGCGGGCGGCCGTCGTGACCGCCGGGCGCCTCGGTGCTGAGCGGCTTGACCGGCTCGTACCAGACCTGCTCGGCCGGTACGTCGACCAGCTCGCGCTCCGGCCAGCGCAGCGCGGTCATCTTCCCGCCGAAGACCGCACCGGTGTCCAGGCAGATGGTGTTGTTGATCCACGAGGTGTTGGGCACGGGCGTGTGGCCGTAGACGACGGCCGCGCGGCCCCGGTAGTCCTCGGCCCACGGGTAGCGCACGGGCAGACCGAACTCGTCGGTCTCGCCGGTCGTGTCGCCGTACAGCGCGTGCGAGCGGACCCGGCCCGAGGTGCGGCCGTGGTACTTCTCGGGCAGCCCCGCGTGGCAGACGACCAGCTCACCGCCGTCAAGGACGTAGTGGCTGACGAGCCCGTCGATGAACTCCCGCACCTTCTCCTTGAAGGCGTCGTCCTCCTTCTCCAACTGCTCGACGGTCTCGGCGAGTCCGTGCGTGTGCTGGACGTTGCGTCCCTTGAGATAACGGCCGAGCTTGTTCTCGTGGTTCCCGGGCACGCACAGCGCGTTGCCGGAACCGACCATGTCCATCACCAGGCGCAGTACGCCGGGGCTGTCAGGCCCGCGGTCGACGAGGTCGCCGACAAAGACGGCCGTGCGGCCGTCGGGGTGCGCCCCGTCGACGTATCCGAGCTTGCCGAGCAGGGTCTCCAGCTCGGAGCGGCAGCCGTGAATGTCGCCGATGATGTCGAAGGGTCCGGTGAGGTGCCGCAGGTCGTTGAACCGCTTCTCCAGCGAGATCTCGACGTTCCCGATCTCCTCGACACCGCGCAGGATGTGCACCTTGCGGAAGCCCTCGCGCTCCAGGCCCCGCAGCGAGCGCCGCAGTTCGCGCTGGTGGCGCTGGATGACATGGCGGGGCATTCCGGCCCGGTCGGGGCGGGTGGCGTTGCGCTCGGCGCAGACGGCCTCCGGCACATCGAGGACGATCGCGATGGGCAGTACGTCGTACTCGCGGGCCAGCCTCACCAGCTCCTTGCGGCTCTCGGACTGCACATTGGTCGCGTCGACGACGGTCAGCCGCCCGGCCGCGAGCCGCTTGCCCGCGATGAAGTGCAGTACGGCGAAGGCGTCGGCGCTCGCGCTCTGGTCGTTCTCGTCGTCGGCGACGAGGCCGCGGCAGAAGTCGGAGGAGATGACCTCGGTGGGCTTGAAGTGGGCCTTGGCGAAGGTGGACTTGCCGGAGCCGGTGGCGCCGATCAGGACCACGAGGGAGAGGTCGGGCACGGCGAGAGTGCGCTTGGTTTCGGTCATGCTGCCTTCTCCTCCTTCGAGTTCTGCGAGTTCTGCGATTCCCCTGAGTCCCCTGAGTCCCTTGAGGTCCTGGTGCCGGTTCTCGTCGGGCTCTTCGGCTCGGCGGTCCTGCTGAACACGGCCATCTGGGTGGGCGGCCCCACTTCGGGGTCGTCGGGCCCGACCGGGGCGAACTCCACGGTGTAACCGTGCCGTTCGGCCACTCCGGCGGCCCAGCTACGGAACTCCTCGCGGGTCCATTCGAAGCGGTGGTCGCCGTGCCGCACATGCCCGGCGGGCAGGGTTTCCCACCGCACGTTGTACTCGACGTTCGGCGTCGTCACGAGCACGGTCCGCGGCCGCGCCGAGCCGAACACCGCGTACTCCAGGGCGGGCAGCCTGGGCAGGTCGACGTGTTCGATGACCTCGCTGAGCACCGCGGCGTCGTACCCCTTGAGCCGCTTGTCGGTGTACGCGAGGGAGCCCTGCATCAGCTTCACGCGGGCGGCCTGCCGCTCGCCCATCTTGTCCAGGTGGAGTCGGCGCGATGCGACGGTCAGGGCGCGCATCGACACATCGACACCGACGATCTCGGTGAACTTCACGTCCTTGAGCAGCTCCTGCACCAACTGGCCCTGCCCGCAGCCCAGGTCGAGCACCCGGCTCGCCCCGGCCTCGCCCAGCGCCGCCAGGATCGCGTCGCGGCGCTGCACCGCGAGCGGGACCGGCTTGTCCTCGGTGTCCGCCGACTCGTCGACGGCGTTGTCCACGTCCTCGACCACGAGGTCGTCGGCCTCGGCCAGCCGCACCAGCTCAAGACGCTCCATCGCCTGCCGGGTCAGGCCCCAGCGGCGCGACAGATAGCGGCTGGTGATCAGCTTCTGCTCCGGGTGCTCGGCCAGCCAGCCCTCACCGGCCCGCAGCAGCTTGTCGACCTCGTCGGGTGCGACCCAGTAGTGCTTGGCGTCGTCCAGAACCGGCAGCAGGACATACAGCTGACGCAGCGCGTCGGCGAGCCGCAGCTCGCCTTCCAGCACAAGCTGTACGTACCGCGAGTCGCCCCACTGCGGGAACTCCTCGTCCAGCTGCACGGGCTCGGCCACCACCGACGTCCAGCCCAGCGGTGCGAACAGCTTCGTCACCAGCTCCGCGCCGCCCCGGGCAGGCAGTGCGGGCAGCTCGATGCGCAACGGCAGTGGGGACTCGGCACGCTCGGGAAGCGCTTTGCACAGGCCCTGCAGGGCGGTTCTGAAGACGGTGCTCAGCGCGACGGCGAGCAGCGACGACGCGGCGTACGGCCGGTCGTTGACGTACTGCGCGAGCGCGGAGTCGGGCGAGTTCCCGCGGTCCTTGCCCTTGCCCCGCCGCACCAGCGCCACCGGATCGACCTCCAGCAGCAGCGCGGCCGTGCACCGCTCGGCGGACGCCTCGGGGTAGAAGACGTGCGCCGTGCCGTGGGAGGTCTTGTACACCTGCGCCTTCTCGGGATGCTTGTGCAGCAAGAACCCGAGGTCGGTGGCGGGGCGCAGATCCGTTCCTGTGGTGCTGATCGTCATAAACACACGTCTGAGTATCGCCGGATCAACACTTTCCGGCCAGGGACTTTAACCGGTCAGGACCGGTCCGGACCGGTCGCACCCGGACACCTGACCGCGGCGGCTCAGCGGGCCTTGCGCAGCAAGTACGGCGCGTGCTCCCGGACCGCCTGCCGCAGCTGCCGCATCGACGGGTTCACCATCGCCCGCCCGGCCACGGTCACCGTGGGCACCGTCTCGTTCCCGTCGGCGACCGAGCGGACATACGCCGCGGCCTCCGGGTCCTGCCAGATGTTCACCTCGGTGCGCCGCAGCCGCGCGAGGCGAAGCCTCAGCCGTAGCTTCATGCAGTACGGGCAGCCGGGCCGCCAGTAGACGACCACACCGTCACTCTCGCCCCCACGGGCACCGTCACCGTCACTGCCACTGCCACCGTCGCTGCCACTGCCACCGTCGCTGCCACCGTCGCTGCCACCGTCACGAATCGAATCCCGGCCATGAGTCCCCCGCTCCTGTGCATTGCGCATATGGACCCCAGGGTAGTGGCGGAGGAACGACGGGTGGGTGCGCCGGGGTCAGCGCGCCTGCGGCCGCAGCAGCCCGGCCAGCTCCTCGATCTGCTCCGGCCCGATCCGGCAGCAGCCGCCGACCAGCCGTGCCCCGGCCGCCCGCCACTCGCGCACCCGCGCCGGATCGTAGGTACGCCCACCCCGCCACACCCTGCCTTCCGCGTCCCACTTCTCCCCGCTGTTCGGATAGACGACGACCGGCTTGCCGGTCACCGAAGCGGCGCACTCCACGGCCCGGTCCGCGTATTGCGGTTCGCAGCAGTTGACCCCCACGGCGATCACCTGCTCGTTCCCCGCGGCGAGCGCGAAAGCGGCGTCCAGTCGCTGACCGGCCCGGGTGCGGTCCCCGTCGATGCTGTACGAGAGCCAGACGGGCACCCCGCACCCGGCCACCACCCGCAGCAGCGCCTCCGCCTCGTCGCTGTCCGGCACCGTTTCCAGCGCGAGCACATCGGGCTCCGCGGCGACGAGGGCCTCGATCCGGGGCCGGTGGAAGCGCTCCAGCTCCCGCACGGACAGCCCGTACCGCCCTCGGTACTCGCTGCCGTCGGCGAGCATGGCCCCGTACGGCCCGACCGAGGCGGCCACCCAGACCTCCCGGTCGGTGAACTCCGCGGCAGCACGCGCCAGTTCAACACTGTGTGCCAGCAACTCCGAGGCTTCGCGCGGCGCGACACCGCGCTGCGCGAAGCCCTCGAAGGTCGCCTGGTAGCTGGCGGTGATCAGCACCTGCGCGCCCGCCCGTACATACGCCGCGTGTGCCGCCGCGATCTGCTGCGGGGCATCGGCGAGGAGCCGCGCCGACCAGAGCGCGTCGGACAGATCGCAGCCCTGCGCCTCCAGTTGGTTCGACAGACCGCCGTCGAGGACGACTGCCCCCTCGGCGAGGGCGGCAGCCAACGGACGCACCGGCTTCACAGCGACTCTTCGCTCTTCCTCTTGATCGTGCACGATCCAGCTCTTCCTGGGCCCCTACTACCCCGTCAGCTCAGCTGGGACTGGACCTGCGAGGAGATCAGCTCAAGGTGGTCGAGGTCGTCCAGATCCAGCATCTGGAGGTAGATCCGGGAGGCACCGATCGCCCCGAACCGGCCGATCTTGTCCACCACCTCCGCGGGCGAGCCCGCAACACCGTTCGCCTTGAGCTCCTCCACCTCCCTGCCGATGACCGCCGCCCGGCGCGCCACCTCTGCGTCGTCCTTGCCCACGCACGCCACCAGCGCGTTGGAGTACACCAGGTCGTCCGCCTTGCGCCCGGCCTTCTCGGCGGCGGCCCGCACCCGGCCGAACTGCCTCTCGCTGTCCTCCAGCGAGGCGAACGGGATGTTGAACTCGTCGGCGTACTGCGCGGCCAGCCGCGGCGTACGGCTCGCGCCGTGTCCGCCGATCAGCACCGGCACCTTGGACTGGGCGGGCTTGGGCAGGGCCGGCGAGTCGGTCAGCTGGTAGTACGTGCCGTCATAGCTGAACTTCTCACCGGTCTTCGTCGCCCATAGACCGGTGATGATCGCCAGCTGCTCCTCCAGCCGGCCGAACTTCTCCTTTGGGAACGGAATCCCGTACGCCCGGTGCTCGTCCTCGAACCAGCCCGCCCCCAGACCGAGCTCGACCCGTCCGCCCGACATCTGGTCGACCTGCGCCACCTGGATGGCCAGCACGCCCGGCAGCCGGAAGGTGCCCGCGGTCATCAAGGTGCCCAGCCGGATCCTCTTGGTCTCGCGGGCAAGGCCGGCCAGGGTGATCCAGGCATCGGTCGGTCCGGGCAGGCCGTCGCCCGACCCCATGTGCAGATAGTGATCGGAGCGGTAGAAGGCGTCGAAGCCGAGGTCCTCGGTGGCTTTGGCCACGGTCAGCAGGGTGTCGTAGCTCGCCCCTTGCTGGGGCTCGGTGAAGATTCGAAGATCCATGACTCCATCCTGCACCGTCGAACTGCCGGCTACTCTGCCTCCCCCACCAGGCCCCCTCCTGCTCGGTCGGGTGAAATTTCGCCACCCGCGCCACTCACATCACCCGCATACCGCCCCTCCCTCCGTGACCGCCCGCCCCCCGACGACCACCGCCCGAGGCGGTCGTCCGCTCGGACGGATCCCGACGGCCCACCCAACGCCCCGCCCAACGGCCCACCCAACGGCCCTCCGGGCAGAGCCGGCCCAAGGCGGCTACGCCGCCGGGTCCCGGTCGGCGCTCCGCGACCTCCCCTTCTCCCGCACGGTGAGCCGGCGCAGCATCCCGCGCACCCGGTCGCTCGACTCGTCGGCGGCGTCGATCCCCTCGATGCACTGCCAGTAGAGCGCCTCCTCGTCGGTGGCGCATGCGACCCCGACGAGCGCTATCCCCACTTCCCCGAGCAGCCTGCCCAGGCCGGTCAAAGTCCCATGCGCGTCCGCCACTTCGGACAGCTGCGCGGCGCGCGGCCGGGTAACGGGAGGGACCCCGCCCGCTAAGCACGACTCGCCCGTGCGCAGCACCGCACTGTCCAGCACCCCGGAGCCCCGCCCACCCACCTCACTCAGGCCTCGGGCCTCGCCTCTCAGCTCAGGCGGCCCGTTCAGCGCCAGTCGGCCGCCGATCGCCTGAGCCAGTGTCTGCGCCTGCCAGGCCTCCGCCAGAATGTCCAGCGCCGCCCGGCTCTCCGCCAGTGCATGCCGACTGACTCCGATGAGCCGCATCGCGTCCATACACCGCCCCCGTCCCTACGATGGCCCGCTTCTTTCTCGCACGTTCTCCTACCCACTACCCAGAGTGAGGTTTCAGGGCCCGGAAAGCCAGGGCTATGGCGAAATCTGTGCACTAATCGACAGTTGTGGATATGTCACTCACTCCGAAGAGTGACGATCCTTGGTTTTCGGCACCGGGAAACGGTGTTCGTTCCGATCGATCTTGGCTGCCAGCGCCGCCAGCACATCAACCCCCAACACCTCGCAGAACTGCAGCAGATACGCCAGAACGTCCGCGACCTCGTCCGCCACCCGGTGCGCGGAGCGCGAATCCTCCATCACCCGAGCCGACTCCTCGGGCGTCAACCACTGGAAGATCTCGACCAGTTCGGCCGCCTCCACGCTCAGCGCCACCGCGAGGTTCTTCGGCGTGTGGTAGGGCTCCCACCCCCGCGCCGTCGCGAATTCGGCCAGCCTGCGCTGCAGTCCCTGCACATCCAGTTCCGTCACAGCCCCAGGTCTACCACCGTCACCCCGTCCACTCCGCGCGCGTACGGCGCATCCGTGACCGCCCCCACCAGCCGCATGTGCCTCTCCCCGCAGACGGCCGCGGCCAGCCCCAGCAGCTGCCGCGCCTGCGTGCCGTCCAGGGACCGGTCGAAGCCGTCCGCCAGGACCGTGAGCGCCTGCATCGCCGGAGGCACCTCGGCGACGGTGTCCATGGCCAGCACTCCGGGCCCGGTCAGCAGCACCAGGGCGAGTGCCAGGTAGCGCAACTCCCCGTCCCCCAGCCGCTCGACGGGGGTGGACCAGCGTTCACCGCGGGCCAGCACCGCCCGTACCGTGCCGTTCACCAGCTCCTCGACGGTCAGCTCAGCCACCGGCCCGGCGCATCCGGCGCGCACCATGGCGGTCAGCCGCGCATGGCGTTTCGCGCACTGGCTGCGCGTGCGCCACAGCACCTCGGCGAGGTTGTCGCAACCGGTCCGCAGCCGCCCCTCGCCCGTCGGCACTGGCTGTCGCATCCGCGGCGGTCGCGGGTCGCACGCGAACACCGAGCGCAGCGCGAGGATCACCTGCTCGGCCGCGGCCAGCACCTGCAGTTGCCCCGGCGTCCGGCCCGCGACGCGCAGCGGCAGCAGGGCGGTGCCCAGCCGGTCGTCGGGCATGGGTGCGCGCGTTACCGGCGCGGCGCCCGCCGTGTGCCAGGCCGCCTGCACGGAGCGCCGCGCCGGATCGCGCAACGCGGTGGTCAGCAGCGTCCGCCCGTCGCACGTCAGCCGTTCACCGGCGATCCGCAGCTCCGGCTCGACCTGCACGGCGAGATCGAGCCGGACGGGTCCGACGGGCCCGTCCACGGTGCAGCCGATCCGGAAGCCGCGCCGCCCCTGCGCATCGGGCCTCGCCCGTTCCGGCACGCACTCAACCGGCCGGGGGAAGACCTCGGCCAACTCCGCGCCGCCACCCAGCCGGGCCAGCGCCTCGTACACCTGAAGGACACTCGACTTGCCGCTGCCGCTCGCCCCCGCGACGAGGGTGACCGGGCCGAGCGGGACGGCTGTCCCGCGGTGCGACTTGAAGGCGGACAGCCGCAGTTCGACGACGGTGGGCTGCCGGTGGGGGCCGGCAGCGGAGATGGGGTCTTTCGCCCCGGGAAGCACAGTCATGGCCGGACGGTAGCCAGGGCCAGCCCCGGCGAACCGTTCCGCCTGGTGGATCTTCCTACGATCGAGGGACGGCGGCCTCGGCCCCTTCGACCTCCATGCCCTCCGGAGCCAGCAGGAAGACATTGCGGTCGACCCGGTGCATTCCGCTGCCGAGCCCGAAGACGACACCGCTGCTGAAGTCCAGGATCCGCTTCGCCACATCACTGTCGGCGGCGGTCAGATCGAGCAGGACCGGGATCTGCGCGACGAGGTACTCCGCGACCTCACGCGCGTCGGCGAAGACCTGTACGCGCAGCACGATCATGCGCCGTTGCTCGGCGGCGTACTCCTGCGGCATCGTGTGGTGATCGACCCGCGACGGCCACTGGTCCCGGCCGCGCAGCGGCACGACCTGGGCGAGCCCGGCCCACTGCTCGTCGGTGGCGTCGTACCTGCTCACCGGACCACCTCGCCCGCGCACTGTGTCTGCATTGAGCCATTCTCACCCGCCTCACCCGTTCGGCCCAACACCGACACGGGCCAGTCGCGACTCGTCCGAAAACGGGACGACGCGGGACGACGCGGGACGGCGCGAGGCCGGCGCGGAGCCGGCGCGGAGCCGGCGCGGTCAGTGGCGGAGCAGCCAGGCCACCCGGTCGAGAGAAGCGGCGTGATACACCACGAGTATCCGCGACGCGTTCCTCGCCTCGTGCGTCGCGGCGGGCTTCACCTCCGAGGCCCGCTGGGAGGCGGCCGAACCACTGGCCGCCCTGCGCCTGGTGGCCTCGGGGCTCGGCGCGGCGATGATCCAGAAGAGCATGCTGCGCGGCGCGACGGAGGGCGTGGTGGTGCGCGAACTGCCCTGGTACACGCCCTCAACGCAACTGTGGGCCGCCTGGCACCGGGTCGATCTCAGGCCGCTGGTCGCCGAGTTCCGCCAGACCCTGCTGGCGGGCGGCTAGAGGCGGCTAGAGGGTGTCTCACCGCGAGACATACGGCAGCAGGGCCATCTCCCGGGCGTTCTTGATGGCGCGGGCCAACCTTCGCTGCTGCTGGGCGCTGACCCGGGTCACCCTGCGGCTGCGGATCTTCCCCCGGTCCGAGATGAACTTCCGCAGCAGGTCGGTGTCCTTGTAGTCGATGTACGTGATCCGCGCTTGATTCAGCGGATTGGGGCGGGACTTGGCGGGCTGGCGGGGGTCGCTGCGACGAGCCACGGTTCCTCCTTGGCTTGGGCGGGGCAGTGCGTGCGATGCATGGAGTGGGGGCGGGCGTACGGCTCAGTCGGCCCCGGGGGCGAGCCTCAGTGCGTCGCCCCCGTGCACGTACTGGCCATCAGCTCTCCGGAGCCAACAGCCCGCGCTTGTAGGCCTTGGCCAGCCGTTGCGGCACCAGAAAGGCGGAGCCGTCGACCGTGATGGGCACCAGCTGCGGCGTGACCGCCTTCCACTGAGCGCGACGGTGGCGGGTGTTGCTGCGGGACATTTTGCGCTTGGGCACGGCCATGCCGGTCCTCCTGTTGTTACGCACTGCATTGCGCGGACGGGCTACGCGGACACCACCGACGCTATATGAACATGGATCCCATTATCAATACAGGTCCTCGGTTCGCTCCGCCGCCAACCTCCCGCCACACCTCCGCCACACCTCCGCCACACCTCCCGTCACACCTCTTGTGCGAGACACGACAAGCGCAGTCAAATATAAGGAAAGGTTCCTAACAGTCGGACCTTCCGTTCCACCCCCTCCCCGGGCACAGCCGTGTCCGGCCCCTGCCTGTCCCCCACGGCCGCGGAGCCCCTATGTATCTCGCCTCCAGCAGATCCACGGACGTCCCCGACGGCCCGGCCACCGGCCGGTCACCCGGATCGGGTCCCGCCCGCAAGGGCATGGCAGGGACGGTCGTCGCACTGGGCGCGGTCAGCCTCGTCAGTGACATCTCTTCCGAGATGGTCACCGCGGTGATGCCTCTCTACTTCGTCCTCGGCCTGGGGATGAGCCCTCTCCAGTTCGGCTTTCTCGACGGCATCTACAACGGGATCAGCGCGTTCGTCCGGCTCGCCGGAGGGCACATCGCCGACCGTCGGCAGCGCTACAAGGCGGTAGCCGGCGCGGGGTACGCGCTCTCCGCGCTCTGCAAGCTCGGCCTGCTCTTCGCCGGCACGTCGACGCCCGCCCTCTCCACCGCCCTGGCCGCCGACCGGGTGGGCAAGGGCATTCGCACCGGCCCCCGCGACGCGCTCATCACGCTCAGCTGCGACCCGCGCGACCTCGGCCGCGCCTTCGGCGTACACCGCGCGATGGACACAACCGGCGCACTCCTGGGACCACTTGCCGCGTTCGCCCTGCTGTGGGTGACCATGGACGCGTACGAGAGCGTCTTCGTCGTCAGCTTCTGCTTCGGCGTCCTGGGCGTGCTCATCCTGCTCGCCTTCGTCCCCGGCCACCGCCACACCGCGGACCGCAAGGCCGCCGCGCCGAGGCTGCGGGACACCGTGGGGCTGGTGCGCGAGCCGGGTTTCCGCCGGATGCTGATCACCGCTTCGGCGCTCGGCCTGGTCACCGTCGGGGACGGCTTCATCTTCCTGCTCCTGCAGAGCCGCCTCGACTTCACCGCCGGCTACCTTCCCCTGCTGCCGCTCGGGACCGCCCTGGTGTACCTGACGCTCGCCGTACCGTTCGGCAGGATCGCCGACCGCCACGGCCGCCGAGGGCTCTATCTCCTGGGCCACACCGCCCTGTTGGCCGTGTACGCGGTGCTGCTCACCCCACTCGGCGGCCCGGCCCTCCTGATCGCCGCCCTGGTGCTGCACGGCACCTTCTACGCGGCCACCGACGGCGTACTCATGGCCCTCGCCGGGCCCTCTCTGCCGGGAACCCAGCGGGCAGGCGGGCTGGCCATTCTGCAGACCGGTCAAGCCGTCGGCCGCCTGCTGGCCTCCGTACTCTTCGGCGCGGCCTGGACGACCTGGGGCACACAGCCGGCCCTCGCCCTCGCTGCCGCCGGTCTCGCCCTCACTCTGCCGATCTGTCTCTTCCTCCTTCCCACACAGCAGGAGCCGACGCCGTGAACTCACCCGAAGACCCCACCCACACCAAGAGCCCTATGGGCCCCATGGGCGCCATGAGTCTGCGGGCCAGATTCGTCGCCGTGGGCGCGGCCACCGTGTTGCTCACGACGCTGGGCGTTGTGTACACCGTGAACAGCGCGCATCGCACCGAGCCCGCCGGCGGCGCGAAGAGCGTCCTGTCGCTGGCGGACGGCCCCGCGCTGTTCTTCCGGACCGACAAGGGCAGGCTCGCGTCGGTCTCCCGACCACCGGCCGTCGGCCAGGGCGGGAGCCGGCGGGAGGCGAAGGAGTCCGCCATGCCCTGTCACCGGTTCTACGCCGGGGGCGCCACGGCGGTCTGTCTGGCGTCCAGGCCCGGCATCCCGCCCAGGACCAAGGCGGTGATCCTCGACCGGGACCTCAAGGAGAAGCGCAGCGTCCTGCTTCCCGGTGTGCCCAACCGGGCCAGGGTCTCCGCCTCCGGACGGATGGTCGCCTGGACCGTCTTCGTGACCGGGGACTCCTACTCCTCGTCGTCCTTCTCGACCCGCAGCGGCATTCTCGACACCCGCACCGGCTACCTGATCAAGAACATGGAGACCATCCAGGTCTACCTCGGCGGAAAGCGGTACCACTCGTCGGACGTGAACTTCTGGGGCGTCACCTTCGCCCGCGACGACAACCGCTTCTTTGCGACGATGGCAAGCCGGGGAAAGACCTACCTGGTCGAAGGCAACATCAAGAAGTGGAGCGCGCACACCGTCCGCGAGAACGTCGAATGCCCCTCGCTCTCCCCCGACAACACCCGCATCGCCTTCAAGAAGCGGGTGTCGGGCGGCGGTTCGGCACCCTGGCGCCTGCATGTCCTCGACCTCAGGACGATGCGTGAGACGCCGCTGGCCGAGACCCGCTCCGTCGACGACCAGGTGGCCTGGCTGGACAACCGGACCCTCGCGTATGCCGTCCCCGGCCGCGCCGCACGGTCCTCGGCCATCTGGACGGTGCCCGCCGACGGCTCGGGCCGGGCCGAACTGACGGTGCCCGGCGCCTCGTCACCGTCCGGGGTGTCCGGAGGGTGACGAGGGCGCCGGGACCGGCATGGCTGCCTCGGTGTCAGTGGCAGGTGCGCGTGGGGCCGGTGTCCTTCACCTGGCCCGCGGTGTCGACGTACTGCCAACCGAAGCTGGTGTCGGTGAAGTTGAGCTTCAGGACGCCGTACGGGCCGCTGATGCGCTTCTCACTGTTGGGCTGAACCTCCTCGATCGGGTAGGGCTCGGCGCCGCCCATACCGCCGACGATCTCCACGATCCCGTCGGCCTTGGCCTGCCCGTCGGCGTTCTGCGGGGCGAAGCGCTCGTAGTGGTGGTCGTGGCCGTTCAGTATGAGATCGGCCTTGGCGCCGTAGAGGATCTTCCACACCGGCTTGCCGACCGGATCGTTGCCGTGCCCGCCCGAGCTGTAGAGGGGGTGGTGGAAGTACGCGGCGATGCAGCCCTTCTTGTTGCGCGCAAGATCGTCCTTCAGCCACTGGATCTGCGCGGCCTGGTCGAAGGCGTTGGAGTCGAGGGCGACAAAGTGCCAATTGCCCTCGTCGTAGCTGTAGTAGGACTTGCCCTGCGGGTAGGCGATCGAGCCGAAGTAGCTCTTGTAGCCCGCGAGTGACCCGGCCGGGTCATAGGTCTCGTGGTTGCCGGGCACCGGGCGGGTCTTCGCCTTGAACTTCCCCCACGACGTGTCGTAGTAGGCGCGGAAGTCGGAGATCATGGCGTCGTCGTACTGGTTGTCGCCCATGGTCAGATAGAACTTCGGGTCGATCCGCTGCGCCTGCGCGGCGGTCTTCGGGTGTGCGCAGGAGCTGGAGGACGCGGTGCACTGCGCCGCGATGTCCCCGGCGGCGACGACTGTGAAGGCCCCGGTCGGCGGCGGACCGCCGGCCAGGCTGCCGTAGACCTGGACCTCATGGAGCGAGTAGCCGTACGCGGTGCCACGCGCTGTCCCGAACACCCGCAGATAGCGGCCCTTGCCGGACAGGCCCGCCCAGTCGTCCGAACCCCCGTTGCCCGCCGCCTCGTTGGCGATTCGGGTCCAGGTGGTGGCGTCGTCGGAAACCTCGATGCGATATGCCTTCGCGTACGCCGCCTCCCAGGCCAGCGTGACCCGCGAGACGGTGGCGGCGGCCCCCAGGTCGACCTGGAGCCATTGCGGGTCCTTGCCCTCGACGCTGGCCCAGCGGGTGGCCGGGTCGCCGTCGAAGGCCTGGGCGGCGCCGAGTGCGGAGTCCTCCGCGGAGGACGCGGTGGCGGACTTGCCGCCCGAGATCAGCGGATCGGCCGCGGCGTCGGCCCGGTCCGGATTCATCAGCAGCAGGCCGCCGATGAGGAGGAGAACGGCGGCGAAGGCAGTCGCCAGGACGGTGGTCCTGGTGCGGAGTGGTGGTGGGGCGGTGGTCAGGCGCATGCCTGGACTCCCTGGCTGAGACAGCGAGAGCTGGACAACTTGCTTGCCGCCATGCCCCCTCAGGGTGGGCATGGCGTGCGGCGGCCGGGTCAGAGCTCTCGCTGAGCGCGTCACGCCCACGAAGAGTCGGGCGCCGCGCCGAGCCGCTGCCGGGCAGCCTGGCAACGGGGCGTGTCCCTGTCAATGGATAATAGGAAACTTTCCTAACTGTCACCGATCCGGCTACTCCACCCGGTGGCCCGGGCGTACTGACGGGCTCCAGCGCTTCTTCCCTGATTCTTGAGCGGCATGGGTCACTGTGGCGACACCGCGCAACGCTCAAGACCACGTTCAAGGAGCAGAGTTGAACCCCACCGAGTTGAACACTCTTGCACTTGCCTACAACCCGGCGATGCTCGCTCTGCGTTTCCTCTTCGAGCTGGCCGCCCTCGGCTGCTTCGCGCTCTGGGCCTGGCGCAAGACCCCCAGCCCCTGGCGCTGGATCACGGTGGTGGCGCTGCCGGTCGCGATCGGCTGGGCGTGGGGCACTTTCGCGGTGTCCGGCGACGAGTCGCGCTCGGGCGAGACCGAGGTCGAGACCCCGGGACCGCTGCGGCTGCTGCTTGAACTGGCGGTGTTCTTCGGGGCTGTTTGGGCCCTCTACGACCTGGGGATCCGCAAGACCGCGAAGTGGGCGCTGATCGTGCTCGTGGTCTTCCACATCCTCTCGTACGACCGGATCTGGTGGCTGCTGACGAAGTGACCCGCCGCCCCGAAGGCAAGAGCCACCAAAAGGCGGTCAAGGTGGGCACCGGCGAGTCCAACGCCGGATCGCACGCGAGCACGGACCGGTGCAGTTCCCGCAACCCCCGCGAGGGCTCGATGCCCAGTTCCTGGACGCAGGACTCGCGCAGCCGACGGAAGACTTCGAGTGCGTGCGAGGACCGCGAGCCGCACCTCTTCTCACCGCAACGCCTCGGCCCGCGCGCCCTGAGCCGCGGGAGCAGGTCGAGCCCCCGGGCGGTTCCGGTGTGTGGAGACGGCTGCAACCGCGCTGAAACCGTACTGAACCGGCTCGGCGCCAAGCTCTGCGGCATGACAACAACGACCGGCGAACTCGCCATCTCAGCAACCGGGTTGCGCAAGTCCTACGGCGAGAAGACCGTCCTCGACGGCGTCGACCTCCACGTTCCCGTAGGCACGGTCTTCTCCCTCCTCGGGCCGAACGGCGCCGGCAAGACAGCCGCTGTTCAGGTCCTCTCCACCCTCATCGCCGCCGACGGCGGCGAGCTGCGGGTAGCCGGGCACGACCTCGCCGCCGATCCCCAAGCGGTGCGCGCCGCGATCGGCGTCACCGGGCAGTTCTCCGCGGTGGACAACATGATCACCGGCGAGGAGAACATGCTCCTCATGGCGGATCTGCATCATCTCCCCCGCAGTGAAGGCCGCCGGTTCGCAGCCGAGTTGCTTGAGCGATTCGATCTGACCGAGGCCGCGAAGAGGCCCGCTGTCACCTACTCCGGCGGTATGCGCCGACGTCTCGACCTCGCCATGACCCTGGTCGGCAGCCCGCGGATCATCTTCCTCGACGAGCCGACCACCGGGCTCGACCCGCGCAGCCGGCACAGCATGTGGAACATCATCCGAGAACTCGTCGCCGGGGGCGTCACCGTCTTCCTCACCACGCAGCACCTGGAGGAGGCCGACCAGCTCGCCGACCGCATCGCGGTCCTCAACGGCGGCAAGATCGTCGCCCAGGGCACTGCCGGGGAGCTCAAGCGGCTCGTCCCTGGCGGGCACATCCGCCTCCGGTTCGCCGAGCCTCAGGCGTACGAGCACGCGGCCGGCGCCTTGCACGACGCCACCCGGGACGTGGAATCGCTCTCCTTGACCATCCCCAGCGGCGGCAGCCAACGCGAGCTGCGCGCCATCCTCGACTGGCTCGACGCGGCCGGTGTCGAGGCCGACGAACTGACCGTGCACACCCCCGACCTCGACGACGTGTTCTTCGCCCTGACCGGCCACCCCACCGAGTCCACCGAGTCCCCCACGTCCGCGACCAACCACCCCGCCGGGTCCACCGCGCCCGCCGCGCCCGCCGCCAAGGAGACCGTCCGATGAGCACCCTGTCTCTCACCGTCCGCGACTCGTCCACGATGCTGCGTCGCAACCTCCTGCACGCGCGGCGCTACCCCTCCCTCACCCTCAACGTCCTGCTGACGCCGATCGTCCTGCTGCTGCTCTTCGTGTACGTGTTCGGCGACGTCATGAGCGCGGGCATCACGGGCACCGGCGCCAACCGAGCCGACTACATCGCCTACTTGGTCCCCGGCATCCTGTTGATGACCATCGGCGGAAACTCCGTCGGAACCGCCGTGTCCGTCTGCATGGACATGACCGAGGGCATCATCGCGCGCTTCCGCACCATGGCGATCTCCCGTTCTTCCATACTGATCGGCCACGTCGCCGGAAGCGTGGTGCAGACATTGGCGGCCCTGGTGCTGGTCCTGGGCATCGGTCTTGCCATCGGGTTCCTGCCGGAGGCCACCGTGGTGGAGTGGATCGCGGCGGCCGGTCTGCTGGCGCTTTTCAGCCTGGCGCTGACCTGGATCGCCGTCGGTCTCGGCCTGGCCAGCCCGACGCCCGAGGGCGCGAGCAACAACGGGCTGCCGCTGATGATGCTGCCGCTTCTGTCCAGCGCGTTCGTGCCGGTGGACGCCATGCCGGGCTGGTTCCGCTGGTTCGCCGAGTACCAGCCCTTCACCCCCGCCATCGAGACCCTGCGCGGTCTGCTGCTCGGCAGCGAGATCGGCCACAACGGGTGGCTCGCCGTCGTCTGGTGCCTGGGCCTGACCGTGCTCGGCTACCTCTGGTCGAAGGCGCAGTTCAATCGCGACCCGGTACGCTGATCCCGTCCATCGTGACCCGGTGCGCTGATCGCGCGCAGCGCCGCCGCCCTCAACTCCGCTTTCTCCAGGGCGGCGTACTCCGACACCGCATCGGCGTACGCCGCCCTGTCGGCGTCCTCGGCGGCCTGCCGGGCCCGGGCGGCGGACAGGGTCGGGAACTCCCGCAGTACGCGCATCCGTTCCGCCAACGCCATCAGCCGTACGGCCGAGGTGTCGCCCTGACAAAGACCGGCCAGACCGAGCCCCCGCAGAACCGTGCCGTACACCGGAAGCTGCTCGGGGAACCCCGCCCCTGGCCCGTCGGACAGCAACGTCCGCAGCTGCTCACGGAGTTGCCCGGCCAGCTCCCCGATCAGCTCCAGCCGGCCGTGCTGGGCATGCGCGGCCAGTGCCGCCGACTGCACTTCCAGCGACCACGGATCAACGAACGAATCGGTGGCCTGCGGCGGGCGTCCCTCCCGCATCCGTTTCACGGCCTGCCGCCACAGATCGAGCCCGGCCTCGGTCAGACCACGGGCCAGCGCGATCTCCGCCCGTGCCGCCAGGTCCGGGGTGAAGAAGATCTCGCTCGCCTCCGGCTGTTGGTCGAGGACTGCCCGCTCCAACCAGTACTCCGCTTCGTCGACATCCCCGCGCTGCAAGCACGCAAGCACCAAACCCCAGCGGATACCGACTGTGTCCGACAGGCCCTCGAACTGGTCGAGCGCGCCCAGTGCGGCCCGCAGATGGTGGTGCGCCTCCGTGCTCCGCTCGGTCTGCAGACACAGGTCGCTGATCCGGCCGTGGCTCAGTAGCAGCATCGCCGGATTCCTCAGTGGCCCCAGAGCGGCGAGCGTCCGGCGGGCGGAGTCCAGCGCCCGTTCCACCTCGTTCTCGTACTCCCACACGTAGCCGGCGACGAATTCGGCGAGGCCCACCACCAGGGGTTCGTCCGCGGCGCACAGCTCCCGCAGGCGCGTGTAGTCCGGTGGGCGCACGTCGGACGTGGCGCACAGTACGACGGCCAGGGCTCTCAGCAGGGTGTCGGGCGCGGCGGGCGGCAGTCGGCGCAGCGTGACGAGCTGGCGCACGGCCTGCGGTCCGTGGCTCATAAAAAGGGCCGCCGTGCACACAGCCGCCGCGCTCCGGGCCGCCTCGACGTCCTCGGGCCCGGGGTGGAAGTGGGAGAGCGGCCCACCGGTCTCGGCGGCGAGGGCGGCGAGCCGGGTGTGGTTGGAGTCGGTGGCCCACAGCGAGGAGAGCACTGCCGTGAGGGCCGCGGTGGTGGGGCCGTCGGTGCGTGCCAGCGCGTGCCTCAGGGCCAGGACGAGGTTGTCCTGCTCGGCCCGGATCCGGCCCCAGGAAGGCAAGGGGTCACTGCTGAAGAGGACATCGTGGTGGGTGCGGCCGAAGTCCCGTGCCCAGGCGAGGAACCCGACGGTGACGGCCTCCTCCTCGCCGGCTTGCGCGCGCCGGGCGGCGCTGAACTCCCGTACGGTCTCCAGCATGTGGAAGCGCATCCCAGAGGCAGTGTCACCTGCCTTGATCAAGGACTGATCGGCCAGCTGCTCGACCAGGAAGAGCGCGTCCCCACCACCACCGCCGCCGAGCACACGCGCCGCCGCGTCCTCGGTGAAACCTCCCGGGAACACCGAGAGCGCACGCAGCGCCGCCCGCCCTTCGGGCTCAAGCAGGTTCCAGCTCCACTCGACGACGGCGTGCAGGGTGCGATGCCGCTCCGGTGTGTCCCGTGCTCCGCCGCGCAGCAGAGCGAAACGGTCCCGCAGGCGGCGGCCGATCTCCGCCACAGGCAGCACTCTCACCCTGGCGGCGGCCAGCTCCACGGCCAGCGGCAGACCGTCCAGATGACGGCAGAGGTCGGCCACGTGAGCGGCGGGCAGCTCCACGCCGGGGCGGGCGGACCGGGCCCGCTGCTCGAAGAGTTCGACGGAGGTGGCGAGGGTCAGCACCGGCAGCGCGTACAGGGATTCCGAAGTCAGCCCGAGGGGTGCCCTGCTGGTGGCAAGCACCCGCAGCTCCTTCGACCGCGACACCAGAGCCTGTACCAGGTCGGCGGCGCCGTGGACGACATGCTCGCAGTTGTCGAGTATCAGCAGTACGGGGCCGGGGCCCAGTGCTCCGACGATGGCGTTGACCAGATCCCCGGCCCCGGCGAAGTTCCGGCTCTCCCCGACGCCGATCGCCGATGCCACCTCCCCCGCCACATCGTCATCAGCGGTGACACCGGCGAGCGGCACGCAGTGCACCACCCGCTGTTCGGCGGCCCGGCCGACGGCGTACGCGAGCCGGGTCTTGCCGAGACCGCCGGGGCCGATGGCAGTGACGACCCGCCCGGTGCGCAACAGCCCGGTCACGGCGGCGATGTCGGCCTCCCGGCCGAGCAGCGGATTCGGCTCATGCGGTACGCCGTTCCGGACCTCCGGCGCCTCGGCTCGCAGCAGCTCCTGGTGTACGGCCCTGAGTCCGGCCCCGGGGTCGGTGCCGAGCTCGTCCCGCAGCTCTCGCCGGTAGGTGTCGTACCGGCTCAGCGCCGCGGCCGGTCCTGCCTGGGCCGCCTCGCAGCGCAGCAGTTCCGCCAGGACCTCCTCGTCCCGCGGCAGTTCATCGGCCAGTTCGGCCAGCGGCCTTGCCGCCTCATCCCGTCGCCCCACCCGGGCAAGGGCGAGTGCGCGGGTACGGATCAGCGCGCGGTGGGTCCCGGCCCGCGCGGTACGCAGCGCGACCACCGGGTCGCGCAGATCCTCACCGGCACCCGCGGCGACCACCCCGTCCCAGAAGGCCAGGCCCGCCTCGGCTTCCTCCAGAGCGCCTCGGTGGTCACCCTTGCGGGACCGCTCCGCGCCGGCTGCCTCGTGCAGCAGCAGTGCGGAGCTGTCGACCTGCGTCTCGCCCAGCGCCAGCCGGTACCCCGTCGGCGTGCTCACGATCAGCTCGGCGTCCAGCTGCGACCGCACCCGGGAGACCAGCACCTGCACCGCCTTGCCCGGCCGCTCCGGCTGCGCGTCCGGCCACAGGCCTTCCACGAGCCGCCCCGTGCTGCACCCGGCCCGCAGGTCGACGGCGAGCAGCGCAAGGAGCCCGCGCAGCCGGGGCGCGGTCATCTCCTGCCCGCGGTAGGCGATGCGGGGCAGCAAGGTCAGCTCAGAGGTCACGTGCGCAGACTAGCCAGCGCCCGTAGCACCCGGATCGGCCCGCAGATTGCCCCAGGTGACGAGACAGTCCAGCACCTACTCCACTGCCTCGATATCGACGGACCGGCTCCGGGCCTCCAAGGCGACGCACACGTCCTCCGACCGCAGTGGCACCGTGAGACGCTCCTCGGCCGCCAGTGCGCATCACTTGCCGGTAGAGATGGGCTTTGAAGGAAGGTGAGTTGGTCGAAGGGGACGTAGTCGGCATTGTGCGGGCCGACGGGGTGGGACGTCTGGTAGGTCTGGGAGGTCACCGTCGATCCACGGTTCCGGATCTGTGCCCGTACCTGACGAGATGCCCGATATCCGCCTGCCTCATTTGGATCGGGCGCTCACAAGCACGGTGGACGACCTCCCACGATCAGAGCGCTGCCGTCGGGGGAAATCGCGCAGCTCATGTCCACGGCATCGCCTTCATCCGACGTGAAACCTCAGCAGCCGCTGGCCGGAAATCGTCGGCAAATGCGCAGAAGCGGCCGTCGAGTGACCGGATCGCCATCTCTATCCCCCTGCGATGCGCGGCACCCAGGGCGACCCGGCGTTTCCCGCCGCCGAGCTGATCTTCCCCGGCGGGCAGGACGAGTTCACCGCGCGGGCGGCGTACGACTGGCTCCGCCGGCCGGCGCCCGCCCCGTCAACTCCCCAGCTCCCCTGACATGCACCTCTCCCCGTCCGCCACAACGTCCAATTAGTGGCCTTCTGTTGCACCGCTCCCTCCCATAACGTCAGCACGGCTTGAAATGCCCATGACGAAGAAGAGGGTGCCCGTGCGAAGACGTCTGCTTCACCTGCTCCTCGCCCCGCTCACGTGCGTCCTGACGATCGCCTTGATGGTCACGGCGCCGGCGACCGCCGCACCTCCCGGCCCGCCCGAGGTGTACCGGCCCGTTCGCGGACCCGCCGCGCCGGCCGAGTACCGGTATCTGCAGAAGACGATGCCGGGACAGCCGATCCCGCGCCACGCCCACGAGAACGCCGCAGCGCAGGCCGACCGGCTGCCCACCGTCGGCGGACGGTGGAAGTCGGTCGGGCCGACCAACATCGGCGGGCGCATCGTCTCGCTGGCGCTCGACCCCAAGCGTGCCGACACCGTGTACGCCGCCGCGGCCAGCGGCGGGATATGGCGCAGCACGGACGCCGGGCAGACCTTCGAGTCCGCGTGGCCGGACAGCTGGACCCAGGCGATGGGAGCGGTCGCCACGGGGCCCGACGGCGCCCTGTACGCCGGAACCGGCGAGCCCAACCCCGGTGGCGGCAGCATCACTTACGAGGGAACTGGGCTCTACCGCAGCACCGACGGCGGGGCCCACTGGCGCCCGATCGGGCTGCGCGACTCCGGTGCGATCAGCGCGATCACGGTGGACCCCGGCGACCCGCGTCGCATCTACGTAGCCGCGGCCGGGTCGCTCTACAACGGCGGAGGTGACCGCGGCGTCTACCGTTCCGAGGACGGCGGGAACACCTGGCAGCGCATCCTCACCGGGGCGAACGAGTTCACCGGCGCCACCGAAGTGATCGTCCAGGGCCAAGAGCTGTACGCCGTCATGTGGGACCACCGCCGGACGCCCGAACTGCGCACCTACGGCGGCGTGGGCTCCGGCGTCTTCCGCAGCGGCGACGGCGGCAGTACCTGGCAGCGGCTCGGCGGCGGCCTGCCCGCACAGAGCCCGGACATCGGGCGGATCGGCCTCGCCGTCGCGGGCGACCGGGTCTACGCCATCGTCAACAGGACCAGCGGCCCCTTCGAGGGCTTCTACACCTCCACCAACGGGGGCGACAACTGGATCCGGAAACCGGCCGACAAGAACCTCACCAACTCCCAGTCGACCTTCGGCTGGTGGTTCGGCAAGGTATGGGCCGACCCCAAGGACGCCGACCATGTGCAGGTCGCCGGGGTACCGCTGCTGGCCTCGAAGGACGCCGGCGCGACCTGGACGTACGACGACACCACCATCCATGTCGACCAGCACGCGATGGTCTGGGACCCACGCCGGCCCGGCCGCGTCTACCTGGGCAATGACGGCGGCGTCTACCGCTCCGACGCAAACGGGGACGGCGGGTGGGTCAAGGCCCGCCACGAGCCGTACACCCAGCTCTACAGCGCGGCGATCAGCCCGCAGGACACCTCACGGATATCCGGCGGCTCCCAGGACAACGGCTCGCTGCGCTCCTGGGGCGGGAACGGATTCAACGAATACCTCGGCGGGGACGGCGAGGAGAACCTCATCAACCCCACCGACGTCAGTAATGTGTTCGCCTGCTACCAGTACGGCAACTGCTTCCGGTCCACCGACGGCGGTGACACCCTCGCCTACTTCGCCGACCGGACCACGTTCAAACGCCGCAACTGGTTCACCCCCGTTGTCTTCGACCCACGCGATCCGAAGATCCTCTACTACGGCTCCGAGGTACTCAACCGCTCCACGGACGGCGGCGAGACCTGGCAGCCCATCAGCCCCGATCTGTCCGGCGGCCCGGGCCCCGACCCGCTTTACACCAACTACGGGACGATCACCTCGATCGCCCCGGCGTCCGACGGCCGCACCGTCTACGCCGGCACCGACGACGGACGCGTCTGGGTCACCCGGGACCTGGGTACGACCTGGACGAAGCTGGCGGAAGGCCGCCCCTGGGTGACCCGCGTCGTGGTCGACCCGCGCGACCGGGACCGCGTCTACACGACACACTCCGCCTACCGCGCCGGGTCCAACCTGGCTCATGTGTACGGCAGCACGGACGGCGGCAAGCACTGGAACGACCTGTCCGGCAACCTGCCGGACGCACCCGTCAACGACCTCGTCGTCGCGCGCGGCGGCCTTCTGTACGTCGGCACCGACCAGGGCGTGTTCGCCTCCACGTCGCACGGGCGGCACTGGCTGCGCCTGGGCCGGGGCATGCCCGCGGTCCCGGTGGACGACATCGAGTACGACGCCGGGCACCACCGGCTGGTCGCGGCCACCTTCGGCAGGGGCTTCTACGAACTGACCACCCTCTGAGCCGCAGCGGCGGTGGTACCCCCTGGCGGTGACGCCCTGCCGCGCCTACGTCCTGCCGCCCGCCTTCGTCGGGGCAGCCCCTCCGAGCCCCCGGAGGATCGCCCCGACGAAGGCCCGGGCGGTCGGAGTTACGCCGCGGTGTCGAAGGTGTAGTGCTTGGTGTGATCCAGCATGTCGGCCGGCGTCACGCCGTTCCAGGGGCGCATGACGTCATGGAGGTCCACGACGTTGGACGTCCCCGCGGCCGGCAGGTCGTTGGGCGAGACGCCGGTGGCCATCTGACCGCCCACCCAGACGTGCACCCGGTTGTGCAGGTTGACGCCGCGCCAGCCCTCCAGGTGGTTGCGGAACCCGTCCGACGCGCTGTTCCAGGGCGCGGTGTCGTACGTGGGCATGGCGAGCACGGAGTCGACCTCCGCGCGCGTCGGCAGCTGCGGCACACCCGATCCGAGAGCCCTGCGGAGAAAACCGCGCCCGTCGACCCTCACGGACCTTCACGCCCGGCCGCCACGAGGCCGCCGGGACGCGCGTCCAGGTGCCGGCGTCAGCGATCGTGCAGCGTGTGCGGCGCGGCCCGACCGCCGTCGCCGTGTCGGACCCGACCATGGGCCGGGACAGGCTGAGCGTCCTGATCCGCGGCCGGTCGCTCCGGAAGTTCACCTCGGACGGCAAGGTACGGGTGAGCCGGGTCCCCGGCGGAACCCGGCCGGACTTCGACACCCGTCACGCGTACGGGCGCAGCTTCACGGTCGTACTGCGCGGCTGGGGGGTATCCGGTCGATCTCCGCGGCGCCGTACCCCAGCCCCGCAGGGAGGGCCGCCACCGCATCACGCGGGTTGCCAGGGCGGCGTACGTGATGCCAACGAGGAGCGAGGCGGCCGTCGCGACCACCGCGTACTGGTCCTCCAGGCGCGGGAAGACCTGCCAGTGCGTGACATAGATGTAGAGCGAACTTCCGGCGAGTACGCCCGCGACGCGATTGACGAAGGCCACGCTCGGTACGTTCCTGACCCAGATCAGCAGGGTCAGACCGACGATGACGACCACTTCCCGAGCGGGCTCCCCGCTGAACAGGCCCGGCACGGTGGCCAGGGCCGTCGCGTTCAGCAGCAACCGCTGCCCCGCGGTGGCCGCCTTCGCGGCAGCCCAGCCCATGGCGAACAGCCAGCAGACGGTGACCACCAGGGGAACGTGCCCCCGGGCGTCGAGGCCCAAGAGGTCGTAGCGGCCGATCAGTCCCAGCGCCATCAGGGCCGTGGGAAGGGCGAACGGGAATCGCCGCTCGGTTCGGTCCGCCCATGGCACGGCCAGCAGCGCGGCCACGACGACCAGCATGTAGAGCAGGGCCTCGATAAACCAGAAGCCGTCGTTGGGGCCGAGGAGGCTGGTGAGCATCAGGACGCCGGTCCAGCGGTAGTCGTCGGTGACGAGCATCATCAACGCGAGCCAGGCCATGCTCGGCACGGCGATCCTCGCGATGCTCCGTCCCATGTTCCGCAGTCGCAAGCGACGGCCGGCGGAACCGAGGTGGAAGCGGGCGAAGTTGTACCCGGCGACGCCCAGCAGCACATGTGCGCCGCCCTTGACCGTGAAGAGGTGGACGTGGGAGCCGACGATGAGCACGATGGCGACGGCCCGCAGGGCGACGCCGGTCTCCAGGGTGCGGCGGCGGGTGCCGCGCCGCTCGGCGGCCGGCTGCCGGGGCGGACGCTGGAGTTCACGGATGGGGAGCGTGTGCCAATGATCGGGCAGGCGCCCCAGTACCTCTTCGAGGTTCAGTGACATCTCGACGTACGACAGCGAATCGCCTCCCAGCCCCACGAAGCTGCTGTCCGCAGTGACGTCGTCCCGGTCGAGGATCCGCGCGTACAGCCCGCGCAGGTCGACGGGTTCACGGGGTGATGTCCCAGGGCCGGGCGCGGGTATCGCCGCGCCGGCCGGGGCTTCGGGCCGGGCCAGCTCACGTATCGCCCGGTAGTCGGGCTTGCCCGTGGCGAGCCGGGGCAGTTCGGATGCGGGGAGGACACGGACGTGTACGGCGCGTGGCGGCAGACCGCATTCGCCGCTCACCAGTCTCCGCACCCGAGCGGCGTCGACCGTGTCAGGATCGCCCGTGACGATCACGGCCAGTGCGTCGTCGGCACCGGCGCAGCACGAGGTGATGCCGCGTTCTTCCAGCATCACCTCCACCTGCTGGGGGTCGATCCGCAGGCCCAGGATCTTCGCGAACCGGCTGCGGCGCCCGACCAGTTCGTACAGACCGTCGGGGGCACGCCGGGCGATGTCCCCGGTGTGCAGCTCGTCGACTGTCCGGCCCAGCCGGAGGTCCTCCGCGTTCTCGGCGTAGCCGAGCATCACGTTGGGCCCCGCGTACACCAGCTCGCCGGTGGCCTCCCCG
This sequence comes from Streptomyces changchenzhani, assembly GCF_039766235.1. NCBI lineage: Bacteria > Bacillati > Actinomycetota > Actinomycetes > Kitasatosporales > Streptomycetaceae > Streptomyces > Streptomyces changchenzhani. The sequence continues at coordinate 280,575 of NZ_JBDHNH010000005.1, read as the reverse complement.
GGCCATTCGGGCAGCGGTTGGAGCCGGAAGGAGCCGTCCGGGATCGCGATCCCCGCCGCTTCGGGGCGGGTTTCTGCGAGGTCCGGCGGCAGGTAGGCCATGCGGGCCGTCGCCTCGGTCTGGCCGTACATCACGAACAGGTCCCACCCCGAGGCGCGGCCCAGGGCGGCGTAGCGCGCGACCCGGTCGGGCGCCAGGCGTCCGCCCGCCTGGGTGACGTAACGCAGGTGAGGCAGTTCCATCCCGGCGAAGCCGACCCGGTCGAGCAGGTCGAAGGTGTACGGGACTCCGGCGAGGCCGGACCCGCGGGCGGTGCGGAACAGCTCCCAGAAGCAGGGATCGGCGACCGAGAGGCCGGTGAGGATCACCCCGGCGCCGCGCAGCAAGTTGCTGTGGATGACGGAAAGGCCGTAGCAGTAGTGCATCGGCAGCGTGGTCGCGGCGCGGTCGGTGTCCCGGATGCTCAGGTACTCGGCGATGGATTCGGCGTTGGCCTGCAGATTGTCGTGCGAGAGCCGGACGAGCTTCGGGGATCCGGTCGAGCCGGAGGTGCTCAGCAGCAGGGCGAGGTCGGGGTGCAGGGTGTGCGCGGACACCGCGCGCCGCTCTTCGAGCACCCACGTCCCGCCGACCGTGTGCGCCACGACATCCGGGTCGTACGCGTCGGTCAACGCCCGCACGGCCTCGGGGTGGTCGCCCGGCACCAGCAGGACGGGATGTCCCGCCGTCAGGGCCGCGAGATGCACGACGAGAGCGTCGACGGTGTGGGCGGCGACGAGCAGGACCAGGCGGCGGTCGCGGCCGAGGCGGCGGGCCGTCGCTTCCACCCGTACGGCAAGCTCGCGGTACGACACCGGGCCGTCGGCGGTGATGACGGCCGTGCGGTCGCCATGGGCCGCGAGGCCGCGGGCGAACGGGACGGTCCTGGTGCCTGGGAGCAGGCCGGAAGGGGCTTTCACGATCGCATCTTAGGAAAGCCTTACCTGATTGGGTAGTCACAGAAGCGTCACGGCCGAGCCACTGCGCGTGCACAGGCAAAGAACAGGTAGGGTCGGCTCCGCCGCCCGCGCGACGCCGCCGGAACGTTACATACGTCACCCTTGACGTTTAGGTTAGCTTTACCTTATTTATTGGGCGTTCCCAGGTTCCTCCGCGGCCCGCTACGCCGCTCGCTCCCTGACGACGCGACGCGCGGCGGCAGTGAGCCATGCAGAAAGGCTTCGCATGCGACGCCCCTTGGCCCGACGTCTGACCGCGCTGTGCGCGGCAGCGACCCTTGTCGCCACCGCTGCGGGCTGCAGCAACGCCGAGGACGACGCCGGGCTCGTCATCTACTCCGGCCGCAACGAGAACCTCGTCAAGCCGCTCCTGGACGATCTGGAGAAGGCCATCGGCACCACTGTCGCCGTCCGATACGGCGACAGTGCCGAACTGGCCGCCCAGATCCAGGAGGAGGGCGACAAGACCAAAGCCGGCCTATTCTTCTCCCAGGACGCCGGCGCCCTCGGGGCCCTCTCCACGAAGGGCCTGCTCAAGAAGCTCCCGCAGTCGTCACTGGACCGGGTGACGCCGTCGTTCCGCGGCGGCGCGGGCGACTGGGTCGGCACCTCGGGGCGCGTCCGCGTCCTCGCGTACCACCCCGGCCAGGTCACCGAAGTGCCGGACAGTGTGCACGAGCTGACGAAGCCGGAGTGGAAGGGCAAGGTCGGTTACGTCCCGACCAACGCTTCCTTCCAGGCCTTCGTCACCGGTATGCGCGTTCTTGAGGGCGACGACGCCACGCGCACCTGGCTCAGGGGCCTCAAGGCCAATGACCCCAAGGTGTACGAGAACAACCTCAAGGTGCTGGACGCGGTCGGCCAGGGAGAGGTCTCCCTCGGACTGGTCAACCACTACTACTGGTACGAGCAGGTCGCCGAGAAGGGCGCGGACAAGGTCGGCGCGAAGATCCACTTCCTGCCCGGCGGGGACCCGGGTTCGCTCGTCAACGCGGCCGGTGTCGGCATCCTCAAGGGCAGCGACCAGGCCCCGGCGGCGCAGAAGGCCGTCGACTTCCTGCTCTCCAAGAAGGCGCAGACATACTTCGCCGACGACACCAAGGAATACCCCCTGGCCGCCGGCGTCACCAGCACGGTCGAGGGCCTGCCCCCGCTGGACTCTCTCGACACCCCCAAGATCAACCTCGGCAGGCTCGAATCGCTTCAGGAGACCCTGAAGATGCTGCAGGACGTCGGGATGGTCTGAGCCGTCATGCAGATCCCGGATCCCGTTGTGCAGGCGGGACCCGCCGCCCGCCCGCCCGGCCCTCCCGTGCCGGCCGGGCGGTTGCGCGCCGAGCGCCGCCCGCCGCTCGTCCTGGTCGTGCCCGCCGTCGCAGCGGCGGTGCTCGCGCTGCTGCCGCTCGGCTATCTCGCGGTCCGCTCCCTGGAGCGCGGCCCCGCTTTCGCGTGGGACGTCGTCGCCAACGAGCGCACGGTCGAGCTGCTCGGCCGCAGCCTGGGACTGGCTGCCGTGGTCGTCACGGCCAGCCTGTTGCTCGGCATTTCGCTGGCCTGGCTGACCGTGCGGACCGCCCTGCCCGGCGCCAGGGCCTGGTCGGTGCTGGTAACGCTGCCGCTGGCGGTGCCCAGTTATGTCGCGGCCTTCGCCTGGCTGTCCGCCTTCCCGCAGCTGGCGGGCTTCACCGGGTCGGCGCTCGCACTGACCCTGGTGAGCTTCCCCTACGTCTATCTGCCCGTCACGGCCTCGCTGCGCGGCGCGGATCCGGCGCAGGAGGAGGTCTCCCGCTCGCTCGGCACCGGCCCGTTGCGCACCTTTCTGCGCGTCACGCTGCCGCAGGCACGCCCCGCCGCGGCCGGGGGCGCGGTGCTGGTCGCGCTGTACGTACTCTCCGACTTCGGGGCGGTGTCCCTGATGCGGTACGACACCTTCACCCGCGGCATCTACACCTCCTACCGGGCCAGCTTCGACCGGACCCCGGCCGCCGCGCTCAGCGTCGTCCTGGTCGTGATGACCATCGCCCTGGTCGCCGCCGAGGCGCGCACCCGCGGCCGCGCGGGGCACGCCAGGACGGGCACCGGCACCGCGCGCCCCGCCGTCCCCGCAACGCTGGGCCGGTGGCGGGCCCCCGCGGTGGCCTGGTGTGCGGCGGTCACGGCGGTCGCCGTCCTCATTCCGCTGGGCACCCTCGGCTACTGGCTCGCCGTCGGCAACTCCGCGACCTGGGACCCGGCCGGGCTGCTGGACATCGCCGGCACGACCCTCGGCGTCGCCGCCGCGGGCGCCGCCCTCACCACAGTGCTCGCCCTGCCCGTGGGAGTGATCGCGGCCCGCCACCGGGGCCGGGCCGCGCATCTGCTGGAGCAGTCCGCCTACGCGGGCCACGCGCTTCCGGGCATCACCGTCGCCCTGTCGCTGGTCTTCTTCGCAGTCCGCTACGCCGAACCGCTCTACCAGGCATACCCGTTGCTGGTCTGCGCGTACGCCGTGCTCTTCCTGCCGGTCGCGGTCGCCGCCACCCGGGCCGCCGTGCTTCAGTCCCCGCCGGTGCTGGAGGACGTCGCCCGCTCGCTCGGCCGCGGGCCGCTACGTGTGCTGCGGGAGATCACCATGCCGCTGGCCGCGCCGGGGGTCGCCGCCGGCGCCGCACTCACCTTCGTGGTGTGCATGAAGGAACTGCCCGCCACCCTGCTGCTGCGCCCCACCGGCATGGACACTCTCGCCACCCGGCTCTGGACGGAGACCGGAACGGGGTCGTTCGCGGCCGCCGCACCGTACGCCGCGGCACTGATCCTGCTTGCCGCCATCCCCTCCTACCTCCTTGGGAGGCACCGCACATGAACGATCTGCGGATCACCGGAGTGTCCAAGGCCTACGGCCGGGGCAACCCGGACCGGGCACCTGTCCTCGACGGCCTCGACCTGACCGTTCCCGGCGGCGCCCTGGCGGCCGTACTGGGCCCGTCCGGCTGCGGCAAGACCACCCTGCTGCGCATCATCGCCGGCTTCCTGCGGGCCGACGCGGGCACCGTCAGGGTGGGCGGGCGCACCCTGACGGCCCCCGGGGTTCACCTGCCCCCGGAGAGCCGGCGTATCGGCATCGTGCCCCAGGAGGGCGCGCTCTTCCCGCACTTGAGCGTCGCCCGCAACATCGCCTTCGGCTTGTCCGGCCTCGATCGCGGCAAGCGGCGCGACCGTATGGAGCAAATGCTCGAACTCGTCGGCCTGCGCGGATACGGCGACCGGATGCCGCACGAACTGTCCGGCGGCCAGCAGCAACGCATCGCCCTGGCCCGCGCCCTGGCGCCGGAGCCAGCCCTGGTGCTGCTGGACGAGCCGTTCAACGCGCTGGACAGCGCCCTGCGCGCAGGGGTCCGGGCGGACGTCCGAGCCGCGCTGCGCGCCACCGGCGCCACCGGCGTCCTGGTCACCCACGATCAGCAGGAGGCCCTCTCCACGGCGGACCTCGTCGCGGTCGTACGGGACGGACGCGTCGCCCAGTGCGGCACGCCCCAGGAGGTCTACCACCACCCCGCCGACCCCTGGGTGGCCCGCTTCGTCGGTGACACCGTGCTGCTGGCCTGCACCACCGACGACGGCACTGCCTCGACCGCGCTGGGACGTCTCCCCCTCGCAACGCCCTCCGGGGGCCGCCGCGACGGCACGGTGCTGCTGCGGCCCGAGCAGCTGCGGCTCACCGAAAGCGCCGGAGCGGTCCAGGGCACCGTGACCGATGTGGTCTTCTACGGCCACGATGCGATGGTCACCGTCTCCGTCGACGGCCTGGGCGACCCGGTCGGCATCCGTGTCACCGGTCCCGTGTCCGTGCGTCCTGGTCAGCGCACCGGCGTCCGCATCACGGGCGAGGCGACACTGCACGAGGCACCTTCCGCGAGGCACCTGGACACTTCACCGGCCACCTAGTGGACCAGCTGGAACGGCTCAACCGCCAAACCGGCTGGACCAGTTACTGCGCACACGGTCTGTCCACGATCGTGGCCGTGAGGGAGCCGGAGGCGCGAGGCGCGCGGCCCCAATCGCCGGTCGAACCCCACCGGCCGCGCCGTGTCAGCCCAGGAGTTCAGCCGCACCTGACGGTCGGGGTTGTCCTTGTTGGTGTCCGCCAACCTCCCGTTAAGACAGCCGCCAAGGTACCCGAGCGCGGAAGCTCCACGTGATGCGTCATCGAGAAGTGGCGGAAATGATATCCAGCTAAAGAAACCCCAGGTCAGATGCCATAGAGAGGTTCCAAGCGGGGCTCCGTGCGTCAAATGAGCGTCACGATCGCTCGCCCTCGTCAGGCGTAAGAAGCTGTTGCTAAAAGGGTCTTGAGGGTTGCGTTTCCGCTGGTCAGGTATGAAGTGGGCTGAGCGCGGAAGGGTTCGGGCGTCATGATTGTCCGAGCGTGGAGGTGCGGGGATGCCGTCGGTGAAAGGGCTGTTCGAGGAGCGGGAACGTGCGGCGAGGCAGCGGGTGGAACTGCTGCGCGAGGAGGCCGAGCGGGTCCTGGCCGCGCTGCGGGAGGCCGAGACGTTCTGGGAACGGAAGGTCGTCGCGTTGGAAGAGCTCGATGACGCCTTGAGCGTGGACCACGGGTCCGTGGCGGTCGAGGTGGGAGGGGAGTCGCGGCCCGACCCGTCGGTGACGGTGTCGGGTTCGATGGTGCCGCAATGGCGGGCGGACCTGTCGGCCTCCGCGCTCCCGCCGGACTATCAGCGCATCATCGGTGTTCTGGTCGGCCGGGAGGCCGGCGGGGCGGATGGTGACCGGTCGATGATCTGCAGGGAGATCGCCGGTGGGCTGGGCCTGGAGTTGGTGCCGGCGAAGGTGGAGGGGGTGCGGTCGAAGGCGAAGAAGATGGTGGCCCGTGGATGGCTGACCGAGGTGCGGGCGGGACGGTTCACGCTCGCGGACGGCCAGCGAGGCGACGGCTCATGACCATGGTCATCGACCACAGGATCATCGCTTCGGCGCTGACGGTCGTGGTCTCGAAGTCGCGGGCCAGACGGCGCGAGCGCATCAGCCAGCCGAAAGACCGTTCCACCACCCAGCGGCGGGGAAGGATCTTGAAGCCCTTGGTGTCGTCACTGCGCTTGACGACCTCCAGCACGATGTTCAGCGCCTTCGCCGCACCGGCGAGGACAGGGCCGGTATAGCCGCCGTCGGCCCAGATGAGACGGAGCCGGTGAAATCTCTTGCTCAGGAAGGGCAGGAGGGCCTGGAACGCGTCACGGTCACCGATGTCAGCAGGGGCGACGTGGACGCTCAGCAGCAGACCCAGGACGTCGGTCACAATGTGCCGACGCCTCCCGTTGATCTTCTTGTTTCCGTCGTAACCCCGTGAGGCGGCCGGAACGTTGGCGGCGGCCTTCACCGACTGTGAGTCCACGATTCCCGCGCTCGGCTCCACGTTCCTGCCCGCCCGCGCCCTCACCTGCTCGCGCAGCCGGTCGTGGAACTCCGCGATCAACCCCTGCTCCCGCCACCGGCGGAAGAACGCGTACACCCGCTCCCAGCAGGGGAAGTCTGCGGGCATCGCCCGCCACTTGACACCGTTGTCGACGACGTAGCGCACCGCGTCGACCATCTGCCGGTGGCAATAAGACTCCGGCCGGCCCGCCTGCTTGCCCAGCCACGCCGGGACCGGCAGCAACGGGCGCACCCGCGCCCACTCCGCGTCCGTCATGTCCGTCGGGTACCGACGCTCACGGCCGGGCTGATCGGCCGCGTTTCCGTACACGTGCGCGAGACAGTCACACGACCGCGCCGAACCACTGGCCACCGGCCCCATCGATGCGGTGAACTGGAACAACAGGGCCTCCTGGAAACGGTGATCTCGACAACCACTCGCTTCCAAGAGGCCCTGCTTTCATGCCCCGCCCCATGAAGATCACCTATCCGGGATCGACGCGAGGAACATCAGATCGACCGCCAGGCCACATGATCGATTGAACTACGGCTTCTAAGACCATGCCGCCGATCGGGCGGGCCGCGAAGCCGATGGCGTGGGTGAGGAAGGCGAGGAGGGTCCCGACCAGGGGCTCACTGCTGGGGAAGAACAGCTTGTTGAACACGAGGGCGGCGGCGGAGCCGTAGAGGAAGAAGTCGTACCACTCGATGGTGGTGCCTATGAGGCTGACGCTGATGACGCGGCCGATGCCGCCTCTGGATCCCTGGGTTGCCTGGGTTGCCTGGGTTGCCATGGCGGGGTAACACTTTTCGGCTGGGAGCGGTCTAGCGAGGGTGTGCGGGGCGGGCCGGTCAGGCGGCGCCTCCAGCCGCCGTCCACGGGGATGGAGGCGCCGGTGATGTATCCGGTGTTCGGTCCGCAGAGCCATACGGCTACGGCTGCGACTTCCTGCGGTTCGATCATTCGCTTGATCGCGGAGCGGCTGAGCATCACTTCGCTGACCACCTGCTCCGGGTCGATGCCGTGGGCCATCCAGAAGGTGATGGTCCACGGGCCGTTCCTCCTGCTCCGCCAGAGCCTGCCGCACGTTCCCCCACAAGCTCTGCCTGGGCCAAGTCCACCACGTGGGCCAGGCCGCCAATCTCTTCGGCGACGGACTTGGCCGCCTCCGCGTCGAGGTCCACGACGTGGACGGGGGCGCCGGCGGCGGCGAGCTCCTGAGCGCAGGCCCGTCCGATGCCGCTGCCGGCGCCGGTCACCATGGCTGTACGGACCGCCAGGTCGACACCTGAAGGATCGTCGAACGGGGAAGTGATTCCGCTTGTCATGGCCGGAATCATGCGGGACATCCGGGTGTCACTCCCATGTGTGAGCCCGCCATAGTCGCGATTACCGCTGTGGCGATTTCACCAGTGGGAGTGGCTGCGGGCGTCATACGACGGACATGACGGCGGTTAGCGGACGCGGAAGAGCGGGGGTCCCCCGGCCGGGGACCCCCGCTCCGGACCTGCTGAAGTGCAGGGTTCTACGGGGTGAGCGGGCAGCTCGTCAGCAGGGTTTGGGGACCGGCCGAGGCTGGGCGGGGCAGCGTGGCGCTGGTCGGCGGCTGTACGCTGCGGCCGAGCCAGCCCTCCAGCGCCGTGAAGGCGGAGCGATGGCACGCCACCAGCGGCCGCAGCTTGTCGGGGAAGGCATCGAACAGCGAGTCGACGTGCGTTCCTCCCTCGACGCGGTAATAACGGAAGAGGTGGCTCCGGCCGGCGTCGTTGACCATGCGGGCGTATACGTCGGAGTCCTGGCTGATCGGCAGCAGCACGTCCAGGGTGCCGTGCACCGTGATCAGGGGTTTCCCGATCCGGCCGGTCAGGGCGATCTTCGACACCGCGCCGTGGACACCTGCAGGCCGGGTGCCGTAGTCGTAGTCGCTGTCGCAGGCAGGGGTGCCCGGGGTGCAGAACGGGGTTCCTGCCTCTTGTGCGCCGTCGTAGTCCGGGTCGAGTTCCTCGCGGTAGATTCGTTGGGTGAGGTCCCAGTAGTACTGGTGGTGGAAGGGCCACAGGAACTCCGAGCCGGCCGGGAAGCCCGCGGTGGTCATCTGCTGGTGGGCGCGGTCGGCGCCTTCGCCTCCCGCCGCGTATGCGGGGTAGGCGGCGAGTGCGGGCGGCAGGAAGGTCAGCAGGTTCGGCCCGTCTTCGCGCCAGAGCGTGCCCTCCCAGTCGACGCCTCCGTCGTAGAGCTCTGGATGGTTCTCCAACTGCCAGCGCACGAGGTAGCCGCCGTTGGACATGCCGGTGGCCAGGGTGCGTGCCGGGGGCCGGTGGTATCGCTGCGCGACCACCGTTCGGGCGGCGCGGGTGAGCTGGGTGACCCGGGTGTTCCATTCGGCGATGGCGTCACCGGGCGCGGCGCCGTCGCGGTGGAAGGCGACTCCGTTGTTGCCCTTGTCCGTTGCCGCGAACGCGTATCCGCGGGACAGTACCCAGTCTCCGATGGCTCGGTCGTTGGCGTACTGCTCGCGCACTCCTGGGGAGCCGGCGATGACCAGGCCGCCGTTCCACCGGTCGGGCAGGCGGATAACGAACTGTGCGTCGTGCTGCCAGCCGTGGTTGGTGTTGCTGGCCGAGGTGTCCGGGAAGTACCCGTCGATCTGGATACCGGGGACGCCGCTCGGCACTTCCAGGGCGGCCGGGGTCAGTCCCGCCCAGTCGGCCTTGTCGGTATGCCCGGAGGCAACGGTCCCTGCCGTGGTCAGCTCGTCCAGGCAGGATTTGTCCTGGCGTTCGGCGCCGGGCACTCTCAGCCAGGACATCGTCGCGCAATGGCCGGATTCGCCCAAGGCCGCCCCGCTTAAGGCCTGGGCGGTTGCAGGGACGGCGGCAAGGGTCACCAGCGCCGCAGCCGCTGCGACGGCCCGCCTCAGCATTCTGATAGGCGACATCGGCCGCGGCCTTTCAGGCTGTGATGCTGATGTGAGCACAAGGGGCACAGGTACCTCCGGTGGAGTGGCTTCTGCGGGCAAGCGGGACGCTATGCCGCACGAAGCCACTCCAGGCAGGGGTAGGGTCCCCACAGCCCCGACCTAGGGAGTGGGGCCGTACACCACAGCTGCGGGGCGAGACTGCATGTCTCGCCCCGCAGTTCGGGCGCGGTTAAGGTCAGGGACGGGTGCCGTCGGCGATGACGTAGTAGCCCGCCGGGGACTCCTTCAGGGTGTGCGTGGCGAAGGTGTTGCAGAGGCCCATGTTCTGGTTCGAGCCCTTGGCATACACGTAGCTGCCGTCGGTCGTGGCCCGTCCGGCCTGGACCTGCTGGTAGTTGTTAGCGGTCCAGCACTTCGCGGCGGCGCCCGTGGTGGTGGCGCTGATGTCCGCCGAGCGGGCGCCCTCGACTCCGGCGCTGTCACGGGCGGCCACGGCGTAGGTGTGGCTGCTGCCCGGGCTCAGGCCCGTGTCGGTGAATGGGCAGCGGTGGGTGTGGCGACGCGGGCGCCGTCCCGGTACACCGCGTACGACGCGGCGCCGCTCACGCTGTTCCAGTTGAGGGTGACAGCGGTGTCGGTGATGCCGGTGGTGGCCAGGCCGCCCGGGGCAGGGAGCCCTCCGGGGGCCGGGGCGGAACCGTCCAGGCCGAAGAACCCGGTGATCCAGTAGCTGGAGCAGATCGAGCGAATGAAGTTCGCGGTCCCGGTGGCCCCGCATTGTTGGGCGCCGCTACCCGGCTCCACTGGGGTGCCGTGCGCTATGGAGGGCACCATGTTGACCTCGACGGCGACCGTCCCGCCGGCCGCGAGGTACTGGTCTCGGCGGGTCTGGTTGGGCCCGATCGTGGAGGTGCGGTCGGGGGTCTGGTCCAGGCCGTGGACGGCAGTCCGCTGGTCACGCAGTTCCACCGCGTTCTTCCACAAGTGGCGCGACCGGCGGCCCACCGGGCGTGAACTACGCAGGCAGCGGCTGGCCGACGATATCGAGGAGACCTTCGCCGAGTCGGGTGGCACCTACGGATCACTGAAGATCTTCATCCTGCTGGTCCACAAGGGCTGGCGCATCTCGGTGAACACCGAGCGAAGCTGAAGGCCGAACTCGGCCTCGTCGCCCGGGTGGTCAGACGCCGAGGCGGGCTGACCAGGCCAGGGAAGCGGCCGGGCGCACCCGACTTCGTCAAGTGGGCGGACCCCGGCCGCCCGGGCCTCCGAGGCGAAGGTACGAGCGGCGCGGCGGTCCTTCTCCTCGAAGTCCCGCCCGGAGGTCATCGAGTGCACCAGGTAGTACGCGTCCTCTACTTCGCGCAGGGCGGGGCACAGGCTGTCGACCTCCGTGACGTCGCCGCGCACCACCTCGACGCGGTCCGCCCACGGGTGGTCGCGCAGGTGGGAGGGGGTGCGGGCCAGGCAGCGGACGGCGTACCTGGCGTCGAGCAGTTCGGGCACGAGCCAGCCGCCGATGTAGCCACCAGGCCCGGTGACCAGGCACCGCTCGCCGGGGGACTCGGTCCGCGCGTGTGTCCCCATGGACAGTCACTCCCCTGGTCCGGCCGGATGCGGCGTCGTCTCACGCGCTCTCACACTCACCCACTGTGCGAACGCCCCAGTCCCGCCACCAGCCGACGCGCGCTTGAGGATGACATGCGGCCGTGCGTGTCACTCCGGATCGTTCCGGATGCCTTGCCCGATGCTCCCCCCACTACCTTGTCGACGGCGCCCGCAAGACCGACGCGTCCGGAGCCCGGGGAGCAGCGATGCCGACGACCGTCACGACCGACCGCCCTATCGCCACCGTGCTCAGGCATCAGGAGCGCCAGATGCTCTCCGCGGTCGGCTGCGGCCTGCGGGACGACGAGATCGCCGCCGCCCTCGGCATCCCCGAGGACGCCGTGGCCGAGCACCTCGCGCGGATCCTGGTGAAGCTCGGTCTGCGCGACCGGGCCGCCGCCATCGTCCACGCCTTCGACTGCGGTCTGGTCGTCCCCGGACGTGGCCCCCGCACGCGGTCGGTGAGACCGGTTCCACGGACCATCACCGTGCGAGCGGCGGGACCGAAGGTACGGATCTCCCTGCTCGGGCCGCTGCAGGCATGGCGGGACGGGCGGCCCCTGAACCTGGGGCATCTGCGCCAGCAAGCCATCCTGGCGGCCCTGGCGCTGGGCGCGGGGCGGTCCCTCAGTCAGCAGGAACTGCTCGATGACGTATGGGGGATGGAGCCGCCGGTCGCGAACGTGGTGCCGGTGTACATCTACCGATTACGCAAGGCCCTGCGCGTCGGGGGCGGTCCGGACTCGGTCATCGAGCGCGGACTCCGTGGTTACCAGTTGGTCTCCGGCGCGGTCGACCTGGACGTGGCACGCATGGAGGAGCTGGTCACCGGCATCGGGAAGGCCGATCGAGCGGGCGAACCGCTTGAGGCGGTCCGCCTCTGTGCCCAGGCGCTGGAACTGTTTCACGAAGAGCCCCTGGCCGGTTTGCCGGGGCCGCTCGCCGAACTGGAGCGGCTGCGGCTCACGGAGCGCAGGAACGCCATCGTGCAGCGGAAGTTGGAGTGGCAGCTGCGCCTTGGCCAGGATTCGGAGGCGATCGCCGAGCTGTTCGCCCTGTCGGTGGCGCACCCCCTCAACGAGCCGTTGGCCGCGATGCTGATGCGGGCGCTTTACCGGAACGGACGCCAGGCCGACGCCTTGACGGTGTTCGAGCGCGCCCGCCGCCTTCTCGCTGACGACCTCGGGGTTCATCCGAGCCGCATGCTGCGGCGGGCGCACCAGATGATTTTGCGCGGTGACGAAGCCGGCCTCGGCCTCACCCCCTTGGCCGGTTCCACCACCGGCCCGTGATCACCAGGCGGCGGGGTACCAGGCGCCGTTGTACCACTGCTCGTTGGAGCCGTCGTTGTGGTGATCCATGTTGAAGTCGTTGGGGTAGTTCCTGATGTGGTTGTCCGGGTACGTCCAGATGCCGGCGGATTCGTCGCAGACGTAGTCCCAGTGGCAGATCGTCTTGACCGGTACGTCGCCGAAAAACCTGTCCGCGCCTGCGAGCGGAGCGCCGATGATTCCGCCGAACGGCACGGATCCCCCGTTGGCGCCGGGGTCCCCCTGGCGCTTGGGATCCGCGATGAGAATGGCGTTGACGTTGCCGAAGGTCTGCCAGTTCTCGGTGACCCAGGTGTGCACCACCGCGGCGCCCAGGGAGTACCCGCCCATCTTGACGTGCTGGCCCGGGCACGCGGCACGTTGGTCGCGCACCAGCCGGTTCAGCTCATTGACGCCTGCCCGGGCGCTCGCGCCGTTGGGAATCTGAGTGGGGTACCCGACGTGCTGCTGGATGTTGCCGCTGAAGCCGTCGTTGTTCCACGAACTTCCCGTACCGCCGACGACGATCGTGTAGGTCCCCTCGCACGAAGCCGCTGCCGCTGCCGCTTGCGCCGTGGACGCCTGTGCCACCGACAGCCCTGCCGTCAGCAGTAGTCCAGCCAACGCGGCCGTAATCCTCTTTGCTCGCATTCGATCCTCCCCAGTTGGTCTGCCTACGCCTCACGACATTGGCAGTGGCCGATGACATCCCGATGAAACGCGCGGGGAGGGCGATTCCATGGGTGTTTCATAGCTGCTTCCTACTGTCGGCCGCCAACGACCGGAGTTCACGACGGAAGGCACACCATGGAAAGACGCGGCTTGTACCGCATATTCACCAGACTGTCCTTGGTGGCCAGTCTGTGGGCGTTGGTGATCGGGATGACCGCCTCGGTCGCCGTCGCCCAGCCCGCACCTGATCCGGGGCCTGGCGACGACCGGTCCGGTGTCTCCCGGTATTTCAGTGGCCCACAGGGCCTGGCCATTCCGACCGCGCCGTGCGATCCAGCCGGTCCGTCGGCCACCGACGGCGTCATGGCCGACCAGCTCAACCCGCAGCTCAACGCGAAGATGGCCGGCTATCTGAACGCGTACAAGGTGTCCTGCGCGCGGATGGTTACGCAGGCGGTGAAGGACCGGGGGCTCAACCCGAGGGCCGCGGCGATCGCCATCGCCACGATCATCGTGGAATCCAGCATGAACAACTACGCCCAGGCCGTTGACTACACCAGCATCGGGCTGTTCCAGCAGCAGGACTGGTGGGGCAGCCGGGAGCAGCGTCTGGACCCGGCCTACGCCACCAACGCCTTCCTCGACGCGATGGAAGAGCTGTATTCGGGCGGCTCGTGGAACGACGCGCCGATCGGTGAGGTGTGCTGGCGTGTGCAGCAGCCGAGAGAGGACCTGCGCTACCTGTACGGGGTCGAGGCGGGCGACGCCACGCTGATCGCCAACGCGTTGTGGTCCGCTACGAGCGCCGGCCCCAAGCACCCGTACGCCTCCGGTCGGGTCGTGTCCGGGCGGTCCGCGGACGGACGCCTTGAGGCGTTCGCCGCCGGTGCCGACGGTGTGTATCACGCGTGGCAGACTTCGGTGAACGGCGCTTGGTCGCCGTGGCAATTCGCGGGTGGTCCGCGCAACGCCCAGCTGGCGGTGGCGTCCAATGCGGACGGACGGCTGGAGCTGTTCGCGCTGTCGGACAGTACGTTCGACCACATGTGGCAGACCGGGTCCAGTGCCGGGTGGTCCGCCTGGGAGAACTTCGGCGCCGGGGGCCACCGACTGGCGGCGGGCAACAACGCAGACGGCCGGATAGAGGTGGTCGCATCCAACGCCGACGGTGTGTTCCACCGCTGGCAGACCGCGCCCAGCGGCGGTTGGGCCGGCTGGGAAGGCACCCACGGCGGCCCGGCCAACGCGCGACTGGCCATGGAAAACGCGCCTGATGGGCGACTCGAGGTGTTCGCGCTGTCCGACTCGACGTTCGAGCACCTCTACCAGACCGGCGTCAACGGCGGGTGGTCCGCCTGGGAGAACTTCGGCACCGGAGGACGCGCCGTCACCGCCAGCTACAACCAGGACGGCAGGCTCGAGGTGTTCGCCTCCAACGCCGACGGTGTATTCCGTCGCTGGCAGACCGGCCCGACCTCGTGGTCGGCGTGGACCGGCACCGGCGGGATCCCCAACGCCGAGCTGGCCACGTCTCGGTCGGCCGACGGGCGGATCGAGGTGTTCGCGATCAACGCCACCACCGCGAGCCATGCCTGGCAGACCGGCCCGAACGCGGCGTTCTCGCAGTGGGAGAACTTCGGTGGCGGTGGCACGTCGATCGGTGCGGTCAACAACGCCGACGGTCGCATCGAAGTGTTCGGCACCAGCCACGCCGGCGTCTATCACCGGTGGCAGACCGGCTTCGCCGCCTGGTCGGAATGGGCCTGGCTGAACGATTCCGGCCCCGCGATCAGCTAGGAGGTGTCCGGCTCGGGTCCCGATCCGGAAACGAGCTCCGCAACACACGCCCGCCGTCGTCCCGCAGACCGCACCAGCGGCTGGCGGGACGACGGCGGGCGCTGCCGTCAGGCGGCGAATTCCCTTTCCAGCCTGGGGACCAGGTCCCGAAGATCCTGTTCCCAGCAGCCGGCGTTGTGGCCGCCGTTGCACTGGGTGCCCCAGGCGGCCCCGTCGCCGTAGTTGACGTAGGAGTAGGACATGCCCAGAGCGTCCATGGCCGCCTTGGCGTTCTTGGCCGCCCCCGCGATCCAGAACTCCGGTTCGAGGGGTGAGCCGCCTCCGTCGCCCGTGTAGACGGAGACCCCGACGTTGGCCTTGGCCAGTCTGTCCATGTGCTGTGAGGGGTCGACCTCGTTCCACCGCCAGTCGGCGTTGAACACCGGGTAGGGCGAGCCGAACGCGGCGTCACTGTCCACACCGGGCTTGTAGGGAGAGTTGTTGGGGTCGCAGGCTCCGGATGCCGATGCGCAGATCGCGCCCGTCGCGTCGATGAGGGAGGCGACGACGGCCAGCCGGAGGTCCATGGACCTGGCCGACATGTCGATGTCTCCGGACAGGGACGCGGTGTGGCTGAACAGGTCGGGACGGACCTGGGCGTAGTGGAAGGCGCCGAACCCACCCATGGAGACGCCGGCGATGGCCCTGGCCTTCTTGGTGGCGATGGTCCGCAGGTTCGCATCGATGAACGGAACCACTTGCTTGAGGTGGAAGTTCTCCCAGTTCTGGGCACCGGCCGCGGTCTTTTGGTTGAGCCAGTTGGCATACCAGCCCCGAGCGCCGCCGTCCGGGATGACGGTGATCATCTGGTCCGACATCGACAGCGCCGGATACGTCTGCTGGACCGGATCGTCGGGTGAACCGTGCAGGAAGTACAGCACCGGGTAGCGCCGGTCCGGGGCGTCGTAGTAACCGCTCGGCAGAATGATCTTGATGTGCTGCTCGCCCGCGACCTCGGGTGTGGTCACGGTGAGGTAGAAGTTGGTGGCGCTCCCGGTCGCCGCACCGATCTGGGTCAGGCCGAAACCGTTCGCCATCGGCGGCGGCGCGGTGCCTCCATCAGCGGCCTGTACCGAACCCGCCGGCGCGACCACGGTTACGGCGGCGAGCATCCACGCCACCACCAGCCGCCGCCAATGCGCTCTTTTGGTCACTACGTTCCTCCTTGTGGGTTGTCGGCATTCTCAGTTCAAAACCTTGATCTGCAATTCCGGTGAAGCCGCGATCTGATCCTCCGTGAACCGCTCGGTCACCCACTTGCCGGCCGAGAAGAGCTTGGTCTGGTCGGCGTAGTGCGGCGAATTCGCGTTGGCCGACTGGGAGTAGGCCATGACGGACAACGCCTGCGGCGGACCGGCGGCGGTGAACCGCACCTGCTGGATGAAACTGGACCCGTAGGTGATGTCCGGTTTTCCATCGACTTGGCCGGGAGTGACCACGTTCAGCACACCCAGTTGGCTGATCGAGCCGTGGATCGGGATCTGCTCACCACCGCGGGTGACCGTCTGGATGCCCGACAGCGGGGCGTTCAGTGGAATGTTCGCCTTGCGCAGTGCGAGCACGGCACGACCGAACGCGTCACGGACGGCGGAGCTCCCGGAGTCCAGCGAATTGGGTGTGTGCACCGGGTCCTTGGAGTCGAAAGGAACCTTCCACGGCAGCTTCTCGACTCCCTGTCCATTGAGCAGGAGGGACCAGTAGTTCGCGAAGAGCCAGGATCCCCGGCTGTCCGTGGTGTAGTCGTGGTTCTTCCAGGCGGCCAGGATCGGACAGGCCTCGCTCACGTTGACCAGGTTGCCGTCCACCAGGATGAGCCCGAAGGGGACGTTCTGGCACATCGTCACCGTGGCGTTGAGGGCCAGGTCGGCCGCCCTGCTGTTGTCGGCGAACAGCAACTGCCCCATGGTCTCCGGTGTGAAGCCCTTGCCAGGCAGGCCGTCGGTGCCGTTGATCCGGTTCTGCGCGGTCAGGATGAGTTCCTGGGTACGCAGCGATCGGGGCGCCGAGGTGTCGCCCATCACCCGGGGGAAGGTCAGCGGTTGCTCGGGGTTGGCCAGCCAGGCGCTGTCGTTGGCGTTGCCCACGAAGTCGGACCGGATCAGGCGTGGTTGCTTGTGCGGGTCCAGCAGTCCCGGCGCGACCGCGTTCGGGTCTTCGGGCCAGTCGCACGCGCTGCGTTTGCCGTCGAAGATGGAGATCGGCGGCACGTTCGGCAGCCGTAGTGACTGGTTGAACAGCAGCTGACCGGTCTGTGTGAGGCACGATCGCGCGTGCTCGTCGGTGATGTTCGGGGTGGCTTGGATGTCCGCGTACAGCGCGTTGCCCTTGCGGTCGGAGGCGACGGTGTTGAAGAAGGGGATGCCCTGCGTGGTCTCCAGGGTGTTCACCACGTCATGGACGTCCTTGGCCTGGTCGAGGCGGAACCAGGTGTTCAGCGCCCGCAGGTTGTCCATGTTCACGTCGCGTACCGCGTGCGCGCTGACCACCCAGGGCAGCGCGACGCCCTGCATCGATGTGGTGATCGGGCCGTAGCGGGTGGACCACAACGTCCTGGTGACCTTGGAGAGCGAGCCGTCCGGCTTCAGCACGTCGACCCCGACCCGCTGCGAGGTCATCTGCTCCCAGACGCCGTCCACCAGATACTTGGTGGGGTTCAGCGGATCCACCTGTACGTCGAACAGCCCGAACGGGGCCACCGTGGCGACCGTATGGCTCCAGGCCACGTTCTCGTTGTAGCCGATGTTCACCGCGGGGAATCCCAGCAGGCTGGCCCCGGAGACGTTGATCTCGCCCGGGATCGTCAGCTGGCTCTGCCACATCCGGTTCTTGCCCTGCCACGGGAAGTGCGGGTTGGCCAGCAGCATGCTGGTGCCACCGGACACGCCCTGCGAGCCGACCGCCAACGCGTTGCTGCCCATGCTCTGTTGGCGGCTCACCGCCATCGCTTCGCGGATCTTCGCCGCAGTCCTCGCGGGTGAGGACGCCGGCTGCGCGGCGGCCGAGGCCCCCAGGGGTGCGGCGTTCACCTGGCCGTCCAGCAGCGCGTCGGCGCTGCCCATGATGATCTCGGCATGCGCGTGCCGGTAGACGTCCAGCTCCGTGAGCGGCCGCACCCAGGCCGCACCGCGGCAGGCCGGGTCGGAAATGTTGTTCACGCCGGTCTCGGCCAGGTACCTGTTGTATCCCTGGACATAACCGCGAATGGCTTTTCTGACCTCCGGCTCCGGCCCGTCGGGGGCGGGCTTGTCGAGGAGCCGCTGCACCACCCGGTTGTCCTTGATCCGCTGGAAGTACAGGTCGCTGTTGAGGTTGGTGGTGGTGTTCTGGTTCTGGCCGGGGCTCGTCCTGCCCTCGGGCCCCAGGTGGCGGGACCTCTCGGCGTTGACCATCAGATAGGTGTCGGCCAGGGTGCAGATGTTGTCCTTGGCCGCCGCGTATCCGTAGCCCGTTCCCAGCCCCTCCCAGTTCGAGGCGATGATGTGCGGGATTCCGTACTCGGTGTAGCGAATCGTCGGCTTGTCCGGCCCCGGTTCGGGGGCGGCCGCCCCCGCGACCGTCGTCCCGGTGGCCGCCAGCGAGCTCATCACCGCCATCGCGGCCATGACCACCATCGGCAGCCTCGCTCTGTATCTCCTCCGTGCCATCGCCGTCCTTCCCCTGTCGTACGGGCCGTCGTCTGAACGCGGCCACCCTAAGGAGGACCGATGAAATCTCGATGACCAGCGACAACAGGTGGCTAAGGGCTGTCCCGCACTACCTGGCGGGACAGCCCTTAGCCGACGTGCTCCCGCCTGTCAGTCCGTAACCTTCCGGGGTCTCCCGGGCCCGCGCTGTTGCTAGCTTCCGTACCGTCCGTCCGCACGGCCCCAACCGTCCATCCCACTCACCCCGAGACTGCCAAGGGGAGGAGAACTCGTGCTTCCAGGGCTTTCCAGGCGCGCACTGATCTGGGTTCTCGCGTCAACAGCCGCCCTGCTGCTGCCGACGCTGCTGCCCGCGACTCCGGCCGCAGCCGCCCGGACCGCCGCCGCCGCGGCCTGCCCGGCCGCCGGTTTCGTGTCCCAGCACTTCCACAGCGGCCACAACGGCGTCGACATCGCCAACGCCGTCGGGACACCGATCTACGCCGTGGGCGACGGCGAGGTGACCATCTCCGGGTACACCGGCGACTACGGCCAGTGGATCCGGGTCCTGCACCCCGACGGGAGGATCTCCGAGTACGGGCACATGGTCCGGCGGGATGTCTCCGTCGGCGACCGCGTCGTGGCCGGCCAGCAGATCGCCCTGATGGGCGCCGAGGGAAACTCCACCGGACCCCACCTCCATCTGCGGATCTGGGGAGACCGGTCCACCTCCTACGGTATCGACCCCGAGGTCTACCTCGCGGAGCGCGGCGTGGTGCTGCCC
Source organism: Streptomyces changchenzhani (assembly GCF_039766235.1). Taxonomy (NCBI): domain Bacteria; kingdom Bacillati; phylum Actinomycetota; class Actinomycetes; order Kitasatosporales; family Streptomycetaceae; genus Streptomyces; species Streptomyces changchenzhani. The sequence goes on along the minus strand of NZ_JBDHNH010000005.1, from coordinate 261,414 downwards.
TGCACCCCGGGCAGCGGTCCGCGGCCCGAACCGTTGGTGTATCCGGCGGAGTCGGGCCGGGTCGTGTCGGCGCGGACGGCGGACGGGCGCCTGGAACTGTTCGCCGCCGGAGCCGATGGCATCCACCACGCCTGGCAGCAGGAGGTCAACGGCAGCTGGTCGGAATGGGAATCGCTCGGCGGGCCCGGCAACGCCGAACTCGCCCTCGCGCCGAACGCCGACGGCCGCCTGGAACTGCTCGCCATCAACGGGAACACCTTCCAGCACCGCTGGCAATTGAGCCCGTCCGGCGGCTGGTCGGGATGGGAGACCTTCGGCGGTGGCGGCCGGGACACCGCGGCCGGTGTCAACGTCGACGGCCGCATCGAGGTCTACGCGTCAGGCCCAGAAGGGCTCTTCCACCGGTATCAAGTCGCCCCGAACGGCGGCTGGTCGCAATGGGAGCCTGCGGGCGGCCCCGCCGACAGCCGGGTGGAGATGGAGAAGGCACCCGACGGACGTCTGGAGGTCTTCGCTCTCAACGGCACGACCTTCCAGCACCGGTACCAGACCGCCCCCAACGGCGGCTGGTCCTCGTGGGCCGGGTTCGGCGAAGGCGGCCACGACCTGACGGTCGACCACAACGCCGACGGCCGCCTGGAGGTCTTCGCCTCCGGCCCGGACGGCGTATTCCACAAGTACCAGACAGGCCCCACGAGTTGGTCCGAATGGGAACCCATGGGCGGCCCCGCCGACTCACAGCTCACCAGCGAACGCACCCCCGACGGCCGCGTCGAAGTCTTCGCCATGAACGGCACCACCGCCATGCACGTCTGGCAGACCGCCGTGAACGCCCCCTACAGCGACTGGGAGTCCTTCGGCACCGGCGGCACCGAAGTCACCGCCGCCACCAACGCCGACGGCCGCATCGAGGTCTTCGGTACCAACCACGACGGTACCTTCCACAGATGGCAGACGGGCTTCGCCACCTGGTCCGGCTGGCTCTGGCTCAACAACTCCGCCGGCCCCGCCGTCGACTGACGCCTCTGAAGGAACTCATGCTTCCGATCAGCAGACGGAGCCTGTTGCGCGGTGCGGCCGGCGCCGGCGCCCTCCCGTTCCTGGGCGCCGACCCGGCCGTCGCCGCAGCGGCCTCCGAGGACGTCCCGCCTCCTCACCGGGTCGGCGTGGGACCCTTCACGTACGTCTACGACCCGTCCACCTCCGCAGGCCCGCGCTATCTCAACGATCACACGCTGATCGAGGCTCAGGGCCGTTGGCATCTGTTCGGCATCGTCGGGAACAGTGCGCCGCGCGGCGAATCTCCGGACAGCGCGGCGGAGATCTCCTTCGCCCACGCCTCAGCGCCGAGCCCGCACGGACCGTGGACCAGGCACCCCGACGCGCTCATCGTCGACCCGTCCTATTTCGGTGAGGATCACCTGTGGGCGCCGCACGTCGTCGAGGCGGGCGGCAGGTTCTGGATGTTCTACGCCGCGGGCGGTGCGAGTGGCGCGGCGATCAACCTCGCCACGTCGACCGACCTGTTCACCTGGACCCGCGAACCGTCCGGCCCGCTGTTCCGGGGGTTCGCGGCGCGTGACCCGATGGTGCTGCGGGTCGGCGGCGAGTGGGTCATGTACTACACCGAACTCTCCGGCCCGGGCGGCCGGCATGTCGTGGCCTACCGGCGTTCCGCCGATCTGCTGCGCTGGGGCGAGCCTGGCGTCGCGTTCACCGATGCGAGCACGGACGCGACCGTCTCGGTCACCGAGTCGCCGTGCATTGTCGAACGAGACGGCTGGTACTACCTGTTCATCGGTCCGCGCAACGGCTACGAGGGCACCGACGTCCTCGCGTCGCGGGACCCGTTCCATTTCGAGCTCGCCGGGTGGGTGGGGCATGTGCCCGGTCACGCCGTGGAGGTGGTCCGCGACGGGGAGACCTGGTACGCCAGCGCCGCGGGCTGGTTCCGGAACGGGCTGTACGTGGCGCCCCTGTCATGGCGGGACACGCCACCGCCGTGGCAAAGCCCCGACAACCCGGTGGCCGGCCTCGACGTGGACGGCCGCCTGACGGTGTTCGCACTCGACGCCACCGACCGCGCGATGCTGCGGCGCGTCCAGCTCGACCCGCACACGGACAGCTGGTCGCAATGGGAGCCCTTCGGAGGACCGGCCGGCGCGGTTCCCACGCTCGGACGCACCACCGACGGCAGGCTCGAGGTGTTCTCACTCGCCCCTGGCGGCGCCAACCTGCACCACCGGGTGCAGCGGCCGGACGGCGGCTGGCACGACTGGGAGGAGTTCGGCGGCCCGGCTGGTGCCGCCCCCGCCGTCGCCCGCGACGCCTACGGCCGGCTGGAGGTCTTCGCCCTGAGCCCCGGCGGCGCCTCCGTCGCGCGGCGACGGCAGAGGTCGGCCGGGTCCCTGGCCTGGGACCCGTGGGAGCCCGGATTCGGCGGGGCAGCGGGCGCGCCACCGGTTGTCGCGTCGAACGCCGACGGCCGGTTGGAGGTGTTCGCCCTCGCCCCCGGCGGCTCGGGCATCGACCACCGTTGGCAGGAAGCCGCCGGTGGCCCCTGGACCGCGTCATGGCACCGATTCGGCACCGCGGCCGGCGCCGCGCCTCGGGTGGCCAGGGACGGCAGCGGCCGGCTCACCATCGCCGCAATCGGACCGTCGGGCGTGGCAACCTTCGTCCGGCGGCAGGCCGTGCCGAGCGGCGGCTGGGACGAGTGGCTGCCGCTGTTCGGCTGGAGCGCCGCCGCCCCGGCATTCGCCGTGAACGCCGACGGCCGGCTGGAGACGTTCTCCCTGACGCCCGGCGGAGCCCGACTCGGCCACCGCTGGCAGGTCGCTCCTGGCGGGGACGCGCATCCCGGCGGGGAGTTCGGCGAGCCCGGCATCCGGCTCGTCGCCACGCCCACGGCGGCGCTCGACGCCGCCGGGCGGCTGCACGTCTTCGCCATCACCGTCGCGAGCCGGATGCGGACCCGCGTCCAGGCCCGGCCGAGCGGCGGGTGGCAGCCGTGGACGGCCTTCGGGGATCGCACGGTCGCGCCCCTCGTGTCGGGCAGCCCCGCTCTCTGAGCGGGGCGTGCGGATCTCGCCATGTGAACGGGGCTTCGGTGCTTCGTTCGCGCCGCCCCTCCCCCTGACCCTGGCTCCTGCCCTCCCCGTACGGTGACTTTCCCCACTGTGCATGGTCTGGAACGAGGCATCCACGGCTCCGGGCGGCCGGTTCCAGATATGTGGCCGAAGTACGCCGGTGAACTCCCCTGAGAGATGAGTATCGTTCCGCTGGTCCGACAAGCGACGCGTGGAACGGGGGAGCGGTGAGCGGCGTAGTCGTCCATCTACCGCAGGGAAGCGGTGGCGCCCTCGGCGGCAAACCGCACGGTGACACGGTGACGTTACGGCTGGGTCCCGGCGAGGTCGCCCGCTTCGGACGGGGCTCCACGACGATCCCCGTCGAGCTGCGCCTCGACGACCCGGCGATCTCCCGGCTCGCCGGGGAGATTCGTGTGACCGACGACCACTGGCAGTTGACGAACCACAGCACCACCCACAGCTATCTCGTGGAGAACCCGGAGGGAGCGGGGGAATACCTGAGGGTTCCGCCGCGACGGGTCGGGGCGCCGATCCCGTTCGAGTTCTCGCGCGTCGTGCTGCCCGTGCGCGGTGACGTCACGATCTCCTTCCAGGTGTTCGCTCCCGACCACGTCTATCTGGACCCGGAGGCCATGGGTGTCCCCTGGGGGACCAGCACGGTCACCGCGTACTCCCTGAACGAGACGGCCGCGTACTTCCTCGTCCTGGTCGCGCTCTGCGAACCGCGCCTGCGCGACCAGTCGCGCGTGGCGGTCCCCACCACTCCCCAGATCGTCGAGCGGCTCAGGGGGCACCTCACCTGTGGCGAGCTGACCGCGCGGGCGGTCAGCTCGCACATCGACTACCTCGCCGAGGAGAAGCTGCGCATCGGCGTCCTGGACGCCCACGAGCCCGGCAAGGGCGACCGCCGCAACGGCAAGCGGGAGGAGATCGTCGGGCTGGCGCTGCGGTTCGGGCTCGTACGGGAGGAGCACCTCGCGCTGTTGCCGCCCCTGGCAAGGGCCGGCGGGCGGGAGCGGCAGGCCGCACGATGAGACCGCCGCACGGCCTGGGGGGCACAACGGAATGCGACCGGACGGACCTGCTCCCACCCGGCTATCAGGTCGGAAACTGGGTGGTCACCCAACTGATCGGTTCCGGGGGCTGGTCCACGGTGTACGCGGCGCGACCGGCCGACGGGCACCCGGACCGAACCGGCGGGACCGCCACGCCTCCGGGCCCTATCGACGTCGCACTCAAGATCATGCCGACCGCCGGGCTCGCGCCGCGCCAGGCTCGCAGGATCGTGGAATCCGCCCGCCGCGAGGTCGAACTCGGGCGCAGGGCCGGGCATCCCCGGCTGATCGGCCTCCTGAAGTCGTTCGTTCTCGCCGCACCCGACCGCCCCTCCCTGGAGGGCGCGATCGTGCTGGTCATGGAGCGGGCCGCCGGCAGTCTGCGGGAACTGGTCGACGCGGGGGTGCCCGAGGCCGATCGCGGCCGGCTGATCGCGGGCATCTGCGAGGGACTCGCCCATCTCCACCGGTCGGGCTGGGTCCACGCGGATCTCAAGCCGGAGAACGTCCTGTTGGGCAGGGACCGCTCCGTGAAGCTCTCGGACTTCGGCCTCGCCACCGAGCTGACGGGGACACACGGGTACGTGCCTCCCATGGGCACCCTGGACTACTTCCCGCCCGAGCGCTGGAGGGCGCCCCTAGGCGAACTCGGCGTGCGGGTCCGTCCGACCGCGGACATCTGGGCGCTGGGCATCGTCATCCACGAGGTGTTCGCGTCCGGCGGCTCACCGTTCGCCGGGGCCACACCCGTGGCGCGGGGCGCCGCGGTCCAGGAGTACGGCGCGGGGCGTGCGCCGCTGCGCATGGACCACGCCGTGCCGCCGTTCTGGCGCGCTCTGGCCGCCGACTGCCTCGCCCCGACCCACGAGGCCCGTGCCCCCCACACCGCCGAGAGCCTGCTCGCCCGCATCGCCGCCCACCAGGAGACACCCGAGGCAGGGGTGGGACGGCTGGGCGGCCGGGCCCGCGCCGCCGTCCTGGCCACCGCGCTGTGCGCGATCATCGGCGCGACCCTGTGCTCAGACGCGGTGCGGGCGACCTCGGCCGCGCCGCCCGACCGTGCGGGCGTCACGACGCCCGGCACGATCCGGGTGTACAACGCGGAGCGGGGCTGCCGGGAGCAGGTCGACCGGGATCCGCGGTGCAGCTTGGGTCTGGCGATCGATCCCGTGCAGCCCTACATTGCGGAGAACGTCGTACCGACAAGGGTCTGGCACGGCGATGTTCTCACCGCCGACTGCCAGGTGCCCGACGGGGAGCCCATCATCAACGAGGAGGACCAGCGGTCCACCCGCTGGTTCCGCGTCCGCCTCCCGGCCGGCTCCAAGCCCCCTACTGCCTGGCTCTCCGCCGTACGCACCGAGGAGCGCCCGGCGCTGCCGGAGTGCCTCTAGTGTGCCGACGACCACACGCACGCTCGTACGATCGTCGATGGAAGCGTAAGGCTGGCAGGTGCATGCGCTGGAGACTGCCCCGTTGTCCGCCCGCTTCATCGTGTCCGACCCGCTCACCGGGCAGGACTGCGAGGTCGACATCCTCAAAGAGATCTTCTGGCGTCCCATCACACAGAGCGCGTATAGGCCCGTCCTCGCAGAGGAGGACGTGATCGGGACAAAGGTCCGCGCCCTCGCCGACCGCGGAGCGCCCCGTGACCTGATCGACGTATTCGCTGCAGCCCGCCGCTGGACCAATCCCGGGCTCGAGGAGTTCGGCCGCCGCCATGCCCGCGGCCGCTTTGAGCGCGAGGATCTGCAGGCCAACCTCGCGGGCGCCGAGTGGACCGACGACGAGGCACTCGCCGCCTACGGCCTCGACGCTGCCACCATCACCGCGCTGCGCGCCTGGGCCGTGGTGTGGGCCGACGACCTCGCGGCCCGTCTTCTCAATGAGTCCGACGAACCGGATGCCGACTGATTGGGTCTGGTGAGCCCGGAGCTCCGGGCTACCGATCGTGTCGGCCAGAGGCAGGGAAACCGGCGGGTCGGACGGCATCCTCCGGAACTCTCTCCCCCGCGCCCTGAGGCACCCGCCGTGGCCTGGCCTTCCACCAGCGCGACGAGATCGTCTGGCCACTCAATGATCACCACTGTCAGCCAGAGCCCTGAGACTGCCCCAGACCCTCAGGTGAGCGTCATATGAGCGTCAAGGACGCTGAACGATGCCCTGACACTCTCGCCGCCATAGCCGTTGCCCGCATAAAACCGCAGGTCAGGTCATCTCCGGTGGATGAACTCCCCACTCGACCCGTTGCACGGAGGAAAACAGGTCGAGCGACCCACCCGGGCAACAAACCCGCAGGTCAGGCATCCTTCTTGATGGGCTCAAGGATCACGACGCACTCCACGTGATGCGTCATCGGGAACAGGTCGAACGCCCGCATCGTGCGCGGCTTGTAGCCGCCCTCGCGGAAGTACGCCAGGTCGCGTGCCAGCGCCGCCGGGTCGCAGGCGACGTAGGCGATACGGCGGGCGCTCAGGGCCGACAGGAGCTTGACCGTCTGCTTGCCCGCTCCCGCGCGCGGCGGGTCCAGGACGATCAGGTCGGTCTTGGCGATGCCCGTGCGCGGTAGGACCTGCTCGACCTTGCCCTGCTCGATGCGTACGTAGTCCATGTCCTGGAGGTTGTGCCTGGCGTCCTCGACGGCGCGCTTGCTGGTCTCGATGCCGAGCACCGCGCCCTTGTCGCCGATGCGCTCCGCGATGCCGCCCGCGAACAGGCCGACGCCGCAGTACAGGTCGAGGGCGGACTCGCCCTTGCGCGGCATCAGGCCCTGCATGACGGCCTTGAGCAGGATGTCCGGTGCCTGCGGGTGGGTCTGCCAGAAGCCGCCCATGCCCACGCGGTACGTGCGCTCGTCGGCCCGCTCGCGCACGAAGGCGCGGCCGTGCACCCGGTGCACTCCGCCGTCGTGCTCTTCCACGCGCAGGACCGAAACGGGCTTGTCGAGCTCGACCAGCGGCAGCCGGCCGCCCTTCTCCGGGGTGAGGATGACCTGACGGTCACTGGAGCCGGTGGCGGAGATGGCTTCCACCGAGGCCAGCTGCGGCCACTTGTGCTTCTCGATGCCCAGCTCGCTGACGCCGGGGGCGGCGATCAGGCAGGCGTCGATCGGCTGGATCTCGTGTGAGCGGTGCTTGCGCAGTCCGGCGTGGCCGTCGGCGTCGATGGCGTACTGGACGCGGGTGCGCCACGCGGGCACCTCGCCCTGGGGCAGCTTGTCGCCGGGGGCCGGCATGACCGTCCCGTCCCAGCCCGCCTCCTCCGGCGTGAGGCCCGCGAGCCGCTGGAGCTGCTCGGTGATGACCTCGCCCTTGAGCCGCCGCTGCGCGCCGGGCTTCGCGTGCTGCCAGTCGCAGCCGCCGCACATGCCGGGCCCCGAGTAGGGGCAGGGCGCCTCGATGCGGTCCTTGGAGGCCTCGATGACCTCGACCGCGTCGGCGCGCAGGTAGCGGGAGGTCTCGTCGCCGTCCGTCACACGGGCGCGGACCTTCTCACCGGGCAGCGCGTGCCGTACGAACAGCACCCGGCCCGCGGCCGTACGGGCGATGCAGTGGCCGCCGTGGGCGACGGGGCCGACCTCGACCTCGTACTCCGTGCCGACCAGCGAGTCCGGGACGAACGGCGCCTTGGCCTCCGCCGGAGTCGAAACGTCCGGCGCTTCCGTCACGTCGGCGGTGTCCACGTCCGGGGCCCCCGCCACGTCCTGCGTTTCCTTGGTTTCCTTGGATTCTGACTGCATGACGGGGTGACTCCAGAGGATCAAGGGGGAACGGCAGGACTACAGCCCACCAGTCTACGTGGGTGTGGTCCTGCCGTTCACCACAGCGAAGCGGCGCCGGCGAGGCCCCCGCCGGTCAGCTCTTGCCCGAGGGCTCCTTGGGCCGGCGGTCCACCGGGCCGCGCCGCACCGCGCCCGGCGCGCTCCAGTTCTGGTGCCGCTTCGCCCGCTTCTTCGCGGCCTCGGAGGACACCAGCTGGTACGGAACCGAGGTGACCATCACGCCCGGTGTGAAGAGCAGTCGCCCCTTGAGCCGCAGGGCGCTCTGGTTGTGCAGCAGATGCTCGTACCAGTGCCCCACCACGTACTCGGGGATGTAGACGCTGACCGCGTCGCGCGGGCTCTCGCGGCGCAGGCCCTTCACGTACTCGATGATCGGCCGGGTGATCTCGCGGTACGGCGAGTCGAGGATCTTCAGCGGCACATTGATGCCGCGTCGCTCCCACTCGTCCTTGAGCGCCTTGGTCTCGATCGGGTCGACGCTGATACTGAGCGCCTCCAGGGTGTCGGAGCGCGTCAGCTTGGCGAACGCGAGTGCGCGCAGCGTCGGCTTGTGCACCTTGGAGACCAGGACGATGGAGTGGACCCGCGACGGGCGGACACTGTCGTCGGACGGGCCCTCGTCGGCCGCGATCTCCTCGGCGACCCGGTCGTAGTGCCTACGGATCGCGCTCATCGTCCCGTAGAAGATCACCATGCCGAGCAGCGCGACCCAGGCGCCGTGGATGAACTTGGTCGCCAGGACGACGACGAGCACCATGCCTGTGAAGAAGGCGCCGAAGGTGTTGATCGCGCGCGAGCGCATCATGCGGCGGCGCTCGGCCTGCTTCTTCTCGGTCCGCAGGTGTCGGTTCCAGTGCCGCACCATGCCGATCTGGCTGAGCGTGAAGGAGACGAAGACACCGACGATGTAGAGCTGGATCAGCTTGGTCGAGTCGGCGCCGTAGACCCACACGAGCAGGATCGCGGCGCCCGCGAGCAGCACGATGCCGTTGGAGAAGGCGAGGCGGTCGCCGCGGGTGTGCAGCTGGCGCGGCAGGTAGCGGTCCTGCGCGAGGATCGAGCCGAGCAGCGGGAAGCCGTTGTACGCCGTGTTCGCGGCCAGGAACAGGACGAGCGCGGTGGCGGCGGCGAGCACGATGAACAGGAACGTGCCGTCGCCGAATACCGCGGCGGCGACCTGCGAGATCACCGGATCCTGGACATAGCCCGCGCCGACCGCGACGCCGTTGTGGATCAGGTCCTTCGCCGGGAACTCGGCCATCTTGACATCGGTGGCCATGGCCAGGCCGATGATGCCGCAGAACATGGTGACGGCCAGGCCGCCCATGAGGGCGAGCGTGGTCGCGGCGTTCTTGCTCTTGGGCTTGCGGAACGCGGGGACTCCGTTGCTGATCGCCTCGACGCCGGTGAGCGCCGCGCAGCCGGAGGAGAAGGCGCGCAGCAGCAGGAAGACGAGCGCGAAGCCCGCGATGCCCTGCTGCTCGGGCTTGATCTCGTAGTCGGAGGTCGGGGCGTGCATGGTGTCGCCCAGCGCGAAACCGCGGAAGGCGCCCCAGGCGATCATGAGGAACACTCCCGCGACGAACACGTACGTCGGGATCGCGAAGAGCGATCCCGACTCCCGTACGCCGCGCAGGTTCATGACCGTCAGCAGCACGATGACGCCGACTGCGCACAGCACCTTGTTCTCGATGACGAAGGGGACCGCGGAGCCGAGGTTCTCGATGCCCGAGGAGATCGACACGGCGACGGTGAGGACGTAGTCGACGAGCAGGGCGCTGGCGACGGTCAGACCGGCGCGGGGGCCGAGGTTGGTGTTGGCGACCTCGTAGTCACCGCCGCCGCTCGGATACGCGCGCACGTTCTGCCGGTAGGAGGCGACCACGGTGAACATCAGCACCACGACAGCGGCCGCGATCCACGGGCTGAAGTGGTAGGCCGACACGCCCGCGATGGACAGCACCAGGAGCACTTCCCCGGGTGCGTATGCAACGGAGGAGAGCGGGTCGGAGGCGAAGACGGGCAGTGCGATGCGCTTGGGGAGAAGGGTCTCTCCCAGCTTGTCGCTGCGCAGCGCCCGGCCGATCAGGATCCGTTTGGGCACGTCGGTCAGTTTGGACACGCAGAGGATCGTAAGCGTTCCGTATGGACACCGCTCATCCACCACCCCCCTCGGACACGGAATCTCCTGTCACTGTCCTTCTCCCGCCGTCCGTCGCCCCCCAATGCCACCGGGATGGACGGCATGGCCGATGGCCCGTTCGGAGTTGCCGCTACGGTGGACCGAGACAGGGGCGGGGCGCTGTTGGGCACTTCTGCCCCGCACCACCCCGGTGAGCCGAGAAGGAAGATGTGAACAGGGTGTTTGTGCAGGTCAGCCGGGCGACCAGGAGTGCGGGGTAACGGGACGATGCACGTCGTCATCATGGGCTGCGGACGAGTGGGAGCCGCACTCGCGCAGACCCTGGAGAAACAGGGGCACACGGTCGCCGTGATCGACCAGGACCCCACGGCCTTCCGCCGTCTGGGCTCCGGGTTCGGTGGCCGCCGGGTCAACGGGGTCGGCTTCGACCAGGACACCCTCCGCGAGGCGGGCATCGAGGAAGCCGGTGCGTTCGCCGCGGTGAGCAGCGGTGACAACTCCAATATCATCGCCGCCCGGGTGGCGCGCGAGATGTTCGCGATCGAGAACGTCGCGGCCCGTATCTACGATCCGCGTCGCGCCGAGGTCTACCAGCGCCTGGGCATCCCCACCGTGGCCACGGTCCGCTGGACGGCCGACCAGATGCTGCGGCGGCTGCTGCCGTCCGGGGCCGAGCCGCTGTGGCGCGACCCGAGCGGCGGGGTGCAGCTCGCCGAGGTGCACACCTCGACCGCCTGGATCGGGCACAAGATCAGCAAGTTGCAGGAGGAGACCGGCGTACGCGTCGCGTTCCTCACCCGGCTGGGCGAGGCGATTCTGCCGACCTCTCAGACCGTGCTGCAGGAGGGTGATCTGGTGCACGTCATGATGCACACGGAGGACATCGCGAAGGTCGAGGGCGCCTGCGCGCAGGGTCCCGAAGAAGGCGGTCACTGATGCGGGTCGCTATTGCCGGGGCCGGCGCGGTGGGACGTTCCATCGCGGCCGAGCTGTTGGAGAACGGGCACGAGGTGCTCCTGATCGACAAGGCGCCGACCGCCATCTCGGTGGAGCGGGTGCCGATGGCCGAATGGCTGCTGGCCGACGCCTGCGAGATCACCTCGCTGGACGAGGCGGCGCTCCAGCACTGCAACGTGGTGATCGCAGCGACCGGTGACGACAAGGTCAACCTGGTCGTCTCGCTGCTCGCGAAGACCGAGTACGGGGTGCCGCGGGTCGTCGCCCGCGTCAACAACCCCAAGAACGAGTGGCTGTTCAACGAGTCCTGGGGCGTCGATGTCGCGGTCTCCACACCGCGTCTGATGTCGGCCCTGGTCGAGGAGGCGGTGAGCGTCGGCGATCTCGTACGGCTGCTGCGCTTCAGCCACGGCGACGCCAACCTCGTCGAGCTGACCCTGCCGCCCGAGTCGGCGCTGGCAGGCACGCAGGTCAGCGATGTGGCGTGGCCCGAGGACACCTCGCTGGTCACCATCATCCGCGGTACGCGCGTGCTCACTCCGACCCCGGAGGAGACCCTGGAGCCGGGCGACGAGCTGCTGTTCGTGGCGGCGCAGGCGCGCGAGGAGCAGCTGGAGGACCTGCTTTCGGTCCGCAAGCAGGACGCGTCGGGCTGATATTCCCGCACGTACAGCTCCCGTACGTACAGCTCCCGTACGTACAGCTCTTGTACGTAGATACGCGGGTGGGGCCCGGAACCGACCTGGTTCCGGGCCCCACCTCTCTGCATACGTACGGTCAGGCCTCGCTGCTCCGCGTCTGGCCCGCCTTGCGGTCCTTCTCCGCCTGCTCCTTGGCCTCCATCTCGGCGAACACGTCGATCGGCGCCGGCGCCTTCGCCAGGAAGACCCAGGTCAGATAGACCGCGAGCAGGAACGGCGGGATCTTCAGCGAGACCAGCACCCAGCCGAGCTGCGTGGTGTCGGCCCACCAGTAGAGCGGGAAGAGGATCGCGCACTTGGCCAGCAGGATCAGGCCCCAGGCGTAACTCGCCTTGGCGTACGCCTTCTTGCGGCCCGGGTTCCTGGTGCGCCAGGAGAGGTTCTCCTTGAAGACCGGGCCGAGGATCAGGCCGATCAGCGGGACACCGGCGAGCGTGGTCCCGATGTACGCGACGGCCAGGCCCAGCGTGTAGATCATGCCGGGCAGGTAGAAGTCCTTGGCGTTGCCGGTCATCATCGCGAAGACGACACCGAAGGCGACGCCGAAGACGCCGCTGAAGGCGTGCTTGACGGTGTCCCGGCGGATCAGCCGTACGGCGACGAGCAGCAGGGACACCCCGAGGGCGGCGATGGCCGAGACGTGCAGGTCCTTGTTGATCGTGAAGATGGTCACGAACAACAGGCCGGGAAGCACGGTTTCCACCATGCCCCTGACCCCGCCGAAGGCCTCGAACAGTGCGGCCTCCGTGACGGCTTTCGCCGTGTCGGCCTCATTGCTGTCTTGATCCGTGGTGGTCGGCTTGTCGAGAGACGTCACCGGCTACTCCTGTCCGAGCGGTCGGAGTTCATATTTGGGGTTGAACAGCACACGACGTCCGTGACTCATGGATATCCGGCCCGAGGCTATGAGCCTGCGTCCCGGTTCTATCCCCACGATGGACCGCCGGCCCAGCCACACCACGTCCAGGGGCGCGGTGCCGTCGAACAGCTCCGCCTCCAGGGCCGGCACGCCGGACCGCGGGCGCAGGGTGACCGTGCGCAAGGTACCAGTCACTTTGACGATCTGGCGGTCGTCGCAGTCGCAGATGCGTGAACACCCCGCGGCCTGGGCGTCCTCCTCCAGCTCCGCGGAGTGCAGATCGGCTTGCGAGGTGGACAGCCGGTCGAGCATGCGGCGGAACCGGCCGGCAGGCTTCTCCGAACGAGGTACGGCACTCATACCAGAAGCGTACCGGGGAGTGGGCCGCACGGATCACCGCTCGAAGCGGTATCCCGTCACCGCTCGAAGCGGTATCCCATCCCGGGCTCGGTGACGAAGTGTCTAGGGTGCGAGGGGTCCGCCTCCAGCTTGCGGCGCAGCTGGGCCATGTAGACCCGCAGATAGTTGGTCTCCGTGCCATAGGAGGGGCCCCAGACCTCCTGGAGGAGCTGTTTCTGGCTGACCAGGCGGCCGGTATTGCGTACGAGGACTTCCAGGAGGTGCCACTCGGTGGGCGTCAGCCGCACGTCGCGGCCGTCGCGGTGGACCTTCTTCGCGGCCAGGTCGACGGTGAAGTCGTCCATTTCGATGATCACGTCGCCCTCGGCCGAGCCGACCGGCTCGGCCCTGCGGACCGAGGCGCGCAGCCTGGCCAGCAGTTCGTCCATGCCGAAGGGCTTGGTGACGTAGTCGTCGGCCCCGGCGTCCAGTGCCTCGACCTTCTCGTCGGAGGTGTGGCGGGCGGACAGCACGAGTATCGGTACGCGGGTCCAGCCGCGCAGTCCCTTGATCACGTCGACGCCGTCCATGTCGGGCAGGCCGAGGTCGAGGACGATCACGTCGGGGTGGCGGGAGGCGGCGAGCTGGAGCGCGGTCGCTCCGTCGTGGGCCGCGTCCACCTCGTACTTGCGTGCCTTCAGATTGATCACGAGGGCACGTACGATCTGCGGCTCGTCGTCGACCACCAGCACCCGGGTCATCGGGGGCCTGCCTTTCTGCGGGGCGTAAGGGCTGTCGGGGATCCGCACGGCATACGGGGGACGGTCACGGTCACGAGGTCACCTGGGCGGGGAGGTCGGGGCGTGCCGGAGCGTGTCCGGCGACCGCCTTGAGGGTGAGGACCATGGTCATGCCGCCGCCGGGGGTGTCCTCGGCGGTGAGGGTGCCGCCCATGGACTCGACGAAGCCGCGGGCGACCGCGAGGCCGAGGCCCACTCCGGAGCCGCGCGGGGCGTCGCCGTAGCGCTGGAAGGCTTCGAATATCCGCTCCTTGCCGTCGTCGGGGACACCGGGACCGCGGTCGGTCACCCGCAGCTCGACGCGTGCCCCCAGGGCGCTCGCGGCGACGCTGACGGGGGTGGCGTCCGGGCTGTACTTGACGGCGTTCTCGACGATGTTGGCGACGGCGCGCTCCAGCAGCCCCCGGTCGACGGCCACCATCGGCAGCGACTCGGGGATGTCCAGGTAGACGCTTTCGGCGGGTACGCCGACGAGCGCCATCGGGACCACCTCGTCGAGGTCGGTCTCGCGGATCAGCGGGGTGACGGTGCCGGTCTGGAGGCGGGACATGTCGAGGAGGTTGCCGACGAGGGCGTCGAGCCGGTCGGCGCCCTCCTCGATGCTCGCGAGCAACTCGGCCTCGTCCTCGTCGGACCAGGCGACGTCGTCGGATCGCAGGGACGTCACGGCGGCCTTGATGGAAGCGAGCGGGGTGCGCAGATCGTGGCTGACCGCGGCGAGCAGGGCCGTGCGGATGCGGTTGCCCTCGGAGGATCTGCGGGCCTCCTCCGCCTGCCCGACCAGGCGTTGGCGGTCGAGTACGACGGCGGCCTGGGCGGCGAACGCGGCGAGCACCCGGCGGTCCTCGGCGGGCAGCACACGGCCGGAGAGGGCGAGCGCCAGGTTGTCGCCGACGGGCACGTCCACGTCGGCGTCCTCGGGGCGGCCCAGCGGCTTGGGGCCGACGCTGCCCGCGCACGTCCAGGGGTCGATGTCGCTGGCGCGCTCAAGGAGCGCCACGGAGTCCATGGCGAAGGTCTCGCGCACCCGCTCCAGGAGGGCGTCCAGGGTCGTCTCGCCGCGCAGCACGTTTCCGGCGAGGAACGAGAGGATCTCGGACTCGGCGCGCAGCCTGGCGGCCTGGTGGGTGCGCCGGGCGGCCAGGTCCACCACGGAGGCGACCGCGACGGCCACGGCGAAGAAGACCACGATGGCGACGATGTTCTTCGGGTCGCTGATCGTCAGGTTGTGGATGGGCGGCGTGAAGTAGTAGTTCAGCAGCAGGGAGCCGACGGCTGCGGATGCCAGCGCGGGCAGCAGGCCGCCCAGCAGCGCCGCCACGACCGTCAGGAAGAGGAAGAGCAGTACGTCGTTGGCCAGGCCCGGGCCGTTCTCCAGGCCGGTGAGCAGCAGCGAGAGCAGCACGGGGGCGGCCACGCCGACCAGCCAGCCCCAGATGATCCGGACGCGGCCCAGGCGTGCGCCGCGGGCGACGGGCAGTCCGCGGCCCTTGGCGACCTCGTCGTGGGTGACGATGTGCACGTCGAGGTCGGACCCTGAATCGCGGGCGACGGTGACACCGACGCCGGGGCCGAACATGTACTGCCAGGTCTTGCGGCGGCTGGAGCCGAGCACGATCTGGCTGGCGTTGACACCGCGCGCGAACTCAAGCAGCGCGTTCGGTACGTCGTCGCCTATGACGTGGTGGAAGGTACCGCCGAGGTCCTCGACGAGGGTTCGCTGTACGGCCAGTTCCTTGGGCGAGGCCGAGGTGAGGCCGTCGCTGCGGGCGATGTAGACGGCGAGGATCTCGCTGCCCGAGCCCTTGGCGGCCATCCGTGACGCGCGGCGGATAAGGGTGCGGCCCTCGGGTCCGCCGGTGAGGCCGACGACGATACGCTCGCGGGCCTGCCAGGTGGAGCGGATGTTGTGCTCGCCCCGGTACTGCTGGAGGTATTCGTCGACCCGGTCGGCGACCCACAGGAGGGCGAGTTCGCGCAGCGCGGTGAGGTTGCCGGGGCGGAAGTAGTTCGACAGGGCGGCGTCGAGCTTGTCGGGCTTGTAGATGTTGCCGTGGGCCATGCGGCGGCGCAGGGCCTGGGGCGACATGTCGACCAGTTCGATCTGGTCGGCGCGCCGGACGACCTCGTCGGGGACGGTCTCCCGCTGCCGTACGCCGGTTATCGACTCGACGACGTCACCGAGGGACTCCAGGTGCTGGATGTTGACCGTGGAGACGACGTCGATGCCGGCCTGGAGCAGCTCTTCGATGTCCTGCCAGCGCTTGGCGTTGCGCGATCCGGGGATGTTGGTGTGGGCCAGCTCGTCCACGAGGGCGACGACGGGGCGGCGCTCCAGGACGGCGTCGACGTCCATTTCGGTGAAGGCGGCGCCCCGGTGCTCGATCTCGCGGCGCCGCACCTGTTCCAGGCCGTGCAGCATCACTTCGGTGCGCGGGCGGTCGTGGTGCTCGACGAAGGCGACGACGCAGTCGGTGCCCCGCTCGACGCGCCGATGGGCCTCGGAGAGCATGGCGTACGTCTTGCCCACGCCGGGTGCTGCACCGAGGTAGATCCGAAGCTTGCCGCGTCCCATGGCCCCATTGTCTTCCAGAAATCCACTGCGGCCCGATGAGGCAGCTGCTTCGAAGCTACAGCCCCGGAATCCGGCAAAACGGGCGGGGGTGGTCTCTGAGCAGCACCTTGACGTGATTCTGATGGGCGCCACCGCCACTGGGCGGGTACAGGACAAACGTCCCGCAATGGTCCGTACGAGACGAATCACTGCGGGCCGCGAGGAAGCAGGGCCGAGGTTTTCAGCCCTTGGCCGTGAGCTCCTTGAGGGCGATGTTGAGCTCCAGGACGTTGACCCGGGGCTCACCGACGAAGCCGAGGATCCGGTTGTCGGTGTGTTCCTCGACCAGCTTGTCGACCCGCTTGACGTCGAGGCCGTTCTTCTCGGCCACGCGGTGCACCTGGATCTGTGCGTACTCGGGCGAGATGTGCGGGTCGAGGCCGGAGCCCGATGAGGTGACGGCCTCGGCGGGGACGTCGGACGGCTTGACGTTGTAGTCCCCGACAGAGTTGTCCTTGACGACGGCGGCCTGGGCCGCCTTGACCCAGTCGTACAGGCCGTCCTCCGCTTCGCTGACGCCGTTGTCCGCGGACCGGTTGGTCGCGCCGGACAGGATGAGCTTGTACTGGGGGTTGACGCTGTTGGAGCCCAGGCCGTTGGACGGGCGCGGCTGGAACCACTTGAGGTCGGGGTCCGGTGTCTCCTGCCCCTTCTTCAGCGGCAGGTCGTAGCGCTGTCCGATCAGCTCGGAGCCGACGACCTTGCCCTCACTCTTGATCTCGGACCCATTCGCCTTGCCGGGAAAGAGGGCCTGCGCGACACCGGTGACGGCGAGCGGGTAGACGACTCCGCAGACGACGGTCAGGACGAGAAGGGCACGCAGTGCTGCTCCGAGCAGCCGTGCGGTGTTGCCCAGTTGGTTGTTCATGACGTCACCCGATGCCAGGAATGAGGGAGATGAGCAGGTCGATGATCTTGATGCCGACGAACGGGGCGATCAGCCCGCCCAGTCCGTACACCGCGAGGTTGCGGCGGAGCATCCGGTCCGCGCTCATCGGCCGGTAGCGCACGCCCTTGAGGGCCAGCGGTACGAGCGCAACGATGATCAGCGCGTTGAAGATGACGGCGGACAGGATCGCGGATCTGGGCGAGGACAGGTCCATGATGTTGAGCTTGTCCAGGCCCGGGTACACCACCGCGAACATCGCCGGGATGATCGCGAAGTACTTCGCGACGTCGTTGGCGATCGAGAAGGTCGTCAGCGCCCCTCGGGTGATCAGGAGCTGCTTGCCGATCTCGACGATCTCGATGAGCTTGGTCGGGTTGGAGTCCAGGTCCACCATGTTCCCGGCCTCCTTCGCGGCCGAGGTGCCGGTGTTCATGGCCACGCCGACGTCCGCCTGCGCCAGCGCGGGGGCGTCGTTCGTACCGTCGCCCGTCATCGCCACCAGCTTGCCGCCGGCCTGCTCGCGCTTGATGAGCGCCATCTTGTCCTCGGGGGTGGCCTCCGCGAGGAAGTCGTCGACCCCGGCCTCTTCCGCGATCGCCTTGGCGGTCAGCGGATTGTCACCCGTGATCATGACCGTCTTGATGCCCATGCGGCGCAGCTCGTCGAACCGCTCCCGCATGCCCTCCTTGACGACGTCCTTGAGGTGGATGACGCCCAGGACGCGCGCTCCGCGCTCGTCCTCCAGCGCCACCAGCAGCGGCGTGCCACCGGCCTGCGAGATCCGGTCGGTGAGTGTCTGCGCGTCCCCGGAGACGTCGCCACTCCGCTCCTTGACCCAGGCCACGACCGAACCGGTCGCGCCCTTGCGGACCTTGCGCCCGGCCACGTCCACGCCCGACATCCGGGTCTGGGCGGTGAAGGCGACCCACTCGGCGTCCGACAGCTCGCCCTGGGAGCGCTCGCGCAGCTGGTACTTCTCCTTCGCCAGTACGACGATCGAGCGCCCCTCGGGCGTCTCGTCGGCCAGCGAGGACAGCTGGGCGGCGTCCGCGAGTTCGGCGTCCGTGACGCCCTGGACCGGGAGGAACTCGGCGGCCTGCCGGTTGCCGAGGGTGATGGTGCCGGTCTTGTCGAGCAGCAGCGTGGAGACGTCTCCGGCGGCCTCGACGGCGCGGCCGGACATCGCCAGCACATTGCGCTGCACCAGCCGGTCCATGCCGGCGATCCCGATCGCGGAGAGCAGGGCCCCGATGGTCGTCGGGATCAGACAGACCAGCAGCGCGACCAGCACGATCATCGGCTGCTCGGCGTTCGCGTAGATCGCGAACGGCTGGAGCGTGACGACGGCGAGCAGGAAGATGATGGTCAGCGAGGCGAGCAGGATGTTCAGCGCGATCTCGTTGGGCGTCTTCTGCCGGGCCGCGCCCTCGACCAGGCTGATCATCCGGTCGATGAAGGTCTCGCCGGGCTTCGTCATGATCTTGATGACGATGCGGTCGGAGAGCACCTTCGTACCGCCGGTGACCGCCGAGCGGTCGCCGCCGGACTCGCGGATGACAGGGGCCGATTCGCCGGTGATCGCCGACTCGTCGACCGAAGCGACACCCTCGACGACGTCACCGTCGCCGGGAATGATGTCGCCGGCCTCGCAGACGACCAGGTCGCCGATGCGCAGCTCGGCGCCGGGCACCCGCTCCTCGTTCACCCCGACGACGCGTCGCGCGACCGTGTCGGTCTTGGCCTTGCGCAGCGTCTCGGCCTGCGCCTTGCCGCGGCCCTCGGCCACCGCCTCCGCGAGGTTGGCGAAGATGGTGGTCAGCCACAGCCAGGCGGTGATCGCCCAGCCGAACCAGTCGGTGGGATCCAGGATCGCGTAGACCGTGGTCAGCACGGAGCCGATCAGCACCACGAACATCACCGGCGACTTGATCATCACCCGTGGATGGAGCTTGCGTATTGCGTCCGGGAAGGACTTGACCAGCTGCTTGGGGTCGAAGAGCCCCGCGCCGACGCGGCCGTCGGCCTCCGGCTTGTGCCCGGTGGGCAGGTCCGGGTGCGGTGCCCGGGTCACTGTGTTGGTGCTCATGACGCGAGCCCTTCGGCGAGCGGTCCCAGCGCGAGCGCCGGGAAGTAGGTCAGACCGGCGATGATCATGATCGTGCCGGCCAGCAGCCCGGTGAACAGCGGCTTCTCGGTGCGCAGGGTCCCCGCGGTCGCGGGTACCGGCGTCTGTTCGGCGAGCGACCCGGCGAGTGCCAGGACGAAGACCATCGGGAGGAAACGGCCGAGCAGCATCGCCAGGCCGATGGTGCTGTTGAACCACTGCGTGTCCGCGTTCAGTCCCGCGAAGGCCGAGCCGTTGTTGTTGGCCCCCGAGGTGTACGCGTACAGGATCTCGGAGAAGCCGTGCGCGCCCGTGTTGGTCATCGAGTTGCCCGGAGTGTCCAGGGCCATCGCCGCGGCGGTGAAGCAGAGCACCAGCGCCGGGGTGATCAGGATGTAGCACGCGGCGAACTTGATCTGGCGGGTGCCGATCTTCTTGCCGAGGTACTCGGGCGTACGGCCGACCATGAGACCCGCGATGAACACCGCGATGACCGCCATGATCAGCATGCCGTAGAGGCCGGAGCCGACACCGCCCGGCGCGATCTCGCCGAGCTGCATGCCCAGCATGGTGATGCCGCCGCCGAAGCCGGTGTACGAGGAGTGGAAGGAGTTGACGGCGCCGGTCGAGGTGAGCGTGGTGGCCACCGCGAAGATCGACGAGCCGCCGATGCCGAAGCGGGTCTCCTTGCCCTCCATCGCCCCGCCCGCGAGGTCGAGGGCCGCGCCGCCGTGGTGGAACTCGGTCCACATCATCAGGGCGGTGAAGCCGAGCCAGATGGTCACCATCGTGCCGAGGATCGCGTAGCCCTGCCGGACGCTGCCGACCATGCGGCCGAAGGTGCGGGTCAGCGCGAACGGGATGACGAGGATCAGGAAGATCTCAAGGAGGTTCGACAGCGAGTTGGGGTTCTCGAAGGGGTGGGCCGAGTTGGCGTTGAAGTAACCGCCGCCGTTGGTACCCAGCTCCTTGATGACCTCCTGGGAGGCGACTGCGCCGCCGTTCCACTGCTGCGTACCGCCCGTGAACTGCCCGACTTCATGGATGCCGGCGAAGTTCTGGATGGCACCGCAGGCGACCAGCAGGATCGCGCCGATCACCGAGATCGGGATCAGGATGCGGACCGTACCGCGCACCAGGTCGGACCAGAAGTTGCCGAGCTCACCGGTGCGGGAGCGGGCGAAGCCCCGTACCAGCGCGATGGCGACGGCGATGCCGACGGCGGCGGAGACGAAGTTCTGTACCGCCAGACCGCCGGTCTGTACGACGTGGCCCATGGCCTGCTCGCCGTAGTACGACTGCCAGTTGGTGTTCGCGACGAACGACGCGGCGGTGTTGAACGCCTGGTCCGGGTCGATGGACGCGAAGCCGAGCGAGCCGGGCAGGCTGCCCTGGACCCGCTGCAGCAAGTAGAGGAAGAGGACGCTCACCGCGGAGAAGGCGAGGACCCCGCGCAGATACGCGGTCCAGCGCATCTCCGCGGTCGGGTTGGCGCCAATGACCTTGTAGATCCACTTCTCGACGCGCAGATGCTTCGTCGAGCTGTAGACACCGGCCATGTAGTCGCCGAGCGGACGGTATGCCAGACCCAGCGCCACGATCAGCGCGAGCAGCTGGAGCACACCGGCGAGGACGGGGCTCATCACAGGGCTCAGAACCTCTCCGGGTACACAAGGGCGAGGATCAGATAGCCCAGGAGGCCGGCGGCCACCACGAGGCCGACGATGTTTTCGGCGGTCACAGCTTTGCCACCCCCTTGGCGACAAGAGCCACCAGCGCGAAAACCGCGATCGTGGTGACGACGAAGGCCAGGTCGGCCACCGTGTGCTCCTAGAAGAGATCTGGACGTGCGGACCTCTTGAGGGAACCTTGTCACAGAGCCGATTCGCCTTCCGTTGACACCTCCTTTACGGCCATTGGTATCCCCTTGACGGCTTCCTTACGACTGCCAGGCCTGACCAGCGCCGACCTGCGAAAATGCCGGTGGGTCGTACTCCGAACAAGGGAGTACGACCCACCGGCAACAGCGATTTCAGGTCAACGCTCAGCGCCTCAGCGCACCTCGGTGATCTCAGGACCGCGCTGCAGCTGTCCCATGCCACCGGAGAAGCGGGACCCCTCCTGCTCCTCCTGCTGTACGCCCTCGGGCACCATCTGGGCGTCCTCGGGCAGCTTGAGGACGATCGGGTCGCGCGGCGCCATCGGCCCCTCGCCCCGAACGACCACGGTGTCCCGGAAGATCTGCTCCAGCACACCGGCCGCCTGGGGCTGCACGGCACCCTGCCCGGAGATCACTCCGCGCAGGAACCAGCGCGGCCCGTCCACCCCGATGAACCGCACCAGCTGCACACCGCCGGTGCCGTCCGGAAGCTGCACGGGCACCTGGGCCCGCAGCTCCCAGCCCAGCGGGCCCTCGACCTCGTCGATGACACCGCCCTGCTGGGTGATGCCCGAGGCGATCTCCTCGCGGACCTCGCCCCAGATGCCTTCCTTCTTGGGTGCGGCGAAGGCCTGCAGCTGCACCGCGCTGTCGCTCAGCACGACCGTCGCCGCGACGATCGCGTCACCCACGACCTCGACCCGCAGCTCCATGCCCTCGACTCCGGGCACGAAAATGCCGCCCAGGTCCACCCGGCCATCGCCGGGCTCGTGGACCTCCGACACGTCCCAGGGACCGTCGGGGCGGGGCTTCGGCGGCAGGTTCACCCTGCGCGTCCCGCCTTCGCCGTCCGCGACCTCAGCGGTCTCGACGCCGTCGACGACCTGCTCGGCCTCGCCCGCCGTGCCATCGGCGGATTCGCTCTTCTTGCGACGTCCGAACACGTCACTGTCCTTCCCGGTCGGATACGACCGATGCGTATCGATTCCCACCCGTTGAGCCGTCCACCGCGGCATGGCCACCGGTGGACCCGAAGCCCCCCTCGGCCCGCGCCGAGCCGGGAAGCTCCGCGACCTCATGGAAGCGCACCTTCTCGACCTGCTGGACGACCAGTTGGGCAATCCGGTCGAAGCGCTCGAACCGCACGCTTTCGCGCGGGTCGAGATTGACCACGATCACCTTGATTTCCCCACGGTACCCGGCATCCACCGTCCCCGGGGCATTCACGAGGGCGACTCCGCAGCGGGCGGCAAGACCGGATCGCGGGTGCACGAAGGCCGCGTACCCGTCGGGGAGCGCGACAGACACCCCGGTGGGCAGTACCACTCTTTCCCCCGGAGCCAGTTCGACCGCCTCGGTGGTGACCAGATCGGCGCCGGCGTCGCCCGGATGTCCGTACGAAGGGATCGGCACCTCGGGGTCGACCAGGCGGATCAGTACATCGACGGGATTACGGGTCATGGGTTCACCTCGAAGGCGCGAGCGCGCCTGACCTGGTCGGGATCGGCCATCGCCGCCCGGATCTCCTCCGGGCGTCCGTTGTCGATGAAATGGTCGACCTTGACTTCGATGAAAAGGGCGTCGGCGCGGACCGCGACGGGCCCGTCCGGGCCGCCGATCCTGCCGGTCGCCGTGGAGTAGATTTTGCGGCCGTGCACCGCGGTCACCTCGGCGTCGAAATGCAGCACGGTGTCCACCGGTACCGGGCGTACGAAGTCGGTCTCCAGCCTGCCGGTCACCGCGATCACCCGCAGCAGCCAGTTCAGCGAGCCGAGCGTCTCGTCGAGCGCGGTGGCCAGCACCCCGCCGTGCGCCAGGCCCGGCGCGCCCTGGTGGGCGGCCTTGACCACGAACTCGGCCGTGACGCGCACGCCTTGTGCCGCCCGCGCCTGGAGGTGCAGTCCGTGCGGCTGGCCCTCGCCACAGCCGAAACAGTGCTCGTAGTGCGCGCCGAGCAGCTCTCCGGGCGGTGGTGCGTCAGGATGCCTGACCGGGGCTATGGCGTCGGCCGGCGGCTTCAGCGCCGCAGACCCGGCCCGGGATCCGGGGGCCTTCCCCCGGGAGTTCTCAGTACTCACAGGCGCTGACCTTACCCGCGCGGCTACCGGCAGGTCGCGCCGTGCCAAGCTTGGATTCATGCAGCCTTCCGCCCCGCAGTACACCGAACGTCTGACCGCCCCCCGTTCGTGGTGGGGCATCGCCGCACTGGTCGGGGTCGCGTTCGCGCTGATGCTGCTGCCGCTCGGCCCCCTGCCGCTGCTCGCGGGTCTGATCGGCGGCAGCGCGCTGGCCGCGGTCGCGGTGAGCTCGTACGGCTCCCCGCGCATCCGGGTGGTCGCGGACGCGCTGATCGCGGGCGACGCCCGTATCCCGCTCTCCGCCCTGGGCGAGGCTCAGGTGCTCGACCCCGAAGAGGCCCGCGCCTGGCGGTCGTACAAGGCCGATACGCGCGCCCACATGCTGCTGCGCAGCTACATCCCGACGGCGCTGCGCGTCGAGGTCACCGACCCGCAGGACCCGACGCCGTATCTGTACCTCTCGACGCGCGACCCCGAGGCCCTGGCTGCGGCTCTCACGGCCGTCCGGGCGGCCTAGCCCGCGCCTAGCCCTCCAGCGCCTTGCGGTCGGGCTGCTGCTCGACCGCGGGCTGCTCCAGCGGGGGCAGCTCGCGCAGGGCGTCCCAAGGGATCTGCGTTCTGCGCAGGTCTGCGCGGATCCGGTCGGCGAGCTTTCTGGTGTCGCGCCGGTTCATCACGGCGCCGACGGCCGCACCCACCATGAAGGGCATCAGGTTCGGCAGGTTGCGGACCATGCGCTTCATGATCTGCTGGCGCAGCTGGCGCTTCAGCTGGCCGCCCATCGCCACATTCAACGTGGACGGTTTCGTCACGTCGATGCCGCGCTCCTCGGACCAGGAGTTCAGATAGGCGGTGGTGCGGTCCTTGAGATTGCCGGGCGGGCGCATGCCGTAGACCTCGTGCAGCTCCGCGATGAGCTTGAGCTCGATCGCGGCGACGCCGGTGATCTCGGCTGCCAGCTCGGCCGGCATCGCGGGTGGCACGGGCAGCATCGCGGCCGCTCCGACGCCTGCGCCCACCGTGGAGGTGCCGTTGGCCGCACCGGCCACCAGCTTGTCGGCGAGCTGCTCCGGGCCGAGGCCCGGAAAGTGCTTCCGCAGGGTCGCCAGGTCGCGTACGGGAACGCGCGGCGCGAGTTCGATGAGCCGGTCGGCGAGATGGCCGATCCCGGCCTTCGCGCTCTCACCGCCCTTCCGTATGCCTTTCCTGACCGCCGCCAGGCGCCGGGCCCGTGCTGAGGGCCCTTCCGCTTCTTCGAGCGAGGCCGGCAGGCCCCGCTCGTCGTCACGTGCGCCGACGGCCGCGCTCACGCCGTGCGGCGCCTCCGGGGAATCCTTCCGCCGGAAGCGCTTTTTCCAGGACGGTGTCGCGCCTGCCATGGCCGACCCGACCTAGTCGCAGTCGCGGCAGATCGGCTGGCCGTTCTTCTCCCTGGCCAACTGGCTGCGGTGATGCACGAGGAAGCAGCTCATGCAGGTGAACTCGTCGGCCTGCTTGGGCAGGACCCGCACGGCGAGCTCTTCATTGGAGAGGTCGGCACCGGGCAGTTCAAGCCCTTCCGCCGCCTCGAATTCATCCACGTCAACGGCCGATGCGGTCTTGTCGCTACGACGAGCCTTGAGCTCTTCAAGGCTGTCCTGGTCGACGTCGTCATCGGTCTTGCGTGGGGTGTCGTAATCCGTTGCCATGTCGCTCTCCCCCTCTGGGTGGTTGCGGTGTCTCAGCGCCGTAACGCGTGAGAGGCCGGACTTGTGCCCGACCTGAGGCGGAGATTTTGCCTCACATCAAGGTCTGTTACTCAATCGACACCCAACCGAGCTCGTGCTGAGTGATCGGTTTGGATGGCGATCGGGACCGTACACGGTCCGAATGTCGCACTCCACGAGTGCCACCCCGTGTACTTCCCGTGATCCCACCCCTAGGAAACCCGGACTTTTCCGGGTTTTCCCAGGATTTCGTGATCACGGAGAGTAGATGGTCCGAAATTTGCCCTGTGATCGATCACACACGGAACGTCCGGGATCACATCCCGAAAATTCCGCGCAAAGCGAACAGCCGACAGCTTCGTGAACGTCTCAGACCGGAAGTCAGACCGGAAGGGTGACACGCATGACTAGGCCGCCGCCCTCGCGGGGCTCCGCGATGATACGGCCTCCGTGAGCCCTCGCGACGCTGCGCGCGATGGACAGGCCCAGGCCCACACCCTTGTCACTGCCGGTCCGCTCCGTACGCAGGCGCGTGAACGGCTCGAAGAGGTTGTCGATCTCGTACGCGGGAACCACTGGACCCGTGTTCGACACGACCAGGAGTGCCTGGCCGTGCTCGATCTCGGTGATCACCTCGACCCAGCCTTCCCCGGGAATGTTGTAGCGCACGGCGTTCTGCACCAGGTTCAGCGCGATCCGCTCCAGCAGGACGCCGTTGCCCTGGACCACGGCGGGCGCGCGCTCCCCGCGGATCTCCACGCCCTTGGTCTCCGCCTCGCCGCGCGCCTGGTCGATGGCGCGCGAAGCGACCTCGGCGAGATCCACGGGCTTGCGCTCGACGATCTGGTTCTCGCTGCGGGCGAGCAGCAGCAGGCCCTCCACGAGCTGCTCACTGCGCTCGTTGGTGGCCAGGAGCGTCTTGCCGAGCTGCTTGAGCTCCGCGGGCGCCCCCGGGTCGGAGAGGTGGACCTCCAGCAGGGTCCGGTTGATCGCGAGCGGCGTACGCAGCTCGTGCGAGGCGTTCCCGACGAACCGCTGCTGGGCGGTGAACGCCCGCTCCAGGCGGTCGAGCATCTCGTCAAAGGTGTCGGAGAGCTCCTTGAGCTCGTCGTCGGGGCCGTCCAGCTCGATACGGCGGGACAGGTCGGTACCCGCGACCCTGCGGGCCGTACGGGTGATCCTGCCGAGCGGCGACAGGACACGGCCCGCCATCGCGTACCCGAAGGCGAAGGCGATGATGCTGAGCCCGAGGAGGGCCAGCAGCGAGCGGGTGAGCAGCTGGTCGAGCGCGTGCTGGCGCTGGTCGTTGACGCAGGCGTTCATCGCCGCGTTGAACTGGTCGGGCGTCGCACTGTCGGGCAGGTCGCACACCGTGCTCTTGACCTGGCCGCTCACGATCTTGAAGGGCAGGTCGCTGCCCACCGCGAGGGCCTGCGCGGCGAGCAGATAGATGATCGAGAGCAGCAGGATGCCGGCGATCAGGAACATGCCGCCGTAGAGCAGCGTGAGCCGTATCCGGATGGTCGGGCGCACCCAGGGGAAGGCAGGGTCCTGCCCCCTGGGGTCCCAGGTCGGTTTCGGCGGCGCTGCCGGAGGCGCCGGGCTCGCGGCCATCGGGCGTCAGATCCGGTAGCCGGAGCCGGGCACGGTGACGATGACGGGCGGCTCACCGAGCTTGCGGCGCAGCGTCATCACCGTGACGCGCACGACGTTGGTGAACGGGTCGGTGTTCTCGTCCCAGGCCTTCTCCAGGAGCTGCTCGGCGGAGACCACGGCGCCCTCGCTGCGCATCAGCACTTCGAGCACCGCGAATTCCTTCGGCGCCAGCTGGATCTCATGACCGTCGCGGTGGATCTCGCGACGGTTGGGGTCGAGCTTGATGCCGGAGCGCTCCAGGACGGGCGGCAGCGCGACGGTCGTACGGCGCCCGAGGGCCCGTACTCGCGCGGTCAGCTCGCTGAAGGCGAAGGGCTTGGGCAGATAGTCGTCCGCGCCGATCTCCAGGCCCTCCACACGGTCGCTGACGTCACCGGAGGCGGTGAGCATCAGGACGCGGGTGGGCATGCCCAGCTCGACGATCTTCCGGCAGACGTCGTCACCGTGCACGAGCGGGAGGTCCCGGTCGAGTACGACGACGTCGTAGTCGTTGACCCCGATACGCTCCAGAGCGGCCGCCCCGTCGTACACGACGTCGACGGCCATAGCCTCCCGGCGAAGTCCGGTGGCCACCGCATCGGCGAGCAGTTGCTCGTCCTCGACGACGAGTACGCGCACGTCGCTGTCCTTTCTCTGAGCCCCTTGCGGGGCAGGTCTGTGCCATTGGCTGTGCGCTGCCATCCTGCCCCTTTCGGCCATAAACCGGCGGTAAGGCAAGAGGTCGGGACGGAGCCCCGGCAGGCCCCTGGCGGGCCCTGACGGGGCTCACACGATTCCCCGGGCAGTTGAGGTTTTCCTGAGGCGAGCCATGGGGAGGACGACTGCACACCCCGCGATCACGCCCTGTACCTGGCACGCCACAATCCGCTCTGTCCCCCAGAGGGAGTGGCGGAGGGCGCATGTGATCCACCACCCTCGGCACACCCCCGTGCCACCGACCCATGACGAGGGGGCGCACTCATGGACGCTTTCACCGCAGGCCTTCTGCAGCGCATAAGGGCCACGGAATCCGACCTCACGCTGGCTCGCGAGGCGGGCGACGACTTCCTGGCGGAGGTCGAGCAGGCAGAGCTGGACGATCTGCACCGCCTGGCGGCGGAGCACGGCGTGCAGGTCGGCGCCGCGACAGCCTGACCCAGCACTACGAGAGACCCCGCGCCGGAGTAAAGGTGCGGGGTCTTTTCGCGCCCTGCGGGGCTGTTCCCCTACCCGCCCCTTCCCAGAACTGGGGGCAAGCCCCCAGACCCCCGGACGCCCTACGGGCGTGTCCTCAATCGCCGGACGGGCTGAGAGGTTCCGGATGCTGCGCACATTTCAGCCCGTCCGGCGATTGAGGACTTCGGGAAGGGGCGGGGTGGGGAACAAGCCCGCCGCAGGCGCCCCGCCCTAGTCGTGCCACGCCCCGAAGTCCTCAAGCAGCGCCTGGAGCGGCTCGAAGACCCCGGGCGAGGCCGCGATCGTCAGCTCGCCCGAAGGCACCCGCCCCGGCCGGCCCCCCGTCACCGCCCCCGCCTCCCGGGCGATCAGATCCCCCGCCGCCAGGTCCCAGGGGCTGAGCCCCCGCTCGTAGTAGCCATCCAGCCGCCCCGCAGCGACATCACTCAGGTCGATCGCCGCCGAGCCGCTGCGCCGGATGTCCCGCAGCAGGGGAATCAGCCGCTGAGCGACATCCGCCTGGTGCCTGCGCACCGCGGCGACGTAGTTGAAGCCCGTCGAGACCAGCGCCTCATCGAGCGGCGGCGCGGGCCGGCACCGCAGGGATACGTCGTTCACGTACGCCCCACCGCCGAGCACAGCGCGGAACGTCTCACGGCGCATCGGCGCCTCGACGACACCCACCACCGTCTCGCCGTCCCGCTCGGCGGCGATGGAAACGGCCCAGGTCGGCAGCCCGTAGAGGTAGTTGACCGTGCCATCGAGCGGGTCGATGACCCAGCGGATCCCGCTGCTGCCCTCGGTGGCCGCGCCCTCCTCCCCCAGGATCCCGTCGTCGGGCCGGTGTTCGGCGAGAAAGCCGGTGATCAGCTTCTCGGCGGCGATGTCCATCTCGGTGACGATGTCGATGGGACTCGATTTGGTGGCGGCCACGCCCAGATCGGCGGGTCGGCCGTCACGCAGCAGCGCCCCGGCCCGGCGTGCGGCCTCCAGGGCGAGTTCGAGCAGCTCGGGCAGGAGCGGGGCGGTCACGGCTCTCCTCGGGGTACGGACGGGCGCCTGGGGGTCTGCTTGCGCCTACGGGCTGTCGGCCCAGGCGCACGGACTGCCGGCTGCCGGCTGCCGGCTTAGACGTACGGGCTGTCGGCGCCCGCAGCGGCGGGTCTGGGGGCCCTGGCCGGGCAGCAGCCGACCGGGCACACGTCGTGGCTCGCCGCGAGCGCTCCCAGCGCGCAGCGCTCCACCGCGCGCCCCCGCTCGGCCGCCGCGCGCTCCAGCAGCAGATCGCGGACGGCCACCGCGAAGCGCGGGTCGGAACCGACGGTCGCGGATCTGGCGACGGGCAGGCCCAGTTCGGCGGCCTTCGCGGTGGCCTCGGTGTCCAGGTCGTACAGGACCTCCATGTGGTCCGATACGAAGCCGATGGGCACCATGACGACGGCGGGCGCGCCCGCGCCGTGCAGTTCCTCCAGGTGGTCGCAGATGTCGGGCTCCAGCCACGGGATGTGCGGGGCGCCACTGCGCGACTGGTAGACGAGCTGCCAGGGGTGCTCGGTGCCCGTCTGTTCGCGGACCGTGTCGGCGATGAGCCGGGCGATGTCCAGATGCTGTGCGACGTACGCGCCGCCGTCCCCGTGCCCGTCGGCCGGGCCCGAGGTGTCGGCGGCCGCGGTCGGGATGGAGTGCGTCGTGAAGGCGAGGTGCGCCCCCGCCCGTACCCCTTCGTCCAGCTCCGCCAGTGATTTCAGGACCCCGTCGACCATCGGCCGTACGAATCCCGGGTGGTTGAAGTAGTGCCGCAGCTTGTCGACGCGCGGCAGCTCCAGGCCCTCCGCGTCCAGCGTCGCGAGCGCGTCGGCGAGGTTCTCCCGGTACTGACGGCAGCCGGAGTACGAGGCGTACGCGCTCGTGGTGAGGACGGCAATGCGGCGGCGGCCGTCGGCGACCATCTCGCGCAGGGTGTCGGTCAGATAGGGCGCCCAGTTGCGGTTGCCCCAGTAGATCGGCACCCCGTCGGGGCCGTCCAGGCCGTGCTCGGCGAAGTCCTTGCGGAGGGTGTCGAGCAGGGCGCGGTTCAGCTCGTTGATCGGGCTGACCCCGCCGAAAAGGAAGTAGTGCTGTCCCACCTCCTTGAGCCTCTCCTTGGGGATGCCCCGGCCGCGGGTGACGTTCTCCAGGAACGGGACCACGTCGTCCGGGCCTTCGGGGCCGCCGAAGGAAAGCAGCAACAGGGCGTCGTAAGGGGCTGCGTCAGACTGATCGGGCATGTGACCGATCCTGCCACCCGCGTCTGACGGACCCGCACCCGACACCGGTCACGGCGCGGCGCACCGTTGTGCGGTCGTAAGCTGTAGGGCCCATCTCCATGCCTTACCGGAGCGCCTCTTGCCCAGTCCCTACCGCGCGATTTTCGCGGCCCCCGGCGCCCTTGGTTTCTCCGCGGCCGGTTTCTTCGGCCGGATGCCGCTGTCCATGATGGGCATCGGCATCGTGACGATGATCTCCCAGCTCACCGGCAGATACGGGCTCGCGGGCGCCCTCGCTGCGACCCTGGCGATGGCGGCGGCCGTGGTCGGTCCGCGGATCTCCAAGTACGTCGACCGGTACGGGCAGCGGCGGGTGCTGCGGCCGGTCACCCTGGTCGCGGTCGCGGCGGTCGCGGGCCTGCTGATCTGCGCCCAGCAGGGGCTGCCGGACTGGACCTTGTTCGTCTTCGCGGCGGGCGCCGGCTGTGTGCCGAGTGTCGGTTCGATGGTCAGGGCGCGCTGGGCGGAGATCTACCGCGGGTCCCCGCGCCAGTTGCACACTGCGTACTCCTGGGAGTCGATCGCCGACGAGCTCTGCTTCATCTTCGGCCCGATCATCTCCATCGGTCTTTCGACGGCCTGGTTCCCCGAGGCCGGCCCCCTGATCGCCGCCCTCTTCCTGCTGACCGGCGTGTTCTGGCTGACCTCGCAGCGCGCGACCGAGCCCGTCCCCCAGCCGCGTGAGCAGCACACGAGCGCCTCGGCGCTGCGCTCCCCCGGACTCCAGGTACTGGTGGCCACCTTCGTGGCGACCGGCGCGATCTTCGGGGCGGTCGATGTCGTCACGGTGGCCTTCGCCGATGAGGAGGGCCACAAGGCCGCCGCCAGCCTCGTCCTCGCGGTCTACGCGCTCGGCTCGTGTCTCGCGGGAGCCGTTTTCGGCCTGCTGCACCTCAAGGGCGCCGCCTCGACGAGGTGGCTGGTGGGTGTCTGCGCGATGGCCGTGAGTATGATCCCCCTCCAACTGGCCGGGAACCTTCCCTTTCTGGCCGTGGCGCTCTTTGTCGCGGGCCTTTCCATCGCACCGACGATGGTGACCACCATGGCCCTCGTCGAGCAGCACGTACCGCGCTCCAAGCTGACCGAGGGCATGACCTGGACCAGTACCGGGCTCGCCGTCGGAGTCGCTCTCGGTTCCTCGGCCGCCGGCTGGGTGGTCGACGCGGTGGGAGCGGAAGCGGGGTACGCGGTGCCCGCCGTGGCGGGAGCTCTCGCGGCCGTGGTGGCGGTTCTCGGCTACCGCCGGCTCCGCAGGCCGGTACCGACTCGGGGAGGGCATGGGGCAGATGGCCACCACATCCAGGACGGCGAGCACGTGGCGTAACTGGGCGGGGAATGTCACCGCCCGCCCGGTAAGGGAAGTGACCCCGGCTTCGGTCGATGAGCTTGTCGAGGCGGTCCGCAGGGCCGCCGAGGACGGGCTGAAGGTCAAGGCCGTCGGCACCGGCCACTCCTTCACCGCGGTCGCCGCGACCGACGGTGTGCTCATACGCCCCGACCTGCTGACCGGCATTCGCGACATCGACCGTGCGGCCGGAACCGTGACGGTGGAGGCGGGCACCCCGCTCAAGCGCCTGAACGTGGCCTTGGCCCGGGAGGGCCTGTCGCTCACGAACATGGGCGACATCATGGAGCAGACGGTCGCAGGCGCGACGAGCACCGGCACGCACGGCACCGGCCGCGACTCGGCGTCGACCGCCGCGCAGATCCGTGCCCTGGAGCTGGTCACCGCGGACGGCTCGCTGCTGGTCTGCTCGGAGAGGGAGAACCCGGAGGTCTTCGCGGCCGCCAGGCTCGGGCTCGGTGCGCTGGGCGTGGTCACGGCGATCACCTTCGCCGTGGAGCCGGTGTTCCTGCTGACCGCCCGCGAGGAGCCGATGACCTTCGACCGGGTCACCGCCGAGTTCGACGAGCACTTCGCTGAGAACGAGCACTTCGAGTTCTACTGGTTCCCGCACACCGGGAACTGCACCACCAAGCGCAACAACCGCAGCGCGGG
This sequence comes from Streptomyces changchenzhani, assembly GCF_039766235.1. NCBI lineage: Bacteria > Bacillati > Actinomycetota > Actinomycetes > Kitasatosporales > Streptomycetaceae > Streptomyces > Streptomyces changchenzhani. The sequence goes on along the minus strand of NZ_JBDHNH010000005.1, from coordinate 229,301 downwards.
CCCCGCGGCCCCGCCCGGCCGGGTCAGCGGCTGGGTCGAGGACGAGCTGCTCTCCAACGGCCTCTTCCAGGTGGCCTGCTCGCTGGGCCGGGCCGTGCCGCCCGTCGTGCCCGCGGTCGCCAGGCTCTCCAGCCGGGCCCTGTCCGCCCGTACGTACACGGACATCCCGTACAAGGTCTTCACCAGCCCGCGCCGCGTGCGCTTCGTGGAGATGGAGTACGCGCTACCCCTGGAGGCCGCGGTCACGGCGCTGCGCGAGGTGAAGGCGATGATCGAACGCTCGCCGCTGCGCGTCAGCTTCCCGGTGGAGGTCAGGACCGCCCCGGCGGACGACGTGACGCTCTCCACGGCGTCCGGCCGGGAGACGGCGTACATCGCGGTGCATCTGTACAAGGGCACCCCGCACCGCGCGTACTTCACCGCGGTGGAGCGGATCATGACCGCGCACGGTGGCCGGCCGCACTGGGGCAAGGTCCACACGCGCGACGCCGAGTACCTGGCCGGGGTCTATCCGCGCTTCGGCGAGTTCACGGCCCTGCGCGACCGGCTTGACCCGCAGCGGCTCTTCGCCAACGACTATCTGCGGCGGGTCCTGGGCGACTGACGCCGCTCGGGCCGCTCACCGGACGGTCCGTCACGGGACGGTGCGTCACCGGATGGTCCGTCACGGGGCGGGCGTGGCGTCGTTCTGCGCGTCCCGCTCGCTGCCGCTGTCCGCCGTGCTGCCGGTGCCCTTGTCCGAGTCGCTCGTGTCGCCCGTGTCGCCGCCCGTGTCGCCGTCGGTGGAGCCGGACGGGGTCGGCGTGGGTGTCGGCGTGGCGGGCTTCGACGGATCGCCGCCGGAGCCCGAAGCTGTCGGGGTGGGGTCGGGCGAGGAGTCGCCGCCGGTCCCGGCGCTCTTGTCCGGCGTCGGTTCCCCGTCCGAGCCTGTTCCCGGGCTTGGCGAACCGGTGTCGGGGGTGTCCGACGGCACGTCGGACGGCGCGTCCTTCTTCTGCTCCCCGCCCTGCACGACGTTCGAGAACGTCGTGCCCTTGCCGCCGCTGAGGTCGCCGCCCGAGATCAGTTCGTACGTCGTGATCCCGCCCATCGCCACCACGAAGACGACGACGGCAGCGATCACGGAGCGCTTCCAGCCCCGGACCCGCGTGCCGTGGGTGGTGCCGTCGGTGAACTCCTCGGCCGTCTCGTCCGGCAGGTCCGCCTTCCACAGCAGCTGTGTACGGTCCGGCGCGCCCCCGATGTCCCGGGGCAGGCCCACCGTGCGCATCACCCGCGTCGCGTCGTCGAACGCCCGCGGGTCGTGCGGGTCACGTCCGTCGTGCGGGTCGTGCGGGTCACGGACCGGGACCTGACGGCCCTTCGGCTTCACTTGGACCGTCACCTCGCGGATCTGCTCCCCGGTACGCCGGAACAGATGCTGGAAGATCGTGCCGCCACAGGTCGCCACGACGCTCACCACTCCGGCGCCAATCATCGTCCCGTACACCCCGAGTGTCGACGCCAGCACCGCCGCCGCGACCGCGGCCAGTGCGCTGCCCGCCACCTGCGGCACGCTCAGATCGAGCCGCGTCTTTTTCTGATCGTCTATGTCGGTTTCCGGCTTACCGCCCATGCCCAGCCTCTGCTTGCCCATCTGTTGCACCTTGCATCAGAGAACGACATTTCGGCGAAGCGAATAGTTCCGTTTCAGGTGATTCTGTGAAGCAGGACACTCATGGGGCTCGCGACGGCCCCACGGAAAGATGGATCGATTCGCTCAACTCCCGCGCTCCGGAAGAACTTCGATGGCGCGCCGGTCCACCCCAGTGGCCCGAATGGAGTACTGTGGCGAGCCCTGGGGCCGGTCTCCCGCTTGGGCGTCCGGGACCTACGGTAGGGGGCCGAAAAGCGGCACTCGATCCGGCGGCGCCGCGGTTCCGTACGGGCGCCTGCTGCGCAGAGTGACGAGTCGGTCACTTTGTGTCGCAAATAGGTAACCGTGCCATAACGGCGGTCCAGGGCTGATGCCCGACACGCCGGGCAACTCGGCAAGGTTGTGGCAGGCTGCACCCGGGCAGGCCACACTCGACTAGCGGAAGCAGCGACGCACGTGACGTCGGCAGGCACCACCCGGGAGGTCCCCATGCCCGAACTGCGTGTCGTGGCCGTCTCCAATGACGGCACACGACTGGTGCTGAAGGCTGCTGACAGCACGGAGTACACGCTTCCGATCGATGAGCGGCTGCGTGCCGCGGTGCGCAACGACCGCGCCCGTCTCGGCCAGATCGAGATCGAGGTCGAGAGCCACCTTCGCCCTCGCGACATCCAGGCACGGATACGTGCGGGTGCCTCCGCCGAGGAAGTCGCCCAGCAGGCCGGCATCCCCGTCGACCGGGTCCGCCGCTTCGAGGGGCCCGTGCTCGCCGAGCGCGCGTTCATGGCCGAGCGCGCCCGCAAGACGCCCGTCCGCCGCCCCGGCGAGAACACCGGACCCCAGCTCGGCGAGGCGGTGCAGGAACGACTGCTGCTGCGCGGCGCCGACAAGGAGACCGTCCTGTGGGACTCCTGGCGGCGCGACGACGGTACGTGGGAAGTCCTCCTTGTCTACCGGGTCGCGGGCGAGCCGCACTCCGCGAGCTGGACGTACGACCCGCCGCGACGCCTCGTCCAGGCGGTGGACGGTGAGGCGCGCGCGCTGATCGGTGAGGCGGACGACTCGGCGATGGCTGCCGCGCCGGAGCCGAGCTTCCCGTTCGTCCCGCGCATCGCCAGGCTGCCGCGCGACCGGCCGTTGGACCGTTCGCTCGACCGGCCGCTGGACCGCGCACTCGACCGCCAGCTGGAGCGGCAGTTGGAGCGGCCGAGCGCCCCCGCACCGCCCTCGGCCGCCGAGCCCGAGGAGATCACCGCCAGTGAGCGGGACTCGCTGACCAGCCTGCTGGAGGCCGTGCCGAGCTTCCGGGGCGACATGGTTGTGCCGGAGCGGCCCGCGCCGCCGCCGGAGCCGCCCAGGGACGAGCCCTCGTCCGCCCAGGAGCCCGAGGCGGAGCCCGCCGCGCCCGCGGCCTCCGCCGGGGCGGGGTCGGCGTACGCCGATGTGCTCATGCCGCGAGCCGTGGCCGGGCACCGCGACCGGCTCACCGGTACGACGGACCGTCAGGCGGAGGCGGACGGGGTGCGCCCCGGCCGGCGGGCGGCCGTGCCGAGCTGGGACGAGATCGTCTTCGGTACGCGGCGCAAGAAGCAGGACTAGACGCTCCTGACGAGGTCCCCGTACGCATCGCGCACGGGGACCTCGTCATGCGGGGTGACGGTCCGTCTCCGGTCGGCCGGAGACGTCCTACTGCGGGTCGGGTCCTGTGGCCACCGGGCGCGATCCGTCGGCGGACCAATGCGACCAGGACCCGGCATACAACGCCGCCGGGATGCCCGCGACCTCCAGGGCCAGCACCTCGTGGGCTCCCGAGACGCCCGAGCCGCAGTACACGCCGACCGCGGCGGCCTTGCCCGCGCCCAGCGCCCCGAAGCGGTCGGCCAACGCCCCGGCGGGCAGCAGCCGGCCGTCCGGGGCCACGTTCTCCGACGTCGGGGCCGAGACCGCGCCCGGGATGTGCCCGCCGACCCGGTCGATCGGTTCCACATCGCCCCGGTAGCGCTCGGCGGCCCGCGCGTCGAGCAGCAGGCCACTTCGAGCCAATCCGGCGGCGCCGTCGGCGTCGAGCAGCGGCATCGAGCCCGGCGCCGGGACGAAGTCGCCCGCTCCGGGAGCCGGGACCTCGGAGTCGACCGGGCCCGTCCAGGTGGCGAGACCGCCGTCCAGGACCCGGACGTCCTGGTGGCCCGTCCAGCGCAACAGCCACCACGCGCGCGCGGCGGCCCAGCCCTGCCCGCCGTCGTATACGACCACGGGGGTGTCCGAGCGGACGCCGGAGCGTCGCATCGCCGCGCCAAAGGCCTCGACGTCGGGGAGCGGGTGGCGCCCACCTGCTCCGGGCGGCCCGGCGAGCTCCTTGTCGAGGTCGACGAAGGCGGCGCCCGGGATGTGCCCGGCCTCGTACGCGGGGAGGCCGTGCTCCCCGCCCAGCTGGTAGCGGACGTCCAGGAGGACCGGCGGCCGGCTGGCCGCCAAGTCGCTCGCGAGTTCGGATGCGGTGATGATGGCATTCATGGGTGCCATCCTCGCGCAGCCCCCATGGAGTGCGACACCGCGCGGCATTGGCGCCGCAATGGACGCGAAATGGCAAATCGGCCATTCTCCTGCGGGAAGCAGCGGAAAACGGCGCGGCCGGGGCGCGTCGCGCGACAGGTGATGCAAGCATCTGCACGGGTGAGCGCCCACAGCGGCACGCCCGTGTCCCCGCACGACCACTCCAATGGTCCGAGGAGAATGACGATGACCGAGGCAGCGACCCGGTGGCGCACACCCGGAGCGCCCTGCTGGGTGAGCCTGATGGTGCACGGCCTGGCGACGACCCAGGAGTTCTACGGAAAGCTGTTCGGCTGGGAGTTCCGGCCCGGTCCGCAGCAGCTCGGCCCGTATGTCCGTGCGCTGCTCGACGGCAAGGAGATCGCGGGCATCGGGCAGCTGCCACGCGACCGGCACCTGCCCATAGCGTGGACGCCCTATCTCGCGACCCAGGACGTGGATGCCACGGCCGAGGCGATCAGGAGTTACGGCGGGACGGTCGCGGTGGGCCCGCTCGACGCCGGCGAGGCAGGCCGACTGGTCCTCGCGTCGGACCCCGCGGGCGCGGTCTTCGGGGTCTGGCAGGCCGCGGCGCACCTGGGCACGGCGCTCGCAGGAACGCACGGCACGCCGACCTGGAACGAGTTGGTGACCCGCGACACCGCCACGGTCGGCAAGTTCTACCAGGCGGTCTTCGGCTACGAGGTGGAGGCGGTGGTCTCAGCCGACTTCGACTATCTGACCCTGCACGCGGAAGGCCGCCCGGTGGCCTCCGTGCACGGTGTGGGCCATGCCCTGCCGCGGGACAGGGGCGCGCACTGGATGACGTACTTCGAGGTCGAGGACACCGACGCGGCGGCCCACCTGGTGGTGGAGCTCGGCGGGCATGTACTGAAACCGCCCCAGGACGGCTCCAGCGGCCGGGTGGCGACCGTGGCGGACCCGGAGGGCGCGGTCTTCACGATCGTACGGACGCCCCGTTGACCAGGGTGTGCCCGGTGGCCCCGGCCACCGGGTCCACGGGCAGTACATCGGGTGACAGGGCCCCGGCCCGTGCGGCCGCGGACGTCAGCCGGCGCCTGTGGTGGCGTCGGCACAGCACCTCGTAGCCGATCTCGTCCGGCCGGTGGTCGACGTCACCGACGACGACCTGGGCGCCCTCGACGACCATCTCGCCGCCGATCGTCCGCGCGTTGTGCGTGGCCCGCGCGCCGCACCAGCACAGCGCCTCGACCTGCAGCACCTCCACCCGGTCGGCCAGCTCTACCAGGCGCTGCGAGCCCGGGAAGAGCTTGGAGCGGAAGTCGGTGGTGATGCCGAAGGCGAAGACGTCGATGTCCAGGTCGTCGACGACGCGGGCGAGCTGGTCGATCTGGTCGGGGGCGAGGAACTGCGCCTCGTCCACGATCAGGTAGTCGGCGCGACTGCCCTGGGACAGCTGGGCAACGAGGTACGCGTAGAAGTCGAAGCCGTCCCCCGCCTCGACGGCGTCGGTGACCAGACCCAGGCGTGAGGAGAGCTTGCCCGCGCCCGCGCGGTCGTCCCGCGTGAAGATCATGCCGGCCAGGCCGCGCGCGGAGCGGTTGTGCTCGATCTGAAGAGCGAGGGTGCTCTTTCCGCAGTCCATCGTTCCGGAGAAGAACACCAGCTCGGGCATGGGGAGTTGAGGCCTTTCAGATCTGTGCAGGTGGGGTCTCCGCCGGCGGGGCGGGTTACGAACGTACTTCGAGGAGCGGGACGAGCTGCTCGGCGGGGGTCATCGAGCCATGCATGCCCACCATCACGGACTCCCGCGGCTCCTTGCGCGACGCGGTGATCACCACGTCGTCGTGGGCCGCCGCGACGACGTCGCCGATCCGCCCGTACACCCGCTCGTCGATCCGCGGACCGAACCAGCCCGCCGCGATCGCCTCGTCCCTGCTCGCCACCCAGAACTGCTCGCCGAGCACCTCGCGCCAGACGGCGAGCACATCCGCCTCGGCGCCCTGGACGGCGTACACATGCCGGGCCCTGCCCTCGCCGCCGAGCAGCGCGACGCCGGCGCTCAGCTCCCAGTCCTCGTCGAAGTCGATGCGCGACTCCTCGTCGAAGGCGATGTCGATCATGCCGTGGTCGGAGGTGACGTAGAGGGCGGCGCGGGGCGGCAGTTGCTCGGCGAGGCGCCGGACGAGCCCGTCGACGTACATCAGCTGACCGCGCCAGGCGTCGGAGTCGATGCCGAAGCGGTGGCCCTTGCCGTCGACCTCGCTGTAGTACGTGTAGACCAACGAGCGGTCGCCCTCGGCCAGTTGGGCTGCGGCGAGGTCCATCCGGTCCTCGCCGCTGAGCTTGCCGCGGAAGGTGCCGCCGCTCAGCGCGACCTTGGTCAGTGGGGTGTGCTGGAAGTCCGGGGCGGACACCTGGGCGGTGTGCACACCAGCGGCGTCGGCGAGCTGGAAGACCGTGGGGTACGGCTGCCAGATGTGCGGGTCGACCCACGGCTTCCAGCGGAGCTGGTTCATCAGCGCGCCCGTGTCCGGGTTGCGGACGGTGTAGCCGGTCAGGCCGTGCGCGCCGGGCGGCAGGCCCGTGCCGACCGAGGCGAGCGAGGTCGCGGTGGTGGCGGGGAAGCCCGCGGTGATCGGACGGCCGGTGCCGCCGCGGGAGGTGGCGAGGAGCGAGGTGAGATACGGCGCCTCTTCCGGGTGGGCCTTGATCTGCTCCCAGCCGAGCCCGTCGATCAGGAACACGCAGTTGCGGTCGGCGGGCGTCAGCTCGGGTATCGCGGCGCTCGTGCCGGGGACCTCCATGCCGGCCGCGAGCGTGGGCAGCAGGTCGGCGAGCGAGCCACTGCCGTATGCGGGGACGGGGGCGGAGCCGAGGCCGAGCGGAACCGGTTCTGACCAGGCGGGCAGCGCCATCAGTGGTCGGCCGCCGCGGTCGCCTCGGAGAGCGACTGGGCGAACGTGAGCGTCTGGCGGACGGTGTCCGGGCCGTCGCCGGCCTCGCTGACCCGCAGGCTCAGGTCGTCGGCAGTGGTGCTGCCGGTGTAGCCGTGGTCCGCCTCGCAGTCGGGGTCGCCGCAGGCGGCGGGCTCCAGGTCGATACGTGAGACTGCGCCCCAGCCGATGGTCAGGACGACCTCGCGGGGCAGGGTGCCGGGGGTGTACGACTCGGGGTTGGCGACCACCCGGCTGACCACGACGGACGAGATCCGGTCGAGCTTCACGGACTCGGTGGAGGTGGTGGCGTACGGCGTCGGGGAGGTCGTGTCGGCGGCCTGCTCGTCGGTGTGGCTGACGATGAAGCGCTTGCCGGTCAGGACCAGGACGGTGCAATGGCGGCGCACCTCGTTGGAGTCGAAGGTCGTCTCCTGGTGCACGAGGTACGACGAGACCGGCTCACCGCCGACAGCGGCCTCCACCGCTTCGGCCACAAGGGCCGGGTAGTAGCCGCTGCGCTCGATCGCCGTGCGCAGCCCCTGAGTCGTCGTACCGGTCTTAGCCATGCCCTCCATCCTACGGGGCGCCGGGGACCCACAGGCTCGTCAGTAACTGGGGAGACGACGGGGCCCGAGGTCGTCACGGGCGGGCGGGGGCGCGAGCCGGACGGTGGCGCCGAGGACGGACAGGCCGTGCGGGGCGACGACCACGGGTTCCAGTGCGATGCCGATCACTTCGGGGTGGTCGTCGACCAGCAGCGAGACCCGGAGCAGCAGCTCTTCGAGTGCGGCCGTGTCGACGGGGGCGGAGCCGCGCCAGCCGAAGAGCAGCGGGGCGGTGCGGATCGACCTGATCAGTTCGGCGGCGTCGCGGTCGGTGGCCGGCACGAGCCGGTGCGCGGTGTCGCCGAGCAGCTCGGACGCGGCTCCGGCGAGACCGAAGGAGAGGACCGCGCCGGCGGCCGGGTCGATGGCGGCCCGTACGACGGTGTCGACGCCGCGCGGGGCCATCGCCTGGACGACCGGCTGGAGCTCGCCCGGCTTGCCGAGGGCGTCCGTCAACTCGCCGTACGCGCGCCGCAGTTCCTGCTCGGTGGCGAGATCGAGGCGTACGCCGCCGAGGTCGGGGCGGTGGCGCAGGTGCGGGGCGGTGGTCTTGAGCGCGACGGGGTAGCCGAGCCGCTCGGCGGCGGCGACGGCGGCGTCGGGGCCCGGGGCGGGCCGGGTCGGCCGTACGTGGATTCCGTACCGTTCGAACAGGACGCGGGCGTCGTCGCCCGTCAGGGGCAGTCCCCTCGGGTCGGTGTCCTCCCCCAGCATCGCGGTGATCTGCGCGGCGGCGCCGGCCTCGTCGATGTCGTCGTACTGCGGCACCCGCCCCGGCTCGGCGGCCTGGCGCCGCCACTGCGCGTACCTGACGGCCTCGGCGAGCGCCCGGACGGCCCGCTCGGCGGCGGGGTAGGCGGGGATGCGGCGGGTCCGCCCGGGCTCCTGACCGGTGGCTGCCGCTCCCCCGGGGCCGTCGGCGGGCGCGGCGCCCGGCGGAGGAGCTGCGGTGGGCGGGGTGCCCGCAGCGGCTGTCGGCGCCGGGAGCGAGGTCGGGGCCACCGGGGGCGGGGAGAGCGGTGGGGTGCCGACGGGGGCCCGAGTGCTTGCCGCCGGGGCCGGGTCTGCCGGCGCCGGGCGGATCGATGCGGTGGCTGCGGGGGGCGAGGTGCTTGCCGCCGGGCGGCTGCCCGGCCCCGCCCCGCGCCCCGGGCCCGTCTGGCGCGCGGTGCTCGTCGCCGCCGACAACGCCTCCGCCAGGCCGCCGATCTCCACGTGGACCACCGCCACCGGCTTCGCCGGAGCCGTCGCGGCGGCTTCGCGCAGGACGCCGGCCAGGACCTCGCCGTCACCCGATTCCGTCGTGCCGTTGTCGCCCACCCAGGGGATGGCCGTGACGACGACCGCGTCGCACGCGGGGTCGGCGAGTGCTTCCGCGAGCGCCGCGCGGAAGTCCGCCGGGGTCGCGCCCGTCGTCAGGTCGAGCGGCCGCAGCGGGCGCAGCCCCTCGGTCAGGCAGGCGTCGTACGTAAGGAGCCCCAGCGACTCGGAGTTGCCGAGGATCGCGACCCGGGGGCCCGCCGGGAGAGGCTGCCCGGCGAGCAGCAGTCCGGCGTCGACGAGCTCGGTGACGGTGTCGACGCGGATGACCCCGGCCTGCCGCAGCAGCGCGGAAACCGTGGCGTCCGGGATGCGGGTGACGGGAACCGCGTGGCCCGGCGGGGCGCTGCCGCTGTGCCGGGCGCCCTTGACGACGACGACCGGCTTCACGGCCGCCGTGCGCCGGGCGAGGCGGGTGAATTTGCGCGGGTTGCCGATGGACTCCAGGTAGAGCAGGACGACATCGGTGTCGGGGTCCTCGTACCAGTACTGGAGGAAGTCGTTGCCGGAGACGTCCGCGCGGTTGCCGGAGGAGATGAACGAGGACAGGCCCGCGCCGCGCCGGTGGATCCCGGCGAGCAGCGCGATGCCGATGGCGCCCGACTGCGTGAACAGCCCGATGCGGCCCGCGGCGGGCGGCTCGGGCGCCAGCGAGGCATTGAGCCGGACGGCGGCCGAAGTGTTGATGATGCCGAAGGCGTTGGGGCCGATGATGCGCATGCCGTACGAACGGGCCTGGCGCACCAGTTCCCGCTGCCTCTCGCGCCCCGCCGCGCCACTCTCGGCGTAACCGGCGGAAAGGACGACCAGCCCCTGGACCCCGTGCTCGCCGCAGTCCGCGACGACCTCGGGGACCCGCTCGGCCGGTACGGCGACGACGGCGAGGTCGACGGTCTCCCCGATGTCGCCGACGGAGCGGTGGGCGGGCACGCCGTCCACCTCGGTGAGGTCGTCGGGGAAGGCCTTGTTCACGGCGTACGTACGACCGGTGAACCCGGCGGCGAGCAGGTTGCGCAGGACCGCGCGGCCCACGCCGCCCGGCGCGCGCCCGGTGCCGATGACGGCGACCGCGCCGGGGGCGAGGAGGCGCTGCACGGAGCGGGACTCGGCGCGTTGCTCGCGGGAGCGCTGCACGGCCAGCGAGCGGTCGGTCGGCTCCAGGTCGAATTCCAGGCGTACGACGCCGTCCTCGAAGCTGCGCTTCTGGGTGTAGCCCGCGTCCGTGAACACTTTGATCATCTTGGAGTTGGCGGGCAGTACCTCGGCGGCGAAGCGCCGGATCCCGCGCTCGCGGGCGACCGCCCCGATGTGTTCGAGGAGGGCGGAGGCGACGCCGCGACCCTGATGGGCGTCCTGGACGAGGAAGGCAACCTCGGCCTCGTCCGCGTCGGGGCCGGAGGCCGGGCGGCCCTGCTCGTTGATGCGGTCGAACCGCACGGTGGCGATGAACTCGCCGCCCACCGTGGCCGCGAGGCCCACCCGGTCCACGTAGTCGTGATGGGTGAAGCGGTGGACGTCCTTGGCGGACAGCCGGGGGTAGGGCGCGAAGAACCGGTAGTACTTCGACTCGTCCGAGACCTGCTCATAGAAGCTGACCAGCCGCTGTGCGTCATCGGCGGTGATGGGCCGGATCCGCGCCGTACCTCCGTCGCGCAGCACGACGTCGGCTTCCCAGTGAGCCGGGTACGCGTGGTGCCCGTTTTGAACCGGCGGGGCCTGCTCCAGCGGGGGCTGCATGAAGGCAGCCTACGGGTAGCGGGCGCGCAGGGAGCGGGGCAGGCTGAGGCAGGCCGGACAACTCCCGCACAGGGGGCGAAGGTAGGGTCACCGCAGTCCGCACACCGTGAGAGACTGGTCTAGACAACCGTTAGAACATGAAGGGCTACACCATGGTTGAGCGCCGCGTCACCGTCGGCTGGGCCGAGGGCCTGCACGCCCGGCCCGCCTCCATCTTCGTCCGTGCCACGACCGCGTCGGGTGTCCCCGTGACGATCGCCAAGGCCGACGGCAAGCCGGTCAACGCCGCTTCGATGCTCGCGGTGCTCGGTCTGGGCGCGCAGGGCGGCGAAGAGGTCTTGCTCGCTTCCGAGGCCGATGGTTCCGAGGCCGCACTCGACCGGCTGGCGAAGCTGGTCGCCGAGGGTCTCGACGAGCTGCCCGAGACCGTCTGACGCGACTGTCCGACGCGTACGACACGTGCAGAAGAGCCGTGGCGCCCCCGAATTCGGGGGCGCCACGGCTCTTCTAATTTCGAAAGCGCTACGGCGCTGAATTCGGGCAGCAGGAAAATGGCCCCGCCAATTCACTTTCTTTGTATACGGCGCGCCTGTTAATTACGGCCGCCCACGGTGTTTACGGCGTGTTGCGAAGTCCTCACCTGTTCCGGTGCCGGATGGCGCAGCCGGTGCGCCGGGACCGCGCGTTCGGCATGCAGCGCGGTCAGCGCCCTGGCCCGCTCCGCGTCGCCGCGCGCCACCGCGTCCACGATCGCGCCGTGCTCCGCCCAGGACTCGACCGGACGGGCGTGCTGCTCTACGGCGTACATCCAGGTGACCTTGTGCCTGAGCTGGGTGAGCAGGGCCGTCAGGCCGGGGCTGCCGGAGGCCTGGGCGAGGGTCTCGTGGAACCAGCCGCCGAGTGAGCGCAGATCCTCGCCCTGCCCCCGGCGGGCCCGCTCCTGACCCAGCCTGACCAGGCCGCGCAGCACCTTGAGGTGCGCGTCGGTGCGCCGCCTGGCGGCCCGTGCGGCGCCCAGCGGCTCCAGCAGCGTCCGGACCTCCAGGAGGTCGGCGGCCTCCTGCTCGGTGGGCTCGGCGACGCAGGCGCCCGCGTGCCGTCGGGTGGTGACGAACCCTTCGGACTCCAGGGTGCGCAAGGCCTCGCGCACCGGGACGCGCGAGACGCCGTAGCGGCGCGCCAGCAGCTCCTCGGTGAGCCGGCCGCCGCGCGCGAAGACACCGGAGACGATGTCGTCACGAATTGCCGTGCATACCGAATGCGCGGGAATGCGCATGGCCGAACCTCCGCCTTAATCCCCGCGAAACGCGGTCGATCCACTCCTGTTCTGCGACTCTATTGCAGCAACCGCGAATTTCCGATGGGCAGCCTGAATTCATGGATATCTTTCGGCCATCCCCGAAGGACTGTGTACGGGCAGAGGTACGCACGGTCGCACCGCGTACGCCGAAGGCCCCGGCGGGAAGCCGGGGCCTTCGGGAATGCTCAGTGCGGCGGGCAGCGGGCCGGCCCTCAGGGGCCCGCTCGGCGGTCTCAGGCGTTGACGCCGTGTCCGCGCAGGTACGCGACGGGGTCCATGTCCGAGCCGTACTCGGCGCTCGTACGGGCCTCGAAGTGCAGGTGCGGTCCTGTCGAGTTGCCGGTCGAGCCCGAGACACCTATCTGCTGGCCGGGCGTGACGGCCTGGCCGACGGTGGCGGTGATGGACGAGAGGTGGCCGTACTGCGTGAACGTGCCGTCGTTCATCTTGACGACGACGTTGTTGCCGTACGCGCCTCCCCAGCCGGCCTCGACGACGGTGCCCGCGCCGACGGCCACGACGGAACTGCCGGACGCGGCACGGAAGTCGACGCCGGAGTGGCTGCCGGAGGACCAGAGCGAGCCGCCGGACTTGTAGCCGGTGGTCACGGCGGAGCCGGAGACCGGGAGCGTGTACGAGGTGAGGCGCTTGCGCTCGGCGGCACGCGCGGCGCGCTCCTTGGCCTCGCGCTCGGCGCGCTGCTTCTTGGCCTTCGCCTCGGCCTTGCGCTCGGCTTCCGCCTTGCGCTCCGCGGCGGCCCTGCGCTCGGCCGCGGCCTTGCGCTCGGCCTTGTCCGCGGCCTGCTGCTGCGCCTTGGCCTGGGCGGCTATCTGGTCGGCCAGGGAGTCGTTGATGTCGATGGCCTGGGTCAGGCCGGTGTCCTCGACGGAGAGGGCCGCGCCTGCGCCCTTGCCCTCGGCGGCGACGGCCGGGGAGGCGAGCGTTCCGATGACGCCGGTCGTCGCGAGGGCGGCAACGCCTGCGATGTTCGCGCCTCTGCGCGTCATGCGGCTGGGACGCCGGTGCTTACCGGTGGTGCGGCTGAACGCCATGGAGGGGCTGGTCCTTTCCTTCCTTCTCGCCTACCGGGTTAGCTGACGGGTTCGGAGCAGGAAGGTCTCCTACGGGCCCCTCCGGGGTACGGAGGCGTCCGATTCACCCCAGGGACTGAATGGGTCCCCGGCTCCCCAGGCTCGCGCCTGACGGGGACTCGGCGATGACTGTCCGGTGCCGCGGCTGCGGCTCATGCTGACGGACAGCCGGACCGACGCTAAACGGCACATCTTTCAATCACCAAACAGACAGAGCGTTTTGTAACGCACCCCACATACCAGACAGGCAACCACCACAACAAAACGGACATATGAGAAGGACCCCGGCGGCTTGTTGGCCACCGAGGTCCCTCTACGTCCCGCTATGCGCCTCTATGTGAGTGAGGTAGTACGGACTCAGCCCGTTACCACCGTCACGTCACCGATACCGAGGGCCCTGACGGGCTCCTCGATCTGCGACGCGTCCCCGACGAGCACCGTGACCAGACGGTCCTCGGGGAAGGCGCTGACGACGGCCGCGGTGGCCTCCACCGTGCCCGTCTCGGCGAGGCGTGCGTACAGCTGGGCCTGGAAGTCGTCGGGCAGCTGCTGCTCGACCTGATCGGCCAGCGTGCCGGCGACCGCGGCGGCCGTCTCGTACTTGAGCGGCGCGACACCCACCAGGTTCTGGACGGCGACATCGCGCTCGGCGTCCGTGAGGCCGCCGGCCGCGAGGGTGCGCAGCACCTTCCAGAGGTCGTCGAGCGCGGGTCCGGTGGACTCGGTGTCCACCGAGCCGCTGATGGCGAGCATCGCGGCGCCGGTGGCCGCGCCCTCCGAGGAGGGCGCGGCGGAGCGCAGCACCTGGCCGAAGGCGCGCACGCCGTAGGTGTAGCCCTTCTCCTCGCGCAGGACGCGGTCGAGACGCGAGGTGAGGGTGCCGCCCAGGCAGTACGTACCGAGCACCTGGGCCGACCACACACGGTCGTGCCGGTCGGCGCCGATCCGGCCGATGAGCAGCTGCGTCTGCACGGCGCCCGGCCGGTCCACGATGACGACGCGGCCCGTGTCGTCGGCGGTGATCGGCGGCACGGGACGGGCCGGGGCGGTGTTGCCCGTCCAGACCCCGAGGGTCTCGGCCAGTACGGCGTCCAGGTCGACACCTTCGAGGTCACCGACGACCACGGCGGTGGCCGTCGCCGGGCGCACATGCGCGTCGTAGAAGCCCTTGACGCCGGCGGCGTCGATGCACTTGACCGTTTCCTCGGTGCCCTGGCGGGGGCGCGACATGCGCGAGGTGGCCGGGAACAGCTCCTTGGAGAGCTGCTTGGCGGCGCGCCGCGACGGGTTGGCCGCCTCGTGCGGGATCTCGTCGAGCCTGTTGGCCACCAGACGCTCGATCTCGGCGTCCGCGAAGGCCGGTGCGCGCAGCGCGTCGGCCAGCAGGCCGAGCGCCTTGGGCAGCCGGGAGACCGGGACCTCCAGGGAGACCCGGAGGCCGGGGTGGTCCGCGTACGCGTCGAGGGTGGCGCCGCAGCGCTCCAGCTCTGCGGCGAACTCCTCGGCGGAGTGCTTGTCGGTGCCCTCGGAGAAGGCCCTCGCCATGATCGTGGCGATGCCGTCGAGGCCCTCGGGCTCGGCCTCCAGCGGGGCGGCGAGGAAGATCTCGACGGCCATGACCTGCTGGCCGGGGCGGTGGCACCGCAGCACGGTCAGGCCGTTGGGCAGGGCGCCGCGCTCGGGGGCGGGAAAGGCCCACGGGGTGGCGGTGCCCGCGCCGGGCTGCGGGTGGAACGTCATGCTGACGGCAGCGGTGTCGGTCACAGGTCCGCCCCTTCCTGCTCTTCGGTCTCGTCGGCGGCGTCCGCGTCGGCCTGGGTGGGTTCGTACACCAGGACCACCCTGTTGTCCGGGCGGAGCCTGGCCCTGGCGGCTGCCTGCACCTCTTGCGCGGTGACGTCCAGCACGCGCCCGACCGCGGTCAGTGCAAGCTGCGGGTCGCCGAACAGGACGGCG
This sequence comes from Streptomyces changchenzhani, assembly GCF_039766235.1. NCBI lineage: Bacteria > Bacillati > Actinomycetota > Actinomycetes > Kitasatosporales > Streptomycetaceae > Streptomyces > Streptomyces changchenzhani. The sequence goes on along the minus strand of NZ_JBDHNH010000005.1, from coordinate 214,203 downwards.
TAGCGGCAGAGTTCGTCGGCGCGGCCGGCGACCGTGCCGAGCCGGTCGAGCCACTCGCGCTCCAGCTGGGCCTGCGCGCACTCCATCTCCTCGGGCGTGGGGCCCTCGGCGGCGAACTTCGCCAGCTCCTCGTCGACAGCGCGCTCGATGTCGGGAATCTCCACACCGGCCGACGTCTTGACGTCGAGCCAGCCGAGCGAAGGCGCGCCCGACAGGCGCAGCAGACCGAAGCCGGCCGCGACGGCCGTGCGGTCACGCCGGACCAGCCGGTTGTGCAGCCGGGAGGACTCGCCGCCGCCGAGGACGGTGAGCGCCAGATCGGCCGCGTCCGCCTCGCGGGTGCCGTCCTGCGGCAGCCGGTAGGCGGCCATCAGCGCGCGGGCCGGGACGTCCTCCTCGATGACCTCGCGCAGCTCCGAGCCGATGATGTCGGGGAGGGAGCCGTCACGCGGGGGCTGCTTGCCGTCGTGGGACGGGATCGAGCCGAAGTACTTCTCGATCCAGGCGAGCGTCTGCTCGGGGTCGATGTCGCCGACGACCGAGATCACCGCGTTGTTGGGCGCGTAGTACGTACGGAAAAAGGCCCGTGCGTCTTCGAGCGTCGCGGCGTCCAGGTCGGTCATCGAACCGATCGGCGTGTGGTGGTACGGGTGCCCCTCGGGGTACGAGAGGGCGGTCAGCTTCTCGAATGCCGTGCCGTAGGGCACATTGTCGTACCGCTGGCGGCGCTCGTTCTTGACGACGTCGCGCTGGTTCTCCATGGACTCTTCGTCGAGCGCGACGAGCAGTGAGCCCATCCGATCGGCTTCCAGCCACAGGGCCAGCTCCACCTGGTGGGTGGGCATCGTCTCGAAATAGTTGGTGCGCTCAAAGCTGGTCGTGCCGTTGAGCGAACCGCCCGCACCCTGCACCAGCTCGAAGTGGCCGTTGCCCTTCACCTGCGCCGAGCCCTGGAACATCAGGTGCTCGAAGAGGTGAGCCAGGCCCGTACGGCCCTTGACCTCGTGCCGCGAACCGACGTCGTACCAGAGGCAGACCGCGGCAACCGGGGTCAGGTGGTCCTCGGAAAGCACCACACGAAGGCCATTGGCCAGCCGGTGCTCAGTCGCTGTCAGGCCGCCGGAGCCGGCCTGCACTGTGGCCGTGTGACCCATGGGCATGTACGTCCCTTCGATCGCGATAAGGAGAAGTCCTGCCACTGTATGCAAGCGTGCTGACACCTGGCGAAGTTCCCGTTCCGGATACGCCCTCAGGGAACGTCCTGGAGGGCGCTTCGGACGGGTCGAGGTCGGCGATGTCAGCGCGCCGGTCCACAATGGTCGGCGTCAAGACCCAGAACTTGCCCTACAGAACCGCGAAGGAGCCGCAGCCGCGATGGCCCGCCGCAGCACGAAGACCCCGCCGCCGGACGATGCGTTCGAGGAGAAGATCCTCGATGTCGACGTCGTCGACGAAATGCAGGGCTCCTTCCTTGAGTACGCGTACTCGGTGATTTACTCGCGAGCGCTGCCCGACGCCCGCGACGGTATGAAGCCGGTGCACCGCCGCATCGTCTACCAGATGAACGAGATGGGGCTGCGGACCGACCGCGGCTATGTGAAATGTGCCCGCGTCGTCGGCGAGGTGATGGGTAAGCTCCACCCGCACGGCGACGCGTCGATCTACGACGCGCTCGTCCGGATGGCGCAGCCCTTCTCGATGCGGCTGCCGCTGGTCGACGGACACGGGAACTTCGGCTCCCTCGGCAACGACGACCCGCCCGCCGCCATGCGGTACACCGAATGCCGGATGGCCGACGCCACGTCGCTGATGACCGAGTCGATCGACGAGGACACCGCCGACTTCACGGCGAACTACGACGGGCAGGAGCGGGAGCCGGTCGTGCTCCCGGCGGCCTACCCGAACCTGCTGGTCAACGGCGCTTCCGGGATCGCCGTCGGCATGGCGACGAACATGCCCCCGCACAACCTGGGCGAGGTGATCGCCGCCGCCCGGCACTTGATCAAGCACCCGGGTGCCGACCTTGAGACGCTGATGCGTTTTGTGCCGGGTCCCGACCTGCCGACCGGTGGCCGGATCGTGGGCCTGGGCGGAATCAAGGACGCGTACGAGAACGGCCGCGGTACCTTCAAGATCCGTTCGACGGCGACCATCGAGGACGTGACACCGCGCCGCAAGGGCCTGGTCATCACCGAACTGCCGTTCACCGTCGGCCCCGAGAAGGTGATTGCCAAGATCAAGGACCTGGTCGGCGCGAAGAAGCTCCAGGGCATTGCGGACGTCAAGGACCTCACCGACCGCATGCACGGACTGCGGCTGGTCATCGAGATCAAGAACGGCTTCGTCCCGGAGGCCGTCCTTGAGCAGCTCTACAAGCTGACGCCGATGGAAGAGACCTTCGGCATCAACAATGTGGCGCTGGTTGACGGCCAGCCGTTGACGCTGGGGCTCAAGGAGCTCCTTGAGGTCTATCTGGACCACCGTTTCGAGGTCGTACGCCGCCGCAGCGAGTTCCGCCGCACCAAGCGGCGTGACCGGCTGCACCTGGTCGAGGGCCTGCTCGTCGCGCTGCTCGACATCGACGAGGTCATCCGCCTCATCCGCTCAAGTGACAACTCGGCGCAGGCCAAGCAGCGGCTCATCGAGCAGTTCTCGCTGAGCGACATCCAGACGATGTACATCCTGGACACGCCGCTGCGCCGGCTCACCAGGTTCGACAAGATCGAGCTGGAGAGCGAGCGCGACCGGCTGACCGGCGAGATCGACGAGCTGACCGGCATCCTGGAGTCGGACGCCGAGCTGCGCAAGATGGTCTCGACCGAGCTGGCCGCGGTGGCCAAGAAGTTCGGCACCGACCGGCGCACGGTCCTGCTGGAGTCGGGCAGTTCACCGATCGCCGCGGTGCCGCTGGAGGTCGCGGACGATCCCTGTCGGGTCCTCCTGTCGTCGACCGGGCTGCTCGCGCGTACGGCCAATGGCGAGCCCCTGGTCATGGACGACGCCCGGCGCGCCAAGCACGATGTGATCATCTCGGCGGTGCCCGCCACGGCGCGGGGCGACGTGGGGGCGGTGACCTCGGACGGGCGACTGCTGCGGCTCGGCGTGATCGACCTGCCACAGCTGCCCGGCACGGCGTCCGCGCCCAATCTCTCGGGCGGGGCGCCGGTTTCGGAATTCCTGTCCCTGGAGGCGGACGAGACCCTGATCTGTCTCACCACCCTCGACGAGTCCTCTCCGGGGCTGGCGATCGGCACCGAGCAGGGTGTGGTGAAGCGGGTCGTCCCGGACTACCCGGCCAACAAGGACGAGCTGGAGGTCATCTCCCTCAAGGACGGTGACCGGGTGGTCGGTGCGGCCGAACTGCGCACGGGCGAGGAGGACTTGGTCTTCATCACCGACGACGCCCAGCTGCTGCGCTTCCAGTCCGGGCAGGTCAGGCCGCAGGGCCGTCCCGCCGGCGGCATGGCGGGCGTCAAGCTCGCCGACGGCGCCAAGGTGATCGCCTTCAGCGCGGTGGACCCGGCGGCCGACGCCATGGTGTTCACCGTCGCCGGAGCACGCGGCACGCTGCTCGGGGACACCGAGACATCGGCCAAGCTCACCCCGTTCGACCAGTACCCACGCAAGGGCCGGGCCACTGGCGGAGTGCGCTGCCAGCGCTTCCTCCGGGGCGAGGACACCCTGATCCTGGCCTGGGCGGGCACGGCGCCACCGCGCGCGGCCCAGAAGAACGGCACACCAGTGGAGCTGCCGACCCCGGACCCGCGCCGGGACGGCTCGGGCACCCCGCTGGCGGCGGAGATCGCGGCGCTGGCAGGGCCTGTGTAACGGGGGAGGCGACCGGGCCGGTCGGGCCCGTCTCAGTCCTCCGCCTGTACGTATCGCAGGACGCCCCACATGTTGCGCTCATCGGCAGCATGTGGGGCGTCCTGCGGAGCGGTCTCCCGGCAGGACGCCAGTTCCTTGCCCAGCGCATCGGCATCGATCCCGGCGCCGATGAGTACGAGCTGGGTGAGGCGCGGCGCCTCCCGGCCCCAGGGCGCGGGGTAGAAGCGCAGGAACCGGCCGACGGCGTGCACCGCGTACTGGTTGCGGGCATCCGCCGCACCGAAGTCGACGTACCCCTTGATCCGGTAGAGGCCCACAGGCCTGGAGTCGAGGAACTCCATCAGGCGGCGCGGGTTCATGGGCTCGTGCGAGGTGAACGAAACGCTCTCGTACGCCGCGTGCAGGTGACCGGCGTGATCGCCGTGTTCCTCGTCCGCTTCGGCGCGCAGGTCCTCGAAGGACAACTGGCGCGCCCTCTCCCCGCCGTCCGGCCGCACGGCGGGATCGAAGAGCAGCGCCGGATCGATCCGCCCGTACTCCGCACGGACCACGGCCGCGCCCTCGGTGAGGTCGCCGATGGTGGCGAGGACGCGGTCGAGCTGCTCCTTCGTCACCCGGTCCGTCTTGTTCAGGACAACAAGATCGGCGATGGCGAGATGCCGGTCGATCTCGGGGTGCCGCTCGCGGGTCGCGTCGAACTCGGCGGCGTCGACGACCTCGGCGAGACCGCCGTACACCACCCGGTCGTTCTCACCGGCCAGGATCATCCGGACCAGCTCCTGAGGCTCGGCGAGACCGCTCGCCTCGATGACGATCACATCGAGACCGACCGCGGGCCGGGCCAACTTCTCCAAGTAGACGTCGAGTTCGCTCGCGTCGACGGCGCAGCACAGACAGCCGTTGCCGAGCGAGACCGTGGAGTCCCCGAGCTGCCCGGCCACCGCCATGGCATCGATCTCGATGGCCCCGAAGTCATTGACGATCGCGCCGATCCTGGTGCCCCTGCTCCGGGCCAGCAGATGGTTGAGCAAGGTGGTCTTGCCCGATCCCAGAAAGCCCGCGAGGACGATGACCGGGATCTGCTTCTTGCTCACCGGGGGGCCTTTCTCAGAGCGCGGGCACGGGCTGCGGCGGAGGCGGGCCGATATAGCGGGCCGCCGGGCGGATGATCTTCGAGTCCGCCGCCTGCTCCAGGATATTGGCGCTCCAGCCGACCACCCGCGCCGCACAGAACGTCGGCGTGAACATCTCGCGCGGCAGCCCGCACAGCTCCATGACCACTCCGGCGTAGAACTCCACGTTGGTGTGCAGCTCACGCCCCGGCTTGAGCTCGGCGAGGATCTTCTCCACCCGTGCCTCCACCTGGACCGCGAGCTCCACCAGGGGGCCGCCGAACCGCTCCGCGATCCCGCGCAGCATCCGCGACCTCGGGTCCTCGGTGCGGTAGACGGGATGCCCGAAGCCCATGATCCGGTCGCCTGCGAGGACGCGCTCGCGGATCCAGCCGTCGATGCGGTCGGGTGTCCCGATCGCGTCGAGGGTGTCCAGGGCGCGGCTGGGCGCCCCGCCGTGCAGCGGCCCGGAGAGGGCGCCGACCGCGGCGACCAGGCAGGCCGCGATGTCCGCGCCGGTGGACGCGACGACCCTGGCGGTGAAGGTCGAGGCGTTGAAACCGTGGTCGACGGTGGAGATCAGATACGGCTCGACGGCCTCGACCTGGGCGGCATCCGGCTCCGAACCGGTCAGCATGTAGAGGTAGTTGGCGGCGTACGGCAGGTCGTCGCGCGGCTCCACGGGGTCGAGCCCCCGGCCGAGCCGGTGCAGTGCGGTGAGCAGCGTGGGTACGGCGGCGCAGGCGGCCAGCGCGTCGTCGCGGCGCCGGTCGGCGTCGAGGTCGTACACGGGCCGGTATGCCGAGGCCGCGCCGAGCAGCGAGAGCGCGGTGCGCAGCCCGGCGAGCGGGCCCGACCCGGCGCCGGCGCGGGCCAGGGCGGGCAGCACATCCCGTACGCCGACGGGCAGGTGGCGCAGGGCCGCCGTCCTGGCGGTGAAGGCGGCGCGCTCGTCGGCGCCGGGCAGCTCCCCGTAGAACATCAGGTGCCAGACGTCCTCGAAGGTGCGTTTCTGCGCGAGCTCCACGGCCGAGTACTGGCGGTAGTGGTAGAAGCCCTCGCGGCCCCGGACGTCGCCGAGTGCGGTGTCGGTGACGACGACGCCCGCGAGGCCGCGCGGTACATCGAGCGGGGCGTGGCTGGTGCTGGTGCTGGTGCTGGTGCTGGTGCTGGAGCTGGAGCTGGAGCTGGTGCTGGTGCTGGTGCTGGTGCTGGAGCTGGAGCTGGAGCTGGAGCTGGAGCTGGAGCTGGAGCTGGAGCTGGAGCTGGAGCTGGTGCTGGTGCTGGTGCTGGTGCTGGTGGGCATTTCTTCCTCCCGGAGCGTCTGAGAAGTCGTGAAGCGTGAAGCATCCCCATGCCTATATTGATTCGACTGTCTATCCTTGACTCAATCTCTGTCAATATTGATTGAATCAACATGGATACGGTGGATCACATGACGGATCAGGGCACGGACGGGGAGCGCCTCACCACTCGGGAGGCCGCCGAGCGGCTCGGCGTCAAGCCGGAGACCGTGTACGCCTACGTGAGCCGCGGCCGGCTGAGCAGCCGTCCCGCGCCCGGCGGGCGCGGCAGCACGCTCGACGCCGGTGAGGTCGACGCCCTGGCGCGGCGCACCGGCCGCCGCGAGCCCTCGACCGCCGCCGATCCGGTCTTCCGCACCCGCCTCACCCTCATCGAGGAGAACCGCTACTACTTTCGTGGTGTCGACGCGGTCGAACTCGCCGGCCGGTACGGCTACGAGGAGGTCGCGGAGTGGCTGTGGACCGGGGCGCTGCGACCGGGCATCCGGTTCACCGCACCCCGCGAGACCCTGGAGGCCGCGCGCCGTACGGTCGCCGCACTGCCCGCGCACAGCGGGCCGTTGGACCGGCTCCGTGTCGCGGCTGTCGCGGCGGCGGCCACCGACCCGCTGCGCTTCGACCTCTCCCCCGAGGCCGTGCTCGGCAGCGCGCGCAGCCTGATCCCCACCCTGGTCGGCGCACTGCCGGAGGCCGGGCTGCCGAATCGCGCCGGCGACCGGCTGGCCGGGCAGCTGTGGCCGCGGCTCACCGCGCTGCCCGCCGACGATGCGTCACTCGCCGTACTGGACACGGCACTTGCCCTGCTGGTCGACCACGACCTGGCGGCGTCCACGCTGGCCGCACGGGTCGCGGCCTCCGCCAGGGCCCATCCGTACGCGGTGATCTCCGCGGGCCTGGGGGTACTGGAGGGCCCCCTGCACGGCGCCGCGAGCGGGCTCGCCCACCGGATGCTCGCCGAGGTCGTCCAACGGGGCGGCGCGGCCCCGGTGATCGCGGACCACCTGCGCAACGGGCAGCGCATCCCGGGGCTCGGGCATCGCCTCTACACGGCCGAAGACCCGCGCGCCCAGGCCCTGTTCGCGCTCCTGGAGGAGATTCCACGGGCGGCCCCGGCCCTGGCGGCCGCCCGTGACATCGTCCGCACGACGGCCCGCCACACCCCGCTGCACGCCAATGTGGATCTCGCGCTGGCGGTGCTCTCGGTCTCCGCGCGGATGCCCGCGGAGGCCGGCGAGACGGTGTTCGCGGTGGCCAGGACGGCGGGCTGGATCGCGCACGCACTGGAGGAGTACGAGGAGCGGCCGCTGCGGATGCGCCCCAGCGGGCAGTACGTGGGGCCCCGCCCCCCACAGCCGTTGCCGTAGCGGCCCGTTCAGGACACGGGCCGAAGCGACCCGAAGTGAACGATTGTTAGCGGCGCGCACCGGGCACACATTTGACACGGCGTGCGGCACAAAGCTGAACCGTTCCTCCTGTGCGCCGTCCTTCCGCCTCCCGCCGGTCAGAGCCGCCCGGCATCCTGGGAGGTGGCGCATGCAGTTAACGACCGCTCACCCGGCCCGTCCGACCTGCTCCACCTGCTCGGTGGCCGGTGACGGCCGCCTGTCATTCGGGGGTTGGGTATGGATGTACGGGGATATGGACAACCGCGGGGGGTCGCGGCCGGGCTGGCGTTCGGGGCAGCCGTCGCTGCCCTGATGCTTCAGCAGCGCCATCTGCACCGGCGCGCGGACCTGGCCGAAAAACACCGGCTCCAGTTCGACCTGCTCTGCAAGGCGATGGACGACCCGGAACTGGCCGCCGTACTGGATACGTACGAGGACGAGGTGCGGCCGGAGAGGCAGCGGCAGTTCCTGCTGGCCAACGCTCTTTACGGGAACCTGCTGCATGCCTACCGGCTGCGCACCACGGACCGGGAGGAAACGCTCGGCCATCTGCGGGGCATCTGCCAGAGCCGCATCTTTCGGGCCTACTGGGACGCCACACGTCACCACCGGGAGAGCCTGCCCGCCGGCTCCCAGGAGAGACGGCTGGCCGAGCTGGTGGACGAGATCGTGGCCAGGGCGAGTGAGGAGCGCGACGAGTGGTGGGTCGCCTGAAACACATGCCCTCTGGGGTGAGGTCTCGAAAGGACGGACGCGCGCCCGTCCTTTCCGCTCGGCGCGCATCCTTGCCCTCGACGCCGGGGGCGCGCGCCCCCGGGCTGCGCTGTTCACCCCGGTGCCGAGATCGCCCCGGCGTCGCATCTCCTAGCGACTGGACGCCCACGCGTACCGGTGTTCCGGGCGCCCGGTCTCCCCGTACTTCAGACTCAGCCGTACCCGTCCCGTCCGCTCAAGCAGCTTGAGATAGCGCTGCGCGGTCTGCCGGCTCATACCGCCGCGCTCCGCGATCTCGTGCGCGGACAACGGCCCGTCCGCCGCCAGCAACACCTGCCTGACCACCTCCGCCGTGGTCGGCGAGTGCCCCTTGGGAAGGTCGGGGGAGCCGGACACCGACAGCGCGCCGAAGATGCGGTCCACCTCGGCCTGCTCCGCCTCGCCGCCACCGTCCAGGGTGCGGCGCAGGGCGGCGTACGCCTCCAGCTTGGTGCGCAGCCCGGCGAAGTTGAACGGTTTCACCAGGTACTGGAGTGCCCCCTGGCGCATCGCCGCCTGGACCGTCGCGACGTCGCGCGCCGCCGTCACCATGATCACGTCGGTCTGGAATCCGAGCCCGCGAAGCTCCCGTACGAGCGCGAGACCGTTCCCGTCGGGCAGATAGTGATCGAGGAGGACCAGATCGACGGAGCGGTTCCGGATCTGCTCCAGCGCCTCGGCGGCGGAATGCGCCCGTCCCGCGACGCGGAAGCCCGCCACCTTGGTCACATAGGCGGCGTTGATCTCCGCGACTCGGACATCGTCGTCGACCACGAGTACGTCGATCATCGTGCTTCTCCCGCCGTGTTGGGGTCCGCCGTGCTCAGACCCGCCGTGCTCAGACCTGCTGTGTCCGGCCCCGCCGTGTCCGGCCCCGCTGTATCCAGCTCCGCATCGGTCAGTTCCTCCGGCAGTACGACGGTGAATTCGGCCCCGCCGTCCGCGCCGGCCCCGGCCCGCGCGCTGCCGCCCTGCCGCTCCGCGAGCCTGCGGACCAGCGCCAGGCCGAGGCCGCGCTTGCCGTGTGCGGGCAGTTCCTTGGTCGACCAGCCCTCGGTGAAGATCAACTCGCGTTGTTCGGCGGGGACTCCGGGCCCGCTGTCGGTCACCCGCAGGACGGCCGTACGCCCCTCGGCGCGCAACTCGACCTCGATCCGCGCGTCCGGGGAGCCCGCCGACGCGTCCAGCGCGTTGTCGACGAGATTGCCGACGACGGTGACCAGGCCGCGAGGGTCCACCAGGCGGTCGGGCAGCAGCGTCGCGCCCGAGAGCCGCAGCGAGACACCGCGCTCCGCGGCGACCGTGGCCTTGCCGACAAGGAGGGCGGCAAGCAGCGGATCGTGGATCTTCTCGGTGACTTGCTCGGCGGTGGCGCGGTGCACACCGGCGACCTCGGTGACGAACTCCACCGCCTCCTCGTGCATGCCCAGTTCCAGCAGCCCAAGAAGCGTGTGCATCCGGTTGGCGTGCTCGTGGTCCTGGGCGCGCAGGGCGTCGATCAGACCGCGGGTCGAGTCCAGCTCGCGGCCGAGCTGCTCCAGCTCGGTGCGGTCGCGCAGGGTCGCGACGGCGCCACCGTCATCGGTCGGCATCCGGTTGGTGACCAGCACCCGCTGACCGCGCACAGTCAGCAGGTCGTCGCCGGTGACCCGGCCCGCCAGCACATCGGCGGTACGGCCCTCGCCCAGCGCCTCGTCCAGGGGCCGCCCGGTGGCCTCGGTGCCGAGCCCCAGCAGCCGCTGCGCCTCGTCGTTCATCAGCCGGATCCTGCCCGCGGCGTCGATCGCCACGACGCCCTCACGGATGCCGTGCAGCATCGCCTCACGTTCGGTGAGCAGCGCGGAGATGTCGGAGAAGGCCAGGTCGTGGGTCTGCCGCTGGAGCCTTCGGGAAATGAGATACGCCGCGAGCGCACCGACGGCGAGTGCGCCCCCCGCGTACGCCAGCAGCCCGGGGATCGCCGCAAGCAGCCGGGCCCGCACGCTGTCGTATTCGATGCCGACCGAGACCGCGCCGACGATCTCGCCCTCCGCGTCACGCAGCGGTACCTTGCCGCGGGCGGAGCGGCCGAGAGTGCCGTCGTCGATCTCCATGACCTCCCGGCCGGCGAGCGCGTCGCTGGGATCGGTGGACACCACCCGGCCGATCCGGTCCCGGTCGGTGTGGGACCAGCGGACCCCGCGCCTGTCCATGATCACGACGTACTCGGCGCCGGTGGAGCGCCTGATGCGGTCCGCCTCGGTCTGCACGGGCCCGTCGAAGCGGGGCGGCGAGTCGGCCAGTGCCTCGGCGAGCCGGGGCCGGGCCGCTGTGGTCTGCGCGATGGCTAGGGCGCGCCGCATCGCCTCGTCGTCGAGCTGGGTGCTGAGCGGTGCGAGGAAGAGGCCGGTGGCAAGCACCGTCACCCCGGTGGCGATGGCCAGCTGCATCAGCAGAACCTGAGAGAAGACGCGCTGGGGCCAGCCCAGACGCAGTCGCCTGCCGGAGGTGGTCGGTGCGGCACTCATATGTACGCACGGTAGAGCGCCCGAGCCGACATTTTGAACCGGCGTGACACTTACCACTGACACCTGACGTGCGGAAGGGCCCGGCGCTCCGGGCCCCTTCCGCACGCAGAGTTACATATCTGGAATATCAGCCTTTGCCCGGATCAGTGTTTCGCGGGTGATGACCACGATCCGCTCATAGTCGGCACGGCCCGCATCCGCCGGCAGGGACCCGTCGAGCGCATCTGTGGCATCTGTGCCGATAATCGCAAAGTTTCCATCATTCAGTTCAAAAATGTCCGGACATGTCTGACCGGACATGCTGCCGCGGGCACGAGGGGGTACGCCGACCCTGCGCACGATCTTCAACGGGGTCCCATTTCTCACAGACGTCAACAACTTGGCCGCTGAACAACGACCAAGAAGTGGCTTAAGTTATCGCCTGCTGCCCTCAATAGCGTCGCTTTTCAGCCATATGATGGGCGTGCGGAGCGAGAAGAGACTCCGAGACCGCACCTCATCGACCAGAGCCGTCAGGCAACGCCAGTCAGCACGTCAGACCACGCCCGTCACAGTCACCGTGACCCCGGCGGGCCGTCCCGCCCCCGCCCCGGTGGTCGCGGCCTCGACCGCCGCGCGGACCGCGCGGGTGACGTCCAGTGCGCGGTGGCCGCGTACGACCGCGAGGTGCACCTCGATCCGCCAGGTCCGGGGATCGTCGGTGGCCCTGGCCCGTACGCCGCCCGAGCCTCGCTGCCGCTGCGCCGGGGCGCCGCGCAGGAGGCCCGCGAGGCCGGGGCGCAGGTAGGCGACACCGGGGACGCCGAGGGCCGCGGCGGCGGCGAGACGTTCCAGATCGACCCGAGTGGGATGCGCTGTTGTCATCGGTCGCTTCCGTCCTGCTCGTTCGCTTCGCCCCGGCCGCCCCGCTGGTACCCGCTGCCCTGCTCGTCCACGCCGTCCCACACCCGCTCCTCGTCGAGGATGTCGGTCACGAGTACGTCGACGGACCGCAGCGGCATACCCAGAACGTCCCGCGCCGCGGCAAAGATCCGGCCGCGTACCGCGTCGGACGCCTCCTGCAGGTTCCAGGTCAGGGCGACCGCGACCGACACCTCCACGCGCGCCGCCGAATCGACCGGTGCGATGCGGCAACTGCCGGCCCGTACACCCGGCAGCGCGTCCGCCGCAGCGCGGAAGGCCTTGGCCGCGGCGGATTCGAATACCCAGCTGTCCTCGTCGGGCTCCCCCAGGGGAAGCGTGCGGCCGGGCCGCAGTTCCAGGCGCACGATGTCCATCACGCGCGCGGTGACCGCGTCGGCGTCGGGCAGATCCGCGTCCGTCGAACGGGCACGGCCGACGAAGTCGTCGAGTACGCGCAGCTCGTCCAGGGCTGCGGCGCAGTGCGGGCAGTTGGCCCGGTGGCCGTCGGACGCGTCGCCGGACAGCCGGCCGTCCCAGACATCGGCCAGGGAACGCCCGCAGAGCAGCACCTCGTCGTCCGCCGAACCCGCGGAAACCCCCTGCTCCGGGTCGTGCGGCATGCCGTCGGGCGGCACGGGGGTCGCGTTCATCGCCATGCGCCCATCGCCTCCATCAGATAGCGCCGTGCGCGGAAAATCCGGCCGCGAACCGCCTGGTGGCTGATCCCGACCGCCTCCGCGATCTCCTTGTACGCCAGGCCGTGCAACTCGCGCAGCACCCAGCAGGCCCGCTGTTCCGGCGAGAGCCGGGCCAGCGCGACCGACAGCTCCTCCAGGGCCGCGCCCGCCTCGGCGGCGCGCGCGGGTGAGCCGGCGTGCTCCGGAGTGGCCTGCTCCGCGACGGCGTCCAGGTCCGCCACCGGCCGCCGCGTGCGCAGCAAGTTCAGACAGCGGTTGGTGACGATGCGGTACATCCAGGTTCGGAAGGCCGCTTCGCTCCGGTACTCGGGCAGCCGGCGCCAGGCACTGACGAAGGCGTCCTGCACGGCGTCCTCGGCCTCCGTCCGGTCACCGAGCATACGGACGCCGAGCTGGAGCAGCACCGGCCCGTGCCGTCGTACGAGAACTTCGAATGCCTCTTCGTCGCCCTCTCGGGCACGCACGGCCAGCAGGGCGTCCTCGTCGTCCGCCCCGGACCGGTCCTGCGTGCGCTGTGGCGGTTCATCCCCGTCCCCGGGCACTCGGCGGCTCCTCTCGGTTCCTGCGTTGCCGCATTACTGCGTGGGTCGCACTACCGCGTTCCCGCATTGCCGCGTTCCCGCACTACTGCGTTCCTGACGTTCCTGCGTGCGCGCCCACATTGGCGCGTTCCCGCGTCTTCTGCTGCTTGGACACGGCGGCGGCCGTTGTGTCACGCACGTGGCGGGACGAGCCTGCCCGGAAGGAAGTCGGCGGATTCGCGTGACACTTCGCCGCCCGCCGTGTCCAACGAAGTGACAGGGCAGACATGCCGGGAACTCCGAGAGGAAAACCGATGACAACGAACACAGTCTCCGCCGGGTCGGCCGCCGCCTCCACTCCGCGCAAGAGCACGGACACCGGGCACACCACCACCGTCGGCACCGGCGCGACCGGTGCGGCCGAGCCCGCCGGGACGCGTGGCAAGACCTCGATCGCCGATGTCGTAGTGGTGAAGATCGCGGGCATGGCGGCGCGTGAGGTGCCGGGCGTGCACGACATGGGCGGCGGTCTGTCGCGCACCTTCGGCGCGGTGCGCGACCGTGTGCCTGGCGGGCGCCCCAATGTGGGCCGCGGGGTCAAGGTGGAGGTCGGCGAGCGCCAGACCGCCATCGACATCGACCTGGTCGTCGAGTACGGCGTACCGATCATGGATGTCGCGCGTGACGTACGGGAGAACGTGATCTCCGCCGTGGAGCGGACCACCGGCCTTGAGGTCGTCGAGGTGAACATCTCCGTCGACGACGTGCACCTGCCCGACGAGTCCGACGACAGTGGTGCCGGCGCCGAAGCTCGCGTGGAGTGAAGGACCACACGAGCATGAGCGGAGCCCAGTTGGGACTGCTGGTCGGCATGGCGCTGGCCTTCGCCGCCTGGTTCGGCGGCTTCGGGGCGTTCTTGCTGGTCGCGGCGCTGGGCGGGATCGGATTCGCGGTCGGCCGGGCGCTGGACCAGGGCGTGGACGGGTCCGGGCTGCGGCGGTTCCTGGACGGCGTTTCGGACCGGAGGCGCTGATGGAACAGGTGGAGCACGTCGGGGCGTCGGCCGGGCCGGCTGCCGACCGGGGCGCGACGGTGATCGCGGACCGGGCGGTACGGCGCATCGTCACGCGCGCCGCCGAGGAGAGCCTGGGTCGGGGCGGGACGACGGAGCGCGCCGCGGTGGTCCGGCGTGGCGCCTGTGCCCGCGTCTCGCTGGACATCGGTCTGAGTTATCCGGCGGACACCACGGGGCTCGGGTCGCGGGTGCAGGACCATGTGTCGGCCCGGACGGCCGAGTTGACCGGCCTGACGGTGTCCACGACCGCGGTCGGGATCACCCGGCTGCGTCCCGGGGCGGACATCCCCAGGCAGGAGCCCGCGCCGGATCCGGGCGGTCCGCCCGAACAGCCGGGGCCGACCGTGGGCCGCGCCCGACGGCGGGCCTGGTCGGCCCGGCGGCTCCCGGCCGCGCTCCTCGCGTCGGCGGGGGCCGCCCTGTGCGGCGCTCTCCTGTACGACGCCCTGACGTCCGGCGGTGATACGGCCATAAGGCTGCAGGAGGGGGCCCTGGACCGCCTCGCGGACACCGGCTACACGGGAGCCCGGGTGGCGGCTGCGGGGGCCTGTGCGGCGCTTCTGGGGATGTGGCTGATCGTGGTCGCCCTGACACCCGGCGCCCGGCGACGGCTGCCGATGGCGGCGCCGTCGCCGGGCGTACGGGCCGAGCTCGACCGGGGCGGCGCGCGGAGCCTGCTGCGGGACGCCGCGCTGGAGGTGCCGGGGGTCAGCGCGGCGCGTGTCCGGGTACGTCGCCGGATGCGGGTCGGCGCACGCGTCACGGTGGCGTTCGGCGACCCCGACGCCGTACGCGCAGCGGTGGCCACGCGGCTGGACGCGGCCCTGCTCGCGCTGGGCACCGCCCGGCCGGGGCGGCTGCGGGTCCGGGTCGTCGGGGACCGGAACTGGCGCGCGCCGGACGGCACAGGCGCTGACACAGGCACCGCCACAGGTGCTGGCACCAGCGCTGACACAGGCGCCGGTCAAGAAGCGAAGGAGACGGGACCGCACCATGAAGCCCAGGAAACCCTCGACGGCCATGAGCCGAACGCGACGCGGCAGGCCCCTGCGTGACGGCGTCAACCGGTTGCTGGCGGCGCTCCTGGGCATCGCCGTCCTGGTCGGCGGCGGCTGGCTGACCGTCACCGGCCTGACGCGGGAGTTGTTTTCCCCGGCTCCGTGGGTCACCGACGCCTCCTGGTGGCCGCGGCCCGGCGACGGTCTGCGGCCCGGCACGCCCGACTGGGACGCGCCGGTCACCCTGGCCGTGGTGTCCACGGTCATGGTGGGGTTCCTCTGCTGGCTCACGGCCCAGGCCCCGGCCCGCCATCCCCGGCGGCTGGCGCTGCCCCGGCCGGCCCTTCGGCTGAGTACGCGGGCGCTGACGCGGGCCGTGCGCGCCGACGCGGAGGCGGTTCCCGGGGTGGCGAGGGCCCACGTACGCCTGTCGGGGAACGCCCGCCGTGGGCGCTCCCGGCTGGCCCTGGACGTACTCCTGAAGCCGGGGGCCGGGCCGGCGGCGGTGCTGGCCGGGCTCTCCGGGGAACCGCTGCGTGCCGCCCGCACGGCCGCCGGGGCCGAACGGCTTGCGCTCAGCGTCCGGTTCCGGGTGAGGGGTCATCGCGCCAGGCGCACCCGGTGAAGCGGCTCGAATCCCGTCCCGCGACGGGCCCGGGGCCGCACGAGGTCCGGGCCGATCAGGAGTCCCTACGCGCGGCGACACACGTGCGCGGAACCGGGACCCGTACGAGGAGAAGGACAGTCCCTTGCTCACCGGCATGACTCACCGCGTCCCGGCCCGGCTCTACGCCGAACGCCTCGGCGTCCGGCGCGATGTGACCGTCTCACTGACGTACGACGGCGACGACCCACTGGCCGTCCATCTGTCGTTCCCCTCTGCCGTGTCCTGCGACGGCAACCCGGTGACCTGGATATTCGCCCGTGACCTGCTGGCGACGGGGCTGTACGTGCCCGCCGGGGCCGGTGACGTACGGGTGTGGCCGCACGACGAGCGGTGGGTGGCGGTGAAGCTCATCGCGCCCCTGGGCTACGCGCTGGTGGAGCTGGACCGCCGCGGCCTGCGGCACTTCCTCGCCCACGCCTTCAAGGCCGTACCGCCCACGCGGGAGAGTCGGCGGCTGGACGTCGACGCGCTGATCGAGGCCCTGCTCGCCACGGGCTCCTCCGACGACTCCGGCGGCCGTCAGTCCTAAGGGCTGCACCGGCCGGAGTCCTGGGTGCTGCACCGGCCGGGCCTCCCCCGCGTCGCGGACGCACCCCTCAGACCGCCCCCGCGCCCGTCAGCGACCGGACCTCCGTCTCCGCGTGCTTGGCCCTGTTCGGCGGCTCCGACGACAGGACCGTGCCGAGCCAGCCCGCGAGGAAGCCCAGCGGGATGGAGACAAGGCCCGGGTTCTCCAGCGGGAAGACCTGGAAGTCGACGCCGGGGAAGAGCGCTCCGGCCCGGCCGGAGACGACCGGCGAGACCAGCACGAGCAGCACCGCCGGGATCAGGCCGCCGTACACCGACCAGACCGCGCCGCGGGTGGTGAAGTTGCGCCAGAACAGCGAGTAGAGCAGCACCGGCAGATTGGCCGAAGCCGCCACCGCGAAGGCGAGGCCGACCAGGAAGGCGACGTTGAGGTCGCGGGCGAGCAGGCCGAGCGCGATGGCCACGGCTCCGATCCCGGCCGCCGCGATACGGGCCACCGCGACCTCGCTGCGCTGCTTGGCGTGCTTGCGCCTGAGCGAGGCGTACAGGTCGTGCGCCACGGATGCGGAGGACGCGAGCGTGATGCCCGCCACGACCGCGAGGATCGTCGCGAAGGCGATGGCGGCGACCACGGCGAACAGAACCGTTCCGCCGGTGGAGCCCGCGCCGCCGCCCAGGTTGAGGGCGAGCAGCGGAACCGCCGTGTTCCCCGCGGCGTTCGACGTGCGTACGGCGTCCGAGCCGACGATCGCCGCCGCGCCGAAGCCGAGCACGATCGTCATCAGGTAGAAGCTGCCGATGAGGCCGATGGACCAGACGACCGAGCGGCGGGCGGCGCGCGCGGTCGGCACGGTGTAGAACCGGGACAGGATGTGCGGCAGGCCCGCGGTGCCCAGGACGAGCGCCAGTCCGAGGCTGATGAAGTCGAAGCGGGCGATCCAGCCCCCGCCGTACTTGAGGCCGGGCGACAGGAAGTCCCTGCCGTGACCGCTGCGATCCGCGGCGGAGATTAGCAGCTGGTTGAAGTCGCCGTGGAATCGCACCATGACGAGCACGGTCATCGTGACGGCACCCGCCATCAGCAGCACTGCCTTGACGATCTGGATCCAGGTGGTGGCCCGCATCCCTCCCAGCGACACATAGATCACCATCAGCGCGCCCACGCCGACGACCGTCCAGGAGCGCGCGGCCTCACTGCTTCCGCCGAGCAGCAGCGCGACCAGGCTGCCCGCGCCCACCATCTGCGCCACCAGATAGAGAACGGACACGGTGACGGAAGAAGTTCCCGAGGCGATCCGCACCGGCCGCTCGCTCATCCGGGAGGCGACGACGTCCGCGAGGGTGAACCGGCCGCAGTTGCGGACGAGTTCGGCGACGAGCAGCAGGACGACCAGCCAGGCGACGAGGAAGCCGACGGAGTAGAGCATGCCGTCGTAGCCGAACAGGGCGATCAGTCCGGAGATACCGAGGAAGGACGCGGCGGACATGTAGTCGCCGGCGATGGCGAAACCGTTCTCCATGGGCGAGAAGAGCCGGCCGCCCGCGTAGAACTCCTCCGCGGAGCCGTGCCGGTTGCGGCTCACCCATGTCGTGATCGCCAGTGTCGCCGCGATGAAAGCGCTGAACAGCAGCAGCGCCAGAGTCTGGTGATCGCCGGTCAACTCTGGGCCCCCCGCGTCATCTCCTGGGTGTTCCAGCGCAGATCGAGCGCCGCCCGGTCCCTGCGCAGGCGCGCATGGCGTACGTACGCCCAGGTCAGCAGGAAGGTGGTGAGGAACTGGCCGAGTCCGGCGAGCATCGCGACGTTCACCGCGCCGAAGACCGGACGGGCCATCAGGTCGTGGGCCGTGGTCGCCGCGACGACATAGGCGAAGTACCAGGTGAAGAAGGCAAGGGTGGCCGGCACGACGAACCGCCGGTAGCGGCTGCGTACTTCCTGGAAGGCGGCGCTGGCCTGCACCTCCAGATAGATCTCGGCCGCACTGTGAGCGTGCGCGCTGCCCACGGCATCGGCGGCGGGCGGCGCGACCGGGGCCGGAGCACCTGTGCCGTCCAGCTCGCCCCACCCCGAGGCGAGCGCGTCGTACCAGGGGTCATCGAACCGCACCACCGCGGCATCGCGCCCTACGTGCTTCTCCACCGAACAACTCTCCTTGTCCGCGGCCGGATTGGCCGCGCGCCCAAGGATGGACAGACTAGGAAGATCCCGGACTCTTCAATCCGATGTCTTCACCCCATTAGGTGACGGAGCGAGTGCCGGGTCCCGGCGGGTCGAGCGCCGGGACCCGAAAGGCTCAGGCGTCGATGCGCGAGCGGTCGAGCGTCGCCGCCGAGCTGGTGATGAACTCCTTGCGGGGCGCGACCTCGTTGCCCATGAGCAGATCGAAGACCTGCTCGGAGGATTCGAGGTCCCCGATGTTGATCCGGCGCAGGGTGCGGTGGCGCGGGTCCATCGTGGTCTCCGCGAGCTGGTCGGCGTCCATCTCACCGAGGCCCTTGTAGCGCTGGATGGAGTCCTTGTGACGCACACCCTTGCGCGCGTACTCCAGGAGCGTCTGGCGAAGCTCGCTGTCCGAGTACGTGTAGACGTACTTGTCCTGGCCCTTCTTGGGCTGGATCAGCTCGATCCGGTGCAGCGGCGGTACGGCGGCGAAGACACGGCCCGCCTGCACCATCGGGCGCATGTAGCGCTGGAAGAGCGTGAGCAGCAGGCAGCGGATGTGCGCGCCGTCGACATCGGCGTCGACGAGCAGCACGATCTTGCCGTAGCGCGCGGCGTCGAGGTCGAAGGTCCGCCCTGACCCGGCCCCTATGACCTGGATGATCGCGCCGCACTCGGCGTTCTTGAGCATGTCCGAGACGGACGACTTCTGGACGTTGAGGATCTTGCCGCGGATCGGCAGCAGTGCCTGGAATTCGGAGTTCCTGGCGAGCTTGGCGGTACCGAGCGCGGAGTCGCCCTCGACGATGAAGAGCTCGCTGCGCTCCACGTCGTCGCTGCGGCAGTCGGCCAGCTTCGCGGGCAGCGACGAGGTCTCCAGCGCGGTCTTGCGGCGCTGCGCGTCCTTGTGCTGGCGGGCCGCGATGCGGGTCCGGGCGGCGGCGACGATCTTCTCCATGACCGAGCGCGACTGCTGCTTGTCGTCGCGCTTGGTGGAGGTCAGGAAGGCCTTGAGCTCCTTGGCGACGACATTGGCGACGATCCGGGTGGCCGCCGACGTGCCGAGGACCTCCTTGGTCTGGCCCTCGAACTGCGGCTCGGCCAGCCGGACGGTGACGACGGCCGTGAGGCCCTCCATGGCGTCGTCCTTGACGACGTCGTCCTCGGCGACGCGCAGCAGCTTGGCGGAGCGCAGTGCCTCGTTGACGGTCCTGGTGACGGACCGCTCGAAGCCGGAGATGTGGGTGCCGCCCTTGGGGGTGGCGATGATGTTGACGAAGGACCTGACCGTGGTGTCGTACCCCGTGCCCCAGCGCAGCGCGATGTCCACGCCCAGCTCGCGGGTGACCTCGGTGGCGGTCATGTGGCCGCGGTCGTCCAGGACCGGCACGGTCTCCTTGAAGATGCCCGTCCCGGTCAGCCGCTGCACGTCGCAGACGGCCTTGTCCTGCGCGAGGTACTCGCAGAACTCGCTGATGCCTCCGTCGAAGCGGAAGGTCTCCTCGCTCTTGCCCTCGCCGTCCAGGGCGCGCTCGTCGCGCACGACGAGGGTCAGGCCGGGCACCAGGAAGGCCGTCTGGCGGGCGCGCTGGTACAGCGTCTCCAGATTGAGCTTGGCCTCCTTGAGGAAGATCTGCCGATCCGCCCAGTAACGCACCCGGGTACCGGTGCGGTTCTTGGGGACCCTCTTGCCCCTGAGCGGCCCGTTCGCCGGGTCGAAGGGGGCGCCGGGGCCGGACTCGGTGAAGATGCCGGGCACACCGCGCCGGAAGCTGATGGTGTGCGTGGCGCTGCTGCGGTCGACTTCGACGTCGAGACGGGCGGAGAGGGCGTTGACGACGGATGCGCCCACGCCGTGCAGACCGCCGGATGCCGCGTACGAGCCGCCGCCGAACTTCCCGCCGGCGTGCAGCTTGGTCATGACGACCTCGACACCGGCCAGGCCCGTCTTGGGCTCGATGTCGACCGGGATGCCCCGGCCGTTGTCCCGGACCTCCACGGAGTCGTCGTCGTGGAGGATGACCTCGATGTGGTCGCAGTAGCCGCCCAGGGCCTCGTCGACGGAGTTGTCGATGATCTCCCAGAGGCAGTGCAGGAGGCCGCGGCTGTCGGTGGAGCCGATGTACATGCCGGGGCGCTTGCGGACCGCCTCCAGCCCCTCAAGTACGAGCAGGTGCCGCGCGGTGTAGTTGGAACCGTCTCGGTCTGCACCGGTCAGTAGCGCAGTGGACGGCACGGACGTATCGGCGGTCACGCGGTTCGCTCCTCGCTGAATTTGAAATGGGCCCCGATGGGGTACGGGTCCGGCGTCGGTCACCGGTCAGAGGGTACCGAGGCCTGGTAGAGCCGATGTAACGCCACCCTCAGGAAAACTCATGCTAGTCCAGAGTCGTATGCATGTTCGATCCCTCGAAGGGGTGACGCACACATCACGTTCCCATCTACGCATGAACCATTTAGGCTCCGGGCACGTCCTCATCAACAACCGGCAAGCCGGCCGGGAGGGCAAACCCCAACAATCGACGCGAAACCGTAAAGCGACGCAATACGGCTCCTTCGCCGCTGACCGGCAACTGACAGCCACCTCGGAAGTACTTTCAAGGAAAAGCCACGAGCGGGAACGTTTTCGGCCTGGTTGGATGTTGACCCTGGTACGACAGCTCGTCGAGCTAGAGAAGAGGCGACGTGACTACTGTTCTGACCCCCGCGAGCCCCCTGACGGCCGCTGACCGATGCGACCGCTGCGGCGCCCAGGCCTACCTGCGCGTTGTCCTGGCCAGCGGCGGCGAACTGCTCTTCTGCGCCCACCACGGTCGCAAGTTCGAGCCGGAACTCAAGAAGATCGCCGCTGAAATACAGGACGAATCAGACCGGCTGACCGCCGTACCCGCGTCCACAAAGGACGAGGAACACTGACGTCTCGCAACCACGACGAGCAACGGACCGGTCACTGACCGTTCAGCGGACGGCCTTCCCTGGGTGTGCAGGGAAGGCCGTCCGCCGTCGTACGCTGCAAGCGTAATCGACGGAATCAGCTCGTGACACCCCACAGTTGAGGGGCCGCGGCGGACATCCGCGTGTAGACCCCGGGGTTCTGGGCCTGGCCGCAGCCACTCCCCCAGGACACCAGCCCGATCAGCCGCCCGCCGGCGACCAGCGGCCCCCCACTGTCCCCCTGGCACGCGTCGTGGCCCCCGGCCGGGTCCCCGGCGCACAGCATGGTGGCCGCCGTGTACCTGCCGTTCGTGAAGCCCGGATAGGCCCGCTCACAGGCCGCGTCCGGCAGCACGCTCACCGGCGCCGCCCGCAGCGCGTACGGATACGTGCCGCGCCCCGTCGTATCGCCCCAGCCGTAGACCACGGCGGCCGTACCGGGCTCGTACGCCGCGTCGCCCTTCCCGGCGATCGCGACGGCTTGGTCCGCGGGCAGCGCCCGGGCCAGCGTCAGCACCGCGAGGTCGCCCGAGTTCGTCGAGACGTCGTACTCCGGATTGATCCGTACGCCGCTCACCGGGATCTCCTGGCCGCCGGTCTCCCGCAGGTCGCTGCGCCCGGCGACCACCCGCAGGTCCGGCAGCCGGCCCAGGGGCACGCCGAGCACGTCCTGGCTCACGCAGTGCGCTGCCGTCACCACCTTGTTCGGCGCCACCAGCACTCCCCCGCAGAACTGGCCCGCCCGCGTACCCCCGAACCGGTCACGACTGGCCACCGCCACGACCCAGGGGGTCTTCGCAACCTGCACGGCCTGACCGCCGATCACCACACTGTCTGCGGCGGCGGGAGCGACCGAGACCTGCGGTGCCACGGCGGCCGCGGCCGCCAGCGCCAGCACCCCCGCGAACGACCGGGCATAAGAGCGACACATACCGCCTCCTGACTCTGTGCTGTACATGGCACACCCAGAGTCATCCGAACAGGGGCACGCCGCACCCGCGCAAACAGAAACCGGGGGCCCGGAGTCCCTCGTACGGGTCTCCGGGCCCCCGGCCCGAGTCGGTCTGCGCGATCTTCTGGTCGAGGCGACCTTCAGCCGAGGCGATCCTTTAGTCGAGGTAGTCGCGCAGGACCTGCGAGCGCGACGGGTGACGGAGCTTGGACATGGTCTTGGACTCGATCTGCCGGATTCGCTCGCGCGTCACGCCGTAGACCTTGCCGATCTCGTCCAGCGTCTTGGGCTGGCCGTCGGTGAGACCGAAGCGCATCGAGACGACACCGGCCTCGCGCTCGGAGAGGGTGTCGAGGACCGAGTGCAGCTGCTCCTGCAGGAGCGTGAAGCTGACCGCGTCGGCGGGGACGACGGCCTCGGAGTCCTCAATGAGGTCACCGAACTCGCTGTCGCCGTCCTCGCCCAGGGGGGTGTGCAGGGAGATGGGCTCGCGGCCGTACTTCTGGACCTCGATGACCTTCTCGGGGGTCATGTCGAGCTCCTTGGCGAGCTCCTCCGGGGTGGGCTCGCGGCCCAGGTCCTGGAGCATCTGGCGCTGTACGCGCGCCAGCTTGTTGATGACCTCGACCATGTGCACCGGGATACGGATGGTGCGGGCCTGGTCGGCCATCGCGCGGGTGATCGCCTGCCGGATCCACCACGTCGCGTACGTCGAGAACTTGTAGCCCTTGGTGTAGTCGAACTTCTCCACCGCGCGGATCAAGCCGAGGTTGCCCTCCTGGATGAGGTCCAGGAAGAGCATGCCGCGGCCCGTGTAGCGCTTGGCCAGCGAGACCACCAGACGGAGGTTGGCCTCCAGGAGATGGTTCTTCGCACGGCCGCCGTCCAGGGCGATGATCTCCAGCTCGCGCTTGAGCTTGGGCGCCAGCTTGTCGCTGTTGGCCAGCTTGTCCTCGGCGAACAGGCCCGCCTCGATGCGCTTGGCGAGCTCCACCTCCTGCTCGGCGTTGAGGAGGGGGACCTTGCCGATCTGCTTGAGGTAGTCCTTGACGGGGTCGGCAGTGGCACCCGCGACGGCGACCTGCTGCGCGGGTGCGTCGTCCTCGTCCTCGTCGGACAGCACGAAGCCCTTGGCCTCGCCGCCCTCTTCCTCCTCCTCGGCACCTGCCTTGGCGGGGGTGGTCTCCTCCTCGCCGTCAGCGCCGTCGTCGCCCTTGCCGGCGGCCTTCTTCGCTGCCGTCTTCTTGGCCGCGGTCTTCTTCGTGGCGGTCTTCTTCGCCGCCGCCTTCTTCGCCGCCTTCTTCGCGGCCGCCTTCTTCACCGGTGCGGGCGCGACGGCCTCGCCGGACCCGACCTCGCCCGTCTCGTGGGTCACCGCGTCCACGGTCTCGGCAGCCGGAAGCGCTACGGCCGCGACGGTCTTCGCGGGGGGCGCCTTGGCCGCGACGGACTGGGTCGCGGTGTGCTTGACCGGGCTCTTCGCCGCCACGCTCTTACGAGGGCGCTTCGGCGGCTCCGCGGCGGTGACCATCAGCGTCACACCCTCTTCCTCGAGGATCTGGTTGAGGCTGCGCAGAACGTTCTTCCACTGGACCGGCGGGATCCGGTCTGCCAAGAATGCCTGGCGCACATCGTCGCCGGCGATCTGCCCATCAGCCTTTCCCCGCTCAATGAGCGCCATCACAGATTCGGACCCGGCGATCTCCGACGGGAGGGTACGGGATGTGCTGGCCGACACGAACAACCTCTCGGAACGATGGAAACGGCTTCCGGCTGCGCCCTGAGTACGGGCCACTGCCGACGACCGTCGGCTGCGGATGTACCGACGGCGCGGGTTGAACCTCGGACTTGTTACAGCGCCGGTAACGGCGGCTGCATTCCTCTTCGGCTGTCACCTCTTAGGTCATCGCACAGTTCCGGGGAGTGTTACGCCCAATCTTCGTGGCCCGAGTCACACCCCGTGCGCCGCAAGGCCGAACAGCGGGGATTTCAACGCGCGTCACCCCACAGTCGGGTCACCCCAAAGTCGTGTCGCCGGACCCGAAGGGATCCGGCGACACGGGGTTGATCGGCGCGGCAGGGCCGCAAGACAGCCACCCTGGCTGCGAACTGCTGTCAGTGCTCGCGCGGCGCGGGCACCACGCGGTCCACCTCCGGGTGAACCGTGAGCAGTTGACGCATCGCGTTCTCGGCGGCCAGGGCGTCGCCCGCCGCGATGGCGTCGATGATGCGGGAGTGGTGCACGAGCGCGCCCTCGGTGGGACGGTCACAGCCGGTGACGGGGCCGCCGGACACCTGAAGGGCGGCGGAGACGATGCCGGAGAGGTGCTCCAGCATCCGGTTGCCCGCGAGCTGGATGAGCAGGGAGTGGAATTCGGCGTCCGCCCGGGAGAACGTGAGGGAGTCGCCCTGGGCGAGGGCGTGGCCCATGATCTCCACCATGTCGCAGAGGCGCTGCTGGACGTCCTCGCGGCCGTGGCCCGCGGCGAGACGCGCGGCGAGCGGCTCGATCGTCCAGCGCAGCTCGCTCAGTTCGCGACGCTGGTCGTCGCGCTGCGGACCGAAGGCACGCCATTCGATGATGTCGGGGTCGAGCAGGTTCCAGTCGCAGACCGGGCGGACCCGGGTGCCGACGTTGGGACGGGCGCTGACCAGGCCCTTGGCCTCAAGGACGCGCAGGGACTCGCGTACGACGGTACGGGAGACCTCGAAGCGCTGGCCGATCTCCTCGGGGACGAGCGGGCGGTCGGCGCCGAGGTCGCCGGATACGATCATCTGTCCGAGCTGCTGGACGAGTTGGCCGTGGAGTCCACGGCCGCGGCTGCCCGCGGAGCGGCGGCCCGCCCGGCCCAGGTCCGAGTCGCCACCCCAGGAGGGCAGGCCCACTCGGTCGGCGCCGGGCGCCTGCGGGGAGGAATATCGGTCGAGTTCACCCGGGGCCGCGAGGCCGGACTCGGCGGTGCGGGCGGCGGTCATCATGGTGTGCGCAAGGGTACTCACGGAACCTTTGTCGGCGTGAGTCCCGCGACCCTTGAGGTCTTTGGTGAAAAGCACACGAAAGGGTGATCGCCGCACCCCTCACAATTGACGCCTTATCGGAAAGAAATGGGCGTTCTCGGGGGAGTTGCGGGCGATGTGCCGGCCATCGAGTGGAAGCCGGTCACCAACGGACTCTACGGCGGAGACCCGTGAACAGATATGCGCAGAGCAGAGCGCAGAGTGACAACGCCAGCGCCGCACCGACCGGTTGAGCCATGAGCCGCATCGTCGCCACGAGCCATCGGTCGAGTTCGTACGGCCATTCCAACCACACCAGTTCGCGCAGTCTGCCCGGCAGTCCGGCGACCGAACGCGCGGACGGACCCACGACCAGCTTCTGCACGGCGGGAGCGACAACGACCGGAACGGCGAGCACGGCGGCCACTCCGGCGGCCGTGGCGCGGAAGACCCCGGCGCCCAGTAGCCCGGCCCAGGCGCAGCCCACCGCGAGGCCGGCCCAACTCGCCACGAGCGACGGCCACTTTTCCGGGACCCGCAGCAAATCGCTTCCGTACAGGAGATGGAGGGCCTGGGCGTCGGCCACCGCGACGAGGAGCGCCAGGAGCAGCGCGGTGGCGGCGGAGACGGCCAGCTTGGCGAGGAGCAGGCCCAGGCGGCGGGGGACCGTGCCGCGGGCCGACGCGAGCGCCGGGTAGCGGAACTCGTCACCGAAAGCGAGGGCGCCGAGCAGGCCCGCGCCGAACGCGGCGGGCGGCAGGGGCAGGATGTCCGGCCAGGCGGCCAGCAGGCTCGGCAGCGGGGTGCCCACCGTGCGCGCCAGCAGCACGGAGAGGGCGACCGAGACGGCCAGCACGGCCGCCGCGATCAGGAAGGTCGTCCTGGTGCCCAGGAGGCGGCGCAGTTCGTAGCGCAGGGGGCGCAGGGGGCTGCGGGCCGGGTGGAGGGGCGGCGGGGGTGGTCCGGGGGCCGCGGCGGGCATTCGCGTGCCGACGGAAGCGGGGGACGGTTTCACGACGGGGGCCGGGCCGGTGTCGCCGATCTCGTCGGCGAGTTGATGGACCAGGATGCCGTGCCGGAAGGCGGTCTCGCCGATCCGCGCACAGTCGCTGCCGTAGACGGAGAGGCGGTTGCCGTCCTCGGTGACCACCTCGACGGAGCGCTGGGCGGCGCGGGCCTCCTTGCTGACGAGGGCGCCGAGACGGGCCGCGTGCGGCGTCCGCACGGCGACCCGGGGGCGCAGGCGGGTGCGGGCGAACTCGGCCGCCGCCTGGTCCGCGACGAGCCGGCCGCCCTCGATGGTGACCACCCGGTCGGCGATACGGGCGGCCTCCTTGGCGTCGCTCGTGGTGTAGAGCACGGTGCCGCCCTGGGCCGCGTGGCCGCGCAGCAGGCCGTACAACCAGCTGTTCTCGCGTGGCGACAGGCCCTCCGCGGGCTCGTCGAGCAGCAGCGTGTGAGGGTCTCCCAGCAGGGCGGACGCGAGGCCGAGTCTGCGGTCCATGCCGAGCGAGAACATCCCGAGGCGCTGGTCACCGAGACCGGCCAGACCGACCAGTTCGAGCATGTCGTCGGCGCGGGCGGCGGGCACTCCGGCCGCGGCGCAGAGCATCCGGAGCTGGCCGCGCGCGGTGCGCGCCGGGTGGCCCGGGACGTCGCCGAGCAACACTCCGACCTCACGGGCCGGGTGGGCGACCCGGTGCAGGGGCCGGCCGCGGAGGTAGGTGACGCCACGGCCGGGTTCGAGTTCGAGCATCAGCCGCAGCGCCGTGGTCTTGCCGGAACCGGAGGCTCCGAGGAGGGCCGTGACCTGGCCCGATCCGGCCTCGAAGGTCAGATCGTCCACGGCGGGCGGGAGCTGTCGGCGGGGGAAACTGGTGAGTCCGATGGCCTGGAGCATCGCTTCTCTCGCGGTAGGTGAGACCGCTCGGCGGCAGGGCACGTACCGCAGCAAGATAACGCGATATATCCGACTTCTGGTGGAGCGGAGATACCGCGGGTGTCAGACGTCGCGCGGGCCCTCGGTCGCATGCGGGTCGCACCCGATGCCATATCCGAGGTCCCGTCCGAGATCACCTCCGAGATCGCACCCTTGATCGCACCCTTGAATCAGACATCGATTCAGCACCGATCAGCCCTGATCGCGGCCAATAAGGAGCAATCTTGGCCGATCTGGACCGATCTGGACCGATCTGATGCAATCTGGACCGATCCGGGCTGATCAGACCTCGGGGCGCAGCATCGGCGGGTTGAGCAATGGCGCCCCACCCGCCCTGAACAACTGTGCGGGCCGCCCGCCCTGCCTGGTCGTGGTCCCGCCCGACGGGACGAGGAACCCAGGGGTGCCGGTGACCTTACGGTGGAAGTTCCGGGGGTCGAGTACGACGCCCCACACGGCTTCGTACACCCGGCGCAGCTCGCCGACGGTGAACTCCGGCGGGCAGAACGCAGTGGCCAGCGACGAGTACTCGATCTTGGACCTGGCCCGTTCCACGCCGTCCGCGAGGATCTGCGCGTGGTCAAAGGCGAGCGGGGCGGGCTGCTCGCCCTCGCGGTCGAATCCGCCGTCCTTGCTGAGCAGAGCTTCGACCGGGGCCCAGCGGGCGCTGTTCGCGTCGCCGCCGGCCCGGGGCGCGGGAAGGTCTGGGGCGAGCGCCAGATGAGCCACGCTGACCACTCGCATGCGGGGGTCGCGCTTGGGGTCTCCGTACGTGCCGAGTTGTTCGAGGTGCGCCCCGTTCCCGATGGAGGGCGTTCCCGGCTCGTGCGCGCACAGCCCGGTCTCCTCCACGAGCTCGCGGGCTGCCGCCATCCCGAGATCCTCGTCCACCCGGACGAACCCGCCGGGCAGCGCCCACCGGCCCTGGTACGGCTGCTCGCCGCGGCGTACGACCAGTGCGCAGAGCGCGTGACGGCGGACGGTGAGAACGACCAGATCCACCGTGACGGCGAAGGGAGGAAAGGCCGACGGGTCGTAGGGCGACATACCGCGATCATAGTCGTCTGCCTGACGATAAACAGTCCCTCTGCCAGGTGCGCGGTCGGCGGTCGCACTCCCCTCACGACGATCGTCGAAGTGGCTGGCGGAAAGCCTGTCGGTGTGCCTGTCGATGTGTCGGTCGGCGCGTCTTTCGGGCCTCATCCTCGGACTCCCAGTTGAAGGTTGCCGGCGGCTTCCTCGACCATGCCGAGACCCAGCCTGCTGATCCGTACGGCGAAGGGCTCCCCGGCGACGCGCAGCCCGGCGAGCCGGACGGCGCCGAGTGGGGCGCAGCGCACCGGGGACAGGGCGACGGTGCCCGCGGGGGCGTCGGGGCGGATCCCCGCGAGCGTGGCGATCAGATGGATCCCGGCGGCGGCAGCCACGGCCGCCGGGCGGCAGGCGGCCGGGTGTGGCACCGGCGCACTGCCCGCGGTGCGCTGCTCGCCCCCGTACATCTCGGGCAGCCGGTGGCCGAAGGATTCCGCGGCGTCCAGGACGCCGCGCAGCAAGGAGGTCGCCTCCTTCTCATGTCCGGCCACAGCCAGCCCCGCCACGGCGACGGCCGTCTCGTGGACGCGAACCGATCCGCCGCGGTGGCCGAACGGGCTGTGCCCGGCCTCCTTGACGCCGAGGCTGCGCAGCCCCCACCCCGAGTCCAGCGCGGGGCTGCCCAGCAACCTCGCCAGCTGTTCGGTCTGTACCTTGTCCAGGAGCCCTGGTGCGAGCTGCCCCGCGCCCAGTAGGCCGGTGTCCAGCAAGTGCGCCGCTCCGGCCCCGAGGTGCGGCACGAGCCGCCCGTCGGCCGTGCGGGCAGCCGCCGGACGGCCGCCCGCGCGATCGTCGAGCCAGAAGTCCCGCCGGAAGCCGCGGCGCAGCGCACCGGCCCACTCGCGCCACCCCTCGGCCCCCGCCCGGCCGCACCCCGCCAGCAGGTCGGCGCCGAGGAGCGCGGCGCGGTGGGCGTGCGCCTGCGTCTCACCGCGCCGCAGCCCCACGGAGCTCCGGTCCCGCAGAAAGCCGTCGTCCCCGGCGGCACCGCGCAACCAGTGCAGACAACGCTCAGCCACCGGCAGCAACTCCTCCAGGTCCTGCTCGGCCATCCCCCAGCGCCGCGCCTCCGCGAGCACCACGGGGAAGGCGAGGGTCGCCTCGACACCCGTGCAGCTCGGCGGGAGGTGGCGGCCGGCGTCCCTGAAGGGGCCCGGAATCCGACCGCGGTCGGGCCCCGCCCCCGTGAGCTGGGTACGGGCGAGCGTCCGTAGCGTGGACACGGCGAGCCGGGTACCGAGAGGCAGCGTCATCCGCGCCGCCCACAGGGCCTCGGCGGGCGCGAGCCCACAGCGCCAGGGCACCCCTGCCGCCAGGTATACGTCGGCCGGGTGGCCCGGGTCGCGCACCAGCAGCGCCCGCAGATCGTCGACGCTGGTGCGCAGCAGCTCGTGCACCCGAGGGTCGTCGCCTTCCGCCGTCGCTGCGGAGAGCGGCCCCGCCCCGGCCTTCGCGAGCGGCCGCACGGCACGGTCCGTCCGGACGAGGAGCTCGATGGTGCGCGAGTCCCCCGGCAGCAGCTCCAGCTCCCAGCGCAGCAGCCCGGCGGAGGCCAGCGCGTCCTCGGGCGGCGGGTCTGCGGTGACCTGGCAGTGGGCTCCGGCGACCGACCAGCGCAGTCCGGAGCCATGAACGCTGGCGGGCAGTTCGGGCCCCGCCCGGCCCGCCGCGACGGCCCCCAGGTCGGCGAGGTCCGTGCCGAGGGCGATCTCCACACGCAGCCGCAGAGGGCGTCCCGCCGAGCTGCGCAGAGTGATCCGCTCGGTGCCGTCGGCGTGCCGGAGCCGCTCCACCCCGACCTCGGGGTCCGGCCCCACACAGGCCGGCGTACGCACCACGGCCATGAACCGGACGCGGTCGGCCGAGAGCAGCCTGCCCTGCAGGGCGACCGGATCGCGGCCGGCCACCCGCAACTCGCAGCGGGAGATGAGCCTGCGGCCCGATTGGTAGAAGCCCTCGAGTCCCTTTCCGGTGAGCTGCCCGTGCTCCGCCGAGATGGCGAGTCCCGGCAGGTCGGCGCAGATCAGCAGGGCGTGGACGGAGGGCAGCTCGCCTGGCGGCGGGGCTCCTCCCACGCTGCCAGGAAGGGCCCTTCGGTCGCCGGCAGGGGACGGGACTACGACGGCCATACGGTGCCTCCTCCGCGCTAGGGACGGCCGCGCCGACCAGAACGGCGCGGGGTGGTGGTGGCGGGGCCACACCGGTGAACGTCCTCACAGGCGACCGGGTCACGGCTGTCATCGACGCTCTCATCAACGCTGTCATCGACCGCTCCTGCCGCCGCGATGCCCGTCGCGTCGGCGGATACGGCCACGCGCGCCGGCCACGCCGGGGCGTGCCCTCAGGCGGTTCCCTCCGGCCCGGTCGCCCTTGGAGCGCCGTGCGGCGGCCCGCCCCTGGACCGGCGACAGGGTGTGGCGGTGTCCCGGCCGCCCGCGCGGCGCCCGCGGTCCGGTCGTCCCGTGTCCCGCCCGTTCCTGGCGCAGGCAGCGGCGCAGCGCCTCCGGGTCGATGCCCTCGTTGCAGGCCTGGTGCAGGAGTTGGGCGAAGTGATAGTCGGGGTCGGCCCGCAGAGCCAGGCCGAGGGCAACCCTCGCGCCGGGCTCGTCGCCGGTCGACCAGGCGACCCATCCGGCGAGGGTGAGCGGCGCGGCGGCGTGGGTTTCGTACGGGCCGACGCAGCGGCGGGCGAGCGCACGCCAGAGCCGCAGTGCCCGCTGCGCGTCCGGGCCTTCCATCCACTGCGCCGCCCGGTCCCTGGTCTCCCGGTCCTGGAGCCCCACGATGACCGCGGCCGCCTCGGCGGGGGCGATGAGGGCGTCGTCCCCGGCGTCCGTGCCGGGCCGCCCCTCGGGCGACGGCCCGCTCTCTCCCAGGCGCGCCATGAGCCGCCGGGCCAGACCCAGCGTCTCGGCGCCGACCTGCTCGCGCTCGTCCCCGCTCAGAATCCGGGGCACCAGGGCGAGGCCGGCCACGTCCAGGGCCCTCAGCTGCTCCCCATCGCCGGGACCCGGCCCGGACACAAGCCGGGTCTCCATCTCCCGCAGCGATCCGCGCACTTGGATGCCCGCGTAGGCGGCGGCCGCGGCCATGACCGAGGTGCCCGGCAGTGCCAGCGCGCTGCCCTCGGGCGGGCAGCACCGAGCGTCGGGGCAGCAGTACGACCAGTACCTGCCGTCGGAGATGCACAGCGCTTCGAGCACGGGGACGTCCAACGCGCCGCACGCGGTCCGCAGTTGTTGCGCGAAGGGGCGTAGCCGCTCCATCGTCTGCCGGCCGGACTCCCCCGCCGCCGGGTCCTGGCACAGGAAGATGACGATGCCGTCGGGCCGGTCACCCCGCCGCTCGCTCCCGTCCACCAGGCAGTCGGCGAGCTGGTCCGAGACGGGCTGCCACTCCCTCGGCGAGCGCGGGATTCCGAGCCTGAGCCGCCCGCCGAACCGGCCGCGGCGGCCATGCAGGGCGACCATCACCACGCTGTCGGTGGGGTGAAAGCCCATCAGGTACGGAAGGGCGTCGGCTAGCTCGGCCGGGCCGCGGAGGGTGATCTGGTCGCAGGTGGAAGACCCTGCGGAAGGACCGGTGGATTCCTGGTGCTTGTTCATGGAAAGACGTTCTCGCGGACACCACCTGCTCCGCCAACCCTGTGGACAACTTTATCCACAGGGCGGTGGCGCTCATCACACAATCCCCGCCCTATCGCGGAACCGCTCCCACCACAGGCCGAATTGGCCGAACCTCGCACTATCCGTACAGAGAACCGCAGACAGAGTCGCACGCAGAGCCGTAGAGGGAACCGCACGCAGAGCCGCGCATAGAGCCGTACGGAGAACTGATCAGGCCCGGCGCCGCCATCCGGCCTTCCCCGCGCGGGATGGGCACGCGCGGGGAACGGGTGGCAGTGCCGGGCCTGTCGGAATCCACGGATTCAGGTGATCCGCATCCGAGGATTCAGCGGACTTGCATCCAGCGACTCAGACTCAGACGATCCGCGCTCAGCGCTTCTCGCGAATGGGCTCGCCCACGCGCCGCAAGTGCCTCAGCGCCTCGGCCTGGGAAGCGATCCAACCGGTCTGGTGATAGGGCACACCGATTTCTGCGCAATACGCCTCGGTGATCACCTGGGCCCGCTTGAGGGCCGGGCTCGGCATGTTGGGGAAGAGGTGGTGCTCGATCTGGTAGTTGAGGCCGCCCATGGCGATGTCCATGAAGGGGCTTCCCTTCACATTGCGCGAGGTGAGTACCTGACGGCGCAGGAAGTCGAGCTGGTCCTCATCGGTAATCATCGCCATTCCCTTGTGATTGGGAGCGAAGATGCATCCGAGATAAATACCGAACAGCCCCTGGTGGACTGCGATGAAGGCAATTGCCTTACCCGGGGAAAGAACGGTGAACAGCGCACCGAAGTAAATGACGAAGTGTGCGACGAGAAGGGCGCCTTCGACGACCGGCCGCTTCATCGTCGGGCTGCTCAGCGCCTTGAAGCTGTTGAAGCTGAGGTTGAGGCCCTCCAGCGTCAGCAGCGGAATGAAGAGATGAGCCTGGTGGCGCCCGATGAACCTGGGCAGCCCCTTCGCGGCTCGCGCCTGCCGCTTCGACCACACCAGGATGTCCGGAGCGACATCCGGGTCCTTCTCCTCGTGGTTGGGATTGACGTGGTGGCGGGTGTGCTTGTTCATCCACCAGCCGTAGCTCATGCCCACGAAGACGTTGGACGTGATCAGTCCGCCGATCTCGCTGGGACGTCGCCGCGAGAAGACCTGACAGTGCGCCAAGTCGTGGAACACCAGGGCGAGCTGGCCGAACAGGACGGCCATCGCGACCGCGAGGATCAGCTGGAGCCAGCTGTCCCCCAGGGCGAAGAACGCCGCCCCACCGGCCAGGCACGAGAGACCCACGATGCCGAACCGAATGCTGTAGTAGAGGGGACGGCGGTCCAGAAGACCGTCCTGGGCGATCCTTCGGGACAGTTGAGCGAAATCACTCCCTGTCGCCTTGGTGGCCGGCCCAACGGATGGCGTGATCGCCGCTTCGATCGTCATGCCTTAAGTCTCGGTTTCGGGACCGGTCGTCAGAACCCCCTTACCCCCCCAATCCCCGGGGGGGCTAGCCCCCCCTTTGCGGCTCGCCCGCACCACCGGATGTCCCGTATCTTCCGGTTGATCACCGGACGCGGCGTGTCTGCTCACCCGGTGCACCCGGTTGAGGACACCGAATTCCCCGGGAGCCCCATGTGAAATCTTCACCCTCCGCTGGTGACAGCGCCCAGAGATCGACGGTGTGATTCCCAGCCGTGATCGGCACGGCGAACCCCCTTTCCTCGGGGATGGTTCTGTCGAGTATGTGACCGACCGTGGGGCCTCGGACAGCCAGGTCGTCACGACCCGGACATGAAGTTCTCATGTCCGGGTGCGCGAGTGGCCGGGTGTCAGGCGACGGCCGAGCCGTCCACCACGGCGGAGAAGCCGAGCTTGTCGACGGCCTGGTAGTAGGTCCAGGCCGTCGCGTCGCACGAGGCGCGCTTGGCTCCCGAGTAGGCGGTGCACACCCGCTTCAGGTCGGCATGGAAGGCGCTGTCGACGCGGGCCTTGTTGGCGTTGAACGCGCCGGCCTGCTTGTAGTTGCGGTAGCCGAAGTCGTGGCGGGCGCAGGAGGTCTGGAAGGGGAACCCGAAGGGGTTGTCGGGCGACGAGGAGCAGTAGTCGGTGGACCAGTCGAACCCGTACGCGCTCCAGGAGCCCTGGTTGGCGCGGGCCGAGGTCCAGGAGTTGTGGCTGGCGGCGCTGGTCTGGGTCCAGCCACTGAGGACCTGCGGCTTGTCGGCCGGGGCCGCGCTCGCGGTGGCGGCGGGCAGGATCGCGGCGGGCAGGGCGAGAGCGACGGCTGCCAGGGAGAGAGCGGAAAGTCTGCGCATGACGAAACCTCCGGGACGGGAGCGGGCGGTGTGCTCAGACTCCCGACGTGAGGTCTGCCCGGACAACGACAGGATCATGATCCTGTCGTGAACATTTCATACGAACGAGCGGCCCCGGCCGTAACCGCTCGTTCCCCGGTTGTCCGACCCGTCCTGTTGTATGGGGTGCATGCAGCAGACGAACGACCCCAATCTCCGCGCGGCGGCCGACAAGGTACTCGCCCGTCTCGTCGGTGACCCCACCGGCGAGACCAGGCTTCGCGAGGACCAGTGGCGTGCCATCGAGGCGCTTGTGGCCGACAAGCGCCGGGCCCTGGTCGTGCAGCGCACCGGTTGGGGCAAGTCCGCGGTGTACTTCGTCGCCACGTCCCTGCTGCGCGAGCGCGGCAGCGGCCCCACCGTGATCGTCTCGCCGCTCCTGGCGCTCATGCGCAACCAGGTCGAGGCCGCGGCGCGGGCCGGCATCCGCGCCCGCTCCATCAACTCGTCCAACACCGAGGAGTGGGACACCGTCCAGGCCGAGGTCGCGGCGGGCGAGGTGGATGTCCTGCTGGTCAGCCCCGAGCGGCTCAACAATCCGGACTTCCGCGACAATGTGCTGCCCAAGCTGTCCGCCGCCACCGGTCTGCTGGTGGTCGACGAGGCCCACTGCATCTCGGACTGGGGTCACGATTTTCGCCCCGACTACCGCCGGCTGCGCACCATGCTGGCCGAGCTCCCGCCCGGCGTCCCTGTCCTGGCCACCACGGCCACCGCGAACTCCCGCGTGACGGCCGACGTCGCCGAGCAACTCGGCACCGGCGCGGACACCGATGCCCTGGTGCTGCGCGGCCCGCTGGACCGGGAGAGCCTCAGCCTGGGCGTCCTGCAGCTGCCGGACGCCGCGCACCGGCTGGCCTGGCTGGCCGACCACCTCGACGAGCTGCCGGGGTCCGGGATCATCTACACCCTCACGGTCGCCGCCACCGATGAGGTCACGGCGTACCTGCGCCAGTGCGGTCACACCGTCTCCTCCTACACGGGCAGGACCGAGAACGCGGAGCGGGTGCAGGCCGAGGAGGATCTGCTCGCCAACCGGGTCAAGGCACTGGTCGCCACCTCGGCGCTGGGCATGGGCTTCGACAAGCCGGACCTCGGCTTCGTGGTGCACCTCGGGTCGCCCTCGTCCCCGATCGCCTACTACCAGCAGGTGGGCCGTGCGGGCCGAGGCGTGGAGCACGCGGAGGTGCTGCTGCTGCCGGGCCGCGAGGACGAGGCGATCTGGAAACAGCACATCGCTGAATGTAGCTTGGTTGCGTGACCAACGACCTTGTAAAGAAGGCTCATTGGGGTGATCTGACCGGGCAGAATTGGGGCAGCCTAGTCCGTCTCTCCTTCGAACCCGGGGACGAAAGCGACCCGGCCGAGAAGAAGCTCTCAACTACCGGAAGAGCGGCCTCCATCCCGCTCTCCGGGCGGGACATCAAGAGCCGTGACGAGCAGGAGAAGGACAACAAAGGGTTCGTTGAATCGCGGGGCGGTAGCTACGTCTACACGTACGACGAACCGGACACGTCGGCGTGGAAGCGCAAACGGGTCCGCCTCCCAGACGGCCAGATGGGCTACCGCGTGATCCGGCCGGTATTCGAGGGCGCTTTGGAGGATCTCAAGCGGGGCACCGCGCCGAACGGCAAGCGCCTCGATGGGCTCATCGTCTACGACATTGATCGCCTCACGCGCGACAACCGGCATCTCGAAGACGCCATTGAAGTCGTAGAGAGCTTCCGGCGGCCGATCATCGATATCACCGGAACCCTCGATCTCCTGACCGACAACGGCAGAGCCATGGCGCGAGTCATCGTGTCCATGAGCAGCAAGCAGTCCGCAGACACGGCTCGACGCGTCGCACGCAAGCACCGAGCCCTTCAGAACGCCGGTCTGCCAGCGGGCGGGAACCGTCCCTTCGGCTGGCAGGAGGACAGACGCACTCTGCACCCGGACGAGTCAAAAGTGCTGCGAGATGCGGCTTTGCGAATCATCGCAGGTGCTCCGATCACTGCGGTGGTGCGGCAGTTGAACCAGAAGGGCGTACTCACCGCCAAGGGCAAGGTATGGCGGACTGCCGGTCTGAAGAATGCGCTGCGCAACCCACGGGCGTGCGGAGTTCGTGCTCGTGGCGTACGCGATGTCAATCCGGAGACCGGGACCGAGAACTTCCGGTACGAAATCGTTTACGACTCCGACGGCCAGCCGGTGGCGGGCCAGTGGCAGCCCATCTTGTCCGGCGAGGAATGGCAGGCTCTGATCTCGGCGATTGGTGCCAACAAGCAGCCCGGCAACGGTCACAACACCCGGAAGTATCTACTCACCGGCACCTTGCGCTGCGGCAAGGCCGGCTGCGACGCCCCACTGCGTGGCCTCAGGGCATCGCTGGCCCAGAAGAAGCCGGATGGATTCTTCTTCTACCACTGTTCCAGCTCGGCTGCTGGAGGGTGTGGAGGAGTGCGTATCCCGGGGCTTGAGACCGACAATGCAGTCAAGATCCTCGTCTTCGCCAAATACGAGGAAGAGGCCGCACGCCGGAACGCGGTCGCGACCTCACCTCCGTGGGCACGCAAGGAGGAACTCGTACGAGTCCGCGAGGACATCTCCGATTTGAAGAGGGCTCGTGAGAATCGACAGGTGTCCGCTGAGCGGTACTTCGCCTTCCTCGCAGAATACGAGGCCAGGGAACGCACCCTCCTCGCCGAGCAGAACCGCGCCTTCAAGAGGCAGCTTGCAGCCCAGGGTGCGCCCATCGATCTAGCCTCCGACTGGCCCGACCTCACACTGATCGAGAAGCGCGCTTACATCGAACGGCTCCTGACAGCGGTTGTTGTCGCGCCGTCCCTAGGAAGGCGCCGCCCCGTACACGAACGTCTGACGCCTCACTTCCGTCAACGCGAGGACTGATCGCGCCGTGTCGGATCGGCGGTGTTCCCGGCCCGGGTAGCGATGTTCAGGCGCAGGATCGCGTTCACCCGCCTCCACTCTCGTTCCGACCACATGGGAGCCGCCCGTGCCAGTCGCCGGGCCCATGCCCACACGGCATCGTCGCGACGGACGCTGCACTCCCCTGCGCTCATGTCTCGATGAGCCGCTGGGCGGCGAGTCTTTGCCGTGCGTGGAGTGGCGCGCGCCTCCGGATCTCTCCGCCGATTTCGGTCTGGACCAGCAGTTGCCGCCCCGTCTTGGGGGCAACGGTGTGAGACGGCGCGAGGCCTTGGCGGTGTGCTCACTCGGCGCCTCCCAGGCGTACGCCGCCACGCAGTCGAGAAGCGTGGCATGGCGCATCCGTGGCGAGCAGAAGCTTCAGTGCGCGGGTGGCTTGTTGGGGGACGACGCTGTTGCCGAGGAGGTGGAGTTGGGCGGCGCGGGTCAGACCTTCGGTCGCGGTGACCCATCCCTTGGGGAGCATCATCCATTCGACGAATTCGGCGGAGAGGCGTCGGGTTCCGGGGACGGTGGGTGGTGGGGCGGGGTGTCCGGTGGCGTCTTCCCAGCGGCGGATGGCGGGGAGGTACTCGGCCCACCACTGGGCAGGCGAGTGACGGCAGTTCGGAGGTTCATGCCGCCTTGGCGTTTGGGGGTGGTGCCCGCACCACCGTGGGAATCGCTGGTGGTCGGGGTCGGAAGCAGACGGCCGGACGCGGGCGACGGGCTTTGCGGGGGTGGGGTGAGCGTGGCGGCGGTGGAGGCGAGGGTCGGGGTGCCGTTGCGGTAGCACTGATGCGGTGACCCCTTCGTGCCGTCGCTGGCTCTCGGGGTGGGCAGCAGGTGCTCGACCTCGTCGGCCAGAGTGGGCCCGTGCCCGCCCGCTTTGCGTTTGGTGGGGTGCTGGGAGCCGCCGTTGCTGCCCAGGTTGGCCGTCGGGGTCTTCAACAGCGGTAGCGGAGGCGCTGGTTGTCGTGGGCCAGGCGATGAGGAAGGTACGGGAGCGGCGGTGCGGGGCGCCGACGTCGGCAGCCTGTACGCACGTCCATGCACAGTCGTACCCTCGGTCGGCCAAGCCTGACAGAACGGTTCCGAGTGCCCGCATACGAGGTTGACCGTCGGCGTCTCCCAGACACCGCGGGCAGGGTTCCACGTCGCGAACGGTGCAGGGGAGGGGGTCGGTTCGGGTAGAGAGGATTCCGCGCACATTCTCGATCACGACCAAGGCTGGGGCGAGGGCTTCAATTCCGGTCACGAGGTGGTGCCACAGCCCAGAGCGGGTGCCCGGGGCCAGGCCAGTACGAGGGCCGGCGACCGACAGGCCCTGGCACGGGAACCCGGCGGTGAGGACGTCCACGGGCTCGACGTCCGCCCAGTCGAGGGCGGTGACGTCGCCGTGGTTAGGGATGCCGGGCCAGTGCCTGGAGAGCACACGGGCTGCGCGGGAATCGTTCTCGGCGTGCCAGACGACACGCCCGCCGAGGGCCGCGAGCACGCCGAGATCGAGGCCGCCGACACCGGAGCAAGCGCTGCCGATCTTCGGCCCGTCAGCGGTGGTCATGGCTGACCCCAGTCCGGGCGCAGGTGCGTGAACGGAAGGCAGCCGCAGTGTTCAGTGGGTGCCCTTCAGGACCACCCTTGGGTTCGCCGGAACTCACCGCCTTTCCGGGCTTGGTGAGCACCAGTACGTCCTCGTGCTGGACCACGTGCAGGGGGATGCCGCGGGTGCGCGCCTCGCGGGTGTTGGTCATCTGGAAGAACGACGGTCGGGTGATGAGCCGACTGTCGCGGATGCCGGCGAGGAGGGCGACGTTGCGCTCGGCGGGGATGAGTCCGGCGGCCTCTCCGGCGGCGAGGGCGGCGGTGGGAAGGTCGACGAGTTCACCGCGTTCGCGCCAGGGCCGGGTGGTGATGACGACTGTGCCGCCGGGGCGCAGCAGGTGGCGGCATTCGGTGAGGATCTCGGTAAAGGCTTCGATGAGGCGGTCGAGGCCGACGTGGGCGAGGTTGTGCGGGTCTTGGCTGTAGCGGTAGTCCCTCTTGGTCACGCCGCGTTTCCCAGATTCGCGGGTGGAGCGGACCTGTCCGTGGACGGTGCTGCCGTACGGCGGTGAGGTGAGCACCAAGTCGACGGTGCCGTGGAAGGCGGGCGGAATGTGCTCGGTGAGCTGGCGGGCATCGCCGCAGTAGACGGCGCCTGCGCCTGTCGCTCCTTGGCCGTCGGCGTGACGGAGGTTCTGCTCGGAGAGGTACGCCCAGGCGGGTTCGTACTCGGTGCCCAGGGCGTGGCGGCCGAGGTGGACGGCCTCCACAAGGGTCGTGCCGATGCCGCACATCGGGTCCAAGACCAAGCCGCCGGGGCGGGTGTACGTGGCGATGGCGTGCGCGGCGAGGACGGGGAGCATCTTCGCGGGGTGGGCGGCGGAGCCGAGGACGTAGCGCCCGCGTCGTTGGGCGGGGGCAGAGGTGGGGGCGGTGTTCCACACCGAGAGTCGCTGGTACTGCACGGCGGTCAACTCCCCTGTCCGGGGCGGGCGGTACGGGTTAGAACGAGGAGGTCGGAGTGAACGAGGTCGCCGGGAGCGCCCGGGGGCGGGGCGGGCTGGAGGCGGTCGTCGACGGCGTGGGCATGGACGACGATCAGGTGCTGGAGATACACGAACCCGGCAGTGCGGGCGGTCGCGATGAGCAGCCCGAGCGGATCGGTGAGGTACCCGTCCTCCCGGCACTGCCGAGCGGCAATGAGCAGAACGCCGTTCTCGGAGAGGAGTTGGTGGGCGCGGTGAAAGAAGCCGGGCCAGCCGTCGTCGATTGCTCCTGGAGTGGTGGCGCTGCCAGATAGAGGAGCGTTCGGGCTGGGGAGGGTGTTGGGGTGGAGCTCGGCCAACAGGATCTGGGGCCGTCCGCCCGGCCTTTCACCGTGGTTGTCGGGTGCGGCGGGGCTGGTGGCGCAGGGGGTGCGGGCATCCATGCCGCAGGCGGTGTCACCGATCTGCAGGCGCGTCAACGTGCGGGGGGCAGGGCCGGGGCAGGGGAACTCGGCGAGGAACTTCTCGACGGCCCAGTCCGGCAGGACCGCCGGGGCGGCGGGTGCGGTCACGAAGTCGAGCGGGCCGGGAAGCCAGATCGTGGTCGGGAGCGGGGACGAAGAACGGCTACTCGGCCGTGGGGTGGAGGAGTTGTGGGGCATGGCGGGTGCGCCGCTGCGGGCCGGGGCTTGTGCTGACATCCCTTAAGGAGAATCTCTCCGCCGATCGTGCCGTTCGAAGGCAAGGGTGCTGGTCAGTGGCCGATCCGCCACTGAGATATCCAGGCCAGCTCTCCAAATCGAGAAGCCTTACGAGGTGGCCGCAGGCCCAGTTTTCCAAGTCGAGGGCCCTCAGTCGTACGCAGTCACGGTGGTGGGCTGCGTCGGTTTCGGGGCGGCTCACTGTTCTTGGCGCGCGAACGCCGATGTCAGTGGTGCGCTGTTCAATGTGCGTCATGACTGTTCACGCCCTGTTGAAGCTGCTGCCCGCCCCTGACGTACTGCGAGCCCGTTGCCGGGCGTTCGCGCTGCTCGACGCCATCCTCGATAAGGCCTTTCCCATGCATTCGTTCTTCTCAGGTTGGCGTGAAGGGGTGGATCTGGCGTGCATGGAGAACGGCTCGGGCGACCAGTGCGCGGTCGTCTTCGACCCGGCCGGAGTCTTCCTCTACGGCTTCGACCACGAGTGCGATGCCACTCCGTGGCGCGAGGAGCCGCGCGCGCACTGGCCCGGCCTGCTCGACGGCCTGCCCACCGCACTCGCGCCCTACCCTGTGGCGCCGGAGCTCCAGTTCGAGGAGTTCTTCGACGCCACGGTGTGCGCGTGGCGGGAAGCAGGTGATCCCGCCTGGCAGTGCGGTCCGGTCGAGTTCGACGCCGACGAGTCGGATGGCGCGGACTGGCTGTTCGGCCTGCTCACAGACGGCAGCCCGGACGCCTATGCGGAGTTCGCCGAGGACTACTACGAGCGGCCCGTCGACCGCGTCGCAGTCCAGGCGGTCCTGTCGGGCGCTCCGCTCAGCCGCCAGACGGTCACCGCTCTCTCCCCCACCGCTGAATTCGAAGCCATAGCCGTGCAGGCTCGCGCGATGGGCTACACGGTCCGAGAGGAGTCGGTGCTCTGAAACTACGGCGCCGAGGGGGTTGCCCTGGTCACCTCGGTCACCGGCGAAGTACCGAGGCACGCCACCGCCGGGCTTGGCGTGGCTGTTGCGGGGCAGCCGACCCGGGTTCAGATCCGGTGGAGGGAGAGTCGGGAGATGATGCGTCGGTGTCCCAGCGGACGGCGTGGGCGACAACCGCGCCGCGTTGGTTCTACAGGAGCCGCTGCCACAGGTGGGCGGGCCCGATAGCGACCCGCAAGCGCCACTGTTCGTCGCTGAGACACCCCGCAACGACCTCCTCCAACAACTCACTCCGAGCGGAGCTGGATCCGCCACAAGGATGCGGGCACCGAAGTAGGGAGAAGCGGAGGGCTACCCCCGCCTCAGCGCCCTCACACTGCCAAGTACCGCCCAAAGAAAGCCTGCGGGACGGGGCCACATAATCGATGAAGACCCAGTGCCTGGTGTTCGCCAGCGCGCGACAGGCAACGGAGCCGCCTGTGCACGGCCGAGACGGCCCTCGTTCAGTCGAGGCGGAAGCGGAGCCTCATCCGGGTACCGATCAATTCGTAACCGGCCAGGTTGGGTGCGCCGAACGGGTTCGGCAGGACTTTCACGTCACGCCTCTCCCGATCGAGTACGTGCGAGACGTATACGACGAAATACTCCTCGTGCGGACCAAGTTGACGAGCATGCCGCTGTTCGGACTCGCCGAAGAAGAAGTCGCCGCTGTCTCCTTCGGAGGCCTTCACCTCGTAGTAGAGGGTCGTGTCGCCGTCGTGGATGAGAAAGTCATAGCCGAGCCGGTCGTCGCCTGGCTCCGCGCCGGGGAGCCCGTGAACACGCAGCGCGGACTTCCAGGAGTCCTGCGGCTCGACGCCGTACCGCGCGCGCAGCCACTCGGCGACCACCGCCTCGCCCGCGAGGCCGATGGCCTCGTTCCTGTCCGAGTCGGCGGAGGGCGCACGGTACGAGCCGCCGGACGACGACCGGGTGCCGGACGATGGAGTGCGAGGGTGAGGGACGGCTCCCGTCAGGGGCGTCGCGATACCAGCCGGGGTGGCGAGCTGCTCCAGGGTGAGGTCGGCGACCACCGCGCGGGCGAGCTCGGCCAGGTCGTCGGGTGGGGCCGGCACCGATTTGCCGTTCAGTAGGATGCGGGGGCCCGGGGTAGGCGGTGGGGAGCTTGCCCCCGGAACCGTGGGGGCGGGAGGTTGAGCCCCGGTGAGCCCAAGGTCGGTGCGCTTGTCCGTCAGAGGCATGCCATCAGGCCAATGCCCGTGTGAGTCGAGCCAGTTGATCAACACCTTCGTGGAAATGGTCACGAAGTCGAGGAGCCCTTGGCCGTCCATCGCCTGCAGTACGTCGTGGATGGCCGGGAGCGTCTCGCCCTGGCCGTTCCGATGAAACTGCTGCCAGTCCTCCACCAGTTGACGCAGCCGCCTCATTTCCCTCTGCACGGCGGCGCTGGACGCGTCACGGACCTCGGTAAGCGGCTTGAGGAGGCTGGGCGCAGCGGCACGGGCGGGAAGTCGCTTGTCCATCCATTCGTCCGCGTGGCGTCGCAGCAGCTCGTCCGAGAGGTCCCAGAGGGTGGAGTGCCAGGTGGGGTCGGGCAGTAGATCGGGCAGGTCGCGCAGTTTCACGTACGGAACAAGCGAGCTTCCGGCCCGGTGTGCTTCGGCGTGGGCGTCCCTGACCCGTTCGGCGAGCGCGGGACGGTGCCGCTGGAGCCAGGCCGCGAACCGCCTTTCGTGGCGGTCCTTGTTGTCGACCTGGCGCAGGTCGAGGGTGCGCCACGCCTCGTTGGC
The DNA here is from genome assembly GCF_039766235.1 of Streptomyces changchenzhani. Classification (NCBI taxonomy): domain Bacteria; kingdom Bacillati; phylum Actinomycetota; class Actinomycetes; order Kitasatosporales; family Streptomycetaceae; genus Streptomyces; species Streptomyces changchenzhani. The sequence continues at coordinate 171,041 of NZ_JBDHNH010000005.1, read as the reverse complement.
ATCGGACAGGGAGACTGAAAGGGCGGCCAGCTGCCGCTCCTGGTCGTCATCCTCCAGCAGCTGTATGAGCAGGGCGGCATCCTGAGCACCGACCTTCCCTGTGAGCCAGGCCGCCAGGGCGGCGCGGTCGGGGAATTCCTCTGCCCGCCCTCGGAGTTCGTCCGCGAGGTCAAGGTGGAGACAGGCCAGCAGTGGTACGACACGGGTGCTGCCGGATCGTTGAGAGGGACGTTCGGCGAGGACGGCCCGGAGTTGGTGCGGCGCGAGGTCCAGGACTGCGGCAAGGTCCGCGTCGGGGACGTGGTCAGTCTTGAGGCCGCGTCCCTCCAGCTTGACCAGCGCGGCGAACAACCTGTCCCGGAGGTAGGGTGCGCTGACTAGGTCGGCGACGGCGGGAGCGGCGGTCCGCATCACCCGCCAGTTGGTGCGCGGGCCGCGGAGCGCCACAACGATGCGGGGGCGCTCGGGGTCCGGGTGGAGGAACGCGCAATCCTCGCCGTCCTCGGCAAGGCGGTGTCCGGCGATCCAGACAACGGCTTCACCGGCGACGGTCACATCGCACACGCGCAACGCGCCGCCCACGTCCACTGCTGTCACGGGGCGCGTGCGGGAGGTCCGTTCGTCGTCGAATTCGACGTGCGCCGCGAGCAGAGTATGCAGCCAGGGCCCCGCGTACTCGCTCAACGGTGTCCGGGGCGCCTCGTCCAGAGGCAACCCGTCCGCGTGGACGGCCCGCTCGGCCTTCGCACACGTCTGTACGTTGTACGACGTCTTCGCGCGGTCGAGGAACGCGTGCACCCGGCTGCCCAATGCGCCGTCCCGCACAGCGAGCACCGGAACGGGGACCCTGTCCAGCAGTGCCCGGTTCTGCGCCCCGAGCGGATCAGGTACGTACACGGACTCCCCACCCTCCCCTGCGGGCAGAACCTCCAGGGCTCCCTCCCGTGTGACCAACAACTCCTTGGGTGCGGGGTGTTGCTGCCCTTTGTAGCTCTGCTTGCCGGCCTCCGGTGCGAGCAGGTGCGCCCATGCCGTCTCGTACTCCCGGCCAATGTCGTGCGCGAGGCGCCCCACCCGGAGACTCACCTGGGCCTCGACGAGTTCGGGCAGGTGACGCAGGCGGGCCAGGGCGCTGCCCGGGTCGTCCCAGGAGCGGATGTTTAGCAGGCCGAGCCGTTTCGAGAGCAGACTTGATTGCCGACGGCGCAGAGTGGCAGGCACCACCGGGACGAAGGCAGGCGGGGCCTGCGTGCCGCGCCACCACCAGGCGGTGCCGGACGCGGCGAACGTACCCTCCTCGGAGGGGGCGTGCGCGGCAGGTGTCTGGGGAATCCAGGCGGCCTGGGAAAGGAAGGCTGCGAGAGGGGTGGGCCAGGGGGTTCCGGCGGAATCGGTGTAGCGCACGAACTCCATTTCCAGCGCGACCTCGGGCCATGTGGCGAGCCCCTGCACGACGAGCTCCGCGAAGAGCCTGCGGTCCTCGTCGGAGAAGGAGTCGTAGTCGTCCTGCCCAGGCAGGACGGCAGCAGTCCGGCTCCGTGCGTGGTAGTCGACGGTGGGGTAGTAGACCGACTGGCGGTTCTCCCAGCTCGTGGCTGTCGTGCGCCACGCTTCCAGAAGACTCCTCCGGGACGAGGCCCAGAACCGCCGGGGGTGGTTCAGGAGCCTCCCCTCGATCCCCACGTCAAAGGGCTCGTAGCGGGGTTGGAGCCCGTGCTTGACCCCTTGCCCCTCCAGGAAGCTCCGCATCGCCTCCACCGAGATGCCGGAATCCCCGCACATCTCCTCGGGCCGCAGCAGGAGCCGTCCCTCCGTGATCCGGAGTACGGTCGACAGCTCCCGCACTCCGCCCAGGAACCGGGTCAGGACGTCGTCTACAGTGGCGTTCTCCCCCGGCCAGCCCGGCCCGAACATAGCCCAGTTGGCCCGGGTCCAGCCCGCCCGGGTCGGCACCTGGAGCCCGGCCAGAGAGCGCGGCTTTCCGCCGCCCAAGCCCCCAGAGAGCACACAGGCATAACGCAGGCAGGCGAGCCGTACCCCGTCGTCCTCGCTCTCCCGCAGCACGGCAGCGACGACGTCGAGCACCCGCTCGGCCATGAACTCGTGCGCAAGGCCACCGCTCCCGAGCCAACTCCTCCCCTGCGCCTTCCGCCTGCCCCGTTTGCCGGACCGATGGATGCCCTCGTGCACGAAACAGAGGCGATCGGAGAGCCCCTCGGGCAGCGGAGGCAGTGAACCGCCCTTGGAGGCCCCCCTGTCGAGGAAGACCCCGGGATCACCGGCCGGGACCAGCGTCAACGCCGAGTTCATGACGACCCGCTTGCCGCTCAGGGCCTTGCCGTCCGGGAACGTCTGGGAGAGGTCGTAGTAGAAGTCCACCCACTGCCCGGGGTCGAACGGCTCACGGGCCAGGGCTTCCGCCACGCGTTCCGCCCAGGTCGACAGCTGGTCCTTGGCAGGCTCCAGCGAGGTGTACGTGCCCTTGGCCAGCTCCGCTAGCCGCCGACGGCGTGTGGGATGCAGGCCGGGGTCGATAAGGTCGGTGACACCGGCTGCGGCTGCGGCGTACGGAGTGAATACCGTGGCATCGCTCTTGCCCTCCCAGAGGGAGCCTCGACCGAGTGAGGTGGACGAGTCCCCGCTCACGGTGGCGATCGCCGGGATGAACGACACCCCCTTAGTGTCGTGTCCCCGCTCCCGGAAAGCGCTGGTCAGCCGTTCCAGGGTCCCGGACCGCCAGCACATCAGGTCCACAAGCGCACCCGCCGGTATCTCGACCCGCCCTTCTGCCGCGGCAAGTACGGCGCGGACACAGAGTTCGGCGGCGGTGTCGAGGAGCAGGACGTTCCACGGCACTGAGTCGTTGAAGGCGCGGCGGTTCAGGTCTGCCATGAAGGGGGCGTGGACGTATCCGCGGAGGGGTGGCCGGACCGTCTCGCCCATCGGGAGGAAGGTGTAAAACCGCCCATCCTGCAACGGTTCGTCGACCGGGACGACGACCCGTACCTCTGCCTTCTTCTCCAGTGCCGTCCAGTCGCTCCACACCGCGTTCTGCTTGATCGAAGGGGCAAGCGCTTCCCGCGCCCTGTCCGTATCGACCTTCCCCGATACGACGATCAATCGCATTCCCCGGCTCAGGGCAACATGGCGCACCGTCAGCCCGTCCCTCTTGTAGAGGACGTCTGCCGTACGCCCGTAGATCTTGAACCGCTTCTTACCGGCAGCCCGCCTTTCGATCCGCACGCGTGCCAGCCGGTCCAGGAAGAGTTCGAACGGTGCCGTTTCGTCCATGAGTTCACGGACCTGTTCCTCGGCCGCAGCACGAGCGTCGGCGGACCTCAGCGGGAGTCGAACCACGGTCACGCAGCCCCGGCGCAAAAGGAGCTGAGCGGTGGTGGACTCACACTCCTGGAAGATCGGCACCTCCAGCGGGTGCTGGTTTTCCTTCAAGTAGTCAGCCAGCTCGGGCCGTTCAGGCGCGACTTCCCGAGCCAGGACATCGAAGTCGTCGAGCCGGGCAAAACGGAAGGTGTACCCGTCGAAAACCCGGCTCCTTTCCTTCGCCACGCTGTAGATCTCGGGCACGTCGCATAATTGCGTCACACTCTTGAACCCGACCCCCTTGTGGCCGATCCCGGCGTCGGCGCGCTTGCTCGACAGGGCCAGGCTGCACAACGCCTTGAAGTCCTTTCGGGCGAAGGGCCTCCCACCATTGGCGACGTACAGGGTCCCGTGCTCCCCCTCGTCCTCGTCCAGCAGGATCTCGACGAGGCCGTCGGCTGCGCTCTCGTGGTGCGCGTCGTGCGCGTTCTGCAAGAGCTCAATAAGCACGCGTCCCTCGTACTCGGGCGCGATGATCTTCTCTGTGACTGCCTTGGACTTGCGCGCTGCTGGACGGCCGAGGTCCAGGTCCGCCAGGCAGCCCTTCACCTCGATGAGGGCCTGATCCTGGATCCGCTTGCGCCTCGCGGCTGTCTTGCGCGCCGCCACCCGCTCGGCCGCCGGCCGACGACCCCCCGCTATTGCCATCTCGCTACCACCTTCGGCTGTCCCGCCCTGTGTTGTCGTCGACCGTACGGAGTGACGAGGAGCCGTGAAGAACTTTCTCTCCCTTCACGGCTCCACCAGATTGGAATGTGTAGGATCACCGGCCGACCGGACCCGTCAGGCCAGAACGAACACCGTGGCGAGGGACGGACGGAGGGCGCCACCGAGTTGGTAGCAGACGACAAAGAGGCACACCCCAAGAGAGCGCTGGGCCGCCGGGACGTGCTGGGCCGTGTGGACGGACAGGATGGCATCGCCGCCGGTGGCGACGAAGACGGCCGCATAAGCGCTGGTGAGAAGCATATTTGCCACGTATCGCCAAAGCGCTGTCTTGGCAGAGCGCCATTGCGCGGTCGAGGGTTGCTCCAAATCCTTTTGAAAATTCCATAAGGCAGTTCGGCTCGACGAATGTGCTGGTCAGCGGCAAATTTGCCAGACACCGCGCGGGGGTTGGACGGGCCGCGGTCGGTTGTTGGCGGAGGCACGGCTGCCTGGTGGCGTAGGAGTGGCAGGGGTGGTTGGGGTGATGGGCGGTGTCCGCTTCGTCACTCGCAGGCAAGGAGCCCGCCATGCGTCGTACCACTGTCACGTCGTTCACCGTCGTCTCTCCATTCGACCAGCTCGACGCTGCCCTTCTCCAACTGGCCGCTGAGTCTCGACCGTTGTCCCTTCCGTCGGAGTTGATGTCGGAGAGCGAGCCGGGGGTGTTCTGGCCGGTGGATCTGGTGCGTGCGCGGATGGCGCACCCGTCAACGCCTTCGGTGGTGCGGGATCGGGTGTGGTGGGAGATCGTGCGGCGGCGGCTGATGTTCGGGGAGCCGTGGGGCACGGTCGGGGTCGCGATGGCGTTGCCCTCGCTGCGCCGAGCGCTGGCCCGGCTGCCGCGGCTGGCGGAGATGGAGCACGGAGAGCTGGAGCAGGAGGTCCTCGCCGCGGTGACGGAGGAGTTGGTGGCTCTGGATCCGTACGAGAAGCCCGTGCAGGTAGGGCTGCGGCTGGTGCGGGCCGGGGACCGGGCGGCGCACCGGGTGGTGTACGCGGCGCTGCGGGAGCGGCGGTTGCGTCCGCAGCCGCTGGACGAGGGTTCGGTCGTGCCGCAGCCGTGGGCGGGTGGGTCGCAGGCGCAGGTGTACGCGGTGCTGGAGCGGGCCGTGGGGGCAGGGGTGCTGTCTTCGGCGGAGGCGGAGCTGATCGCGGGGACCCGGCTGGACGGGCTCAGCGCGCAGGCGGTCGCGTCGGCGGCGGGGATCAGTGTGCGGGCGATGTTCCGGCGGCGGGCGGCGGCGGAACATCGCCTGGCCAAAGGGCTGTTCAGCGGCGATTGGTGAGCGTGGGTGGCACGATCCGCCTCGCTTTTCTCCTTAGGTCAGTGAGAGCACTTCCGGCTGCCGGCGGCTGAGGAGAGTTCTCGTCTCCCTTCGGTCCGTCCAGTCCCTGGGGTCGGGGTACGGCGCTTCGTGCTGACACCCCGAACACCCACCCCCACGCGCGTTGCGTGCCGCTCCTGATGAAGGAGGTGGTGCGCCGCCGCGGGCCAGCCCCGGCCCCGGGGACTCCGTCCATCTCTCCTTCCTTCTCGGCTGGTGCTGGTGTGCCGCCGTTCTTCGCTCCCCTGCCCGCCGCTGTGTTGGAGGTGCCTGTGACGCGCTGCCCGTCTCGCCGAATTCCCCTCGTGCGCCGCCTGTTGACCGTGGTGGCGGTGGCCGGGGTGCAGCTCTTCTCGGCTCCGCCGCCGGCGTGGGCGGTGGCCACGATTCCGCAGGTCATCACGAATCTGACCAACACGATCGTGGGGCTGCTGGCCGGTCTGGCGACGTTGTTCCTGACCTTCGGCGGGCTGCGCTATCTGATGGCCGGCGGGGATCCGGGGGAAGTGGAGTCGGCGAAGCGGGCCCTGAAGGCGGCGGCCATCGGGTACGGGCTGGCGATCCTCGCCCCCGTGCTGGTCACCGTACTCAAGACCATCGTGGGGGCGGCGTGAGCAGAACACCCCGTTCTTCGTCCCCGGCGGCTGTTCGGCAGGTGGTGCTGCTGGTCCTGCTGACCGCTGTGACCCTGCTGGTGGTCCTCGCCGGTGCCCCGTCTGCGGACGCCACCGCCGTGCCACAGCTGACGGTCCCGGCCGCCCCACCACCCCCGCCTGCCCCGGGGCCAGGCCCCGCCCCGACCGTTCCTAACTCCCCACCCCCGCCGCGCCCGGAACCCGCCCCTGGTCCCACCCCTACACCGGGCCCGCCCACCCCACCGTCATCGCCTGCGTGGCCTGCGTCGTCGGTTCCCGCTCCCGGGCCGACGCGTCCGGCGTGCGAGGTCAACGGCACGGATTGCGATGAGGGCAATGGCGGCGGCTTCGACCTCGGCCCCCTCAGCCCTCTGATCGACATCCCGGCGATGCTCGTGAACGCGGTCACCTCGTTCCTCGGCACCCTCCTGGAACAGATCATGCAGCCGGTGCGGTGGCTCCTCGCCGAAACCCTCCTGGGCACACCCGACGTCACGAAGCAGGCCGACATCAAACGGCTCTGGGCTGGCTCCATGGCGATCACGGCCGGGATCTACGTCCTGTTCGTCACCGCGGGCGGCCTGACCGTCATGGGCCACGAAACCCTCCAGACCCGCTACGCACTCAAGCAGATCGCCCCGCGTCTGGTGGTGGGGATGTGCGCGTCGTCGATGTCGTTGTCCGTGATGGGTTACGCGATCGACCTCGCCAACGCCCTTTCCCACGCGGTCATGGGAACCGACCTGTCCGATGCCGGGAAGGGGCTGGTGGAGCGGGTTATTCCGTTCGCGCTGTTCGGGGTGGGCGGGCTGAAGCTGTACGGGCTGCTGATCTGCGCCGTGATGGTGGTGCTGATCCTCGCGGTTCTCGTCGGCTACCTCGTCCGCGTCGCGGTCATCGCCGTCCTGGCGATCAGCGGGCCGCTCGCGCTGGCCTGCCACGCCCACCCGGTCTCCGATGCGCTTGCGAAGCTGTGGTGGAAGGGCCTGGCCGCCTGTCTGACGATCCAGGTCGCGCAGTCGATGACGTTCATCGTCGCGCTGAAGCTGTTCTTCGCCCCCGGCGCGACCCTGCTCGGCTTCCCGAAACCGAACCAGCTCGGCACCATGCTGGCCGGACTTGCGCTGTTCTGGATCCTGTTCAAGATTCCCGGCTGGTGCATGCAGGTCGCCTTCCGCTCCACCCCTATCCCCACCGGCCTGCCCGGTCCGCTGCGGATGCTCCAGTCGGTGGCCATGTGGCGGCTGCTCAACCGGGCCGTCCCCGGCTCCGCAGCCCTCCTCGGCCGCAGCCACGGCAGACGAGGCGGCGGAGGAGGTGGGCTGCTGGGTGGGCTGCGGGGCGGAGGGCGGCCCGGCGGAGGAGGCGGACGCCCCGGCAGCGGCAGGCGGCCCGGTGGCGGAGGGCGGCCTGGCGGAGGAGGCGGGCGGTTGCCGCGTCCGACGCCGGGCGGGGTCGCCGGATACGCCGTACGCCGGGGACGGGCATTCCTCGCCCAACGCCGCAACCGCACCGGCCAGCCCAGCAGCGGAACCGGAGCCCCCACCCCCGCCAGAACGGGCAGCCCGGCAGGAACCCCGAGCACACCACGGCGGAGCCTGGCCCCGGCCCCGCCCGCGGCCCGCACCACCACCGCACCGGCCCCGGCCCCGGCGGGGGCACCGGCACCCGCGCCCCCGCCCCCGCCCGGCACCCGTGCCACCCGCCGCTCCGCCCCCGGCGGTACACCCCGCCGCCGCACCCCACCAGGACCCACTCCCGTGCCCCACCCCTCCGCCGCACACCGCCGACAGCAACTCGCCCTGCCCATCCAGACACCCCGCGTCCCCACTCGCCCCCCGCGCCCCACCCAGACCCACCTGCCTGTCCCCGCCACCCGACGCCCCCGCCCCACACCCGCCCCGGCACCGCCCACACCCCCGATGCCGCCGTCGGCTCGTGGCCGCCAGACCACCCTGCCCATCCCCGCCCCACGAGTCCGGGTCCGCCCCTCGCGCCCCGTACAGCTGCGCCTGCCCTTCGAACCGCCCCGCTCACCCTGACCCCTTGGAGGCTGATCTTCCTCATGAGCGCTCCCGACGATGACGAGATCGTCCACCCCGCCCGGATTCCCGCCGACGTGGCGAGAAGTGACCAAATTCTGGGCTCGCTGACGGCCCGACAGACCGCTTTCCTCACCGTCTGCGGCCTTGTCCTGTACGGGGGTTACTGGGCCACCCGCACCCTGATGCAGCCGCTCGCCTACGCCGCCCTGGTCACCCCGGTGGCCCTGGTGGTGACGGTGGTCGCGGTGGGCCGGCGCGACGGCATCGGCCTCGACCACCTGCTGCTGGCCGCCGTCCGCTTCCACCGCTCCCCCAAACGCCATGTCCACGCCCCCGAAGGCGTACCCGCCCTCCCCCGCGCCGTCCCCGCCACATGGTGCGCGCAGACAGGCCGCCCACCAGCAGTTCTCCAACTGCCGTGCCGCGAAGTGTCCGAGACCGGCGCCCTCGACCTCGGCCCTGACGGCCGGACCGCCCTGGCGGTGTGCTCCACCCTGAACTTCGCGCTGCGCACCGGCGGCGAACAGCAGGCGCTGACCGAGGCGTTCGCCCGCTGGCTGAACTCCCTCACCGGCCCCACCCAGCTCTTGGTCCGCGCCCACCGCCTGGACGTCGGCCCGCTCCTCGATGACCTCACCGCCACCGCCCCGGCCCTCCCCCACCCGGCCCTGGAACAGGCCGCCCTCGCGCACGCCGACTTCCTCGACACCCTGGCCGCCGACCGCGACCTCCTCACCCGCCAGGTCCTGCTCGCCACCCGCGAACCCAGCGCCTCCGGTGCACCCCGCGCCGCCCACCGCCTCGCCGAGGCCGCCCGCGCCCTGGAAGCCGCCGAGATCACCGTGTCCGCACTCGACCACCGAGCGGCCGGTGAGGTGCTGCGGCTGGCCGCCGATCCCGAGGCCGTACCGATGGAAGGGACCTTCTGATGTTCCGTACGCTGCGCCGCCGCACCACTCCCGAACAGGCCAGGGATGTGGGCAAGGTACTGGCCGCGATGGGTCCCGAGGCCGTCGAGGTGCACGCCCGCACCCTCGCCATCGGCGGGCATCTCGCGGCGACCTTGGTGGTCACCGGGTATCCGGCCGAGGTCGTGCCCGGCTGGCTCGACCCGCTCCTCACCTACCCGGGGCGCCTGGATGTCGCCCTGCACATCGAACCGGTCGCCAGTGCCCTGGCCGCCCAGCAGTTGAAGAAGCAGCGGGCCCGTCTGGAGTCGTCCCGTCGCGGCGGAATGGACCGGGGCCGCCTGGACGACCCGGACACCGAAGCCGCAGCGGCGGACGCCGCCGAGCTCGCGTACCGGATCGCACGCGGCGAGGGGAAGCTCTTCCGCCTCGGCCTCTACCTGACTATGTACGCGCAGAGCGAGGAGGAGCTGTCGGACGAGGTCGCGTCGGTGCGCGCGCTCGCCGAGTCCCTCCTGGTCAACACCGCACCGGCCACCTACCGGGCGTTGCCCGGCTGGCTGGCCACCCTCCCGCTCGGCCTCGATACCCTCAAGGTGCGGCGCACCTTCGACACCGAAGCCCTCGCCACCTGTTTCCCGTTCGCCTCCCCGGATCTACCGGCCGAGGTGGCGATGGAGGCGGGCGGGGTGCTCTACGGGCTCAACACCTCCAGTGGCTCGTTGGTGTTGTGGGACCGCTTTGCGCAGGACAACTACAACTCCGTCACCCTCGCCCGCTCCGGTGCCGGGAAGTCGTACCTGACGAAACTGGAACTGCTGCGCCTGCTGTTCACCGGCACCGAGGCAATGGTCATCGACCCGGAAGACGAATACCTCACGCTCGCTGAGGCGGTCGGCGGCAGCATCATCCGCCTCGGCGACCCGACCGTACGGCTCAACCCGTTCGACCTGCCCGCGCACGCCGACGCGTCGGCGGACATGCTGACGCGGCGGGTGCTGTTCCTACACACCTTCCTCGCCGTCCTCCTCGGCGCCGACCTCGATGCATCGGAGCGCGCGGTCCTCGACCGGGCAGTACTGGCCACCTACCAGCAGGCCGGCATCACCTCCGACCCCGTCACCTGGGCACGTCCGGCCCCGCTGCTCGCCGGCCTCGCCGACCAGCTCGCCGCGATGGGCGAGGACGCCGCCCAGACGCTGGCCGTTCGCCTCGATCCGTACGTGAACGGCTCACACCGGCAGCTCTTCGACGGGCCGACCACCACCCGCCCGACCGGGCATCTGGTGGTGTTCGCCTTGCGGGAGATCCCGGACGAGCTGAAGGCCGCAAGCATGCTGCTCGCACTGGACGCAATCTGGCGGCAGGTCGCCCACAGTGGGGTGCGGCGCAGGCGGCTGGTGGTGGTCGACGAGGCGTGGACACTGATGCGCTATGGGCCCGGCGCGCAGTTCCTGTTCCGGATGGCCAAGGCCGCCCGCAAGCACTGGGCCGGGCTCGCCGTCGTCACCCAGGACGGCGACGACGTCCTCGCCACCGATCTCGGGCGGGCGATCGTCTCCAACGCCGCCACCCAACTCCTCATGCGCCAGGCCCCGCAGGCCATCGACACCATCGCCACCGCCTTCCACCTCTCCCGCGGCGAGCGTCATCATCTGCTGTCCGCGCCGCGGGGCTGCGCGCTGCTGCTGTCCGGGCGCACGAAGATCTCCTTCACCCCGGTCGCGTCCGAGGCCGAACACGCTCTGATCACCACCGATCCCGCCGAACTTCAGGAATCCGCAGACGCGGAGCAGGATGCGGCAGGCGATCCGTACGGGCTGCCCGACCTGACAGGACTCCAGCCGTGAGTACGGGTGGGCTGCTCGGTGGCTTCCTCACCGACCCCGGTCGCTTCTGGGCCGGGCTGCTGGAGAGCGGGGTCAGCTTCCTCTCCGGCTCCTGGCCGTGGCTGGTTCCGGCCGTCGCGATCGGTGCCGGTGGGACGGCACTGCTGCGGGGCAAGGTGCGTGCCCACCGGCAGCAGGTCTTCGCCGACGGGGCCCAGCTGGTAACGATCCTGGCCCCGCCCGTTGTGCCGCCCAAGGGCGGTGAAGTCCTCTGGGCGCAGCTCTCGGGTCTGCTCCGCCCGTGGCACCAACGCCTCCTCCACGGCCAGCCGCACGTCGGGTTCGAGTACGCCTGGAACACCCACGGCATGACGGTACGGATGTGGCTCCCCGGCACCCTGCCCACTGCCCTCGTACGCCGCGCGGTCGAAGCCGCCTGGCCCGGCGCCCACACCACCCTCACCGGCACTGGCGAACCGTTCCCCGGCACCTACGCGTGCACGGCCGGGGCAATGCGCCTGGCCCGGCCCGAAGTCCTGCCCCTGCGCACCGACCACAAGGAGGACCCGCTACGCCCGCTCCTCCAGGCTGCCACCGGCATGGCCGACGGCGATCACGCCCTCGTCCAGGTCCTCGCCCGCCCTGCCACCGGAGCCCGGCTGCGCCGCGCTCGCCACAGCGCCCGCCGCCACAAGGCCGGCCACACCGGACCGCGCCTCTCCGCCCTCTTCCGCCTCTTCGCCCACGCACCCCAACACGCCGCCCCTGCCCCCACCGACCCCTCCCACGGGGCCGAGGTACGCCAGGGCGTCGGCAAGCTCACCGGCCCGCAATGGGATGTGGCCATCCGGTACGCCGTCGCCTGCCCACCCAAAACAGAGGGCAGCCCGGCACGACTGCGCGGCCGGGCGCACGCCCTGGCCTCAGCCTTCGCGCTGTACGCAGCCCGGAACTGGCTGGCCCGACACCGCCTCCGTACCCCTCAACCACTCCTCACAGGACGACAGTTCACCGGCCGCGGCGACCTCCTGTCGGTGCCCGAACTCGCCGCTCTCGCCCACCTGCCCTGCGACGCGGACGCCCCCGGCCTCGCCCGCGCCGGTGCCCGCTCGGTGGCCCCATCGCCAGCCGTGCCGCAGCCCGGCCCCGGCATCAAACCCCTCGGCCACTCCGACACCGGCACCCGCCGCCCGGTCGGTCTCGCGGTCCCCGACGCCCGCCAGCACCTCCACCTCATGGGTGCCACCGGTTCCGGGAAGTCCACCCTGATCGCTTACCTCGTCCTGGACGACGTCGCCCATGGGCGCGGCGCGATCGTCGTCGACCCCAAGGGCGACCTGATCACCGACCTCCTGCACCGCCTCCCCGCCAGCTGTGCGGACCGTCTGGTGGTCATCGACCCCGACGACGCCCACACCCCGCCCTGCCTCAACGTCCTGGACGGCGAGGACATCGACGTGGTCGTCGACAACATCACCGGCATCTTCCGCCGCATCTTCTCCGCGTTCTGGGGCCCGCGCACCGACGACATCATGCGCGCCGCCTGCCTCACCCTCCTCCGCCACGCCCAGGCCACCAACCGCCTCGTCACCCTCGCCGACATCCCGCGACTTCTCGGCGAATCCGCATACCGCATCCGCATGATCCCCACCATCAAGGACCCCGTCCTCCGCGGTTTCTGGACCTGGTACGAATCCCTCTCCGAGCCCTCCCGGGCAGCTGTGGTCGGCCCGATCATGAACAAACTCCGCGCGTTCCTGCTGCGCTCCTTCGCCCGACAGGCCATCGCCTCCGGCGAGTCCACCTTCCACCTGCCCGACATCCTCGACGGCGGCATCCTCCTCGCCCGCCTCCCCAAAGGCGCGCTCGGTGAGGAGACCACCCGCCTGCTCGGCTCGTTCATCGTCGCCAAGACCTGGCAGGCCGCGTCCGCCCGCGCCCGCACCCCCGAACACACCCGCATCGACGCATCGCTCTACGTCGACGAGGCCCACAACTTCCTCACCCTCCCCTACCCCCTGGAGGACATGCTCGCCGAGGCCCGCGGCTACCGCCTCTCCATGAACCTCGCCCACCAGCACCTCGCCCAACTCCCCCGCGACCTGCGCGAAGGCATCTCCGCGAACGCCCGCAACAAGGTCTTCTTCAACACCTCCCCCGAAGACGCGAACGCCCTGGAACGCCACACCCTGCCGACCTTGGGCGCCCACGACCTCGCCCACCTCGGCCCCTACCAGGCCGCCGCCCATCTCCTCACCGACGGTGCGGAGTCGAGCGCGTTCACCCTCACCACAAGGCCCCTGCCCCCCGCCGTCCCCGGCCGCTCGGCCGAACTACGCGCCGCTGCCGCCCGCCGGGTCGGCGGCACCACCAGCCGCTCCGCCTACCTGCCGCTCTAACCAGAGGAGTTCAGGTCATGCCCACGACAGGTCCACACCCCAACCCCGGATACATCCCCCGGGCCGCCTCCCGCCGACGCCGCCCCGCCCAGCCCTCCCGGGCCCGCACCGACCTCGCCCAGCTCGCCGCACGCCTCACTCCCCGCGACCTGTGGCTCATCCGCATGCTCCACGAACACAAGGTCCTCACCTCGCACCACATCACCACGCTCGCCTTCACCGGCCACCGCTCCGCCACCCGCCGCCTGCGCGAGCTCTACTTCATGGGCGTCCTCGACTCCTTCCGCCCCCTGCGTACCCGGGGCTCCGCCCCCGAGCACTACACCCTCGGCAAAGCCGGAGCCGAACTCCTCGCCGCCCAAGCAGGCGTCGACCTCCCCGCCACCGGCTGGCGCAAAGACAACTGCGCCCGCATCGCGTTCTCCCCCACCCTGGAGCACACCCTCGGCGTCAACACCCTCCTCACCCACCTCGCCACCCACACCACCCTCCCCATCTGGCTCTCCGAGCGCTCCGCCACACGACTGTGGGGCGACTGGGTCCGCCCCGACGGCTACGCCCACACCACCGCACCCGACAGCAGTCACCTCCTGCCGTTCTTCCTGGAGTACGACACCGGCTCCTACAACCTCGCCCGCCTGGAAGCGAAACTCCCCGGCTACGCTGCCCTCGCCGCCACTACCGCCACCCGCACGCCTCTTCTCATCCACACGGCCGGCGCCCGCCGCGAATCCGCGCTCCGTCACCGTCTCGCCGACGCCGCCGACCGCCTCGACCTGCCCGTTGCCACCAGCAACACTCAACTCGGCACCCCCACCGATCCTGTCTGGCTCCCGCTGAACTCCTCCACCACCGGACGGCTCACCCCGCCCCAACTCGCCACCCACTGGCCCGACATCTCCCCCGCCCTCACCGACACCAGCCTCCTGCCCGTTCCCGCCTCCGGCCGCCACGCGGCACTCCCCTGGCACCCCACACCGCCCCGCCCACCGACCCCCGGCCCGGCATGAGCACACTCACCAAAACAGCGGGCGGCATCGGCTGCGCAGTCCTCGCCCTGCCGCTGCTCGCCGCGCTCGTCATCGCCGCGCTGCTCTCGTCCCTGCTCCCCGGCGGCGGGGCTTCGGCCGCGCCGAGTACGCACGCGCTCGCCGACATTCCGGCCCCGATGCTGGCGCTGTACCGGCGGGCCGCACCGGAGTGCCCCGGCCTGTCCTGGACCGTGCTCGCCGCCATCGGGAAGGTAGAAACGGACCACGGCAGGCACCCGACCATGGTGTCCAGCGCGGGAGCAGTGGGGCCGATGCAATTCATGCCGACCACCTTCCCCCTCTACGCGTACCCGGTGCCGCCGGGCGGGAAGAACCCACCCACCCCCTGGGACCCCGTCGACGCCGTGTTCGCCGCCGCCCGCCTGCTCTGCGCCAACGGGGCCAAGAACGGCAAGAACCTGCGCCGGGCCATCTGGCACTACAACCACGACGACGTATACGTGAACCACGTCCTGAAGATCGCCGACGAGTACGAGGCAGCAGCAGCCCCGCCCACCGCTGCCGCGGGAAAGGCGGTGGCATTCGCCCGCGCCCAGCTCGGCATCCCCTATCTGTGGGGCGGTGACGGGCCGGCCGAGGGCGGCTTCGACTGCTCCGGACTGACCAAGGCCGCCTACGCCGCGGCCGGGATCGCCCTGCCCCGGGTCGCCCAGGCCCAGTACCAGGCAACCCCCAAAGTCCCCGCCGGGCAGCCGCTCCTGCCCGGTGACCTCGTCTTCTACGGCGCTCCCGGCCGTATCCATCACGTCGGCCTCTACATCGGCAACAACCAGATGATCAACGCCCCCAACCGGCGGTCCGTCGTCCGCATCGAGGACTACCGCTGGAAGGACTACCTCGCCGCCACCCGGCCGTCCGCTCAGGATGCTGCGCGGTGAGCACGCCCACTCCGGCGCAGGCCCAGGCCCTGCTGACCGCACTCACCCGGGCGCTGGCCGGGGTGGCCGTCCTCGCGCTGGTGTTCACCGCGGTGAACGTCACCCTGTTCGCCACGAGTCGCGGCGTCCCCTGGCCGATCGCGCTGCTCCTGGACCCGATGGTCGCCCTCGCACTCGCCGCAATCCTGTACGCGGACGCCCGCCTCGCCGCCTGGAACCTCCGCCCACCCGCCTGGTCCACAGCCCTGCGCTGGTTCACCGGCATCACGGCAACACTGATGAACACCTGGGAATCGATCTGGCCCACCGGCGCACCGACCGACCGACTGCCCAGGCCGACCGGCCCGTTCGGCTGGCCGACCGACCCCGACCCGGCCGGCATCCTCCTGCACGCGGTACCGACCGTCCTGCTCATCCTGCTCACCGAAACCACCGCCGCATACCGCCGCGCCGTGGCCCCGCTGCTCGAGCAAATCGACTGTGCCGATCCTAGCGCCGACCCCGCTTCGTGCGGGTCAGAACCGGGCAGATCCCACCGATCCGGTAAACCCCCGCCATCGACCGCCCTGTTGACCGAACCGCCCCCACCAGGCATGCCCCCGCGCCCGGCCGTATCCGGCCCGCCAACTGGGTCGGACGCGGCCGGGCCTGTCCCGGGCGGCAGCGGTCCCGCCCCGGGCCCCGACGCGCCCGCTCCCGGCCGTCCGACCGACCGGGACCGACCGGCTGTAGACGGGCCGACCGACGCCGATCTACGGGACCGCGCCCGCGCGCTGAACACGGCAGCACAGGCCCAGACCGGGAGGCCGGTCAGCACGTGGCGGCTGCGCACCACGCTGCACATCGGCACCGCCCGCGCCGAACAGATCCGCACCCAGCTCCTCACCGACCGCCCGACCGATCCACCGACCGGCCACCGCGAACCAACCGACCGGCACCGACCGGCCGACCCACCCGCCGACCGGGCGGCACTCTCTTGACCAGCCACAACACGTCTGACCGGCCCGTCTCGCAGCCGCCGCGCACCGGGCTTGACTTGGTGGTGAAGCGGAGCGTTCATGGTGGTCGCTGGAACGGGCAGATACCGCGCCGTACACGCCGCCCGCACCAGCACTCCGTGAGCACGCTAAGTGTGCGTTCACACCCCGGCCGGGGACCCCCTTCATCCGCACCACAGGGAAGAACGAGGCCCCACCATGACCAAAACCACCCACCCAACCCACCGCACCCTGCACGCCGTCCCCGAACCCGGCACCCCCACCGAGCCGTTGACCGGACTCACCGGAGCCCCCGCCGCCCTGTTCACCCAACTTGCTGCCCTCACCGCCCCGGCCACCACTGCCGAACTCGCCCTCGCCGCCGGGATCGGCCGTTCCACCGCCGGAAAAGCCCTCGTCACGCTCGAAGAACAGCGCCTCGTCGTACGCATCCCCGGCGGCCACGACGGCCCCCGCCGCACCCCCGACCGCTGGCAGCCCACCCCCGCCCCCGCCTCCGCCACGGACACGGCAGACCCGGGCACAGCCGACACGGCAACACCCGCCTCCTCCACACCCGACCACGGCACCGGCAACGCGCCGGACACCGACGAAAAGCGGGCGGAGACCTCACCCGACACGGACAGCGGCGCAACGGCGATCACGGCACAGGAGACGCCGCCGACCCCGGTCACCCCCACCCCGCCCGCGCAGGAACAGGCGATCGCCCCCGTGGAAACTCCCGCCCCGGCAGGCACCACCACACCCTCCAACACCCCGGCCTACGACGACGACACCGGCGAGGCTCCCCCCGCCGCCCACCCCGGACCGGCTGCCGCCGAGGCGCAGACCGACACCTCTGACACCACGGATTCCACCCCGCCCGCCGCACCGACGCCGAATGCCGCGGACACGGCCACCGGAAAGAACACCTCCACCCCGGCTCCAGCTACTCCGGCCGCGCCCGTGCCCGTGCCTACGGCCACGGCCACGGGCAGCAAACGGCTCGCACCGGGCGGACTGCGCCAGATGGTCATCGACCACCTCACTGCCCACCCCACCGAAGCCTTCACCGCCACAGGCATCAGCCGCATGATCGACCGCTCGTCCGGAGCCATCGCGAACGCCCTGGCCACCCTCACCCAGCAGGGCCTCGCCGAGCAGGTCACCGACCGGCCCCGCACCTACCGGCGCGCTGGAACGGTCACTGCGTAACCGCGGCACGGCAGTGAGTTGAGGGGCTGGTCGCCCACCTCGGGCGACCAGCCCCTCACATGTTGCGCTCGGCCCGGCGGCTTCCCGTGACGGGTGGCCGGGGCGCCGTCAGCTCCGGGAGGTGAACGTGTCCTGCACGCTGCGGAACCCCGCTTCCACCGAGGTTATGCCAGCGTGGTCGAGCGCCCATTCGTTCACACTCAGACCTGAGCTTCAACGTGTCAGAGCAACAGTGCTGGTTGAGGGCGGTAGGCATGGCGAGGATGGGTCGGCCGGGGATGCCGGATGAGATGAAGGCCGACTTGTGGCGGCGGTGGAGGGCTGGGGAGTCGATCAGTGAAGCCCCGCCATCTTGAAGTCGCAGGTCATCGGGGTGGCGTGATCGCCTGTGAGCATGCTCGGGCTGGTCGTGGGCGGCAGTCTGCGCTCTTGATCGTCAGGCGGCGGTCAAGGCCGGTCTGTTCGTTTCCAGGTCGCGGGATCGTACGGGTTCGTAGGCTCGCGGGATGACGGAGATCAACGAGGTCACCGAACGCGTTGCGGCCCGCCGGGCGGAGCTCGATGAGGAGGAGAAGCTCCTGGCCGAGCGGCTCGATGCGGTCCGTGCCGAGCGCGAGGAGCTCGTGGTGGCGATGCGCGTGTGGGAACGGATGCACGCCCAGCTGGACGCCGAGAGACCGTCGGCGCAGGCAGCGACGGTGCAGGTGGGCGGGCGCGGTGTGCTGCTGGTCCCGCACCGGGAGGCGGGCGCGGGCGAGGAGGTCCTGCCGCCGGACTACCAGCGGCTCATGAAGATCGTGCGGAATGCCGGTGGCCCCATCCGGGTCAAGGGCGTCGGCGTCGAGCTTGGCCTCGAGGTCGAGGTGAAGGGCAGACTGGAGCCGCTGCGCGGCAAGTTGAGCAAGCTCGCCGGGCGGGGCTTGCTGCGCAAACTGCCTGACGGACGCTTCCAGATCGCAGCGTAGGAACGAGGGTCGCGCCCGTAACCGGCATGCCCCCGGCGGCCGTTGGCTCGACGTGTGCATGAAGAGGATCTGAACCGTTCCGGGTTTGATCGAGGCTCGATCTTTTGGAAGGATCGAGTCCGTTATGGCGAAGCAGTATCCGAAGGAGATCAAGGAGCGGGCCGTGCGTCTGGTCCTGGAGACTCGTGATCAGTACAAGACCGAGTCCGCGGCGATCCGCTCGATCGGAGCGAAGCTCGACATCGGGCCGGAGTCCTTGCGGAACTGGGTGCGTCGGGCCGAGGTCGACGCCGGTGCCCGGATGGGGACCACGACCGAGGAATCCGCCCAGCTCAAGGCCCTGAAGAGGGAGGTCGCCGAGCTGAAGCGGGCGAACGAGATCCTCAAGGCTGCGGCAAGTTTCTTCGCGGCCGAGCTCGACCGGCCACACACACGCTCGTAGCGTTCATCGACGAGCACCGGGACCGCTTCGGCGGAGTCGAGCCGATCTGCAGGACGCTCACCGAGCATGACTGCAGCATCCACCCGTCCACCTACTACGCCCACAAGAAGCGCCCACCGTCGGCCCGTGCCCTGCGGGACGCGGAACTGGCACTCCTGATCGTGGAGATCTTCCGGGACAACTACAGCGTCTACGGAGCCCGCAAGATCTGGGCCGAGCTGAAGCGCCGAGGCCATCAGGTGGCGCGGTGCACCGTCGAGCGCCTGATGAAGGCCGAGGGTCTCACGGGGGCGGTGCGCGGGAAGAAGATCATCACCACCAGGGCGGACAGGGAAGCCGACCGGGCCCCGGACCGGCTGGGCCGGCAGTTCGTGGCCAGCGCCCCCAACCGGGTGTGGGTCGCCGACTTCACCTACGTGGCCACCTGGTCCGGCACCGTCTACGTCGCCTTCGTCGTGGACACCTTCTCCCGCCGGATCGTCGGCTGGTCGGCGTCGACGAACAAGCAGACCCCGCTGGTGCTGTCCGCACTCGAGATGGGCCTGTGGCAACGCGACCGCGCGAACACCCCCGTCATCGCACGGCAGTTGATCCACCACTCCGATGCCGGCTCGCAATACACCAGCTTCCGGCTCGCCGCGCACCTGGCATCTGAACAGATCGCGGCGTCCATCGGCACCGTCGGAGACGCCCTCGACAACGCCCTGATGGAATCGACCATCGGTCTGCACAAAACCGAGCTGATCAAACCGCAGCATCCCTGGAAGGCCCTCAGCAACGTCGAGTTGGCCACAGCCGAATGGGTCGACTGGTACAACCACCGACGACTCCACGGTGAAATAGGCCACGTACCACCAGCCGAATACGAAACCACCTACTACCAACAGAACACCCAAGAACCGCAGGTCACAGCCACAATCTAGAGTCTCTACCGAACCCGGAGCGGTTCAATCAGCGAGCCCGCCAGGGACACCGGCTTCCCTGTCTACCAGTGCCGCCTGCCGGTGTCCCGAGGAACCAACGAGTACTGCACCGATCTGCTGAGCCGCCACCTGAAGATGATCGGATCCCGCTGGCGAGCCCTGCCGCCCGGACGGATCGTGATCATCGTGCTCGCCGTGCTCCGCCTGGACCGTGCATGCAAGACGATCGCGAAACGGGGTGGCGAGGTCGTTCTCATCGACGGCACCCTGATCCCCACCGTCCGCCGCACCGGCGCCGCGAACCGGCCCAACTACTCCGGCAAGCACCGCCGTCACGGCCTGCACTTCCTCGCCCTCACCGACGAGAACGGCCGCCTGATCTGGATCTCCGCGGCTCGCCCCGGCCGCACCCACGACATCACCGCCGCCCGCCGCGACCACATCCTCACCCACCTGCGCGTGGTCGGCCTCGGCGCCCTGGCCGACCTCGGCTTCCTCGGCCTCACCGACGACAGCGACGACCCGGTGATCGTCACCGGCTTCAAGGCCACCCGCGCCCACAAGCTCACCCCCGGCGAGAAGCAGGCCAACCGCGTCCTGGCCGCCGCACGCGCTCCCGTCGAACACGGCTTCGCGCACCTGAAGACCTGGCGCATCCTCACCAAACTCCGCACCGAGCCCGCTCGCGCCACCGACCTCCTGCGCGCTCTCCTGGTCCTCTCGAACCTCGAGCTTTCACGCTGACAGATGATCAGTCATATTCGGCGCGGTACGGCTCCGTCCTGCCAGCGGTAGAGGTCGCGCAGCAGCGAAATCTCGGCGCCGTGATGGATCAGCTCCCTGTTGACGTGCAGGACCCTGTTTTCCATGGGAAACCGCTCGGGACCCACCGTGGGCGGATTGTCCAGGTCAGCGTCCGAGAGCTCGCGGACCCCCGCGTTCCATCTCCCATACATCTCATCGAGCTGTTTTAGCGCCTCGTCAGCGGTCCCCGCGTAGGCGAATGCCTGGGACACGAGGTCCTGGCCGCCGAAGTGCCATCCGACCCGATAGCCCAGGCAGGAGACGGTGATGTGCGCCAGCCGCCAGGCAATCGTGGTCACCGGCGCAGGCACCGGGGCAGGGGACGCGAAGTCCATCGTCCATTCCCCCGAACCTTCCGACATCGGTGCGGCCGACGTGCCACGTGGGCGGATGCTCCAGCAGCCGCGCACCGGCTCCCAGAAGTACTCCTCGTCGGTAAGACCCTCCAGCCGTGGCCGCAGGTTCTTGCTCCAGTACCAGTCCAACTGGTCCGCGAGTCGCTCGCTTCTTGTCATTTCCGCACACTACATACGGCGGAGACCTGGCTGCGCCCCTCGCGGACGCCGTCGCTGGCCGTAGGCCGCGAGACGTACCGCACCGGAGGTGACGCTGGATCCTGATGTGCCCTTCGGGCCGCGCCGCCGCGAGCGGCGCAGCCTCGACCGATGACATGACGGATGATCAAGACCGCAGACTCCCGCCCTAGATCAGCATGAGTATCCCGAGCGAGCGCCACGCCAGAACCTCCGACCTGCATGTTCGAAGATGGCGAAGACTCAGTGTTCTTCGCGGCTCCGCGGAGCCCCTGGCAACGCAGCACCAACGAGAACACGAACAAGCTCCTCCGGCAGTACCTGCCCAAGGGAACGAACCTGTCGCTGTTCAGCCAGGCCGATGTCGACGCCATCGCGACGAAGCTCAACAACCGCCCGCGCAAGTGCCTGGGATTCCGTACTCCAGCCGAGAGTGTTGCCTTGACCGGTTGAATCTAAGGCACGGCCCGGCCGCATCCGCGACAACACCGCTGCCCGGAACCTCCAGGCTCCGGGCAGCGGCACATTCAGGAATGTCGGCCATCTCGTAAAATGAGGGGTCCAACGCGGACACCGCTGATACCCGCTTCGCCAATCTCATATCTTCTCGATGTTCGAGGAGGGCGAATTCCTTCAGGAATCGGGATCAGAGTCATCGTTCGACTCCTTCCCGCCTCCTTCCACTAGCTCTTTGAATCGAAGAATCGCATGATCTATGGAGACCGGGTCACACGATGCCTCGAATTTTTCCCCGTTGGACGATAGCCAGAGCCATCTCCCATCAGGGCTCGTCCGCATATCCGTCTTCGGGAGTCTGAGTCCCTCAGCATCGGTCCCAGTGAGATCAATTTCGATGTTCCAACCGGGATTGTCGAGCGTTTCGATCCGAATCCCAAACTCGTGCTCCCAAACCCCATCGCACTGAGATTGATACCACGATTGAAGGAAACCCATCATGCTCTGAGGTTTACTGGCAACCACGCGGCTTCTCACAGTCCTCCAGCGACCGAGCGCTACCATCCGGTTCATTCATGTGAGGCGTCGACACCGACGTCCCATCCGCGTTCCTATGGGCCGGCCCTTCTAGGTCAAACCGAGGGCCTGCTTCAAACGGGTGCGGACTCTTCGGGTTAGTCTGCGTGCGCCAGTCTTGGTACTTCTTCACCTGGCCTGTACCGCCGTGCCACTGAATCGTTGTATGCGGATATCCAATGCCATCGGCAACGGCCCGACGATCGGGCTGTTGGCCACCGCCACGTGCATTGTGAACCAATATCGATTCACTACCGGCAACCACATAGTACGTATGGAGTTCCGCAACCGTCTACGCCCACGTCAGGCTCCGGTTCCAGCGCGACGGCATCGACATCCTCAGGCACGGCACTCGACGGCCCTGCCAGCCATGAGCCGACCCGCGACGACGGCAACGACCCGCCACTGCGCGGAACCATCGTCCGCTGACGTTGCCGTCAACTACTGCCGTCACCACATGCAGAGGCCCCGCCAGGACATACCTGACGGGGCTTCAACTTTGCAGTTCGGAATGGCGCGGGAAGGTCGACATCCCCCAGCAGAAAGACGCCCTCACGCCATATGTGAGAAACTGGCGAGACCTCCGAATAGAACCTCGCCCGTTCCTGTGAGCGTCAAGGAGTTACTCGCCTTCCGCCCTCAGCAAGATCTGAACCTTTGACGGAAATTGCGGATCATCCACCATTGCCGAACAGGTCACAGAGCCACGGAATCCCGTGAATTGCATTCGGGCGTATTCGTTCGGGTCGTGCAATACGAGCCACCCAGACGGACATGGGAGTGACACCTCAAAGAGGTTCGCAGGAAGCACCACGGGTGGGGTCGACTTCCATACCTCGCATTCGACAGGACCATCGACGCTGGCCTGGACACCGAAGATGAGCGAGCTGCCCTCTTGATACCAACTGCTCGACGCTGGGTCCCAGTCGCTGACGTCATCGTCACTTCTCGCATCCCGCAAGATCAGGCATCCATGTTCGATTTTTGCCAGGAATGCAACCACAGGGCTATTAGCTACCATTCCTTCTTACTCTTTCCTTGTGAAAGTTGCGAGACGACCCCACCCTGCCGCCTAGCGCAGGACAGACAGTGAGGATACGCCGTCTGAGGAGATCCGGGAGCGACGAGACTAGACGGCGGCTGGTGATCCGGAATCCAGTCCCCGTTCTTGGTGCCAGGGGTCGTGGCATCGCAAGTGTGACAGCCGTGCTTATTTCCGGATTCATTGATCAGATCTCTAACGCCACCTGCTTCAATGTCACCGTTCTCCAGGCCTACTCCCTCTCGGGCATTCGGACCAGAACCCAGCGTCAGATCGCACTTCTGACCTGGCGTTGCATTGTGAACGAGTACCGGAGTCTCGCCCGCCAGCACATAGTACGTGTGGAGCTCTGCGACCGTGAGGTTATAGACCTTGCTTTGGCGCTCAAAGCGGTCGACTGAGATCGCTTGGACACGTTTGCCAGCACTGGTGTACAGCCACTGGCCTGGCGCCAGGTCAGTCGCTTTGACCCACTCATCGAGCTCGGGGGCCCAGAAGGGGTGGCCGTCCGTCGCGGTGACCGAGGCGGTCTTGTCACCCTTCTTTCCATCTATGTCAATAGTGACCTTGACAAGGAGTTTCACTCCCTTGCCCTTAATCTCGGCAGTGACCGTTTGGGTCTGAGTCTTGCCAGTTTCCAGATCAGTGGCGAAGACCTTCTCGCCGATTCCAATTTCCTTGATCTCCTTGGCCGTGCCATCTGCCATCAAGACTTTGGTAGTTGGAAGGAAACTATTTTTGCTTATACACCCGACGGCAACTGAATCCAGCCTGTCGGCTGACTTCTTGTTCTTGTACCACGATCTGAAGCCGTTGGTGGTCTTCTTCAGGAGACCCCACACGCTCTTCACGAGGTCAGCTGCTTTGTTCCATTTCCAAGGAGCGCCGTATTTCGTAAGGAGCTTGCCAGCGAGTCCACCTACAAAGCTGGTGGCAACATTAAGCGCTGTTGCGCCGCAGGCCCCGAGACTGCCCGTGGTGAAGCAATCCAGCGCATCGGTGATGCCCAACTCGTCCATTGCGATGTCCACGAGCTCCTTGGCGGCCGCTATCGCGCGTTGTTTGGCAGCCTCCGCTCGTTGCCTGCTGCCGTCCGATGCCCTGTGGGCCTGGGTGACATAGCTCTGATGATGGGCAACCGATGGCCTGGGCGGCGGCCATGGAGTGGCCTGCTTAGAGCCACGGGGCAAAGGTGTGTGGTTGACACCGTTCCTGTCTATGCTCGGGCAACCGACTTCTGCGCACAGGCCAGTGGGGTCAGCATTGCTGATGGGGCTGTTGTTGGCGTACGCGTATCCGTTGATCTGCTGTGGGTTCGTGACGTTGATGATGGGGTCGGCCGAGATGAAGCGGCCGTTTTCTGGCTCGTATTCACGAGCGCCGATGTGAGTGAGGCCTGTCGACTTGTCGGTGGACTTGCCGAGGAAGCCCTTGTCATCGACCCACGGTGTCGGATTGTCACCGCGCTCGCTGCCGAAGGGGTCCATGCGTCGGCGCGTGATCTGTCCCGTGACCGCATTGACTGCGATCTCGGCAGTGCCATGCGGATCGGAGGCGAGGAATTCCACACCGTCCTTCGTCCGCAACGCCACCGTTTCTGAAGCCATGCTGTAATAGCGGGTTCCCGCGGTTGCCTTGGTTGCGGCGTCCAGTCGCAGTTCCATGCCGGGCAGGTAGAAGGTTGTGGCATCGGGTTCGGTCCGCAGGACTCGCTCGCCTGCGGCGTCGTAGGCGAAGGTGGATTCCTTCGTGCCCTGCGTGGACTTGGTCAGTTTCCCTTCGGCGTTCCAGTCGAGAGTCTGGGTGTCGCCGTTGAGGATGCGCTTGTCGGTATTGCCCGCACCGTCATAGGTGAAGGTGTCCTGTGAGTGGACCGCTGGGCTCTGGCCACTCTGGGGGACGTCTTGGACCACCTTGGTGAGCATGTGCGGGCCGCCGTCGCCGCTTTCGCCCGCCGTGCCGTCCTGGTCCTGATCGCCGTAGGCGTACGTCTTGGTCGTGTCGCCCGCGCCGGCGATGCCGTGGATGACCTGCTTCTTGCGGTTTCCTGACGCGTCGTATTCGAAGGAGTGCCAGTAGGCGGCCGGGCCGCCGATGGCGCTCGCTGCCGGGGCACTTGCACACGCCGCGTTCGTGGCGCCGCTACCGACTGCGCCGTCCGAGGCGTTGGCCGTGGACCAGGCGTCCGTCAGCCGCTGCTGCCAGTCATGGTCGAAGCACTGGACATCGGCCTGGCCGCCGGTCGGCGCGTCGGCGACAGCCGTGACGTTGCCGGTGGCGTCGTAGGTGTAGCGCGCGTCGTAGGTGACGGCGGGAGCGCTTTCGCGGTCGACGCGTGAGCGTGTGAGGCGGTCGGAGCCGCGTTCGTACTCGTACGTCAGCCAGGTCTTCTTGTCCGCGGCTCCCCCCGTGCTCAGCTCCAGCTGCTGGAGAAGACTGGTGGGCGAGTACCGCGCGGCGTTTACGTACGTGCTGCCGAGGGAGGTCTTCAGCTGTGTCGGCCGCTGCAGCTCGTCGTAGACGTAGGAGAGTGTCTCGGCCGGCAAACCGCCCGCGGCAGGGATGCCCACCGACTGGACTGTGCCGTCGCGGTTGTACTGGGTGGTGTACTCGTAGGTGCCGTTGAGCTCTGGTGCCGAGGTGCCTGCCAGGGTGTGGTTGACCTTGGTCGGCTGGTACATGTCATCCAGTTCGGCAACGACCGTGCTGGACTGTACCGCGCCCTTGGCATAGCGGTAGGTGCCGTGCGGCTCGCCCTTGGCAAGCTTGTCGTAGGTCGACAGCGTGAGTCTGGTGCCGGTGTCCGGCTCGCCTTCCCACGTGGACAGGGTGCGGCCGAGGGCGTCGTACTTCGTTGACGTCTTCCCCTTGGCGTCCGTGGCAGACACCGCGCGGTCCAACACGTCGTAGGTGTAGCTCGACTTGCCGGTGTCCGGGTCGGTGGCGTCGGTTTTCCTGCCGAGCTGGTCGTACTCGTAGGACCAGGTGTTGGCCGCGGCATCCTTGACAGTCTTGAGCTGGCCGGCCGGGGAGTACGTGTAGCGCATGGCTTCGTAGTCGGCGGATGTGCCGGTCGGCAGCGGCTTGTCGCCCTTGTAGCGGCGGATATCGGTGGTGTGTCCGCGCGCGTCGGTGACAGTCGTCGTCGGGGCCTGGCCCGCCGGCGGGTCGACGTGCACCCGGTCACCGCCGTAGGCGTAGCTGGTGCGCCACTTCTCCTCCCCCGCTACCTGAAAGATGCTTGCCGTCGTGCGGCCCGCGCCGTCGAATTCAGTGCGCGTCTGTGCGTCGACGTCGCCGTTGACTGCTTTGAACAGCTGGTCGCTGGCCGATCCGGAGGTGTAGTAGTCCGTGTAGGTCTTGGCGATTCTTCCCAGGCCGTCGTAGAAGGTGTCGGCGACCATTCGGCCACCGCCAGTGCCCTGTGTCTGCTCCTGGCGAGGCCGCAGCAGGCCGTCGTAGAGGGTGTATTCGGTTCCGTAGGAACCGTCGTTGGAAATCTTCTCGGTCTTGACAGCAACGGGGGCGTTCTTGCGGACCAGGTAGCTGTACTTGATCGAGGGGGTGAAGGATGCGTTCTTGGGGCGGTCGGGCATCCAGACCGAGGTGAGACGGCCGAGCGCGTCGTACGCGATGTCGGTGCGCTTGCCGTTCGTGTCGACCTTGGCGGACGGCTGGCCCCATGCCGTTTTGTACTCGGTTTTGGAGATCCAGTTCAGCGCATTGGTTTCGGTCTTCTGCGTCGTCAGTCCGTCGGTCTCGGTGTAGCCGACCGAGGTGCTGTTGCCCGCCGCATCCTTGACCTTGGTGAAGCGGCCGTAGATGTCGAAGTCTGCCGGAGCGGACTCGGTAACAGTGCGGTAGGTGGCTGTGGTGCCGTTGTGCGAGGTGAGCTTTTGGACCTTTGTGGTGTCGCCCTTGGTGGGCGCTTCACCGAGTCCCATGCCGTCGTAGAACGTGCGGTCGTCGGAGAGGACTTGGGTCTTGCGTGCGACGGGGTCGGCGCAGGCGACGGCGACCTTCTCCACCCGGGCGACAGCTGTGAGGATGTGCGCGGTGGCGCTGTCGGCGTACTCCGTGCGGGTGCACTGGTTGTCGCTGCCGTCGCCGACCTTGCCGTAGTCGTCCACCTCAGTGACGCGGCCGCTGGCGGAGTCGTAGCGTGTGGTGCTGGCGAGTTCTTGCCAGCCGCCGCCCTCCAGCGCCGTATAAGTGCTCATGGTCGCAGGACGGCTGTACCAGGCCTTGCTGGTGCCCCAGCTCTTGACCCGGGTTGCCGTTGCGTGCGTCCAGAGGGTGGAGATGCTTTTGGTGACGACCTTGTCGGCGGTGTACGCGCCGTTGTAGGTCGCGGTTTCCAGTTCGAAACCAGACTGTTCGTCGCTGTCGGAGTGCGATGCGCCTTCCGAGTCCGTGACCGTTCCGCCCAGTCCCCGCAGGAACGTGTGCTCGCTTCGGGTGTTGGACGCGTTGATGGTGCCGTCGGAGTTGGTGACCCGCACCTTGCCGTAGCCACGCCAGTCGCTGCGCGTGCGGTATTCAGGGTCGCTGATCCCGTCCGGCTTCGGAGTCTTCCAGCCTGCGCCACCCAGGTAGTCATAGGTGTTGACCATGTCCGGTGCGCCACCGGTGAGGTCCGTCTGGACGACGCGGTCGACCACGTACTTGTGGAACCAGTCGGTGATCGGGTCTTCCACGCCCGGCGGGTTCCATTTGACGGGGTAGCACCGCTTGGTGGAGGAGTCGGCCGCGGGCAGGTTGGTGGCCGTGCAATCGGCGTCGGCGTAGATGATGTCCAGCTGGCCACCGGTGTCGTTGTCGACGGCCGAGAGCCGGAAGCGATTCATCGCCTGGATGTTGTCGCCGGGTTTGTCGACCCGGTTGGGCAGCTGCTGGCCGAGAAGTTCGACCGAGGGCATCGTGGCGGTGGAGCCGCCGACGTGACCGCTGTGATCGATGTTGTTCAGCCACAGCGACCTGGAGCCGTCACCGTTGTCGGTGTAGAGGTGGGTGAACTTCCAGGAGTCCACGTCACTGTACCCAGTCCCGGCGCGGACCTGAGTAGTGACCTTATCCAGCTTTTTGCGGGTCCAAAACGTTGGAGAGTTCTGGCCCTCGCACTTGGTGTCGACCTTGCAGTTGCGGTCCCAGGGGACATCCGGCCAGCGGGTGGCCGTGGTGTCCGTCAGGTCGGCGGGTTCACAGTCGGCCGTTGCGCCGATGCATCGCTCGTTGACCTCGAACACGACGCGGCCCGCTGCCGGCTCGGTGTAGACCTTGCCGTCGCGCTGTCCGTAGTCGATCCTGCGCAGGTAGCCGCCGCGGGTGTACGCCTTGCCGTTCTCCGTGGTCTTCAGGCCCTGGGTGTAGTAGTTGGATTCCCGTCCGTAGGCGAACGACATCACGTTGCCGTGCGAGTCCTTGACGTAGTCCAGGTTCCAGCGCCATGCCTGCTGGCAGTGGGCGTTGGCAAGGGTCGCGTTGTAACAGGGCTCATCTGCATCGTCCCCGTAAACGGGAACCGTCCAGGTGGAGTTGGTCTCCTCCTTGCCCGTGGACCAGCCGGGCAGCCGGTCGAGGCCGAAGGTGTACTGGGTGCCGTCGGCGGTGGTGATGCGCCAGTGCTCGCCGTTGTCGTCCTCGTTGGCTGCGCCGGTGAGGTGTTCAACTTTGGAGTTGTCGTCGTTGGAGATGCGCCACTTGCCGGTGTCATCGTCCTTGATCAGCTCGCCTGAAGCCCCACCGGCGAGCTGGATCGTGGCGTTGTCGTACGCCCAGCACTGGTCGCCATTGGTGTCGGCGTGGCCGTCATCGGAGCAACCTTTGTAGCGGCGTTCGATGAAGCCCGGCTCGTAGCCGAATCCAGTCCCGATCCAGGAGCCCTGGTTATTGGTGGCCGCGGTCTGGCCGTCTGCGCTCTGCGAGTTGTAGCCAAAGGAGAGAGCTGGGACGAGCCCGCTGGGGACCGGCGGAGTACGCAGCGGGTAGCTCCAGTTGAAGGCGCCCGAGGAGTTCGACACGCTCCACTCCGCCGAAGGCGAGAGAGGAGTCGCACCAAAGGTGCCTTGGTCGCCGGAGGTTCCTGCGACGGCCGCGATCACGGTCGGGGCCGCGGCGCCGCCTGCTTTGGCCTGGCCCAGCTGAGTGCGCACACCGCCGTCCGAGGCGGCAAGCGGGATGTCCGCGGTCAGCCTCTGGGCGCCGACGTTGTTTTCGCTGCGCAGCTCACGCGGGGTGGAGCAGTCCTTCTTCTCCGGGGTGGTGAGCAGGCAGTGGGGGTATTGGACGAACCGCAGACGAGAGCCGTAGTCGCCGCCATACGCGTCGGCGAAGCCGGTGTAGTCGAGTTGCAGCTGGGCCTGTCCCTGCTGCGCTTGGTCATCGGTGCGGGTGACGCTCAGCAGCACCCCGTCGATGTCGGCGGCCTTCGTCTTCTGCCGGTTTATGACCTGGACTTGGACCGAGTCGGGGGTGGAACTGGCCTTTGCCGCCTTCTTGGCCGGGCCTATCCGTAGCGGCAGTCCGTCTACCTTGGTCGCCTTCGTCCCGATGCGTATTTCATCGGTGCCCGCCGTGGGCCACACCACTCTGGCCGGGCCCCTCACCCGTGCCTTCTCTGCCGGGTTGGACTGGTGCTTCTTGTAGGTGGCGTTCTTGCCGCGAACCGGGTCGCCCGTATCTTGCAGCCCGGGACGTTCCAGTCCCTGGGCTTCGGCCGTTGGCGCGTACTGCGGCAACAGACCGATGGTCAGCGCGATGCCGACCGAGAAGATGACACGGCGGTGGGTCGAACGGCTCTGGAACGGTCTCTCAGACCGGAACCAGGCTGACATGGACATGAAGACTCCGTGGGATTGGTCATCAAGGAGAAGGGTGAGGAGAGATACGTCGGGGTGGGCAGGCCAGCGGCCTGCCCACCCCGGTTGGGGTCGAGTGCTACTCCGTCAGGCTTGAGCCGGCGCCCAGCCCCGCTACGGTCGCAACCGTGCTGGAGTCCAGCGCGCCCTGGTAGACGCGCGCCTCGTCCAGTGCTCCGGAGAAGTACTCACCGCCGGTGGCACCGGCGAGGTTGCGTCCGATCTGCACGCTCGTCTTGGAGAAGTCCCACGTATTGCGCCAAGCGGTCTGCGCCCCCGCGAACTGGCCGTTCACGTACAGCCGTGCCTCTCCGAACAGGGCGTCGTAGACCAGCGCGAGATGGTCGCCGTCGCCGCTGTCGGCAGGGAGCGCGGCGGTGTCGCTGACCGTGGTGGCCACCGCCCCCGCGGCATCCTTGTCGGTCACGGCGAGCTGCCAGCGGTCAGCCGTCTTGGAATAGCGAACCACGACGGCGGTTCTGGTCGTACTGGGCAAAGACAGTACGGTCTGGTCCTTCGTCGCGGTGGGCGACGCCAGCCTCGCGCGCGCCGTGAGCGTGAAGCTTCCCTCCGCAGGCAGCAGCCCGCTGCCGCGCGAGGCGTAGTCGGTGCTGCCGTTCAGTGCCAGATGCCCGTCTCCCCACAGCGGCTCGGCGACCGGCGGGCACTCCGGATCGACGTTCGGGTCGCACGACTCGTCCGGCTGGTAAATGGAACTACTACCGGCCAGGCCAAGAGCGGTTCCTCCGGCAACTTCCGGTGTGCTGCCCGCCACGGCATCGTCCAGAGGCCAGTAGGCGAGCTGGTGCGGCGGGATTCCGCCGACGAAGCGGCCCTCGCTTTCGGTGATAACCCGGTCGTATACCTCCACATCGGCGATCTGCCCCTTGAAGGGGTAGCGGTAGTCGTCCAGGGCCAGGGCGCGCCCGATCTGCAGAGCGCCGCCGGCGTTCCACGCCGTACCGCGGGCCACAATGTCGTTCTTGATGAGGTAGCCGTTGACGTACATCCTCATCTGACCGTGCTCGGCGTCATAGACACCGATGAGATGCGTGGGGATGTTCTTCTGGGCCTTCGCGCCCGCCACCTTCCACGAACCCAACGACTCGATTTCACTCGCGGGCGCCCGGAAGGACCACATACGCGATTCGCCGTCGTAGCCAAGAGTGAAGCCAGGTTCGGCGGTACCGTCCTGGCTGACCACCGCCATCGGAGTATCGGGTAGCTCCGAGAGGGACACCCACGCCGAGACAGAAAAGGACTTCGACGTGTCGACGGCAGGCTTACCCGCGTCCAGGTACGCGTCCTTGGTCCCGTCCAGCAAGACGGACGTCTCGTTGGCCCGTCCCGGGACCGGCACGCCGAACCTCACACCGGATCCGGCGCGTGCCGCCGGTGCACCGGCCGAGCCCGCCGCCTGGGCAGATCCTGCGGGGTCGCCCAGTGACCAGGCCGCCTTGGGCGCGCGTCCGTCATTCACCAGGAAGGTGTGCCCCACCGCTGTCTCCTGGGTGTGCCCGGCCCCATCGACGGCTTTGGCCTCAAGAGTGAAGGGGCCTTCGCGGTCGGGCATGAAACGAATGGTCGCCGGGCCGCCCGTCGACTGCGCCGGTACCGTCTTCCAACCGGGCTGGCCGGTGAACCGGTAGCGATATTGGGTCACATCGGTGGATGGGGAGTCCATGACGAAACTGCCGTAGTCCCCCACACCGTCGTGCCACACATCGTCGTCCGGATAGCCGCTTGAGGTGACGACGGGTGCTTTGGGCTTGGTCGAGTCGTAGATGAACTGACAGCGCGTGGCCGCGTCACCGGCGCTGCTCCACGGACCGGCCGAGGCGTCGTCCAGCCCCTGGACTTCCCAGCCGATGACTGCGTTCTGCGGGATCGAGAAGGCGCCCACGCCGTCGCCCGGTACGTCGCTGCCCACCTTGTAGGAGAAGGTCGCATAGCCCACGTCGTCGTTGCGGGGCACGTTGTGGGTCTGTTTCGCTTCGGCGACCGGCAAGTAGGTCTTCGTCGTGCCACCGGATGTCCAGTAGATCTTGAATTTGGCGCGCAGCTTCTCCGTGTTGCCGCCGGCGTCGTTGTGGTCGGGGTCGCGGATGACGGCCCTCAGCGTGGGGACCTGGTCGGCATAGTGCTCATCGGCCGCGCCGTATTCACAGGAGCCGCCATAGTTCATCGACAGCTCGGACATCTTGGGCTGGTACGGGGCGCGGTTGTACTTCACCTCCAGGTGCGCATTGCCGCAAAAACGCTTCCAGTAGGCGTAGTTGTCCTCGGAGCCGGCCTTGAGGCGGAACGTGGTGGTGTCCCAACCGCTGTCTGCCGCCTTTTGTACCGTGCTCTTGACGTTGAACCGCACGTTCTGGTTGGTCGACGTACACGAACCGGCGGGGTTCGTCGGCGACTGCGAGGCGATGGTCTCCTTCAAGGAGGGCTGGTTGCTCCAGTTGGTGCCGGAGCTGATGGCGCTGCCACTGGTGCTGTTGACTCGGCCCAGCTCGACGGATTTGCCGGACGTGTCGTAGGTGTGCACCATCGTGACGGCGAACTCGGCCTCAAGGATGGTCTTGCCCTCGTACGAGCCGGTCGGGATCGCGAAGAAATGCCGCTTCCTGTCGTCGGTGCTCGCGCACTGGTAGGAGACATCCGAGGGGCAGCGCCCCAGCCCCTCGTGCTCGGAGAACTTCCAGAACTCCGCACTCGGGTAGTGCGAGGAGATCATCGTCCAGCCCGTGCGGGTCGACGTCTTGGTCACCGGGTCGATATAGACCGGGTAGACAGTGTCGGCGCTCTTGAGCAGCGAGGAGTCAGGGGTGAGCACCATGGTGTCGGAGCTCATGGCCAGTCCGACGTCGGCTACCTGCGCTCCTTCCGCCGGGCCGCCCTGTGGGTCGGCCGTGTCGGAGAGAGCTGCGGAAGGCGAGTCAGTCTTTGCGGTGACGAGCGAGGCCCTCTTTGCTGACGGCGCGTGGGGTGTGGGCCGTGTTGGCGGCGCCTGCGGCGCCGTGGCCGGGGAAGTGTCGTGACTGGAGTCCCACATCATGGGCTGCGGCGCCTCGAAGACCTCACCGCCCGTATTCGTGTCCTCAGCGACCAGGCCGCCGTCTTCTCTCTTGTTGAGCTCCACACCCTGTGTTTCGACCGGCAGCTCGATGCTTGCCAGTTCAGGATTGGCCGCAGCCTCGGCGGATTTCACCACGAGCAGGTGCGAGAAGCCGTCGTTCTCGGCTCGCACTACGAGGTCCACTTCAGGCAAGACGTTGGCGTAGGTCGCGGTGCTGCCCTCAACCGTGGGGACCGGGAGTTTGTGCGGCCAGGCGAGAGATATCGTCTTGCCTGCCCTCTCGATGGTGGCGAAGATTTTGCTCCCGCCGCCTGAGAAGGCCATGCCGGTGGTGGCAGCGACGGGCGCGTAGCTCCCGTTGATCTGCTTGGCCAGCGTCGTGTCCAGGTCGGCCCACTTGCCGTTCTTGCGGGTGCGGACCGGCTGGACGTACTCCTTGGCGGTGAAGGTTCCATCAGGGTTGGCGAACGTTTCTGTCCGCTCATCCCGGAGAGCCAATACCTCCACCGGAGCGCCGGACTTGGCTGCTGCGTTTTGCGCTGCCTGCTCGCCTTGCGCGCTCTTCGTGGTGGTGGGGGCCGCAGCCGCCGCGTCCGGCACGATGCCCGAGGCTCCGGATGGAAGACCGACCAGCGCGGCGGTCAGCCCAGCCATCAGTACGCCGGTCACTGCTATGGACCGATGTCTTCGTCGTCGGTCCGTGGTGATGTTCATTGCCCCACCCTCGAAGTTTCGTCCTGTACGGCTCACTGGATTACCGAGCCGAAGGCCTGACCGTCATCCGGTATGCCGTCCGCGCCGGGCTTGAGGGTCTTGACCGCAGCGGTGCCGCCGCCGACCGTCGACCACGGCACCACGTGGACGCCACCCTTGGCCTCGCCCGTGGACTTGCTGTACGGCACACCCACGTACAAGTGGGTGGACGAGGCAGACAGGCCCATACCGGTGAAGTCACGGACACCTGCGCTGCCAGGAAGGATGCCGCTGCCGCGGGTCAGGAGTTTGTCACCCGTCCCAGGCGCACCAAGCGCGGGAAATACATGCACGGCGCCAGCCTCCGTCACACCGGTGGCGTCGTGGCCAGGCACCGAGACTGCGAGCTTCAAGTTCGCGGCAGAACCCACGGCGCCGGGACTCGTGTTCGCGAGCGCTACGCGCTGGCCGAGGAAATCTCCGGCCTTCGCTACGCCCTCGACATCTGCTGTGCTGTGCATGAATTCGTTGACTTTGGTGTAGGTGCCAGAGGACGGTATCTGAAGGATCTGTACCGTGCCCGCATCCGCGATGGCACCAACGTCCTCGTTCGGCGTGCCCACGGCCAGCAGCGCGTCGCTCTCCGCAGACGCCCCCGAAGGCCGGTAGGGCAGCAGGGCGATCGCTGTGCCGAAGCCGTCACCATGTTCGGCGACACCGCCGACTCCGGCCGCGTCCTGGTCAAGGCCTGCCAGCACCGTGGGCACACCATCCGCGAGAGTGTGGTTGAAAACGCCCACTCCGCCCGCGAAGGTGTTGTCGCCGATCGCCTCGCCCGGTACCCCTACGGCGAAGTAGCGCGGCGTCGCCGCCAGGGCGTAACCGAACCGGTCGTGGGACTCGGCTACGCCCGGGACGCCCGAACTGTTCTGGGTGACCGTGGTCTTGGCCGTTCCCTGTGCGTAATGGATGCCGCCAGCATCGGTCACATCACCAACGTTCTCTCCGGGTACGCCTATCGCGAGGAACGGCTTGCCGGATGACGTCTTGCCGGCCGCCAGCGCGTAACCGAACCAGTCGTAGGCCTCGTTGACCGTGCTCGCGTCGAACTGTTCTTGGGAGTATCCACGGACGGTGGACCCTGCGCCGATGCCGTTGACTGTGCCGTGGATGACATACACGGCACCGGCGTCGTCCAGAACAACGCCATCTTTCGAGACATCCTCATACGGCGCCCCAACGACCAGGTCGGTGCATCCGTCGGCGTCTGCGTCATACGTAGCCATCGAGAAACCAAAATGATCACCGGCCTCGGCGACAGCGCCCATGCCCGGAGTCGCCTGCGAGATTTCCGTAACACCCTTGGCCCCGCCCAGGACCACCCGCACCAGGCCGGCTCGCTCAGCACCGTTCACAGTGGCGAGCGGATCGGCGACGGCCGTGTCACGAATACCGTCGCCGTTGAAATCGAACTCCGTGCCTGCCGTGCAGGTAGCAGCCGAAGCAGGGGACACCCCGAGCGGTATCACCCCCACGGACACAGCCGCTGCCGACAGCACCGCCACCCCGATCACGCTTGCGCGTATTCGCACAACCCCACCCCAAATATCCATTTTGCGCGCATTTATCAACCCGCGACCGAGTTAAGCGGCGGCTAAGTTATGACCAATATCAACTTCTATGTCAAACCCAACTCCCAAACAGAGCTACAAAACTGACTGAATCACGACGGCCCTACTAAGACACCCATATCGATTGAATCAAGACCACAAACACCTAAAAGCACCCTCGACCCGGGCTATGCCACCACCTGTCCGGCTATAGTTCGTTCGCTCGAACAAGCAGGCGTTCGAGTCCATCCCAACTTCTGCCCGCCCGCCCTCAGTCGGTGCGGCGAGCAGTGGCGCCTGCACAGCTCTACAAGGCAGGCATCAGTGCGGCGCATCCTCATCCCTCTCACGTTTTGCATTGCGTTGGTCGCCGCGCTCCTCATGGTCGACACACCAAGCACTCAGGCCGCCGGGCGCAGCGAAGCCACCTACAAATACGGCTCGCACACCCGTCAACAGCTCGACGCCTACTGGAACCCTTCCAGCACGCCCCAGCCCGGCGTCGTCATCCTGCACGGGGGCTACTGGTACGAAGACGCAAGCTGGGCTACCAAATCGCGCTTCTTCGCCGACGCCGGCTACGCCACCTTCTCCGCCGACTACCGGCTCAACTTCGACGCCCAGTGGCCTGCTCAACGCAACGACGCACTGGCAGCGCTCACATGGATCAGAGACAACGCCGCCAGGTTCAACCTCGACCCCGAGCGGATTGTCGTCCTCGGCTCCTCAGCCGGCGGGCAGATTGCCACCGCCATAGCCACCTACGGATCAGGCGCCACCACCGTTAAGGGAGTCGTCGGCCTCTCCCCCGTCGCCTCTCCATACCGCGCCTGGAACGACGGAAACCACGAGACCAGCACCTTTCAAGAACGCAAGGTTCGCGACAACGCCACCGTCCTGGCCCGCTGTTTCCCCGACCCGGCAGACACCGACACTTCCCTGCACGCCAGTTGCTGGGACACGTGGAAGGACACGGTCGCCAAGAACCGCGCCTCCGGTGCGAACGACGCGCCCATGTACCTGATCCACTCACAAGATGACTTCATACCGGTCATCCACTCCACCGACCTTGAAAAGGCCGAGGAGGTCGACCAGGACATGCCTGCCAGTGGCGTCACCGTCGAGACCGTCCCCGGCGCCGCACACGGCGGCGCCCTCCTCGACGAACCCGGAATGCTGGCCAAAGTGCTGAAGTGGATTGCGGCGCGCGTCGACAACGCCTAGAAGATCACGAGGAGTGTCTGCAGCTCGCGGACGACTCGGTAGAGGCTCAGGCTGACGCCGTCTCTTTGGGGAATCGGTTCAGTCGCTGCAGGGTGCAGAAGGCGTGGGCGACCGAGGCGAGGGTGACGTGGCGGTGCCAGCCTGGCCAGGTTCGGCCCTCGAAGTGGGCCAGGCCCAGGGCCTGTTTTACTCGCGGTAGTCGTTCTCGATGCGCCAGCGGAGCTTTGTGGTGCGCACGAGGACGGGCGACGGGGTGGTTGCGGGCAGGTTGGAGAGCCAGAACTGCACGGGTTCGTCCTGGTCGGCGGGCCATTCGGCCAGCAGCCAGCGGACCGGAAGCCCGGTGGCGGCTGTGGACTTGCGGATCTCACGTCCGGCGGGGCGGATCCGAAGGGCCACGAAGCGCGAGTACATGCGCTTGTGCCCGCTGCGGCCACTGCCCGGCCGTGATCCCTCCCTCCTCTGCACCGGCCGCGCGGAAGATTTGCCGGCCGCGATGACCAGGCTCTTCACCCTCTGGGCCAGCTCGGGGTAGACAGGAATCGGAGGTCTGCCCCGGGCGGGGGAGGCCGGGGTGCACGGCGTTGTGTCCTCGGGCTGGGCGGTGGTCGCGGCCGAGATGCCCAAGACGTAGTCGAGACCGCGTTCTTCCAGAGCGAGCCGGAACGATTCAGTCTGGGCCAAGTCTGCGGACGCGGATCTTCTCCAGAACCGGTTTGAACTGGCAGCAGTCCGTCCGCACCCTGGCCTGGGGTGACGCTCAAGGACAGCGGCCGTCCACGCTCAGGTGACCTTGCTGGCCCCTCCTGTAGGGAGGGGCCCGAGATCGGTCAGGTGAGACGGTGATCAACTGCGGCCCTTGAGGTGACGGGTCACCGTTTTTGTGAAGCTGACACGCTCCACGTGCACGTGGAGCCCTCCGGCAGTCTGTTGGATCTTGGCGTACCAGGGCAGCCCAAAGCGGGTCCAGCGCAGGGTGCTGACCGTGGGCTCGATGGCCAGCGGGATGTTCCACCCCGGAGTGCCGTCCCCGCCCAAACGCAGACTCACGGAGTACATACCGGCAGCCAGGCGCACGAGCGGGAGGTTGATCTCAAAGTGGTTGTCCTTGGGTGCGGTGGCTGGTACCGAGCTGCCGTTGCCCTGTGCGTCGATCAGGCAGGCCTGGAGGTGGCCGGCAGGCAACTGGGCCAGGGAGTGGGTTCCGCCGATGGCCAGGGCGACAGGTCCGTCGGTGGAACTGATCCGGTCGACTCGAATCTTGCCGTCGATGCGGTGCTTGTTCTCTCCCAGGTCGAGGGTCAGGTTGTTGTAGGGGTAGGTGTAGTACAGCGTCGCAGGGGTGACGGAGGCTGAGTCGTCCTCCACGACGTACGTCCTGGGCTTGCTGGGAATTTCCGCAAGACGCTTGTTGCCGAACCGGATCTCTTTGGTCAGACCGTCGTGGTCGATGACGACGAATAGATCCCAGAGTCCGTTGGGCAGTCTGCTGTCCTCATGCGCTTTGGTGAGGTCGACGGTGACGTGGAAACCAGCGTTGCCATAGGTGCACGACTCGCCGTCCTCATCGCTTCCTAGACCTGGGGTGGCAGCGGTGGCCATGGGAAAGCGGTGTTCCGTCTTGCTGTCCCGTTCGCGCAGGAGCAGCGTGGCACTGCTCCGCGGTGTGGCCAGGTGGCGCAGGTAGGCGTGGCCCGCAAGCATGAGACGGCCTTCGTCCAGACGTACGGCGTCCAGGCTGTGACGTGCCTGCAGTTCTCGGGTTACGTCGTAGAAGTCGTCGGGGATGTTGTAGTCCTGGTCGCGGAAGTACGGCAGCTTGGAGAAGGCGCGTCCGCCTTCCACAACGAGTTCGATGCAGGGCTGTTCGGAACGGACGGCCTCGGATCTCTCCAGCTCAATGAGCTCATCCAGCAGGCCGCGGCGGATCAGTTCACAGCGCAGCCGGTTGACCGCGCCGAGCCGCTTCAGGAGCGTGTCAGTGCACACACCCTCGACGAGCTCCTGCAGCTCTCTGAATTGCTTCTCCAACAGCATCCGGTCCGTCTCATGCGGGAAGTGATGCAGCGCATCGGTCATGTCGATGGAGATGTGGCGGTGCATGAGCGTGTCTCGCTCAGGTCCTGGGGCGGTGTGTTCCTCGACCAGGTCCACCATGAGGCGCAGTACCTGGATGCGCTGTCCCGCGCCGCGGGTGGTGGAGGTGATGTTGTTGCCGTCGTCACGGCGGACGATGTAAAGGCACTCGTAGTCGGCGACGACCGAGATGCCGTCGGCGTGCAGGTAGGCCAGTGCGGTGAACTCCTGGTCCTCGCATACCTGATAGCCGGTGGGAAAGCGCAGACTGTGTCTCTCGATGAGTTCGCGGCGGATGAGCTTGAGCGGGTTGAGCGCCCAGTAGACGCGTGAGGAGAAGACGTCGGTACGCGGCTGATTGCGAACGAACATCGAGGCCGGCGCGGAGCGTCCATTGACGCCGACCATCTTGCCCAGCACTACATCGGTGTGGTTCTTTTCAGCTGCGGCGAGCATCCGCTCCAGCGCCTCGGGACCGAGGTAGTCGTCCGCGTCCAGGAAGAACACAAAACGGCCCTGCGCATGGTCCAGGCCGACGTTGCGGGGCTTGGCGGGGCCGCCGGAGTTATCCTGGTGGATCACAGTCAGCAGTTCAGGGTAAAGAGCAGCGAAACGGTTCAATTCGTCGCCCGTAGCGTCGGTCGAGCCATCGTCAACGACGACGACCTGAAGCCGGTCGCGTCCGAGGGACTGCTCGACGACAGACGTCATTGTTTTCGTCAGGTAAGGCATGGCGTTGTATGCCCCGATAATCACAGTGATGTCAGGTATGCCCATGGCCATTTCCTCGATTGGCCGACGCCAAAGGCGGGCCAGGCGGCAGCGTGAGGTTCCCCCGAGATGCGGAGGGCGATGACAGCGGGTCAGATGGTTCTCATGAGAGGAACTCTGACCATGGCCGCTCCGAGGAAATATCCGCTGGAGTTGCGTGAGCGTGCGGTGCGGATGTATCGCACCGCCGAGCCGAAGCCCCAGATCAAGCGCCTGGCCATTGAGCTGGGGGTCCACCCGGAGGCACTGCGCGGCTGGATCCGCCAGGCCGAGGCCGACCGCGGCGAGCGCGACGACCGGCTGACCACCGAGGAGAAGGACGAGCTGGGCCAGCTGCGGCGGGAGGTGAAGGAACTGCGCCGGGCGAACGAGATCCTGCGCACGGCCTCGGCTTTTTTCGCCCAGGAACTCGACACGACCCGGCGCAGGTACTGACGTTCCTCAGCGAACGCAGTGACCTCGGTGTCGAGCCCGTACTCCGGGAACTGCACGTCCCCTCGTCCACCTACTACCGCTGGCGCCGGCAGGAGAAGGAGCCGTGTGAACGCCGCCGCCGTGACGCGGAGTTGACGACCAAGATCGAGGAGATCCATGCCGACTCCGGCGGGATCTACGGCTCGCCCCGCGTGCATGCCGTGCTCAAGCGCGAGGGCGTGGCCATCGGCCGCAAGCGGGTCGAGCGATTGATGCGCGAGGCCGATCTGGCGGGCCTCAGCCCACGCCGCACGGGCAAGGGCTTCACCCGCCGCGACCCGACGGCCACGCTCGCCCCGGACCTGGTGCAGCGGGACTTCACCGCTCCCGTGCCGAACCGGCTGTGGGTCACCGACCTCACCATGATCCCCACGGGTGAGGGACCGCTGTGGCTCTCCGCGATCCGCGACGCCTTCTCCCGCCGGGTGGTGGCCTGGGAGACCTCCGCCCGCGCGGACGCCGACCTGGTCCTGTCCTGCCTCGAGTACGCCCTGGCCAGCCGCGAGCCCGTGCCCGGCACCTTGATCCATCACGCCGACCACGGCTGTCAATACACGTCCATCAAGCTCACAACACGGCTGGTACGTGCGGGTATTGAGGGGTCGATGGGGTCCGTGGGCGACAGCTACGACAACGCCCTCGCGGAGAATCTGTGGATGCTGATCAAGACCGAGTGCGTGCGCGGACGCGTCTTCGTCACCCGGGCCGAGGCCAACCTCGCGCTGTTCGAGTACATCGACGGCTTCTACAACAGCCGACGCATCCAGAAACGCCTCGGCTACCTCAGTCCCATCGAGTTCGAGGAGAAGCACTACGCCAACCAGGCGACGACCGAACAAGCGAACCTGAAACCACGTCAACCCATCCTGACCAGCTGATCAGCACCTCCCGCACACCGGGGGAACCTCAGCGACCCACATTCCGACCGCATCTGAGTATTCGAATTTTACGTGCTCTTGAGGTGGCGTCGACCATCAAGAAAAAACAAACAGCTACATGCACGACAAAGCACTGCACTTCAGAGGCACCTTGATGTGAACCGTTCCGGGTTTGATCGAGGCTCGATCTTTTGGAAGGATCGAGTGCGTTATGGCGAAGCAATATCCGAAGGAGCTCAAGGAGCGGGCCGTGCGTCTGGTCCTGGAGACTCGTGATCAGTACAAGACCGAGTCCGCGGCGATCCGCTCGATCGGAGCGAAGCTCGACATCGGGCCGGAGTCCTTGCGG
Organism: Streptomyces changchenzhani; assembly: GCF_039766235.1. NCBI lineage: Bacteria > Bacillati > Actinomycetota > Actinomycetes > Kitasatosporales > Streptomycetaceae > Streptomyces > Streptomyces changchenzhani. The sequence goes on along the minus strand of NZ_JBDHNH010000005.1, from coordinate 129,943 downwards.
AACTGGGTGCGGCAGGCAGAAGTCGACGCCGGTGCCCGGACCGGGACCACAACCGAGGAATCCGCCCAGCTCAAGGCCCTGAAGAGGGAGGTCGCCGAGCTGAAGCGGGCGAACGAGATCCTCAAGGCTGCGGCAAGTTTCTTCGCGGCCGAGCTCGACCGGCCACACACACGCTCGTAGCGTTCATCGACGAGCACCGGGACCGCTTCGGCGGAGTCGAGCCGATCTGCAGGACGCTCACCGAGCACGACTGCAGCATCCACCCGTCCACCTACTACGCCCACAAGAAGCGCCCACCGTCGGCCCGTGCCATGCGGGACGCGGAACTGGCACTCCTGATCGTGGAGATCTTCCGGGACAACTACAGCGTCTACGGAGCCCGCAAGATCTGGGCCGAACTGAAACGGCAAGGTCATCAGGTGGCCCGGTGCACCGTCGAGCGCCTGATGAAGGCCGAAGGCATCACGGGAGCGGTGCGCGGGAAGAAGATCGTCACCACCAAGGCGGACAAGGAAGCAGAGCGGGCCCCGGACCGGCTGGGCCGGCAGTTTGTGGCCAGCGCCCCGAACCGGGTCTGGGTCGCAGACTTCACCTACGTGGCCACCTGGTCCGGCACCGTCTACGTCGCCTTCGTCGTCGACACCTTCTCCCGCCGGATCATCGGCTGGTCCGCCGCGACGAACAAGCAGACACCGCTCGTGCTGTCCGCACTCGAAATGGGCCTGTGGCAGCGCGACCGCGCGAACACCCCAGTCATTGCACGGGAGTTGATCCATCACTCTGACGCCGGTTCGCAGTACACCAGCTTCCGTCTCGCCGCTCACCTGGCGTCCGAACAGATCGCGGCCTCCATCGGCACCGTCGGCGACGCCCTCGACAACGCGCTGATGGAATCGACCATCGGGCTGTACAAAACCGAACTCATCAAGCCCCAGCGGCCCTGGAAGGCCCTCAGCGACGTCGAGTTGGCCACCGCCGAATGGGTCGACTGGTACAACCACCGCCGACTCCACGGTGAGATAGGCCACGTCCCGCCAGCCGAATACGAAGCCGTCCACTACCAACATCAGACAAATCTGCAGGTCACAGCCACAATCTAGAGTCTCTACCGAATCCGGAACGGTTCAATGTCGTAACTACAGGGAGTGTCGACAGGCACGCAGAACGGCGAGCCAGACGGCGGGCATGACGTGGATCCAGGCAGCGGCCGCTTCCCAGGCGGGCTGCCGACCGGAGGGGAAACAGCCGGCAAGCACAGGCGGCCTGCCCAAGGCGGCGAGGAGATCGTGGGCGAGGGCAATGTCGCTGGTGGTGCCCGGACTCGGGTGGAGGGTGATCCGACCGGCTGCCGGGTGGTGGGCGGCCAGTGCGGTGTGCGTGTGTATCGCGCCGTCACGGGCGTCCAAGACCAAGACGATGTGCGGTGGCTTCGCACATGTCGACGATCGCGATTTTCAGCTCTGCCGCTGATTTTGTGACGGCAGCAAGATCAGGGACTGTGGAGTACGCGTCTGCGGAGGAGGACGAGGTTGGCCCGGCCGAATCCCATGCGCGTGAAGAGCTTGACGCGTGCCACGTGGCCCTCGACCTGGCCTGAGCTCCAGGAGGTGGAAAACGCCGCGGTCACGGCGTCGATGTCGCGGCGCAGGCCGTTGACCAGCGAGTGCAGGGCGGGCAGGTCATCATCGAGGACCTGGTCCATCCAGGTGGGCAACTGGTCGCTCTGCAGGTTGCGCATCATGGGTGAAGCTGCGGACGTGCCGTGCGCCGGCGTCAAGTGCAGGGCAGACGGCCCGAATCTCTTTGAGCTCGGCCATGTCGGTCTCGGGGAGGTGCTCGGGGTTCGTCATGATCCAGCGGACGACACGGCGGGGCTGCGGTGGCGGCCGCGGGTCGGATGGCGCTCCTGGTGGGTCCTTGAGAAGGGTGCTGTGGGGCTGCTTGAACGGGCGGAAGTAGCGCCGGACGCACTGGACGTCGCCGCTGAAGCCCTGCTCGCGCAGTTCGAGGTGGAGCTGGGGAATGCTGTGGCAGCCCTCGATCCGCCGCTGATGCAGGTAGCGCATGAAATCGTCCAGGAGGATTGCCTGCCCCTCACCTGCGATCACGGGCGCTTACGTTCCTTCACCCACGGAGTGGACCTCTTGAGGAAGGTGGTGCCCGACTGAACCCGTCACGATCCCAGTTGCATGATGGCATGCACAGGACAATACCGTCCGTTCAGGGGCTAGTTGGCGAGAGCTCCTCGCGGGCGGTGCTCACCAGGGTGTGGTGGACCCACCCCGTCAGGCCGGTCTTGTTCATCTTGACCTTCATCCAGTTCACGGTGCGGTCGTATTCGTAGCCGGTGCACTTCGCGCCCCGGTAGACCACGCCCAGGGCGGCGGACTTCGCGTTCGGCTTCGCGCGGACGAGGGCGGAGGAGCCGGTGATGTGGCAGTACGGGTCCCCGCCGCGCACTGTGTGCACGCCGTCCGGGGTCTGGGCGGGGGCGGGGGCTGCGACGGCTGTTCCGGCGGCGAACAGCAGGGCGGCGGCGAGCGTGGCGGCGGCCAGTCGGGCGGCGGTGGATGACATGCGGCACTCCAGAGAGCTGATCAAGGGCGGGTAGTGCCCGGTCCAACGACGCGCACGAACAAACGGGTTGAAGATCCACACCTTGGAGGGAATACCGGCTGCCCGGGTGACAACACCGCCCCGTCACCGGTCACCAGGCCCACCGGGGTGTGGAGCGGCTGCGTCCCGCCGGTCCTGGCGACCGGCGGGACACAGCGGGTGAGGGTGGGGGCAGCGGTTGGGGCCCGGCGGCGGGGCAGTTGCCGGGGAATTGGTGAGGTGGTGGGTGCGCAGGAGGTGGAGTTCGGCGAGGTAGCCCTCGGGGAAGGCGTTGAGGAGGGTCGCGATGGCGTTCTGGTAGGCGGTGGCCTTGCCGTGGGCGACGCGCAGTTGTTCGGTGAGGCGGCTCAGCCGGCGCAGTCCGTCGTTGTCGAGGTTGAGGTTGAGGTTGAGGTCGGGTTCGGTGAGGCGGTGCAGGCCCGTCTGCTGGTTGGCGAGGGCGCTGGTGATATTGGCGACGGCCTGTCGCTAGTGCCGGATCAGGCAACGTTTGCCCTGTCGACGACGGCACGTAGGCGCTGGTCGTCGGCATGGCGGTTTCGCCAGATGATGTAGCGGCGGATCATGCTGCCTTGCTCTTTGTGGTCGGCGTGGTCGGTGCCGTCGAGTGTGAAATAGCGCAGGGCGGTGAACTGGGCCTCGATGCGGTTGAGCCAGGAGCTGTTGGTCGGGGTGTGGGCCATCTCGACGTTGTTGGCTGCGGCCCAGGTTCCGACGCGCTGGCATCTCTTCGTGGTCAGGTGCGGAGAGAAGTTGTCACTGACGATCGCGATGCGGACCTCGGGCGGGTAGAGGCTGCGGAGGTAGCGGCAGAACCCCAGGAACTGCGTTCGTCTCTTGACCGGCTTGATGTGGCCGTAGAGCTTGTCCTTGGCCAGGTCGAGGGCGGCGAACAGGTGTCGCACTCCGCCGTAGCGGTTGTAGGTTGCCCGGCGCCGTCGGCGGGGCTCGCGGTCGGGGTCCTTGTGCTTGCCTCCGCGCTCCGCCCACTGCCGGCCCGGGTGGGGCATCAGGTTGAGGGGGCCGAACTCGTCCATACAGAAGATGACTTCGGGTTCGCCGTCCTCGGCCATGACCTCGCCGTCGGCGATTGCGTAGAGGTGTTCGACGCGGGCCTTCTTGGCCGCGTAGTCCGGATCGCGGGAGGTTTTCCAGGTCTTCAGCCGTTGAAAGGAGACGCCTTCCTCGCGGAGCAGGATGCGCAGGCCCTCGTGGCTGATGTCGTCGACCACCCCCTCGGCAACCAGGAAGTCCGCCAGTTTGGTCAGGCTCCAGGTCGAGAACGGCAGGTCGTGCTCGGTGGGCCTGGATTTGGCGGTCTTCTTGATCTCGCGGCGTTCAGGCAGCGTGAAGGTCTTGGGCCGACCGCCGGAGTACTTCGGATACAGCGAGTCGAAGCCGTCGGTGTTGAAGTTGTGGAGCACGTCTCTGACACGGTCGTCGCTGGTGAACGACACCTCGGCAATCCTTGTCACCGGCATGCCCTGCGCGGACAGCAGCACCATCTGGGCCCGCCGCCAGGTCACCACCGACCCGGTGCCCCTACGGATGATCCGCAGTAGCCGCCACCCCTCGTCGTCGTCGATCTCACGGACCCGCACTCGTATCGCCACCCGGACAGGGTGGCTGCCACGCGCCGCCCGGCACAGCACCCAGACGGCGCGTCACATCACGACAGGGCAAACGTTGCCTGATCCGGCACTAGCGCAATACGCCGGTGAGGACGGGATCGGGGGCGGTGCTGGCGCGGAGGCGGTCGAGGGGCTGGTTCCAGGTTTCGGTGACCAGACGGTCGACGTCGGCGAGGTAGGCGGCGTTGGGCATGGGGCGGTCCCCTTCGGGTGTGTGGTGCGGGGCCGGGGTGGTGGGGGTCATCGGCGTCGGCCGCAGCCGGCGTGGCCGCAGCCGCCACAGAACCCGCCCGCCGTGCACGCGCACCCGCAACTGCCCGCCGCGCGGCGGGCGGCGGCCTGGTATTCCGTGGCCGGGGCGGGTGCGGGGAGGGGGAGGACGGTGGGTCCGGTGCGGGCGGCGGCCGTGTCGAGGAGTCGCAGGCGGGCCACGTGGGGGCGTTGGTCGAGACGATCCAGGAGGATCGGGAGGGCGGGGTCGGTAAGGCCGGAGGGGGTCCATCCGGCGGCCTGCGCGAGGTGGAAGGCGGCCTCGGCCCACAGCAAGCCCGTACCAGAGGGCCGGCCCCAGCCGGAGTTCCGGACTGCGGTGGAGGCTGCTCCGTACAACAGGGTGGCGAAGATGGTGGGCTGTTCGGGCCCGGTGTGCAGTTCCAGGTGGTGTGGCGGGCGGCGGTCAGAGTGGTGTGGACGAGGCCGCGGTAGCGGTGGTCGAGGACGGGCATGCGAGGACTCCTTCGGGTGGGCCGGGGTGCCGAGCGGGCACGGCGCCCCCGGGGCTGTGGGGATCAAGCGTGCGAGGCGGTGGTGGCGCGGCGGTAGGTGTCGAGTACTGCGCCGAGTTGGGTGAGTTGCTGGGCGGTGCGGGCGGTGAGGAGGTCGGCGTGCTGGCCGAAGGTGGCCAGGACGCCCTGCACGTGGGGGTGGCCGTCGTCGAGTGCGCGGTCGAGGCGGGCGCGGGCTTGACGGGAGGCCTGATCGAACTGCTGGTGGAGGCGATCGGCTTCGCGGGCGGTGCTCCACACGAGGTCGGCGAGGAGGGTGACCGGGGTTTGCGGGAACTGGTGACGGCCGGTACGCAGGAGGGCATAGCCGTCGTCACCGAGGGCCTTGCGCAGGACGCTCTCGCCGGGGCCTGCCGTGCGAGCGGCAGGCGGTGTCCTGGGGGTGGGCGGGGTGAGTTTGAGAGTGCCGCGTACGCGGCTGGGCGGGTTCGTCATGATGGGTCCGTTCTGTGCGAGGCGGCGTGGGGCGGGGCGTATTCCGGGCCTGGGTGGGCGGGGTGTCAGAGGTTCTCGCCGTAGCGGCAGGCGGTGGTGTGGCCGGAGTCGCGCCAGAAGGTGTCTGGCAGCCCGGCGGCGCGTGAGACGTCCTCGGGGCGGTACGGGGCGCGGGCGAGGTGGGTGCCGAGGTCGCCGAGGTGGCGGATTTCGGCGAGCGGGACCGGGGCGGCGCATTCGGGGCAGGGGCCGAGGAGTTCGAAGGCCTCGTCGTCGTAGAGCGGGCTCCGCGCGAGGAACACGAATTTCTCGTTCGTGTCGGGGCAGGTGGCGGTGGCCAGGACCGGCTCCCCGGGGGTGGTGCGGCGGCGAAGGCGGTCGGAGGTCGTGGTGATGTGGTCGAGGCCCAGGCCGAGGGCGGCGGACAGCCGGATCGCGGTGCGGGCCTGTTCCTCGCCCCGGTAAGGGCCGTGCGGGCTGACGGCGGCGGTGTGGGTGATGAACACGGCGGCGGCGTGGGCGCGTTCGGCAAGACTCGTCATGACAGATCGGTCCCTTTCGTGTGGTGCGGGGGTGGGGTGCCGCCCCGGGGCGGGGCGGCACCGGGGGTGTGGCTCAGGCGGGGGTGGCGGCGGTGCGGTAGCTGATGATGAGGCGGCGCAGGAAGGTGGCGGTGCGGTCGCGGGCGGCGCAGGCCTCTTCCAGGCGCAGGGCGTGGGTGCGGGCGGAGACGGCGTCGGCGTACGGGCCGTCGGTGTGACGGCGTCCGGCCGTCACCGTGGCCGCCAGGGTGCGGTGGGCCGTCTCGGCGTCCTGGTCGAGGGCGTCGACCTCGTTGATCAGTTCCAGGACCAGGCCGGTCAGCTTGCCCATCCGGTCCCCGCCCCAGAGCCGGGCGGTCGTGAGGTGGGTGTACGGGTCGGGGACGCCCAGGAGTTCGCGGGCCAGGCGGGTGCCGAGGTGGGCGTCGGGAGCGTAGGGGGCGGTGGCGTGTGTCATGGCAGTCCTCGCTTCTTCGAGTGTGGGGTGCTCTGCCCCGGGTGGGGTGGCACGGGGTATGAGGTATGGGCAGGTCAGCGGGGGTGGGGGACGGTGCGGGCTCCGTGGCCGGGAGGGGGCGGGCTGTGGCGGGGTACCGGGGTGGGGTCGGTGAGCGCCCGGCACAGGGCGGTGATCAGGTGGGAGGGGGTGGTGGAGGTGCCCAGGGCGTGCCAGAGGAGGGTGCGTCCGGTGGTGTGGTGGGCGGCGACGACCCAGTGGCGGTCCTCGTCGCCGGGGGTGTTCGGGTCGGCGGGGACGGCGGTGGCGAGGAAGGCGAGTTGGCCGGGGCTGTACCAGACGTGTTCGCCCCGCTCCTCCTGCCAGGTCCATCCGGCCTCGGCCAGCGGGCGGAGGGTCTCGGCGTCGGCGGGTGCCCCGGGCGGCTGGGGGCCCTGCGGGCTGCCGTCCCCCACGGGGTCGGTGAGGGCGGCGGCGAACGCGGCGGTGAGTTCGGGTGGGGTGGTGGGAGCGAACCAGGCCTGCCACAAGGGCTGTTGACCCGGGGCGGTGCGGGCGGCGAACTCCCACCGGATGCGATCACTCACGGGCAGGTGGGCGTACTGCTGCGGGCAAGGCACCTGGCGGGCGGTGCGACGCCCGTCCGGGTGACGCCACAGGGGCAGCCTGCGCCCGGAGTCGAACTCGACGACCGGCTGCCACCCGGCAGTGGCCAGGACATCAGCCACGGTGGGGGTCGCGTGCGGGTCAGGGCCCGCCAGGAAGACGGGGACGATCAGATAAGGCGGTCGGGTGTGGTCGGCCATGCTGAACTCCCTTGGGACTGTCACGGGTTAAGGAGGTTTCAAGGGCGGGGTTGTGCCACCGGCCCGGGCCCCGGCCGGGCGGGTGCGGGCCGGGGGCGGGGACCGCCCCCGGGTGCCGGGGCGGCCGGGCGCGGTCAGGGGCCGGTCGCGGCGCGGGCCAGCGCGGTGGTGGCGGCCTTGCTGATCGCGGCCACCGCCTGGGCGGGGTCGGTCAGTTGCACGAGGGTGGTACCGGGGAAGGGGCGGGGGTCGGGGGCGAAGGCGAGCCACAGCACCGCGCACCCGGCACGCATCAATGCGGTCAGGCGGGGTGCTGCCTGGGCCTTTTCGTGTCCCCGGTAGTAGCCGTCGGAAGCGATGACCAGCAGGCGGCCCGTGCCGGGGCGGGACAGGCCGAGTCCGGCGTCCAGGGCGTCGAGGGTGTCGGCGAGGTTGTGTCCGCGCCCGGTGGCGGCGAACTCGGTGACCTTCGCGGGGGTGCGGCCGGGGGCAGTGATCGCACTCAGGGTCACGCTGTAGGCGATCGTCGCGGAGCGGGAGTCGGGGTCGGTGAGCGCGGTCGCTTTGGCGAGAATCCAGGCGGCCGAGGCCACCGGGCTTGCCGCCGCCCCCATGGACAGCGACACGTCGCAGGCGATCCCGACCCTGAGCGGCGGGGTGGGGTTCGGGCGGTGGGTGGTGCGCACCCAGGGGGTCGCGGTCGGCGTCGCCCCGGCCGCCTGCTGGGCGTCCCTCGCGAGGGCCTGGCGCATGTTCAACCGGCCCGGCGGGGCCGCCGACATGGTCACGGTGGGGGTGCGCTCACGGTAGGCGGCGGCCCGCAGCCCCCGCGCCAACTGCCCCGCCGCCGCCTTCTCCTGCGGGGTGGGCGGGCGGGTGCCGGTCACCGCACACTCCCCCGCCCGGCCCCGTCCGTCCGGGTGCGGGTTAATCCCGCCCGCCCCGGGGGCGAACACCTGCTCCGCCGTGGTGGCCGCTGCCCGTTGCCGAGCCGCCTGCGCCACCTGGGTGCGGGCACGCTCCTCGCGAACGGCCCGGGTGCGGGCCCGGGTGGCGGCGTCATCCGCCTCCTGCACGGCCACCTCGCCGACGATCCGCCCGATCACCTCACCCAGGCCAACCCCCGCACCCGGACTGTCCGGCGGCGGCCCGGCCGGGTCGGCACCCAGGACCTGGCACCAGGCGTCGGCGTGACCGAGCATGGCCTGCTGGTCGGCATCCCCCGTGGTGTGCGCGGCGGCCCAGATGTGGGCGAGGGCGGTCAGGGTGTCGGTGCCAAGGATCGGCAGCAGCTTCTGCTCGAGGACTTCAGTCTCGTCCGCATCCAGGACTCCGGTGTCCCGGCGGGCCAGGATCAGTCCGGCCGCCACCCCGGCCCCCCACCGGTCCCCGCCCAGGGGCTCGGCCAGGTCGCCCATCACCACCCGGTGAATGGCCGCGCGCAGATAGGGGCGGTCCTGCGGGCGGCGGCCCAGGTGCGCGCGCTCGGCACGGGATTCCTCCAGGAGTTCGGCCGCCTGACCTTGGGCGGTGCCCCGCACCGGGGGCGGGGTCTCCCATTTCGAGTGCGCGGCGTGCGCGGCCTCGTGGATCAGGGCGCCGAAGGCCACCGGGTAGCGGTCCTCGTCCCCGGGATGTTCCGGGCGGATGGTGGCCGGGCGCAACCGGCCGAACAGGCCCCGGTCCATTTCGAGTTCGGCACTGGCGGGGAAGAACGCGGCCGGGGCCCCCGACCGGGTCACCTCCTCGCAGGTGACCACCACATCGTTGCGGGCGGCCAGGTCCGGCAGCCGGTCACCCAGGGCGGCACCGATCCGCATCCAGTGCTCGGATACCGGAGTCCGTACGGGGAGGTAGGCGGGGCCGCCGTCGTCCGCCCACCGGGCGAGGTCCAGCTCGGTGGCGGTCAGCGGGGGCGGGGCGTGCGGGGTGTGGGCGGGGGCGTATGCGGGCATGACGGACCAGTCCCTTCACGGGGGCGGGGTGTACGGAATTCGAGGAGGCGGCAGAGGCGGGGGTGGGTGCCGGAGCCGCCCGCGCAGGGGGCAGGCAGGGAACCGGCCGGGCCGTGGCGTACCGGGGTGAACCCGGCTGCGGGGGTGGGGTGTTAGAGCTGGCGGCCGAGGGCCAGGGCCACCACCGGGCGGCCGGTGATCTTGGAGACGAGGTCGGCGACCGTGTCCCGGTCCTCCAGCGGGGCGACGCCGACCAGGTTGGCGAAGGCGGCGTCCATGCCGAGCACGTCGCTGATCTTCTGGAAGGCGATCAACTCGCGGAGCTGCGGGGCCCAGCCGACCTCCCCGGCCTCCTGCGCAGTGGCCAGCCGTCGGGCGATCCGTACCGCCTTCGGCTGGATCTTCAAGGCGGCGGCCAGGTCGTAGTCGGAGCCCACCTGGATCTGCACACTGAACCGCGAAGACAACGCCTCGGTCAGCACCGCCCCGTGCACCCCCGGGTTGTGACCCGCGATCACGTAGAACCCCTCGGCCGCCATGATCGCCTCACCCTTGTGGGCCTTGACCCGGATCTGACACCGCCCGTCCATCGCCGGATACAACGCGGCCAGCACCTTCGGCGAGATCAGGGTCGCGTCGTCCAACAACAGGGCGCGGCCCTCCTGCATGGCGGTGATCAACGGGCCGTAGACGAAGGTGTAGCCGCCGCCGGGGTCCTGGGTGTACTCACCCACCAGGTCCCCGACCGTGGTGTCACCGTCCCCCGCCACCGTGACCAGATCCGGGAACGCGGCCTCGATCAGCGACGTCTTCCCGGTGCCCGGCGGCCCGTACAACAACACGGGCACTCCGGCCTTGCGGAGCTTCCGCAACGCCTCCACATCGGGCAACTCCGCCAGGGCGCGGGGGTGGTAGGCCATCCCGTTGGGGCGGATCACCGGGTCAGGCCGCCCGCCCTGCGCGGCGGGCGGAGCCGTGCGGGCCGGGGGCGGTGCGGAGGTGCCCGGCGAAGGTGGGGCGGGGGTGTGCTGGGCGGCCTGGGCGGTGGTGGGGGTGGCCCGGTACCTGCGCGGACTCGCCCCGATCTGTTCCGCCTCGCCCCGGGTCACCAGGGTTTCGCAGGCGTTGCCGACCGCCCCGCCGGAATGCCCCAGCGCCTTCGCCAGCTCGGTCACCGTGAACGTCATGCGCGTGTCGGCGGCAAGGACCTGGGCGATACGGGCCCGCAGTTCACCCGGCCGTGCCTTCACGCCCCCGCCCGCCGGGGCGGACACAGAGCTCCCCTGCGGCACGGACACGTGCGGGGCCGGAACGGAAGGCGGCGAGGCGGCGGAGGTGGCGGCAGGCGGCGGGGCACCGGGGGGTGCGGCAGGAGGAGTCGTCATCACACGGCCTTTCTGCGTACGGGGCGTCGAATTCCTTTCACCGGAATCCGGCCGCCTTTTAGGCACACCTCACCCGTAAGCCTTTACCGGGAGGAGATGCCTTTCGAGTTTCGCATTTCCGGGTTCCCCCGGGAACAATTCAAATATAGCTCGACCCGCACGACGCCTCAATATGAATTGCGGCTTGATAATGCTGGAATTCTCGTGAATTCACGACCGCTTTTATCGTGAATACCCCAATGCGCGACGTGAAGCGTCGTGCGCCCGCCCGGCCACGACCGAATCCCAGGCCCTGGCACCCGCCGAAAACGCCGGCACCCCTACAAAATTCGAGCACGCGCACGAATCCACATCCACCGGCACGGCGGCACGGCGGCACGGCGGCACGGCGGCACGGCGGCACGGCGGCACGGCGGCACGGCGGCACGGCGGCACGGCGGCACGGCGGCACGGCGGCACGGCGGCACGGCGGCACGGCGGCACGGCGGCACCCTCGGCTCCGCCGGGGCACCGCCGGGGCACCGCCGGGGCACCGCCGGGGCACCGCCGGGGCACCGCCTTCCCCTGGCCGCCGGGGCCGGGGCCGGCAGGGGATAGGGAAGGAGGAGGAGAAAGGAGGAGGAGGGAAGCAGGCATACGGGTGAGCAGGGGGATGTACGGGAAGTGAGCCGGGTGGGGGCCGGGCGCCGGCAGATCGGGACACATACCTGTACCGATATGCAGGCTGGCCCGGTCCGCGCTGGCAGACCGGGCCGTGACCTGGGGTGATACGGGTGCGGGGGTGCTCCGGTCCAAGCAGGACGCCGGGGGGGACCCCCGTGAAAGGACGCCAGCCAGGACGGGCTGCAGGACTCGGCTCCAACGGTTCTTCAACCCGTCGGAACGGTCTTCGCCAGGTAGTCGAGCGACAACTGCTCCCTGTACGGAGTTGACCTCAGTGACGGGTCGTCTCTCCGCGTGCAGCAGCAGGCCTCCTGGGCGAGCCGGTGTGGAGCAGGGCGAGGGTGGCGGGGTCGGGGGCGGCGTCGATGTCGGCGAGGCGGGTGGTGAGGAGGCGCAGCGTGCGGTGGGCTGCGTCGTGGCGGCCGAGGGTGAGCTGGAGCTGGATGATGCGCTGGTAGAGGTGTTCGTTGGTGGGGTCCAGGTCGGCGGCCCGGTTGAGCAGGGCGAGGGCGGGTTCGGGGTCGGCGGAGTGCTGGGCGGTGTGCTCGGCGAGGAGGGCCAGGGCGTCGACGGCGCGACGGTGTAAGGCCTCGCGCAGGTCGATGGCCCAGAGGTAGTCGGCGCCGTCACACAGCGGCCCGGTATAGATGTCGGTCGCACGCTGAAGGGCCTCGGCGCGACCAAAGGGGGAGCCGGCGTCGACGGCCTGGCGGAGAGCGTCGGTGAACACGGCGACGTCGGTGGAGATGTGCTGCGGATCGAGGCGGTGGCGCTGACCGCTGGGAACGAGGAAGGCCACTTCCTGCTGCCCAGTGGCATCCCGCAGGATCCGACGCGCATTGCGGCGCAGGTTGGCCACGCGCCGGTGCACTTCCGCCGTACTGCCGGAGATCTGCATCTTCTCGGCGATTTCTTCGCCGCGCAGTCCTGCAGGATGTGCGGCGAGAAGGGCGAGGAATTCCCGGGTCTCTTCCTTGCGGGTTTCGGTGAGCGCACATTCTTTTCCACGCACGGAGAGAGCGAACCCGGCGAAGAGACGGATATGGACCGTCTGCACCGAATGCGTTGCGCACGAGTCCGTCAGGGGCACGGGGGAAGGCGCAGGGGCGGGTTGCGGCACGGGAGGAGTGCTTCGTTCAGGTGCTGCTCCCGTGCCGGGGCCCTCGTCGTCGGGTTCCCCGTCGACCTCCGAGTGGGAGGTGTGGGGGTCATGGGCGCGGATGAGGGGGGCGAGAAGGTCCGCTGCGGGTTCGGCGGCGAGGAGGAACAGCGTGGCCGCGCGCAGCGCAGTGAGGGTGGTGTCGGCGGTTCCGTCGGCGGCGACCGTCAGGCGGTGCCAGTGGACTCCTGGGGCGGTGTCCTGGCAGGCGACGACGGCCAGTTGGCTGTGCGCGGCGCGGGCAGCGATTGCCTCCAGGCGGCGGATATCGGTGTCGGCCACCCCGTTGAGGAGCAGGACGTGCAGGGTCGGCCCCGTTCCGGCGTCCGCCTGTCCGCTGTGGTGCTGGCGGTGGCGGGCGTGTTCCAGCAGAGCATGTTCGGCAGCGTCGAGCGCGGCGGCACCCGTCGCAGTGACCTCCCACGCAGGGCCCAGCTCCACTTGTCCGGGCAGGAGTTGGGCGAGGAAGGGAGCCGGAATGATCAGGCGTACGTGAGGGGCTCCGGGCCGTACTCGTTCAGCCGCCGCCGCAATGGCGATCACCAGGTGACGCAGCGCGTCCGGGGCGCCGCCCCCAAAGACGTGCACTCCCCCGGGGATCGCGAGGACATCGGCAGAGATTTCGTGTCCGCCGAGGTCGGCCAGGGTGACGGTGCCGGGTGGCTGCGGGTCGGCCGGGGCGGTGTGCCGGGGCAGGTCACCGGGAGTGTGGTGGCGAGCAGCTCGGGCCGCGAGGTGAGCCCGATTGCTGCGTTGCACCGCCTCGGTCAGCAGCGGGCCCTCATCGGTCACCTGCCTGGCGAAGGTGTCGAGGCTCGGTGTACGGCGGCGGGCGGCATGGCGTCGCGCGTAGCCGAGGGCGGCAGCGATGCCTGCCGCCGTGGTGACACCGATCAGGGAGGCGGGGCCGAGCCCGATACCCACGGGCCGGGTGGGCTGCGCCACCTCGTGCGCGCCCCCTTGGCCGGAGGATGAAGGCGACGGCGCAGGAGGAGGCGTCGGTACGGGAGCGGGGTTTGGGCTTGCCGTACGGGGCGGCTGTGCAGGTGCGGCCGGCGGGCCGCTGGGTGCGGGGAGAGGCGGTGCAACGTGGGTGGGGAGCTGGAGTTGCCAGCCAGGAAGGAGCAGGTCGGGGTCGGAGAGAAGCTGCCCGTCGCTCTGGCGGATGGTGCAGCTGAGTTGGTAAATCCTGGGCCATTTCAGGGGATCTCCGAGATGGCGTGCGGCGAGGTCCCAGAGGGTGTCGCCGGGCAGCACGGTGTACGAGGTATGCGCGGGCTGCGTCGTCGGCGAGGCGGTGGCGGCCGGAACGTACTGGGGCGCGGTGACCGCCACCGGCTGGGCCAGGGAAGTCACTGCGTACGGTTCGGTGTGCGCGGCAGGCAGGCGCCCCACGCCGCACAGGCCGAGCAGGATCGTGCCGACGAGCAGTGCGGCGGCAGCCCGGTGCACGGGCAACGTCGCGGTGTGCCGACGCAGCAAGGTCGCATCCCGCAGCAGGGCGGGCAACTTCCCCACCACCCAGCACATTTCACGCACCAGGGCGGCCAGAAAGTACGCCCAGCACGCCCAGCCGACCAGGGCGAGCGCCTTCAGTACGAACGGGTCGCTGACCGGCTGGGAGAGCCGGGTGAACAGGTCGTCGAACGAAGCGACCTGTTCGGGCCAGGGCACCCCGACCGCGATCACCAGGACGTACGGAATGCCCCCGACCGCCACCGCAAGAACTCCAGCCGCGCCCAGGAACTGTACGACACCCAGTGCCCGACGAACCATGGTCACGGGCTGTCCTCCCCCGCCTCGCCCCAGGGAGTGCTCGTGCCGCGTTCGATGTGCGCGGTGGCCGTGGCGGTGGTGGTGAGGGAGCCGAGGCCGACCAGGGAGAGCACCTGGGTGGGCTGGACGTGGGTGACCGTCACCTCCGCTTCGCCGTCCCGTACCGCCACCGTCGCGGTGTCGCCGACCGCGGCGACCCGGGCGTGAGCGGCGGCGCTCGCGGGGCCCGGCTCCAGACGCATCCGGCGGGTGGCCCGCAGATGCTCCAGGTCGACTTCCTGGCAGGCGGCGCGGGCGGCTTCCTGCGCGGTATCGGCGGCTCGTACCTTCCCAGCGAGGGCGAGGCCGCCGTCGATGACGAGCCCGGCGAAGAGGAACAGCCCGGCCACCGACACCACGACCACGGCGGTCACCTGCCCCGTATCCTCGCGCCGCCGTGCACGCGCGCGCCGCGACTGCGGCGGGACTGGTCGTGTCATGTCTCCACTCCTCCTCGGTACAGGTCCACCACGGAGGCCGCTGTCGAGGTGACGTCCATGCTGCGCATGCCGGGTACGTCGAGATCGGCCCGGCAGGTCACCGTGACCCGAACCGTCCCGCCGGGCACGAGTCCGCCCAGTGCGGGGGCGATACGGGGGCTGGTGCAGGAGGCCCCGGCTCCGGCCAGGCTGGCCCGCGCGGCGCGAAGGGCATCACCGTGGGCCCGGTCTGCGGTGCGGGCCAGGGAGGCGGCGCGGGCGGCCTGGTGGGCGGCTTCGTCGGCGTCCAGTCGGGCACCGGCCAGCCGCCCGAAGGCAACGGCCACCAGCGCCAGCAGGATCAACAGCGGGGTCACCAGGACGAGTTCCGTGGTAGCCGATCCCCGCTCCCGCTCCTTCCCGCTATGCCGTACGCGACGGTTCACGGGCTCACGCTCCACTTCTCGACCGGCCCCGCGGCATGCCCGGAGACCCGCAAGCGCAGCCCCGGAACCACCACGACCACCTGGCCCTCCACATGCGCCGTCACGCTCTCCGCAGTGCGGCTGACCTGCACCGTGGGGGCGTGAAGGACCCGGCCGCCGACGAGGCGCAGCGTCGCCGCCGCGTCCGCGTTCCCAGTGGCCGAGGAGGCGTCCTGGGCGCGGGCGGCGGCCAGCGCCCGGGAGGCGGCCGTCTGGGCGATGTGCTGAGCGTGCATGGCGAGCGCGAACTGCACGATCAACAGCAGCAGCACCATCAGCACCGGCACGGTGAGTACGGCTTCCGTGCTCACGCTTCCCCGGTCACGCAGGCGTCTCTTCGTGCGCGTGCGGCGGCAGGTGTCAGCCAAGGTCGATGCCGTTCGCCTTGGCCATCACCTTGGCGACGATGACGCCGATGACGGTGAGACCGAGGACGGCCAGCAGCGCTGTAACGATGACCGCCTCGGTGGAGTACCCCGCATCACCGGCCTCGGTCATCCGAACCCTGACCTTGCGTCCCCAGGCGCGGGTACGGGCAGCGAGAGTGCGGTAGTTCATGTCCAGCTCCACTTCATGTCAGAGGGTTCAAAGTCCGGCGAGGACGTTCTGCATCGCCGGGTAGCCGATGAAGACGAGGAAGCCACCGAAGAGGACGACCACGGGAAGCGACATCCGCTCGGTCGCGGACTGGGCGGCACCGTCTGCCTCGGTGAGAGCGCGGGTGCGCATGGCGGACGCTTTGGCCTCCAGCGAGATTCGGATCTTGGCGCCCTCGCTGCCCGCCAGGGAGATCGTCGCGGCGAGCTCGACGAGTTCACGGACACCGGTGCGGGAACCGAGTTCGCCCAGTTCCTGCCAGACGTTCGTGCGTCCGACTTCCGAGGCGGTCAGTGCCCGGCGCAGCTGGGCGGCGGCCCATCCGTGCGGGTTGGCTCCGGCATCGGTGAGGGCCTGGTGGACTCCGGCGCCGCCGGCCAGGGCGATGACCACCAGGTTGAGGAACACCGACAGGGTGTGCCGCAGCTCCTTGCGCCGCCGCGCCGCAGTGGCCCGTACGGTCAGATCCGGGGCGAGGAAGAGCACCGCCCCGAGGATCAGCGAACCAATCCCGGACAGCTGCCAGTCCAGTCCACTCCCCGTCAGCGCCCACACCAGCAACGAGAACACGCTCGGCGTGAGGAAGCCGACCACCCCGGCCGCAGCCTTCTCCGCCAGGAACTGCTCGACCGGCACCTCGGCGACGACCAGGTCCCGCCGCAGTTTCGCGGTCGGCAGCCCGCACGCCCGCAGCGCGGGCACACCCCTGCGTCCCCAGCGCCGCGCCCACCCTTCGCCGTCCAAAGCAGTCGAAGGCGGCGGTACGACCGACGACCGGCCGAGCCGGGCGAGCGATTCGGCGAGGGAGGGACGCGGCGGGTTGAGTCCGTACGCCACCAGCGCGAGGAAGCCGCCGAGTCCGAGTCCGAGCAGCAGGGCCGTCATCGGACCACCACCTCTACACCGGCAGCGGGCCGAACGCCCTTGAGGATGCGGGGGTCTTCCTCCAGGGTGGCGATCTTCATCAGCCACCAGAAGGCCACCGCGAACAGCCCGCCTACCCCGGCCAGCACGATCTGCCCCGTCGCTGTGGAGTACGGGTCGAGATAGGCGCGGTTGAGGACGGCCAGCCCGCCCGCCATGCCCAGCGTGGTCACTGTGATCACGCGTACCGAGGTACGTACCCGAGAGCGTCCGGCCTCGGTACGCAGCCGCATCGTCACCTGCTCCCGCGTCGCCGCCGCCAGCTGCCCCAACAGCGGAGCCAGCTGACGGGCCTGGCGTTCGGCGGCCATCACCAGGGCGGCGGTCACCATGTCGCAGGTCGCGTCATCGACTTCCTCGGCGAAGGTACGCAGTGCCTCGCCGAGCGGCTGCCCGTCCTCGATCCGACCAGCCAGCCGGGCCGCCTCTGCCTGCACCGCCTGCGGGGCGACCGGGGCGGTCGCCAGGATCGCCTGCTCCAGACCGGCCGCAGCCGACAGGGTGTCACGGAGCATCTCCGCCCACAGCGCGAGGGCCTCCAGTTTCTCGGTACGGGCCGCCGCATGCCGGTCTCCGACCAGCAGATTCGGGAGCGTCAGGACACCGACGAGGGTGAGGATGCCGGCGACCGGCCACCCGGTCGCCGCCCCGACCAGCAGGCCCACCACCGCAGCCACAACCCACTGCCGCCCGCTCGCCCGGAACGGCAACTGCCGCCTCCGTACGACCCGTTCGCCCTCCGCTCGTGGCCGTACACCGAGCACCACGAGCCCGACCGACAGCGCGAGCCCCGCCCCGAGCAGCAGCCCGGTCAACACGTCCTGAGTCATGTCGCCGTCCCCCAGCGTTCGCCGCGCAGCAGTGCGACATCGAGTCCGGCGTCCACCAGGTCGTCGAAAGTTTCCGTGCGCAGCGGCGCTGCGGGCACGGCGCGGCCGTCGGGGCCGGGCCGGTAGACCTCGTTGGAGATGATCTGCGTACCGTCTGCGTCCACTACTTCCCGTACGGAGTCGATGGCCCGCCGGCCCTCGGCGTCCCAGCCGAGGTGGACGACGAAGTGCACCGCGGACGCGACGAGCAGGTTCGTCGCCTCCAGCGACAAACGCTCCGGGGACTGAGCGGCATACGCGGCGAGCTTGGTGAACACCCCGCGCGAGGTCGAGGCGTGGATGGTGGAGAGCGAGCCGTCGTTGCCCTGGCTCATGGCGTTGCACATCGGCACCACCTCCGGGCCCCGGATCTCCCCGACGATCACCCGCTCCGGCGACATCCGCAGCCCCCACCGCACCAACTCCGCCTGATCCACAGCCCCTTCACCCTCCAGATTCGCTTCCCGCGCCTGGAGCGCCATGACGTTCGGGTGGGCGACGGTGTCCTCGTGCAGGCCGAGTTCGAAGGTGTCCTCGATGGTCACCAGCCGCTCCTGCGCGGGAATCACCGACGCCAGCCCCCGGGCGAGAGTGGTCTTGCCGACGTTCGTACCGCCGCCGACGATGATGTTCTTCCGCGCCAGCACCAAAGCGGTCAGGAACGCGCCGAGGCGCTCGTCGCAGATCTGAAGCCGGTTCGCCAGGTCGTCCATGGTGACCCGCTTGAAGCGGTGGCGGCGGATGGTCAGCCCCACCCGGTGCGAGAGCGCCATCACCGCGAACAGCCGCGAGCCGTCCGGCAGACAGATGTTCAGGCTCGGCGACCCCCGGTCGAAGCGCCGCTCCTCCAGCCCCGAGCGCGCCGCGATCTGCCGTACGAGATCAATCAGCTCGCCGTCCGAGGCAGCCACCGGAGCCCGCTGCTCCTCGGCGCCGTCGGCGTACCGTACGAAAACCTGGTCGGCCCCGTTGATCTGGATATTCTCGATCCGGTCGTCCTCCAGCAGCTCCTGCAACGACCCCAGCCCGAACAGGCCCTCCATCACCTGCCGTTCCAGCTCCGTCCGCTCCTCACCGGTGAGCGTCATCTGCCCGGCGCGCAGCCGCTGCTGGTTGTACGCGGCGAGCTCGTCGGCCAGCAGCTTGTTGGCCAGCGAGCGCCGCTCCGCCGCGTTCTGCACCGGCAGCCCGGCCTCGCTGCGGGTATGCGCGAACCCGGTCAGTTCAGCGGCGATGGCCTCCCGGAAGGCTTCCACGGTGTGCTGCACACCAAGCCCCACATCGGCCGTCACTGTGCCCCTCCCCCGCTGGACAGGGCGCGCGGTGCACCCAGCCGTGCGCGCACCGCACCGGGCAGCGCCCTGGCACGGAGCTGAGCCAGCTCACTACCCAGACCCCGCGCGCCTCCCTGACCTCCACGCCCGCCGCCACCGTCAAGGTGGTGTGCCAGCGCCGAGGCCGCCTGCGTGAGCGGCGAACGCACCCACCGCCTTCGCCCGACCTGCCCGGCCCCGCCGAGCGCAGCAGCAGCCCGTACGTCCCAGGGCACCTTGCGCACCCGCTCCGGGGACATCTCCAACGCCGCCGCGATCTCCGCCTCGCTGAACCGGCACACCCCGACCACCACCAGCTCGTACGAGGCCCCATCCAGCCACTCACCCCGCGCGGCCACGTGCGCGAGCGCCTCCACGCTGCCCCGGCTCACCAGCACCAGCCGATCCGCGCCCCGCGCCAACTCCCGCGACGGACGCGCTCCCAGTCGCCCCAGGTCCAGCAGCACCATGCCCTCGCTGTCGCCCCCGCCCCGCAGTACGGACGGGCGTGCCACCACCTCGCCGACACTGGCCAGCGC
The DNA here is from genome assembly GCF_039766235.1 of Streptomyces changchenzhani. Classification (NCBI taxonomy): domain Bacteria; kingdom Bacillati; phylum Actinomycetota; class Actinomycetes; order Kitasatosporales; family Streptomycetaceae; genus Streptomyces; species Streptomyces changchenzhani. The sequence continues at coordinate 110,548 of NZ_JBDHNH010000005.1, read as the reverse complement.
CTGATCCCCACCGGTCGGCGCGACCACGACCCGCAGCCCGCCGGCCACCTCCTGCACGCACCCGCCCAGCTCGTCGTCCTGCCCGTCCCGGTGGCCTCCGGCAGCCAGCGCGAGCAGCCCCTCCATGTCGGAGAGCCCGAAGCGCGCCGCAAGATCACCTCCCGCCATGTCCGCCTCCACCACCACCGGCCGCACCCCGCCCTCCGAACCCTCGGCGGGCCAGGCCGAGGCGAGCGCCATGGCCAGCGTGGTCACCCCCGGCGCACCCTTGAACGCACCCAACGCCACGACTTTCCGCATCACGACACCTCCTTCACGCCACCACCGAGCACAGCCACCCTCGGCTCCGCCATCTGCGCCGCCCGCCGCACCGCCCCGGCATCCACCAGCACAGTCACCGCGCCCTTCCCCGATGTCGTCTCCGGGCGGCTCACCGCATGCACCACTCCGAGCACCGGATCGGGCACCTTCGCCCCTTCCTTCTCCTCTGCTGCCGGCGCACCTCCGGAAGAGGGTCCAGGCACTACGGCCACCCGCTGCCCGGCCGCCAGCCCCGCAGGCAACATCCCCGGCTCGGCCCCGATCACCACCAGCGCCTGCCCCAACCCCGGAAACTTCGCCGCATCCCCGACCTGCCCGGAGGCAAGCAACTGCCCCGCCACCAAAGGCACTACGGCCCGCCGCCCCACCACCGCACCCCGATCCCCGGCCCGGACCACCTGTGTGGCGTCATCGACCCCAAGCCGTACGACGCCCAGGTCCCCGGCCTCGATCACCGCCCCTGCCGCAACCGGTCGTACCGCCGTCAGCACGGGCTGCCGCTCCCCGGACGCGCCCACCACCCATGCCACTCCACCCGCACACGCAATCGCCCCGGCCAGCCCGAGCGCCACCAGCCCCGGCCGCCACCGCCGTTCCCCCACCGGACCACCAGACGGAACCGAAAGCCCTCCCTCAGCCGCCGGAGACGGCCTCAAACGCGCCCACGGCCCACCCATATTCCCGTTCACACCAGCCGATTTCGACCCGGAAGAAGACACAGAGGTCCCCACACGCCACCTCACCTGCTCGAAGAAACCCACCGAACGAACGGCGCTCACCGGCGCCCCACATCCGCCCTACCAGGGCGGTCACACCCTCAGGTCAGGACGTGACGAGCGCCTGCGCCTCGGCCACCCGCAACGGCATCTGCGCCGCCGTCTGCATCCCGGGCACCACGCCCTGCTCGCTCCCGCCCTGCCACTCCACGTCCCAGCCCACGGTCACCGACACGGCGAACGCCTCCCCCGGCTTCCCCGCAGACGAGCGCCGGTAGGTGTGCCCGCAGTCCGGAGACTTCGCGTCCGCCGCGAACTTCGCCGAGTACGCCGTCCCCGCCCCCTTGCACACCACCCTCGTGCCGTCCCCTATCACCCATGTCGCCGAACGAGGCGTCGCCTTCGCCGTCACCGACACCCCCGGCACCGCCACCGTCTCCGACACCGACTTCCACATCCCCGGATCGAGCCACATCCACGTCGGCACCCGCACCAACTGCGCATACTTCTCGTCGGGGTTCATACGAATCACCGGCTTCGGCAACACCAACTCCCCCACCGCCTGCTGCGCCACCACCGCAGGATCCGGCGGCGCAGGCCGTACCGCCCCACCACCGCCCTCCTCCCCACCAGCGACGGCGTCCGTATCCGGCACCTGCGGCACCAGAGGCACTCCACGCGGCCCGTACAACTGCCCCGGCAACCGCCCGTCGTACCGCACACCCCCGTGGCCAGCTCCCGATCCAGAAGCGCCCGGAGCGCCCGGAGCGCCATAGGCCGCTGAGGATCCCGGACGACTCCGACTCGGCGGACGCGACCCACTGCTCGCACTGAGCCCGCAGCGCCCGGACTGGCTACAAGCAACCGCGGCGGCAACGTTCATGCTCCCTGCGCCGCTCTCCGCCCAACTCGTGCCGGCCAGAGGCCCCAGCAGTGACAACGATGCCGCGAAGACAACCGTCCCTCTCACCACCGAAGTGCCGCGGAACTTCACTTCAGGCATGTCCCGGCCTCCCCCCAGTAGAGATCCGAGACCGTCCATTTGCCGTCGGCCAGCACGACAGTTGCCTCCGTCCGGTAGTGACCGCCCGGCAGCCCATCGGGAGACCCGTTCGGCTTTACCTGAACCCACTTGGTCCCGTCAACGCAGTCCAGCAGCTCAACCTTGGACTTGTCCGCCTTCGCCACTCGGGGCTCCACGGAAACTCCACCCGTACTCGTCGCCCCCGCCTTGTGGATCTCTTCCATCATGAACTGGAGCAACCACAACGCCTTCTCCTTTGCGTGGTCGTCCAGTCGCGGGTGCTTCGAGTCCGAGGTTCGGGACGCCTCCACAGCGTCCGCCCACATCGCTCGGTACGCCGTGAAGGCCGCACTCTCTGCCTCACTGGGCAGCGCCGAGGCGCTGCCCGTCGGAGCCTTCGCCTCCCGCGAGGCACTCACGCCCTCCGCCCGGGGCGCACTCTCTCCGCACGCGCCCGCCCCGAGCCCCAACGCCACCGCCGCAGACAGGGCCATCGCCACCCTCCGCGCTCCAGTCCTTCGCATGAAACCCCCACTTCACCAGCCACTCATCACTGAATGTGGCCAAACGGTCACTGGCGAATCCGTCATGCCCCAGACTTCCAGCGCCTCAAACGAAATTCGGAATGACCAGCTCCTTTTCACTCTTAAGGTGTGAATATCGGCCAGAACAGCCGAGAGCCGTCACTCCAAATCACCCGTACGGGCATGGAGTTCGCGGTTCAGCGACTCCATGCCCGGGTATCGGGGACCCCCTCACGTCGCTCTCACACGCCCTCGCTGCAACGCCCGGAGCCCCGTACGCCGCCGCGCCGGATGGCGAACCCACCATCCGCACCACCTGGTGGCAGCGGAAGCGCCACCCAGGCCGCCTTCGTGCGACGCGCCTTCGTGAATCCCCAAGCCCCCTTGGTGAGTACCTGCACGATGTGCAACCCCCGCCCACGCTCCGACAGCAACGCGCAAAGCGCATCCAGCCCGCCGCCACGCCCCTCTTCCACCGGCTCGAACGGAGCCGCCACCGGGAACCCCGGAAGCTCCGGAATGCACGGGTCCCCGTCCTCGACCTCACAGATGACCTCGGCCGCCGTGCACCGCAGCCGCATCTCGTACGGCCCCACCGCATGCTCCGTCGCGTTCGCCACCAACTCCGACACGGCCATCACCGCATCACTGATCGTCTCGCCGTCATAGCCGAGCTGATCCAACGCGCACCGCAGCGCGGCTCGCGCCTGAGCCGGGGCGCCGGGGGCACAACTCCCCCAGCGAAGAAGCACGTTCGGGGCAGTACCCGAAGACCGTCGCGCGCTCATCGTCGACCTCCCCGAACCGGGGCAGCATGCCGCCCACGTACAACGAGCCGGTGGCGCCCCCGCCCCGGAAGTACACAATCGCGCGCCTCGTACAGGGCGAACGGGCCGGCGGCCGTCACGAACGGCAGCAACAGCACAGCGGTGAACAGAATCGGTGCCACGACAAGGACCTCCACGGTGATCGCGATTGCGGAACGCGACCACCACACCTCGGCTCCGCGAAGAGCGGAACCCCACTCTCACCAGCTCTTTTAAAGAATTTCTGCGCTTGCTTCCGGGCTCGCAAAAGCGGCTCCGCCCGACAAGAAGAGGGAGATACGGAGTCAGATCACGACTCCTCGGTGCCCGCGACAACACCCCGCTCCCTGCGAGCCCGGCCAATCGCTCGGCGCAGCGCTACGGGATGCGTCAGTAGGCGTGGCCCGGTCGGGAGGACGAGCCAGTGAAGTCCAGGGGGCTCGATGGCTGCCACCGGCGGGACGACGAGGTGGCTCCTCGCTCCGAGTGGCACGGTGCCGGGTACCTGCCAGGCGGTGGACGTGCCGATCGGCATCAGGAAGTACATGCGCAGAGAGGTCCCCTCGTCGCCGAGGACCACCGGGCCGACGTTCTCTCCGTCCGCCCGGAGGATGGCTATCGCACGGTCGCCGATGTCCTCTGCCACTCGCACCACGTCCCACCACTCTCCGATGGGACAGACTTCTGGATCGTCGCCGATCGGCATCCAGCGCGGCGGGACCGCGGAGAAGCGGGGGCTGCCCTCGGACATGGAAGTGTCTCCTCACCCTCGTCGGTAAGGAGACACTTCCACGTGGTCACCGCCACGGGCGGACAGACTGTGCGGAGTCCTTTTCGCCGAACCCCCTTACGTCCGCTCTAAGTTGTGGTAACCCCTGCCCATCGCCCGAAGGAGGCGAGTTCATTGGACGGGTGGGCATCCATACGCAGGAGCGCAGCCGACGTCTCACGTACGGACGGGTGGAAGCGGGTGTGGTTCGGGGCGGCCTTGCGTGCCCTGCGCAGGTCGGTGAAGGCGCCGGCACGGTCGCCGACAGCGAGCTTCGCCGAGGCCACATCGATGAAGTGGTGGCTGGAGCGCTCCCCCACCGTCGAGGCCGGAGGTGCCCATTCCTGACCCCGGGTGGTGGACCACTGGTTGAGACGTGCCAAGGCCTGTTCCACGTCACCCACGTCGATCAGCGTGTGCACTTCGTGGATGCGGATGTTGGTCGGCCCGAAAGACATCTCGTACGCCAGGGAGTCCCGGTTACCGGCGAGGCGGGCAACGCTCTCGGCCTCCCGCAGGCAGTCGTCCACGCCCTCCGGGTTGTTCTCCCGGGCTTCGAGGACGGCCAGTTTGAGCAGTAGCGCCCCGTCCATGGCGAGCGCGTCATTGGTGTAGGAGCGTTCGGGCTGAAGTCGTTCCAACTCGGCGCGCAGCGCGAAGAGTTTGCGACGTGCCGACATGTACGCGCCTTGCCGGAGCATCGCGCCGACGACGAGGTAGCCGGCGGTGAACTGCATCAACGGGTCCCCGGAGCGGTCCGCCGCCCAGCGGACGCGTTCGAGTGCGGTGCCTGACAGGTCGTGGTGCCCCATCTTGTGGGCGAGGGAGTTCACGGCCCGATATGCGCGGGCGAGATGGCCGAACGCTTCCTCCCGCTCGCCATTCCGACCGCTCAGCGCGATGTGCGACAGCTCGGTGATGACGGCCGGGAGGAGAGGCCCCATGGGGGCGTAGCGGCCGTCCCGGCGCAGCGTGGCCACTTGGTCGACCTCGGAGGCGAGGACCGGCAGGGGCCGGGGTGCGATGTCCAGGTCGTCCGGGGTGTCATAGCAGAGCAGGATCCTGCGCAGTTCGGGGATGACGGCGTGCACCCCGTCCTCAGCCTCGGGCTCTCCGTAGTACGGCTGTCCGGTCAGGACTTCGGGGCCGAAGTGGAGCGCCTTCGCCAGCGCCAGCACGAGCGACGGTGGCGCCTTGCGTGCGCCGGACTCAAGCTTCTGGACATAGCTGGGGGAGATCGCGGCTTTCTGTGCCAGTTGGGCGGCAGACAGATTCCGTGTCTTACGAGCGATACGGAGACGGTCTCCCAGCGTCAGGTTTTCACTCATCGGTGGAACAGTCCCTTCGCGACGGAGCACTTCGGTCAGCGTACTTTCGCTGTCCAGCACAGGGCGGAACCTCGACCGGAGCCGCCTTCCCGGGCGGCACGAAAAGGAACTCCGCCGGCCGGTCCGCATGACGCGTCGAACCGACTGAAATCCCTCATACCACCGCACGACAGCCCGCTGCATGCGTCTGCGCGCAGTACGCGCTGCTCGGTTCACCTGTCAAGAGTTCCACGGAAAGGCACTCCGGACAATTTGTCCGCTGTCGATCCCCTCGCCGGTGGAATCGTCTGTATACAGCGCGCACCGATCGCACCCCACTCCTCAACAGAAATCCGGTCCTCCAGCGCGCTCGGTTCCGCCGCACGAGTCCACTCCACAGGTGAGGGAGTCTCGAAATGCGCTACCCGCACACCCCCATTTCACTCGGAACGGCACCGCCCCGTCTCTGGCCGACCGCTTCCGCCCGTCCCCTCGCCGCACTGCCCCTCCAGCGGGAGCCGGGGGCACTGCCGAAGGCCGTGGTGCTTGATCTGTTCGGGACGCTCGTCCCGGCCCCACTCCCTGCGGAACGCGCGTCTGCTGCCGCCGAGTTGGCCGCCGCCATGGGCATCACAACCAAGGCCGCTGAGGCCGCCCTGATTAACAGTTGGCGGCCCAGGCACGACGGCACGCTCCGCTCCACCAAAGCCGTCGCCGCGCATCTCGTCGAACAGTGCGATGCACCCTCCGACCGTACGAGCGCCGTGGAGGCGGCATTACACCGCCTCGTGTCCTCACGGCTACGGATTGATGTCTCGGTCCTCCACGCGCTGAAGGAACTCCGAAGCAACGGACTGAAGTTGGCGCTGCTGAGTGACGCCTCGCCGGATGTCGCCGAGCAGTGGGATGTGACGGCTGCCGTCTCGTCCCACTTCGAAGCGGCGGTGTTCAGCTGCCGAGAGAGCGTACTGAAACCCCATCCCCATCTCTACGCACGGGCGTTGAGCCTTCTCGGTGTCCGGTCGAACGAGGTCGTCTACTGCGGTGACGGGGGCGGAAACGAGCTCACCGGTGCGCAGCGCTTTGGGATGCGGCCCGTGAAGGTTGCGCGACGGGGCGGAAACCAGAGTCTCGCTTTCGGCGAGAAGCCGTGGCCCGGAGTGTCGCTGGCGTCCGTAGAAGATCTTCCTTCCGCACTGGCTGACGGGTGGGGCCAATGAGCGCGGCGCGCGCCTGGGCGGTGCGCGAAGGCCTTCCTCGGCTCATCTCAGCCCCAACGGCACCCGTGGCAACCGCCCTTGATGGCGATACCCGCCTGATCCACGTTCGGTACGCCGGCCTGTGCGGCAGCGACCTCCCCAAGCTGCACCCGACCTGGAACGCCCCGGTTCCCGACCCCTGGTTCCCCGGGCACGAGATCGTCGGACTCGACGCCCTGACGGGCGACTGGGTCACTGTCGATCCGCTGGTCTCCTGTCGTGCGTGTCCCGACTGCGAGCACGGGCGTACGCACCTATGCCGCCGCCTCCAGCGCATCGGTTGGGACCTCCCCGGCGGTCTCGCCGAAGCGGTCCGCGTGCCCAGCTCCAACGTGGTGCAGCTCCCGGTACTGCGTGACCACGCGCACGGGGTGCTCGCCGATCCCATGGCGGTGGCCGTACACGGGGTGCGCTGCGGGCTCCGGGCCCGTTCCGGCCGCCTGGGGGTCATCGGCTCCGGGGCCCTGGGCGTATGCACCGCCGTGCGGGCGGCACACGCGGGCTGGGACGTACACCTGGCCGCCCGCTCCCCCGCCCGCGTCATTCAACTCCGAGACGCGCTGGCCAACTTGAACATCGACGTTCATCACCGCACTCTCCCTGACTGCGACGCAGTCGTCGACGCCGCCTCCGGACACAACGACTCCCCGTTACGCCAGGCCGCGGCCGCAGTCCGCGACGGTGGCACCGTTCTCGTCCAGAACGCCTACGCCCCGTACGTCGCGCTCTCCCTCCCGCTCCGTGACCTCTTCGCCCGCTCCATCACGGTGCGCGGCTCCTTCTCGTACTGCCGCGCCGACGGCCACGACGACTTCCGCGACGCGCTCGTCCTTCTCTCACTCGGTGGCGCCTGGGCCGACCTGCTGACCCACGACCGCTACCCGCTTCTCGAACTCCCCAGCGCCCTGGCAGCGATGCGTCACGACTCCCCGAACCGCCCGGCCAAAGTCCTGCTCACCTCCGACACCTGACCCATGGAGCACCCCGTGACCTCCCAAGCCCCCCTGCTGATACACCGCATAAACTCCCCCTCCGACATCGCTCCCCAGGACGTGCACGACGGCATCCTTCGCATCCTCGGCCTCCCCGCCGGCCACACCCGCGACGTCATGCTGGGAAGTGTCCTTACCGGCCTGTTGTTACGCGGGCCGAGGGTCGCGGAAGTCGAGGCCGCCATACGCGCCGCCACGCACCTGGACCGGAGCGGCTGGGACTTCCACCAGCCGCCAACGGGGGTTCGGTTCGTCGGCTACACCGGCAGCGGCAAGAAGACCTTCAAGACGATCAACCTCAGCTCTGCCAGCGCGCTCGTCGCGGCCACCGGCGGAGCACACATCGCCAAGCTCGGCTCCCGCAGCGCCTCCTCCAGGACCGGCTCCCGCGACTTCATCGATCTGGTCGGCGGGAAGGGCGAGGCTGTGCCGCACCACGACATGGTCGCCATAGCGGCCGAGTGCGGGTTCGGGTTCTTCTCCATCGAGCACCGGGTGCCGGAGTTCGACCGGTGCTACGGCGGGAGGTTCCAGGCGGTGCACGCCCTCAGCCTGGCCTTCCCCGCCCTGCTGAGCCCTGTCGTCTGCTCCGCCTTCGTGTACGGGCTGTCGCATCCCGCGACCCGCGTATCCGCCCAGTTGCTCTCCCGGCTCGGGCTCCCGGACGTCACCGTCGTCAATTCCTCCATCAAATCCTCGCTCCAGGTGGACGAACTCCTGCCCGGCACCACCGTCCGCGCCTGCCGCATCTACAACGGCGACGAGGACCCGGCTCTGGCCGACGACGTCACTCGCGCCGCGTCCCCCCTGCCCCGCAACCTGCGCGCGATCGCGCAGCACGCCGACCCGCGCGAGAACGTCGCCGCCGTAGTTCGCCTCCTGGCCGGCCACGACGCCTCCTCTGCCCGGGATGCGGTCGCCCTCAACGCGGCATTGCTCCTGCTGGCCGCCCGCACGGTCCCGACCTTCCAGGCCGGCCTCGACACCGCACTTGCCATCCTCCGTACCGGCGCGGCTCTGGACACCCTCATCCGCTTCGTCCGCCTCACCGGCGGAACTCCCCACACGATCGACGCGCTCCTGCATCCGCCGGTCGCCGTGCACGTACTGCACAGGGAGAAGGCGCCGTGCTGAACCGCGACGAACTGGGCATCGTTCACCTGGTCCTCAACACCGACTGCAACGCCTGGGACCTGGCCCCAACCACCGCTTCCCCGGGTGTCTGCCGCTTCTGTTACCGCGAACGCAACCGCGTCGCCACCGACGCAGCCACCGCCGCGAAGGTCATCGACCGCATCCGGCACGAGTCACAGGCGTACCGCATCGTCTTCACCGGCGGCGATCCCGTCATGCCGTACGACAACCACCTGGAGCCCGCGCTCCAGCATGCGCGCGCCGCCGGGTTCGAGACGAACCTGCACACCAACGGCCTGCTCCTCCAAGGCCGTTACCCGGGACTGCGCGACCACGTAAGCATCTACTCCCTGGCCGTCGACGGCCCGGACGCCGAGACGGCCGACTGGTTCCGCGGTCAGGGCTACTTCGGACGCTTCCAGGCCAACACCGCTACGCTCGCCGCCGACCAACGCCACCTGGCCTTCAATACCTTCACCACCCAGCACTCCATCGAGTCGCTCCCCCGCCTCGCCCAGCTCATCGCCGATCTGGCCGCCACGACTCCCGCCGAGTACTGGCTGATCTCCCAATACCGACCTATCGGTCGCGCCAGCACCCGCAAGGCCGAGATCTACGGCTTCGGCCGTGAGGACTTCCTCCAGGCCGTGGACTCGGTACGCGCTCTACTCCCCGGCCTTCCCGTCTACGCCCAGCCGACCCGCGCCCCGGACGACGCCTACCCGTTCCGCGTCTGGGTTCTGGCCGACGGCACGGTCACCGCCGATCTCGGCAGCGTCGCCGCACCGCGCAACGCCGTACTCGGCAATCTCCTGGCCGACGGCTTCGAACCCCTGGTCCGCGAAGCCTTCGCCCTTCGCGCCGACACCCCTACCTCTACTGCTCAGGAAGTGACCTCATGAAGTTCGACACCGCGTACTACGAGAATGTCGTCGTCCAGCACCGATACGAGCGCCTCGGCCTCGGCGCCATAGACTTCGGCCTCGTCGGAATGAGCCCGGACGACCTGCGTACAAAGTGGATGTGCCACACCGGCGCCCGCGAGTTCGCCGATGCGGTCGCCGCCGGCCAGCCCGCCACCGTCACCACCGGAGTCGGCCTCGGCGGCCCACCCCACGCCGGAACCTTGTTCCAGCTACTGCGCGCGATCAAGCTCCAGCAGCAGGGGCTGGACGTCCAGATCGTCCTGGGCGACCTGGACTCCTACAACGCTCGCCGCACCCCGCTGGAAAAGGTGCGCCGCACCGCCGAACAGTACGAGCAGTTCATCCGCCTCCTCGGCTTCGATGAGCGCCTCGGAGTACTGCGCCGCCAGGAAGGCCGCACCGACGTCCTCGCCACCGCGTTCCTCCTCTCCCGACACCTGGAGGACGAGGATTTCCAGTGGGCGGAGGAGGACCTCTCGGGGCTCTATCGCAACCACGGCGTCTTCGACCACCTCAACTACGGCATGAAACAGGCCACGCTCCTCATGGCCGCCGACTTCGTCCACCTGCTGTCCGAAGGCCGGCACGTCCTGGTCTCGCTCGGCGTCGACGAGCACAAGTACGTGGCTCTCGCCCGCAGAGGCGCCGAACGCTGGGGCCTGCCCGCCGACCGCCTCTCCGGCATCTACACCAAGATGATCCCCGGCCTGGGCGGCCTACCGAAGATGAGCAAGAGCATCCCCGGCTCCGGCATTGATGCCTCGATGCCCGCCGATGACATCCGCGCCCTGCTCACCACGGACACCGACTCCGCCCACGAGGACAACGGCTCGGCCCTGCTCCAGATGTACGCCTGTCTGCCCGACGTCGACGGCCTGGCCTACGACCGGGCCGCCACTGCCCGTCGCTCCGGTGATCCCGAGTGGAACGAGCTGCGCGAGTCGCTCGTCGAGCGCGTGATCGCCATGTTCTCGCTCTGGCCGAAGTAATCAGAAGCCCTCCACCACCGCAGGAGCCCGCCCATGCACACAGCCCCCGCCCCCTCCAGCGCCCCCGTCGGCGACCTCACCACGCACTTCATCCGGTACGGCTACCGCAGCCGCGACACCGTCGAGTACTTCGCCGACGCCACGGACGACACCACCGTCTGGCAGCCCGACGTCTACCCGTACACCGCCGCCCGCATGGAGGAGTACGGCCGCGACGTCCTGATCGACATCGGCTGCGGCCGTGCAGGCAAGCTCGCTTCACTGGCCGCCGCGCACCCCAACTGGTCTTACGTCGGTGTCGACTTCGGTGCCAACCTCGACTGGTGCAGCAACCACCACGCCTTCGGCCAGTGGATCGAAGCCGACCTGGAATCCGCCCGCAGTCTCCCGCTCGACCCCGCCCTCATCAGCCGCTCCGTGATCGTCTGCTCCGACGTCCTGGAACACCTCCTCGACCCGCGCCCGGCCCTCGCCCTCCTCCGCCGTCTCCTTGAAGAGGGCTGCGCCGCCGCGGTCCTCTCCACGCCCGCCCGCGAGTTCCGCAGCGGATACGACACCCTCGGCCCGCCCCGTAATCCCAGCCACGTCCGCGAGTGGGCCAGCGACGAGTTGCAGGCCCTGCTGCGCGCCTCGGGCTTCGCCGTCCTGTCCGCCGAACGCACCCGCAGCGACGACGTCTCCCACGGCATGTCCACCCAACTGGTACTCGTCGGTCTGGCCCAAGAGGCGGAGACCCCATGACCACCGCCCACGCCCCCGCCCACCCTCAAGGCTTACGCGTGGTCCACGTCCCGGCCCGCACCCCGTACGCCCGCAAGCTGCACGGCCCGGACTTCCACATCCTCAACGAAACCCCCCTCCCCACCGGCGAAGTGATCCCCGCCGCCGTAAACGCCGCCTGGCTCCTCGACCACACCCCGCTCACCTGGCTCGACGTCCTACACCTGCACCACATCGACGCCGAAGACCCCGCCACTCTGGAACGCCTACTCGACGCCTGCACCACCGCCGGCGTCCGCGTGGTCTTCACCGCTCACGACACCACCCCCATGCACGGGGCTCCCGCAGACTTCGCCGCCCGTCTGCGCCTGCTCCTCGCAGCCAACGTCCACTGGATCTGCCTCACCGACACATCCCGCTCCGCGCTGACCGACCTCCTCGGCGCACCCCCACCCGCGACAGTCATCCCGCACGGCTACGTCGCACCCCCGGAAAAGCTCCTCCGCCGCGAACGGGAACAGGGCTCGGGCTCCGCCCGCTTCCTAATGTACGGAGCCGCTCGCCACAGCCGTGACCAGATATCCCCCGTCATCAACTGGAGCCTCGGCACTCCGGACCCCGGTGCCACCCTCCAGCTCCTCCTCCGCGCCTTCAGCCCCGCCGACTTCACCAACGAAAGCCGCACGCCGCTCCTGCTGGAGACAGCCCGCCAAGACCCACGCATCCGCCTGACAATGCGCCCGTACCCCACCGACGACGACGTCATCAACGCCGGCCTGGCCTCCGACGTCATACTGCTCCCCTACCTCTGGGGCAGCCACTCCGGCCAACTGGAGTTCGCCTTCGACCTGAACCTCCTCCCCGTCTGCTCCCGCACCGGCCACTTTTCCGAACAACACCGCCAGCACCAGGGTTTGGCCCCCGAGCCCGAGTGGTTCGACTGGTCCACGGGCCACCCCAACCTCTACGGCGAACGCTTCCTCACCGCCGTAGAGAACGCCACCGCCCGCCTGACCGCCGCCCCACGCCACCTTGACCCGGCCTTCCTCGATTACCGCGTCCAGGAACACAAGACGATCCTCACCGCGTACGCCCAGGTCTACGGAGGCGACCGATGACCGACGATGCCCGGCCCCGCATCTCCTGCGTGATCCTCTGCCACAACTACGGCCGCTACCTCGACCGCGCCATCACCAGCTGCCTGCAACAGGAACCCGGCAACTACGTTCTGCACGAGATCCTGGTCATCGACGACGGCTCCACCGACGAGACCCCGGACATCTGCGACCGCCACCGGGACCGCATCCACGTGATCCGCCGCGACCAGCAGGGCTTCGGCCCCACCCTCACCGACGCCTTCCGCCTCGCCACCGGCGACTGGGTCGCCCCGCTCGACGCCGACGACTTCTTCCACCCCGCCAAGCTCCGCACCTGCGCCGAAGCCATGGGTGACGACCGCCTCTACCTCGAACACTGGGAGTACGTCGTCGACGCGAACGGCCACCCGTTCCTCCCCGACCCCCACCCCGGCGGCAACACCAGCACACTCCTCGTCCAACGCGAAGCGGCCCTCACCCTGCTCCCCGTCACCAACGAGATCTTCTTCCACGCCCTCAAAGAGGCGGGCCGAGGCCACGTCCTCCGCACCCCGCTGACGTACTACCGCCTGCACCCGCTGAGCATGACCGACCGCCGCAACCACGGAATCTCCCAGCAATACCGGGCCGAGACATGCACAGCCCTCGCCGACCGCCTCCACACCCTGCGCCAAACCCCGCTCCCCTGGGCCGACCCCCGCACCCTCCCCCACATCGAGAGCCACTTCCGCTCTCTCGCCGCAGGCCACCGCGTCGAAGCCCACCTCCAACTCGGCACCCGCCCGCGCAGCCTTCTCTTTCTCGCCGCAATGCTGATCCACACCCTCCGTGCCAAAGATCCACTCTCCGGCTGGCTCCGCTCACTCCGCAGCACCCTGACCAACCACCCCCTGGCACCGCTCCCACACGCGCCACACACCAAGACGGAAAGTGATCAAGCAAATACGGCGGCATAACGCACGATGCTAAAATCACGGCTTCCCATTCTTGCTGGTCAGCCCAACACCCCACTTCAGGAGCGATTAGGCACCATGAGCCGCCTCAGCGAGTCCGTAACCCGCGCCATGCAGATCCTCGACGGATCGGACCTGGCCGCGGACTATACGGTCGCCCGGCTCCTGGAAGAGACATATAGCCGCCGCTCCCTGGACCTCACCGACCTCTCCCCCGAGGAGCAGGCCGCACTGGTCGAAGGCCGCGCCATCAACGTGATCCCCTCGGCCTCGAAGCTCGCCGAGAAGATCACCGCCGCGCAGGCCGAGGGCCGGAAGCTCGTCGTGAAGTACGGCATCGACCCGACCTCGCCGGACGTTCACCTCGGCCACTCGGTCCCGATCATCATCGCCAACCGCTTCCAGCGGATGGGCCACCACGTCGTCTTCATCATCGGTGACGTCACGGCCAAGATCGGCGATCCCTCCGGACGCACCTCGGACCGTCCGCCGCTCACCGACGCCGACATCGCGGCCAACCTCTCCGGCTACCAGAAGCAAGTCACGCCGTTCATCGACTTTGAACGCGCCGACCTCCGCTTCAACGGCGAGTGGCTCAACAAGGTCAGCCTCCCCGAACTGGTGGAGATCCTGGCCCGCGTCCCGGTCTCGATGACTCTCCAGCGCGAGGACTTCCGCAACCGCCTGGCCGCCGGTGACGGCCTCTCGGTCGCCGAGTTCGTCTACTCCGTCGTCATGGCCCTCGACTCGGTCGCCATCACCGCCGACGTCGAACTCGGCGGCGTCGACCAGCTCCTCAACCTCCAGATGTGCCGCAAGGTCATGGAAATCCGCGAGCAGACCCCCGAGGTAGTCATCACCACCCCCCTCATCGAGGGCACCGACGGCAACGGCTCCAAGATGAGCAAGTCCAAGGGCAACTACGTCGGTCTCTCCTCCACCCCGGACGACATCTACGGCCGCCTGATGTCCATCCCCGACCATCTCATCGAGCCCTACCTCAAGCAGCTCACCGAGTGGACCGACGAAGAGATCGCCGTAGTCACGGCCCGCATCGCCGACGGCACCGCCCACCCCATGGCCGTCAAGCGCATCCTCGCCGGCGAGGTCACTGCCACCCTCCACGGCCTCAAGGCCGCCGAGGCGGCCCGCGCCGAGTTCACCGCCCGCTTCTCCAAGCGGTCCTTCGGCGACACCCAGAACCTCCCGACGATCTCCCTCCAGGAGCACGCCGAGACCCTGCTGGGCACCCTCATCAACCAGGTCCTGGGCTTCGCCACCAGCAACTCGGCGGTCCGCCGCGTCGCCCAGCAAAACGGTCTCCGCCTCATCGCGGAGACCGGCGACGGCGAGCAGCACAGCGCCCCGCTGTCCGAAGCCGACGTGCAGCAGGCCCTGCTCACCGTAGTGACCAAGGACGACGTCCCCGAAGGGGCCAGCCTCTACCTCAAGGTGGGTCGTAAGGTCGCGCGCCTCGCAGACTGACCGGAGGCTTGTCGGGGCACCCCACCATGTGCTGGGGTGCCCCCGGTCTAAGGTTCCCCTCGTAGCGTCGGCCAAGACTGAACCGATCAACTTGCCTCTTGCTCGCCCGCTCCCTCACCCTCTGTGTCTTCGAGCAGTCGACGAGCGAGGTCCACGAGGGTTTCTCCGTTCTCAGTCACCCAACGGGCCGTGCCCTGGTTGGAGACGGGACGCTCCTCCCATTCAGCGAGTTCCCACATACGGGCAATGAGCCCTGAGGGTGAGTATCGGTTGCCGTCGGCGGCCCACAGAAGCGGCTTGGTGTGGTGATTGACCCACGTGGCTCGCCCGCGCAGTTCGTTGGCGGCGAGCCAGGGCTCCAGGGCCCTGCGCTCGGGCTCGATGTAGGTGTGCAGGAACATCGGCGCTTCGTCCTTCAACGCACCCTGGCCAACGATGACGTGTACAGCATTGGGCCGACGGCGCTTGCGTTCCTTGGTCGGACGATTGCGGTACTTCTCCGGGAGCTCACTGCCGACGGTCGCCCCCGAGTCAAGGGTGTCGAGTACGTCCGTCACCAGTGCACGCGCCGACCCGGAATCCGCGCACAGATACTGGATACGCGAGCGTTCGCCGACCGCGTCCATGGCCATAACCAGAGCGGGGACTGTACGAGCAAGCAGCTCGGGCACCTGCCGGATGGCGTTCTCCGCCCAGGCAAGCGTGGGATCGGGTTCCTCGATGGTCCCGTTAGCCTCGTCCGCGTCACGGAGCTGACGGAACACCAGGTGGGCGATCAGGTACGTCCCGTGCTCGACGGCAGCGGCAGCCCGACCCGAGTAGCTCTTGCGGAGCTCGGCCAGTCCGGCGCGTACGGCACGCAGCACCCTCACCGCGTTCCACAGCAGAAAAACGCTCGGCTGCGGGCGGAAGAGCGCGTCGTACACGCCCTGCCCACCCCGCTCCCACAGAACGTCCAGGTTCGACGCGATGCGGGCCGCGTACTGGCTTCCCGGATGTGCGCAGGCAAGGGCACACGCCGCCTCCACCACGGAGCAGCCGGCGTCCTGCATCGGTTCCAGTTCGCCACGCCGCACCCCGTAGAGGAGGCCGAACTCGGCCTCCATCTCCTCGATGAGCGCTGCCTGTACCGGGTCGAGGGAGATGAAGTCCCTGGCCTCCACGCTGTTCTGGCGGTTGGTGGCGCGGGTAGCTTGCTTCGCGAACTCTGTCGCCCCACCGGTGACGATGACCCTGATCCCGACGTCTGCCGCGTACGCGTCGTTGCTGCCTTTGGCGACGGCATCGGCGATCGAGCGGACCGTCTGGGCACCGTTGACGACGCTCGCTCCATGAATCTTCAGGTTGAGCGGATACCTTTCCGGCACTCCGATCTGCCGGTGCGTCGCCTTCAGGGACTCGCACAGGACAGTGATCCCATTGTTGAAGTACCAGAAGTGATTGGGCTCTTCGACGAGCGTGGTGACGAGTTCGTTGTTGATCGAGGTCAGGCCAAGCGGGTTGCGGATGTTGCGCGCGAAGAGACCGTTGCCCGTCTGCGCCCAGGAAGCGACCTGATCCGCTGACACCACGCCCTGATAGGACTCGTACAGGTTGGGAAGCTTGAACCAGGGGCTGAGGTCCGCTTCCAAGTTGATGGGCTGGTCTGTTATGTCGTCGCGTACCAGGGCGTAGATCTCGCGGGCGAGGATCACCTTGTGGTCGAGCCGGTCACCGTGGTGGTTGAACTCCCGTTCGCCGTTGACCAGAGCCTGGTTCAGTTCGGCCGACAGCGGATCGGTTCCCATTAGCACGATGACTTGCGTAACCGGAACCGGACCGCTTCCCATCAGCTGCTTCGCCTGCTCCGCGAGGAGCCGTCCGCGCGGGTTGAACTGAGCGAACTGCTCGCTGTCGATCAGTCGCAGGCCAGCGAAGAGGCCGTGGATCACCGGGAGTTTCGCCGTGGCGTTCCCCTTGTTGGACCACTTGCTCTGCACCAGGTAGACGTGCTTGCGGTCGTGGTCCACTGCGATCGCGTCGATGCCCTGGTCGGCTCCACCGTCGATGACGGTGAGCGCGGCGTCACTCGGACTCCAGCCGGTGACAATCCGTACGGCGTGCGCGGCCAGCGCCCGGCTCCGGAAGTTGCTGACCCGGCTGTCTTCGGAGTGATTGGCGAAGTCGCTGACATCAATGAGATCGACATACGTCTCATCCAGGGCCCGGGCAACCTGACGGACCTGCATGGGCACATCCTGAGCGGACGGACGAGAGGTGCGGTGCGGTGCGGGCATGTGCGCGTGAAACCTCGATCTTCCGTACGTCGGCGGGCTCCGTCGACGCGTTGCGGCTGGATGGGCGGAGAACTGCCCAGCGGCGCGTGGGGTTCCCCGCCGGGAGCTCGGACCGGCCTTACGTGAGACTCTGCGCCACCGTGCGGAATCGTTTGCCCGCCTCGTCAAGGTGCTCTGCGATGGACAGAGCGATCTCTCCTGGGGAGCCGAAGTCGTCGACGGTCGCGGCGAGGCTGGCCTTCAAGTCGAGGCTGACACCTGGCCTTTGGAGTAGTTCGCTCACCGGATACGAACGGAAACGCGGGGACGTGGTGCGCCCTCGGTGGTCGACCTCGCCGGGGCGGTAGGCGGTGAGGAAGTCCGCGAAATCGCCCTCGGTGAGGGGCCTTCCCGTGTCCGTGTGGTGGTTGTCGGTCCGGGCGTCATACACCCACAGCTCGCGGGTGGCGGGCTCACCGGTCGGCCGGGGGACGGACTTGGTGAAGAAGAGGATGTTCGACTTGGAGTTGGTGCCGTGGAAGATACCCGTGGGCAGCCGCAGCAGGGTGTGGACGTCGCAGTTCTTGAGGAGCGCTTCGCGGACGGTGGCGGCAGCTCCGCTACCGAAGAGGACTCCGTCGGGAACGAACACGGCAGCCCGGGCTCCCTGCGGCAAGGTGATGGCAAGGTGCTGGAGGAAATTGGTCGGCAGGTCAGCCTTCTGCGCCCAGAAGTCGTCACGCTGGTCGGTGTCGGGCACAACGTCCCCGCTCTTGAACGGAGGGTTGCAGATGGCCACGGTCGCGGCCACGTCCCGGTGATACCGGTGGACGGCGACACCCTTCGCCTTGAGAGAGTCGGCGCGCAGAACGGGCGGCATGTCTGAGAGGACGCGTCCTGTGTTGAGCAAGATGTTCATCGTGGCGAACCGGCACATCTGGGCATCGATGTCGGCCGCCGCAATAGCGGTCGAGTCGACATACGCACTCGAGGCTTCCATCTCACGGTGCGCGGCAATCAGCGTGCTGCCGAGGCCGCCAGCCGCGTCGATCACCCTGTCTTCTCCGGTGACGGCGAGGGCCTTCACGACGACGGCAAGGAGCGGCGGCGGCGTGAGGATTTGGCCGGTCTGTCGCTTGGTAAGGAAGTCCTCACGACACTCAGCAAGCATGGAGGAGAATGCCTCGCCGAGAACGCCCGACGGGATATCTGTCCACCGGTACGGGGCGAACTCCTCGACGATGAGCCGTCTGAGCTCGGACATCCGGTCTACGTTCCAGGGCTGAGCATCGTGGAACAGGACGCTCGCGGTGGCCCTGCGCGGATCGGCGGGGTTGGGGGCGCCGAGCTCGTCCATCAGGCCGGCGAAGAAGGTATGCAGGTCCTCGCCGTTGAGGTCGGTGAGCTTGGGCCACGTGCCGACCGGGGCGATGGGTGGATTGGCAAACCGCCTGGGACGCTGGGTGTGTTCGTGGTCGAGCTTGAGGAAGAGCAAGTAAGCGATGTGCTCGACGAACTCAAGACGAGTCAAGGCCTTGGTGCTGGTCTTCTCCCGATAGAACTTCCACAAGCGCTCCGTGATCCGCCTGCTCGTCCAATCGCTTTCCCGCGGCTCCCCCACCGCACCCCGACCGCTGCCCCGCCCGACCATCATTCTCTCGCCCTACCTTCTGTCGCGCTCCCGAGCGGGCCTGGGCCTCACGGCCCCACCGACCCGCTCGGGTGACGGCGGCTTACCGCTCCTGTGCTTCTTCGCCTTCGGTGGTGCTGTCGTCCGCAGTCTGCACACCCGTCTTGAGCGCACGGGCCACTGCGGTGAACTGGGCCAGGGCCGTCTCCAGCTCGTCCACGATCTCCTGGGCGATCACGTCAGGGGACGCGAAGACCGTGTCGGAGGACGAGGCGGATTGAAGGACCGTCAGGTCCAGGTTCACCTTGTCGCGAGCGACCAACTCATCGTAATCGAACGCACGGAACCGTTCACTGGGCTTTCGCGATGCATAGTCGGAACCACCGGAGTGATAGGCCGCGACGAAGTCGTCGAGGTGCTCGCGGCGCAACTGGCGCTGCTTGAGCGTGAAGCGCTGGTCGGTACGGAAGTCGTAGACCCAGAGTTGACGGGTGCCTGGGCGGCCTCCGGAACGCTGGCCGGTCTTGTCGAAGAACAGGACGTTGGCTTTGACTCCGTTGGCATAGAAGATGCCGGTCGGGAGCCTGAGGAGCGTGTGCACGTTACACAAGTCGAGGAGATTGCGGCGGATCGTGGTGCCCGCGCCGCCCTCGAAGAGGACGTTGTCGGGGAGGACGAGAGCGCCGCGCCCGTTGGTCTTCAGCAGGTTGTAGATGTGCTGGACGAAGTTGAGCTGCTTGTTAGTGGTCGGCGCCCAGAAGTCGGTACGGGCGGTGTACGCCTCGCCGGTCACCGAGCCGACACCGAACGGCGGGTTGGCGAGCACGATGTCGTAGTGCTTGTGAATCGGCTTGGCCAGCGAGTCCTGAATGGTAATCAGCGGCTTGGCCTCGGAGGTTCCGATGCCGTGCAGCAGCATGTTCATCAGGGCGAGGCGGGCGGTCTCGCGGACCAGCTCGTAACCGGTGATCGAACCGGTCTGGAGCTTGCGCCCCTCGTCGCCGTACAGCTCGTCCTCGTAGCGGGTGGCGATGTGCGCGTGCGCGGCGATGAGGAAGCCGCCGGTGCCGCAAGCCGGGTCGGTGATCGTCTCGCCGATCTTCGGCTGAACGCAGTCGACCATGGCGTCGATGAGCGGACGGGGGGTGAAGTACTGACCCGCACCCGTCTTCCGGTCTTCCGCACCACGCTGGAGGAGGCCTTCATAGGCGTCGCCCTTGAGGTCCTGGTTCTCGGTGGTCCAAGTGTGTGCGTCGATCAGATCCTTAATCAGGCGTTCCAGGACGGCTGGCTCATGGATCTTGTTCGACGCTTTGGTGAAGACCTCGCCGAGCATGGTGCCGCCACGCTGGCCGAGGTCCTTGAGGATGAACTCGTAGTGGTCGACCAGTGCTTCGGCGGACCGGGTGGTCAGGCTCGTCCAGTCGCGCCCCTCGGGGACGAGCGGGGCTTCGGGAGCGTTGCGGCGGAACTTGGCGGGGCGTTTGGCGCGCTCGTCGGCCATCTTCAGGAAGAGGAGGTACGTGAGCTGCTCGACGTAGTCGAGAGTCGAGACGCCGGAGTGGCGGAGCAGCTCGCAGTACGACCAGAGACGGTTGACGAGGGTGGAGGTCGGGACCTGCTGTTCAGAGGACTGGATCGGGATCGCCGACTTGTCGGTACTCATGGTGCTCACTGAGGAAGCTCTTCCTGGCCCGGGGGAGCCGTCTTGCGGGGGACACGTTTACGAACGGGCTTGGCAGCAGTCAGGCGCTGCGCGCGGATGCGGTCGAGCAGGACCGAGGCGGGCTCGTCGGCAGGGTCCTGCGGGACAAGCACACCGGTAAAAGCTGCGTGGAGGAGCGCGCCGCGAAGCTCCGACGCCTGAGCAAGGGCCCCCTGCGCCAACTGGTGCGCTATAGCTGCTTCCTCAACATGACTCTGGATAACCTTGACGAGCTGTGCTTGCGTCTCCTGTGGCGGGATAGGTACAGGAAGCAGCTTTATCTTGCGCAGGCTGATCGACGCCAGGTTGACTGTCTGCTTTCCATTTCGATCACACCAGTCTTTCCCGAAGCTGTTCGCGTGCCAGGCCAACAGAAGGGGGTCGAGGACATCACTTACAACCCTTGCCCGGAATACGTGATTCTGATGAATGCAATCTTCGATCTGCTCTTCCCAGATCCACCCGCGTCCGAGCTTGTCGCGGTCCCCTCCCTCATTGAGGAGAACATCACCCTTCATAAGCCTCAATGCATCAGCCTTGACTGCGGGGACGCGGATCCTCTCGATGCGGTCAAGCACGAGTCGGCCCCGTTGGACATTCGCAACCCTGAGGTATGGCACCTCAACATAGTCAGGGTCGCTCTGCTTCTTACTGTCCTTGGTCACGCCTCCTGCGACTGCTGCGATCTCCCAGAGCCGAGCCCATCTCCACCCCAACGGGAGATTCGGAAGTACTCCGTCATCGGCATCCGCCTTTTCCAGTTCGGCAGGGAAAAGTTCGGCACCATCCAGGCCTCCGCAGGCACCCTGACCCGTAATCCGGTCTCGGAGGATTTCGGAACTCGCTAGTGCGGTACGCGCTGCCGCTTCGCCAGCCTCGATGTGGACGAGCTGTTCGTCCAGCTTGGTGACGATTCGGTACTGTTCAGGGAGAGGCGGCACCACAATCGAGGTGTCCAACAGCGCCTTCCGCGCCACGCTCGCCTGGTTCACGTGGTTGTTCAGCACCGTCTTGAAGTGACCGATCGCCCACAGATGGTGAAGCTGAACCGCAAGAAACTTTCCATCCAGCCCTTCAGGGCCTCGCAGGCGCGTCATGTGGTTCGAGTACGCCAAGGGTTCGACCGAGTTAATCCACGCAGTCTTCCCCACCCAGGCCGGACTGTTCGTGTTATTGAAGAGCACATCGCCGAATTCGACACGGCGAGCAGAATCATCAGCCACATACCGGGCATCCGATGTATCCATGACGCCGTTACGCGTTACGTTCATCGGCCGGAGGTGAACGATGCCGTTTCCGTCGCGATTGTGCTTGCCGCTGGCGAATCCCGGCTGCGCCTCGACACCGAGCTCCCCGAGCGTCGCCCGAACCCATCCCTCCGGCAGCCCATCCCCTGGCGCGATCGCCACTGAATCCCCCACGCCCGAGTTCGTCACGCGCCCAGCTCCTTGTCCAATTCGTCAATGATTTCTTCCGCCCGGTTCGCTCCGAATTCGGCGAGGAATCCGTCGGTTCCGTTACGTGTAGTGAACGGGGCGTAGTCAAGGTCGGCGGTGTCGAAGCGTACACGCTCAATGGTCGCACCGACGATGTGGTCGAGCCACCAGCGTTCGCGCGTACTAAAGTTGACGCCGGACTGTTCCTGGCGGGCGAGCCAGGCCGAATACCGCTCCCGTACAGCCTCTTCGTGAGGGCGAGGCGCCGGTGCTCCATGTTCCGCACCGCCGGCAAGTTCGTAACGCAGGAGGGCGAGAAGGTCGGCAGCGGTGCGCTTGGCTCGCTTATGTACCAGCGCCTCGCCGACATTCTCGTACGCCTTCCAGAGCATGTCGGGGGTCCAGGAGCGCGGCGGGCGGGCGACGCTGCGGGCCACGTCCTGGAGGCGCCGTAGTGCGACGGCGGGTGGGACGGCGGAGTCGGCGCCGAAAGCGATGGTCATGGCAGCAATCTCGTCGCGGTTGTCGTCGATGTACTGCTTCCAGTCGCGGACGGTGGCCTGTGCGCTCTCCTCATTGTCGACGGCCGCGCCCGCCCGGACCAGCGCGTCGCGGCTGTTCTCGTCGTACAGGATGTCCTTGGCGCGACGCATCTCCAGAAGCCTGCTGCGCAGTACCGGTGCGGCGGCAAGTGGCTTCAGCGCATGCTCGATGAGGTCGCGGACCGCGCGGTCGGGGTCTCGGCCAGTACGTTCGGCGGCTTCCCTGGCCTCCAGCTGATCATCGGTCGAGACCGCCCTGACCATGCCGTGGACGATGTCCTTCAGCGGTACCCCACCGCTGATGCGCTCGATCTCGGCACGTTCCTCGCTCGTCATCTGAAGGTCGAGTTTGGCGAGGCGGGCAGCGAGCGTGGAGACCTCTTCCTCCTCGATCGTGTGCGCGGCGGTCTTGCGGAGCAGCTTCTCCAAGCTGATCTGCTTGTCGCTGTGGCGCTCCAGGGGAGCTGCGTCGACCTTGGGCTTTCGTGTAACGCCGACCGCGTCGACCATGACGAAGCGGGTCTTGGGGCCGACGCCGGGTGTCACCCGTTCGAAGTCGGTGAGGGAGAGCGTGCGCGCGCCCCGGCCCTTCATCTGCTCGAAGTAGGCCCAGCTCTTGACGTCCCGAAGGAAGATCAGACATTCGAGGGGCTTGACGTCCGTGCCGGTGGCGATCATGTCGACAGTGACCGCGATGCGGAGCTGGGGAAGGTTACGGAAGTCGGCGAGCCGTTCGGCCGGTTTCCGGGCCGCGTGTGTGATCTTGGCGCAGAAGTCGTTGCCCTTGCCGAAGACGTCCCGAATGACCTCGACGATCTCTTCGGCATGATTGTCGTTCTTCGCGAAGACCAGGGTCTTGGGGACATACATCTCGTCCCACAACAGCGCGCCGGTATCCGGGTCGTGCTTGGCCCGTTCCGGGAAAATCTCCGTGAAGAGCCGGTCTCTGAAGGTCTGGACCACCGTGCGCAACTGGTCCTTGCTGATGATGCCGACGCCGACTTCCTTCGCTCCATAGTCGATGTCCTCGGCGATGTCCTCGTAACGCTCACGGCGGGTGCGACGGTCGCGGACCGGGACCGTTCCCTTGGCGATGACCCCGCCCTCGCCTGTTATCCGCGTCTCGATCTCATACACGGAGAAGTCGACGTTGACTCCGTCGGCGACGGCCTCCCGATAGCTGTACTCACTGACCAGGTTGCCGTTGAAGTAGCCGAAGGTCTGGGCGACGGGGGTGGCGGTGAGGCCGACGATCGGGGCATCGAAGTACTCCAGGACCGAGCGCCACTTGCCGTAGATGGAGCGGTGGCACTCGTCGACGACGATCAGGTCGAAGGCTTCAGGGGGGATGGTGTCGTTGTATCCGACCTCGATGTCTCCCGGCACGTCGTACGGCAGGTCGGATTCGTCGCCCTCCCCTTCAGGGGCCGCGTCGGGAAGCCGGCGGCCGGTGAGCTCCATGTAGAGGCGCTGGACGGTGGAGATGACGACCTTCGACGAGGCGAGCATCCCCTCAGCGCCCAGCCGCTGCACATTGAAGAGGTCGGCGAACTTTCGGTGGGTATCCGGGGTGGTGAAGTTCTCAAACTCCGCGAAGGCCTGTGCGCCCAGGTTGTTGCGGTCGACGAGGAAGAGCACCCGTTCAGCGCGGGCGTGCTTGAGCATGCGATAGGAGAACGTGACGGCCGTGTACGTCTTGCCAGCGCCGGTGGCCATCTGGACAAGGGAGCGGGACTGCCCCATCCCGTGCTGGCCCCGGCCGAGGGCGACGGAGTTTTCCACCCCCTGGACGGCAGTGATCTGAGCTGGGCGCAGCGGGCGCTCGTCGAGTTCGGGCATCCGCAGCCGCAGCCGGGCCCGGTAACTGGGGGCCTGTGGGTCCTGGTCGGCTTGGCGCATCCAGCGTGCCAGGGTGCGCGGCTGGTGGAAGGAGAAGATCCGACGGGTGCGGGAGTCCGGATCGAGGGTGGAACGGAAGCGGGTCTCGCCGCCATCGCTCACGTACCGGAACGGCAGCGGGGTGCGCCAGGCCACCAGGCGCTGCTGTGCGTCGGTGAGGTGGTCGGCGTACCCATTGGCCTGGGTCTCTGCTGCCGAGAGGTCGGCGCCCTCTCGCTTGGCCTCGATGACGCCGACGAGCTTGGCCTCCACGTACAAGGCGTAGTCGGCGCGGCCACGTGCGGTGGTCACTTCACGGACGGCGACACCGCTGCCGCGCCGGTCACCCTGGACATGAAGGTTGAGACCCGATGCGGCGTTCTGGACGTCCCAGCCGGCCTGCCTCAGCATCTCGTCGAGCCTGGAACGGACCTGGGCCTCAGTGAGGGGCTCTCGAGAGGCCTGCTCCGCGTTGTCGAGGAGGCGAGCGCGCTCTGCGACCGCGGCGGAGGCAGCGGCCGTGCTGGTGGCGTCGGCACGGCGACGGTGAGCACGCTCCTGGTCGGCCGCCGTCTCGATAGCCGCCAGCTGCGCCTGCATCGCGGCAACCTGGCGGGCCAGCTCCTCGCGCTCGGCCTGGGCCTGGGCGAGCTCACGCTCGGCCGCGGTACGCGCAGCCTGCTCGACCTGGGCCTGGGATGCCTGGTCCCGGTAGCTGAGCCGGGCCTCCTCAAGCGCCTTGCGGGCGGCGGCGACATCGTCCGCAAGGCGAGCGTTCCGAGCGGCTGGCGTTCGGTCTGGGCTCGGCGGTACGAAGGTGAGCTGTACGCGGGAACCGGTGAGCAGACGGTGATACCAGACACCGAGACGGAAACAGGTCCGCAGGGCACGGAAAGCATCTTCGGCGCTGTCGTGGCCCTTGTGGTTGGCGTCATTGCCGAGTCTGCGTACCTCGTGGAAGGCGTTGCCGACGTCGTGGTGGAGATAGCCCTCCCGGTCCAGGGCCCTGAGTCGGTCGAAGTGGGTACTTCCTTCGGCCCGGACCCGGCCCCGGCTCACCAGATCCTCTGCGAGGGCTTCTCCGAACTGCCGCGACTTGATCAGCGAGGTGTTGGGGTCGTCGAAGACGTGGCTCTCGGCAGCGGCCCCATAGGCGACGAGGAGCGGGAGGTCGGTCAGAAGGAATCCAAAGTTCCTGGACTGCTGGGCGAGTCGTACCAGTCTGGGGTCCGCCGTAGAACCGACTGCGCCGCCTGCACTCATGTGGCCCTTCCGCCTTTTCTAAGTAGTTCGTACCCGCTCATCGAGCCTCCAGCGTGATCACGCCTCTGACCAAACTCGCGCGTGATCCTCCATCGACCCTAACGGGGCAGGTCCTCACACCGCCAAGGATTCCGGCGACGCCATGCGGGCACTGATTCCCGGCCCGTTCCGACTCCCAGCCCGTTCCCCCTCCCGTCAAGCCGCCGTGCCCCACCTCGGCCAAAACGGACCAGCACACCAACCATCGCCCTCGGCAGCCAGTCCCTCGCCATGCCGTGCGACATCAAGACCCGCTCCCTCAGAGCACCCGATTTATGTGATGGAGGCACTCCGACAAACCATCGAACGCAGCCACGTCGCCGCCCACGACGACTCCCAACTCCGGCTCGCTGCTCCGGGTTCCCGCTCATTCCGCCGCAGCCCCGTCGGCGGGCATCGGGACCAGCCGCGCCCGCCCCTCCACCCGCACCGTGGCACAAATGCGCAGATCAGCGCCGCGCGCGTGACCAGCCATGTTTTGTGGCTCCCGCCCAGGACTCGAACCTGTGGTGAGCTGACCACTCCAATGTCCGGTGCCATTCTGCCTCGGCAGCAGCCTTCAGGGGCACACAGCCTGCTGTCGCTCCTGCTTGATGTGGCCCCCCGTAACGACTCGCTCCCCAGTTGTCAGTCCTGTCCTGTTGTATTGGGGCATGGAGCACACGAATAACGCGGATCTCCGCGCTGCGGCTGACACAGTTCTCGCCCGCCTCGTCGGAGACGCGAGCGGTACGGCCCGGCTGCGTGAGGACCAGTGGCGGGCCATCGAGGCGCTCGTCGCGGACAAGCGCAGGGCTCTGGTCGTGCAGCGGACCGGTTGGGGCAAGTCCGCCGTGTATTTCGTTGCCACCGCTCTGCTCCGCGAGCGCGGCAGCGGACCGACGGTGATCGTGTCTCCTTTGCTGGCGTTGATGCGTAACCAGGTCGAGGCTGCGGCGCGCGCCGGCATCAGCGCCCGCACCATCAATTCGTCCAACGTCGAGGAGTGGGAGACCGTCCAGGCCGAGGTGGCGGCGGGGGAGGTCGATGTGCTGCTCGTCAGTCCGGAGCGGCTCAACAACCCCGATTTCCGCGACAACGTACTGCCGAAGCTGTCCGCCTCCACCGGGCTACTCGTGGTGGACGAGGCGCACTGCATCTCGGACTGGGGACACGACTTCCGCCCCGACTACCGACGACTGCGCACCATGTTGGCTGAACTCCCGCCGGGCGTCCCGGTCCTCGCCACCACCGCGACCGCCAACTCCCGGGTTACCGCCGACGTCGCCGAGCAGCTCGGTACGGGAGCGGGGACGGACGCCCTGGTCCTGCGCGGCCCGCTGGACCGGGAAAGCCTCAGCCTCAACGTGCTACAACTCCCTGACGCAGCCCAGCGGCTGGCCTGGCTCGCCGACCATCTCGACGAGCTTCCAGGGTCCGGGATCATCTACACCCTCACCGTGGCTACCGCCGAAGAGGTCACCACGTTCCTGCGGCAGCGTGGCTACGCCGTCACCGCCTACACCGGGAAGACTGAGAACGCCGACCGCGTGCAGGCCGAGGAAGATCTGCTGGCCAACAAGGTCAAGGCGCTGGTCGCCACCTCCGCGCTGGGCATGGGCTTCGACAAGCCCGACCTCGGCTTCGTCATCCACCTCGGCTCGCCCTCCTCCCCCATCGCGTACTACCAGCAGGTCGGCCGTGCCGGCCGAGGTGTCGAGCACGCGGAAGTGCTGCTCCTGCCCGGTCGCGAGGATGCAGCGATCTGGGAGTACTTCGCCTCGCTGGCCTTCCCGCCGGAGGAGCTGGTCCGTCGTACCCTCGACGTGCTCGCCCGCGCGGAGAAGCCGCTGTCTCTGCCCGCACTGGAACCGCTCGTAGAGCTACGGCGTTCTCGCCTGGAGACCATGCTCAAGGTCCTCGACGTGGACGGAGCAGTCCACAGGGTGAAGGGCGGATGGACCAGCACGGGTCAGCCATGGTCGTACGACACCGAGCGGTACGAGTGGGTGGCGCGACAGCGGACCACCGAGCAGCAAGCCATGCGCGAGTACGCCACGACGACCGGCTGCCGAATGGAGTTCCTGCGCAGGCAGCTGGACGACGAGGAGGCCGCGCCCTGTGGTCGCTGCGACAACTGCGCCGGGGCACGGTTCTCGGCCGAGGTGGCCTCTTCCGCATTGGATGCGGCGCGCGGCGAGCTGAACCGTGCGGGCGTGAACGTGGAGCCGCGCCGGATGTGGCCGACCGGACTCCCCGCCATCGGAGTCAATCTGAAGGGACGTATCCCCGAGGGCCAGCAGGCCCTTTCCGGGCGCGCTCTCGGGCGGCTGTCGGACATCGGCTGGGGCAACCGGCTGCGCCCGATGTTTTCTCCACAAGCGCTGGACGGGCCCGTTCCCGATGACGTCGTCGAAGCCGTGGTCGGAGTGCTGGGCGACTGGGCCAAGGGCCCTGGGGGCTGGGCGTCCGGTGATACCGAGTCACTCGTCCGGCCGGCCGGAGTGGTCACCATGGCTTCCCACACCAGGGCCGAACTAATCCAGTCGCTGGGTGCCCGGATCTCCCAGATCGGGCGCATGCCGCTTCTCGGTTCCGTGGCGTACGCCGCTGATTCGGTCGATACACACGTGTCGCGTTCCAACAGCGCTCAGCGGCTGCGCGCACTCCACGGAGCCCTCGTCGTGCCACCGGCGTTGGCGGAGGCGCTCAAGGCCGCTGACGGCCCCGTGCTGCTCGTCGACGACTTCACGGACACCGGCTGGACTCTGGCAGTGGCCACGAGACTTCTGCGCCAGGCGGGTGCCGCGGGGGTAATGCCGCTGGTGCTCGCCCTGCGGGGTTAACCCGGAACGGGCTGCAGCTCTCCAAAGTTCTTAAGGCTGCATCCGCGATTGAGTTGCAAGTACTTCGCATCGGTCGCCTTCCCGCCCGAGGAGCAGGTGCGCCGCACGCTCGACACGCTGGCCCAGGCGGGGCGCCCGCTGTCGCTGCCCGCGCTGGAGCCGCTCGTCGACCTGAGGCGTACGCGCCTGGAGGCGATGCTCAAGGTCCTGGACGTGGACGGCGCGGTGCGCCGGGTCAAGGGCGGCTGGACCACGACCGGGCAGCCCTGGGTGTACGAGGCGGAGCGCTACGCGTGGGTGGCGCGGCAGCGGGCGACCGAGCAGCAGGCCATGCGGGACTACGCGACGACGAAGAACTGCCGGATGGAGTTCCTGCGGCTCCAGCTGGACGACGAGGAGGCGGCCCCCTGCGGCCGTTGCGACAACTGCGCGGGGGGCCGGTTCGGCGACGGGGTGTCCACCGGCGCCCTGGACGCGGCCCGCGGCGAGCTGGGCAGGCCGGGCGCGGAGGTGGAGCCACGCAAGATGTGGCCGACGGGCCTCGCCGCGGTCGGGGTGAACCTCAAGGGCCGTATCGCCCAGGGGGATCTGGTCTCCTCGGGCCGCGCGCTGGGACGGCTTTCGGACATCGGCTGGGGGAACCGACTGCGCCCCATGCTGGGCGACCGGACGGCGCCGGACGGGCCGGTGCCCGACGATGTGGCGGACGCCGTGGTGAGTGTCCTGGCGGACTGGGCGAAGGGGCCGGGCGGCTGGGCCTCCGGCGAGGCCGACGCCTCGGCGCGGCCGGTGGCCGTGGTCACGGTCGCCTCGCACAGCAGGCCGGTGCTAATTGAGTCGCTGGGCCGCCGGATCGCCGAGGTCGGCCGGATGCCGCTGCTCGGTTCCGTCGTGTACACGCAGGAGGCGGCGGGCGAGCGGATGTCGCAGACCAACAGTGCGCAGCGCGTACGGGCCCTCCACCAGGCCCTGACCGTACCGCCCGACCTGGCCGCCGCCCTGGCGGAGGCGGGTGGCCCGGTGCTGCTCGTCGACGATCTCTCGGACACCGGCTGGACCCTCGCGGTGGCGGGCAGGCTGCTGCGCCGGGCCGGAGCGCGGGAGGTGTATCCACTGGTGCTCGCCATTCAGGCGTAACGTCAGGCGTTCCGGGCGGCCCTACTGGGCAGGGATATCCGCGCCATACCCGTAGATTCCAGTCGACCGCGCCAATTGCTCGTTGCCGCATGCCCCATGGGGCAGCGAGAATTGGAAGCGCTCCCCGCACGCCCCTCCTGTGGACCGGAAGGGCTGTGCCGCGGGGCGTCCCATCCGACCTTGCCCGCACTGTGGGCGCGTACGCGAAGGGAGGACCGTGGCCTTCGGATTCGCTCCGTCCGCTGCCTCGTTGAACCCCACGCCCGCCGACAGCGTCAATCGTCTCGGCCGGACACTCGAACCGGCCGAGTGGGCTGCGGCGGGAATCCCACTGCTGCGCAATCCGCGTGAGGTCGTCAGCGGACTGCACGCCAGACATCTGCCCGCGCCGGACACCGCCGTGCTGGCCGTCCTCGACTCCGAGGAGCGGCTCACGGCAAGCGCCTCGTTCGTCCGGCGCTCCGCCCCGGCCGACGGCTGGGAGTTCCGCAACGCCCTGCTGGCGCACCTGCGCAGGGTGATCCCGCATGATCTGCGCCGCCGTACGCCGGTTCGGACCGCGGTGCTGCTCTACTGCCGCCAGGGCGACGAGCGCTGGACCGAGGAGGACGGCGCCTGGATGTGGGGCCTGCGCGACGCCTGCACCTTGCACGGGCTGCGCTGCGGCGCGTACATCACGCTGACGAACGGCGGCTGGCAGGTGCTGGGCGAGGGCCGCGGTGGCCGCCGCCCGAACACCGGATCACGCCCCGGTGGTCTGGCGGACGCCGCTTCCGAGGCCGACCTCTCCCCGTTGAGCACGGGTGGAGGGGCCGCGGACGCACTGCGGCGGGCGGCCGCCCGCTGAGAGCGGGCGGCCGGGCGCCAGGTCCGGGGCGGGGCCGCAAGCCGGCACGCACCGGCCGTACGGCGGCGGCGCCGTACGGCTCGGACGTCCGAGCCGGTCAGACGCCCGCGCCGAGTACGGCGTCGACCTTCTCCTGCTCGCCGCACACGATGAGCAGCACGCCGGCGCGGTCCCTGGCGACGGACAGCGCACGGGTCACCGCGTCACCGACCTCGCCGTTGACCGCGACGATCACCACGGGGCGGGCGGCTGCCCGCTCCGCGACGGACGCGTCCGCGTAGAAGACGTCGTCACGGGCCTCGTGCTGCGCCCAGTAGGCCGCTTCGCCGAAGGACAGCTCGTGCGCCGCCCACGGGTGTCGCTCACCGGTGGTGAGCACCAGGATGTCGCCGGGCGCACGACCGGAGTCGAGCAGCCGGTCGACCGCCTCGTCGGCGGCGTCGAGCGCACCGGACGCGAGGACCGGGACGACCTCGGTCTCGGGCGCGGAACGGTTCTCCTCCCCGGCCGCCGGGGACGGGTCCACGACCGTGGCCGCCGGCTGGGCCGGAGGCACGGGAGCGGGCGCCGGAGCGGGGGCAGGCGCCGGAGCGGGCGCGGGGGCCGGAGCCGGTACGGGCCTCGGCTTGGGCGGACCGGGCACGGGACGCCCGGGACGCGGTGTGGCCGCGGTACGCGGACCAGGTACGGGACTGGGGGTCGACGCGGGGCGGCCGGCGGCCGGAGTGGCGCGGGGACCCTGGGCACTCTCGTGAATCTGAGACTCCTCGGGGGATGACGTGCAAGACGTGGATGTCTATCAAATGCCGCCGCGACATACAGCGGCGGGTGGGTACTTGGGTGCGTTCGGGATCAGAAGTCGAAGCCGAGTTGGCCCCCGCTTTCCAGCGCGGCGGCCTCCGCCGAGATCCGGATCTTCTTCAGGTGCCGCCACTGGGGCAGCGCGTCGAGGTACGACCAGGACAGCCGGTGGTGCGGGGTGGGCCCCCGCTCCGCCAGCGCCGCCTTGTGCACGGGCGAGGGATATCCCGCGTTGGCCGCGAAGGCGAAGTCGGTGAAATCCTGTGACTGCGCGCCCAGTTCGGCCATCATCGCGTCCCGCCGCACCTTTGCGATCACCGAGGCGGCGGCGACGGCGATGCAGGACTGGTCGCCCTTGATCACCGTACGGACCTTCCAGGGCAGCCCGAGGTAATCGTGCTTCCCGTCGAGGATCACCGCGTCCGGACGCACCGGCAGCGCCTCCAGGGCACGTACGGCGGCGAGCCGAAGAGCGGCGGTCATCCCGAGCTCGTCGATCTCCTCGGGCGAGGAGTGCCCGAGGGCATGGCAGGTGACCCAGTCCTCCAGCAGTCCGGCCAGCTCCGTGCGGCGCTTGGGGCTGATCAGTTTGGAGTCGGTGAGACCGTCGGGCGGGCGGCGCAGACCGGTGACAGCCGCGCACACGGTGACGGGTCCGGCCCATGCTCCGCGCCCGACTTCGTCGACACCAGCGATGATCTTGGCACCGGTGGTGGCGCGCATGGAGCGCTCGACGGCGTGAGTGGGAGGTTCGTACGGCATGGCGCCAGTCAGGTTACGCCGCCGGGACCCCCCTGCGACACCCCGGGCGCCCAGCCGTTACCCGGACGAGGCCGCGGCGCCATGATCATACGGCCGAATCCGTCTCTCCTCCGGTCCGCCCATTCACTGCCGCACACTGCCGAGCGGTGCGTCGTCCGGCCCGGAACCGCGTCGCGAACGACGCAGTTCCGGGCCGGAATCAGTCCGAGAAACCGCTTGGCCGCCGTCCTGTCGCATGCGTGAAGCAACGCATCAGTACTCGTCGGAGATCCCGCGCCCGCCGTCGTGCACACCAAGTTTCTGACACTCCGCAATGTCGATGTCCAACGGACGCTCGTCGAGGATCTCCCGCGCCCTGGCCTCGCCGAGGCTCGTCGCGTACCAGGACCCGAGCTTGTCGTCGAGGCGCCTCTCGATGCCCATGAGCGCAGGAACGCTGCGGTTCGGGCAGCGTGTCCAGCGCCGGCACCGCATCGGCCGAGAGGTCCTGGAAGTAGCGCACGTCGATCTTGTCGCTGGTCCGGTACCGCTCGACGTTCCGCTCGGCGACCAGCCCGTCGGGCGAGACGAGACCGAAGACCAGCACGGCCGCCGCGGCGCTCACCGCGACGGCGCGCGGCAGCCAGCGGGAGCCGAACACCCCGGCCGCCATGATCAGTACGATCACCAGGCCGAGCCACAGCTCCATCGCCGTCACCGAGACCCGCAGCCGCGTCAGCCCGTACTCGTCCATGTACAGATTCATGCGGCGCAGCGCGGAGGCGACGACGACCAGCGTCAGCACGCACAGGGTGCCGAGCACCGAGCGGACCAGGGTGCGGTCGCGGGCGCCCCCGGGCGGGGCCCAGCGCAGCGCCAGGCCGATGACACCCAGGGTCAGGACCGTTGCCCAGAGCAGCTGCCAGAAGCCCTGGCGTGCGTACGCGGAGTACGTCAGCCCGGTGTCGCTCAGCACCTTCTCGTAGCCGCCGAACAGGACCGCGAGCTGGACGGCGATGAAGGCGGCGAAGAGCAGGTTGAGGAAGATGAGCGGAAGCGCCCATTCCGCACGGCCACGCGCGCGTGCGGGTCGTACCTCGATACGGTCCCAGCGCATCGGCGCGGCGGCCGTGCGGGCGGCGGCGAGCGCGCCGACGAGACCGAGCGCGAACAGGAAGATCCGCCAGGGGCCGTCCGCCACGGAGACGTCGGGTATGAGGCCGCCGAGCAGGTCGGCGAAGGCGGCGTCGGCGCCCGCGAAGAGCGTGCCGAAGAC
This sequence comes from Streptomyces changchenzhani, assembly GCF_039766235.1. Classification (NCBI taxonomy): domain Bacteria; kingdom Bacillati; phylum Actinomycetota; class Actinomycetes; order Kitasatosporales; family Streptomycetaceae; genus Streptomyces; species Streptomyces changchenzhani. The sequence goes on along the minus strand of NZ_JBDHNH010000005.1, from coordinate 77,151 downwards.
GACGAGCAGCACGACGGCGACCACGGTCGTACGGACCATGGGCGCCCAGCGGCCGCGCGAGACCTCCGCGCGCTCGCGCACACCGCGCCAGGCCCAGGCGGTGCCGGAGCCGACCGAGCCGAAGATGCCCAGGCAGCCGATGAGGACGCCGGGCCAGGTCCGGTTGCCGTGCAGGGCGAGCGAGCCGAGCGCGAGCGCGGAGACGACGGCGAGGAGGGTCGGCCAGCCGGCGTCGCGCAGCGCGGGGACCGCCAGCAGGGCCAGGCCGCCGACGGCCCAGACGAGCGTCCAGGGCCGCACCCGGCGGCCCGCGGCCTGCGCGGCGAAGTACGCGGCGAGAGCGGCCGGGACCGCCACGAGGACCAGGTTCGGGCCGAGCCCGTCACCGAGCAGCAGGGCGCTCAGCAGCGCGGTGGCCAGGGCCGCCCAGAGGGTGGCGGGGCGGATGGTGGCCGGCGGGCCGGGACGCACCGCGGTCACCCACTTGGGCGGCTCGGCCTTGGGCGGCGGCCATTGCGGTTGCCGCTGGGTCGCGGCGCGGTGCTGCTGCATGTACGAAGGCATGGCGGGCGCCTGCGGAACGGCGTCACTCGCTCCCGCTCCGGCTCGCGTCCGTCGGCCTTGCCCGGAACCGGGCTCTGCGGGCGGCGGTGTGGATGGCGTAGTGGCTGGCGTGTCGGACACGGGACCCCCTCCCGACCGGGCACGACACGCGGCTGGAAGGCTGCGCGTTCGACCCGGCGTCTCGTCGGCGCGCGCCCGTCATGATCATCGGGCGGCGTGGCCGCCAGATTAACGCCGCCCCACGCGCCGGGGGAGGCCAGGGCCGTGATGTGGCAGGACCGTGACAGTCCCCGCCCCACGCGGCACGTACGACGCGGCCGGCCCGTCAGACACCACCGGCCCACCGCTCACCACTCAAGCCCCCACCCCGCACGGCCGAGCCGTCCGGCACCACCGGCCCGTCAGGCACAGCGCGAGCCCCCGCGCCACCGCCAGCCCGTCAAGCACCCAAGCCCCAGCACATCCGCCGGCACGCAAGCCCCGAGCCACCAGTCAACCCCACCCAGGCCCATTCAGCCCGGCGAGGGGGTCCCTCCTATGCCCTTAAGGCAATGGGGGAGCTTGAGGACCGGGGTCTGGGGCGGAGCCCCACCACGCGGCGGCAGCCGCACAATGACACAGCGGGAAGGGGCGGGTAGGGGACAGCGCCGCAGACAACCCACACCGAAGCAGCGCCCGCACCCTCCACCCGGGCCCGCTCCGCCGCACCCGCACCGCGGCCTCGCGCACCCGACGCCCAGCCGCCCCTCAGCCGACCCGAGAGGGCATCCACCCCGGCACAGCTTCGGTCTGCTCCAACCACGCGGCCGGCGGCGCACCCGCCGCCCCCGCGGCAACCACCCCGCCCACGATCGCGCAGGTCGTGTCGACATCGCCGCCCACCTGCGCGGTGGCCCAGAACGCCCGCTCGAAGTCGCCCAGCGACCGCGCCGCGGACCACAGCGCGAACGGCACCGTGTCGTGCGCGCTCGTCCGCCGACCGCAGCCAAGTACCGCGGCCACGGTCCCCGCGTCGTCGTAGTCGAGCATGTCCTTGGCACGCCGGAGCCCCGCACCCACCGCGCTGCGCGGCACGAGTGCGATGACCCCGTCGAGCAGTTCGGCCGGCCCCGGCGGCCCGGCCGGATTCGCGGCGAACGCCGCGGCGGCGGCCACCGCCATGGCGCCGACCACGGCCTCGCGGTGCTGGTGCGTGGTGTACGCCGAGACTTCGGCCTGATGGGTGGCCTGCTCGGGATCGTCCGCGTACCAGGCCCCGAGCGGCGCGATGCGCATCGCGGCGCCATTGCCCCAGGACCCCTGCCCCTGGAAGAGCGCCGCGGCCAGCTCGCGCCAGTCGCCGCCCTCCCTGATGAGCCGGAGCATCCGGTTGACGGCAGGGCCGTATCCCCGGTCGAAGTCGTGGTGCTCGGCGAAGGAGCGGGCCAGCGCGTCCTGGTCGACCCGGCCGTGCGCGGCGAGCACGGCCAGCACGGAGCAGGCCATCTCGGTGTCGTCGGTCCACTGCCAGGGCCCCGGAGGCAGCTCGCGCCTCTTGAGCAGCGGGTAGTTGACGGGGACGAAGAACTGGGAGCCCAGGGCGTCACCGAGGGACAGCCCGTGCAGGCTGGCCAGTGCGCGTTCGAAGCGCCGGTCGGTGGAGAAGTCAACGGTCATCGCGCTGCCACTCTATCCGGTGATGCCGTACGGCTCGGGAACCCGCCAGCGTTCGAACTGCCGGTCAAGGCTGTAGCGGCCGTCCCCGCCGAGCTGGAGGATCCGCACCTCGGCGTTGCACGGATTGGACAGCGACTCGAATTCGGCCACCGACCAGTGGAACCAGCGCATGCAGAACAGCCGCATGGTCAGGCCATGGGTGACCAACAGAACGTTCGGCGGGTGGTCGGGCGCCTCGAAGCTGCGGTAGAGGCTCTCCAGGAACGCCCCGACCCTGTCGTACACATCGGCGCCGGACTCCCCCTGCGCGAACCGGTAGAAGAAGTGCCCGTAGGCGTCCCGGTAGGCCTTCTGCAGCCGTACGTCGTCCCTGTCCTGCCAGTTTCCCCAGTCCTGCTCGCGCAGCCTGGGCTCCTCCCTGGCCCGTACCCGCTCCGGGTCGAGCTCGAACGCGGCGAAGGTCTCGTGGGTCCGGCGGTACGGGGAGACATAGGCGCTGACCTGCTCGTCGCCAAACAGTTCACGCAGCCGCACGCCTGCCTCCCGGGCCTGGCCAAGACCGGTCTCGGTGAGTCTCAACGCATGGTCGGGCTCGCGTTCGTACACCGTGTCATCGGCGTTGCCCTCTGATTCTCCATGCCGGACGAGGACGATGCGCTGCGGTCTGGCCATGCCGAAACCCTAGAACGGGAGATCCGCGGCGGCTCAACGGGGCCGCCGCCCGACCTCCATCCGGCGGATGATGCAGATGATGCAGATAGTACGGATGGTGATCACACCGTCCATGACGGCTCCAGCTGGACGACGTCGCCCGCCACATCGGCCACGTCGGCCTCGGTCTGGGCCCGGAGCGACAGCCGCTCGACCCGCTCGGCGCGGTACTTGCCGTGCTCGGCGGTGGACTGCCACATGGACAGCACCAGGAATTCGTTGCCCGGCGCCTCACCGAACATTCCGCGCAGCATCCCCGGCGATCCGGCCATCGCAGGATTCCAGATCTTCGCCTGCATCAGCGAGAAGTGCTCGACCCGGCCCTCGTGCACCTTGCAGTGCGCAACCCGCACCACATCGGCGTCCGCGAACCGCGGCTCGAAGCCCGTCTTCACGTCGAACCGGTGGTCGAAGAGCGCAACTTGGGGATTCTTGAACGTGCCCGACTGTGCCGATGCGAGCCGATGGTGGGCGCTCGCCATGAAGGAGTCGTAGAACGCGCGGCTCTCCCAGAAGGTGAAGACATGCGCCACCCCCGGCCGTCCCCGGCTCCAACCACCGCCCTGTCCCCGAAAACCCGGTTCGCCCAGCAGCCCCGCCCACTTCCGCTGCCCCTGCTCGAAACCGCGACGGTCGATCACAGTGCAGCGAATCCACTTGACCAGCACGGCGCCATCGTACGGCCACGAACGTGTCGTCGGTCACGCTCCGGAGCCGGGTTGACGTCTCCTTGCGGCGTACCCCGTGCCGTGACCCGCCGTGACCTGCCGTGATCATTCGCGGCCCGCCCGGTGCCCGTGCGTGACAGCATGGCCAATCAACCTGAATCGCCTGACAGTTGTGGGAAGGAGAGACCGGTGAGCAGTCTCAACAAGGGGATCGGGAAGGTCGAAGTGACGCTCAAGTGGGACCCCAGTCCCCTTGGTGCCCCCGCCAATGACCTGGACATCATCGCCGCGACGTACTCCGTGGAAGAGCCGCACGGCAGTCCCGTGTACGTCGTGCACTTCGGCAGCCGTGCGCCGGACGGCACCATCACGCTCAACCGGGACAGCAGGACCGGTCTGGGCTTGGGCTACGACGAGGTCATGACCCTGGAGTTCGACCGGCTGTCCGCCGCGTACGCCCGGGTCATGGTGGGCGTGGCGATCCAGCAGGGCGGCGGTCAAAAGACGTTCGGCGACATAGTGAATACGAACGTCCGCATCAGTGAGGGCCACACCGTTCTGACGGAAGAGGACTTCGCTGTCGTCTCGTCGTCCACAGCGGCCACCATCGCCGAGTTCACCAGGGACGAGACCGGAGGATGGGAGATGTTCGAGGTCGTGCGCGGATTCGACACCGACCCGAATTCCTTCGCCCAGCAGATGGGCAATGCTCCCACCTGACGTGAGAGAGGGTGCCGGCCACCGGCCGGCACCCTCTCTCACCTTGCGTTTACCACCGTCGGCTAGCTGCAGCCGCTGGTCGAGCCGCAGCCCTCACAGATGTAGCAGCTGCCCGCGCGCTGCATCTTCGTCCCGCAGGAGAAGCACAGCGGCGCGTCCGCGCTGATGCCGAGCTGCATCTCGACGAGCTCCGCCGAGGTGTGCGCCTGCTTCGGCGCCGGGATGCTCTCCCCCTTGGGGGCGGCGACGGCCTTCAGCGGCTCCGCCGGGCGCGGAGCGGGCTGGAGCGGAGCGGACTGCGCCAGGCCCTCCACGTCCATCTCGTCGTCGTCCAGGGGGGGCTCGTACGAACCGGTCTCCAGGTGACGCTGACGCTCGTCCGCCGCGTGGATTCCGAGCGCCGAACGCGTCTCGAAGGGCAGGAAGTCCAGCGCCAGGCGGCGGAAGATGTAATCGACGATCGACTGCGCGAGACGCACATCGGGGTCGTCCGTCATACCGGCCGGCTCGAAGCGCATGTTCGTGAACTTCGAGACGTACGTCTCCAGCGGAACGCCGTACTGCAGACCGACCGAGACGGCGATCGAGAAGGCGTCCATCATGCCCGCGAGGGTGGACCCCTGCTTGGACATTTTCAGGAAAACCTCGCCGAGACCGTCGTCCGGGTAGGAATTGGCGGTCATATAACCCTCGGCGCCACCCACCGTGAACGAGGTGGTGATGCCGGGACGGCCCTTCGGGAGGCGCTTGCGCACCGGGCGGTACTCGACGACCTTCTCGACCGCGGTACGGATCGTCGCCTCGGTGTTCGCCGTGACCTCGGCCTTGACCTTGTCCTTGTCCTTGGTCTTGTCCTTGGTCTTGGCGGAGAGGGGCTGGCCGACCTTGCAGTTGTCGCGGTAGATCGCGAGCGCCTTGACGCCCATCTTCCACGCCTTGAAGTAGACCTCTTCGACGTCCTCGACGGTGGCCGTCTCCGGCAGGTTCACCGTCTTGGAGAGCGCGCCGGAGATCCACGGCTGGATGGCCGCCATCATCCGGACGTGGCCCATCGCGGAGATGGAACGCTCGCCCATCGCGCAGTCGAAGACCTCGTAGTGCTCGGCCTTGAGACCGGGGGCGTCGATCACATTGCCGTTCTCGGCGATGTGGGCGACGACCGCCTCGATCTGCTCTTCCTGGTAGCCCATACGACGCAGCGCCTGCGGCACCGTGCCGTTGACGATCTGCATCGAGCCGCCGCCGACCAGCTTCTTGAACTTGACCAGCGCGAGGTCGGGCTCCAGGCCGGTGGTGTCGCAGGACATCGCGAGACCGATGGTGCCGGTGGGCGCGATGACCGAGGCCTGCGCGTTGCGGAAGCCGTTCTTCTCACCGAGGCGGAGCACGTCCTGCCAGGACTCCGTGGCAGCGGCCCAGATCGGCGAGTCCAGGTCGTCCACCCGGGGGGCTGTGGTGTTGGCATCGGAGTGCTGCTTCATGACGCGCTTGTGGGGCTCGGCGTTGCGGGCGTAGCCGTCGTACGGGCCGACGACCGCGGCCAGCTCCGCGGAGCGGCGGTAGGACGTGCTCGTCATCAGCGAGGTAATGGCGCCGGCGAGCGAACGGCCGCCGTGGCTGTCGTACGCGTGACCTGTCGCCATCAGGAGGGCGCCGAGGTTGGCGTAACCGATGCCGAGCTGGCGGAAGGCGCGGGTGTTCACACCGATCTTCTCGGTGGGGAAGTCCGCGAAGCAGATGGAAATGTCCATCGCCGTGATGACCAGCTCGACGACCTTGGTGAAACGCTCCACCTCGAAGGACTGGTGACCCAGGCCGTCGTCCTTGAGGAACTTCATCAGGTTCAGCGAGGCAAGGTTGCACGAGGTGTTGTCCAGGTGCATGTACTCACTGCACGGGTTCGAGCCGTTGATCCGGCCGGACTCGGGGCAGGTGTGCCACTTGTTGATGGTGTCGTCGTACTGAATACCGGGGTCGGCGCAGGCCCAGGCGGCCTCGGCCATCTTGCGGAAGAGGGACTTGGCCTCGACCTCCTCGATGACGTCGCCGGTCATCCGGCCGCGCAGGCCGAACTTGCCGCCCGCCTCGACCGCGTTCATGAACTCGTCGTTCACGCGGACCGAGTTGTTGGCGTTCTGGTACTGGACGGACGTGATGTCATCGCCGCCCAGGTCCATGTCGAAGCCCGCGTCGCGCAGGGCGCGGATCTTCTCCTCTTCCTTCACCTTGGTCTCGATGAAGTTCTCGATGTCGGGGTGGTCGACGTCGAGAATGACCATCTTGGCCGCGCGGCGGGTGGCGCCACCGGACTTGATCGTTCCGGCGGACGCGTCGGCGCCGCGCATGAAGGAGACCGGTCCCGAGGCGTTGCCGCCGGAGGACAGCAGCTCCTTGGAGGAGCGGATGCGGGAGAGGTTCAGGCCGGCGCCGGAGCCGCCCTTGAAGATCATCCCCTCTTCCTTGTACCAGTCGAGGATCGACTCCATGGAGTCGTCGACGGCCAGGATGAAGCAGGCGGAGACCTGCTGCGGCTGGGGGGTGCCGACGTTGAACCACACCGGCGAGTTGAAGCTGAAGACCTGGTGCAGGAGGGCGTACGCCAGCTCGTGCTCGAAGATCTCGGCGTCCGCGGGAGAGGAGAAGTAGCTGTAGTCCTCACCGGCCTTGCGGTACGTCTTCACGATCCGGTCGATCAGCTGCCTGAGACCGGTCTCGCGCTGCGGCGTACCGACAGCACCGCGGAAGTACTTGCTGGTGACGATGTTGACCGCGTTCACCGACCAGAAGTCGGGGAACTCGACGCCGCGCTGGTCGAAGTTGACCGAGCCGTCGCGCCAGTTGGTCAGGACGACGTCACGGCGCTCCCAGGCCACCTCGTCGTACGGATGCACGCCGGGGGTGGTGTGAATGCGCTCGATGCGCAGTCCCTGCCGATTGGCGGTCGAACCCTTGGGGCCCTTGGTGCGGGCCCCTCGTGCCGAACCGCTCGCCGTCTCTGTCATGCCGCCTCCCATATACGGACGAAAACGCCCTGAAGTGCCCAGTTCTTCCCGGGTCACATGTTTTGGATGTCCTTGACGTCACGCTCGGCGCCAGGACAGGTCTGTGTTGTGCCGCCGATTCGGTCAGTCGGTGGCAGCGGCGGGCACGGGGACCTCTGGGGTCACGCCGGCACCACAGCCGCAGTCGCTTGCCGGGGGCTGCTCCTCGCGGAGCTCCGAGATCGCGGCCTCGAAGTCTTCGAGCGAGCCGAACGCCCGGTAGACGGACGCGAAGCGCAGGTACGCGACGAGGTCGAGCTCCTGCAGGGGCCCGAGTATGGCCAGGCCCACGTCATGAGTGGTCAGCTCGGCGCTGCCGGTGGCGCGCACCGCCTCCTCGACCCGCTGGCCGAGCTTGGCGAGGGCGTCCTCGGTGACCGGCCGCCCCTGGCACGCCTTGCGCACGCCGGAGATGACCTTGGTGCGGCTGAAGGGCTCGGTGACACCGCTGCGCTTGACCACCATCAGCGACGCGGTCTCCACCGTCGTGAAACGGCGGGTGCAGTCGGGGCACTGGCGGCGACGGCGGATCGAGGTGCCGTCATCCGTGGTCCGACTGTCGACGACGCGACTGTCGGGGTGCCGGCAGAAGGGGCAATGCATGGGTCCCAAGCCTCCTTCACAGCACGACTGAATAGCCTCGGCAGCCCCACGAGGAGCCTCTTGAAGCAGCTCCCAGCATAGGCGATCGCCAGGCTCCTGAGAGACCCGGGACCACAACTTGTGGGCAGCTGTGGCAATCCAACCACTAGATCTGGGGTTCGGTCGCACTTAGCGTGTCTGCGCGTGTCGCGCGTGTTGCGCTTCCGGAGGCCCTGCGGGCCGCCCACGAGAGTACGGGACACACCCCGGGCTCCCGAGGCCGGTGCCGCGCAATGGCACACTGGGGGCCACCCTGGCCGCCCGTCGGCCCGGCGGCGAAGGTTACCGTAAATGCCCGAATTGCCTTTCACCCAAAAGGCCCCTCATATACACCCGAACGCGTAATCGCGTAAGGCATTCTGCGGTTTTTCACTCGAACGTGTGTTTGGCGCAACCTTTCGAAAGCTACTACCGTTGTGCCAGCCAGGGAGAGAACATCTCGAAGAGGGGCCGACGACGTGACCACCACCGCTGACAGCGCAACCATCACTGCCCAGGACCGCTCCCAGAGCCGACTCGAGCCGGTGCATGCAATGAATGAAGCAGCCACAAATCCGGAGGGCGCAAAGCCCTCGCGTTCGCTGCCAGGCCGTCCTCCGGGAATCCGGGCGGACAGCTCCGGTCTCACCGATCGGCAACGACGCGTCATCGAGGTCATCAGGGATTCGGTGCAGCGGCGGGGATACCCGCCGTCCATGCGCGAGATCGGTCAGGCGGTGGGCCTTTCCAGTACCTCTTCCGTGGCCCATCAGCTGATGGCTCTCGAACGTAAGGGCTTCCTGCGCCGGGACCCGCACCGCCCCCGGGCGTACGAAGTGCGCGGCTCCGACCAGCCGAGCAACCAGCCGACCGACACGGCGGGCAAGCCCGCCGCGTCCTATGTACCGCTCATCGGCCGGATCGCGGCCGGTGGCCCGATCCTGGCCGAGGAGTCGGTGGAGGACGTCTTCCCGCTCCCCCGCCAACTGGTGGGTGACGGTGAGCTGTTCGTCCTCAAGGTCGTCGGAGACTCGATGATCGAGGCCGCCATCTGTGACGGCGACTGGGTGACGGTACGCCGTCAGCCGGTCGCGGAGAACGGCGACATCGTGGCCGCCATGCTGGACGGCGAGGCGACCGTGAAGCGGTTCAAGCGCGAGGACGGCCATGTCTGGCTGCTCCCGCACAACGCCTCGTACGAGCCCATCCCCGGCGACGAGGCCACCATCCTCGGCAAGGTGGTGGCGGTATTGCGGCGGGTGTGACACCGCGCCGGCCAAGACCGGGCCCCGGGACCTACTGCGCCGGTCCCGGGGCCCTGCTTTGTGCCCTCAAAGTGCGCTGCCCCGCTTACAGGCCCTCCGCCTTGGCTTTACAGGCCCTCCGCCTTGGCCTTGGCGTCGATCGCGGCGAGCGACCGGCGGACCTGATTGCGGTCCGTGGTGTACCAGAAATCGGGCAGTGAGGCCCGGAGGTAACTGCCGTAGCGGGCGTTGGCCAGCCGCGGATCGAGCACCGCGACAACACCACGGTCGCCCGTGGCGCGCACGAGCCGCCCGGATCCCTGGGCCATCAGCAGCGCCGCATGGGTCGCCGCGACGGCCATGAAGCCGTTGCCCCCGCCCTCCTCGACCGCCTTCTGGCGGGCGCTCATCAGCGGGTCGTCCGGGCGCGGGAACGGGATCCGGTCCATGATCACGAGCTGGCAGCTCGGGCCTGGGACGTCGACGCCCTGCCAGAGGGAGAGCGTGCCGAACAGGCAGGTCTCCGGATCGGCGGCGAAGTTCTTGATCAGCTCACCCAGCGTCTCCTCGCCCTGGAGCAGGATCGGCTTGTCGAGCTTGCCGCGGAGCTCCTCGGCCGCGGCCTGCGCGGCGCGCATCGAGGAGAAGAGCCCCAACGTGCGACCGCCGGCGGCCTCCACCAGCTCGGCGAGCTCCTCCATCATGTCGCCGCGCGAACCTTCGCGGCCCGGCGTGGCCAGGTGCCGTGCGACGTACAGGATTCCCTGCTTGGGGTAGTCGAACGGCGAGCCGACGTCGAGCCCCTTCCAGACCGGGACGTCCTCCCCCTCGGTGCCTTCCGGTGCCAGGCCGAGGGAGGCGCCCACCCCGTTGAAGTCGCCGCCGAGCTTGAGCGTGGCCGAGGTGAGGACGACCGAGCGGTCGGTGAAGAGCTTCTCGCGCAGCAGACCCGAAACGGAGAGCGGGGCGACCCGCAGCGAGGCGCCGAAGCGGTCGTGCCGCTCGTACCAGACGACGTCCCACTCCGAGCCGTTGCAGATGCGCTCGGCGACGCCGTGGATCGTCTCGACGGCGGCGCGGGCCTGCTTGCGTACGGCGTCCTCGTCCTGGACGGACTTGTCCCGTGTGTTGCCGAGGGCCGAGACGACGTTGCGGGCGGCGTCACGCAGCGCCATCAACGCGTACCCGAGGTCTTCGGGGACCTCCTCCAGACGGCCAGGGAGCGCCAGCTCCATCAGCCGCTCGAAGGACTCGGCGGCGGTCTGCAAGGAGTCGGCGACCTTCTCGTCGACCAGCCTGGCCGCCCTTCGCACCGCACGGTTGACCTGGCCCGGGGTGAGCTCCCCGGTGGCCACCCCGGTGACCCGCGAGACCAGCTCGTGCGCCTCGTCGACGATCAGCACCTCGTGCTGCGGCAGTACCGGGGCGCCCTCGATGGCGTCGATGGCGAGAAGGGCGTGGTTGGTGACCACGACATCGGCGAGCTTGGCGCGCTCGCGGGCGGCCTCGGCGAAGCACTCGGCCCCGTAGGCGCACTTCGTCGCGCCCAGGCACTCGCGCGACGAGACCGACATCTGGCCCCAGGCACGGTCCGAGACGCCCGGCGTCAGGTCGTCGCGGTCCCCGGTCTCGGTCTCGTCCGCCCAGTCGCGCATGCGCAGCAGGTCCTGACCGAGCTTGCTGGTGGGGGCGGCGGCCTCGAACTGGTCGAAGAGGCCGTCCGCCTCCTCCTGCGGGACACCCTCGCGGAGCCGGTGCAGACACAGGTAGTTCGAGCGGCCTTTGAGCATGGCGAACTCGGGACGGCGGCGCAGCAGCGGATGCAGCGCGTCGACCGTACGCGGAAGATCGCGCTCCACGAGCTGGCGCTGCAGGGCCAGTGTCGCCGTGGCCACCACCACGCGCTCACCGTGCGCCAGGGCCGGGACCAGGTAGCCGAGGGACTTGCCGGTGCCGGTGCCGGCCTGGACCAGCAGATGGGAATGGTCGTCGATGGCTCCGGCAACGGCCTCGGACATGGTGACCTGGCCGGGCCGCTCCGTACCGCCGACAGCGGTTACGGCGGCATGGAGGAGCTCGGGGAGTGAGGGCTTCGTCATAGCTCGACCACCCTACGGGGCACCACTGACAGCCCGGATCACACAGGACCGGCGCATCAGGAGAGGTGCAGGGGGTTGGGAACGGTGCCGTGCACGGCCGCGTGCGGGCGCTCGGGGCGGTCGCGGTAGCCGTCGAGGTGCAGGCGGTTGCGGTTGAGGCAGAGCCGCTCGATCCGCGGAGTGAGCAGGTCGAACATCTCGTAGCGCTCCTTCAGCTCCGGGAAGCGGGTCTGGTACCGCAGGATCTCGGCCCGTACGAGTGACCAGAACCGGTCCTCGGGCAGGCCGAGCTGCTCCTCGAACAGGGGCGCGAGATAGCGGAAGACGCCCACGAAGAGACCGGAGTGGATGAACTGGGTGAGGAAGCCGGGAGGCTCGGTGAGCAGCACCTCGCGTACGTCGTCCGGCATGGAGTCGTGCTCGGGCAGCGGCTGCGCGCTGACGTTCACGTCGTCGACGAAGTCCTTGATCGCGAGCCGGACGGGGACGTCCTGGTCGTCGAAGACGACGATGGCGTTCTCGCCGTGCGGGGAGAAGACGGTGCCGTAGCGGTACAGGAAGTGCAGCAGCGCGGGCAGCAGCGCCGACAGGAGTCGCTTCAGCCATGCCTCAGGGGTGAGGCCGGAGCGGGCCACGAGCTCCGCGGTGAAGGCACGCCCCTGCGGGTCCGTGTGGAGCAGGGAGGCCAGCGTGCGGGCGCGCTCGCCGGGTGCCAGCCGGCCGGTGAGCGGCTCGCGCCAGATCGCGCCCAGCAATTCCTTGTACTGGTACGGGACTTCGGGTAGGCCGTCGTACAGCGGATGTTCGACGGCGACCGAGGCGACCTCGCCGAGGAGGATCACGCGGCATTCCTCGTGCAGGAAGGCGTCGCTGTCGCGCAGTGAGTGGACCCAGGCGGTGACGGCGGGTGCCGCCAGGGTGCGCTCGGTGGGCAGGCCGCGCCAGACCAGGGTGTTGAGGATGGCGAGCGGCAGCTTGACCGTGTGCCGGTCGGGCCGGCTCGTATTGAGGAACGTCCGGATGGACTGCTGTGGCAGCCGTACGTCGCCGTCGGTGGGCAGCGGCACGATGTCGCCCTGTGCGACAGCGGGGGCGAAGAGCGACAGGACCACCTCGTCCCACTGCCAGGGGTGCACGGGGAGGTAGAGGTAGCGCTGCGGGTCCAGACCGCGGGCCCGGAGGGTGGCGGCGAACAACTCCAGTGTGGCGCCGTCCAGTTCGCGGGCGTAGAGCTGCTCCGGTGTGGCGAGTGAGGACACTCCGCGGTAGTCGGCGAGGGCGGTACTCACCGCGATCCAGGGGAGTTTGGCCGGCCTGCGCGCCTCGGGTGACCAGCGCGCGGAGTCGGTGGCGGAGAAGCCGATACGGCCCTTGTTGAGGACGAGCCAGGGGTGGCCGGTCTGGTGGCCCTCCAGCTCCGCGTATCCGAGGTCGGCGAGCCGGGCGGCGGAGAGCGCGGTGTGGTCGAGGCGGGCGTCGGCGGCGAGGGTGGCGCTCACTTCTCCGATGAGGTGGCCGAGGGTGGCTCCATCGAGGCCCAGGAGGCGGCGGGCGAGGACGAGGAAGCGCAGGGGGTCACCGAAGGGGTGGCCCGCGAGGTCGTCGGCGCACTCGCGCAGTTCGATCGTGTCCGGGTCCACGGTCCAGCTGTCGTAGGAGCCGCGCCGGGCCCGGAAGGAAAGGATTCCGCCGTCGTCGAGCGGGAGTGTGTGGCTCGGCAGAGTCCGGCTGTGATCACCGGGTCTGTCCGCGGCGGAATCCTGCTCGGCGTGCGGGACGGGCTCGATGATCTCCTCGTACGCGAACTCGCCGAGCATCTTGGCCAGGAGGCGGCGGGCGGCCACTTCCCAGGTGCCCGGGTTCAGTTCGGGCGGGGCCGGCAGCGGGGCCGGCTCCTCGAAGTCGGGGGCGACAGCGGGGTTCGGCACGGGGACTCCTCGGGATGGAACCCTTTGGGGGGCGAGCGTTGCGGGCGAGGTGATGAGTCGTTCGCAGGCGATTCGATCACAACTGCTTGCGCAGGGCACGTTCGCGGACCATCAGCGCGGCCCGCTTGTCGGGAAGGTCGACTTCCGCCGCGAAGCGGAACCCTGCGCCGAGGAATGCCGCGACGGACGGGGTGTTGCGCAGGGCCGGCTCGGCCACGACCCGGGCGCACGAAGGACGTTGGTCGAGAACGAGGTCGGCGACGGCTCTGAGGAGTGCGGTGCCGATGCCCCGCCCGCGGTCGGCGACTGGGCCGACAAGGAGATGGATACCGGTGTCGTGGGGGCGGGCCGGGTAGTGGCGGGCCAGCGGATCGAGGTCGGCGCGGTAGATCTCCCAGTAGCTCATGGGTACGCCGTCCAGTACGCCGAGACAGGGGACGCTGCGCCCGTCCCCGTCGAGCCGCCCGCGCAGATGGGCCGCGGTGGCTTCGTCCTCGCCCGCCAGGTCCCAGAACGCCGCGACGGCGGGGTCGTTCATCCACCGGGCGATGATCGGCAGGTCCCGCTCCACGCGTACGGGGACGAGCCGGAAGACGCCGACGGGGGTGGTGACGGGGCCCCAGTCGGCCGGGCTGTCGAGGAGGTCGTCGTCGGCCTGCTGGGAACCCGTGCCCGCGGGGAGCCCGGCTGCGATGCCGGTGCCGGGAGAGGCGTCCGGTCCGGGAAGGGCGCCCGTCCCCAACTGGTCATCTCCGAAGAGCGCGATGAGCTCGTCGGACAGCCTCAGGTCCAGGGTGTCCTCGGCGCTGGATCCGGCGCGGGGAGCGGAGTTGGTTCCGGCGTCGGTGCTCGCATCGGTGGGAGGCACGGCGACGCTCCTCTCGGCAGTTCGGGTGGGTCATGTCCTTCAGGTGCGAAGGGGGTTGGCGATGGTGACGTAGACGGATTGGGTGTCGACCGGGCCGACCAGCTCGTCCAGGCCGTGCAGTCGGGTCAGCAGGTTGGCCTTGCAGCGCAGTCCGGGGGTTTCCAGAAGGTGGGCGGGCAGCGAGGAGCCGAGGGCTGTGTTCTTCCCCAGGAACTGGCGGAGGGCGGCGATCAGCACACGCTCGTCGGCCAGGCCCTGGGCGCCGAATGCGCCGATCAGGCCGAGGACGTTGTTGATGCCCAGGTAGTAGGCGAAGCGCTCGTCGGCGACGGCGTCGGAGACGAAGGTGTCGCTGGTGGTGCCGATGCCGGGCAGGCGCTGTTCGAGCGCGGCCCGGTGGGACTCACGGAAGTAGTAGCCCTGGTTGTCGCGGTAGCGGCCACCGATGGGCCAGCCGTCCGGGTCCAGGAGCACCAGGGTGTTCTGCTGGTGGGCCTCCAGGGCGATGCCCACGACGCCGTCCAGCCAGAGAACCGGGCGTACGACCTGGTCGAGGTAGCGCAGGAACCACTCGGCGGCGACGGCTCCGGTGTGCCGGCCGGTGCGGGCGGCGAGCCCGGCGACGGCGTCCGCGAGCCGGGAGCGCATCGCGGTCCGGCCCGGCCAGGGGCGCGGTGCGGTGAGCGCCGCGACGCAGACGGCGTCGTCGCCGGGCCCGAACGGGTTGTGGCGCAACAGGACGTCGAGTCCGGGGACCGGTACGCCGTCCGTCGTGTCGACGGCGAGCCAGGCCGGGTCGCGGACGATGTCGAAGTCGGGGTGGGCGGACCGCCACTGCGCGGAGAGCCCGCCGCGCAGCAGCCGCTGCACCTCGATGCCGCGGTGGAGTTCCTTGCGGAGGTTCTCCCGGCGGGAGTTGGTGATGCGCACGCCGAGCGAGAGCTTGAGCATGGCGGGGGCGCCGGGGCGGTGCACGGTGCGGATCGAGGAGGTGGGGTGCCAGTGCTCACCGTAGGGACCGAGGTCGTGCAGGAGGCCCGCGGCCAGGAGCGCGATGACGGCGGGCCGCTGCGTCAACTCCCGGGCCTGCCAAGGGTGCAGCGGCAACGGCACGGTGTTGTGCGGCAGTTGGAGCCCGTCGGCGATGCGGGCGGTGAGCCGGCCGGCCGGCACGGTGCGACCGCGCTCGGTCCAGGCCGAGTCCTCGGCCAGTACGGAGCGGTCGACGGCCATCCAGTGCAGCGGGAAGGATCCGCGCAACTCCGGTGAGTAGAGCCGCGCTTCCGACTCCGAGAGTCCCTCCCGGCTCTTGGGCGTGGGGTGCAGCGGGTGCCCGAGGAGCAGGGACTGCTCGGCGGTGAGGAAGAGGTCCGCGTGGTCGGCGGCCTGCGGTCGGTGGCGCCGGTCGGTGATGAAGGTGGCGGTGTGTCGCACCGAGTCGGCGACCCGGCCGACGAGATCGGCCCCCTCGCCCCGGCCCCCCTCGTTCGTGGCTGCCTCGCGGCCCAGGAGTGCGGCGACCGTGACGGCGTCGGCGTGCGGCGCGCTCTGCGGCGCTCCTTCGAGGTCCGGCAGGCCGAAGCGGTGCCAGCCGGTGGCCGACCAGTAGCGGACGGGGACGAGCAGTGCGGCGGCGCTGGCGTCGAGCGGGATGCGCAGGGACGGGCCCGCGGGTTTGGCGAGGTCGTTCTCCCGGACCCAGCACCGCAGCAGGTTCTCGACGGCCGCCGCCTCCGCCGCGGTGTGCGGGTCCGGATGGTCGAGGAGGTCGGGGACGTCCGGGAGATACGGGTCGGCGGCGGCAGGGCGGCCGTCGGGCCCGGGCGGACGCTGGCCCCCGCGGCCTCCCCCGCCCTGCCGCGGGACCGTGGCCTGCTCGACGGCGAGGCTGTTGTGCGTGCCCGGTGCGCCCTGCCCCCGGTCGTGGGCGGTGGGACGGCGGTCGGCCGTTGACGCGTCGGATGCAGAGGTGGGATTCACGGGGTCTTCCTTGTGGGCTCGTCCGGGGTCAGTGCGACTGCCCGGTCCGCTGCCGGCGCTGCGGGGAGCGCTCGGCGGCCGACAGGGCATCGGCCAGGCGGTCGAGAACCGCGGCGGCCTGGTCGTCGGTGAGGGTCAGCGGAGGCAGCAGGCGTACGACGCCGGAGTGGCGTCCGCCGAGTTCCACGATGAGGCCGCGGTCCAGGCACTCCCGCTGGACGGCGGCGGCCAGTGCGGGGGCGGCCGGCGGAGCTCCCGACACGGTGCGCTCCGCCGCGTCCGGGTCGACAAGTTCGATGCCGATCATCAGCCCCCGGCCACGTACATCCCCGATACAGGGGTGGTCGGCTGCCAGTCCCTGCAACTGGCCGAGCATGCGGGCGCCGAGGACGCCGGCGCGCTCAGCGAGCCGGTGCTCACGCACGTACGCCAGGGTGGCCGCGCCCGCCGCCATCGCCAGCTGGTTGCCGCGGAAGGTCCCGGCATGGGCGCCCGGCTGCCAGACGTCGAGGTCCGCCCGGTAGACCAGCACGGCCAGCGGAAGGCTGCCGCCGATCGCCTTGGACATCACCATCACGTCGGGCACCACCCCGCTGTGCTCAACGGCCCAGAAGGTGCCGGTCCTGCCGACCCCTGTCTGCACCTCGTCGGCGATCAGCGGGATGGAGCGGGCTGCCGTGATCTCGCGCATCCGGCGCAGCCAGGTGTCGGGGGCGGGGATCACACCGCCCTCCCCCTGTACGGGTTCGAGGATCATGCCGGCCGGTGAAGTCACCCCGCCCTTGGGGTCGTCCAGGAGGCTCTCGGTCCAGCGGGCGGACAGCTCGGCGCCGCGCTCACCGCCCACCCCGTAGGGGCATCGGTAATCGTACGGATAGGGCAGCCGGGTCACGCGTACGTCCTGCGCGCCGCCCGAGGCGTCGAGCGCCCCTGCCGTCATGCCGTGGTACGCGCCGGTGAAGGCCAGGAGTCCGCTGCGCCCGGTCGCGGTACGGACCAGTTTGAGCGCCGCCTCGACCGCGTCGGTGCCCGCCGGACCGCAGAACTGCACGCGCGCGTTGTCGGCCAGTTCGCGCGGCAGCGTCGCGAACAGTTCGGTGATGAAGGCGTCCTTCACGGGCGTGGCGAGGTCAAGCACATGCAAGGGGGC
Source organism: Streptomyces changchenzhani (assembly GCF_039766235.1). Lineage (NCBI taxonomy): Bacteria > Bacillati > Actinomycetota > Actinomycetes > Kitasatosporales > Streptomycetaceae > Streptomyces > Streptomyces changchenzhani. The sequence continues at coordinate 59,901 of NZ_JBDHNH010000005.1, read as the reverse complement.
CCCGGAGTCGATGACCTTCTTGATGGCTTCCAGGACCACCGGGTGGTTGTGCCCCAGTGCGAGGGTCCCGGCCCCCGAGAGACAGTCCAGATAGCGCCGCCCGTCGGCCCCCTCGATCGTCAGCCCTCGCGCGCGTACGGGAACGATGGGCAGCGAGCGCGCGTAGGTACGAGCTGCCGATTCACGCAGCGACTGACGCCTGAGAATGCCCTCCTGCACGGCAGGCAGCGCTGCGGAAGCAGGTTCGGTCATGGCCACGTCTGTTGATCCTCCCGCGGTGACGACTCCATCGCGGGGTGTTGCGGATCCGTTGCCCCGCAGGGCTGAACAGTGACCCGGCATCCCCCGTACGTACCAACGACGGCGGTGGCGCGGGATCACGGGCAAGCAGAAGATCCTTGCGCCGGGGGAACCGAAGCCCTGCCGAACGCCGTCCCCATCGACACCGGCATAGTGGGGTCCGCACTCGGGGCCCGGAGCTCCACCGCCGGGGTGAGCGACGAGTGCGCGGTGTTCACAGCAGACGAATTCGAAGTCCCAGGGGGATCACGACATGCGACCCATTCGCCCGACCTTCTCAGCACGTCGTGGGAGGAGCGCACGTCGCGGGACCTCCCCCGTACTGGCCGCCGTCGGCCTCGCCGCCGCCCTCGCGCTGACCGCCACCGCCTGCGGGCCGAGCGAGGACAACGCCGTTGGTGAGCCCGCTGCCAGCGCGACTCTGGGCGGCGACGACAAGATCGTGATTCCGGACGATCTGAAGGAGCGGCTCAAGGAGCAGGGCTTCGACATGGACAAGTGGAAGGACGGGGCCTGGAAGGACTGGAGCAAGGACGACTGGCTCCGCGAGGCCGAGGACTACATCAACCCGATCATCGAGGACCTGTGGGACCCGGACCGCATGCGGGACGCGGAGCAGCCCGACAAGCAGCCGGTGGACAACGACATCTCGGGTGACGAGGGTGTTACCGACCCGACGCCCGCCCCGGTCGAGGCGCAGCCGGTGACGTCCCCGTACAGCAAGAGTGCCCCCGCGTCGGGCAAGGTCTTCTTCGACGGCCCCGAGGGCTCGATGGTCTGCTCGGCCACGGTCGTCCAGGACCCGGCGCACCCCGGGAAGTCCAACATGGTGTGGACCGCCGGCCACTGTGTGCACGCCGGCAAGAAGGGCGGCTGGTACCGCAACATCGCCTTTGTCCCGTCCTACAACGACGCGGGCAAGTCGGCCGCGGACCTCCAGGGCGTACCCAAGAACGAGGTCGCTCCGCTCGGTGTGTGGTGGGGCGACTGGGCACAGGCCTCCGAGCAGTGGATCGCCCAGGGCGGTCCGACCGGCGGCGCCGGCGCTCCGTACGACTTCGCGGTACTGCATGTGACTCCGGAGAAGGGCGGCGGCGGCAAGTCCCTGGAGGAGACGGTCGGTTCCGCGCTCCCCGTCGACTTCAACGCCCCGGCCGTGCCGGAGATCGCGAACATGACGGCGACCGGCTACCCGGCGGCCCCGCCGTACGACGGCCAGAAGATGCTCCAGTGCGCCGACAAGCCGGGACGGCTGTCGGTCACGGCGGGCGCCCCGACGATGTACCGCATCGGCTGCACCATGACCGGCGGCTCGTCCGGCGGCGGCTGGGTGGCGCAGGGCCAGGACGGCAAGCCGTCGCTGGTGTCCAACACCTCGATCGGCCCTGTGACGGCCGGCTGGCTCGCCGGGCCGCGCCTCGGCGACGAGGCCAAGGGCATCTACGACGCGGTCAGCAAGAAGTTCGCGGGCCAGTAGTCACACTACGGAGCCTGCCGTACGGCGGGTGACAGCACGTCAGGGGCCTTCGGTGCACACAGCCGGAGGCCCCTCGCCCGGCCGGGGAGACCTCACACCTTGCTCCCCGGACACAACCGGCACAGTGGGGGCCTGCATTGAGGCGGTCGCCGCAGACCACCCCTACACATGACATGCACAAGGCATCTTTTCTGCCCCAGGAACCGCACGCGTCACCACACAGAACGCACAGTCGCACGCACAGCACACGCACAGCCGCACGCACAGTCGCACGGCACTACAGGGGGAATTACTTCCATGCACTCCATACGCCCGTTGCTGGCCGCCACCGCCCTGGCCGCAGCCCTCGCGCTGACGGCCACCGCCTGCGGCCCCAAGGCGGAGCCGGCCGACCCGTCCGCCGCCGACAAGCCCGCCGCCTCCACCCCCGCGGGTGAGGACGGCCCCGGCATCCCCGCGGACCTGGCCGACAGGCTCAAGGAGCGCGGCGTCGACTTCGACGTCGACAAGTGGAAGGACGGCGGCTGGAAGAACTGGAGCAAGGACGACTGGCTCCGCGAGGCCGGCGACTTCGTCAACCCCGTCATCAAGGGCCTCTGGAAGCCCGAGCGGCAGCACACGGCGAAGGACCCGGCCAAGACGATGGCCGCCAGTGACACCTCCGGTGGCCAGGGAGTCTCCGACCCGGAGCCGCGTCCGGTCAGGGCCGAGCAGGAGAAGACCCCGTACCACAAGCACGCCGCCCCGGTCGGCAAGGTCTTCTTCGACTCCCCCAAGGGCTCGATGGTCTGCTCCGCGACCGTCGTCAAGGACCCGAAGAACCCGGGTAAGTCCAACCTGGTGTGGACTGCGGGCCACTGCGTCCACGGGGGCCAGGAGGGCGGCTGGTACCGCAACATCGCCTTCGTCCCGTCGTACAACGACCTGGGCAGGTCGGCGGCCGCGGTGCCGAACGCCCCGGCCCACGAGGTCAACCCGTACGGCGTCTACTGGGCGGACTGGGTCTCGACCTCCGGTGAGTGGATCAACGACGGCGGTCCGACGGGTGGCGGCGGCGCCCCGTACGACTACGCCGTGATGCATGTGAAGCCGGAGAACGGCGGCAAGTCCCTGGAGGAGACCGTCGGCAACGCCCTGCCGGTCGCGTTCGACGTCCCCGACACCCAGCAGGTCGCTTCGATGGGCGCCTGGGGCCCCGGCCGCACCCCCGTACGACGGTGCGCTCATGCACAAGTGCCAGGACCGGCCGACCCGGCTTTCGATCAGCCCGGGTACGCCCCCCATGCACCGCATCGGCTGCAGCATGACCGGCGGTTCCTCCGGCGGCGGCTGGTTCGCGGCGCAGCCGGACGGCAAGACGGCGCTGGTGTCCAACACCTCGATCGGTCCGGTCACCTCCGGCTGGCTCGCGGGCCCGCGCCTGGGCAAGGGCGCCGAGCAGATCTTCACGACGATGAGTGAGAAGTACGGCGACAAGTAGTCGACAGGCACTCGTCACAACGAAGGCCCGCCCCCTGCGGAGGGACGGGCCTTCGTGCTTGCTTGCCGGGTCGTGCGTGCTGACCTGCTGGGTCGCACGCTGGTGCCCGTCGCGTCAGGCGGTCGCCGCCGGCACATACGGGGCCAGGTCGGCGGCCAACTGCTCGTGCACCCGCGCCTTGAGCAGCGTGCCCTCCGCGAGATGCTCCTCGGAGATCACTTCGCCCTCGGCATGCGCACGGGAGATGAGCCCGCCCTGCGTGTACGGCACGAGCGCCTCGATCTCGACCTTGGGGCGCGGCAGTTCGGAGTCGATGAGGGCCAGCAACTCGTCCATGCCCGCGCCCGTACGGGCCGACACCGCGATCGCGTGCCGCTCGACGCGCAGCAGCCGCTGCAGCACGAGCGGATCGGCAGCGTCCGCCTTGTTGATCACCACGATCTCGGGCACGTCCAGCGCGCCGACGTCGCGGATCACTTCGCGTACGGCGGCCAGCTGCTCCTCCGGCGCCGGGTGCGAACCGTCCACCACGTGCAGGATCAGGTCGGAGTCACCGACCTCCTCCATCGTGGAACGGAACGCCTCGACGAGGTGGTGCGGCAGGTGCCGTACGAATCCGACAGTGTCGGCCAGGGTGTAGATACGTCCGCTCGGCGTCTCCGCTCGGCGCACGGTCGGGTCGAGGGTGGCGAACAGTGAGTTCTCCACCAGCACGCCCGCGCCGGTGAGCCGGTTGAGCAGCGAGGACTTGCCCGCGTTTGTGTATCCGGCGATCGCGACCGAAGGCACCTTGTTGCGCTTGCGCTCCTGGCGCTTGATGTCGCGGCCGACCTTCATCTCCGCGATCTCCCGGCGCATCTTCGCCATCTTCTCGCGAATCCGACGCCGGTCCGTCTCGATCTTGGTCTCACCGGGACCACGGGTGGCCATACCGCCACCGCCGCCGGTACCGGCGCCGCCCATCTGCCGGGACAGCGACTGACCCCAGCCGCGCAGTCGCGGCATCATGTACTGCATCTGTGCCAGCGCGACCTGCGCCTTGCCCTCACGGGACTTGGCGTGCTGGGCAAAGATGTCGAGGATCAGGGCGGTGCGGTCCACCACCTTGACCTTGACTACGTCTTCCAGATGGATCAGCTGGCCGGGGCTGAGCTCACCGTCGCAGACGACCGTGTCGGCGCCCGTTTCGAGCACGATGTCGCGCAGCTCCTGGGCCTTGCCCGAGCCGATGTAGGTGGCCGGGTCGGGCTTGTCGCGGCGCTGTACGAGGCCGTCGAGCACCAGGGCGCCCGCCGTCTCGGCGAGTGCGGCCAGCTCGGCCATCGAGTTGTCCGCGTCGGTCGCGGTCCCCGAGGTCCAGACGCCGACCAGCACGACGCGCTCCAGGCGCAGCTGGCGGTACTCGACCTCGGTGACGTCCTGAAGCTCCGTGGAGAGACCGGCCACGCGGCGCAGCGCGGCACGCTCGGAGCGGTCGAGCTGGTCGCCGTCGCGCTCTCCGTCGGTTTTGTGGCTCCAGGCGACGTCCTCTTCCATCAGGGCGTCGGCCCGGGGGCTCTCAGCGCCGCCGACGGGGGCGGAGGCTGCCTGTGTGTCCTTGGAAGGGGAGGAAGAGGAGGTCATTGGATCCTTACGTCGATAGGGAAGTCGTTACAGCAGTCACAACGCGTGACGTTCTTGGAAGATTCCCGAAGAATCCCCCAGGTATGCCGTCCCGGCCGGGTCGCTGCACACAGATAGTGGCACGGCCCGGCCGGACCCGTCACTCGGGTTTCAGCCCCGCCCTCAGCGCTGCCTCAGTCCTGCCCCGGCCCTGCCCCGGCCCGCCCTCAGTGCTGCTTCGGCCCCTGCGCCGCGGCCCGCACCGGTGCCGGTGAGACCTTCGGCCCGCTCCGCCACTGCGGGTGACCGGGCATCGGCGGTGTCTTCTGCCCGTACAGCCACTTCTGGAAGAACCCGGACAGGTCCCGGTCCGCGAGCTGCGAAGCGAGGGCGGTGAAGTCGGCCGTCGTCGCGGTGGAGTCGCGGTGGGTCCGCACCCAGCGCCGCTCCAGCTGCTCGAAGGTCTCGTTCCCGATCTCCTTGCGCAGCGCGTAGAGCACCAGCGCGCTGCCGTCGTAGACAACGGGCCTGAACAGACTGATCTTCCGCCCCGGCGCGGGGGGCTTGGGCGCTGCGGGCGGGCCGCCGGCGGCCCGCCACTCGTCGGACCGCGCGTACGCCTGGCGCATCCTCGTCTCCAGCGGCTTCTTGGCGTGCTCCTCCGCGTACCGCGCCTCGTACCAGGTGGCATGTCCTTCGTTGAGCCACAGGTCGGACCAGGTGCGCGGCGAGACACTGTTGCCGAACCACTGGTGCGCCAGCTCGTGCACCATGATCGCGTCGACGTACCAGGCCGGGTACTCGGGCCGGGTGAACAGCGCCCGCTCGAAGAGCGACAGCGTCTGGGTCTCCAGCTCGAAGCCGGTGGCCACGTCGGCGACGAGGATTCCGTACGTCTCGAAGGGGTAGCGGCCAACCTGCCGCTCCATCCACTCCAGCTGACCCGGTGTCTTCTTGAGCCACGGTTCGAGCCGCTCGCGGTCCGCGGTCGGCACGACATCGCGGACGGGCAGCCCGTGCGGCCCCTGCCTGTGCACGACGGTCGAGCGGCCGATCGAGACCTGGGCGAGCTCGGTGGCCATGGGGTGCTCGGTCCGGTACGCCCAGGTGGTGCCGTTCGCGCCCGGCCGGGTCCTGGCCGCCGGCAGTCCGTTGGCGACCGCCGTCAGTCCCTTGGGCGCTGTAATGCGGAAGGTGAAGTACGCCTTGTCCGCGGGGTGGTCGTTGCACGGGAAGACCCGGTGGGCGGCGTCGGCCTGGTTCGCCATCGCCAGGCCGTCGGCCGTCCGCACCCAGCCACCGTCCCCCTCGTCCTTGGGCGCCGGGTCGCTGGTGTGCCGGACGGTGATCCGCAGCGACCGCCCCTTGTCCACCGGCTCGGCGGGCGTGACGACGAGGTCCTCGCCGGCCGAGGCGAACGTGGCGCTCTCCCCGTTCACCTCCACGGCATCGACCTTGCCGCGCGCGAAGTCGAGGTTGACCCGGTCGAGTCGCTCCAGGGTCCGCGCCTCGATCTTCGTCACCGCGTCCAGTGGCTTGGTGTTGCTGCCGCCGTAGGTGAAGGCGATGTCGTACGAGAGGACGTCATATCCGGGGTTGCCCAGGTGCGGGAAGAGCGGATCGCCGATGCCGAGCGGTACGGGGGCGGGCGGTACGGGGGCGGGCAGTGTCGCCGCGACGAGAGTGACCGAGGCGACGGCCAGCAGGGCGCCGCGCAGGCGCCGGGAGGTGAGCAGCATGGCCTATCGCTATCAGCGCGCACCGCACCGAGGGGGGCGGCGCGCGTCGGTCCCACTCGAAAGAGCGCCGATCCCGGGTCAGGCGGTCGCCTGGTGCTGGGCGCGGCTCACGTCGTACACACCCGGCACCTCGCGCATCACCCGCATCAGCCCGGGGAGCTCGGCCGCGTCCGACAGTTGCAGGGTGTAGGTGTGCCTGACGCGCTGCTCGGTGGGCGGCTCGACCGTAGCCGAGACGACGGCCACTCCGGCGGTGGCGATGGCCTCGGTGAGATCGGCCAGCAGCCCCGGGCGGCCGAAGGACTCGGCGACCAGGGTCACCCGGCAGTCCCCGGTGGTCAGCCAGCGCACGGGGACGGGCTCGCGGCCGCGCACCTGCATCCGGCCGACCGCGGGACACGCTTCGCGGTGCACAGTGACGACGCCGCCGCGCACCACGAAGCCGGTGACGGCGTCCGGCGGTACGGGCGTGCAGCAGCCGGCGAGCCGCACAGTCGTGTCCGGCAGGTCCACCACGGCGTTCTCCGCGCCGCGGCGCGACGGGCCGGGTGGCGCGGGGGCGGTGGGCCCCGGGCCGGTCGCGGCGGGCTCCTGCGGTGCGGTGCGGGGGTCCGGGGGGTGCCCTGCGGTGGTCGGCGGCTCGTCGTCAGCGTGCGCCGCGAGCCAGCCGGTGATGGCGATCCGTGCGGCGGGCGTACGGGCGTGGTCCAGCCAGTCGGGCGAGGGCCCCGAGGCGCTGTCGTGGGCGAGCAGCAACTGCACCGTGTCGCCGTCACTGAGGACCGTACTGAGCGTCGCCAGACGGCCGTTGACCCGTGCCCCGATGCACACGTGCGCCACCTCGCCGTACTGCGCGTACGCCGCGTCCACACAACTCGCGCCGGCCGGCAGTCCCAGCGTGCCGCCGTCCGAACGGAACACGGTGACCTCCCGGTCCTCCGCCAGGTCCGCCCTCAGGGACGTCCAGAAGGTGTCGGGGTCGGGCGTGGACTCCTGCCACTCAAGGAGCCGGGAGAGCCAGCCGGGCCGGGTGGGGTCCGCGCGCTCGCCCTCGACGGCGGGCTCGGCGCTCTCGGTCGGTGCGTACGGATTGCCCAGGGCGACGACGCCCGCCTCGGCGACCTTGTGCATCTGGTGCGTACGGATGAGGACTTCGGCGACCTCCCCCTCCGGTCCGACGACCGCCGTGTGCAGCGACTGGTAGAGGTTGAACTTGGGGGAGGCGATGAAGTCCTTGAACTCGGAGATCACCGGTGTGAAACAGGTGTGCAGCTCGCCGAGCACCCCGTAGCAGTCGGCGTCCTCGCCGACGAGGACGAGCAGCCGTCCGAAGTCCGTGCCGCGCAGTTCACCGCGTTTGAGTCCGGCCCGGTGGACGGAGAGGAAGTGCCGCGGCCTGATGAGGACTTCGGCGCCGATGTCCGCCTCGCGCAGCACCGTCCTGACGTTCTCCGCGATGACGCCCAGCGGGTCCCCGGCGGCGGCGTCCGCCGCGATCAGGGCGCGGGTGTGCTGGTAGTCCTCGGGGTGGAGGATCGCGAAGGACAGGTCCTCAAGCTCGGTCTTGAGCGCCTGCACGCCCAGCCGTTCCGCGAGAGGGATCAGGACGTCGCGGGTGACCTTCGCGATGCGCGCCTGTTTCTCGGGGCGCATCACGCCGAGGGTGCGCATGTTGTGCAGGCGGTCGGCGAGCTTGATCGACATGACCCGGACGTCGTTGCCGGTGGATACGAGCATTTTGCGGAAGGTCTCGGGCTCGGCGGCGGCGCCGTAGTCGACCTTCTCCAGCTTCGTCACACCGTCGACGAGGAAACAGACCTCCTCACCGAACCCCGTCCGCACCTGATCGAGTGTCACATCGGTGTCCTCGACGGTGTCGTGCAGGAGCGCCGCGGTCAACGTGGTTGTCTCGGCGCCGAGTTCGGCGAGGATCAGGGTCACGGCGAGCGGATGTGTGATGTACGGCTCACCGCTCTTGCGCATCTGCCCGCGGTGCGAGAACTCCGCGAGTACGTACGCCCGGCGCAGGATGGAGAGATCGGCGTCGGGGTGGTGCGCGCGATGGGCCTCGGCGACATGGCCGATCGCGTCGGGCAGCCGGTCGCGCGAGACGGGGCCCAGCAGGGCGACCCGGCCCAGCCTGCGCAGATCGATCCTGGGACGGCCGCGCCTGCGGCTGGGAGCACCAGGGTTGGTGGCCTCTGCACTCATGGGGCACCTCCGGCAGAATCGACCGGCGGTGGACGGGTGGACCCACGTCCGGGCCGGTGCTTGATGCTACCGAGCCCATCACGCGTCGAAGACCCGCTCTCGCCCAGCGTGAAACGGATCACCCATTCGAGCGAAGCTTTATGCGACAGCCGTTTCCTTTGGGCCGGGAGCGATCCGGCCGGCGTCGACGGTGGCGATCCAGCCGGGGTCGATGGTGCCCTCGGCGACGATCACGGCGGGGCCGGTCATCTCGACGGCTCCGTCCGGCCTCTCGGTGATCACCAGGCGCCCGCCCGGGAGGTCCACGGTGTACGAGACGGGGGCGCCCGTGACGGAGGGGTCCTGGCCGTCCCTGCGGGCCGCCGCGACGGCCACGGCGCACGCGCCCGTACCGCAGGACCGGGTCTCGCCGGAGCCGCGCTCGTGCACCCGCATCGCGACATGACGCGGGCCGCGGTCGACTACGAACTCGACATTGACCCCGTCCGGGTAGGCGGAGGCGGGGCTGACGCCCGGGGCACCGAACAGGTTTCCCGCGTGGGCGAGTTCGTCGACGAAGGCGACGGCGTGCGGATTGCCCATGTTCACGTTGCGGGCGGGCCACTCGCGCCCGCCGACGGTGACTGTGACGTCGACCGCGGGGAGGTCGGCGCGGCCCATGGAGACGGTGATGTCGCCGGGCTCCCCGCTCGCGTCCCGCTTGTCGATGTGGACCTGCTTGATGCCGCCCCGGGTGGCGACCGCGAGGCCGCCTTCGCCCACCAGACCGGTGCGCTGGAGGTAGCGGGCGAATACGCGGACGCCGTTGCCGCACATTTCGGCGATCGAGCCGTCCGCGTTGCGGTAGTCCATGAACCACTCGGCCTGCGCCGCCATGGCGCGCGCCTCGGGATGCGCGGCGGTCCGTACGACGTGCAGCAGACCGTCGCCGCCGATGCCGGCCCTGCGGTCGCACAGCTTCGCGACGGCGGAGGCAGGCAGGTCGATGGTGTTGTCCGGGTCGGGGACGATCACGAAGTCGTTCTCGGTCCCGTGGCCCTTGAGGAAGGTGATCGGCGAAGTGCTCACGCGGTCAATCGTAAGGGGCGGGTACGACAGGCCGACCGGGTAGCACCTGTCGGCCGGGCCGGTCGCACCTCTCGGCCCGGCCGGTCGGGCGAGGGCGCGCTAGCGGAGCCGGGCCACACGCCAGACGGCGAGGGCGACGAGGCCGGCGCACAGAACCACGTAGAGCGCGACGACCCGCCAGTCCGGGCGCCCGCCCGACTCCCTGGGCTGCAGTCCGGGCCAGGTGTAGCCCACCCGACGGGCGGCCATCATGCCCCAGCCCGCGGCGCAGCCACTGATCAGCAGGCCGAGCATGGCGACGACGGCGCCGCCGTCACCGAACTCGAAGGCGAGGGGGAAGGCGAACATCAGTGAGCCGAGCGCGGCGAGGGCCACGATCGGCGCGAGCTGCCAGATCCGCAGGCGTCGCTGCGGACGCAGCTCGACCTCGACCTCGGGGCCCACATCCGCCCCGGCGGTCACGTCCTGCTCGTCGGGCCCGTCGGGGCTCAACCGCTCCGGGTCTTCCTGTGCTCTGTCACGAGGGCCGGCTTCCATCGCCACGCGCCCTCCCAACTTGGATTCACTGGTCGATCGAAGCTCGATGATGGCACGCGTGCGGGTGCCAGATTGACGTGCGGAGCGTCCCGATGCCATCACGTGATCAGGCTGTGACCGCTCGTTCGACCAACGTGAGCGCCTGGTGCGGGAGTTCCGTGCGGTGCTCGTCGGCGCCGCTCAACCAGTGGACCCGGGGGTCCCGCCGGAACCAGGAGTCCTGGCGGCGCGCGAAGCGTTTGGTGGCGCGCACGGTCTCGGTGCGCGCCTCCTCCTCGGTGCACTCTCCCGCCAGCAGCGCGAGCACCTGCTGGTACCCGAGTGCGCGTGCCGCCGTGCGCCCCTCCCGCAGGCCGCGCGCCTCCAGCGCGCGCACCTCCTCCACGAGCCCCGCCTCCCACATGCGGTCCACCCGTGCGGCGATGCGTGCGTCGAGCTCGGGGCGGGCGACATCGACGCCGATCTGGACGGTGTCGTACACCGACTCGTGGCCGGGGAGATTGGCCGTGTAGGGCTGCCCGGTGATTTCGATCACTTCGAGGGCGCGAACGATGCGCCGGCCGTTGCTCGGCAGGATCGCTCGCCCGGCGGCGGGGTCGGCGGCGGCGAGCCGCGCATGCAGCGCGCCGGGGCCGCGCAGCGTCACCTCCTCCTCCAGGCGGGCCCGTACGGCAGGGTCGGTGCCGGGGAAGTCGAGGGCGTCGATGGCCCCGCGTACGTACAGCCCCGAGCCGCCGACCAGGACGGGCGTGCGGCCTTCGGCGAGCAGCCGGTCGATCTGCACACGGGCGAGCCGCTGGTACTCGGCGACGCTCGCCGCCTCGGTGACGTCCCAGATGTCGAGCAGCTGGTGCGGGACTCCGTCACGCTCTTCGGGCGTCAGCTTGGCGGTGCCGATGTCCATCCCCCGATAGAGCTGCATGGAGTCCGCGTTGACGACCTCGCCGTCGAAATGCTGGGCCAGGGCGACACCCAGATCGGATTTTCCGGCCGCTGTGGGGCCGACAACGGCGATGACCCGCGGGGCAGTAGCTGCATTTCTCACTGCCCCAGTCTCGCAAACCCGCGGACACCTTCCCGAACGAGCTACGTGACGACGCGCGGGCGGGGTCGTTGCCTGTTGCGAGGTTCCGACCGCCGGTTTCCGGACCGGTGCCCCCGGGCGACGCAATGAGACGCTCCGGGTGGCGCGGAATTTCGCCCACACGAGTAACGTATGGAGTAGATATGGGCGTTTTTGCACGGTTTCGCCGCAAGTCCAAGGATGCCGCCGAAGGCGCAGCCGAGGAGGGGCAGACCGCCACTCTGACGGCCGACCCCGCGGAGGAAGCCGAAGCGGAGAGCAAGGAAGTAGCGGCCGAAAAGACCGCGGAGGCTTCCGAGCCCGCCGAGCCGGCTGCCGCCGCCGAGAGCGTGGAGATCCCCAAGCAGCAGTCGGTGGAGGAAGCGGCGGACAATGGGGCCGGCGAGAGCGCTCGTAAGTAGTCCCCCCGAAGAGCAAAGGTGATCCATGGGCTTCCTGGATTCGTTGAAGGCCAAGCTTGCTCCTGCGAAGGACAAGGTCTCCGGCCTCGCGCAACAGCACGAGGGCAAGATCGAGCAGGGCCTGAGCAAGGCCGCCAAGGCGGTCGACAGCAAGACCAAGGGCAAGTACAGCAGCCAGATCCAGTCGGGCACGGGCAAGGCCAAGGACGCCCTGGACCGCATCGCCCACAAGGACGACGGCACCCCGCCGCCGGCCGGAGGCACCAAGCCCCCGACCTCCTCCTGACGGGCTGACGGGCTGACGGGCTGACGGGCTGACGGGCTGACGCAACGATGACGGACTGACGGACCGGGCCGCAGACAGCGGTCCGGCGGATCGGTCCGGCAGATCAACGGTGGACGGCCGTGGAGCGCACTCGCTCCACGGCCGTCCCCGTGTCCACACCGCCCGGCGTCTGCCCCTAGGACCAGGCGGCGACGAAATACCCCACGCCGTACGGAGCGTCCTCGTACAGCAGCGTGCCGCCCAGCCCAGCGCCCTGCGCGGCGCCCGCGAGGACCTGCCAGGGTGCCCGGCCCGCCACCTTGAGTTCGTACGCCGCCTGCTCGTCCAGCGCCAGCAGAGCGGTCGTGTCGGCCGCGCCCAGCGCCAGGGCCGCCGCCGCGTCGAAGTCCACCGCCCGCCCGTCCAGATAGCCGGGGGCCTTGAGCGTCCGGCAGGCATTCCCGTCACCCATCACCAGCAGGGCCACCCGCTCGGCCTCCGCAGCGAGCTCCCGGCCCGCCTGCGCGCACCGCTCACCGGCCAGTTGCTCCCCGACACCGAGCCCCCGGACCGGCGCACCGGACCGGTCCGTACGGGCGAGCAGCCACGCGGCCACCGCGAGGGACGGCGGCAGCTCGCGCTCCTGGGCGCCGTCGTCGGCCGCCTGGCCGAGCCGCACCTTCAGGTCCACGCCGAAGCCGCTGAAGCTGCCGACCGCACCCTGCGGGTGGGTTCCCAGGCCGTCCGGCCCGGCGGGCCCAACCACGACGAGCAGGTCGGGACGCGAGGCCGCCAGTACCCCCAGGGCGTCGGCGCAGGCGGCCCGTGCGGCGTCGAGTTCCGGGGCGGCGCCCGCGGCGACCTCGGGCACGAGCAGCGGCGGACAGGGACATACAGCGGCGGCGACAAGCATGTCCGGCAGCCTAATCCAGCTGATCGAACCAACGGCGGCGACTGCCGCCGCGCTACTGCCAGACGGTTTTGGGCCCGTCGCCCGGCCCCGAGTCCCACTCCAGCTCGCACATCATGAAGCGGTACGCGAAGGACTGGCCGGAGGCACCGTCGCCGATCAGCATCCAGCCGTCCACCGTCCGGTAGATCCGGGTGCGCTTCGGCCTCATGGGATGGCTCGGCCGGTACCGGCGCACCAGCTCCCGCAGCTGCGCCTCCGCGCTCTCCCGCGTGCCGTCCACCGTGCCGAGCAGTTCCAGCGGTTTGGAGTCACCGCGCCCTGCGGGCTTGTCCAGCAGCAGTCCCCAGCGCACCATGCCCACTCCCCCATGATGTGTGAACCGTTGCGACCCGCCGCGAGGTCAGTTACTGCCGCAGCCGCCCGTGACCACCGGCAGGGGCTCGGGCGCTCCGACGGACGGCAGCCCGAGCATCACGCCAGCCGGCTTGGCGGCAGCGACCGTGTTGCGCTTCTCCCAGGCGTCGCCGGCGCGGGTGCGCCGTATGCCCTTGGTCTCGCCCTCGGCCAGCAGGTGGTGTGGCGCCGCGTAGGTGATCTCGACCGTGGCGACATCGCCGGGGCGCACCTCGCCGTCGGGCTTGGTGAAGTGCACCAGACGGTTGTCGGGGGCTCGGCCGGAGAGGCGGTGCGTGGCGCCGTCCTTGCGGCCCTCGCCCTCGGCGACCATGACGTCCAGGGTCCGGCCGACCTGCTTCTTGTTCTCCTCCCAGGAGATCTCCTCCTGGAGGGCGACCAGCCGCATGTAGCGCTCCTGGACGACTGCCTTCGGGATCTGGCCCTCCATGGTGGCGGCCGGGGTTCCGGGGCGCTTGGAGTACTGGAAGGTGAAGGCCTGTGCGAAGCGTGCCTCGCGCGCCACGTGCATGGTCTGCTCGAAGTCCGCCTCGGTCTCGCCGGGGAAACCCACGATGATGTCGGTGGAGATGGCGGCGTGCGGCATGGCGGCGCGCACCTTGTCGATGATCCCCAGGAAACGGTCCTGCCGGTACGAGCGGCGCATCGCCTTGAGCACCGTGTCCGAGCCCGACTGCAACGGCATGTGCAGCTGCGGCATCACGTTCGGCGTCTCGGCCATCGCCGCGATCACGTCGTCCGTGAAGTCCCGGGGGTGCGGCGAGGTGAAGCGGACCCGCTCAAGACCCTCGATGCGCCCAGAGGCGCGCAGCAGCTTGCTGAAGGCCTCGCGGTCACCGATGTCGGAGCCGTACGCGTTCACGTTCTGTCCGAGCAGGGTGATCTCGGAGACGCCCTCGGCGACCAGCGCCTCGATCTCGGCGAGGATGTCGCCGGTCCTGCGGTCCTTCTCCTTGCCGCGCAGCGCGGGGACGATGCAGAAGGTGCAGGTGTTGTTGCACCCGACGGAGATGGAGACCCAGGCGGCGTACGCGCTCTCGCGCCGCGTCGGCAGCGTGGAGGGGAAAGCCTCCAGCGACTCGGCGATCTCGACCTGCGCCTCTTCCAGGACACGGGCGCGCTCCAGGAGCACCGGCAGCTTGCCGATGTTGTGCGTACCAAAGACGACGTCGACCCACGGGGCCCTCTTGACGATGGTGTCGCGGTCCTTCTGCGCCAGACAGCCGCCCACGGCGATCTGCATGCCGGGCCGCTTCGTCTTCATCGGCGCGAGCCTGCCGAGGTTGCCGTACAGCTTGTTGTCGGCGTTCTCACGGACCGCGCAGGTATTGAAGACGACGACATCGGCGTCGAACTCCGCCGTGCCCTCGGGCGTGCGGACATAGCCCGCGCCCTCCAGGAGGCCGGAAAGCCGCTCGGAGTCGTGGACGTTCATCTGGCACCCGTAAGTGCGCACCTCATATGTCTTCTCGCTCATCTCGCTCACCAGAGTACGGGGCCCCGTACCCCCTGGTCCTCCAGGGCACTGAACTGGCAGGATCGCGCGCATGCTCCAAGCCCTCCCCCGAATCAGCCGCCGCCGCGCCCTCCAGGGCTCCGCCGCCGCGCTTGTGGTGTTCGGGCTGCTGATGTGGTGGCTCCTGCCGATCGGGGAGTCCGAGCCACGCGGGAGCATCACCTTCAGTACGGGCGTACCGACCGGGGTCTATCAGCGCTACGGCGAGCTCCTCGACACGGCCCTGGCGCACGATCTGCCGGACGTGAAGATGACGCTCCAGACCAGCGAGGGCTCGCAGCAGAACCTGGCGCGGGTGGCGAGCGGTGAGGCCGACTTCACCATCGCCACCGCGGACGCCGTCGCGAAGTATCTGGCGGACGGGATGCCGGGCGCCGAGCTGCTGCGCAGCTGTGCGCGGCTGTACGACGACTATGTGCAGCTCGTCGTACCCAAGGACTCCAAGGTGCGCTCCACCGCCGACCTGCGCGACAAGCGGGTCGCCGTCGGGCAGGACGGCTCGGGCGTGCGGCTGGTGTCGAACCAGCTGCTGACGGCCGCCGGGCTCAATCCCCATCTGGACATCACCCCGGTGTCCGCCGGTATCGACACCATGCCGGCGCTCCTTGAGGACGGTGACATCGACGCCTTCTTCTGGTCGGGCGGCCTGCCCACCAGCGCCGTCCGGGACCTGTCGAAACGGTTCGAGATCCGGCTCGTCCCGCTGGGCGGGCTGGTCGACAAGCTGCACGCGACGGGCGGCAGCACCCGCCACTACCGGTCGGCCGTGATGCCCGCCGACGCCTATCGCAATGCCCAGAACGGGGAGGCCGTGCCAACGGTGGCGGTCGCCAACCTGCTGGTGACCACGGAGCTGATGGACGCGTCACTGACCGAGGGCCTGACCCGCACGGTGATAGGGAGCCGCGACCGGATCGGCAATCAGGTGCACGCGGCGCAGCTGGTGGATCTGCGTTCCGCGATCTATACGGACCCGCTGCCGCTGCACGAAGGGGCGCAGCGCTACTACCGGTCGGTCAAGCCGTAGCGACAGGTCACCGCACGGTCCCGTCCGACGGCATGGACGGCTTGGGAGACGTGCGCGGGACCGTGACGGTCACCCGCAGGCCGCAGGGCGTGTTCTGCGCGTACGAGAGTCTGCCCCCGCCAGCCGTCAGCAGGGCCCGCGAGATGGACAGGCCGAGCCCGGAGCCCTTGACGTTCTGGTGGCGGTTGCTGCGCCAGAAGCGGTCTCCGATGCGGGACAGCTCGTCCTCGGTGAGGCCGGGGCCGCCGTCAGCGACGTCGACCGTGCAATGCTCGCCGTTCGACGCGACGGTGACCTTGACCGCCTCCCCGTCGGGCGTGAACTTCAGGGCGTTGTCGAGCAGCGCGTCGAGGACGCTGGAGAGCGCGACCCAGTCGCCCCAGGCGGCGACGGCGGTGGAACCCTGCTGCAGGAGGCGCACCCCCTTGTCGTCCGCGAGGGGCCGCCAGGCGGCGACCCGCTCGGCGGCCAGCGCGCCGAGGTCGATCAGCCGGAGGTCGGCGGGGGCGTGCTCGGCCAGCGCCAGGCCCAGCAGGTCGTCGAGCACCTGGGCGAAGCGCTTGCCCTCCGTACGCACGGAGGCGATCTCCTCGTTGTCGTCGGGAAGCTCCAGGCCGAGCAGCTCGATGCGCAGGAGGAGGGCGGCCAGTGGATTGCGCAGCTGGTGGGAGGCGTCGGCGACGAAGGCGCGCTGCTGCTCCAGCACGTCCTCGACGTTGTCCGCCATCTCGTTGAACGAGCGGGCCAGCCGCCTGAGTTCCGGCGGGCCGCTGCCCGCCGCCACCCGGGAGTTCATGTGCCCGGTCGCGATGTCGTGGGTGGCCGCGTCCAGGACCCGTACGGGCCGGAGCACCCAGCCGGCCAGCCGGACGGCGGCGGCGAGCGCGACGAGCATCGCCGCGCACTCGCCCGCCGCGATCAGCAACCAGCCCTGGAGGATCTGCGAGCGCATCTGCCCGGTCGGTGAATCGGTGACCACGACCGCGACCACGTCACCGTCGCGCACCACCGGCGATGCGACGACCAGCCGCCCGCTCTGCCAGGGCCAGACCTGCTGCGGGTCGTGGCTGCGCCGCTTGTAAAGAGCCTCCTGGAAGGCGTCTCGGCCCTCGCCGGCGCTGGGGACGGCCCAGTCCGCGGGGGCGCTGGCCATGGCCTCGCCATCCCGGTAGAAGACCCCGGCCTTGATCCCGTACACCCCGCTGTAGCTGGCGAGTTCGGTCTCCAGGGTCCTGCGCCGCTCGTCCTCGCCGCTCGTGTCGCGTTCGGTCTTCTTGCGTTCGGTGACGAACTGGGCGAGCGCCGCGAACCGCGCCGTGTCGTCGATCCGGTCGACGACCACCCGCTGCTGCTGCGCCGCGGCCACGCTCACCGCGAGCGGGAAGCCCAGCGCAAGGAGGATGCCCGCGAGGAGCACGATGAGCAGCGGGAGGAGACGGGTACGCACGTGGGACTACGGTCCTTGCAGGACGGGCGGCGCGACGAGCCGGTAGCCGACTCCGCGCACCGTCTCGATGAGGGCGGGCATCCGCAGCTTGGAGCGCAGCGACGCCACATGAACCTCCAGTGTGCGGCCCGTCCCCTCCCAGCTCGTGCGCCACACCTCGCTGATGATCTGCTCGCGCCGGAAGACGACACCGGGACGCTGCGCGAGGAGCGCGAGCAGGTCGAACTCCTTGCGGGTGAGCTGTACGTCCGTACCGTCGACGGTGACCCGCCGGGTGGGCAGTTCGATCTGTACGGGGCCGAGCGCGAGGGCGCTGTCGGCGCCCGCGGGGGGCGCGTCGCCGCTCGTCGTGCGCCGGCTGACGGCGTGGATACGGGCGAGCAGCTCACCGGTGTCGTACGGCTTGACGACATAGTCGTCGGCGCCGAGGTTGAGGCCGTGAATCCGGGAGCGTACGTCGGCCCGCGCGGTCACCATGATCACAGGGGTGTCGGTGCGCTTGCGGATCTTGCCGCACACCTCGTAGCCGTCCTGGTCGGGCAGCCCGAGGTCGAGCAGGATGACCCCGAAGGGCTCCTTGTCGGCAGGCAGCAGCGCCTGGATGGCCTCCTCGCCGCTGCGGGCGTGGACGACCTCGAAACCGTGACGGGCGAGGATGGCGGCGAGGGCCGCCGCGACGTGGTTGTCGTCCTCGACGAGCAGCAGTCTCATGGCCCCCCTCCGGAGTATTGGTCGTTTTGGTCTCGCTGCATCCACGCCGATACGTCACGGTCGAGTCAAGGCCCTTCCCGTTACGGGCATGTTCCGTTATGGACCCGGTATCCGCCGCCGTCGTCCCGTTCACGCGGAGTGTCCTGCCGAAGCCGGATCGTTATGCTCAATTTCCGCTCAGATGTAATGACGCTGGTCGCAGCGGCTGACTAGGGTCCTCCCAATCGAGTGGGACGGAGCAAGAAGCCGATGAGCGGAGTTCCAGTGACCAAGGCCGCCGAGGATGCTGCACCCGCAGCCGACGACCTGGTCGTGCTGAGCAACGTCAACAAGCACTTCGGCGCGCTGCATGTGCTCCAGGACATCGATCTGACCGTCGCCCGTGGCGAGGTCGTGGTCGTCATCGGACCCTCA
This sequence comes from Streptomyces changchenzhani, assembly GCF_039766235.1. Lineage (NCBI taxonomy): Bacteria > Bacillati > Actinomycetota > Actinomycetes > Kitasatosporales > Streptomycetaceae > Streptomyces > Streptomyces changchenzhani. Next base: position 41,295 of record NZ_JBDHNH010000005.1, on the reverse strand, counting down.
GGGTCCGGCAAGTCCACGCTGTGCCGCACCGTCAACCGCCTGGAGACGATCGACTCGGGCACGATCACCATCGACGGCCAGCCCCTGCCCCAGGAGGGCAAGGAACTGGCCCGCCTGCGTGCCGATGTCGGCATGGTCTTCCAGTCGTTCAATCTCTTCGCACACAAGACGGTGCTGGAGAACGTCACGCTGGGCCAGATAAAGGTCCGCAAGATGGACAAGAAGACCGCCGAGGAAAAAGCACGCGTCCTGCTCGACAGGGTGGGCGTGGGTTCCCAGGCGGACAAGTACCCCGCGCAGCTCTCCGGGGGCCAGCAGCAACGCGTCGCGATCGCGCGGGCGTTGGCGATGGACCCCAAGGTCATGCTCTTCGACGAGCCCACTTCGGCGCTCGACCCCGAGATGATCAACGAGGTGCTGGAAGTCATGCAGCAGCTGGCACGCGACGGGATGACGATGGTGGTCGTCACGCACGAGATGGGCTTCGCCCGCTCGGCCGCCAACCGGGTCGTCTTCATGTCGGACGGCAAGATCGTCGAAGAGGCCACGCCCGACCAGTTCTTCAGTAACCCGCGCAGCGACCGGGCCAAGGACTTCCTGTCGAAGATCCTTCACCACTGACGACCCACGACCACGACATAAGGATGTTCACGATGAAGCTCCGCAAATCGGCTGCTGTCGCCATTGCCGTGCTCGCGCTGACCGCTACCGCCTGTGGTGGCGAGTCCGGGACCGCCGGCGACAAGCCCAAGGACCCGGCCGGCGGCAAGGAAGCCCCCAAGCTTCCGACGTACACCGTGGCCAAGGACGTCAAGATCGACTCCTCGGTCCTGAAGAAGGCCCAGTCGGCCGGCAAGATCACCATCGGCGCCAAGAACGACCAGCCGTTCCTCGGCTTCGAGGACACGGACGGCAAGCGCTCCGGCTTCGACGTCGAGATCGCCAAGATGGTCGCCGCCGACCTCGGCTTCTCGCCGCAGCAGATCACCTTCAAGACGGTCGACTCCGGTGTCCGTGAGACGACCATCTCCAAGGGCGACGTGGACCTCTACGTCGGTACGTACACGATCAACGACGAGCGCAAGAAGCAGGTCGGCTTCGCCGGTCCGTACTTCCTGGCGGGCGCCGACCTCCTGGTGCGCAAGGACGAGACCTCGATCAACAGCTCCGAGGACCTCAAGGGCAAGAAGGTCTGCTCCATCGTCGGCTCCACTCCCCTCCAGGAGATCAAGAAGCCGAAGTACGGCGCGAAGACCGTCGAGCTGTCGAAGTACTCCGAGTGCGTGCAGCAGCTCATCAACAACGAGGTCGACGCGGTCACCACGGACGACGCGATCCTCAAGGGCTACGCGGCCCAGCGCCCGACGAAGCTCAAGGTGGTCGGCAAGCCGTTCACCGAGGAGCCCTACGGCATCGGTATGAGCAAGGACGACAAGGCGCTGCGCGACGCGGTCAACGACTCGCTTGAGTCGCACCTGAAGAACGGCGACTACAAGAAGGCGTACGACGCGACGCTGGGCCTGTCGGGCTCGCCGTTCTCCGAGCCGCCGGCGCTCGAGCGCTACTGATAGCGCCGCTTCCGGAGTGACCTACCGGGCCCCGTACGCGCTTGAGGGGAGCGTACGGGGCGCGGTGTCCCCTGCCCGTTCGCTGTCGCCCACGAGGACTTCCCCGTGAATGTATTGCTCGACCACTTGCCGGAGTTCCGTGACGGCTTCATAGGCACCGTTCTGCTGACCGCCGCCAGTGCGCTGTTCGCGATGGTGCTGGGCGTTGTCATGGCCGGCTTCCGTGTCTCTCCCGTCCCGCCCCTGAGGTTCTTCGGCACCGCCTGGGTCACACTCTTCCGAAACACCCCGCTGACGCTGCTGTTCCTGGTCGTCTGGTTCGTGGTGCCCCCCGTTTTCGGCACCGGCATGAACCCGTGGACCAAGGCCCTGCTGGCGCTCAGCTGCTACACCTCCGCATTCGTCTGCGAGGCCGTCAGATCCGGTGTCAGCACCGTGTCGCTCGGCCAGGCCGAAGCGGCCAGGTCGCTGGGCATGTCGTTCTTCCAGACCCTGCAGCTGATCGTCCTGCCCCAGGCAACCCGCACCGTGGTCGCACCGCTGAGCAGCATCTTCATCGCGCTCACCAAGAACTCGGCGATCGCGGGAGCGTTCAGTGTCACCGAGCTCTTCGGTGTGCAGAAACTGCTGAGCGACAAGGGCTTCGCCATCGCCCCGATCTTCCTCTGGGTGGCTCTCGCCTACCTGGTCATCACCTTCTCCATCAGCGGTCTCTTCCGGCTGCTTGAGCGGCGCCTGGAGGTCGCACGATGAGTTCGAGCGTCCTGTACGACGCCCCGGGTCCCAAGGCTCGGGTACGTAACCGCACTTACTCCGTTCTCGGGTCCCTCATGGTGCTCGGACTGATCGCCTTCGTGGTCGTCCGGCTCGGCGACCGGGGTTATCTCGCGCCCGAGATGTGGGACATCTTCAACAACGCAGGCTTCCGGACGAGAATCGCCGAAGGGATCCTGTCCACCCTCCAGGTCTTCGCGGTGGCAGCGGTGCTGTCGATGGTGTTCGGCGCCCTGCTGGCCGTGGCGCGGCTCTCAGAGCACCGGTGGGTGAGCGCGGTCGCCACCGGGTTCATCGAGCTGCTCCGGGCCGTCCCACTGCTGATCACCATCTACGCGCTGTGGGTTCTCTTCCTGACCTACAAGAGCAACCTGGGCTTCATCGGCGAGAGTTCGGCCTACTGGGCGCTGGTCATCGGACTCACCGTCTACAACGCGTGCGTCCAGGCCGAGGTGCTCAGGGCCGGTATCAACGCCGTGCCCAAGGGCCAGGTAGAGGCCGCGTACGCACTTGGTCTGCGCAAGTCGCAGGTCATGACAATGCTGCTGATACCGCAGGCAGTGCGCTCCATGCTGCCGACGATCATCAGCCAGCTGGTGGTGACCCTCAAGGACACCTCGCTCGGCTACATCATCACGTACGCGGAGCTGCTGTACGCAGCCAGGACGTTGGCCAACAACACCATCGTCAACGACGAAAACCCGTACGTTCCCGTGGTCATCGTCGTCGGCACCATCTATGTCTCGATGTGTCTGGCGCTTTCCTCGCTCGCCACCTGGATCGAGAAGCGCGGCCGCCGGGCCAAGACCGGCATCACGCCGGCCGCCGCGGTCGAGCCGTTGGAGGCGCCCGGTGTACTGGACGCAGCCGGGGGTCCGCTTGGGCCGCACACCAAGGGCGGGGCCGCCGATCCCGACGGGCCTGCTGACAAGAAGAACTGACGATATGTAAGACAGCGGCCCCGCGCCGCTGCCTTACGTCACTTGACGCAAGCACTCCCAGTGGGTTGCATACGTTCTGTGATCGTGCACCGGGTTCAAACTGCCACTTCCCGCATGTCCGTACGGACCGGAGGGGACGCGCCGTGGACCCGGTGATCGTCGTTGGTGCCGGTCCTGTCGGACTGGCCCTGTCCCTGGCTCTCGCCGCCCAGGGCGTTCCCTCCGTAGTCCTCGACGAGGGGTCCGGCAACGAAGAGCTGCGTACGGCCCGTACGGCCGTCCTGCGGCCGGACACCGCCGAGCTGGTCGAGCGGCTCGGGGGCGACGCCGTCCGTGACGCGGGGGCGCACTGGACCGGATGGCGCTCCATGCGGCGCAAGCAGGACATCAGGTATCTCTCCCTCGGTGACGACGGCGACCTGCCCTCTCCGCTACATCTGCCGCAGCACACCCTCACCAACGGTCTGCGGGACGCCGCCGCCGAGCAGAAGCTCGTACGGATCGTCACGCACAGTCGTCTCGACACCGTCGAGCAGGACGCCGACGGCATCACCGCGCACACCCGTGAGCCCGGCTCCACCTGGTGGCGCGGCAGTTTCCTGGTCGGCTGCGACGGGGCACGGTCGACCGTGCGCAAGCTCCTCGGCATCCGCTTCCCGGGGCGCACGGCGGTGGAGCGGCACGCCGTGGCAGCGCTGCACGCCGAGCTTCCCTGGCCCGGCGAGGCGTTACTCCACAGGCTGCCCCCGTGGCGCACGGGCGGCGAGGAAGTGACGGCCCGGCCGCTGCCCGGTGACCTGTGGCGGCTGGACTGGCTACTGCCGGCGCGCGGCGAGCTGGTGACACCTGAGGCCCTGGTGACGCGGGTGCGGGACACCCTGGCCGGCTGGTGCGGCGAGACGCCTCCGTACGAACTGATCGACACCGGTGTGTACACCCTCCACCACCGGCTGGCCCGCCGCTGGCGGGTGGGCAGGGCCTTCCTCGCCGGAGACGCGGCCCATCTGCTCGGCGCGCTGGGCACCCAGGGCCTCGACGAGGGCCTGCGGGACATCGACAACCTGGCCTGGAAGCTGGCGCAGGCCTGGCACCTGGGGGCGTCGGAGACGCTGCTGGACAGCTATCAGGCGGAGCGGCGCACCGCCGTCGCCGCCCGGCTGCGCGCCGCCGACCAGGCGCTGCCGATACTGCGCGGTGGCGGCGGCCTGCGCACGTACCTGCCGGGCACCGCGCGCGGGCACGATCTGATGCTGACGGACGGGCATCTGGGGCGCGGCGCGCTGGGGGCGCCACCCGAGTACACGCGCTCCCCCCTCGCACCCCCGCACTCCGAGGCGCAGACGCTCGTCGGTACGCCGCTGGGCGGACCGGTCGCGGATGTGAGGGCGACCGCGACGGACGGCACGACCGTAAGGCTGCGGGACCGGCTGGGACGCGGGCGGCTGTTGGTGACGCTGGTCGCACCGGGCACCGGCGTATGGGACCGGCGTCACTGGATGAGCGCCGGGGTGATGCCACGGCTGGACGCCGCGGTGACGGCCCTGCCGGTGACGGCCGAGCTGCTGGTCGTGGAGAGCTACCCGGGGGCGTCCGCGCACACTGTGCTGCTCGTACGGCCCGACGGGCATCTGGTCACCGCGCTCAACGGGGTGCGGCCCGCCGATCTCTACGCGGCGGCGGACGCGGCTCGCGGGGGCGCACCGTCCACGGCGGGCGCCCCTCCGCACGCCGACAGTCCCGGCCGGACCGACCGGACCGACCGGACTGCGGACATCAATTGACCGTCACAGGCGCACATGGTGTACTCCGAAGCGTGACCGACACCAATGTGCGCCTGTGGCGGAGAGTCCATATGGACCTCGTCCGCTATGCGGGCTGCGTGTGTCGGCCGTCCTGCTGATTCGCCCTCTTTCCTCGCGCCGTGCCGTGCTCTGCTCATGGCCGCGCGCCCACGCGAACTCTCAGGACGGTCCTTGTGTCCCTTCCCGCACCCCTTTCCGCTGTGCCCGAGCGCGCCGCAGCCACCACCACCCCTGCCGACCGCGCCGCGGTCTCTTCCACCGCGCGTCCCGCCTCCGCGGGTCCCTCCTCCGCGGAACTGCTCGAATTCGTACGTCGCATCGCTGCCGACACCTCGTTCGTGGGCTCCCTTCCGCTCGACCCCGAAGGGCGTACCTGGGTACGGCTCGACGGGCCCGCCGGGAGTGAGGCGTGGCTCATCGGATGGCCGCCCGGCAGCGGAACCGGCTGGCACGACCACGGCGGCTCGCACGGGGCCTTCGCCGCCGCGGGAGGCTCACTGCGCGAGGAGTCACTCGCGGCGCGCCTTCCCACCGAGGGCTGGAAAACCCTCGAACTGGCCGATGGTGTCGACCGCGAGCGGCGACTGACAGCCGGTCAGGGGCGTGCCTTCGGCGCCCATCATGTCCACCAGGTACTGAACGAGTCCCCGGACGAACACGCCATCTCGGTGCACGCCTACTACCCGCCGCTGCCGATGATGCGGCGCTACAGCCGCACCGGCACGGTGCTGCGCCTGGAGCACGTGGAACATCCCGAGGAGTGGCAGTGAGCGGGAAGCCGGTCGGCATCGACGAACTTCTGGAGCGGGTCCGCGAAGGGCTCGACCGCGTCGGCCCGCAGGAGGCCTTCGAGGCGGCCTCGGCGGGCGCCCTGCTGGTGGACATCCGGTACGTCGCCCTGCGCGAGCGGGACGGGCTGATTCGCGGGGCGCTGGTCGTCGAGCGCAACGAGCTGGAGTGGCGGCTCGACCCGCAGGGCAGCCACCGGGCCGCGGAGGCCACCGACCACGACCTGCGGGTCGTGGTGATCTGCAACGAGGGATACGCGTCGAGCCTCGCGGCAGCCTCACTGCGGCAGCTGGGGCTGCACCGGGCGACGGACCTCGAAGGCGGCTTCCAGGCATGGCGCGCGGCGGGGCTGCCGGTGACGCTGCGGTGACACCGCTGTCGTGACGCGGTAAGGGGCGTCCTCCATGGAGGACGCCCCTTACCGCTGTGCGGGGCTGACGGTATGCGGGGCTGACGGTGCGGGGGCCGGGTCCGTCCGGACAGTGGCTACTACTGCGTGGCCATGGCCACCTCCACCGGGCGGGCCTTCAGCGCCGCCCGGCCCGGCAGCGCCGTCGCCACCAGGGCGAGCAGCCCTGCGGCACAGACCACGGTGGCGTACACCAAGGGCTGTACAGCCGGAGCCGCGTTGCCCGTCATGCCGACACTGAACGCCGTCAGCACCGCGAGCGCGATTCCGGTGCCGAGGAAGGCACCGATCAGCAGGACTGTCAGAGCTTCGGTGCGGAGCATCCGCAGGACCTGACGGCGGGTGGCGCCGGCCAGCCTGAGCATCGCGAACTCACGGATGCGTTCGGAGACCGACATGGCGAGGGTGTTCACGACGGCGATTGCGGTGAAGGCCAGGACCAGCCCCATGGCGTCGACCGCCGCCTCTGCCATGGCCTCCGCAGGGCGGATACGGGCGATCCGGCGGCCCGAGATACGGGCCGCGGCCCAGGCTCCGAGCAGCGTCGCACCGATCGCGGCGAACATCGGGAAGACACTGGCCGTGCGTTCCAGAGTCGCGGGGACTGCACCCAGTTCGACGAACCGACCGTGCAGCCAGGCCCCGAGTGGCAGCCCCACGAGTGAACCGACCAACCCGGCGCTCGCGCCGACGAGCAACGACGTACCGCCGATGGCGCCTCCCATGCTGACGAGCTTGATCCGGGCGCCAGCCGCGTCGAGGAATTCGACCGGTCCGCGGTCGTCACCGGAGGAGACAAGTGCGGTTCTGGCGCCGGCCGGGGTGCCATCAAGGCTGCCGGCGAGAGCTTGGGTGACGTCCTTCTTCAACTGGGCGATGTCCGTGCCGTTTTCGGGGAGCACACCGATGGCGGTGACCTGGCCGGGGTGGACGGCCAACCGCTCGGCTTCCGCGGTGGAGAAGAAGAGGGACGTCTGATGGCGCAGATCACCGCTGCGGTCCGCTGCGGGTTCGGGCGCCGCGATGCCGGTGATCCGGTACGTACGCGGGGAGCCGGTGGACTGCACGGTGAGCCGGTCGCCGGGCGCGAGGTCGGCGCGGGCGGCGAATTCACGGTCGACGACCAGGTCGGTGGCGGCCTTGGGGGCGTCGCCGCGGGTGAGGGTGAACGGGGTCAGCGCGGCGGAGGCCCAGGAGTGGCCGTAGTAGGTCCGGCCGTCGGCGGCCGGCAGGAAACGGCCGTCCGGGCCCACGGGACGGGCGGGGAAGGTGAGCTCGGGCACGGCGGCGCGTACACCTTCGACCGCGCTGACGCGCCGCACGGTCGGCGCGGGCAGCCAGGCGCGCTCTGCCATCGGCTTCGCCTTGTGCTTGGTCTTGGTCTTGGTCTTGCCGTTGCCTTTGTGCTTGACCGTGGTCTTGTGCACGTTCTGGTCGGCGGACACAACGAGGGGGCTCGCGGCGTAACGCTCGGTGGCGATCGCGCCGCGAAGACCGGTCTCCAGGAGGGCGCCGCAAGCCGTGATGAGGGCGGCGGCGCACATCAGGGCGACAAAGGCTCCGAGGAATTCGCCTTTGCGGTCCCGGACGCTCTGCAAGGCGTAACTCAGCATCATGACGCGTCCTCGGGTGCGGGGAAGGCGAGCAGGCGGGTGAGTACGGTGCGCGCCTCGGGCGGCGTGGCGGCATCGGGGCGCTTGTAGCGGTCGAGGAGGGCGATGTACTCCTCGAAGAACTCCCGGAGTTCAGGGAGGGTGAGCCGGATGAAGCTCCGGGAGTACGGGAAGGCATCGGCCCACTCGCCGAGGTCCTCGTCCGCACTGCCGTGCTGGGCCTGCTCGAAGAGGTCGAGGTCGGTTGCATAGGCATGGTGGTTCAACTCGTCCATGACGAGCCGCATTTCGGGACTCTGCTGGGTGCGCCGGGGGAAACGGCGGTCTCCGGGGACAGCTCGCCACCAGCGCTCGCGGTGTGCGCCTCCCCGCCCCATGGCCTCGGGCTCGGCCTCCTCGGCGAATCCGTATCTGGCGAGCTCACGAAGGTGGTAGCTGGTGGCGCCGGTGTTCAGCCCCAGGGCTCGGGCAAGGATCGCCGAGGTGGCCGGACCGTGGAGGGAGAGTTGCTGAAGAATCTGCTGCCGCCGCGGCTGCGCCAGCGCCTTGAGGGCGGCCAGCTCCGCGATCTCGGTACCGCCGGGTTGCTTTGCCATGCGTACACAATTGCCTGTGCACAAGCAGCTGTGCACTGGAGCCGACCTGCGCATTCACCCGGGGGTTAACCCCACCAGCCTTTGTGGGTAAGCCCGTTGGGCCGATGCCGCAGTCCGACCGGCCGGGCCAGAGCCAGGGCCGAAGCAAGGCCGGGACCGAAGCCGGGGCCCAAGCCGAAGCCCGGGCCAGATCCGAAGCCGGGGGCCAGGGCCGAAGCCAGGCCGGGGCCGCTCGGAGGTAGTCCGGGGTCCGGCCCCGCCTCAGCTCCGCTCAGAGCGAGTCGTACTCCACGCCCCGCGTCGCTCAGAGCGGGTCGTATTCCACGCCCCCCGTGTCGTCCTCGCCCTCTTCTTCCAATGCGCGCCTGACCACCCTCAGGGCCATGCCATCCGAGTAGCCCTTGCGGGCGAGCATGCCCACGAGGCGGCGCATTCGGCGGTCGCGCTCCAGGCCGCGGGTGGAACGGAGCTTACGGGCGACGAGCTCGCGGGCCCGCTCCTCCTCCTGATCGGAGTCGAGCTGCCCCACGGCCTCGTCGATCAGAGCCGCGTCCACTCCCTTGGTCCGCAGCTCCCGTACGAGCGCCCGCCGGGCCAGACCCCGGCCGTGGTGGCGGGACTCCACCCAGGCGTCCGCGAAGGCCGCGTCATTGATGAGCCCGACCTCTTCGAAGCGGGACAGCACCTCGTCCGAAATCTCTTCGGGGATGTCCCGCTTCTGGAGCGCGTCCGCCAACTGCTTGCGCGTACGCGGATTCCCGGTGAGCAGGCGCAGGCAGATCGCGCGCGCCTGCTCACCCGGATCCTGAGGCAGCAGCCCCTTCCCGGCCTTCGACGGGGCGGGGCTGCCACTGTCCTCTGCGTCCGTGCTCCCCGGCCAGTCCATTCTCCGGGTCATGGCTTAGCTCTTGGCCGCCGCGGTCTTGGCCGTTTTGGCCTTGGTCGCCGGAGCCGGTACCGACTTCGCCGCGTCGACCGTCACCGCATCCGTGGCCGCCGCCGCACCTGCTGCGGCCGCGCCGACAACCGCCGTGTCCGCTGCGGGCTCGACAGCCGGGGTCTGCGGCTTCTTGACGCCGACGCCCAGCTTGTCCTTGATTTTCTTTTCGATCTCATCGGCGAGATCGGGGTTGTCCTTCAGGAAGTTGCGGGCGTTCTCCTTGCCCTGGCCGAGCTGGTCGCCCTCGTACGTGTACCAGGCGCCGGCCTTGCGGACGAAGCCGTTCTCCACGCCCATGTCGATCAGGCCGCCCTCGCGGCTGATGCCCTGGCCGTAGAGGATGTCGAACTCGGCCTGTTTGAAGGGCGGCGCGCACTTGTTCTTGACGACCTTGACGCGGGTGCGGTTGCCGACCGCGTCGGTGCCGTCCTTCAGCGTCTCGATCCGCCGGATGTCGAGTCGCACCGAGGCGTAGAACTTCAGCGCCCGACCACCGGTCGTGGTCTCCGGGGAGCCGAACATCACACCGATCTTCTCGCGGAGCTGGTTGATGAAGATCGCGGTGGTCTGGGACTGGTGCAACGCGCCAGTGATCTTTCGGAGCGCCTGGCTCATCAGCCGGGCCTGGAGACCGACGTGCGAGTCGCCCATCTCGCCCTCGATCTCCGCACGCGGCACCAGGGCCGCCACGGAGTCGATGACGATGAGGTCGATGGCGCCGGAGCGGACCAGCATGTCCACGATCTCAAGCGCCTGCTCGCCGGTGTCCGGCTGGGAAAGGATCAAGTTGTCCGTGTCGACACCGAGCGCCTTGGCGTATTCGGGGTCGAGCGCGTGCTCAGCATCCACGAAGGCGACGGTGCCGCCGGCCTTCTGCGCGTTGGCCACGGCGTGCAGCGTCAGTGTCGTCTTGCCGGAGGACTCCGGTCCGTACACCTCCACCACGCGGCCGCGCGGCAGTCCGCCGATGCCGAGTGCGACGTCCAGTGCGGTCGATCCGGTGTGGATCACTTCGATGGCTTCGTTCGGCCGGTCGCCGAGGCGCATGACGGCGCCCTTGCCGAATTGCCGTTCAATCTGGGCGAGCGCGGCGTCGAGCGCCTTCTCGCGGTCGGTGCCTGCTGCCATGGGTTCCACCCGATTTGCTTGAGTCGATCGCTTCACACCCAAGACGCTAACCCCTGCCACTGACAATGCGTCCCGGCGCCGTCCTGACCTGTGGATAACTCAAGGAGAGAAACCGGGCCAGAACCCCATGAGAATGGATGTTCGATTTTGGTGTCAAGCGCACCACGCCCACCTCACCCGAGTCTCAGGAGCCGTCATCCTCGGACGGCGGCGTCCCGGCTTTCCCCGACGTTCCGGGCGTCCTGGCCGCCTGCCGCGGCTCATGGCGCAAGGTCCGCCGCAGCCGCACGAGGCCCGGGAAACCCCGTCGCCGTGGATGCCTGCCGTGCACCCGCGGGTCGTCCGTCACGTCGTACCGCTTCACATACGCGCCCAGGAAAGCCTGCAGTGTCGCCACCGCCGGAATCGCGATCAGCGCACCGACCGCGCCCATCAGCGCCGTCCCGGCGACAACCGACCCGAAGGCCACCGCCGGGTGGATGTCCACCGTCTTCGCGGTCAGCTTCGGCTGCAGCACATAGTTCTCGAACTGCTGGTAGATCACGACGAAGATGAGCACCCACAGCGCGTACCAGGGGTTGACGGTGAAGGCGATCAGCATCGGCAGGGCGCCCGCCAGATACGTGCCGATCGTCGGGATGAACTGCGAGACCAGCCCCACCCACACGGCGAGCGCGGGCGCGTACGGCACATCCAGGATCACCAGCAGGATGTAGTGCGCGAAACCGGAAATGAGCGCCATCAGGCCACGCGAGTAGAGATAACCGCCCGTCTTGTCGACCGCGATCTCCCAGGCGCGCAGCACCTCGGCCTGCCGGGCCGGCGGCAGTACGGAGCACAGGGCGCGGCGCAGCCGCGGTCCGTCGGCCGCGAAGTAGAACGAGAACAGAAAGATCGTCAGCAGTCTGAACAGCCCGCCCAGGACGGTCGCCGACACGTCCAGAACGCCGCTCGCGCTGTTCTGTACGTACCTCTGCAGCCAGTCGGAGCGCAGCAGACTGTCCTGGACCTCGACCCGGGAGAGCTCCGTGTGGAAGCTCTGGTTGATCCAGTTGATCACCGAGTCGAGGTACTTGGGGAAGTCCTCGACCATCTCGATGATCTGTCCGGCCAGCATCGAGCCGAGCAGCACGACGAAGCCGACCGCCGCGATCACGACGCCCAGAAAAACCAGCAAGGTGGCGAGGCCCCGCCGCATGCCGCGCGCCGCCATGCGGCCGACCGCCGGCTCGATCGCCAGCGCCAGGAAAAAGGCGATCAGGATGTTGGTCAGCAGTCCGATGAGCTGGTGGAACGCCCAGTCGCCCAGTCGGAAGCAGGCATAGAGCGCGAGCGCGAGAACCATCGCGCGGGGCAGCCAACGGGGCATAAGGGCCGAAGCCATGGCCACCGCGGAGGCCGCGGGCGGCGACGCGGTCGGTGACTCTTTGTTCTGGGCGGACTTCTCGGCGGACTCGTCAGTGGGTGCCACCGGATCAGTCTCGCCCATGCCCGTACGGTCCGGCCGCCCGCCCTGGCGTCAGCATTTGTCCGCGGGGACGTCCATCGCGGAACAGACGACGCGCCAGACGGCCTTGGCGTCCCACCCCGCGGCGAGTGCCTCGTGCACCGTACGGCCCCCGAGCTCGGTCATCACATGGTCACGGGCGAAGGAATCGGCGTACGCCTCGCCGAAGTGGTCCGCCATCCGATCCCAGAAAATCGTCAACCGCATGAAACAAGTATCGCGCCCTGAGAGTGCAGCCCTGTCCGTACACCTTGCCGTGAGCGTTTTGGGCCCTACGGTCGTTGCATGGCTGGATCCGGAGCATCCCTTCTCTCGCGCGGCGAGCACTTCATCTGGCTGACGGCCCGGGTGCTCGAACAGCGGCGCTTCGCCTACCACTTCCTGGGCGGCGGCAGCGATGCGGTCGAAGCGGCGCTCGCCGCGTACCAGGGTGAGGACGGCGGCTACGGGCACGCGCTCGAACCCGATCTGCGGGGGCCCGTCAGCCAACCGCTGCACACCGCGCACGCGCTGTCCGTCCTCGACTCCATCGGCCGCTGCGAAGGCCTGCGGGTGGAGCGGATGTGCCGCTACCTGTCCGACGTCTCGACGAAGGACGGGGCACTGCCCGCCGTCCACCCTTCGCTGCGCGGCTATCCCGCCGCGCCCTTCATCCCCATCGTCGACGACCCTCCGAGCGAGCTGCTGGCGACCGGGCCCGTGGTGGGGCTGCTGCACCGCAACGAGGTGTGGCACGCGTGGCTCTTCAGGGCGACCGATTTCTGCTGGGCCGCCATCGACGCGCTGCGCAGTTCCCACCCCTACGAGATCCGGGCGGCGGTCGCCTTCCTGGACGGCGTGCCCGACCGGTCGCGGGCCGAGGCCGCGGCGGACCGGCTCGGCCGCCTGGTGCGCGAGCAGCGGCTCGTGGTGCTGGACCCGGCGCGGGCCGGGGAGCAGCGCCTCTCGCCGGGGTACGCGCCGGGTGAGCACCATTTTCCGTACGACTTCGCCGCTGTGCCCGGTTCAATGGCCCGTGGCTGGTTCACCGACGAGGAGATGAGCCGCTCGCTCGACTTCCTCGCGGCCGAGCAGCAGGAGGACGGGGGCTGGCCGATCCGCTGGCGGCAATGGGCTCCGGGGACCGCTCTGGAGTGCCGACCGATGGTGACGATCGACGCGCTGCTGACGCTGCGGGCCTATGGGCGGGTCATCGACGAGGGCCGCACTGGGGGCGGTGGGACATCGACCGATTCCTGACCGTGCGCCGTCCCGGCCGCCGTGCCCGGCACGGGCGTCAGGCCGGGGTGGGCGTCAGGCCGGCACAGGCGTCAGGCCGGGGTGGGCGAACCGGTCATCCGCCCAGCGCGCGCACTCCGGCGGTGACCGCCACGGCCGCCCCGACCACGACGAGGAAGGGGGCGCGCAGGACCAGTGCGAGCGCCGCCGCAGCGAGCCCCGCGCCCCTGGCGTCCAGCATGAGGTGCTGGCCGGTGCTGAAGGTCTGCTGGGCGGTGAGCGCGGCCAGCAGGGCCACCGGCAGCAGAGCGGCCAGGCGCTTCACAAGGGGGCGCTCCAGTGCCCCGGCGGGCACCAGCAGCCCCAGCAGTTTCACGAGGTAGCAGCCTACGGCGGTGGCGCCGATCGCGATCCAGACGCTCATCGTCGCTCCCTCTTGGCCGTGTCGCGTGCCCTACGGCCCTGGACCATGAGCACCGCCGGGGCGGCGAGCGCGGCGGCGAGCACCGGCACGCCCGCGGGCAGCACCGGCAGGAGACCGAGCGCCAGAACGACCGCCAGAGCGGCGACGGCCCGTTCCATCCCGGTACGCAGCATGGGAGCGAGCAGGGCGAGGAAGACGGCGGGGCTGGCGGCGTCGAGGCCCCACGCGTCGGTGTCCCCGATGGCCTCAGCGCCCAGCGCGCCGGCGAGGGTGGTGAGGTTCCACAGCACGTAGAGGCTCAGTCCGGTGACGGTGAACCCGAGCCGGGCGCTGCGACGCGTGGGCTGCGCGAGGGTGACGGCCGTGGTCTCGTCGATCACCCAGTGGGCGGCGAAGGGGCGCACGAACCGCGGGAGTGCGAGGAGTTGGGACAGCCGCAACCCGTAGAAGGCGTTGCGTACGCCGAGGAAGAAGGCGCCCGCCGCCGCGGTGAAGGGGTTGCCACCTGCCGCGAGCGCGCCGACGAGCGCGAACTGTGAGGCGCCGGTGAAGACCAGCAGGCTGAGCGCGCAGGTCTGCAGGAGGGTGAGGCCGGATCCGGCCGAGGTCACGCCGAACGCGAAGCCGGAGAGGCCGACGGCGACGCCGACACCCAGCGCGTCGCGGACGACGGCGCTGTCGGGTTTGGCCTCTGGTTCGGTGTGTATCGGTTGCGCTGGGAGTGCTATCTGTTCTGCCACCTGCCGGACGTTACGTGCCGTGCCCTATGTGGTCTTGTACGTTCTTGCGCGCTCCCGCCGGTACGCGCCCGGCGGCACGCCGACGATCCGGGTGAAGTGCCTGTTGAGGTGCGGTTGGTCGGTGAAGCCGACGGCGACGGCCGCGTCGGCGGGCGCCGTCCCGGCCTCCAGGAGCCGGCGGGCGCTGCGCACGCGCGCGTTGGTGAGCCAGGTGTGCGGCGGCATGCCGTAGGCGGCCTTGAAGGCGCGCAGCAGCGCGAAGGGACCGGTGCCCAGTTCCCGCGCCAACTGTTCCAGGGACGGCGGCTCGGCCATGCGCTCCTCCAGGAGGCTTTTGGCGAGGGCCGCGGTGTGGGCGCCGGCCGCGGCGGGCGTGCGGGCGGGCAGGGCCTGGCCGTGCCGGCGCAGCAGCCGGGCCACGGCTATGCGCAGCAGGCTGTCGGCGGCGAGCGCGTTGCCCTCCTCCGCCGCCTGGTGCACCGCGCGAATGAGCCGCGCGGTGTCCGGGTCCTCGACGATGGTCTCGGCGAAAACAGCCGTCCCCCGCAGCACGGTCGTCTCTTCGGCGATGTCGGCGACCACCTGCGCCGACGGATACAGCGTGGCGTACGACCAGCCTTCGGGCACCCCGGCATGGGCGGAGTGCGGAACCTCCGGGTTGATCATGACGACGGTGCCGGGGCGGGCCCGGATAGTGCCGTGCGGCATGACCACGTCCTCGATCCCGCGGAAGACGGCGCCGAAAACGAACCCCTCATGGCTGTGCCGCGAGAAGGAATGGCGGACATAGCGAGCCCGCAGCAGGTCCAGGCCCGGCACCCCCGGGTACTGCCAGTGCCGCGCCCACTCGTCCTTCCCATCCGCCGCCATCGCTGTCGCCATAGGTCCATTCTGCGCCGCCTCCGCATCCCTGACCTGCGCGTCCATGTTCTGGACGCCCGATGTCAGTGGTCCGGTGCACGATGGGGGCATGGTCAGGACTGCGCTCGACTCCTTCTCCCCCGCGACCCGCGGCTGGTTCGCGGGGGCCTTCAGCGCGCCCACCGCGGCGCAGGAAGGCGCCTGGCGGGCCATCTCCGAGGGCTCCGACGTCCTGGTCGTGGCGCCGACCGGCTCCGGCAAAACCCTGGCCGCGTTCCTCGCCGCCCTCGACGACCTGGCGTCCACACCCCCGCCCGCCGACGCCAAGAAGCGCTGCCGGGTGCTGTACGTATCGCCGCTCAAGGCCCTCGCGGTCGACGTCGAGCGCAATCTGCGCAGCCCTCTCACGGGGATCCGCCAGGAGTCGGTGCGTCGCGGTCTGCCGGAGCCCGAGATCCGCGTCGGCATCCGCTCCGGCGACACCCCGCCCGCCGAGCGGCGGTCACTGGCCACCAAGCCGCCGGACATCCTCATCACCACACCCGAGTCGCTGTTCCTCATGCTCACCTCCGCCGCCCGTGACGCCCTGTCCGGCATCGAGACGGTGATCCTCGACGAGGTGCACGCCGTCGCGGGCACCAAGCGAGGCGCTCATCTCGCCGTGTCCCTGGAGCGGCTGGACGAGTTGCTGCCGAGGCCGGCCCGCCGGATCGGCCTGTCCGCGACGGTCCGGCCGGTGGACGAGGTGGCCCGCTTCCTCTCGCCGCAGCGCAAGGTGGAGATCGTCCAGCCGCCGTCGGCCAAGAAGTTCGACCTGTCGGTGGTCGTCCCCGTCGAGGATTTGGGCGAGCTGGGCGGCTCCCCCGCCAAGGAGGACGACGCGGGCGACAAGCCGTCGATCTGGCCCCATGTGGAGGAGCGCATCGCCGATCTCGTCCAGGCGCACCGCTCCACGATCGTCTTCGCCAACTCACGGCGCCTCGCGGAGCGTCTGTGCAACCGGCTCAACGAGATCGCGTACGAGCGCGCCACCGGCGAGTCCATGCCCGACGCGCACTCCCCCGCCGAGATCATGGCCGAATCGGGCGCCGCCAAGGGAGCCCCGCCGCTGCTCGCCCGCGCGCACCACGGCTCGGTCTCCAAGGAGCAGCGTGCTCTCGTCGAAGAGGACCTCAAGGCCGGCCGGCTCCCCGCCGTCGTCGCCACCTCCAGCCTGGAGCTGGGCATCGACATGGGCGCGGTCGATCTCGTCATCCAGGTCGAGTCACCACCGTCCGTCGCCTCCGGGCTTCAGCGCGTCGGCCGCGCGGGCCACCAGGTCGGCGCGGTCTCCACGGGCGTCGTCTTCCCCAAGTACCGGGGCGACCTGGTGCAGTCGGCCGTCGTCACCGAGCGCATGCGCAGCGGCTCCATCGAAGCCCTGCGCGTCCCCGGCAATCCGCTGGACGTCCTGGCGCAGCAGCTCGTCGCCATGGTCGCCCTCGACACCTGGCAGGCCGATGACCTACTCGCCCTCTTCCGCCGCGCGGCCCCCTTCGCCTCACTCCCCGATTCCGCCTTCACGGCCGTCCTGGACATGCTCGCGGGGCGCTACCCGTCCGACGCCTTCGCGGAGTTGCGCCCCCGCGTCGTGTGGGACCGTATCGCCGGTACGGTCACAGGCCGCCCCGGTGCGCAGCGCCTCGCCGTCACCTCCGGCGGCACGATCCCCGACCGCGGCCTCTTCGGCGTCTTCCTGGCGGGGGCGGACCCGAAGAAGGGGGGCGGCCGTGTCGGGGAGCTCGATGAGGAAATGGTCTACGAGTCCCGGGTGGGCGACGTTTTCACCCTGGGCACCACCTCCTGGCGCATCGAGGACATCACCCGCGACCGGGTCCTGGTCTCTCCCGCGCCCGGTGTGCCGGGACGGCTGCCGTTCTGGAAGGGCGACCAGCTGGGCCGCCCCCTCGAACTGGGCCGTGCGCTCGGCGCGTTTCTCCGTGAGATCGGCTCGGTCACCCCGGAGGCCGCCCGGGAGCGCCTGACGGCCGCTGGGCTCGACGTCTGGGCCACCGACAATGTGCTCTCCTACCTGGACGAGCAGCGCCGCGCCGCCGGGCACGTTCCGGACGACCGCACCATCGTCGTCGAGCGCTTCCGCGACGAGCTGGGCGACTGGCGCGTCGTCATCCACTCCCCCTTCGGCGCCCAGGTGCACGCCCCCTGGGCGCTGGCACTCGGCTCCCGCCTGGCCGAGCGGTACGGCATGGACGCCCAGGTCATGCACGCCGACGACGGCATTGTGCTGCGCCTGCCCGACGCGGACCTGATGGGCCTCGACCTGCTCGACGAGGAACCGTCGCGGCAGGGCGCGGAGTTCGACAGCGAGCAGGCCCCGGTGGGCGCCTCCGACATCGCCTTCGACAAGGGCGAGGTCACCCAGATCGTCACCGACCAGGTCGGCGGCTCAGCGCTGTTCGCCGCCCGTTTCCGCGAGTGCGCCGCCCGCGCGCTGCTGCTGCCCCGCCGCAGCCCCGGCAAGCGCACCCCTCTGTGGCAGCAGCGCCAACGCGCTTCCCAACTGCTTCAGGTCGCATCGAAGTTCGGGTCGTTCCCGATCGTCCTCGAAGCCGTGCGCGAATGCCTGCAGGACGTCTTCGACGTTCCCGGCCTGACCGAGCTGATGGGCGACATCGAGGCCCGGCGGGTCCGGCTCGTCGAGGTCACCACCACCGAGCCGTCCCCCTTCGCCCGCTCCCTCCTCTTCGGATACGTCGCCCAGTTCCTGTACGAGGGCGACTCGCCCCTCGCCGAGCGCCGGGCCGCCGCGCTCTCCCTCGACTCCAAGCTCCTCTCCGAGCTCCTCGGCCAGGCCGAGCTGCGGGAGCTGCTCGACGCCGAGGTCCTGACCGAGCTGGAGCAGGAGCTCCAGTGGCTCACCGAGGACCGCCGGATCAAAGACATGGAAGGTGTCGCGGACCTGCTGCGCGTCCTGGGGCCCCTTACGGACGCCGAGCTTGCCGCGCGCGGGGCCGAGCCCCAATGGGCCGACAAGCTGTCATCCGCACGCCGGGCGATCCGCGTCCGGATCTCCGGGGCGGACCACTGGGCGGCCATCGAGGACGCGGGCCGCCTGCGCGACGCGCTCGGCACCCCGCTGCCCGTCGGCGTACCGGAAGCTTTCACCGAGCCGGTCAAGGACCCCCTCGGTGACCTCCTGTCCCGCTATGCCCGCACCCATGGGCCCTTCACGTCTGCCGCGGCGGCGGCCCGGTTCGGCCTGGGGTCCGCGGTCACGGACGGCACCCTGCAGCGTCTCGGCGCGAACAACCGGGTCGTGCAGGGCGAGTTCCACCCCGCCGGGATCGGCCAGGAGTGGTGCGACACGACGGTGCTGAGGCGGCTGCGCCGCCGTTCGCTGGCCGCGCTGCGCCACGAGCTGGAGCCGGTCCCGCCCGCGGCGCTCGCGATGTTCCTCCCCCGGTGGCAGCACCTGGGGAGCAGCAGCCTGCGGGGCATCGACGGGCTGGTGCGCGCCGTCGAGCAGTTGCAGGGTGCCCCGGTCCCCGCCTCCGCGCTCGAAAAGCTGGTCCTGCCGTCCCGTGTCGCGGGCTACACACCCGCCATGCTCGACGAGCTGACCACCACCGGTGAGGTGTTGTGGGCCGGGTCGGGCGCGTTGCCGGGCAAGGACGGCTGGATCTCCCTCTATCTCGCCGACGCGGCCCCCCTGCTTCTCCCTCAGCCACACCCGCTTGAGCTGACGGCGCTCCACGAATCCGTCCTCACCACTCTCTCCGGCGGCTACGGCTTGTTCTTCCGCCAGATCGCCGACCAGGTCCGCGCCACCACCCATCCCGACTGCACCGATCCCCAACTGGCCGACGCCGTATGGGACCTGGCCTGGTCGGGCCGACTCACCAACGACACCCTCGCGCCGCTGCGCTCCCTTCTCGGCTCCGGGCGCACCGCGGGCTCCACCGCACACCGGGCGAAACGCACGGTGCCGCGCGGGCGCTACCGCACACTGACGACCTCTGTCCGCACCGCCTCCCGCACCGGCCCGCCCACCGCCTCCGGCCGCTGGTCACTGCTGCCGGCCCTGGAAACGGACCCCACCCACCGCGCGCACGCCCTGGCCCGCACCCTGCTGGACCGGCACGGCGTGGTCACGCGGGGCGCGGTCGCCGCCGAAGGAGTCGAGGGCGGCTTCTCCGCGACGTACCGCATCCTTGCCGCCTTCGAGGACAGCGGGCAGGCGCGCCGTGGCTACGTCGTGGAAGGACTGGGCGCCGCCCAGTTCGCGATGGACGGTGCGGTCGACCGCCTGCGGGCAGCGGCGACCGCCCGCGACCGCGGGGACGCGGAGCACACCAACCGCGCGGTGGTCCTGGCCGCGGCCGACCCGGCCAATGCGTACGGCGCGGCCCTGCCCTGGCCCGAGTCCCCTGCCGAAGCGGGCCACAGGCCCGGCCGCAAGGCGGGCTCCCTGGTCGTCCTCGTCGACGGCGAGCTGACCCTCTACATGGAGCGTGGCGGCAAGACCCTGTTGGCCTGGCCCGCCACCCCGGACGATCCCTCGGCCCCGGATCCGCGCCTCGCCGCGGCAGCGGAAGCACTCGCGACGGCGGCCCGTGGGGGCGCGCTGGGCACCATCACGGTGGAGCGCACCAACGGCTCCCCCGCTCTGACCTCACCCCTGGGCCAAACCCTGGAAGCGGCAGGCTTCCACGCCACCCCCAGAGGCCTCCGCCTCCGCGCCTGACCACCACCTACGACGACGCCCGGACCCGGCGACCGGAGCCCACGAGAGCACCCCACCAGCCGAGCCGACCACACCGCAAAGACACCTCACCCCACCACCCCCACCGGAGGCGCCCCCCGCCCCGCCCCCCGCATGATGGATCCCATGCCCGAAGGAGACACCGTCTGGCAGGCCGCCCACCGCCTGCACTCCGCCCTCGCCGGCCACACCCTCACCCGCTCCGACCTCCGCGTCCCCAGGTTCGCCACCGCCGACCTGACCGGCCGCACCGTGCTGGACGTCACCCCGCGCGGCAAGCACCTGCTCACCCGCATCGAGGGCGGCCTGACCCTGCACTCGCACCTCCGCATGGACGGCGCCTGGAAGGTCTACGCCCCGGGCGAGCGCTGGCGCGGCGGACCCGCCCACCAGATCCGCGCCATCCTCGGCACCGCGGACCACACGGCCGTCGGCTATCGCCTGCCCGTCCTGGAGCTCATCCGCACCCAGGACGAGGAACAGGCCGTCGGCCACCTCGGCCCCGATCTCCTGGGCCCCGGCTGGGACGCCGACGAGGCCCTGCGGCGTCTCCTCGGCGCCCCCGACCGACCCCTTGGCGAGGCGCTGCTTGACCAGCGCAATCTCGCGGGCATCGGCAATGTCTACAAGTCGGAGCTCTGCTTCATCGCCGGAGTCACCCCCTGGCTGCCCACCGGTGAACTCCCCGCCCCCGAGCGCCTCGTGGCAGCCGCCAAGCGCCTCCTGGAGGCGAACCGCGACCACCCGGGCCGCCGCCGCACCACTCTGCGCGCCCTCGCCCCGCCCCTGTACGTGTACGGCCGCGAGGGCCGCCCCTGCCTGCGCTGCGGCATCGCGGTGCGTCTCGCCGAGCAGGGCGACGGCAGCCGCGCCCGTCCCACCTATTGGTGCCCCCGCTGCCAATTGGGCCCGACCCCCTGACAAGCTTGGCCCGGCCGCACAGTTGACGGTCCATCAGATCTGGTCGTACCGTCCCCGCATGCCCCTCAAGGCGTACGACCTCACCGGCCGCACCGCACTCGTCACCGGCGCCGCGAGCGGCATAGGCCGCGCGAGCGCTCTGCTCCTCGCGGAGGCCGGCGCGACCGTCCACTGCGCGGACCGCGACGAGAACGGGCTGCGCGAGACCACCGACCTGATCGTCAAAGCAGGCGGCGCCGCGCACGCCCACCCCCTCGACGTCACCGACCGCGCCCAGCTGACCGAGGCGGTCGCCCGAGCCGGACGTCTGGACATCCTGGCCGCCGTCGCCGGAATCATGCACAGCAGCACGGTGCTTGAGACCCGCGACGAGGACCTGGACCGGGTCCTGGCGGTCAATTTCAAGGGTGTCCTGTACGCCTGCCAGGAGGCGGCCCGCGCCATGATCGCCGCCAAGGTCCCGGGCAGCATCATCACCATGGCCTCGGGCGCCGTAGATTCCGCGAGCGCCGGCCTGCTCTGCTACAGCGCGGCGAAGGCCGCCGTGATCCAGCTCACCAAGACACTCGCCACCGAACTGGGCCCCCATGCCATCCGCGTCAACGCCGTCGCTCCGGGCTGGGTCCGCACCCCCATGACGGAACGCCACGACGCGGAACTCCAGCACCAGGTCGAGTCCATGATGGTGCGGGCCTCTCCGCTCGGCCGGGTGGGCGAGCCCGAGGACATCGCGCACGCGATCCTGCACCTCGCGTCCGATGCCTCCGCCTTCACGACGGGTCAGATTCTGCGCCCGAACGGCGGCGTCGTGATGCCCTGGTAGTCACTCCGGCCGAGGCAGCCGAAATCACATGCACCGGCAGCAGACTCAGCCCCCAGCCGCCCGCCGCCACCGCGCCCTCGATGGCCCCTGTCTGCTCAGGCAGCAGCGCGAGCCGCAGCACGGCCCACCACCACAGCGCACCCAGCACCAGCGCCAGGGCGAGCAACGGGCCGCGCCGAAGTGCCCGCCCACGCCACACACGCCCCTCGCGCCCCTCAGATCCCCCGCGCCCCCAGAAGTCACGCCATGTCATGGCTGCCTCCTCCGGCGGCCGACGCTAACCGGGCGCGATCACCCGGCGGGAGGGCGCACCGGAAGCACGCCCGGCGCGCGCACTCCCGCTACGCGCCCTAAGCGCTCTCTGCCTGGAACATCCACGCGTGCTTCTCAAGCTCCGCGGTGAGCCCGATGAGGAGATCCTGAGTGATCGGGTCCGGGTCACCAGTGACCCTGATCCGCTCGCGCATCCGGCCGATCACCACTCCGAGCGCGTCCACCAGGATCCGTACGGCATCGACGTCCTTGATCCACCCGGCCGGCACCTCGCTGATCGCGGTCGACTCCGACACCGTCGTGGAGCGCCCGTCCGGATTGACGCCGATCGCGGAGGCCCGCTCCGCCACCGTGTCGGAGTGCTGCCGCGCCGTGACGACCACGTCGTCCAGCTGCAGATGTACGGAGCGAAAGCGCGGCCCGACCACGTTCCAGTGGACCTGCTTGGCAGCCAGGGAGAGATCGACCAGGTCCACAAGCGCACCCTGGAGCGCCTCGCCGACCACCTTGAGATCAGCCTCGGGCAGGGTGCTCTTCACGACAGACATCCGCTTCCTCCTCAGGAACCGATTTTCATACTTCACCCCACCATGGCACATACGCCCTAAAAGGGTCATGCAAGGGTGTATGAATAGCCGCCGAACCGGAGCACAGAGGAGTAGGCGCACGAAAGAACCCCGGCCGGTCCATCAGGACCAACCGGGGCTGCGCCACGAACTCAGGCCGGACTCACACCGGAGTCAGGCGGCAACCACGTCCACCGCTTCCGCAGGTGCCTTGATCGTCACCCGCTTCGGCGGCACACCGGCCACCGAAGCCACAGAAACAGAGTTGAGCATCGTACGCACCGGCACCGGCTCGCTCGCCGCTGCCGACGCCGCCAGTTCAGCGAGCGACAGTTCGTCGCTCACTTCACGCATGAGCTCGGACATCCGTACATCAAGCGCGTCGCAAATCGCAGAGAGCAGCTCAGAGGAAGCCTCCTTCTGCCCCCTCTCCACCTCGGAAAGATAGCCGAGCGAGACTCGGGCGGAAGAGGAGACTTCGCGCAGAGTACGGCCCTGGCGCTGGCGCTGCCGACGCAGTACGTCACCAAGCAGGCGACGGAGCAGAATCATCGGTGGCTCCCTCCTCGGACCGCGTAGCCGCATCCTTCACGCCCCACCGTACCGCCTCGCGCTGCGGCCGTGCGGGGAGCGATGTCGTGTTCACTCAGGGCTGCAAACATCAATTCCCCCCGTTCTGTTCCGTATCCTGTGCCCGCGCGTTCTCGATCAGTTCGCCGGAGAGCAGGGTCAGCACGCTACGTACACTCTCCATACGGATTACCGCTCGGTCTCCGTTCAACCTCAACGCGGCGACTTTCCCGGTACCACCAGGTCCCTCGACCGCCACAAACACCGTGCCGACAGCCTGTCCGTCCTGCGCGTCGGGCCCCGCGACACCTGTGGTCGCGATTCCCCAGTCGGCCCCGAGCACCCGCCGCACCCCTGCCGCCATCTGCCGCGCGACCTCGGGGTCCACGGCCCCGCGCTGCGCCAGCAGCGCTCCGTCGACCCCGAGGACGTCCCGCTTCAGCTCGGTCGCGTACGCCGTCACGGACCCGCGGAACACGCGTGAGGCGCCGGGCACGGCGGTCAGCTCGCCGGCCACCAGACCACCGGTCAGCGATTCGGCGACGGCGAGCGTCTCGCCCCGTCCCGCGAGCAGCTCCAGCACCTGCGCAGGCACGCCGACCAGCGCCGCCCGGCCGCCGGTCACCGGGACGGCTCCGACGAGGACGAACCCGCCGACTCCGCGGTGGCCCGATCGGCCGCCCGCTCCGCCGCGAGCCCGGCCCGGCGCAGCAGCACTGCCTGCCGCACATAGTCGAGGCCGGTCACCACGGTCAGCACGACCGCCGCCGCCATTACCCAGAACCGCAGCGAGGCGAGCGGACCGGTCAGCGCGAGAACGTACATCCCGACCGCGATGCCCTGGATCAGCGTCTTCATCTTGCCGCCGCGGCTGGCCGGAATCACCGCGTGTCTGATCACCCAGAAGCGCATCAGCGTGATGCCGAGCTCACGGAAGAGAATCACCGCCGTCACCCACCACGGCAGATCCCCGAGGGCCGACAGACAGATCAGGGCCGCACCCATGATCGCCTTGTCGGCGATCGGGTCGGCGATCTTCCCGAAGTCGGTGACGAGGTTGTACCTGCGGGCCAGGTGACCGTCGAAAAGGTCCGTGATCATGGCGACCGCGAAGGCCGCCCAAGCGAACGACCGCCAGACCGGGTCATAGCCGCCGTTGTGGAGAAGCAAGAAGGCGAAACCGGGCACGAGCAGCAGCCGCACCATGGTCAGAATGTTGGCGATGTTCCACAAGCTGGCCTGATCGACGGCCACCGCGCCCAGCTTGCCGGCGCCGGACGTAGACCTGGCGGTCCCGCCCGCCGCGGACGCCGGGACTCCGGTCATCTGCCCGCCTCCTCATGACATCCGAGCGGTTCGGCCACCAGGTCCACGCCCTCGGTTCCGACCACCTTTGCCTCGACCATACGACCGACGGTCAGCCCCTGGCTCGTCGTGAAGATCACTTGGCCGTCCGTCTCGGGCGCCTGGTGCGCCGCCCGGCCCACAGCGGCCTCGTCGTCCTCGGCGGCGCCCACGGACTCGACGAGCACCTCCAGCGTCTCACCGAGCCGCTCCTCGGCCCGCTGCGAAGTCAGCTCCTCGGCGAGCCGCGAGATGTGCGCCAGCCGCTCCGCGATGACATCGGCGTCGAGCTTCTTGTCGTACGTGACCGCCTCGGTGCCGTCCTCGTCGGAGTACCCGAAGACGCCGATCGCGTCGAGCCGTGCGCCCGTCAGGAAGCGCTCAAGCTCCGCCAGGTCGGCCTCGCTCTCGCCGGGGAAGCCAACGATGAAGTTGGAGCGCACACCCGCCTGCGGCGCCTTGGCGCGGATCGTCTCCAGCAGCTGGAGGAAGCTGTCGGTGTCGCCGAAGCGCCGCATAGAGCGCAGCACACCGGCCGCCGAGTGCTGGAAGGACAGGTCGAAGTACGGCGCAATCTTGGGCGTCGAGGTCAGGACGTCGATCAGTCCGGGCCGCATCTCGGCGGGCTGCAGGTAACTGACCCGCACCCGCTCGATGCCGTCGACCTCGGCCAGCTCCGGCAGCAACGTCTCCAGGAGACGGATGTCGCCGAGGTCCTTGCCGTACGACGTGTTGTTCTCGGAGACCAGCATGACCTCCTTCACGCCCTGCTCGGCCAGCCAGCGCGTCTCCCCCAGCACGTCGGAGGGGCGCCGGGAGATGAAGGAGCCACGGAAGGAGGGGATGGCGCAGAAGGAGCAGCGGCGGTCGCAGCCGGAGGCGAGCTTCACCGAGGCGACGGGGCTCTTGCCCAGCCGGATCCGCAGCGGCGCCCGCGGCCCCGAGGCCGGCGCGACACCCTCCGGAAGGTCCTCGGGCGGCGTGTCCTGCGCGTGTCCGGGCAGCGCCACATCGGAGGCGCCCTGCCGGTCGGCGGGGCTGATGGGCAGCAGCTTGCGCCGGTCGCGCGGGGTGTGGGAGGCGTGCACGCCTCCGTTGAGAATGGTCTGGAGGCGGTCGGAGATGTCGGCGTAGTCGTCGAAGCCCAGCACGGCGTCGGCCTCGGGCAGCGATTCCGCCAGCTCCTTGCCGTACCGCTCGGCCATGCAGCCGACGGCGACGACGGCCTGGGTCTTGCCATGACCCTTCAGATCATTGGCTTCGAGCAGGGCGTCGACGGAGTCCTTCTTGGCGGCCTCGACGAATCCGCAGGTGTTGACGACGGCGACGTCCGCGTCCGAGGCGTTCTCGACAAGTTGCCAGCCGTCCGCTGCCAAGCGGCCTGCCAGCTCCTCCGAGTCCACCTCGTTACGGGCGCAGCCAAGAGTGACAAGGGCGACGGTACGGCGTTCGGACATGGGCTCCAGCCTACTTTGTCCCGACGCACGCCCCCGCCGCGAGGGCAGCCAGGGCCCGCGACCCGGCCCGCGACCGGCCTCGCGGCGGGTGCGGTACCGCGCTCAGGCCCTTCTCGGCGGGTCAGCCGACCTCCGGGTCGCCCTTCGTGTAGGTCAGCCGCTCGACCTGTCCGGGCTGGAATTCGTCCTTGACCGCCTTGCCGTTCACAAAGAGGTCCATCGCTCCGGCGTCACCCAGTACGAGGTCGATCTTTTCGTTGTCCGTGAAGGTCTTGGACTGGCCCTGGAGGAGCAGGCCGTCGAAGAGCAGCCGTCCGTTGTGGTCCTTCGCGGAGATCCAGCTCTTGCCGTCCTTCGCGGTCAGCTTGACCGTGACCTTGTCCTGCGGGGCCGCCGCGATGGCACTGTCCGAGGGGTTGGGCTTGGGGTCGGCCGGCTTGGTGGGGGTGGGCTTGGTGGTCGGCTTGGTGCCGGACGTGGACCCCTCGGCCACGTTCGCCGAGCCATTGCCGTCGTCTCCGCCGCTGAAGAGCGTGAAGCCGACGAAGCCCACCACGGCGACGATCGCGGCGACCATGGCCGCGGTCCAGTTGGGGCGACGCCGCTCGGGTCGGATCCGCTCCGCTTCGAACATCGGTGCCGCGGGCGTCGGCGAGGGGCGCCCGCCGTGGTCGTCGTCGTACTGCGCGATCAGTTCTGCCGGTTCCAGGCCGACGGCCCGCGCCAGCGTGCGGATGTGTCCGCGCGCGTACACATCGCCGCCGCAGCGGCTGAAGTCGTCCTGCTCGATCGCATGCACGATGGGAATGCGGACGCGAGTCGATGAACTGACCTCGTCGACCGTCAGACCTGCGGCGATACGAGCCTGCTGGATGGCACGACCGATCGAAGGCCGGTCGTCTTCGGGAGAGTTGCCGATAGACACGGGGGCGCCTTTCGAGCGTGAGCCACCTGCTGGATGTTCAGTCTAGGGGGGGTATGAAAGAGAGGGGCAACCGGGAGGGCGGTCTTTGTACGCCATCAGAATCGCCTGACAGCCCGATAGCGGGACCATTTGGCTGTCCCCCCCTCAACTTGACGTGCGAACAAGAGAAACGGTTGCTCGTCGATCTCTTACGGGTGAGACTCGCCCCGGATCTCGGCCAGCATGCCATCCAGTTCGTCCGGTTTCAGCATGACGTCACGCGCCTTCGACCCCTCGCTGGGACCGACGATGTTCCGTGACTCCATCAGATCCATGAGCCTGCCCGCCTTCGCGAAACCGACACGCAGTTTTCGCTGGAGCATCGAAGTCGAGCCGAACTGCGTAGAGACCACCAGCTCGGCCGCCTGGCACAGAAGGTCCAGGTCATCGCCGATGTCCTCGTCGATTTCCTTCTTCTTCGCGGTCCCGACCACGACGTCTTCCCGGAAGACCGGAGCCATCTGGTCCTTGCAGTGCTGGACGATCAGTGCGACCTCGTCCTCCGTCACGAACGCGCCCTGCATACGGGTCGGCTTGTTCGCACCCATCGGCAGGAAAAGACCGTCGCCCTTGCCGATCAGCTTCTCGGCGCCCGGCTGGTCGAGAATGACCCGGCTGTCCGCCAGCGACGAGGTCGCGAAGGAAAGCCGAGAGGGCACATTGGCCTTGATCAGGCCGGTGACGACGTCCACGGAAGGACGCTGCGTGGCGAGCACCAGATGGATGCCGGCCGCTCGGGCCAACTGGGTGATGCGGACGATGGAATCCTCGACGTCGCGCGGCGCGACCATCATGAGGTCCGCGAGCTCGTCGACGATCACCAGCAGATACGGATACGGCGTCAGCTCCCGCTCACTGCCCTCGGGCGCCTTGGCCTTCCCATTCCGCACGGCCTGATTGAAGTCGTCGATGTGCCGGTAGCCGAAGGCCGCGAGGTCGTCGTAGCGCAGGTCCATCTCCCGCACGACCCATTGGAGCGCCTCGGCGGCGCGCTTGGGGTTGGTGATGATCGGGGTGATCAGGTGCGGGATGCCCTCGTACGCGGTGAGCTCGACCCGCTTGGGGTCGACCAGCACCATCCGGACGTCTTCCGGGGTCGCCCGGACCATCACCGAGGTGATGAGGCAGTTGATGCAGGACGACTTTCCGGAGCCGGTGGCGCCCGCGACCAGCACGTGCGGCATCTTCGCGAGGTTGGCCATCACATAGCCGCCCTCGACGTCCTTGCCGAGCGCGACCAGCATCGGATGGTCGTCCTCCGCCGCGTCGGCGAGCCGCAGCACGTCGCCGAGCTTGACCATCTCGCGGTCCGTGTTGGGAATCTCGATACCGACGGCGGACTTGCCGGGGATCGGGCTGATGATGCGTACGTCGGGGCTGGCGACGGCGTACGCGATGTTCTTGGCCAGCGCCGTGATGCGCTCGACCTTCACGGCCGGGCCGAGCTCCACCTCGTACCGGGTGACCGTCGGCCCCCGGGTGAAGCCGGTGACGGCCGCATCGACCTTGAACTCCGTAAAGACGGTGGTCAGTGACGCGACGACGATGTCGTTGGCGGCGCTGCGCGTCTTGCCGGGGCCGCCGCGCTCCAGCAGGTCGAGCGAGGGCAGGGAGTACGTGATGTCCCCGGCCAGCTGAAGCTGCTCGGCCCGGGGCGGCAGCGGCTGGGACTGGGACTCGTCGGGACGCGCCTTCGTCCGGTCGGCCACCTGCGGACGGGCGGGCGGGCCGGCGGCTGCCGTGGGCGCGGGTGCCGTCTCGGGCCCTGCCGCCGATTCCCGCGCGCCGGGTACGGCGGCGGGACGCTCGGTGGACACCCCTTGCGTCAGATCCGCCACCAGCGGCGAGGGCGGCAGCCCGTTCAGCACGGCGCCGTCGAGCGCCGCAGCGGCGGCGGCCGCCACGTCCACGGCGTCCATGGGGCGCGGAGGAGCGGGCTGCACGGAGGCTCTGCGGGGCCGGCGGCGCCTGGTGAGTGCCTCTTCCTCGGCCTGCTCCGCGTCGTACACCTCGGGCGCTTCACTCCGGCGCGCGGACGGGCGGCGCGCGCTCTTGGGAAGCGCCTCGCGCCACTGCTCGTCGTAGCGCTCGTCGTCCTCGGTCTCGTCCTCACCCGGCAGCGGCTCTATGATCCGGAGCTTGACCCCGAGGAGCCGCAGCCGCTGCGGGATGGCGTTGACCGGAGTCGCGGTGACGACCAGCAGCCCGAAGAGCGTGAGCAGCAGAAGCAGCGGTACGGCGAGGACCTCGCCCATGGTGAAGATCAGCGGCATGGAGGCGGCCCAGCCGATCAGCCCGCCCGCGTCCTGCATCGCCTCGGTGCCGTCGGCGCGCCCCGGCGAGCCGCACGCGATGTGGACCTGGCCGAGCACGCCCACGACGAGCGCGGAGAGCCCGATGACGATCCGGCCGTTGGCCTCGGGCTTCTCGGGATAGAGGATCACCCGTACGCCGATGACGCCCAGCAGTATCGGCACGAGCAGGTCGAGTCGGCCGAAGGCGCCGGTCACCAGCATCTCGACGAGGTCGCCGACCGGGCCGCGGAGCTGGGACCAGGTACCGGCCGCGACAATCAGCGCGAGACCGAGCAGCAGCAGCGCCAGGCCGTCCTTGCGGTGCGCCGGATCGAGCCCCTTCGCGCCCCGCCCTATTCCGCGGAACATCGCGCCCACGCCGTGCGCCATGCCCAGCCAGACTGCGCACACCAGCCGGTACACGCCCCCTGTGGGGGACGGCGCGGCCTTGGGTGCGGGCCTGGCCGCAGCCTTCTTGGCGGGCGCTTTTTTCGCGGGCGCGGGCTTCTTGGCGGGCGCTGCCTTCTTCGCGGCGCCAGTTGTACGGCCGGCGCGCGGCTTCGCGGTGCCCGCCGTGCCCTGGGAGCCCTTGCCGGACGTACGTGAGGCCATGGTGCTAGAGGTTACCTGTGCGGACCCCGGCGGACACGTGTGCCCACTGCTTCACCCGTTCGTGTCGTGTGACAAGTGGCCCGGAACTGACGGTGGGTCTGACACTTCTTCAAGCGGCCGACAGGGCGGGCACCAGGGCACGTTGCCCGGTGCCGGGCCCATTCCTGCGCGTCGGTCCCGACCGCCAATCCTGACCGCCAGTCCCGACCGCCAATTCCCGGCGCCGAGCCGGGGCGTCGGTCCTGCGTGCCGCTTCCGGGCGTCAGTTCTGCGCGGACAGCGGAGGCGCATTGCCGCCGGTGCCCGGTTCGAGCGCGTCGAGCGCCCGGCGCAGACCCGTCAGCTTGCGCTCCAGGTGAGCCGCGGTCGCGACCGCGGCCGCGTCGGCCGAGTCGTCGTCGAGCTGCTTGGAGAGCGCCTCGGCCTGCTCCTCAACGGCCGCGAGCCGCGCCGAGAGTTCGGCGAGGAGCCCGGCAGGCTCCTTGACGTCGCCCCCGCCGCCGGCCTGGTTGCTGCCCTCCAGCTGAAGGCGCAGCAGCGCGGCCTGTTCCCGCAGTTGGCAGTTCTTCATGTACAGCTCGACGAACACCGAGACCTTGGCGCGCAGCACCCACGGGTCGAAGGGCTTGGAGATGTAGTCCACCGCGCCCGCCGCGTAACCCCGGAAGGTGTGATGCGGGCCGTGGTTGATGGCGGTGAGAAAGATGATCGGGATGTCCCGGGTCCGCTCTCGCCGCTTGATGTGGGCCGCGGTTTCAAAACCGTCCATACCCGGCATCTGAACGTCCAGCAGAATAACCGCAAAGTCGTCCGTCAACAGCGCCTTGAGCGCTTCCTCCCCTGACGATGCCCGTACCAGTGTCTGATCGAGCGCAGAGAGGATGGCCTCCAGCGCCAACAGATTCTCCGGCCGGTCATCGACCAGGAGGATCTTGGCCTTCTGCACCATGGCCCGTCCTCCTCGCCCCGGCAGTGCACCGGGCGCCGCCCCAGGGGACGACTCTCTTGCGTCGCCCGTCCTTGTGCCGGTCATGCTAGCCGCACCCCGCCTGTCGCCACACCCAGTCACCGCCATGTCACCGTGCACGTAGCAGAAACGCAGTGGGAGACCAGAAGGTTCCCCGAATACCGCGCCCTCACACGCCTCCGGCCACAGTCAGTCAGCAACCAGCTCACTTTCGTACAACCAACGATCACTCCCCACGCATCCACTGGTCCATCACCGACAGCAAATGATCGGGATCGACCGGCTTCGTGACGTAGTCGGAGGCGCCGGCCTCGATGGCCTTCTCCCGGTCGCCCTTCATCGCCTTGGCGGTCAGCGCGATGATCGGCAGGCCCGCGAACTGAGGCATCTTACGGATCGCCGTAGTCGTCGCGTAACCGTCCATCTCCGGCATCATGATATCCATCAGCACGACCGTCACATCGTCGTGCTGCTCAAGGACTTCGATGCCCTCGCGTCCGTTCTCCGCGTACAGCACGGAAAGTCCGTGCTGCTCCAGCACGCTGGTGAGCGCGAAGACATTGCGGATGTCGTCGTCGACGATCAGCACTTTCTCATGGTTGAACTGGATGCCGCGACGCGGCTCCGGCGTCGTCGACTGGCTCATCAGCTCCCAGGGCTCCTGGGAAAGCTGTTCCGCGGGTGCGGCCGACGGCTTGCCCGCGGACAGCGCGGGCAGTTGCCCGGTGCCGCTCAGCGCCTTGCGGCGCCGCCTGAACAGCCCGGAGGAACCGGGCTGCGAGGAGCCGGGCCGGGAGTCCGGGTCGACCGGCGGCAGCGCTTCCACCGGGGAACCGTCCTCGGTGGCGCTCCCCCGCAGCGGCTCCAGAGCGCCGGGCGCGAGCTGCGGGTAGCCCTGCGGAGGCAGTTCACTCGGGTGCAGCGGCAGATACAGCGTGAAGGTGGAGCCGCGGCCCGGCTCGCTGGACGCGTGGATCTCGCCGCCGAGCAGCCGGGCGATCTCCCGGCTGATGGACAGCCCCAGGCCCGTACCGCCGTACTTCCTGCTGGTCGTCCCGTCGGCCTGCTTGAACGCCTCGAAGATCACCCGCATCTTGCTCGCCGCGATACCGATGCCGGTGTCGGTCACCGAGAAGGCGATGAGGTCGGCGTCCGCGTCACGCAGCGAGCCGGCCTCCAGGAGCTGCTCACGGATCGCGTTCGGCACATCGGCGCTGGCCGGCCTGATGACCAGCTCGACGGCGCCCGTGTCGGTGAACTTCACCGCGTTGGCCAGCAGGTTGCGCAGCACCTGCAACAGCCGCTGCTCGTCGGTGTGCAGCGTCGCCGGCAGCTCCGGAGAGACCCGGACGGAGAAGTCCAGGCCCTTCTCCGCGGTGAGCGGCCGGAAGGACGCCTCGACATAATCGACGAGCTGGACCAGCGCGATCCGGGTCGGACTGACGTCCATCTTGCCCGCCTCGACCTTCGACAGGTCGAGGATGTCGTTGATCAGCTGGAGCAGGTCGGAACCGGCGCCGTGGATCGTCTCGGCGAACTCCACCTGCTTCGGCGAGAGATTCCCCTCGGCGTTGTCGGCGAGCAACTTCGCCAGAATAAGCAGCGAGTTGAGCGGCGTACGCAGCTCGTGCGACATGTTCGCCAGGAACTCGGACTTGTACCGCATCGAGACCGCGAGCTGCTCGGCGCGCTCCTCAAGAACCTGCCTGGCCTCTTCGATCTCGGTGTTCTTCACCTCGATGTCGCGGTTCTGCTGCGCCAGCAGCTCGGCCTTGTCCTCCAGTGCGGCGTTGGACACCTGGAGCGCCCGCTGCCGGTTCTCCAGCTCCTCCGAGCGCTCACGCAGCTGCTCCGTCAGCTCCTGGGACTGCTCCAGCAGCACCTCGGTCTTCGAGTTGACGCTGATGGTGTTGACGCTCGTCGCGATCATCTCGGCGATCTGGTTCAGGAAGTCCTTCTGGATCTGAGTGAAGGGCTGGAAGGACGCCAGCTCGATCACGCCGAGGACCTTCCCCTCGAAGAGCACCGGCAGCACGATCACATGCGCCGGCGGGGACTCGCCGAGACCGGAGGAGATCTTGAGATAGCCGGGCGGCACGTTGTCCACCAGGATGGTTCGCTTCTCCTCGGCGGCGGTGCCGATGAGTGTCTCCCCGGGCTTGAAGGAGGTCGGCATGGAACCCGACGAGTAGCCGTAACTGCCCCGCATGCGCAGCTCGTACGCGCTGTCCGCGTCGGCTCCCACTTCGGCGGCCACTTGCCTGCTCAGCGCCAGGAAGAACGCCCCGTGCTGCGCCGAGACCACCGGGGTGAGCTCGCTCATGATCAGCGAGGCCACGTCGTCGAGGTCACGGCGGCCCTGCATCAGGCCGGAGATCCGCGCCAGGTTGCCCTTGAGCCAGTCCTGTTCCTTGTTGGCCAGGGTGGTGTCGCGCAGGTTGGCGATCATCGTGTTGATGTTGTCCTGCAGGACCTGGATCTCGCCCGCCGCATCGACGTCGATCTTCAGATTGAGATCACCGCGGGTCACCGCGGTGGCCACGGCGGCGATCGCGCGCACCTGACGGGTCAGGTTCCCCGCCATCTCGTTCACCGACTCGGTCAGGTCGCGCCAGGTGCCGTCCACGTCACGTACCCGCGCCTGGCCGCCCAACTGGCCGTCCGTACCCACCTCGCGGGCGACTCGCGTCACCTGCTCGGCGAACGACGACAGCTGGTCGACCATCGTGTTGATGGTCGTCTTCAGCTCCAGGATCTCGCCGCGCGCATCAATGTCGATCTTCTTGGTCAGGTCGCCCTTGGCGATGGCGGTGGTGACCATGGCGATCTGGCGTACCTGACCGGTGAGGTTGGACGCCATCGAGTTCACCGACTCGGTGAGGTCCTTCCACGTACCTGACACGCCAGGAACGCGTGCCTGGCCGCCGAGTTCGCCCTCGGTGCCCACCTCGCGGGCCACCCGGGTGACCTCGTCGGCGAACGACGACAGCGTCGTCACCATCGTGTTGACCGTGTCGGCGAGCTGCGCGACCTCGCCGCGTGCCTCGACCGTCACCTTCTTCGTCAGGTCTCCGTTGGCGACCGCCGCCGAGACCTGCGAGATGTTGCGCACCTGCGAAGTCAGGTTGTTCGCCATCAGGTTGACGTTGTCGCTGAGGTCCTTCCAGATGCCGGTGACCCCACGCACCCGGGCCTGGCCCCCGAGGATTCCCTCGGTGCCCACCTCGCGGGCGACCCTGGTCACCTCGTCGGCGAACGACGACAGCTGATCGACCATCGTGTTGACGGTCGTCACCAGCTCCAGGATCTCGCCCTTGGCATCAACGGTGATCTTCTTCGACAGATCGCCCTTGGCGACCGCCGTCGTCACCTCGGCGATGTTGCGGACCTGCGAAGTCAGGTTGTTCGCCATGAAGTTGACGGACTGGGTGAGATCCTTCCAGGTGCCACTGACGCCCTGGACCTCAGCCTGGCCGCCGAGCATGCCCTCGGTACCCACCTCGCGGGCCACCCGGGTCACCTGCTCCGCGAAGTTCGACAGTTGGTCGACCATCGTATTGAGGGTGTTCTTGAGCTCCAGGATCTCGCCGCGCGCATCCACGTCGATCTTCTGCGACAGGTCACCACGGGCGACCGCTGTCGCGACCTGCGCGATGTTACGGACCTGAGCGGTCAGATTCCCGGCCATGCCGTTCACCGAATCGGTCAGATCACGCCACACACCGGCGACGCCGGGCACCTGCGCCTGACCACCGAGCCGTCCGTCCGTACCCACCCCGCGGGCCACCCGGGTCACCTGGTCGGCGAACGAGGAGAGCTGGTCGACCATCGTGTTGATGGTGTTCTTGAGCTCCAGGATCTCGCCGCGCGCATCCACGTCGATCTTCTGCGACAGGTCACCGCGGGCGACCGCTGTCGTCACCTGAGCGATCTGACGCACCTGTGAGGTCAGATTCCCCGCCATGAAGTTGACGGAGTCGGTCAGTTCCTTCCAGGTGCCGCTGACGCCGTCCACCCGGGCCTGGCCGCCGAGGCGGCCCTCCGTACCCACGTCACGCGCCATGCGCGTTACCTGATCGGCGAACGACGACAGCTGATCCACCATCGTGTTGACGGTGTTCTTGAGCTCCAGCATCTCGCCGGAGACATCCACGGTGACCTTCTGCGACAGATCGCCGTTGGCGACCGCCGTCGTCACCTGCGCGATGTTGCGGACCTGCCCAGTGAGGTTACGGAAGGCTGTGTTCACCGAATCGGTGAGGTCCTTCCAGGTCCCCGCAGCGCCCGGCACCTGCGCCTGACCGCCGAGCAACCCCTCGACACCGACCTCGCGCGCCACCCTGGTGACCTCGGAGCCGAAGGACTGGAGCTGGTCCACCATCGTGTTGACGGTGTTCTTCAGTTCCAGCATCTCGCCCGCGACATCAACGGTGACCTTCTGCGACATGTCGCCGTTGGCGACCGCCGTCGTCACCTGGGCGATGTCCCGCACCTGTGTGGTGAGGTTACGGAAGACGGTGTTCACCGAATCGGTGAGGTCCTTCCAGGTCCCCGCAGCGCCCGGCACCTGCGCCTGACCGCCGAGCAGACCCTCGCCACCGACCTCGCTCGCCACTCGTGTGACCTCGTCCGCGAACGTTCGCAGCGTCTCGGTCATCTGGTTCATGGTCTCGGCGAGCTGGGCGACCTCGCCCCTGGCGCTCACCGTGACCTTCCGCGACAGATCGCCGTTGGCGACCGCCGTGGTCACCTCGGCGATACCGCGTACCTGCGCCGTCAGGTTCCCGGCCATGAGGTTGACGGAGTCGGTCAGGTCCTTCCACACGCCGGCCACGCCGGGCACCTGGGCCTGCCCGCCCAGTTCGCCCTCGGTACCGACCTCGCGTGCGACGCGGGTCACCTCGGACGAGAAGGAGGAGAGCTGGTCGACCATCGTGTTGACGGTGTTTTTCAGCTGAAGCATCTCGCCGGCCACATGCACGGTGACCTTGCGCGACAGATCGCCCTTGGCGACCGCTGTCGTGACGAGAGCAATGTCACGTACCTGAGCCGTGAGCCGGTACGCCATGGTGTTGACCGAATCCGTGAGATCTTTCCACGAACCGGACATTCCGCGAACCTGGGCCTGACCGCCCAGCTTGCCCTCGGTACCCACTTCCAGGGCGACTCGGGTGACCTCGTCGGTGAACGCGGAGAGCTGGTCGACAAGGTTGTTGACCGTACGTCCGACCTTCAGGAACTCCCCGCGCAGCGGGTGCCCGGAGCCCTCCGCGACCTGCGAGCGCAGTTCCATCCGCTGGTCCAGATCACCGTCGGCGACCGCCGACAGCACCCGTCCGACCTCGGAAACCGGTCGTACGAGATCGTCGACCAACTCGTTCGAGGCATCGATCGCGGTGGCCCAAGAACCCTCACAGGCGCCTGTTTCCAGCCGTTCGGCCAGTTTTCCCTCACGTCCGACCATGCGGCGCACCCGGGCGATCTCACCGGTCAGATGCAAATTCCGGTCGGCGACCTCGTTGAAAACAGCCGCAATTTCGGACATCACCCCATCGCCCGACACCGTCAGGCGCTTGCGGAAGTTGCCGTCTCTCATCGTTACCAGTGCCGCCAGCAGCCTATTCAGGGCCGCCGTGTCCACTTCGGTTGTCCCATTGCTCCGGGACCGTCCGCCTTTTGCGCGCGAAGTTGTGCTCCGCGCGGCTGCGCCAGACTCCACCGTGTCCCTCCCGCAGGGGTCGACCGTACTCACCGGCTTACGCACCGGGCTTCTCCCGAAGCTTTCCCAGTGTTTCACCCTGGCCGAACCCGGCCATAACAGTTCGGCAGCTTCGCACACCATCCCCGCACCTCGGGGGCGGAAACACCGGTGACCGGCATCCGCACGGACTGCGAAGGTAAGTAACCTGGCATCCGGCTGTCCAGCCGCCCCGGTCCGCCCGGCGGGGGCGGTGACGTGAGATCCACCACCGGGCACCGGAGGGGCGGGCCGACCATGGCAGAACCGGGCGTCGAGACACGAACGAGGAGCGTTGTGATCACCGCGCGGGCCGCTGCCAGCTTCGACCCTGTCGGGCGGTCCGTCGCGACCGCCCGCGCCTTTGTGCGGGACACCCTTCAGGGGTGGGGCTATTCCGACATCGTGGACGACGCGGTCGTTCTGACCAGTGAACTGGTCACCAACGCGGTGGTGCACGCGGGGACCACCGCCGACGTGCTCTGCCTGCGTACGGAAGACGGTGTACGCGTCGAGGTGGCCGACCGCTACCCCGAGCGCGAGGTGCCCCTCCAGGGGACCCCCCAGCAATTCGGCAGCCCCGACCGCGAAGGCGGTCGCGGCCTCCTGCTCTGCGCGGCCCTCGCCTCCCGCTGGGGCGTCGAGTACGCCCCCACCCGGAAGCAGGTCTGGTTCCAACTCGACCTCCCGCACCGCCCCGTCGGCATACGCTCCGCCGGCCCCGTGCTCCCCATCGAGCTGCTCCCGGTCGCCGACGGCCGGGTGCGCGTCGCCGTCGTCCAGATCGACCGCACCGGCGCCATCCGCGCCTGGAACGAGGACGCGGACGAGCTTTTCGGTTACGACGCCGAGCAGGTCACCGGCAAGCAGCTCACCGACTTCGCCGCCTGGCCGCACACCCCCGGCATCGCCACCGGCATCGCCGACGCCCTGCAGCTGTCCCGCTGGGAAGGCAGCTACGGCATCCGCAGCTCCGACGGCCGCGTCATCGCCGTCTACGCGTCCCATCTGCGCGTCCGGGACGTGAACGGCGAGCCGTCCACGGTCTGCCTGCTGGTGCGCGACGCGGAGCGCGCCGTCATCCAGTCCCCGCAGCGCACCCCCACGGACACCCCGGGCGGCGGGCTCACCGACAGCCGCGCCGCTGACCCCTTCGAAGTCTTCATCGGCTCTCCCGCCCCCGACGACCTCGACGGCCTCCTCCAGCGCACCGTGGAGCGCGCCCGCGACATGCTCGACGCCGACTCCGCGTTCCTGCTGCTCGCCACCGACGACGAGACGGAGCTGGAGGTACGGGCCACCACCGGCCTGCCCTCCGCCCGCCAACGCTTCGCCCGCGTCCCTGTGGAGGCCGGCACAGGCCGCTACGGCTCCGCCAGGATGCCCGCCGTCCACGAGGACCTCACGGCCGTCCCAGGCGCTGTCCCGCTCCTCAGTGGCACCGGCATGCGCTCCGTCGTCACCGTCCCCCTCAAGGTCGAGGGTCGCCTCACCGGGTCCCTCGGCGTCGCAGCCGAGGCGGCAGGTCGCTACTCCAACGAGGAGGCGCTGCGCCTGCAGTTCGCGGCGGACCGCATCGCACTGGCCGTCGAGTCCGCGCGGCTGGGCGAGCTGGAGCGTCTGCGCCGCGGTTCGCTCTCGTTCCTCGTAGAGGCTTCCGACCTCCTCGCCGGCACACTCGACCGCGACCAGACCCTCGCGCTGATGGCCCAAATGACGGTGCCCACGCTCGCCACCTGGTGCGCCGTCTACACCATCGCCGACCAGTCCTCCGAGCCGTACCTCTCCTATGTACTCCACGAGGACGAGGAGCGCATCGACGGGCTCAAGGCCCTGCTCTCCAAGATCGACCCACCGGATCCGGTCCCGACGCCGGGCGCCCGCATCTGGACCGCCCCGAGCGAGGCGGCCCACCAGTCCGCGCTGCGTACGTCCATGCGCAGTCTCGGTCTGGGCTCCACCCCGCACCTCGGCTCGGGCATCGGCACCACGCTCGCCACCGCAGCCGCGGTCGGCGGCGAGACCGTGGTCCTGCCGCTGGTCGCCCGTAACCGCGTCATCGGCATGCTCACCCTCGGCAAGCCCACCGACGACCACTTCCGCCAGGAGATCCTGGAGCTCGCCGAGGACCTCTCCCGCCGCGCCGCGCTCGCCCTCGACAACGCGCGCCTGTACTCCGAGCGCATGGCCATCAGCCAGTCCCTCCAGCGCAGCCTGCTGCCGCCCGAGCTGCCACACGTCCCGAACGTCGAGGTCGAGGTCATCTACCGCGCCGCGGGCGAGGGCAATGAGGTCGGCGGCGACTTCTACGACCTCTTCCCGATCCGCGACGGGGCGTACGGCTTCGCCATCGGCGACGTCTGCGGTACGGGCCCGGAGGCGGCCGCCGTCACCGGCCTCGCCCGCCACGCCCTGCGTCTGCTCGCCCGCGAGGGCTTCTCCGGCCCCGCAGTCCTGGAGCGCCTCAACGCGGCGATCCTCGACGAGGGAGCCCGCAGCCGCTTCCTGACGCTCCTGTACGGGGAGTTGTGGCCCCAGGAGGACGGCAGCTCCATCCTCAAGATCGTCTGCGCGGGCCACCCACTGCCGCTGCGCCTGCGCCAGGACGGCTCGGTCGAAGCCGCCGCCGAACCGCAGCCGCTGCTGGGCGTCATGGAGGATCTGGAGCTGTACGAGCAGACCGTCACCCTGGAGCCCGGCGACGTACTCCTGTGCGTCACCGACGGCGTCACCGAGCGCCGGGAGGGCACCCGCATGCTCGGCGACGACGGTCTCGCCGATGTCCTCGCGACCTGCACGGGCCTGACGGCCGGCGCGGTGGCCGCCCGCATCCTGCGCGCCGTCGAGCGCTTCGCCGCGGAACCGGCCTCCGACGACATGGCCATCCTCGCCATGCGCGTCCCCGAACTGCACGCCCAGTAAGCCCCCCGAAGGCCCAGTGGGTACGCGAAAGGCCCCCGCCAACAGGCGGGGGCCTTTCGTCCTGAGCCCCAATACGGAATCGAACCGTAGACCTTCTCCTTACCATGGAGACGCTCTACCGACTGAGCTATTGGGGCCTGTTGCTCTGTGGCAACGGAATCGATCATACCCGAGTCTGCGTGCGTTTCGAAACCGCCCATTCCTCTGGACCACCCCCCTCCGCCCCTGCCAGGCAGGGCATTCAGAAGGCAGGCTGAAGAAGTCCCCCGAGCGCGTTGCACGCCGACACGACGCGCTGGAGGTCCCGCCGCGAGAGTCCGCCGCCGACAGGCAGCGCCAGCGTCTCGTCCGCGGCATGTTCCGTCTCGGGCAGACACACCGGCTGCCGAAATCCCGGCAGCCGGTGGACGGGCGTCTTCACCGGCACGTGACAGTCCACGCCCTTGCGCCGCACGGCGCGCGCGAACGCGTCACGGTCGGGCCGCCCATTGCCGGGGACCCGCACGACGTACTGCTGGTACGCGTGCCCTGCGCGAGCCACCGGAGTACGTACTCCGGTGAGCCTCTCGTCGAAGTACGCGGCCTGAGCCCGCCGTTGAACCAACGCGCTCTCCTCGGCGTCGGCCGCATCGGGGTGCTCCAGAACCAGGAGCCCATGCCTGCGCCCGAGATCCTGCAGCCATCCCAGATCGGCCGGACAGCCGAATCGAGGCACGGCCACGACGGCCGCTGTACGCGATGTCACGGCGGCGGCAGCGGCGCCCGCATCCAGGCAGTAGCTGTCCGGATCGATGTCCACGAACACTGGCAGCGCCCGCACGGCGAGCACCGCCTCTGTCACCTCGACGTTCCCATAAGCCGACACGATGACCTCGTCGCCGGCACCGACACCTGCGCACTTCAGTATTCCGATCGTCCCCATGACTCGGATCGTGGTCGCACAACGTGAACAACAAGTGACAGGGCATAAAAAAACGCTGGTCCCAGAACCGAAGTTCTGGGACCAGCGTTGAATAATTGTTCGGCGGCGTCCTACTCTCCCACAGGGTCCCCCCTGCAGTACCATCGGCGCTGAAAGGCTTAGCTTCCGGGTTCGAAATGTAACCGGGCGTTTCCCTAACGCTATGACCACCGAAACACTATGAAGTTAACCAACCGGTGTATACACAGTTCGTTACTTCAGAACTAACACAGTGGACGCGAGCAACTGAGGACAAGCCCTCGGCCTATTAGTACCAGTCAGCTCCACCCGTTACCGGGCTTCCACATCTGGCCTATCAACCCAGTCGTCTACTGGGAGCCTTAACCACTCAAGGTGGTGGGAATACTCATCTCGAAGCAGGCTTCCCGCTTAGATGCTTTCAGCGGTTATCCTTTCCGAACGTAGCCAACCAGCCGTGCCCTTGGCAGGACAACTGGCACACCAGAGGTTCGTCCGTCCCGGTCCTCTCGTACTAGGGACAGCCCTTCTCAATATTCCTACGCGCGCAGAGGATAGGGACCGAACTGTCTCACGACGTTCTAAACCCAGCTCGCGTACCGCTTTAATGGGCGAACAGCCCAACCCTTGGGACCGACTCCAGCCCCAGGATGCGACGAGCCGACATCGAGGTGCCAAACCATCCGTCGATATGGACTCTTGGGGAAGATCAGCCTGTTATCCCCGGGGTACCTTTTATCCGTTGAGCGACAGCGCTTCCACAAGCCACTGCCGGATCACTAGTCCCGACTTTCGTCCCTGCTCGACCCGTCGGTCTCACAGTCAAGCTCCCT